>CAVYDF010000017.1:0-113125 GCA_963767205.1 uncultured Acidobacteriota bacterium
TTTTTGAATTTCGTACCGCTGGCCTCCGGCCGGCGCTTTTGTACTGGCCTTTGTTTCTTTCGCCTTAGCGTCACTTGCATGTCATCCCGAGCGCAGTCGAGGGATCTGCTTTCGCCTTACAATCTGAAATTTTAAATTTCCAATTTGAAATTCTCCTCCGCAGATTTTTCCGACTCCGACACCAACTCAAACCCATCCCACCCTTCCCGCCGAAGGCGGGGCGAAGAGTGGGCCACCCGCCACTCCGTCATCCTGGGCAAGAACGTGCTGTTTTTGCCGGACTTCGCCTGACGTAACAATCACGGCGCGATGAAACGATCTGGGCTTGGACGTCACTATCCATAGGGTCTCCAATCAAATGAAAAAGGCTTACGCGAAGCCAGTTATCAGATCGCGCGCCATTCGGCCTGGCGACGTGGAAACCGTGCACGGTTCGCCCAAAAACGATCAATACCGCGATATCCTTTTGCCGCTCCCGCGGCAATCGTAGAACCGCTTACGCAAACAGAAGTCTCCTGCAGAACCTCCGACATCAGCCTGAGAGGCTGCTTTCAGTCGAATCGGTTGATCGCCTTCCCGCAAACACCGTCATGCGGATCAGAATTGAACAAGATGGAGAAATCTTTGAGACCTGGTGTCGCGTCGCCCACGTTCAAAAGGGAATTGGGACAGGTATAGCGTTCTTCGAACACCCTGCCGAGGCGCGCCTAACCATTCAAAGCTGGATCGCTGAGCGAAGCGAAATTTTCGACAACCGACGATTGTAATAACGCGGGAAAATATAAGAACGGTGGGCCGCCCGCCATGAAGCACCTCCTGCCGAGTGATTCGGTCAATTGGAGGTCGCCGCCTTTGCCGCCCCCTCGGTGGCGGACGACGGTTGCGGTGCGGTCGCGCTCAGTGTCGTCGCGGGAATCGCGACAGCCAGAGTGGCAGCCCATATGAGCTTGCCGTTGCTATTCGCGACTTCCTGTACAATTTTCCTGAATAGCTGATCTTCCACGGCGCTGCGTTTGGTGTAGTCGACGATGTAACTGACGCCGAATTCCAGCTTTCCACCGTTCACTACGAGTGTGATCGCAGGCTCTAACGAAGGATTTATGGTTTCATAATAGTCGCTCACCGCGTTCCACGAAATCTGCACTTCGGCCAGATAATCCCCGATCACTTCCTTGGCTACTCGTGTAAGCATGTTTCTCGCAAGCTCACAATCGCTGCCGGTTGTGAGAACCACATTAATTTCGTCCCAGACAAATTGGAACCCTTGCGAATAGTTGAAAATGGGGCCTTTTAAGACGGCGCTATTGGGAACGCGAACGATCCGACCGTTGTACTTATCCTTGCTGACCCAATTCCCTGTTTCCATCAGAGTGGTTCGCAGGAGACCGATATCGATCACGTCGCCTCCTGTATCGCCGATCTGAACCCTGTCGCCCGCCATGTACAGCTTTGAGAAACCGATGGTGAAGGCGCCGGCGATGCTGGCCAGCACGTCTTGCAAAGCTACCGCGACGCCCGCCCCGATTATCCCAATGGCGAAGCTGAGGCGCCCTAAATGATCTTCAAACAGCAGGGCGAGAAAAAGCAGAATCGTGATGTAACCAGAGAAGACGATGAATTTGCGGACCCGATAGCGAGAATTGGCCCGACCGAAGCGGCGTGGCAGCGTTTGTTCGAGGACACGAAAAGTGGCGTGAATAAGCAAAATGCCGACAACCGCAGCGACGCACTTGTCGACGAGTGAAAGCGACATCGCCTGCTTTAGAAGGCCGTTCATAGTCGCTCCAGTTTGCCGTGAAGAGCTTGCATGTTACTTTCATTGTCTTGACCCGAACTTTTTCAACGAGGCTTAAGGCAAACTTCTCCGCGAGCATCGAGCAAGCCATAGGCCGACGCTCGGAAAAAGCTGGGGCGGAGCGCGCCTCTAACTAGTGGTGATGGCCCGGCGCTGCGTGATGTATCTCGGGTGGGCGCACATGACCCAAACGAGCTGCGTTGCGTTCAGCCTCGTCGCGCCGTATCAGTTCGTGCTGCTCCACACCGCGAGGCCCCGCCCAACGATGAAACGCGGCATCGTAATGACGAACATAAGTGGCGCGATTGACCCAATTAACGCGTATTGGCGATGAACACTTCGTGCCGATCCCACACGAAGCGAGTGGTTCCCAGCCCCAGGGGTGAAATGCAAAGCCGAGCGTGACGCCAAACCCGAACACGATCGCGCCACCGACAAAGAATCCAGGCGGAGGCGGGGCAAATACGACGAGAGGATCATAAACAGGAACAACGATAAAGTCTGGATTCACCGGCACGATAGTGACATACGGATCGCCTGAAACCACAACCTCCGCATTGCTTCGCAGGTAGCCGTAGTCCCTGGCTTTTTTCCGCATTCTTTGAACGGCATCCATCACGTCCTGCTGCTGAGCGAGAAAGGCGTTGCCTAACTCGGTTGTCCAGTTCATATCGGACGCCATCATTTGCAACACGGAAGGAAATGGGAGCAACGCTTGTACGCTGGGATCCCAGGGCAGGTGGTCCGCAGCAATGGCTCTCGCCAGATCGTCGCCCCTGAGGTAGTGATGTTCATCCGCCCATTTTGCCGCGTCGGGAATCTGGTCCGGGAAAGTAGCCGCAGCAAGAACTTGGGCAAGAAGGGGATCGGGATAAAGCGCTATTCGGGACACTAGTTTGTCGAGCTCTTGTGGTGTATACGATTGCGGCGCTTGAGCGGCGAGGGGGGCGGGGGTTCCTGCAACGATCAAGGCCAGGGAAAGGACGATCAGCACGATTTTCTGCAAAGGCGCTCGAGGCGTCATGAATACTCCTCTTAAGCCGATAATCTCCCCTTTAAAGCCCTTCAAATCGACCATACGCTCGGCGTTCTCAGGGTGTCAATCGGGTCTCCTCCTCTAGGGTGGGTAATAAATGAGTGAGGGTATCAGAAGGCGTAGTTATATTTTGGTCTCTAGAACGGATGTGGCTGTTGAAAAAGGCGCCTACTGGTGGAGTGTTGAACTGAGGTAGCGGTTTCCTGCTGAGATATCGCGCTTTCTTTTTTTATCTCAGACCGGCACCGTGGCTGATTCAGGAGATCTTGATCTAAGGAAGCGGGCCAGTCGTTTCAGGTTCTGGGCTGTAGCCGCGAGAAAGAACTGTTCGCGAACATGCTTGATTCTCCGCAAGCGCACCCTGCGCAGTCCGATCTGGTTCTTCAATTCCGCAAACAGTGCTTCTACTTTCCGGCGTTGGCGTTGCGCGGCCGCGAAGGCCGGAGCAGTCGTTCGCTCTCGTGCCCTTTGTCGCGCCGCTTCGTGGATATGGATCGCAATTTGCCGATAGTGTCCGCTGGTGCACTGCGATTTGTGCACACACTCCCGACACCGTTTTCGCGTTGCCCTATAGATATGGTTTCGGTTGCGCGGGTTCACTCCCAGGTAGGTTAGTCGCTTTCCTGCGGGACACTGATAACTGTTCGTCTCGGCAACGTAGGTGAACTTCTCGATCCCGTACAAGTTGGTTTTGGGAGCAGGACTTTCTTTCACGCGAATATAAGGAGTGATGTTCCGTTCCTCCAACCAGGCCAAAAGCTCACCGTTCCCATAGGTCGTGTCGGCGGCAACCGACTGGGGAAAGCGCCCGCCTCTCTCCGCCGACCGCGTGATCATCTCCCGAGCCGCGGCACTTTCCTGGCTCAGTCGAGCGGACGTAGCCTGAACGCCAACAATTACGCAACTCTGGTTGTCGATCAGATAGTTGTTGAAGTACCCCAGCTCCGCCGGACGAGCGCCCTTGGTCGAATAGGTCGAATCCGGATCCGTCGTCGATACCTGGTCTTGTTGATGGGCCGGTTCTTCAATCGGGTTTTCTTGCTCGAGGTCCGCCAAGTACTCACGCACCGTGCCCTTCACGTGGGCCACTTCCGTCAACTGCTCACGCGGGATGCGGCTCGACCGGCTGGCATTCGCGGCGATAAAGCTGCCATCGACCGACAGGTGTTCGCCCTCGACGAATCCAGCCTCCCTGCAACGGTCCACGATCTGTTCAAACAGCTGCTGGAACAGATTGGACTCGAGGAAACGGCCATGACGGTTCTTGGAAAACGTAGAATGATGGGGAATCTCCTGATCGAAGCTGAGTCCGGTAAACCAGCGCCAGGCCAGATGCATCTGCAGCTCCTCGACCAGCTTGCGCTCGCTGGTGACGCCGTAGAGATAGCCGATCAGCAGAATGCGCAACAGGAGTTCCGGATCGATCGAGGGTCTGCCCGTATCGCTGTAGGAGTCCTTCAGCTTCTCACGAACGAAATCGAAGCTGATGTGTCGGTCGATGAGACGGAGTAGGTGGTTTTCAGGAACCTGATCTTCAATGCGAAAGTAGTAGAACAGCGACTCGGAACGGGAGTGTTGTCCCATCATAATCCGCAAGCCTCCGTGAATAGCGATGAAGAAGAGCATCGGCAGAACGCTTGCTCAATAGACGTTGCTGCCGACACTTCAGTGCGCATTCACGAACACTTTTTCAACAGCCACAGGATTTATCACCACCTATCTCAGAATGCGACGACAGAATTGCTAGTCTGGAGAGTGACCGTCAGTCGGGCCGAAACATGGGGCGGGACAGCCCAGGCCGACCGTCTAGTCCGGGGGCCAGAAGGTCATGTTTTCCCTCGAGTTCGGTTGCGATTCGCTGCCAAAACGAAAAATCTGCGAAATCTGGACGGGGAGCAAATTGGGAGCAAAAACTGTCGCTTTCTTGTTTTCGATCCCCACTTCGATTAGTTTCAATCGCGTGGAGCGCGACTTGCGTATGGTGACGCTCTGCCATACACCAAGATTGGTCCCCACATACCCGACGAAGTGGGGAACAAAACGAGGAACAGATCGGGAACAGAATGCCAAAGAAACACCGGTGAAACGGACATAGCAACAACCATGTAAGTCATTGAGAAGCAAAGACGGGCTAATCTTCCTTCTGACTCATAACCGGAGGTCGTTGGTTCAAATCCAACCCCCGCAACCATCTCCCTTCTGGCGCTTTCAATGCGATTCAATCTCCCTCCGCGGTTCTGAAGTTCATCGCCACCGCCTAGCATCACACGCGCGCTGGTGTCTTTTTCGACCTTTCTCCGGTTCGACACTCGCTAGGTGAGCGTCGAGCGTCTAAACTTATTTTGGAGCTAGATTTGCTAATACAGCGGCAGCTGACCAGTTTCTTCAAAGGTGGGTGGACGCCTTGATTGACATCCTCAAGGATCTTTTTAGACAACGCTTCGGGGTAGCGGTGGAGCGGGTGCAACCGCTGCAGGGAGAGCTTGGGGCCTCAGGGCGCAAGATCATACGGCTCAGCGGCGGAGCATTCAGCGCAATCGGCATTCTGTATAATGTGCGCGAGGAGAACGTGGCGTTCCTTGAGTTCTCCAAACATTTTCGATCGCATGGTCTGCCAGTGCCGGAAATCTATGGCGAAGATTTGAGCCAGGGCGCTTACCTTGAAGAGGATTTCGGCGACACGACGCTTTTTGAATTCTTGTCGGCGAATCGTGCCGGGAGCGGCATTTCTCCGACAGTCGTTGAAGCGTATCGCAAGGTAGTAGCGCTGTTGCCGCGATTTCAGATCGAGGCCGGGCGGGACATAAATTACAAAGCCTGTTATCCGCGCGCTGAGTTTGACGAACAATCGATTGCCTGGGATCTGAACTATTTCAAATATTATTTTCTCAAGCTGGCTGGAGTTCCGTTCAACGAGCAATTGCTGGAAGATGATTTCAAGCGGCTCACTGCATTCTTGTTGAGCGCGCGGTCGGATTTCTTCCTCTACCGGGATTTTCAATCGCGCAACATCATGCTGCGCGACGGGCAGCCGTTCTTTCTGGATTACCAGGGCGGGCGCAAAGGGGCGCTTCAATACGACATCGCTTCTCTCCTGTTCGACGCCAAGGCCGATCTGCCACCCGCACTGCGCCAGGAATTACTCGATCTTTACATCGCGCGCGCTGGCGATTTTGTCGCGCTCGAGCGCTCCGCGTTCATGCACCACTACTACGCCTATGTGTATATCCGTGTGATGCAGGCAATGGGCGCTTATGGATTTCGCGGCTTTTATGAGCGCAAGAGCCATTTTTTGCAGAGCGTTCCGTATGCGCTGAAAAATGTGGAGTGGCTGCTTCAGAACGTGGAGCTGCCGATTGCGCTGCCGGCGCTAATGGACGCGCTTGGAAGAATGCGTGATTCGGAAACGTTGCGGGAGGCTTTCTTCTGGAGAAGGTCCGCCGCCGAATGCGGTTGCCGTCCAACAAATCGGGGGTCGGTGCCCCCAACGAAAGCGACCTCACCGTGCGTATCTTTAGCTTTTCATTTCGACGCGGCATCCCGAAGGACGAGAGCGGCCACGGCGGCGGGTTTGTTTTCGACGCTCGCAGCATCCCGAATCCCGGACGCGAAGAAAAGTTCAAGGCTCTCACCGGAAAAGACGCGCCAGTGATCGAGTATCTGAATCAGCAGGAGAAGCGCGCATCAGTTTCTCGGCAGCGTCATGTCGCTCGTTGATGCCAGCGTGAAGACGTATCAGAATCGCGGCTTTACGAGCTTGACGGTCTCATTCGGTTGCACGGGCGGCCAGCATCGCTCGGTCTATTTCGCCGAGCAATTGGCGAAGCGGTTGAACGGTAGGAACGGAGTGAAAGTCGTTGTGCGGCATCTCGAGACTGGAGAATCTGAAAAAGTGAAAGCGATGATTTTGGCTGCGGGTCTCGGCACGCGGTTGCGTCCGCTCACCAACGATCGTCCGAAGGCATTGGTGGATGTGGGTGGGCGCACAATGCTGGAGATTACGCTCTCGCGCCTGCGGGCCTTTGGTATTCGCGACGTAATCATCAACGTTCATTATTTCGCCGACATGATCGTCGAATACCTGAAGAAAAACGACAACTTCGGCATGCGTATTGAGATTTCCCGCGAAGATGTGTTGCTCGATACCGGTGGGGGCTTGAAGAAGGCCGCCGCATTTCTTTCTCGAAGATTCACGCGATGTCGAGACGCCATTCGTTCTCCACAACGTGGACGTCATCAGTACGATCGATTTATCGCGGATGGCGCAATTTCATACTGAAAACCGAGCTCTTGCCACCCTTGCGGTGCAAGAGCGAGAAACATCTCGCTATTTGCTTTTCGACGAGCGGCAGCAACTTTGCGGCCGTCGAAGCGGTCCAGATCAGAAAGACGAACTCGTCGGGTCGGCGAAAGCCAGCGCAGGCGTCTGGCTTTCTCCGGCATCCACATTATTTCTCCGCGTATTTTCGAACTCATGCGGAGAACGGCGTTTTCTCAATCATTACTGCCTATTTGCGGTTGGCCGGCCAGGGAGAAAAAATCCTGTCATTTCGCGCGGACGGTTACTACTGGCGCGATATGGGCAGGCCGGATGATGTGCTCCAGGCCGCCCTCGATTTGAAGCAGCAGGTCCTACCGTAGCTTTGGAATCGCATTGCCAGATGTTCGGCAGAAGACTCCTCTTCGACGCGTGCTGACGGCTATTTGTTTGCGTAATTGTCGGCGCCGAGGAAATGCAGCGACACATACGGCGCGTCGCCCACCACCCAACTATCGTGGCCGGGAGGGCCCGGGCGGGATGTAAAAGAGCGTACCGGCGCGGAGTTCGTGAACGGTGCCGTCTTCCATAGCGGCAGTGGCGCAGCCGGAGAGCACCATGCCGACATGCTCCACGTTGCAGCGTGAAGCGCCCACCGTGGGCCCCACATGGACGGACCATTTCCATCCTGGCTGATAGGTGGCGCGGCCGATGGTCATGCCGCCGATATGGACGATCTCGAACTTTCCTTTGTCAAATGTGCGTACTTCGTCAGGTTCTTCAAAGCGCTTCAAAACGGTATCAAGCATAGGAATGGCTCCGCCGCCAGCCGAATCACGGAAAACACCAAAATCATAGCAGGCGGTTTGGTCTTGCAAACTTCGCGTTGGGTCAGAATCGGCGTTCAACCGATCGTTCATTCGGTGCGCAGGGCGCGCATTGGGTCGAGAGTGGCTGCGCGGCGAGCCGGTATCACAGCGGCGAGAAATGCAGCAAACGCGAGTGTGGCGGCGGTGAGAAGCAGGATTTTAGGATCGTAAGGCTTCACTCCGAAAAGCTGAGTGGCCATGGCGTGCCCGGCAGCAATCGTCACTGGAATCCCGATGACGAGCGCAATTCCCATCTGCAACAGCGCTCCCTTCAACACAAGCTTCAGCACGCTCATCCTTCCGGCGCCCAGCGCCATTCGAATGCCGATTTCGTTTGTGCGGCGCTCTACCGAATATGCCGTCACTCCGTAGAGTCCCACTGATGCGAGAATGAGCGCGAGCAATCCGAAGAGCGACGTGAGTTTCGCGATCATCTTCTGCTGCGAGAAATTGTTGTCAACTTGCTCGCCGAAACTCTTGAAGTCGATCACCGCGAGATCGGGATTCACGTCCCCGAGCACGTGACGCACCTGCGCTTCAAGATTCGGGATTTTTCCGAGCGTCTTAATCTCGATGGCGTTCAGGACGTGCGAGCGATCTTCAAACGCGATAAAGCGCGGATTGTCGAACACGACCGCCTTGCGTGGAAGGAAGAAAAAACATCGGCGGGATTTTGCGCGTGGGCTCGCGATACTCGGTGTTTTCCGTCACTCCCACAATCTCAAATTGGCCGGCATGCTGCATGTCGATATATCCGAAATGATGTCCGAGCGGATTTTCATCTTTGAAGAATTTCTTTGCGAAGGTTTCGTTTATGACGGCGACGCGCTGCGAGGCGGGCGTGTCCTGATCGCTGATGGAACGACCCTGAATGATTTTGGTGCCCAGAGTCTCAAAGTACCCGGCGCTGACACGGAGCCATGAAGCGTTATTTTCATTGGAATCGGGAGGCGGAGGCGCCTGCCCTTCGATATAGACGGTTTCGCCCCAGTTGTCGCCCTCCATCGGAGTGTAGAGAGAGAAGCTGACCTGCCCGATGCCCGGGATCGCCGCGAGCGAATCGTGAAGCTGGCGAAATAGCGCCTGCATCTGCGGCGGTTTGTAACCTGCCATCTGCGGATCGATGTGGGCAATATAACGATTGGGCGTCTCAAAACCGAAATGTTGGCCCTGCATATTGCGCAGGCTCTGGGTCAGCAGGCCCGCAGCGGAAAGCAGTACAAGAGACAGCGCCGCCTGCGCAATCACGAGGGATTTTTGCGTCCACCCGCCACTGCTCCCGCTGGAACGGCCGGTGCCGCGAAGCGCATCGGCAGGAGCGGCGTTTGCCGTGATCCACGCCGGTGCAACTCCAAAAAGGATTCCGGTCAGCAGCGAGACCGCGAAGGTGAAAGCCAGCACGGGCAGCGATGGCGAAGCATGGATCGCTACATCGGTCACCGGGAACGCGAGACGAAGGATCAGGTGCGTTCCACCGTAGGCGATCGCTATGCCCGCAATTCCTCCAAGCACCGCCAGAACGATGCTTTCGGTGAGCACTTGGCGGATTTGGCGCGAAGGCGGCGCGCCAAGGGCGGCTCGAATGGAAGTTTGCAACTTCCGCGTGGTGGCGCGGACAAGCAGCAGGTTGGCGACGTTCGCGCACGCGATTGCCAAAACGAGCGCCGAAATCCACATGAGGAGGTGAAGGCTCGAGAGATATTCGTCGCGCAGTTGCTGAACCCCCGCACCACCCGGCGCCAGGCGAAGCGTCTGCTTGGCGACGGCATCGCGCTCTCCCGGCTGAAGCTGAGCGATGGGACTGAGGAGCCACTGCTGCAATTCCACCTGCATGTGCGCGCCGATCTGCTTTGGATCAGCGCCGGGAGTGATGCGGCCGATGACGTCGAGCCAATCCTGCTGAGGAAAATCGATAATCGCGCCGGGACCGTCAATGAGCGGCTCGGCAGTGATCGGAATCCAGAAGGCGGCGGGATCAGTGAGGCGGTCGCCAAAGAACGCGGCCGGCGCGATGCCGACCACGGTGAACGGCTGGCCGTTCAAAGTTAGCGAGCCTCCGACAATCGAGGGATCGCCACCGAACTGCTGTTGCCACGCGCGATAGCTGATCACCGTGACCGGAGGCGCGCCTTTGCGATCGTCGTCGGGGGTAATCACCCGGCCGGCGTATGGGCCAATGCCGAACATGGCGAAGTAATTGCCAGAAACGAATTCGCTTCGCATCGAACGCGCAGCTTCGCTGGTGCCGGGCCGGCGCACGCCGATGAGATCGTGTCCTGCCTGGAAAGCGGCGAGTTCGACGAAGCCGGGCGTGTTATCGCGAAACATTTTGTACTTGTCGTAGGAGAAGAGCGACCAATTGTCCTGAAGGCCGCCATTCACGCAGCAATTTTCCTCATCGCCCACGCGATACAGTTCGCTCGGTTTGGCCACCGGCAAGGAATTCAGCAGCACAGCGTGCACCAGCGTGAAGATCGCCGTAGTTGCGCCAATTCCAAGTGCGAGAGTCAAGACAGCGGTGACGGTAAAAACCGGTGCATTCAGGAATTGCCGCAGCGCATAGCGGATGTCTTTCATCGGTTCGACTCCTCCCTCTATTCCATACGAATAGACAGCGCACTTTGTTCATTGCTTTTTGTCGTAAGGGAGGGAGTCGCCGGCACCGGGGGTGCAAGGTGCCGCGGCCGGCACCACGGTCATGGGCTTTGATCTGACGGGAAGCCGGCGGGCGTTGGTGGAATTGCGGAATGACTTGTGAGTTCGGTGCCCGGCGACAATCGCATTCCGAATCTGCCCGAAGAGATCGGTGAGCGTGTTCGGCGTGTGAGGAATCAAAATCGCGTTGGTGTGATCGTTCGCGGCAATTTCCTTCAGCGTATCGAAATATTGCGTCATCAGAACAAGTTGCATCACGTCCTGCGGAGTCGAACCCGGAACTGTTTTCGCAAAGTCCTCCACCGAATCTTTCAGTCCCGCAATGATTGCCTTCCTCTGATTGGCGATGCCTTCTCCCTGCAGTCGTTTCGATTCGGCCTCGGCTTCCGCCTGCTTCACGAGAAGCATTTTGTTTGTCTCCGCGCGCGAGACTGTGGCCTCCCGTTCCCGCTGCGCCGCGTTGATATCGTTCATGGCGGCTTTCACTTTTTGGTCGGGAACGATGTCGGAAATCAGAACTTTCACGATGGAATAGCCGTATTCCTTCATCGAAGCGTCGAGGTTGTCTCTCAAATCGCTTGCGATGTCCGCCTGGTTCAGGAAGGTATCGTCCAGCTTCATTTTCGGGACGTGGCCGAGCACGACGTTGTAAACCATCGACTCGATCTGCTTCACGGGTCGGACAATTTGTAGAACGCGGCTTCGACCCCTTCGGGTATTATTTTGTACTGGATCGAAACGGGAATTTGCACGAAGACGTTGTCCTGCGTTTTCGTCTCCACCTGCACATCGAACTGCTGCACCTTCATGCTCAGCCGTCGAACCACGGTTTCAAGGATACGGCGTCTTCCAGTTCAGGCCCGGGCCCGGCAACGCGGGCGAACTTTCCGAGCCTCTGCACGATGGCCACCTGCGCCGTCTCAACCGTGAAGAACGATCCCAGCACGATGCTCAAGGCAAGCAGAACAATCAGGGCAATCAAAAACAAGAAAACAGAGGCCACGTTCACCCTCCTCTTTATTTTCGATTCGAACGCAACTCCACGCACAGGTCAATTCGGAAAAACGTGCCATTCTACCTCATTCAACGAGCGCTTACTTACCGCTTACTTGAATTTGGCGTACTCGGCTTTGGCTTGCTTCAGGATAGGAATGTCAGGGTCGGCGTCTTTCCACAGCGCGAAGAAATCCTGGTACGCCGCGCGCGCCTTAGCCTCATCGCCCGCCATCGCGTAGGCGCGTCCCAACTGCAAATGCGCCAGCGCACCCGTGATCGCGTTCAGAACGACGCCAGGATGGTCCAGAATTTTCTGGAATTCGGCGGCGGCTTCATTACCCTTATGCAAAAGCAAGTAGGCCTGCCCGCGGTCATAAACACTCGAAAGCCCTCTTAGGTTGGCAAGGTCGTAAGGCATGACGGGCTGAAGGATCTCGATCGCTTTGCCCGGATTGTTGCGATTCATTTCGATGGCCGCGCGAATCGTGGGAAGCGTGTACACATTCGCAAGAGTATCGGATGGGCGCTCTTTCGCTATCTCGTTGGCGAGTGATTCTGCGCGAGCCGCGTCACCCGTCTGCGCAAACACGTAAGCCACTGCACCCTTCGTGACGAACGGGGGATTCAGAGCCAGTGCCGCGGCGGCGTCCTTTCGTGCGCCCACAATGTCGCCCACCCCGGCTTCCGCTCGAGCCTGCGCAATTAGCGCACCAGCGGCCCGGTCTTTGCCGCCCACGCCCTCCTGAGACGCAACGGCGCGCTGAACTAATGCCCGCGCCTTCGCAAGACGTCCGAAATAGGCCTCTGTAGCCGCTGCAATGTTAAGCGAAAGAGCAGCCATTTCCGGCGAACTGCTCGAGAGTGCGGAGAGCTCGCGGGCCATGGCCGCGGGATCATTCTGCAAAAATGCCACTTGGTAAAGCGTCAAGTGGAAGAGGGAAACGTCGAGTTTCTTCGCCAGCGCATCGTTAACCGTGGCTCTGGCTTCGTCCAGACGACCGAGGCCCACATATGCGCTGGCAATTTGAAAGTAATTGAGACTCTCGTCAGGGCTCAACCGATGCCCTTCTAGAGCAACGGGTAACGCCTTCTCCCACTCGCCCAGTAGAACGTATGAGACGGAGAGGTTGCCGACCGGAATCGAGTCGCGCGGGTAGGTCTGCGCCCAAAGTTGATAAACCTGGTCGGCCTGCTGGAGATCGCCAGTCACGTTCTCGTAGTAATGCGATTCGATGTAGAATTTCTCCAGGTCGCTCGCGCGATCGCGCAGGTCATAAGCCTTTTTCGTGTACTCGCTGCCCAGACTCATGGCGCCCAGGTTTGTTTCCACCTGTCCTAGCACCGCAAGGGCCATGGCGAAATTCGGGTCGAGCGTGACGGCCTGCTTCAGGAAAGGCACTGCTGCTTCCTCACCCTTGCTTCCACGCGCTTGGATTCCGAGGCTATAGGCCTTCAGCGCTTCGAGCGACGACGTGGTGGCCTCCGCGATAGGCGTGTTGTATTTCTGAATCGAAGCCAGCGACTCGCCGAGCTTTCCGCGAATTTCTTCCGCCACCTTGCCGAGCGCGCCGAGCACTTGGTCTTTATTCGGGGCTTCCGTCGTGGCCGTCGCGAGCGTCTCGCCGGAGGCGCAATTCACCGCATTAAGCACTAGGTTGTACGTGCTGCCGATTTGCGCGATCGAGCCGTCTAGCACGGCGGCGCTTTGCGTCCGCTGGCACACTTGCCGCGCCAGTTCGTTCGTCAGGCGTGCCGTGGGAGCCTGCCCCATGAAACGCAGCTGCTGGCGGACTTGCTGGTCGGAGAGAATGTGCAGAAAGGGCGACTGCGCGAGCTGAGCGGCGAGGCCTTGCCGAAGGGCATCGTCGAAGACCGCGTCGCCGGTGGTATTGGTGAAGTCGGCGAGGACGATGGAACCTTGTGCGGTGAGTTTCGGCGCGCGATGGGTAAAGAAATATCCGGCCAGCCGCCAAGGCTGCGAGCTACAGCGATTGCTCCCGCCACGAGTGGCCAGCGGCCCTTGGAACCAGAGTTCGCAACGGCGACGCCGCTGGTTGGCTGCGACGGTGCCGCTACCGCCCCGCTCGTCCCGCCTGCGATAGGAGTGGCTGCGGCACTCATGCCGCTCGCGGGCGTTGCCACAGCAACAGACGCGCTCTGCGGCGCTTGCTGGGATGCCGCTTCTCGAACGGCACCGGACCCGGACGTCGGCATCACCGCCGCGGTCGAACGGCCTGAGTCCGTGTCGCGCTTTAGCCTCGCCAAGTCGGTCCGCATCTCCGCTGCATGCTGGTAGCGCATGCGCCGATCTTTTTCGAGCGCCTTTGCTATCAACTCTTCCAGCCGCGGCGGAATATCTGGATTCAGTCGCACCGAGGGCACGGGCGCTTTTTCAAGGATGGCGTTGAAGATGACGGCGGTGGTGTCTCCGCGGAAGGGAAGCGCTCCCGTTGCCATTTCGTACAGCACCGCCCCGAAACTGAAGAGGTCGCTGCGTGCGTCGAGCTCTTCGCCGCGAGCCTGCTCGGGCGACATGTAGGCCACTGTTCCCAAAGTCATGCCGGGACTCGTGAGATTTTCTTGGTCTACCGTCGCTTCGGCGCTGTTGGTGACGAACGCGCCTGGTCGGCCGGAACCGCGAAGAGACTGCTTGGCTAGCCCGAAATCAAGAATCTTGGCGTGTCCGCGCTGCGTGACGAATATGTTCGCCGGTTTGATGTCGCGGTGGACGATGCCTTTTTCGTGCGCTGCGTCGAGCGCGTCAGCCACCTCGACGCCCAACTCCAGCAGCAAGTCAATCGGCAGAGGCTTGCCCGCCAATGCGGTGCTTGAGCGTCTGCCCTTCGAGATGCTCCATCACAATGAAGTACCGGCCATCCTGTTGCCCGATCTCGTGAATCGTGCAGATGTTCGGGTGATTCAACGCCGACGCGGCACGTGCCTCCCGCTGAAATCGCTCCAACGCATAGGGATCGCGCGCCAATTCCTCGGGCAAAAACTTCAAGGCGACGTGGCGGCCGAGGCTCGTGTCCTCAGCCTCGTAGACGATTCCCATTCCGCCGCCACCGAGTTTCTCGATGATTTTGTAGTGGGAAATGATCTGGCCGGGCAGAATCTGTGTGTCCGACATGTTGCGGGATAATAGGCGACGACCCGAGCCAAGTCAACGAGCCAAGTCCGCTCTTTCCGCAAACCCTAAACCATAACCGATTCAATGAATTAGGGCCTTGCAAGGCGCGCATTTCCGGAATAGAGTTCCGCTCAGTAGCGCTGCCAGAATCCTGAATCACTTGCGCAGCGTTCATACTCCAATAACAATGACAAATCCGGATGCTTGCGAACCCGCTAGCAGGATTTTCTGAGGAGAAGAATCAATGATTAAGAGAATTGCGCCAATTCTTCTGGTGGCGTGCGTTGCGGCCGCTTTTGCTGGACGGCCCGCTCCGCCCAGTGGCTCCTGGAAGGTTGACAATGGTCATTCCGATGCTCGCTTTACGGTGGATGGCACAACGAATTTCGGCAAGACTCCGACTACCTTTACAGTCGGTTTTACACGGGCTATGGGAACCGTTCAACTCGACAAAAACGATCCCACCAAGTCCGTGGTGGATTTCAAGCTCTATCCCGCCGGTTCGATGATGCCTCCCATCGACGAAGATGGAAAAGTGAAGAAGAGTTGGCTCGTCAACATGGCGAATCACACGCTCGTCTGCTTCCATTCCCAGAATGTCACCACCGACGCTGACGGCAAAATAACAGCGGTCGGCACTCTCACGGTGACTCGTGTGGATCGCAATGTGGAAATGACGCCGACCGAGGCCTATGCGGGCCCGGTTTATGGTCCCCCCGTGATTCATCGCACTTCGCGCGATGCTACTTTCGTTTTTCACGCGCCAAAGGCTGGCGAGGCAAGCGACGGGTTTCTCCTCAAAGGATCAACCAACGTGGTTCGCGAGGATTTCCCGCAGTTGGTGAGCTCCGTTCTCAACACCTATTGGCCACCCGTCGTGGAGGACAAGAAGTGTGAAGTCGTCCTCGACCACCGGCGCAGAGGATTACGTCGGCGCTCAGTGCACGGGCAAACTTGTGGACGACGGGTCGTCTCTTCCGCAAGCTCCGACTGGTGTTAGCCAGGAAGATTATCCCGGAGCCCCGAACTTCAATGCCGTCGTCGGCCAGCATCTCAACATTCATGTTCATTTGAAACTCGTTCCGGCAGGCACCGCTGTTGCGCAGGAAACTGGTCAATAAAAGGAACACTCGAACGCGCCGGACGGAACCTCGCATTATCGGCTTCGGAATGGTGCTCTTCACAAGAGACCAATTCCCGCCGCACTCGCTTTAGAGGTTCCGTTCGGTCTTCGATTGCAGTTAGCCTCGGCTCATCACTTAATCGCCTGGCTGCTCGGCTGCAGCCACGAAACCACAAAATCCGTGATCGAAGGGAAAAGCGTGGTTAGCAATCCCAGCAGCGGCCCAATCCCGAAAGTAAACAGCTGCCGCCAAAATTCTCCGCCAAGCTCCCCGGGCTCCGAGCCGGTGATGTAACTCAGCGTCGCGTCGCGATGCATCTGCGCGTACATCAGAATCATCGTGCTCCCCACAATCACGAAAACAGCCAGAAAAATCCCACCCAGCACCGGAAGCGGATCAAACGGATAACTCGATACAGCTAGAGTTGCTGCGACGAACAGACACAGGCTGCCGAGCACAATGGTGCGCACCCGCCCGAGAATATTCTGAATGAATCCCACGTACGGCAGCACGAAAAACTCTTCGGCCGCATACACATGATCGGCAACGTGCGCAGAAATCACCGGACCGCCATGTTCCTCCGGCGGCGCTCCAGGTTTCCGCGACCGGTCGAAAATCAGCGAATCCTCTTCAGTTCGCCACGATGGAATCAGTATCGCCGTCAGGGCAAACGCAGCGATCGCGGCGATTTGTTTCTGCACAGCCTCGAGAGCCTCCACGCTTGTAACAGCGCCGTCGTTGAGGTTCACGTACCAATCAACCAGCTTCTTGAGTTCGGTCTTCTCGAAAGCATCAATGGTATCGAGCAAAGTCGTTTGATTCTCTACTTCGTGCACCTCGGACGGCTTCCACGCCGCAATCTGATTTCGCAGATGTCGCAGAGCTTCGATCTGCCGCGAAACGAGCGAGTATCGCTCCGTCAACACGTTCCCGCTCATCGCCCACACCGAGCGCCAGGAAAGCCCCTGGAGCGCATACAGAGTGCGGCGCACCGGCAGGCGATCGAGATGAAGCAGCAGCTCGTGAAGTCGTAACCAGGTAATCCAGGATTGCGCCGTGTCCGTAAGTACCATCGTGATGCACAGCATCAGCCAAAAAAACATGTACCGGCCGAACAACAATTCCCCGAATGTCCGCAGCCAAGCGCCTTGTAGGACGACGGCGCAAATGATCACCACGAGCGGGAAAATCAGTCCAAGAAGTCGCAGGTACTGTTTCCCGATCGGCATTGCGCTGTCTTCCGTCGGTAATTGTGCTTGCTCGAAGCTAAACATCGGCATCACGCGACTCTGCTTTTCATCCCTCAATATCAATTCACCTTTGCCGGGCAGTACGGGACGGTCGTCGCCAAATAGAGAAAGCCCCCGCAAACTGAACCAAAACCAGCAATACATTCCCGCAAACAGAAATAGCTGTGGCAATAGAGGCGACACTCCGCTCAAAAGGTGCACGCTGCGCCAGAACGCCGGAATGCCGTTGGAACGCTGCAGCTGGTGAAGAATCGCCACGTGAATCATCACGAAAACCACAAAGCAGAGGGCGGAAACGCCGCCCGAAATTCGCCGGCAATCTTTCGCCTTCAGTTCCGTGAATCGAAGATCCGACATCGCCGGCAGCCGGTAATTTCCCGCGCATCCGAAATATGCCTGGAGCAGGACAATCACCACGAACGCGCCGACCACCGCATTCCAACTCCCCAGTTTCCATTCGAGCAAGCCTGAACTCGCTGCGACGACCACCGCTCCGCCCGCCACCAGCAAGCTGCCGAATCCGATTAGCACGGGTTGTTGCCATCGCGGGATGGGCGCGAAATAAGCCAGTCGAAATGGCGCCGGCCTTGGAGAAACGGATCCGTTCAAGCACCAGAGTTCATGCAAGAGACTCCAAAAGAGAAAAGCGATCAGCAGAATCCAAAATTCAATCGGCAGCAGCTCCATCGGATTCGCGCCGGCGGAGGGTGCATTCGGCTTTGCGGCGCCCTCGGGGAGCGGCTGCAAAATTGAAATCGCCTTGCTACCTGGCAAGGTGTTCGAGTTAAGCACCGCCACAGGCCAAAACTGCCGATGGCCGATTACGGTCAGCCAGGTCGCAGGCAGTTCGTTGTCGCTGCTGCCTCCCCCGGACGCGAATGCCGGCGGAGCATAGTTGGCGATCTGCACCTTCGACGCTTGATCTGGAAAAAGTCCGCGCGCCGCAACGTACAACCCCTCCGCAATGTCCTGCCCAAAAATCCGATAGCCTTCTCCACTGGCTTCCGGTTGCGCCGAATTCCAGTCCTGTTGGCGATTCAACAAGGGATAGGGCGACAACGTCATCACGCCGCGAAGCGATGAGCCTTCCGCTCCACGCCGGAAGAGCAGATCCGCTCCGTCAATCACGATCCGAGTATTTGGAAACGAACGCCGCAGGAACTGGCTCAGAAAAATCTGGTCGAGCGTGTTCGTGCTGCGTAATACAACGAAATCGATCTTTTTCTCCCTCAACACGTCCGTTATAGCAATCAGCACGGACTCCTGGGCGAGCGGCAGAAGTTGACCGCCGTAGGTGCGCACCGTGTCATGTTCGCTGCTGGATGGCTCGCTCAAATCGCCGCGCAAAGTCGTCGTGTCGTTGTTCGCGCTCTGCGATTGTTTGCCTCCATTGAAAATCGACTGCTGCTCGTAAGCGGAACGAAGCGAAGCAATGTCGCGCGGATAGTAGAGGTACGTCGGCCCGCCGCTATACGCGCAAAAACCTTGTTTCGAGTCGTGCGGCCCCTCTGGCAACAACCGCCAGCGCTTTCCATACTTCGTGTCAGTCTCGGAAATTGCTTCCGTTCCAAACGCCGTTTCATCCTCGGAGAGAAACGCCACGCGGCCGGTCGAATACCCATGCGAATCGATGTATTGGCAGAAACGGTCCACCATCACGGAGTCTCCCTCCATGGCCGTTTCGAATGTGCCGAGTTGTTCCGATTCCAGCTTTCCCTTGAACCAGTAGTAGTAAGAATCCGAAGATACAGTCCCGCTTGAGACCCGAATTTTCTTCGTGCTCGCGAAGGGCCTTAGCCGGGAAAAGTGAAGGGAACGATAGAGCGACGGTAGCGATCCCGAGAATGTAGGCCCGAGAATTCTCAAGTCTCGCTCGCCTGATAAAGCGCCCAACCGCTCCATCCATGCCAGCGCGTTGTCGAATTGCCCCTGGTTGATTCCCCCTGTCGGCAATTCGGAAACCACGAATACGGCCAGGCCCGTCTTGTAGGGCGAAACGCCTTCCTGATGCAGGGAGTTCCTGAAAACGAGAATGCCGGGCTGCGATTCCTGAAAACTCTGCAGGTCGTCCGCCGTCTGTTGGTCAGGCAGCCTGGTGTATTCCTTGCCCTCACTCCACGGCAACCACGACGAATCGTACGTATACTGATTGTCTTGCGCCGCTTGCTGCATGATTTCGATCAGGCGGTCAAACATCAGCGGCAGGTGTGTTAGAACCGGATTCGGCACGATGGCAATCACGAAATCGAGGCCTTTCGCTTTCACCTCCGGCTCGTCCGGCGCCTTGGATTCGGGATAGCAAAACGTGGGAAGTTTCCATTGCTCCTGCGGACTTTCAGCCACGAAAGGCTGCAGCCGTTTCTGAATGCGCACGCACGGTGCGTAGGGGCCCGTCGGTTCCACGCTCGGACGAGTTTTGGACGTCTTCGTCCCGTTCTCGGATTGTGCCGACGCTCCCCCACCCGGCGAGCTCTTGGGCATGTTCGACACGCCGAAAATCGCCAGCACCACAGCCAAGGCCGTGACGATGCCGGCGGTCTGCTTCATCAGGGTGCCTCCACGCGTGACCCCGCGGACGAGCTACCTCGAGCGCGCATTGCGCGGTTCAACAACCAATGGGTGGTCTGATAGATGGTGATAGCCGAAGGGATAACGTTTCAAAAATAAAAGGTAAGCCACCTTGACCCTGCTCGGGCTCGTGTGCTTTCATGCCACCGCACTCAGCACCGACCACAGGAGAATCGCGATGATCGAGCGGTCAATCCCGTCCAAGCCTCACGCCGTTTCAACACGCCGCCAGATGATCGCCGGCCTCGCAGCAGTTACGTTAGGCGGGCTTGCCACAAGCCGCGACGTTTGGGCTCGAGTGCAGCAACAACAGAACCCAAAAGAAGCGCCGGGCACCCCTGCAAACCAGACCCGCACTTCGCTTCACCAGGAAATCGAATTGAAGGCCGGTCCGCAGCGCATCTACGAGATTCTTCTTGATTCGAAACAATTCGCCGCTTTTACCGGCATGCCGGCAAATATCGACTCCGCGGTGGGCGGCGCTTTTTCCATGTTCGGCGGGATGATCGTCGGAAGAAACGTCGAACTCATCGCCAATCAACGCATCGTTCAGGCCTGGCGCCCCACGCATTGGGATCCCGGAGTCTATTCGGTCGTCAAATTTGAATTGAAGCCGCAGGGAAGCGGCACGCTGCTCATCCTCGACCATACCGGATTTCCGGAAGGCGAATATGATTCGCTGTTCAAGGGATGGGGACTTCGGTATTGGGATCCACTGAAAAAGTATCTCGGATAAAGATTGCCGGCAGGACTTTAAGCGAGTTCAAAGAGAGACTAAGCTACCAACTGCTGTACGGCGTGTTTTCGAAGGGCGAAACCGCATCCGATGCGGAATGGACCGAGCAAATTCCGGTTACCGACTGGTCAGGATCCAGCAGTGTGTCGCAATTCACCGTCACCCAGTCTTTCGCGCTCGTAATCGGGTCAGGTGGAATGGCGCTCAAGTATTGCCCGCTCACCAGGTCATCCAGCGATTGCGGCGCGGCCTCTTTGTCCCGAGTGTAGTCCTGGATCGCGTTGTTCATCACTCTTAAGTCGGATTTCAGCACGGCTTCGCGCGAGCGAAGCACAGCATTCCGGTAATGCACGCTTGCGATCGTCGCCAGCACTACGATGATCGCCATCACGATCATCAACTCGATCAGCGTAAATCCGCGCTGAACCGTATGGCGCCATCCGCTGCCTGATTGGATTTTCATCGAGAAACTTTCATTCCATCCTGCGCAAAGATCACCGATTCTCTTACCAGTCCGAGTACTTCGTTCCGTCCAGCGCCGTCCCCGTGGATCTCGAGTAGACATCGAACACATCCTGGCCGCCCCAGGAAGTCGTATCCGTATCATCCTGCACCGAACGCATACCCCAATCCGCGGTTCCGGTCATCGGGTCCTTCGGAATTTCCCGCAAGAAACGAACGTGCTCGCTTTTTGCGCCAGTCAACTGAACGCCCTTCACCAAAGTATCGAGATCCGGCGGATAGCCCTCGGTTCCAGCCTTCACCTGAATCAGGTTCTTGTCGGCAGCGTCCTTGTAGCGATCAATCGCGGTCCGCATTTCACGGAGATCGTAACGAAGGTCCGCTTCTTTTCTGCGCTTGATCGTCACGCGCGCAAGCGGCACCGCAATCGCCGCAAGAATGAAAAGAATCGAGCATGCCAGGATCAACTCGATCAGCGTGAAGCCGGCAGCAAGCGCCCGAATCTTCCGGGAATCGTAACGGCGGCGCGCCAGTGGCGAGGAGAAGGCGCGAAAACCCAGTAAGCGAGAGGCCAGATTGCGATTTGCTCCGCTCATCGCGCCTCACTGCACCTGAATGGCGGCTTCTCCGGAAACCATTGGAATATTTCGATGTTGAGAATCATGCGCGTTGACCTGAAGAATCTGCAGCACCGTATTTCCAGGAGCCACGGCCCGTACAACGATTCCAAGCAGCGTTCCGGTTCCGTTCACTCCGGGAGTGTTCGGCTGGCGCGTCGCAGAAATAATCACTTCGCCGCGCTGCTCGTCAATCCGCTGGACGATGGCAATTTCCTGCGTGCCCCCCGACAAGAACCCGCCGTTGCGCACCTCTTCCACTTGAACCACAGCCGGGTTGTAGTGAATGAGCAGGGGAATCGAATAGAGATCGGTAACGTTCGAGACGCTAAGCCCCAGCGTCGTCTTATCGCCCGGCTTCATCGCCACACTGGGCGGATCGAAACGAAGCTGAGCCGCGGCGCTCGCTCCGCCTTGCAGATTCGTTGCTGCCACGCCAGGCGCAGCTGCGGAAGGCGGCGGAGTCGCAGCCGACGGAACGGCCTTAGTGCCAGTATCCACGTCCGAGTCGCTGCGATACACTCGCACGTTCGAATCGGTTCCAGCCGCCATCGTGCGCAAATTTGCGGCGGTGATGGACGGCAAGCGCACGATGTGCGGTGTCAGCACGATCAGCACTTCCTGATCCTGGATCTGGTTGCTGTTATCGGAAAACAGGTATTTCGCCAGAGGCACGGACACCAACCCGGGAATCCCGTTCTGATTTTTCGTTTCAGTCCGCTGGATCAGGCCTCCCAGCACGCTTACTTCGCCTTCCTTCAGCCGGACGTCGTGTTCGATCTTGTTCTGGGTGATGATGGGCTGATTGATGCCGCCGATGTTGCTGGTTCCCGCGATCGACGAAATGTCTACGGTGAGCTTCATGCTCACTTCGTTGTCCGGGTGGACGCGAGGCGTCACGTCAATGTTCACGCCGACGTCGAGATACTGGAACTGCGTATTCACCAGGGGATTCACCACGCCCGCGCCGCCGCCTACGCCGACTCCGACGCCCGCCTGGAAGCTGCCGGTCGCTACCGGCACCCGCTGGCCGATTTTCAGGGATGCCTTCTGGCCATCGGTAACCCGGATTTCGGGATCCTGGATGATCTTGGTCTTGTTGTCGGTCGCAATCGCGTTCGCAGTCGCGCCCGGAAGCGTGATGCTGTAATCCGCCGTCGAAAGATGCTGCAAATTGTTCAAAGTGATCTGCGGAATTGTCGGTGCTGGTGGTCGTTGTCGAAGTCGTCGTGGTGGTGCTGGTTGTGCTCGTAGTGCTGTTCGGTTGCACGGAAGTTCGCGGAGTGAATGCCAGCGATACGCTCTGGCCGGGCAAGATACCCAAATCCCGCAGCCGGTCGAGGTTTGCCGACATCACTTGAACGTGGATTAGCACTTCCGGCTTCGCTTTATCAATATCGCGAATAATTTTCCCCGCCAGCACCAGCTTGTCCGGCGTATCGCGAATCACGATCGCGTTTTGCGAGTTCACCTGCTGGATGCGCCGCAAATCGAGAAGCTGCCGAAGTCCGGTAACGATTTCCGTTAGATCCTGCGGCGTCAAAGTGTTGGAAACGTAGAACGTTTTCACCACTTCATCTTCCACGTCTTTTCGCTTCTGCGGATTATCGGGCGCCACGAAGATCACGCTGGGCGTGATCGGTTTCCAGAAAGATTTGCTCTCCATCGCCACCGCATCGAGCGCTTGCTCGAGCGTCACGTTCGGCAGTTCGGCCGTGATCCGCCTCGACGTAAAGTCCGGATCGAATATCACGCTGAGTCCCGCCAACTTGGCGATCGTCTCGTACACCACGCGCGTATCGTTCGTCATTTTCAGGTTGATCGGTTCGCGCGAAAGGAGCTTGAGTTCGGGGGGTTCCGAGAGCATCCCGTCATCTTGCGGGTTGTAATTCATCGCTTTGGGGGCTTCGGTTGCGTTCTGCGCCGCAATCTTCTCGAGCGTCCGCCTTACTTCCTGGTCCGCAATCGAGCTCGAAGGATCAACGGCCTGTGCCTTTTCAAACTCGGTCAGGGCGCGTTGCAGGTCGCCCTTTTGCTCAGCAGCCCGGCCTTGCCGGATGTGGAATTGGCCGTCCTCGAACCGCATCTGTGTCGTGCGAAGCTTATATTCCGCGTTCGTGGGGTCGGCGCGCAGGGCTCGCTCGTAGTACACCAGCGCCGTGTCGTAATCCTGCACCGCTTCGGCCTTTTTGCCCGTCTGGAAGTCTGAGTTGGACTTCGGGCATCCCACCAGCAGCGCCGCAATTAGCGCCATGGATGACCCTAAGGTGAGGATTTGAAAGGGAGTTCTGGGATGTCTGGGGCTTCCGTTGCCGGAACCCACTGCGCGCGCTGAAGATATTAGACCGTTTCTACAAAGCAAAAACGCCCTCCAAAATCGGCTGTCTCAGGTCCAAGAAAGTCTAGCACCCGCTCTGTGATGCGGCAACAAATCCCAGCGTTGCCGTACTTAGAAACTAATACCCCCACGGCGGCTTTTTGTTGCGGCTGCATGAATAATTGCGGATGGCTGGAACTCAGGGCAAATCTGCGACTTGCGGCACATCTCGCCGGACAGCTATCATGTTTGATTCATGAAATCGGCCGAGAAGAAGCAGCAGTACGAAGGCGTGAAGATCGTCGCGCAGAACCGCACGGCGGCCTACAACTACACTCTTGGCGACAAGTTCGAGGCGGGGCTCGTGCTGGTCGGAACTGAAGTGAAGACGCTTCGGGAAGGCAAGGCCGCCTTGCGAGACGCCTTCGCTGAGATTCGCGGCAGCGAGGCGTGGCTGGTGAACTCGCATATTCCCGAGTATCTGCCGGGCGGTTCGCGGAACCATGACCCGCTGCGCAAGCGCAAGCTTCTCCTGAACCGGCGCGAGATCGATAAGCTCCAGGTTCAGATTCAGCAGAAAGGCATGACCATCGTCCCGCTGAAGTTCTATTTCCGCGACGGGATGGCCAAGTGCGAACTCGCGGTCGGCAAGGGCAAGAAGTTCCACGACCGCCGCGAATCCGAAAAACAAAAAGAAGCAAAACGGGAAGCCAGCGAAGCAATCAGTCGCTCTCGCCGCCGCTAGAACGACATCAAACTCAAAAGAACAACGATAAAATCAAAGGCTAAATTGCCGATTAAATCGAAAGGAAACCATGCAGATCCAGATCGATTCTCAGCCGTACTCTTCAATTCAAGCCGATGCGCTCGTCACGTATGTTTTTGAAGGCGACAATAAAATAGACGGAGTTCTCGCCGAAATCGACCGCCGCATGACCGGCGGACTTGCCACGCTTGTGACGAGTGGTGAAATCACAGGCAAATCGCTCGAAACCGTGCTGCTGCATTTCCCTGAGGGCATGGACGCGAAGCGCTTGCTCCTCGTCGGGGCAGGGAAGCCTGGGAAATTCGCGGTTGGCGACCTGCGCAAAATCGCGGGCGCCGCACTGCGCTATTTGAAATCGCGCGGGGTGAAGAATTTCGCGTTTCTCACGCGCGAAGGCGAACGCAGTCCGGCCGCCGCGCAAGCTATTACCGAAGGGCTTCTCGTTGCCGATTTCGAGTCCGATAAATACCGCTCGGAGAAAAAGAACAATAAGGAGATTCAATCCGTCTCGCTCGCCGGATTCGATAATGGCTCGCTCTCCGGAATCAACGAGGCCATCGAGCGCGGGCGCGTTATCGCTGAATCGCAGAATTTCGCGCGCGACCTCATCAACGAACCTTCCAACCGCCTGACACCGCGCATGCTGGCTGCCAAGGCCGAGGCGATGGCCAAGGAAGTGGGGCTGGGCGTTGAAATCCTCGATGACCGCAAAATCACCGAGCTGAAAATGGGCGCGTTGCTCGGAGTCGCGCAGGGAAGCGTCGAACCGCCGCGCGTAATCGTGTTGCGGTACGAACCGCAAACGCCGCGTCCGGGCGCGCCGGTTCTTGGGCTGGTTGGCAAAGCCGTCACCTTCGACACCGGCGGCATTTCCATCAAGCCTGCCGACAACATGGAGAAGATGAAGTACGACATGGGCGGCGGCGCCACGATGCTCGGCGCAATGCGTGCTCTGGCATTTCTGAAGCCTTCGATTTCCGTGATCGCCGTAATTCCTGCGACGGAGAATATGCCCGGCGGGCGCGCGCAAAAGCCGGGAGACGTGCAGGTCGCGATGTCCGGGAAAACGATCGAGGTGATCAACACCGACGCCGAGGGCCGCATGGTTCTTGCCGACGGGCTCACCTACGCGAAGAAGCTCGGCGTGACGCACATCATTGACGCCGCGACGCTGACCGGCGCGATTCAGGTGGCGCTTGCCAACGTTCACGTCGGCGCGTTCGGCACGCCACGCGAATATCTCGACCAGTTCCTCGAAAGCGCCAAATCTGCTGGCGAGAAAATGTGGCCGATGCCCATCGACGACGAATATCAGGAAATGATCAAGAGCAACATCGCCGACATCCGCAACACCGGCACTGGCAAAGGCGGCGGCGCGATCACGGGCGCGTGGTTCATCAAGGAATTCGCCGAGGACACGCCGTGGATTCACCTCGACATCGCGGCGACGTGCTGGGTGGACGAAGGGCGGCCGTGGCTGGCCAAAGGCCCGACGGGCGTCGCGATTCGCTCGATTGTGGACTTCGCGATGAAGCTGTAGCCGAGTCGGTTCAGCGTTGCTTGTTGCGGACCGGTTGCCCGTCGCTACGCTGAGATCCTTCGCTGCGCTCAGGATGACAGGCTCGGGCATGTCTACATCTTCTCCGGAGCGACGATTCCCATCAGTCCGAGTGCCGTGACGAGTTGGTCCCGAACGAAAATTGTCAGCATGAAGAGGAATGATCTTTTTGTCGATGTCTTCTTCCGACAGAATGTGATGCTTGTGGTAGAACGCGTTGAAGGCCTGCGCCAGTTCGAAAGCGTAGCGCGCGACGAAAGCCGGCTCCTGCGCAGAGACTGCTTGCTCGACGCGTGCATCCAGCGACCCGACCATTAACACCAGGTCCCATAAATCGTCACCATTCGGCGCCGCAAGAAATCTTGTTGGATCGAATAAGCCACGGGCGACCATCGGTGCGCCCGGCTGCGCTGTAGGATTCGAGTCGATGTGTTGCTGGATTGCTTTTTGCGTGATGCCGTTTACACGCACTACTGCGTACTGGACATAGGGGCCGGTTTCGCCTTCGAAGCTTAGGGCGTCTTTGAAGTCGAAGGCGATTACTGTGGAGCGCGTGAAGCGGAGCAGGAAATAGCGCAGTGCGCCGACTGCTACTGCGTGCGCGATTGCTTTTCGTTCGGCTTCGGGTTCGTCCGCATGACGCGCGTCCACTTCCGCTTGCGCGCTTTGTTCGAGCCGGTCGAGGAGGTCGTCGGCTTTCACGCCTTGGCCTTTGCGGCCGCTGACTTCGACGTAGGGTTTCTTGGCGTCTTCCTCGGGAATTTCGTAGCCCATTTCGCGGGCGCAGCGCGGCGTTAACGCGACGACGTTGTAGGCGAAATGTTTCAGGCGGTCGGCTTGCTCCGTGTAGCCGAGGGCGCGTAGTCCCGCGGCGACTACTTGTTGCGGATACGCTTGCCGCGAATCCACTACGTTGAAGACTTCGTGGGCGTGGCCGAAAGGCGGGGCGCCTGCGTCACTGCGCTCGCTTGCGGTGACCCAGGCTTCATGTCCATTCGGATGTGTGTGAAATCGCAGGTAGTGAAAATCGCGGTCGAGGAGGCCGAATTTCCAGAGGTGATAGGCGATGTCTTTCCCGACGTATGTGACCGTGCCATTGGATCGGACGATGATCTTGGCTTCGGCTTGCTCGGCAGGTTCGTCGTCTGTCTTGTCGCCCGTCTTATCGTTTGTCTTGTCGTTCGTGTTGTCGGGGGCTTCTGGCTGGTCCTCCTTTGCTTCGCGATCTGAGGGGAGCTGCATGACCCAGCAGCCCGCGGTTTTTCCGCTTGTTGACATCTGAATCGCGCCGCTTTTCTTCAGCATGTCGAAGGCGGCGTCCCAGAATTTCAGGTGCAGGATTTCGCTTTCCTGAGTGAGCAGGTCGTAATCAATTCCGAGCCGGTCGAGTGTTTCGAGATGGCGGTGGACGATGGCGGTTGAAACGAGCTCGGCCATTCGCGCTGCTTCGCCGTGGCCCTCTTCGATCCCTTTCAAAGTATGGGCGCGGAGTTCGAGACGAGATTTATCTTCCGCGAGAAATTGCGTGACGCGGGTGTAGAGATCCCAGCAGACGTAGTCGAATCGCGGCGTGAGAGTCAGGGCGCGCACGTCATCAATGGATTTCTTTTCGAGGTGAAGAAATCCGAGAACTACGTCGGCGACTTGGACGCCCGTGTTGTCGATGTAGTTCTGAATTTCGACGTTGCGGCCGGCGTGGCGGAGGATGCGGACGAAGGTGTCGCCCAGGACGGCGTTGCGCAGGTGGCCGATGTGCGCGGCTTTATTCGGGATTGATTGCGGTGTGCTCGACGATTGTCTTGGGCGCATCGGCACCGGCGGCCACGGGTTTCTGCGTGGACTCCATGAGCGCGCCTCGAAAAAATTCTGTGCGGTCGAAGAAGAAATTCAGGTATCCAGCGCCTGCCACTTCGACTCGAGCGACGCCTGGAATCGGCTTCAACGAATTCGCAATTTCTTGCGCCAGCGCGCGAGGTGGCTTCTTCAGGCGCTTGGCGAGTTCGAAGCAGACCGGCGAGGCGGCTTCGCCCATTGCCAGCTTCGGCGGCCGCTCGGTGGCGATGGGCACGTCTGTCTTGTAACGCTCGTGGATATGGTGCCTTAGCGCCTTCCTGATTCGGTCTTCGACAACTTTGTACACAAGCCTCCTACGGGCGCGCTGACGCGCTGAAAGAATCCCGCGATTATAGGGAATGCGGCGAGGGGCGTCAAAGCGCGAAAGGGCACCGGCTGGCGACGCTCCCAGGCCTGGGAAAACGAAAGCAAAAACTGCCATTTTTTTGCGATTAGAAAATCTTAGATCGCTGATTCTTATGGGGTTTACGTGAAATTCTAATTCCAGATTTGCGATTAGAAATTTGAGGTGTTTTGGGGGTTTTGTTTCGCCCACGCTTCGAAAAGCGTGGGCTGAGGATCGCGGGACGTCTTGGTCCTCGTTCATCGGCTCGTTGCTGCTACATCTTCTCTATTTTCTGACAGCCGTACTCAGCTAAGTATTAGTACCATGTTAGTAATCAAAAGTCAAGGGGATCGACGCTGCCTGCGCGGTGCGGATGGGATGCCGAGAACATCTGGGGTCGGCCGCAAAATCCCCGGCGTGCGTCGAGTTCGACGGTGCAGTCGTAATAGTAGGAGTCAGTGGGTATGTTTTCACGGGTGGCCCATTCGGGCGAACCGGGTGAGGGGGTTGCGGTGGTGCGCCGCGGCAAGCGGTAGAGCTGGAGGCGGCCGATCCCTCTAAGGTGGTTTCCCGGATCGTTCCACCGCCCCATTGATGCCGAATCCAGGTTCTGGGGCCAAGCCCAGTCACGGCAGGATTCGGAATCGGATTCGAGCTGGCCCGGATCGAGGGCTTTGTTGTTTGTAAGGCGCCAGGAGGTACCGTCAGCAAAATCGACGGCACCGATGCCGATCTGGACCTGGATGAAGGCGCTTCTGACCCAGACACCGGTGCTCACTGCGATGTTTGGATTAGCAGGGAAGGCCCAGAGACGAGCTTCTGCGCCTGGCTCGAGATACACAGATTCGGGGCCTCCGCCGCCTCCGCTAAAGCTTGCCGATTGGGCAGCACACCCGCTGGGCGCTCTCAACCAGTACTCGACACGGACGGAGACGACTTTCTTGTCGGAGAAATTGTGGACCATGACGCCGATCACCGCCGGGGAATACGAATCCGGGGGATTTGGCCAGAGGATGAGCTGAACGACTCGAACCGGAGAATCCTGGCCGGTTGCGGCGACGGTGTGAATGCGAAGAGTGACCTCTTGTGCAAAGGAAATGCGCGAGATGCCGAGAATGAGCGCGAGCAAAAGGAACAGTCTCTTCATCAGGTTTGGTTCCGTGGCAATAGTATAGAACATGGGATATTACGTGTCCGTAAAATGATTTTGGGCTCTCCGGCGCTTACAAATCCGACCTCAGGGGGAGTGGACCGAAAGGCCAGAGCTGAGCGCGTTCGGAGGGAGACGCTTATCTGTGGAGAGCCGGTACCAGCCGGATTTGACACGACTTAGAGGGCAGACTAGTATCATTTTTTCGGCTTGCCGCGATCATTCCGGCAGTGCACTCATGAAAAGTTCGCGTATCGCTTATTTCGACTGTTTTTCGGGCATCAGCGGGGACATGGTGCTTGGCGCCCTGGTGGATGCGGGGGCGGAACTGCGCGAGATCGAAGCGGGGTTGCGGGGACTTGGGCTGGAGAATTGGAGCATATCGGCTGAGAAGGTGCAGCGCGGGGCGATTTTTGCGACGCATGTGAAGGTGAAAAGCGGGGAGGAGCATCATCATCGCGGGCTTTCGGTTATTTTGAAGCGCATCGAGGGGGCGCAGTTTGGCGCCGCGAGTTGCTGCGCGGGCGACGAAAATCTTTGAGCGGCTGGCGGCGGCTGAAGCGAAGGTTCACAACATCGAGGTGGAGAAAGTTCATTTTCACGAAGTGGGGGCGGTGGATTCGATTGTTGATATTGTGGGGTCGGCGATCGGATTTGAGCTGCTGGGGATCGATGAGTTCGCGTGTTCGCGATTCGATGTTGGCGGCGGGCAGGTGAGGACGGCGCACGGGGTGCTTCCCGTGCCGGCGCCGGCTACAGCGGAACTGCTACGGGGCGCGCCGACGTATTCGAGCGGAATCGAGCGGGAGCTTGTGACGCCGACTGGGGCCGCAATCGCGACGACGCTTGCCGACGCGTTATGAAGGAGATTCCGCCGATGACGTTGCGGACGATTGGATATGGCGCGGGGTCGGCTGATTTGAAAGAGAAAGCCAACGTGATGCGGCTGTTGATTGGCGATTCGGCGGCGGCGAGCGAATCCGAGGTGGGCGGGCGATGGGATTCGCCGGTTACCGTGATTGAGACGAACCTCGACGATATGAGCCCGCAGATTTATGGATATTTTGCGGAGCGGGCGCTGGCGGCCGGGGCGCTGGACGTTTTTTCGACGCCGGTGCAGATGAAAAAGAATCGTCCTGGGCAGCTGGTTACGCTGTTGAGCGAGCCGGAGAATGTGACGCGGTTGATCGATTTGATTTTCAGCGAGACTACGACGATTGGCGTTCGGACGTATGACGTGCGGCGGAAAACTTTGAATCGCGAGTTTGTGCCGTGTCGAAACGCCGCTGGGCTCGTGTGCGGATGAAGGTTTCGCGCATGAACGGGACGATTCTGAACGCGACGCCCGAGTACGAAGATTGCCAGAGGATTGCGGCTGAGCGCGGCGTGCCGTTGAAGCAGGTGATCGCGGCAGCGTCGTTTGAATTTCAGAAGCGCGGGGAAAATCGCAAATAGCCGATGCCTGATACGACCGACAAGAAGAAATTTTATCTTACGACGCCGATTTACTACGCGAATTCGCGGCCGCACGTGGGTTCGGCGTACACGACGATCGTGTGCGACGTGATTGCGCGCTACAAGCGGATGTGCGGTTACGACGTGGCGTATCTCACTGGTACCGACGAGCACGGCGTGAATATCGAGCGGGCGGCGGAGAAGGCCGGCATCTCGCCCGCGGAGCTTGTGGATCGCAATCAGAAGATTTTCGTCGAGCTGTGGAAGCTGCTTGGGATTCAGTACACGCATTTCATTCGCACGACGGAAACGCGGCATGCGCGAGCTGTGCAGAATCTGATTCGCCGCACGCTGGCGCGGGATCAAGGGCTGCCGGCGGAAAAGCGGTCGATTTTCAAGCGGAGGTACGAGGGCCGCTACTGCATTTACGACAATCTCTACATCAGCGACACGCCGGAGCCGGCGGACTGTCCTAACTGCGGGCGGCCGGGAGAGCTTGTTTCGGAGGACAATTATTTTTTCCGGCTTTCGGCTTATCAGGACCGGCTGCTGGAGCTTTACGCGAAGAATCCGCAATTCGTGCATCCGGATTTCCGGTTCAATGAGGTGAAGAGCTTCGTCGAGGGCGGGCTGAAGGATCTTTCGATCAGCCGCAAATCGATCAAGTGGGGAATTCCGTGGCCGGATGATCCCGAGCACGTGTTTTACGTGTGGTACGACGCGCTGACGAGCTATATGAGCGGGATCGGATTTGTGGATGGCGAGCATGATGGGCCGGACTTCCGGTATTGGCCTGCGGACATTCACGCGATGGGGAAGGAGATTATTCGTTTTCACGCGGTGTACTGGCCGGCGTTTTTGATGGCTGCGGGGATGCCGCTGCCGAAGCAGATTGTGGCGCATGGGTGGCTGCTTTTTGAGCAGGAGAAGATGAGCAAGTCGAAGGGGAATGTGGCGTATCCGGAGCCGATTGTGAAGGTGTTGGGGAATGATGCGCTGCGGTATTACTTGTTGAGGGAGGTTGTTTTTGGGCAGGATGGAAATTTTTCGCGGGATGCGTTGATTACGAGGTACAACGCGGATTTGGCGAATGGGTTGGGGAATTTGGCGAGCCGCACGCTGACGATGATTTCGAACTATTGCGGTGGAGTGATTCCTGAAGCTGACAGGACGGTCGGCATCGTAAATCGAATAAAGTTTGACTCTCGCTTCGAATGGATCGGTCTGCGCGCAATTCATAAGGACTACGGTGAGTTCAATTTTTCAAGGGCGCTAGAACGTCTCTGGGAGTTGGTTTCTACGGTCGACGAATATCTCGTTCTCGAAAAGCCATGGACGTTGGCCGCAGACTCGACGAAGAAAACAGATCTTGACCGCGTTCTCTATGATGCCGCTGACGCATTGCGTTTGATCGCTACGTTAGCGTATCCAGTAGTTCCAGAGGCTTCCCAACGAATCTGGGCGCAGCTTGGTCAAACGGACCCTTTATCGGAGCAGCGTATCGATGGACTGGAACGTTGGCAGCTGAAGCCGGGAACAAAAATCGGAAAACCGGAAGCGGTGTTTCCGCGGGTTGAGAAAAAAGAAACAATGGAGAGGATAGAAGCTATGGAAAACGAAATTAGAAATCCGGGAGCTGCGGCGCCTGCAGCAACGAGTTCGACGCCTGCGGGTAGCACGACTCCCGTCGGTACACCAACTGGCACCGCGGCCGGTGCCGGCGCTGCAGCGGCTCCAGCACCGGGAGCAAAAATCACGATCGATGATTTCGCGAAGGTCGAGCTGCGCGTGGGCGTGGTGAAGTCCGCTGAGAAAGTGCAGGGGGCGGACAAGCTGCTGAAGGTGATGGTGGATATTGGCGATGAGGTGCGGCAGGTGCTGGCGGGAATCGCGCTGGCTTATGCGCCGGAGGAGCTCGTGGGGCGCAAAGTGGTGGTGGTGACGAATCTTGCGCCGCGAAAAATGCGGGGGCAGGAGTCGAACGGGATGCTGCTGGCGGCGTCGGATGGGGCGGACGGGAAGCCGGTGCTGGTGACGTTTGCAGAAGATATTCCTGCGGGCGCCAAGGTGAAATAACCGATCATGGGCACTAGCGAGCCCGATTCGTACGAGATCCTGGCGTCGCACTACGACAGTGGCTATTGCTCAAAGCAGGATTTGGTCGACGTGCCGTTCTACGTCGATCTCGCGAGGAAATCCGGCGGGCCGGTGCTGGAGATTGCGTGCGGGACTGGGCGCGTTTTGCTGCCCATTGCTCGAGAGGGAATCGAAATCGAGGGCGTGGACAATTCTGAGTCCATGCTGACGCATTCTCCGGCGCAATCTGGCGCGCGAGCCGCTCGAAGTACGCGAGCGAGTGACCGTTCATGAAGGCGACATGCGCGACTTCCGGCTGGCGCAGAAATTTCCGCTGGTGATTATTCCGTTTCGACCGCTGCAACATATGTACACCGTGCAAGACCAAGTGGCCGCGCTTACGACTGCGGCATTTCATCTGGCGGAAGGCGGCCGCCTTGCGTTCGATGTTTTCTTTCCGAACTTCGAGGGGATTCCTGCGAACATCGGCAAAGAGATTCTCGATCTCGAGTGGACAGTTGATGGGGAGCCGCGGAAGGTGGTGCGGCGATACTTTCGCAAGAAATCGCACGACAAGGTTCAGCAGACATTTAGCGGCGAATTCGTGTTCAGGACTTATGAGGGAGACAATCTGATTCTCGAAGAAACCGGTCCGCTGAAAATGTCGTACTACACATATCAGCAGTTACGCGCGCTTTTTCTTCTTAGCGGGGCTTGAAGCGGTGGAGGAGTACGGTTCGTTTGGGCGGGCGCCGCTTGATAACGATGCGAAGGAAATGATTTTTGTGGTGCAGAAGAGCGGGTCGCGCCGGCCGGGAACGCGGTGGCGTGAGAAGGAAATAGGAATTGAAAATTATCGACTCGCATGCGCATCTGGAGTTTCCGCAGTTTGACGAGGATCGCGATGCGATGCTCGAACGGACGCGTGCGGCGGGAGTGGAGACGCTGCTTGCGATCGGCAGCGGAACGGGGCCTGAGCGGCTGAACGCGGCGATTCCGTTTGCGGAGCAGCACGACTGGATTTACGCGACGGTGGGAATTCATCCGCACGAAGCGAAACTTGCGACTGAGGAACATTTCGAGAAGCTCGACGAGCTGGCGAAGCATCCGCGGGTGATCGCGTGGGGCGAGATGGGCCTCGATTATTACTACGATCATTCGCCGCGGGATGTGCAGCAAGAGGTGTTTCGCCGCCAGCTGGGGCAGGCGCGGGCCGCAAAGCTGCCGATCGTGATTCATTGCCGCGACGCGTGGGCGGATTGCCTGGGGATGATCGAGCAGGATTGGCGGTCGAGCGGGCTGGGCGGGATTCTTCACTGCTTTACGGGGACGCTTGAGGATGCGAAGCGCGGGCTGGATATGGGGTTCATGGTTTCGTTTGCGGGGAATGTGACTTACAAAAAAATGCAGAATTTGCGGGATGTGGCGAAGGAAATTCCGCTGGAGCGGCTGCTGACGGAAACCGATTCGCCTTTTCTTCCGCCTGAAGGGACGCGCGGGAAGCGAAATGAGCCAGCGAATGTGGTGGAGGTAGCGCGAGCGTTGGGGAATGTGAGAGACTTGCCGAGCGAAGAGATTGCGGCAGTTACTGCTGCGAATTTTCGGCGTTTTTTCCGTCTTGAGGCGCAGAATCAGGCGGCGCACAAAGGGTAAAATTCGAAGATGAGCTTCGCCGTCCAGACCGTGAAGGAAATTTTCGAGCTGGTTCGCGACGATCTCGCGCTGGTGGAGAGGGAGATTGCCGGGCAGAACGCGGCGGCGATCGAGCCGGTGTGCGAGATTTCGAGCTATTTGCGCGAGGGCGGCGGGAAACGGCTGCGTCCGGCGCTGCTTTTGTTGGCTGCCGGGGCTTCTGGTTATCGCGGGCCCAGCGCGATTCGGCTGGGTGCGGTGGTTGAGCTGATTCATAACGCGACTTTGATTCACGACGATGTGATTGATGGCGCGAATACGCGGCGGGGGCGTCCGAGCGCGAATGCGCGGTGGGGAAATCACATGAGCGTGCTGGCGGGCGACTGGCTGTATATGCAGTCGTTCGAGATGGCGCTGCGCGAGCGGAATTTTGCGATTCTCGATATTTTGATCGACCTGACGCAGAACATGGTGGAAGGGCGAGCTGCTGCAGTTGACGCGGCTCGGGCAGATTGATTTGACCGAGACGGAGGCGACGGAGCTTGCCTATCGCAAGACGGCGTGTCTGTTCAGCGGATGTTCGCGGCTGGGCGCGATTCTGGGCAGGCAGCCGAAGAGCGTGGAGGACGCGCTTGGCGAATATGGGCGAAATGCGGGGCTGGCGTTTCAGCTTGTGGATGACTTGCTGGATTTCACGGCGTCGCCCGAGCAGCTTGGGAAGCCGGTGCTGAGCGATTTGAAGGAAGGCAAAGTGACGCTGCCGCTGATTTTTGCGCTTCGTTCGGAAGCGGCGCTAGCGGGCGATGGGAATGGGCACGACGGAAACGGGGCGAGCGGGCGGCGTCTTGTCGCCAAGGTGCTTGAAGAGCGGGGCTTCGTGAGCGTGCGGCCGGAGCAGATTACGCGGCTGGTGCGCGAAAGCGGATCGCTCGAGCGTGCTGCGAAGCTCGCGCATGAATATGTGGCGCGCGCGAAAGATGCGTTGACTGAATTGCCCGACTCGGATTACCGGCGGGCGCTGCTCGCGGTTCCTGATTTCATTCTCGCCCGCGAGAATTAGATTGCCGTCTGGGACTCGGGTGCTTGACTCCTACGCTGTGATCCTTCCGCCGTCCTGGCGGACGGGTCAGGATGACAACTCGTTTAAGCCTGAACTATTGCGGTTTCGCTGCTGAGCTTGCTGCAGGCGCGGGCGCTTGTTTTCCGAAGCGCACTTCATGCGCGATCAGATCGCTGCCCACCGGCTTGGCGTGAATCACCACGCGGTCGCCTACTTTCAAGTCTTTCAGAGTCGCGCTTGCGCCGCTTTTCACGAATGACGTATCGGGCGCGATCTTCACGACTTGCACTTCTTTGGTTTGAGTTTCGACTGTAATCTCGGTGTCTGTAATTTTCGTCACGGTGCCGAGCACGTGCTTGTCAGTGCCGTGAGCAAACGCTGCTGGCAGCGAGCGAAACGATTGCGACGAGCGCGAGAATTCTAGTCAGCAAGATTCCTCCTCGGGGTCATACTGAAATTCGCTGTATTTAGTGCCCATTCAAAAAATCTTCTTCCTGCTGTTCTTCTTTCATTTCCATGGGGCTGCGCGGATTGTGGTTCTTCATATCTTTGAGGTCCTCTTCAGTTAGATGCGGCAAGTGCCGGATGAAGAGGACCAGATGCCAGGTTTCGTGGTCGTTTGGGCCGCCTGCGCCCCATGCGGGCATACCGGTGAAGCGGATGCCGTTCTCGATGATGTAGTAAATCTCGCCATCGGTGAGGTTTTGCGTTTGCGCCAAGCGCATATCCGGCACTCGGGGATAGAGGTTTTGACCGATCTCGGTTTTTCCGCTGCCATCGTTCGCATGGCAACTCGCACAATGATCGGCGAAATGGCGACGCGCTTCCATCAGGGCTTCGGGGGTGGATTCCATCGGACTTTTTGCCGAGCGCGCCGACTTGGGGATTGAGAGCCTTTGCACCGTTCGACCGAGGAACGTTTCGAATGAGCCGGGAGGCGGTCCGTGCGCTCATCCCGGTGAAGGTGAGCCATCCGAAAATGAACGCGAAAATGGCGGCCAGGATCGCGAGTGGAACGACGATGCGCAAGAATCGGCGGCTCCTAAATCGACGATTCGCACCGATGTTGTTGGCCAGAATCATTTACGATCGCGCTCATCAGTAGTGAAATCGCCAGCGAATTGAACCAATGAATTGGCGCGGCTCGACGAAGTGAGTGCCGCCGAACGTATTGCTCGTATCGAGCAAATAGCGATTGTCGCTGATGTTGATGGCTGTGAACGAAAGCGACAGCCGCTCGCCAAAGTTTTTCGCGATCGACAAATCAAACGTCGTATGCGACGGAAGATGTTGCGGGCCGTCGCCATTCAAAAAGCCCGAGCCGAAATTCAGATTGCCGCTCGTCGATGCGTTCCAAGGGAGCCGCAAATCATAACCAGTGCTCAATGTGTCGCGCTGGTCGTGATCAAGGAAGAAGTATCCCGTCGTCCGGGGGCGTGAAGTCTGTAAGGCCGCCGGTTACGCCGCCGGCTCCCTCAGCATACTGATGAGAATAAGCCAGGTGTACGCGGGCGCGATGAAAAAGTTCCGGGGAGCGAACCGTGGTTTCCCATCCGTAGATGCGAGCGTGGTCGATTGTGAGAGGAAGGAAGATGTTCGAGTTGCCAAGGACGTCGTGGTCGAGAAAATTCCGCGCGGCTGTATGGAAATAGTCTTCGTCGAAGGTCCAGCCGTGGAAGGGAATCGCGAGGCCGACCTCCCAGTGCTCATCGCGTTCGCCGTGAAGCGGAAAGAATCCGAAGTCGGGGCCGAGAAGCGGGCCGGAAATCGTGTCCAGCGGAGGAGCCTGATAGTAGCGGCCGTAGAAAGCGCGCAACACCGCATTCAATTTCGGAATCCGAATGGCGGTTCCGACTCGCGGATCGGCAGCGTTCTCATTCACCAGGCCATCGAAGTGAGTGAGGCGGATCCCGCCATTCAGGGTGAGCCACGAAGTAGGTTTGTACTGATCTTCGAGGAAAATGGCCTGCAGATTGCCCCAGACGATTTGCCGCTCAGAGGCGGTGGGGCCGAGGCCGTTCTCATCATTGGGCGTGACGCTGAAGAAGAAATTATCGTGCTCGCCGTAAACGTAAAGACCGCCGCGAAAATTGTTCTTGTTGTTAATCAGCGAAATGGAGGCCTGCACTCCAGCATAATTGGAGGCGCGATCATCAATGGTGATTGTCGGAGTATCGTTTGGGCCTGGAGTGAAGTTAGCGCTGTTGTAGTGGTAGAAAGGCGAGACGGTAAGGACAGCGCCGGGCGTTAGAGTGCGGACCCAGGAGAAATTCACGAACGAATCGGCTTCATTGTCAGCGTCCCGAACCGAGCAATTCGGCGCCGGCGGAATCGGTTGTGGGCAGATGGATTGTTGCTCGGGCGTGTTGGGCACCTGATAGAAATCGTGCCGCGCGGAGGCGACGAGCCGCAGTTGATCGTTGGGAGTCGACGTTAAAATCAAGGAACCGAATCCGCCGACGCCGTCGCCCAGATCGTGAATGATTTGCGGCACGGGAGTTTCGAGCGTGGCGTCGGAACGGTTGACATTGACGCTTCCGTAGTAGGCAAAACGCTGTGTGTGGCCTCCCAGATTGATCTGGCTATTGGTCTGATTGTAGCTGCCATAGGTTGCGAGAATATCGATGTCGTTGTTGCGATCGAAGCCCGTGCGCGGAACCACATTGAAGACGCCAAACATGCGATCGCCGTAATCGGCTGCATAGCCGCCGCGCTGCACTTCGAGATAGTCCACGTCCTTGGGATCGAACTGCGGGCCCACGTTGCTTGCGATACTCGTATTCGGGACGGGAACGCCATCAATCGAGCCAGCTAACCTGATGCCCTCCGCGAATATGCAGCTGATCGTGGACCATATACGCGCCCGGAACAAAATTCGTAATCATTGCCAGGCTGTTGGTGCGGGTCGCGCCGGGAGATGAAACGATGTCGGAACGAGTGACCAAGCGTTTGTGTGGTCGAGGAAGAGGTATCGATTTCCTGCGATTGCTCTTCCGCCGAGACTTGAACGCTTTGCGTGGTGCTCGCGATCTTGAGTTCGAAATGCAGCAACGGCGAACTGCCGGAGGTCGACGCACAAGATTCTCCGAGATGTCACGAAAGCCAGGATGATGGATGGCGATCGAATATTCTCCAATCGCAACGGCGTCGAAATGAAATTCGCCGTTTGGATCTGTCTGGACGGTTTGCGTCCAAGCCGAAGTCGCAGGATTTCAGAGTCACCTCAACGCCTGCGATAGGCCGGTGCTGGGGGTCGTGAACGATGCCGCGAATATTGCCGAAAATCGTCGCTCGCACTAGGGGCACGAACAACAACAAGCACGACACAAACAGAAAGAGTCCGAAGCTTCTGACATGCGTCCGCATAAGAACCTCCGCGTGAATTATTGGATATTTATAAAGCGGCGGAAGCGCGATTAACTGCGAGGAGGTTCGAATGGAGCGGAAGGAAAGCCCGAGTATGCGGCTACATCGGACTGCGTGATCTTCGCGCGAGCTGGGATTGGTAACACCAAACTCACCGATGATGACAGGAGCAGTGGGAGCCAAAGGCGCGAGAAACCCAAAGTCCACCAGTTGATGGCCAGCCTTCATGGAACAAAACATGGCGTGGTCTGCTTGCCCGTGATGGCAGTCCATGCGGCTTTCCTGCGATTCCGGTGAGTGGCCAGCATGCGATCCATGGCGCAGGCAACAGAGGTTGTTGCAGGCGCTGCCCAGTCCTGATGACGCGCGCGCGAGAAGCGCAAGCGGCGTCGCGAACAGGACAAGGACCAGAAGAATGGCTTGAGCGCGTTGCATCGCCGATTAGGTTAGCACAGGTTCCGGCGGATGCTGTATTCGTTCGGATATTTTCGATGACGCAAGCCGCCCAAGTTTGCGTTTCGAAAAGTTAAGCGATAGGCTGGCAGCGTGCTGCCGCTCAAGCTCATTTACGACGACCGCTACGATCTGAACCTCGGCGCGCATGTTTTTCCTTCGCAGAAGTACCGACTCGTTTATGAAAGGCTCCTGCAGGATGGCATCGCCTCGCAGGAGGACTTCCTGAAGCCCGCTGCCGGCGAGCGACGAGGACATTCTGCGCGTCCATTCGCAGGATTATGTGTACAAGCTCAAGACCGGATCACTCACGCGCGCGGAAGTGATGCGGATGGAGGTGCCGTACTCTGCGGAGCTGATTGAGGCATGCTGGCTCGCCGCGGGTGGCTCGATTCTGGCCGCGCGGCGCGCGCTTGAAGACGGCTTTTCCGCGAATATTGGCGGCGGATTTCACCATGCCTATCCCGATCATGGCGAAGGGTTCTGCGTGATTCACGACGTGGCGGTCGCCATCCGAAAGATGCAAGCTGACGGTGCGATCGAGCGCGCGATGGTGGTGGATACGGACGTGCATCAGGGGAACGGTACAGCGGCGATTTTCGGGGGCGACGAGACGGTCTTTACGATGTCGATCCATCAGGAACACAACTATCCGTACCCCAAGCCGCCTTCAACGTTGGACGTGAACCTGCCTGACGGGGTGGGCGACGCGGATTACCTGGCAATTCTCGAAAAATATTTGCATCGCTCCTTCGAAGAGTTTTCGCCGCAGCTGCTGTTTTACGTGGCGGGCGCCGATCCCTATCGGCGAAGATCAACTTGGAGGGCTGGCGCTGACGATGGAGGGCCTGGCGCGTCGCGATGCGCTGGTGATGGGTTACGCGCAGCGAAATCAGGTTCCAACGGCCGTCACGCTGGCGGGCGGATATGCGCGGAAGCTGGAAGATACCGTGAGCATCCACGTGAACACGATCAAGGCGGCGATTCAAGCGGCGCAGCGCCCCAATCTGCGCGCCATTTCTCCTACTCCCATAATTGCGTTCGCAGGGAACTCTATTTTGTTGGAGCGCTCATGGTGGCCTGAATCGCGGCGGTTAGCTCTTCCGAAAAGGTGTCTGGGCGTAAAACCGCCCACGCGATAAACAATTTTTCCTTTGCGGTCGATGATCAGCACCGTCGGCAGCGTTTCCACTTTCAGGAATTCGTCCAATCCATCCGCGAAAGCGACGGGAACCGTCCATTTCTCGCGAGCGACAAAAGGTGCGACGAGAGATTGGTCGTCATCCGTGTTGATTGAAAAGAAGAAGAGGTTCGGATCGCCGGTGTAGTTTTTTGCGATCTGGTCAAACATCGGCTCGAGGATATGACACGGCGTGCACCACGTGGCCCAGAAGCTCATCACGATTGTCTTTCCTCGGTAGGGCGCGACGAAAAGCGGAGTGTTGTCGAGGCGGCGGAGTACAAATGAATAGAGATCTTGCGCGCCTGAATTCCGGGCCGCGGGACTGTCACTGGCGGCGCCCGGCCGCAGGTAATCGTAGGTTGTGAGAATCTGCTCGCCTAGGCCTTGCTCGCTTCCGTGGGTTTCTTTCCATACATTCCCCAGCTTCAGGCGGATTTCGCTGCGATCCACTTTTCCGGCGGGTCCTGATTCCGGCAGGACAAAGGCAAGCGAATATTCCTGAACGGCGCGGCCGAGATCCTTCTGGATTTCCGCGATTTCGCCGAGCGCTTCCGCGGCCACGGCATTCGCGCGAAGCGCATAACTCATCTGCAAGTCTTTGATCGCCGGCATCATACAGGCGCTGAGACTTTCCAATCTGGCCGCGCAGGGCGTAGAGCTGGCTCAAAATTGTGTCGCGATGATCCTGCCATTCCTGAAGCGACACTCGCTCCGGGCGTTCGGTGGGCGTGGACTTCTGAACGCGATCGAGCACGCGAGAGACATAGCCGCTCGCGCGAGTAAGGCTGGCGTCATCACGCTTTCGCTGGAGAATCGAGACCGCGAGCAGCATCATCTCGGAATCGTCGGGACGCTCGGCGATGAGTTGTTCGGAATAGTCGAGAGCGCAATCATCATCGCGAAGCTGCTGGCAAGCTTCCACCAGGGCGCGATCGACCGCAGTTCGGCGCGGCGCTTCGGGGTAAGCGTCGCAAATAATCTTTTAGATTGCGGACCAAAGCGGCGCGATCATTTCCGGCAGAGCTGAGAGCCTTTTGCAGTTCTGCTTCGGCGTCTGCGTCCCGTTTCGCATCCGAATTCGCTACGGATTTTGACGTGGGCGGTTTCGATGGAGAAGTCTGAGCACGAATGCTCGTGGTGGCCGCCAAAAACGCGCACCCATAAGCAATGGATGTAAACAGCTCGCATCTATCAAGTCATTCTAACGCGGAACGCATAAAATAGACGCGTTCCAGGTGGCGAGCGGAACGATCAGTGAAGAAGAATCTTCCCGGAGCTGGTTTCGATTTCGACGCGCGCTTTGCCGTCGCCGATGCGAGCACGCAACTCATGCTTTCCTGTGGTTCCTTCCATGGTGATGGGGATTTGCGTATCGATGTCGCCGGAACTCGTGCGCGCGTAGAGACGTAAATTCGCGTTGGGCGGAACTCGAAGCGTTACCGTGCCTGATGAGGTGTGAATTTCCCAGTATGTATTCGCTTGCGGATTGCCCTCGACGGTGACTTCGCCCGAACTCGTGTGCACCCGCAGATCGGCGGTTATCCCGCTGAGCGAGACGCTGCCGCTGCCCGCATTCACCTCGACAGAATCCGCCGGCTTGAAGATTTTGATTTCTCCGGAGCCAGTCTGGGCGCGAATGTCGCCATGGATTTCAGCGAGCTTAATGTCGCCGGATCCGGCAGTGATCTCTACGTGTCCCTGAATCTCGGATAGCTGAACGTCTCCGCTACCCGCCGTGACGTGCACATCGCCGGCGATGTTGGACGCTCCGATGGTGCCCGACCCGCCGATGAAGTTGGCGGGCCCTTTAATTCCGCTTACCTGAATGTCTCCGGAGCCAGACATCGCATGAATCTCCGTATCGGGTGGAACGCTGATTGTGTAACTCGCGGTGACGCCGCCGGAGTGTTCGCTGGTCCCACCGATGCGAATGAAATTGCTTTCCTGCAAAATGGGAGGGTTCGCGGCCATATCGTTGAGACGGCGTTCGCCGTCGTGAAACAGGCGGGATTTGGCGCGAAATTCGGCGTGAATGTGAACTTCGCCGGGAGGACCGGCGGTTACCCGGGAATCTCCCGAACTGTTTGCCAATTCGATTCGTGCGGGGCCCGTGACGACGAATTTGCGGTCGGCGACCACGCTTGGGCTGGACCCGCCCGAATCGCGGCCGCGATTACGTTCGACGACACATCCGGCGAGCCCGCTCGCTACGAGCGCCGCAAGGCTGAGCCAAATTCCTGTTCTGCGCTGGGTCATAGATTCCGGGAGCATCGCTACCGGCGAGCGACTCTTCCTATCAGATATATACGAGATTGCGCAACTGGAAGTTCCACTGATCAGCGACCTCTGGCAACAGCCTTTCTGTTTCGGTGCGAGGCACCGTCACTCTTTCGATTTGAGAAGCGAATTGAGAGATCCCTGGCGGTATCCTTCGAGATCCATCGTGACGAAGGCGAATCCCGCGTTTTTCACACGTCGCGCGATTTTTTCTGCCATTTCAGACTCGAGTCCACGCGAGAGTTCCTCTGGCGCCAATTCGATGCGCGCGAGCTCACGATGCGCGCGAACACGAAATTGGCGGAAACCGAGTTCACGCAGGGCGGCTTCGGCGCGTTCTATTTTGGCAAGCAGTTCGGGCGTGACCGCGACTCCATAAGGAATGCGCGATGAAAGGCATGCCGACGCTGGCCGGTCCCATGTGGAAAGTCCGGCACGTTGCGAGAGCATGCGAATTTCGCGCTTTGCTCAGCTTTGCATCGAGCAGCGGCGCCAAGATTCGGTGTTCGTGAGCGGCGCGATGGCCTGGGCGAAAATCGCGAGTGTCGTCGGCATTAATTCCATACGCGATGGCGCTGAATCCGCGCTCGCGCGCCAGCAATTCCATTCGATCGAATAGCTCGTCCTTGCAGTGGTAGCAGCGGTCGGCACTGTTTGCGACGTATGCTGGATTTTCGAACTCGCGCGTTTCGATGAACTCATGCCGGACGCCCAATGACCGGACGAAATCGATAGCTTGCTGACGATCGTGCTGAGAAAAACTCGCGGAAAGGGCGGTTATTGAGAGCGCGCGTTCGCCGAGCGCCGAATGCGCCGCCCACGCCAGATACGCGGAGTCGGCTCCTCCCGAAAGCGCAATCAGCAGGGAATCGAGCGCGCGGAGCGACGCTAACAGCGTACGTTGCTTTTCGAGCGCCGCAGCTTCATCCGTTCGAACGCGAACGGCCGCTGCGGCAATCGGGACCAAGTGTTCGGTCATACCGAGGCCAGTATAACCTTTCGAGATGGCTACTGAAAATCGAGCAGGACGTCGACCGTCCCCGCTTGCGAATCCGTTTGCAGGAAACGTCCGATTTTGTCGTAATGGAAGGGAAGGCCGCTGAATGCTTCTTTCGTCCCGTGGGCAACAAATTCATCGTAAACGCCCTCATTAAAGACGGCGCCTTTCGGAATTTGCCAGGCCGCGCGAATTCTTCGTTCGCCTTCGAGCGAGAGCGCCGGTGAGAACGAGTTCTCCCATCCGGTATTGAGGACCCTCGGAAATGGAGACGGTGTACGAGACGCGAGCCGCTTTGTCGTCATAGTGCGGCGTGGGTGTCAGTTTCGCCTCGAGGTAACCTTGGGCGCCATATGCGTCCGTGACGTGATTCCAGCCGGCTTCCATTTTCACGCCATCGGCAACCTCGCCGGCCTTCAACTCAACGAACTTGTCGAGCTGGGCCGTGGAAATTACGGTGTTCCCGGTCCATTCGACTCCGCCCCACGTATAGGCGGGACCCGGTTCGATAGGGGCGAGCACATAGATTTTGTCCGGGAGCGGCTTCGTAGGGTCACCTTCAAAACGCGCCGTCGGCGGGGCGAACTTTACTCGCAAAAAAGCATGCGTCAGATAAATTGGGCGGATTTGCTCGAATTCGAATGATTCGATCGCGCTGCGCGAGAACGGCTTGCCGACGATCTGCGAGATACCCTGCTGAATCGCCGGGTCGCTTTTCGCAAGTGGATCGGAGAATTCCACCTGGGCGACCCGAAGCACATCGCCTTCGATTCGGAACTGTTGGACGTGGCCGGTTGGGCTTGTGACTACCGAGTGCGCCACCGTTGCGTGCAGGCCTCGGGTGGCGATCAATTCCTCCACCGCATTCGACATGGTGGCCAAAATCGTTCCATTTTCCGGCGCTGTTCCGTCAAAAAGCACCACCGCGTTCTTGATTGCGGCGCCGAGCTCGTCATCGGAGAACTTCGGAAAATTATCAAAGGTGACCGGAATCGTAGGCGCGTCGCTGACTTCGAAATCGACGGCAAGTCCACCTGGACCGCTCGAAAACTTGTACTGAACATTCGTGAAAATCCCGAGCCGCGCGAGGCGGTCGGCCACCAGTTGGAGTTCATCGCGCGTGATCGTTTTCCCTGCTTGCAGGCCGGTGGCTTTGGCGATTTCCGGGCTCTTGTAACGATGGGAGCCGGAGGCCGTGATGGAGGCCAGCCGCTCGCTGCCTGATTGTGGCGTTTCGGCTGCTCTGGTGGGAATGGAAACAAGGAGGATTGCAAGTATCGCGATCATCGCGAATCGGACTCTGCGAAAATCAGTGGAAAACGATGTTGAGATCAACACTCGCCTTTTGCTTTTCTGGCTTTGGATTTACGGTAGCGCTGGTTTTCTGAATACCCAGTTCTTTCAGTTTTCCGATTGCGACCTTCGAAACGAACGCACTGGGATAGGATGCGTCGTAGACGTCTCCGGGTTTGAGCTGCCAGCTCTTGATCAATTCCTTGGACGCTACTTCCGGTAGCCCTTCAAAGTGGACCATGCCCAGGTGAAATTGCGCGCCTTCATCCACCGCGACGTTGTAGGTTGTCAGCCGCGCCGTGTCATCGAGAATTTCCTTCGGCTTTACGGCTGCTTCGATGAACCCGCGCGTGTCATATGCGCGTTTGATCGCGGTGAGCCCTGCATCGATTTTTTCCTGGTTGGCTACTTCTTTTGGCTTCATTCCAAGCAGGCGATCGAGTTCTTCCGAAGTGAAGATACGATTGCCCGTCCACTCGGCCTTCTCCCAGTAAAATTCCGGACCTTCTTCCACGGACAGGACGACGGCGACCTCCTGCACAGGGCGGGTATCGTTCGAGCGAAGTGGTTTTCCGTCCGGCTTCTCGAATCGTGCGCGCAGATAGCCTTGTTTGCGATAGAGCGGCACAAGGCCGGCTCCAGCGAACTGGCTGACGTAGCTTACAGAATAATCCCGGCCGATAATCTGCGAGGAAGCGGTCTCGAGGTTGCTCGCCGTTATCGCACTATTCCCGGCGAAGCGGACGCTTCGAATCGGCATCGCCACACCTGTTACGGAATACACGAAGGCGCTTACAGGCTGACCCAATCCGCCGATTGAAGGGATCACGGTGACGTCGCCATGTATTCCGTTTGCCCGGATCATGTCACTCAACGCGACTCGAACATCTTCCGAGGTGGCCCCAGACTCGGGGACTCCACCAGCGTAAAAAGAAACGCGGGTGCGAAGCGCTTTATCCAGCTCCGCATCGGAAAACCAAACGAAATTATCGAAGACGCAGGGAAGAAGCTTTGAGACTTCTACGACCTGAAATTCGACGTTGATCGAATTTCCGTTTGTCGAGTAGCGAAACGAGACGTTGTCAAAAGCGCCAGACTTCGCGAGTTTATCAACTGCAGCGGCAAGCTGTGCCTGCGTCACGGAATCACCGGTCTGAAGACCAGTCGCTTTGTCCGCCTGCGCCTCGCTGAAACGATTCAGTCCCGTGAATTTGATAGTAGCGAGCCGATAGGATTGCGAAGTAGAAGTAGAGGACTGTGCTAATCCCGGCGCTGAGAAGGCCAGAATCGAAAGAAGACACAAGACAAGCGAAAGGGCGAAAGACCGCCCCACGATTAGGCTGGGTTTCATGAGGGATATTCTAATGAAATGGGTGTTCCCGCGCGAAGTTTATTCTACGGTGACGGACTTCGCGAGGTTCCGCGGTTGGTCCACGTCGCATCCGCGGCGTACGGCGATGTGATAGGCGAGAAGCTGCAACGGAATGATTTCAAGAATAGGCGAGAGCAATTCCGGCGCCGTGGGAACTTCGATCGCGTGATCCGAGGAGCCGCGCGCAAGCCGATCGCCTTCGGTGACCACTGTAATAACGATTCCATCTCGCGCCTTCACTTCCTGCAGGTTCGAAACAGTTTTTTCGTAGCGGGTCATGGAAGCAGCGTCGGATTCGTCACGGGTGGCGATGACGACGACGGGCAGATTCTCGTCAATAAGCGCGTTCGGGCCGTGCTTCATCTCCCCAGCGGGATAGCCTTCGGCATGGATGTACGAAATTTCCTTCAGCTTGAGAGCGCCTTCCAGCGCGATCGGATAGTGAATACCGCGCCCGAGGTAAAGGAAATCGCTGTGGCGAAAAAACTTCTTCGCCAGTTCTTCAACATCCGGGTCATGCTGAAGAATGGTTTCGATCTTGTGCGGGATTCGCGTCAATTCCTGCATCATCGTCTGGGCCAGCGCGGGCGTGAGCTTGCCGCGTACCTGAGCGAGATAGAGCGCGGTGAGCACTAAAGCGGTGAGTTGCCCGGTGAACGCTTTTGTGGAGGCGACGCCAATTTCGGGGCCGGCATGCGTATAGATGGTGCCGTTTGCTTCGCGGGTAAGCATCGAGCCGACTACATTGCAGATCGCCAGAATCTTCGCACCCTTCTGCCGCGCTTCACGTTGCGCAGCCAGCGTATCGGCGGTCTCGCCGGACTGGCTGATGGCGATCACTAGCGTGTTCTTGTTGATGATCGGATCGCGGTAGCGAAATTCGCTGCCGTAGTCCACTTCCACGGGAATCTGCGCCAGTCGCTCGATCATGAATTTCCCGGCCAGCGCTGCATGCCAGCTCGTTCCGCACGCGACTATTTTCACTTCGCTGGAAGTTCCGGAATTCCTCCTCGCTGATATCCATTTCATCCAGGAAGACCTTCCCGGTTTCCTGCGAAATCCGTCCAAGGAGCGTGTCGCGAACCGCGCGCGGCTGTTCGAAAATTTCCTTCTGCATGAAATGCTTGAAGCCGCCCTTTTCCGCCATGATCGGATCCCACGTGATGTGCTGGACCTTTGGCGTAATCGGCTGATTATCGAAATCGACGACACGAACGCCTTTCAGAGTGAGAATCGCGATTTCGCCGTCGCCCATGAAGAAGGCTTCGCGAGTGTGCGACAGGATTGCAGGAATGTCGCTCGCAACAAAAAATTCGTTCTGGCCCAGACCAATCACCACCGGTGGTCCCAGCCTCGCCGCGACAATCTTGTTCGGGTCGCGCGTGGACATCGCCACCAAAGCATAAGCGCCCCTGAGGAGCTTTACGGTTTTTAACACCGCTTCTTCGAGCGGGACGTTTTTCGAATATTTCTCAAGGAGGTGAGCGATGATTTCGGTGTCGGTTTCGGTCTGAAATTTGTGTCCTTCCCCGATCAATTGGTGCTTCAGTTCGAGGTAATTCTCGATAATTCCGTTGTGGACGACGACGATCTCGCCGGTGCAATCGCGGTGCGGATGCGCATTCTCTTCGGTGGGGCGGCCATGCGTGGCCCAGCGTGTATGTCCGAGCCCATACACACCCTCGATCGGCGATTTCGCTAACAGGTCTTCGAGATTTTTTAGCTTCCCGGATGCGCGGCGGATTTCGAGCTTACAGTCTTGTCCTACCACCGCAATCCCGGCCGAATCATACCCGCGATATTCGAGCCGGCGCAGGCCGTCTATCACCAACGGAACCACCGCTTTAGGCCCAATATACCCAACAATTCCGCACACAGTGTTCGCTCCAGGAACTTGCTTCAATCGTGGGACTCAATCAGGTTAGCACATACGTTTGATGAGACAAGAAAAGGCGGCGATTCGTTGCTTAAAACTCAGCACGGTGCAAAGAAGCGAGAAGCGGCGGGCTATTCCAGAATTTCGAAGCGGAACTCTTCGATCACCGGATTCGTGAGCACATCTTTGGCAATCCTCTCGACCTGACTCTTCGCTTCGTCGCGCCCCATTCCATCGAGATTCAGAACGAAAAATTTGCCTTGCCGGACATCCTGAACGCTAGCGAATCCTTGAGAGGCCAAGGCGCGTTGAATAGTTTGTCCCTGAGGATCGAGAACGGTGGATTTCAGCATCACCCACACATGTGCTTTCATCGCTCGGATTATACCAATCCTGCCGCTTTTGCAGCGCCACGAAAATTCTCGAGCAATTCACGTTTGTCCATCGGCGGTAGAAATGCTGCGTTGATGCTGTTCTCCGCGAGCTCAAGCATTCTTTTTCTGGGAAGCCCAAGCGATTCGGCGAGCGCATATTCTTTTAGCAAATCGGTGTGAAATAGTGCAGGGTCATCTGTAGAGAGCGTGACCAGCAGGCCCTGCTCGAGAAATTTCGGCAGCGGATGGTCCTTCAGAGTAGCGTCCGGCTTGCCCGTCTGCTTCGCCAGCGCCCCAGTACACAAATTGCTCGAGGGGCAGTTCTCAAGAACGACGCGCCGAGTGATGAGCGATTCTGCCAGCGCCGGGTCGTTCATCACGGCGATTCCGTGCCCAATTCGCTCGGCGCCAAGAATCTCCACCGCCTCGCGGACTGAGTCAGGGCCTCCAATCTCACCCGCGTGGCACACAATTCGGAGTCCATCCTGGCGCGCATAGTCAAACGCGGGCCGAAAACTCGTCGTCGGTCCCGCTAGCTCATCCCCGCCCATCCCGAATGCCACGACTCCCGAAGCTTGCAGCTTCGAAGCCCATCGCGCCACCTCCATTGCGGCCTCCGCTCCAAACTGCCGCGCTACATCGAAAATATATGCCGTTCGCAATCGGCGAAACGGAACGCTCTGCGCGGTTTCTCGAATCGCTTCGAAATTTGCCGCAACGTTCTGCATGCGTCGCAGCATGACGCCGGCAGAAATCGTGATTTCGGCGTATACGACATTCTGCCGCAAGAGTTCCTCCGCCAGATGGCGGGTGATCAGCGCGTAATCGTCTGGCGTTCGCAAAAAGGACGTAATCCACTTAAATGTTTCGATAAAGCCCATGAAGTTGGAATAGTTGTAGCGAGCTACCACTTCTTCGCGTGTGAGTTTCGTCCCGTGCCGCGCGGCCAATTCAACCGCCGTATCAGGACGTATCGAGCCCTCAAGGTGCAGATGCAATTCGGCCTTCGGCAGGGATGCGACGATGCTCGTCGACGGGGTTTGTTCAGTTGCCACGTCGCCTACTGTCCTGGCAATTGCGGGCGCCCCGCATTGATCCACGCGGTCATCCAATAGGAGCCCAGATCCGTCGAAGCATCTGAGAGTTGCCGAACCAACACCGCGCCAGCTTGAGCGTAGAAGCGGTCGTAATACTCATCCGTATAGCCGCTGAGGCCCTGATGAGCTCGCACGTCGGACAGCAGAATGTTTTCGAGCCAGGAGTGGGCGCTGAGCACCATTTCAAACGCGTGATCGGTCGGGTCGTGAATAAAGACGGCTTCGTTCGGTTTCACGAAAAAGAATAATTGAAAGCGGTCCACAAGCCCTTTCCCGAAACGCTCATTCACTCCCAATTGATTTGAGAGCTTGCCATCCCAGTTCATGGTTGTATTGAAAGGGTCGTGCGCTTCGGCCACGTAGTGGGCCAGATAGGCTGCGGACATTTTGGCGTCGGCCCAGTTACGGTCATGGAAGGCGTCGGTTAGCTTTTTGCTGTACGTTCCCACTTGCCACGGAAGCACTCCATTGTTGTAAACCGATCGCCGGCCAAATTTCGATACGGCTGCCGCATAAGCGCGCGGAAGGTTGGCAAAAGGGAACTGCCCGTAGTGGTCGAGCTTGATGAAATCGAGATTCTCGAGCGTCGAGTCTCGCTTCTCAGCTTCCTCTGGATCCGCTAAATGCTGAAGCAAGAATTGGCGGTTCGCTTCGAAAAACGGCCGGATCTCGTCCGGCAGCGTCTCCACTGCTTTATTCGTAATCAGCCGCTGGGCATTGTCGCCCCAGGCAAAAGACGAAGGCAGGCTCGAGGCAACAATCGCCAGAACCATCACGAGCGCGAGAGAAAACCGCAACCGCATTAGAGCTTTTCCCCTCTTGTCGCAGGCTCACCTGGTTTTGGAGTCGCTAGCTGGCTGTGGCGACGCCCGTAAAAATAGTAAAGGCACAGGCCGATTGTGAGCCAGAGGAAGAATCGAATCCAGCTTATGATGGGAAGGCCCGCCATCAACAGTATGCACGTAAGGATTGTCGCAATCGGAGCGGTCAAACCGCCCGGTGCACGAAATGCGCGGTGCCGCTCAGGCTGCTTGTATCGAAGGATCAGTACACCGGCTGCAACCAAGCCGAACGCAAACAGCGTGCCAATATTCGAGAGATCGGTCAGCGTTCCAATATCCAGCAGCCCGGCCGGAATTCCCACCACGAAACCTGCGACCCAAGTAGAGAAATCGGGCGTCCGATACTGTGCGTGAACTCGGCTGAAAAGCTTCGGCAGAAGTCCATCGCGCGACATCGCAAACCAAACGCGCGCCTGCCCCAACTGAAACACCAATAACGACGAAATCATTCCCATCAGTGCGCCAATTAGCACGATCAATTGAATCGAGCCAAAATGCAGCTTTTTCATCGTGTTCACAACCGGGGCCGCATCATCCAGAAGCGTCTGCCATGGCACGAGACCGGTGAGCACCACAACCACGCCGATGTACAGCACCGTGCAAATAATTAACGTAGCCAGAATTCCGATCGGCAAATCGCGCTGCGGATTCTTGCACTCCTCGGCCGCGGTTGAAACCGAATCAAAGCCAATATAAGTGAAGAACACAATCGAGCCGCCCGTCAGAATCCCGGGCCACCCATTCGGAGCAAATGGGTGCCAGTTCGCAGGGTGAATCAAGCGCGAAGCGAAGGTAATAAACACCAGAATGGCGACAATCTTCAGAATCACCATCACGTTGTTCGTCTCGGCCGATTCGCGAATCCCTCGGACGAGAATCATCGTCAGGATCATCACGATGATGAAAGCGGGCAGGTTGAAGCCGAAGTGCCAGCCAGGCTCGTAGAGCACATTGTTCTGCAGGTCAGATAAACCCGCCGGCAGGTAAGCAGGCGAAATCCAGCGCAAGCTCGCGTGAATCCCGAAATAATCGAGCAAGTTTACGACGTGCGCCGAAAAACCAACGCTCACCGCCATGTTTGACACGGCATACTCGAGAATCAAGTCCCAGCCGATAATCCACGCGATAAGTTCGCCCATCGTCGCGTAGGTGTACGTATACGCGCTTCCAGCGATCGGAATCATCGCCGCCAGTTCCGCGTAGCAGAGCGCGGCAAATCCGCACGCGATTGCAACCAAAACAAACGACAGCGCAATCGCCGGTCCCGCGCCCGGACGCCCGAAGGACGCCGAATGATAGATGATGTATTCCAGCAGAGGAGCATTCAGAATGGAGCTGAACTGCATTTTCTGGCCCGCGATCGCTGTGCCGATCACGGTAAAAATTCCCGAGCCGATCACCGCGCCGATGCCGAGCGAGGTCAAGCTGACCGCCCCAAGCGACTTTTTCAGCCGTTTGTCGGGCTCCTGCGAATCCGAAATCAGCTTGTCGATGTCTTTGGTGCGGAAGATCTGTGCACCCAATCGGCACCTTCCCCTGTAAGCGAAAAAAACTCTATAACGCGACGCGACTCCGCGCAACCGCCGTCGAACGCCAGGAGCGCCTCATCCTAACAGCACTCCGTGCCAGAGCAACTACCTGAATTCACAATTGCGCGCTTGCATGCGCTGAAGCTCTCGCCCGTTACTGCCCGCACTAAGCGAGTTGAAGATTTGCATATCGCTCGATCAGTTTTTTGGCGCCGTAGTCTTGAAAACTCACCGTCAGCTTGCGATCTTCGCCTTCTCCTTCGACTTCGATAATCGTGCCCAGCCCGTACTTCGAGTGCCGCACACGCGCGCCAATCAGCGGGTCGTTACTCGTCTGTCGCCCGGAAGCGCGAGGAGAAGGCCGAGTGCTGCTGCTCTTTCCGTAAGGTGTGCGTGGCCTTCGATATGAATAGCTATCCGAGAAATCCGGATCCGCTTCGTAACGCCTCGTCTGCCCGGGCTCCGCCAGCGATCCCGAAGCCGCTTCAATCAGTTCCGCGGGAATTTCGGCGAGGAAGCGTGAAGGCGTCGAAGCACGCAACCGTTCTTCGCCATAACTGCGACGGTAAATCGCCCGCGAAATCACGAGCGATTGCTTCGCGCGGGTCATTCCCACGTAAAACAGCCGCCGTTCCTCTTCGATCTCCGATAGGTTGCTACCCGATCGCGTATGAGGCAAAAGTCCTTCCTCGAGACCCGCCAGAAACACCGCGTCAAATTCCAGCCCCTTCGCGCTGTGTAGCGTCATCAACGAAACGGGAATCGTCGGGTCATATTCGTCGGAGTCCGCCACGAGCGCCGCCGCGTCGAGCACGTCCTCGAGCGTTTGCCCCTGCTCCGTGGCTTCAGCCATCGCGTTTGAAAGCTCGCGTAAATTCTCGGCGCGCGCGGTGTGTTCCAGATTGTCCTGTTGCTCCACGTAGGTAAGATAGCCGGAACGCTCCAGCACGCGTTCGATCAGCTGTGCAGGAGGCAAGCCAGCGCATTCTTCCTGCAAACGCTCGATAATCTCGCGAAAAGAGTTCAGGGCGTTGCTGAGCTTTTTGCCCGTCGCGAATTCACCGGCACGAATCACTTCCCACAGCGACTTACCGGTTTCCCTCGCACTCGTTTCGAGCATGGCCACTGTGGCTGCGCCGATCCCGCGCGGTGGCACATTTAATACGCGCAAAAGCGCCACATCGTCTTCGGGGTGCAGCAATAGCCGCACATACGCCAGCGCATTGCGAACTTCGGCCCGCTCGTAAAAGCTGAAGCCGCCGACCACGCGATAGCGAATCCCCAGCCGCCGCAAAACTTCTTCGAACGAACGCGATTGCGCCCCGGTGCGATACAGAACCGCAACACGCGCATCCGGATCGTTCCGGATTGCCGACGATATCTCGGCTACAACAAACTCCGCTTCGGCATAGGAATCCTGCGCCTCGAAGAACCGCAACCCGTCGCCGGAGCCGAGCGTGGCCTGAAGCGTCTTCCCCAGCCGGCCAGAATTATTCCGGACCACCGCCGCCGCTGCATCCAGAATTTTTTGCGTCGACCGGTAGTTCTCTTCGAGCCGAATGGTTTTTGCTCCAGGAAAATCTTCCGTGAAGCGTTTCAGATTGCCCGCGCGAGCCCCGCGCCAGCTGTAGATCGACTGGTCTTCGTCTCCCACCACACAGACATTCTTCCGTGTACCCGCCAGCAAGCGCACCAGCTCTTCTTGCGCGGCATTGGTGTCCTGAAATTCGTCCACCATCAAATACTGAAATCGAGAGCTCCATGCCATCCGCACCGGCGCTTTCTGTTGCAAAAGTTCCACCGCCCGCAGCAATAAATCATCGAAGTCCAGCGCGCTTGCTTTGCGCAGCATCTCGTTATAAGCGCGAAATACTCTCGCCACTTCCTTGCGCTCTTCGTCGCGAGCGATGCCGGCGCTCGCCTCCATTTCATCCGGCGTAATTCCGTGATTCTTGGCATGGCTGATCTGCGCCCGCATGCTGCGAGGCGGATAATCGTCGGCCGGGAGATCAAGTTGCATCAACGTGCGCTTCACTGCGGCCGTCTGATCGTCGTCATTAAAGATCGCAAAGTCGCGCGGAAGGCCCGCGTTCACGGCTTCGCGCCGCAGCAAACGCGCGCAGAAAGAATGAAAAGTCGAAACCCAAACCTCCGAAGCATCCAAGCCGCTCGAGCGCAGTAAATCGCCGATTCGCTCTTTCATCACAGCCGCTGCTTTGTTTGTGAATGCGACTGCGAGAATCGCGCGCCCCGGCACGCCCTTTTCAATCAGGTGTGCCACGCGGTACGTAATCACGCGCGTCTTGCCGGTCCCCGCCCCAGCCAGCACGAGTAGCGGGCCCTCGGTCGCGAGCACAGCTTCACGCTGCCGCTCGTTCAAGGGATCGAGAAGTGACGTTGCCTGAGGAGAATTGCTCAAGCGTGAATTCTATCTGACAGGCGCGGAATCAGCAATTTGCGATCCGAACAGCAGTTTCACCAAGTCTCGTTTTAAGGCATCCTGTTTTGGTTCGCCAGAGCGCCCTCGCGGACTCTGCTACAATCGATCGTTTTACGTGAGCTGTCGAATCGCGCATGAAACAACCGAAATTACCTCCGTGGCTTCAGCGAATTGTCGCCGTAATGGGCGGTGGCGGGCTCTTTGTTGTGGCTTTCCTCGATTCATCGGTTCTCTCGTTTCCATTCGTCACGGACGCGCTGGTCTTTCAACTCTGCTATACCAATCCAGCGCGCATGCCCTACTACGTTGGCATGGCATCAATTGGATCACTCGCAGGTTGCATATGGCTCTATCTACTCGCGAAAAAAGGCGGCGAAGCATATTTCCATCGCCACGCCGGCGGACGGGCCGCAAAAATCAAAGATTGGGTGGACAGCCACGCATTTCTCAGCGTCTTCATCCCGGCAATTCTTCCGCCGCCCTTCCCATTTAAAATTTTCGTGTTGGCGCAAGGAGTCTTTCAAGTACCGCTGCGGACGTTCGTGCTTTCGATCCTGTCGAGCCGTGGTCTTCGCTATCTGGTGGAAGGAATTCTCGCGGTCCGATACGGCGACGCTGCTCTTCGATTCATGATCGCGCACAGCGCTACGTTCGGCATAGCTATCGTGGCTGCGATGCTCCTGCTTTTTCTCATCAGCCGCCTCTCTCTGGGCCACCCAGGACACAGCCGCTAACCGCTCTTCGTTTAATTTACCTTCGCGAAGCAAACAGAAAGCCCTGCTCCAGAATTCGCATGTCTCCGCCGATTCTCACGCGCACCAAAATGTTGCACGGGCTGTCGTCATCCCCAGCGAAACGCGCATCGCGTAATTCGAATTGATATCCGTCGCCGGTTTGTACCACGCCAGCAATAGGAAATCGTGCATATTTCAAGAATCGCTGCGCCGCCGCCGTTTCCTCCCCGGCCTCTAGCACCGGAGAATCGTCAGGTTTGTATTGCGTCGCACTGTGTTCCGGATCAAATTCGCGCCCGAACCCCAAGGGCACGCCTAACTCTTCGATCGTGTTATCGGTGGACACCACTCCGCGCCATTCGAGAGGAGAAGTCGACTCCGGAAATGCACCCACAGCAAGTGCAACGCGGCCATGGTAATCGTGGGATTCAAGCAGATCGACGGCTCGGCTATGCAGCATCTCGCGTGCGCCTACGTATAAAAGAATCAATGCCAACGCAGCAATCGCGCTTCCTCCTCCGCTGGCGCGTTTCTTTCGTTCGCCAATCTCTTCGCTCACGAGTCCGATCAACATCGGCAAAAGCAGTCCCGCAACAAGAAACATCAGTATCCAAATATCGAAGTCGCGCAGCAGATCGAACGCGAACCAGCGCGCCCGAAAGGGCCAAAGCAGCCGCACCCCCACGCCGCTCAGCACATCGAGCAGCAAATGCGCCGCAATCCCGATCGTGCACACAAGAAACGCTGCGCCAAAAGTTAGTCTCGGAGCCTGCGAATCTTCCAGCTCAGAAGTTTTCTTCTCACGATGAAGCGCAACGAAGTAAAACGCCGCAGCGAGTGCAATCGTCAGCAAAAAAGAAGACAGAAGGGAATGCAACAGTGTCCGGTCGTATCTCAGAAACGAGCCCGCACCGCCAAGGTAACTCGCGTAGTCAAGGTCGGGAGCAACGCCGGCCACGACCAGCATCGCCTTTCCAAATCGCGGCAGGCGCCGTTGCCCAACGCGCGCGAGCGCCAGAGAAGTCAAGGCATGCGTGACCGGCTCCACGCACGCATCCTAACAGAGTAACCCGCACAGACTTATCGAATGGCGACGCGAATGCCAAGAAGCAGTAAGGGCGGGTCTCAGACCCGCCCGCGCAGCCCACACCTCCGCGCAGAATACAGAAGATCTAGGATCTAAATTAGTAAAAGCGGCTTCGGCTATCCACCGTTGCGTGCAGGAACCACAAGCGAAAGAGCATTAGGCACAATCGAAAATTTGATCGGTAAATCCCCGATCGGCTCGCCATCCACCTGCGCCCACAAAGGCCCGTCGCCATTCGGCTCGCAAATTGCCTCGGTGGATTTCCACGCGTCGATTCCGTCAAGGCTGCGAAGTTTTCCCAACCACAGCGCTGGCAAAGCCCCAGGATAGCGCAGCCGGCTTTTCGCCGAGTTCGTCAGAAACTCGAAAGAGTCCTCAAATAAATTGGCGCCCGTCGTAATTTTGAAAGGGCCGCCATAATTCACAGTTCGTCCTACCACGACAATCGTCGCCCGCCGCTCCTCGCCATTCGAATGCACGCGCATTTCCGGGAATCCGTACTTAAAAACCTGGCGCATTCCTTCCAGCCAGTACGCCAGAATTCCCGCCTTCTTCTTCAACTCTCCATCCACGCCGTTGACGATTGCCCCGTCAGGCCCTGCTCCCGCCACACACAAAAAGTAGCGCCCTTCCGCCGGCACTTGCTCCGTGTGCCTTCCCTCCGCCGGAATCGCAACCCCCAGCGCAACGCGCCGGACCGTGCCTCCCGAAATCAGCCGCGCAGCTTGGGGAATATCCCATGGAATTCCCAGCTCTTTAGCCAGAATGTTCGCGGTGCCCGCCGGCAACACCGCCATAGGCACATTGCTACCAGCCAAGCCATTGACGATTTCGTTGTTCGTTCCATCGCCCACCACACGCAATCACCATTCCGCGCCCTTGCTGTACCGCCTGACGGGCAATTCCCGTCGCGCTCATGGGCGCAGTCGTCGGCGCAAGCTCGGTGCGAATCCCCGCATCCTTCAGAATGCGCACCGCCTGCTCGATTTCCGCGAAGCGACGGTGTTGCCGCCGTCCGCTGGTCGGGTTGTAGATCAGGAGCGCGTCTTGAATTCCGTCAGGCATGGCCTCGCCATCAAATGTCTCGTCTCGCAGCTGCCAAAGCAAACTCACATTGTATAATATTGTGCCGGTTTAGTTCGCTTCATCCCTCAGGGGTTTCATGTCGAAGAAACAAGACGCTAAAGAAATCGAAAATCTGCGCGACAAGCTTCGCCACCACGAATACGCCTACTACGTGATGGACGATCCGGAAATTTCCGACGCGGCTTTCGATCGCCTGATGAATCGCCTCAAAGAACTCGAGGCTCAGTATCCTGATCTCGTTACTGCCGATTCGCCCACCGTGCGCGTCGGAGGCGCTCCGCGCGAGGGCTTTCTGAAAGTCCGCCATCAAACGCCGATGGTCAGCCTCGACAACGCTCTCTCACTCGAAGCGCTCGCTGCCTTTGATCGTCGCGTCCACGAAACCACCGGTCGCGAGAAAGTCGATTACGTGGCCGAGCACAAGTTCGATGGCCTGAGCCTTTCCCTCATTTACGAAAATGGCTCGCTGGTTCGAGGCGTCACGCGCGGCGACGGAACCACCGGCGAAGACGTCACGCCCAACGTAAAAACAATCCGCTCGATTCCACTGCGCATCGATCCGGTCCTGCTGAAAAAAGCCGGCATTCCCGGCGATTTCGAAGTGCGCGGCGAAGTGATCATGACCCGCGACGCTTTCAAAGAAATGAATCGCCTCCAAGCCGAACAAGGCGGCAAAGTATTTGCAAATCCTCGCAACGCAGCAGCCGGCTCGGTTCGCATGCTCGATACGCGCATCACCGCGTCGCGCCGCCTGAATTTCTTTGCCTACTACATGCTCGTGAACGGACGCGGTCCCAAGAAGCGACTCTCGGAAATTCTCGAAACGCTCTCGGCTCTCCGCTTCAAAGCCAGCGACGATTGGAAAGTCTGCCACTCGCTGGCTGAAGTCGAGAAATATCTCACCGCATGGGAATCGAAGCGCGAAAAATTGGAATATGAAATCGATGGCATCGTCGTCAAAGTGGACGAAATCGGCCTACAGAACGAGCTCGGCTTCACTTCCAAAGCGCCGCGCTGGGCTGTCGCATATAAATACGCCGCACATCAGGAAACCACGCTTCTTCGCGAAATCGCCGTCAGCGTCGGCCGCACAGGAGTGCTCACCCCGTTCGCGATTCTCGAGCCGGTCCAGATCGGCGGCGTCACCGTTTCGAAGTCCACCCTCCACAATATGGACGAAGTCGAGCGCCTCAACATCCACGCTGGCGATACGGTTCTCGTTGAGAGAGCCGGTGAGGTAATTCCGCACGTTCTAAAAGTCGTCAAGCACGGCGTCGAAGAAAAGCAATTCAAGATGCCGGACAAGTGCCCATCGTGCGGCACCCGCGTCCATCGCGCCGAAGGCGAAGTAGCCTATCGCTGCGTCAACGTCTCCTGCCCGGATCGAAGAAGTGAATCGCTTCTTCATTTTGCCGGCCGCCACGCCATGAATATTGACGGCCTAGGAGAAAAAATCGTCGATCAGCTCCTCGAAAAAAATCTGGTGAAAGACTACGCCGATATCTACAAGCTCGATCTCGAATCCGTCTCCAATCTCGATCGCATGGCCGAAAAATCCGCTCAGAATCTCCTCGACGAAATTGCCGCGAGCAAAAAGAACAGCCTCGAACGCCTGATCTACGGCATTGGCATCCCCTTCGTCGGCGAGCGCACCGCCCAACTCCTCGCCCGGCATTTCGGCTCGATGGAAAAGCTCGCTTCGGCCTCCACAGAAGAACTGCTCGAAGTCACCGAAATCGGCCCCAAGATCGCCGAAGGCGTGCACGAATTTTTCTCCGAGTCCGCCAACCGCAAACTGATCGACAATCTGCGCTCCGTCGGCGTCAATATGAAAGAAGAGCGTCCCGCGCCCAAAGGCACACAATTCGCCGGAAAAACATTCGTCTTCACCGGCACCCTCGAGCGCCGCTCTCGCGAACAAGCCGAGCAACTCGTAGCAGCCTACGGCGGCAAAGTCGGCGGCACAGTCAGTAAAAAGACCAGCTACGTAGTCGTAGGCAGCGACCCCGGCTCCAAATTCGACAAAGCCAAGACCCTCGGCGTCCCAATCCTCGACGAAGCCGCCTTCGAAAAACTCCTCCCAGCAAAATAACAATCCTCGATCACCCCACGGCGCTCTGGATGTCTTTCGGTCATCCCGACCGAAGTGGAGGGATCTCTCTTCGTCTTTGCAGTTCGTTCACCTGATCGACCGCCCAGCAATTCTCGACCCCAATTTCGCGTCGCTACACCAGCGCACATGCCGTATAATTATCCCGGCGGGTGAGTTGGATGATCGCCGGCTAGCCCAAATTCATCGCAAGATGAAAAAGGGCCAGCGGGAGGAAAGTCCGGACTCCCATCGCCGCTACCTCGCAAGAGCCGCGGCGAAAGGGCAACGCGCCTGGTAACGCCAGGGGGTTGCGTCGCGCGTTCCGCGAAGGCGAAACGCGAAGTCGCGGCCACGGAAAGTGCCACAGAAAATATACCGCCGGTGTGATTCGCACCCTGCGGCAGGCCCACGGCAAAACCGCGGGCTCGCCTCTTTCGGTCGAGCGCATTTGGCAAGGGTGAAAAGGTGGGGTAAGAGCCCACCGCCCGGGTGGCGACACTCGGGGCACGGAAAACCCCGCGTGGAGCAAGGCCAAATAGGAGGGGAGGGCTGGCCCGGCCCGTATGCATCGCGTTCGCAAGAGCGCGGCGCTCTGACCCTCGGGTAGGCTGCTTGAGTCCCGGAGCGATCCGGGACCTAGAGGAATGATCGTCGCGCTGCGTCGGTTTAGTCCCGGCCCCGTTTCAACACGGTGGCCAGGAGCGCCAATCGCCGCTAACGCAAGTTAGCGCACGAGACGCAGCACACAGAATCCGGCTTACAGGCTCACCCGCCACAATCTCCTTAGAATCAATTTGGCTCCAGTGCGGCACGGCTGCCCGTGCCCGCGGCGTGCCCGCTCTCTCCAGATCCTTCCCGGTTTTCATAATCCCGCGGATCACGCGAGCTTGTGTCGGGCTTAGACTCTCAGCTCCCCCACGTGATTCAGACCTTGCTTGAACCACGATTCCTTCGTTCGCTCTAAGAGACATGCGTTGGTCGACATCCTCTCCGACACGACCGAAATGAGTTGAGAGCAGCACCCGACCTGAGGGGAGCGAGATTTGCGCGGACTCATGACCCAGATTGAGAGCTATGGCGAGACGATCCTTCCCTTGGCGTCGCTCGTAGCTCAAAACGTTCCCTTCAACACGGACCGCCTCAATTGCCCCGTGTGTAAGCAGCGGATTACCTCGACGCAGCTCAATGAGCCGGTGGTACAGATTCAGCAGCGATTCGCGAGACCTGGACATCGCCACCACATTTGCGCTCGCGTGATCCGGTCCCAAAGGCAACCATGGCGTCCCGGTAGTAAACCCCGCGAGAAGCGATCCGTCCCACGGCATCGGAGTCCGCTCAGGGTCGCGGCCCAATCCCAACCCCGGCTGATTTTTCTCAGCCGGATCCTGAACCTCTTCGGGCGCGATTGGAACGTCCATCATTCCGATTTCCTCTCCATAATAAATCGTCGGCGTGCCACGCAATGTAAGCAGTAGCATCGCTGCCACCCGTGCTTGGGCCACACCCATTCTCGACGCGATTCGCGCTTTATCGTGGTTTCCCAGCACCCAGTTTGGCCACGCCCCGAGCGGCAACGCGGCTTCGTACTCGTCGATAATCTCAGCGATACTGGGCGCATTCCATGCGGTTTCGATAAGCTGAAAGTTGAACGGCAAATGCGCGCCCTTCAGATCGTGTCCGTAGTAAGTAACCAGCTCTTCGACCGGTAGATAAATTTCACCAATCAGGACCCGATCCATATAGCCGTCCAGTACTGCACGCATCTCGGCAACAATCTCGTGAACTTCCGGTCGATTGGCGGTAAAGAGCGGCAGCAATCGCTTGTACGAAGATTCGCCGGAAGCGTAACCAGGATTCAAAGGATTGTCGCGAAATTGGTCGTCCTTGATCAGCATCCAAAGTACATCCACGCGAAACCCATCCACGCCGCGGTCGAGCCAGAATCGCAGCACGTCGTACATGGCTTGCTTCACCGCAGGATTTCGCCAGTTGAGATCCGGCTGCTCTTTCAAGAACGAATGGTAGTAATACTGCTTTGTCGTTTCATCCCATTCCCAAGCTGCGCCGCCGAAATGGCTCAACCAGTTATTGGGTACACCGCCTTCGCGCCCCGTATCTTTCCAGATGTACCAGTCCCTTTTCGGATTATCGCGGGAGCTTTTACTTTCGAGAAACCACGGATGCTGGTTCGAAGTATGGTTGGGGACGAAATCCAGAATGACGCGAAGACCTCGTGAATGGGCCTTCGCGATCAACCGGTCGAAATCCGCAAGGTTGCCGAAGATTGGCGCTATGTCGCAATAATCCGCAACGTCATATCCGAAATCCGCCATCGGCGAAGGGTAAATCGGAGAAATCCAAATCGCATCGATGCCAAGACTCACAACATGGTCAAGGCGTCGAATGATTCCCGGAAGATCGCCGATTCCATCGCCGTTGGTATCTTGAAACGACCGCGGATAAATTTGATAGATGACGCCACTCTGCCACCACTTCAAATCTTCCATTCGCGCGAGCCCCTTAAATCCTTGGTCCAAATCAATATGGCCCAAGGTAAAATCGATGTGCAAGCTGTAAGCCGAATTGCCTCCCAAGGATTTTTCCTGATTCGATAACTTAGATCGATGACGAACCTATGATTAACGACCTCTGGTACAAAAACGCAATCGTCTATTGCCTCTCAGTTGGTACCTATCTAGATACCAACGCCGACGGAGTCGGCGATTTTCAAGGCCTTCTGCGTCGTCTGGATTATTTACAAGGCCTGGGCGTAACAGCGATATGGTTGCTTCCGTTCCAGCAGTCACCAGGCCGCGACGATGGCTACGACATTTCCGACTATTACGCAGTCGATCCCCGCTACGGTTCGCTGGGAGACTTCGTCGAGTTCACACAGGGATGTAGACAGCGGGGACTTCGTGTCCTGATCGATCTCGTCGTGAATCACACCTCGGATCAGCATCCGTGGTTTCAAGAGGCGCGCAAAGATTCAAAATCGAAGCATCGCGACTGGTACGTCTGGTCGAAGAAGAGGCCACGAAACGCGAACAAGGGCATGGTCTTCCCGGGCGTCCAGAAGTCCACATGGAATTATGATGATGTGGCGAAAGCCTGGTACTTCCACCGGTTCTACGATTTTCAGCCCGACTTGAATACTTTGAATCCGGAAGTGCAGGCGGAAATTTTAAAAATAATGGGTTTCTGGCTTCAATTGGGTGTTTCCGGATTCCGCATGGATGCGGTGCCTTTCGTCGTTTCCGCCAAGGGGCCCCAGGTTCGACGGCCCGTCGAACATTACGACATGCTTCGCATGTTTCGCGAATTTCTCACCTGGCGCGAAGGTGATGCCATCATTCTTGCTGAAGCGAACGTACTTCCTCACGTGGACATGAAATACTTCGGCACCTCCGGCGAACGCTTGCAAATGATGTTTAATTTCGAGGTGAATCAACATGTCTTTTACGCACTCGCTTCCGCCGATGCTCGTCCTCTGATCAAGGCCCTGCAGACCACGAAGCCGCGCCCTGCCACTGCACAATGGGCCCAATTCCTGCGGAATCACGATGAGCTCGATCTTGGCCGTCTGACCAAGAAGCAGCGCGAGACAGTTTTCGCCGCATTCGGTCCCGAACCGAATATGCAGCTTTACAAGCGAGGGATTCGCCGCCGCCTGGCCCCGATGATGCAAGGTGATCGCCGGAGGCTCGAGCTCGCATACAGCCTGATGATGACTCTTCCCGGCACTCCCGTGTTTCGCTACGGCGACGAAATCGGAATGGGCGACAATCTCGATCTGCCCGAACGCAACTGCGCCCGCACGCCCATGCAATGGTCCAACGAACCGCAAGCCGGATTCACGGAAGGCGATGACCCTGTACTGCCGGTAATCTCCCAGGGTCCTTACGGCTTCGAGCACGTAAATGTCGCCGCGCAGAAGCGCGATCCCAATTCCTTAATGGACTGGACCGAACGCATGATCCGTATGAGGAAGGAGGTTCCAGAGATAGGTTGGGGCGATTTTTCAATCATCCCGACGGGCAAACCAGGGGTCTTTGCGATCCGCTATGACTGGCGCAACAATTCCGTTCTCTTCGTGCACAACTTGAGTGCCGTTCCCACAGAAATCGCATTTGGCTCTGCTGCGAACTCCGACGGCCAGCTCGTCAACCTTCTGGCGAACGATCACAGCACTCCCGACGCTTCAGGCAAGCATTGCATTCTGCTCGAACCCTACGGCTACCGTTGGTTCCGCATTGGCGGGCTCGATTACCTGCTGAAGCGAACCGAAACTTAGCCACCAGTTGGTCAGACATTGGTCCAGGGTTGATTCTCTGGCTTTTGCAGAGTACCGTCACGAGCCGGGGGCAACCGCATGAAACGCCGATTCTTTCTCGCTCAACTCGTCTGCACTATCTTCGTCCTCTGTACATTCGCTGCGTTCTCCGGCACTGCGTTCGGCCAGACTAAACCGAAAGAATTCGCCTCGCGGGACGCCACCATCGACGGAGCCACAATCCACTACACCACGGGCGGCTCTGGACCCACGGTGATACTCCTGCACGGTTTTGCTGAAACATCGCGCATGTGGAATCCAATCCTGCCAATCCTCGGCGCCAAATTCACCGTAATCGCGCCGGATCTTCTCGGCATCGGAGATTCTTCAATTCCGCGCGGCGAAATGGACATGAAAACCGCCGCCATTCAGATTCACGATCTCGCGCGATCACTCGGCGTAACGAAGGCGCGCGTCGTCGGCCACGATATCGGCCTGATGGTGGCATATGCGTATGCGGCGCAATTCCCGTCGGAAGTGGAGAAGCTGGTAGTGATGGACGCATTTCTACCGGGCGTGGCAGGTTGGGAGCCGATTTATAATGACCCGAACTACTGGCACTTCCGCTTCAACGGCCCGACGCCCGAAGCTCTGGTAAGAGGCCGAGAGAATATCTACTTCGCGTATTTCTGGAACGACCTCGCCGCCGAGAAGAACCATTCAATCCCGGAAGCGGATCGCAAAGCCTATATCGCCGCGTATTCGCGCCTAGGACGAATGGGCGCATCGTGGAAATACTTCGCTTCCTGGCCCCGCGTCTCCAAGGAGTTCGCCCAAATGGCGCAAACGAAATTAACGATGCCCGTGTTGTCTATCGGCGGTGACAAGTCGCTCGGAGAAGCGATGGCAGCTCAGATGAAATTGGTCGCCACGGACGTGACGGTAGTCATCGTCCGCAACTCCGGCCACTGGATACTCGAAGAGCAACCGAAGCAGACCACGGACGCCCTGGTGAATTTCCTGTAACGAAGTGACAGCAGCGCTAGCCGGACGAACTCGCTGAGCGCCTGCGCTGCCTTTTTCGGGGACTGCCTTCGAAATCCCTCACATCTTTTGCCGTATACACGGCTTCCTTCCCGCAAGCGCGGCATCTCAGCGGATTAGAAAAAATTGCGAACTCATCTTCCGCAAGTTGCCCTCCATCTTTATGCCTCTGCTCCTTGCTTTCTGCGGATGGCGTCAACGGAGTCGGTTGATGACAGTGTATGCAGATGACGCCACGATAGGATTGCTTCGCCTCGGCAATCATTAAGCCCTCGTATAGTCGGATGCCCTACAAACCCAATTTTACGCCTGCTCGAAAATCGTGTCCAATCGGGGCATCAGTCGCCTTGCCGGCGTCACTGCCGCAAATGTTTCAGTTTCTCCGGCACCGTGTAGCCAACCGCCCCTTCCCATGACCCATACATCGGATTCGGCAATTGAAACCACCGCTCGCCCCACAAGCTCTGGTGAGCGACGAAAAGTTTCTCGCGACCCGCTAGGTTTGCCTCGCCCGGCGGGATCGTCAGAAAATCTCCAAGTTGGTCCCCAAATAGCAAAAGAATACGAAACTTTGCCGCGACCAACCTTCGCCGCGGAGTCTTGTCAGTATCCTTGCTGTCCTTCGCGCAAAACAATCGATCGACCGGCGAATCGAGTGGCACTTGAAGCTTACGCAGCACCGCCACCGTCGGATCGTCATCTTTCGATGAATCGCACTTCCGATTCGTGATGTAAATCGGCGTCACGCCGTTGGCATGCGCGAACTGCAAAAAATCGATCGCCCCGGGAACCAGACCCGCGCCTACTTCGTTAGCCCATTTCGTCCACTCCGCGCCGATTTCATTCTGCGGCACGGGAGACGCCACCAGTCGCGCATCAAACGCAGAATTGTCCAGCACGGTTTCATCCAGATCCAAAATTACAGCCGGAGGCAGATTCGCAAAATCGCCGCCTTGTTCGAGCGCCGCCGTCCAATGCGGATCGCGAAGCCCTTGCAGCAGCGCCGTTTGCGCCACCCGGTAGGTCTGCACCGTGGCCGCCTTGTATTCCACAGCCGTCTGCATCCACAGAACAGCGTTCAGATTTTCATAGGTTGTCGGCGCGGTCGGACTTCGCCAGGCCAAGCGTGAAAAGGGAACACAACAACACGTTGCCAATAGATCCGCAGCATGGCTTTCTCCTCTCGCGCAGGAGTCTATCAAATCCGCGCACTTAATCCGCATCCGCGACGCCTGCAATCTTCTGGATTAGTACTTCCGACGAGGATGCCTGGGCTTTTCCCCTTTTTGCACAGTCTGAGGAAAACCCCTGTGCGTATGTGTCCATTAAGTCACGCGAAACGCCATCGAATACACGAATTACCCGATTCGTAAACCCTAACCCGCATCTTATCTTGGTAGCAGAAGACGAGCTCATCCCCGGCCCCGCGTTCCTTCTCGCGATCCCGCTCCTTCCTGTCAGTGCGCAGAGCAGCAACGGAGGTAACGCAATGCTACGAATACTCATCGCAGACGACGTGCCGATGGTTCGCGCGGGCCTGAAAATGCTCCTCGAAATGCACAAAGGTTGGAGCGTTTGCGGGGAAGCTACAGATGGTAAGGACGCCGTGGAAAAAGCCCTGGCCCTCGCCCCCGACGTAATCCTCTTGGACGTCTCGATGCCCAATCTCAACGGCCTGCAAGCCGCCCAGCTGATCCACAAAGATCTGCCGGACGCCAACATCTATTTCGTCACCCAGCATCATTCGCTCGAAATGGCCCGAGCAGCAGCCGACGCCGGCGCCCGCGGCTACATCGCGAAAATTCAAATCCCCACCGACCTGATCCCGGTGATCGAAGCTGACACCAGCATCCAGCCGATCGAAGCTAAGCCGCTACCGAACTACGCCGTAAGCCGTCCCAGCAGCAGCCGGAAAAACCGCTCCGCATCCACTTCCACCGCCACTCGCGCGTTCGCCTTGAAGGCTTCTTCCGTCACCACCACCGGCGACCCCTCATGCGTATTCGCAAGCGCCATTGGCGCCGACCCTCTCGCCGGCCCATACGCCCACCCAATCGTTTCTCCCGCCGTGAACTCGCCCTCCGTCTCAACCTCCACGTAATAATCCTTCAGCGTCAAAATTCCCGGATCGATCAAATTCGCCACCGTCAACGGATCGTGCATCGCCTCGATCATCGGGTGCGGCCCTCGATTCAAATGCTCGAGCGTCGCCGCCATGATTTTCGCCGCCGCGATCCCCGACGGATTCTTCGCCGTCTCGAGGGCCTTCAGCCGCTGGTCCGTAAACAGCACCTTGCGCGTCACGTCCAGCCCCACCATCGTCAGCGGTACCCCCGCATCAAACACAATCCGCGCCGCCTCCGGGTCCACATACAAATTAAACTCCGCCGCCGGCGTCACGTTCCCGCCCGAAAGCGACCCGCCCATAATCACGATGGCCTTGATTTTCGCCGCCAGCTCCGGATCGTCGCGCAGCGCCAGCGCCACGTTCGTCAACGGCCCCACCGCCACAATCGTAATTTCGCCAGGATTCGCCTTCACGATCTTCCGAATCATTTCCGGCGCCGATTCCGCCACCGGCTTGATCTTCGGCTCCGGAAATTCCACGCCCGCCAGTCCATTGTTCCCGTGAACGTGTTCCCCGGTGACGAGCTTCCTCACCAGCGGATGACGCGCCCCGCCCGCCACCGGCACATCCGTCCGCCCCGCAATCTCCACCAGCTTCAACGCATTCGGCAGCGTAAATTCCAGCGGCACATTTCCCGCCACCGGCGTGATCGCCTCCACCTGCAATTCCGGCGACCGCAACGCCAGCAAAATCGCCAGCGCGTCATCCACGCCAGGATCCGTATCAATGATCACGCGAAGCGGCGCCGCCGCCGTAGGCGCTTTCTCCATCGCGCGGCCCTCACGCGAAAGGGAACTGACCTCGCCAAATTTCTTATTGATTCGCGCCGCCGCCAATGCCCCCACCGATCCCGCCAAAAATTCCCTCCGATTCGGCCGCCCTTTCTCCGTCAAACTTCTCCCGCGCATTCTCGCCCCCGTTCGTGCCCCATGATTCTCCTTGTCAAAGATTCTCCCTAATCGAATAACACGCCGCTCGAAACCGTTCCTTATATTCGCCGCCGCTCCATCATGTCAAGCAACCGCACGCGCCGCGGCAATACCGCGCATCGTAAGACACGCGCAGTCAAGTGCACCAGTTTGCAGAAGGGGAGTGCGACTAAGAAAAAATCGACTTACAAATTCAGTTCATTAGACCCAGGAAAGCCAAAAATTCGAATATCAACTCGCCTTGCGATGCTGCCGATGCCCGCCCGCCACGCCGCCCTCCCCGGCCGCGCCTTCGCCCCGCCCCCCGCCGCGCGACGCCCCTCGCCCAGGCTCCTCTTCAACGCCTCCATCATGTCGATCACCGGCGCCTTCTCGCGCTTCGGCGTCGGAGCCACCGTCTTGCCCTCGAGCTTCGCGTCAATCAATTCCTTCAGCCGCGCCTGGAATTCATCCTTATAAGCCTCAGGCTTGAATCGCGACGTCAAACTCTCCACCAACTGCTCCGCCAGCCTCACCTCTTCCGCCCTCAATTTAATATCGTAATTTTTCCCATAACCCGCCACGCTCGCAATTTCATCCTGGTAATACATCGTATGCAGCGTCAACCCATGATTCCGCGCCCGAATAAATACCGTGTACTCCCGCTGATGCATCGTCACTTTCGCCACGCCCATCTTGTTCGTCTCCTCCAGCGCCTTCAGCAGCAGCACATACGGCTTGTCCGCCTTCTCATCCGGCAGCGCCAAAAATGACGAATCAAAATAAATCGGGTCCACCTCCCGCTCCTCAAGGAACGCCAGTATCTCCATCGTCCGCCCCGATTCCGGCGTAATCTTCTTGATCTCCTCCGGCTCGATATACACGTACTGCCCCTTCTCGTACTCGTATCCCTTGATCACTTCCTTCCGGTCCACGAACCGCTTGCAATGAGGACAATACAGCGGCTGCTTCAACCGCGTCTTGCTCCCCCTATGAATCTGGTGCAGATTGATCCGCTTCTCCCGCGCCGCCGCATACAACCGAATCGGTATCGACACCAACCCAAACGAAATCATCCCCCGCCACACAGAAGTCGCCATCGCCACCCTCCACTGCGCCCAGCATACCGCCCAGCCCCGAGCGCAAACAATCAGTACTTGACCCTACCGCTCGAAGCGTCGCGCCCCCCGCTTTCGTACCGCCGCTTTCGCCTTGGCGTAACGGCTCTTGTACCGCCTGTCTGCGCCTGATAGTAGTTGAGACCGAACGGTCTTTTCCTGCATCCAAGAAGGTGGCACAATGATTCCGCAGACGCCGAGGTCGCAGGCAACCAATGCCCACTCCGTCGGAGTCGCTAAGGAATAGGGCCTCCAGGCCCCGTCTCCGTCTCAACGGTCAACTCCCTGTGGCTTTCAGCGCGCGCGGTCAAACCGTAAAACTGGTGCAAATGAAAGGAGCTTTCTAATGCGGCAGTTACAACTCATCGCTCACGGCGAACCCTCGGATGTCATTCAACTCAACACACTCCCCGAACCGGCTCTCGGTCAGGAGGATGTTCTTATCTCGATGGAAGCGGCCCCGCTCAATCCATCGGACTTTCTGTTCGTCCGCGGCATGTACGGCGTCCGGCCGGCGTTCCCATCCTCGGTTGGTGCGGAGGGTGTTGGCCGAGTCGCAAAGATCGGATCGAAGGTTGATGCTGCTCTGCAGGGTAGGCGAGTCCTGATTCTCCCCACCTACGAGCAGGGCACTTGGGCGGACCAGGTTGTCGCCCCGGTGCGCAACCTTGTGCCGATGAGCGACGAAGCGGATCCCCTGCAACTCTCGATGATAGGGATTAACCCGGTTACCGCCTATCTTTTGCTGAACCGATACGTTTCCCTGATGCCTGGCGACTGGATTGGCCAAACCGCAGCCAACGCGGCTATGGGGCAGTACGTCATTGCCCTCGCGAAGCTGGCGGGAGTCAAGACGCTGAATGTCGTCCGCCGGAAAGAGGCTGCTGAGCAGGTGCGCCAGTGGGGAGGTGATCGCGTAGTCCTCCAGGGAGACAACTTACACAAGGATATTGAGGAGGCCCTCGGCGGGAAGAAGCTTAGTCTCGTCCTCGATACCGTGGGCGGAACTCCCGTCGGCGAGGTGGCCAAGTCGCTCAAAACTGGCGGCTCGATTGTCGTCTACGCCCTTCAAAGCGGCCAGCTCCCGGTCGTCTCGCCCATAGACTTCATCTACCGTGGTCTTAGCCTCCACGGATTCTGGCTCATCAACTGGATACGCAATGCACCCCGCGCAGAGATCCAGGAGATTTACCAGAAGCTGGGCGACCTCGTTGCTGATGGATCGCTCTCCGCAGCAGTGGAGCATGTCTATCCGCTCGAGCAGTTCAAAGAAGCCTTCCAGCAATCCTTGAAATCGAATCGCAGCGGAAAGATTCTATTCAAGTTCTAGCGACCACGGATGGACGCCCGCGGCTGGGTTGCAAAAGAGCGGTGCCCAAAAGCCTTAAGCGGGCACAAGAACGAGCCACGGATTGGAGTATGAAAACGAGTCAGACGACTAAAGAGACCCTCGTTCTACTCTCCGCCGTCTTCAAGCACCGTAGGCGCGACACGCATTTCCGCTTCAGTGGCACAGGCAATCCTGCCTGTGCCCCAAGTCCCACGCGGCACACTCCTCAATGCTTGGCGACCGTCGCGACATCGTTCCTTTCTCGTTGCCTTTTCCCTTGTAGCGCCGGCATCTTGCCGGCTCTTTTGTTCTCGTCTTTGCCCCCTTTTACCGCCGATTAGAAATTATTAAACCGCTGACCGCTCACGGGTTGCCGTACTTTTTAATCACGGAACCGTAGATTAACTTTGCGGCGCGTTGGGCGTCCGTCTCGCGCGACGGGAGCTGCGCAGCTGCGGTCGTCATGTGGATTTTGTACTGGACGCGGCCTTGGGCATCTGGCTCCGACCTCTCCTGATTCGGATAGCCGGGGTGTGGGTGCCAGATGAGGCCGTCGGCGTCGGGTTTCGGTTTTGGAGGGGCGGCCGGTTGCGCGGGTGCGCCGCCGGAAGGTAACGCGGCGCAATCGGTGCGGTCGGACGGCGACCGGTCATTCGGATTCTGGCCGCGAACAACGTCTCGCGGCAATGCTTGCGCGGGTGAATCAGCGCAAGCGGTAGCGGTCACGCTTCGACCGCGATTGTTTGAATTTAGTGCCACTGCTGAAACAGGTTGCGCGGGTGGGGCTGCGCAAGCGGTAGTGTCAGCTGTGCGACGTCGGTTTTGAAGGTGTGGGACAAGCGGTGGTGTCGCTGCTGCGACGGTGATTTTGAGGAGGTGGGGCAAGCGGCGTTGTTGGGCGACGGTGATTTTGAAGATGTGAGGCGAGAGGTTACGAGCTTTTCGAGCTCGTTTTCTGCGTCCTCTTCTGATTCATCGTCGGCGGTGGCGGCATCGCTCCGCGATGTTTGATTAGCGTATTTGCGGACGACGTTGAGGACGTCGGAAGCGGTGACGAGCTCTTCGAGCTCGTTTTCTGCGTCCTCTTCTGACTCGTCGTCATCGTCGGAGTCGGCGTCGGAGTCATCGTCTTCGAGTTCGTCGTATTGATCTTCGGGGGCGGTGGCGTCGTTCCGCGATGCTTGAACGGTGTATTTGCGGAACACGTCGAGGACGTCGGAAGCGGTGACGCGCTCTTCGCGCACGTTTTCTTCGTCTTCTTCGTTAAAGGTTTGCGCGGGTGAGGATGCGCAAGTGGTGGCATCGCTTCGCGATGCACGATTTGAATATTTAGGGACGATGTCGAGGATGTCGGAGGCGGTGGAACCGCTCCTCGGGGATGGGGTGGGCGGCTGCGGTGGGTGGGCGTCGTTGGAGGTGGAGAATTGGACCTGGGTGGGGATTTCGGTCCAGCGGCCGTGGCTGTCGATGCAGCTGTAGGCGCGCATGGCGCGAAGGATCGTGTCGCCGGTGAAGGTTACGTCGTCGACGGATTCGACGAAGGCGTCGAGGGCGGAGTGCAGACGTTCGCGGCGCTGGAGCAGCAGGCCGGCGGCGCGGGCGTGGCGGTAGACGGTGCGGTAGTCGTTGAGCTTGTAGTCCTGAGAGAGCTTCCAGGGGGCGCGCCAGTGGACGAATTCCTCTTCGATGGCTTCGCGTTCGGGGTGGTGGCAGATGATGCAGCGGCGGCTGTGGCGTTCGAGGAGGAGCGCTTGCAGCTGCTTTTGCAGCCGGCGTTGACGGTTGATTCGGTGGGTCTTCTTTAGGGAATGCTTTCTATTGGTTTTCGGGCTGGTGGCTTTCGTGGTCGTTTTCGAGGTCATGTTGGGTTGTCCTTTTTTGGGTTCGCGGCCGCAGGACGCGGGCGCGGTGTGGTGAGGTGGGAGATCGTTCGATTGTCGTCAACCGGCTGGCGCCGGCCGACTTTCGTTCAGTCGCCTATCTCGGACCTCCTTACGGGCTTTTGGCGTCTGGCGCCAATTGGCCAGATACAGAGTAGCACTGTGAAGGATCGTCGGGAGACTGGACGAAAGTACAGTAAAGGTACAGGAGGATTGGAGCGAAGTCGGAAAATCCCACCATCAAAAATCAAAAGGGGTCGGCCCGCGGTTCTTCAACCGCATTCTCTATGGATTCAAGGGGGCGAGGCTCGTCTTTTCAACCGACGAGTCCAAAGTAAGGATGAAAGACCTTTTGACTGGCGGGAAATTGTCTGCGACTACTAAGTAGGTCAGTTCGTAGCGGCCCGGTGTCGTTATCTGGGGGTGTATGTAGGTCGCATCGCGAACATAGGAGTAGAAGTTGAGGGTTGTTGGAGCTTCGTGCCTGATACAAAAGGCATCGATGTTACGTTCACCATTAGGGGCTATGTGGGCATTGGGTAGCGTGTAGGCCTCCCACTTGAGCTCGAATGGGGTAAAGGCGATCTCCTTCCCGGTGTCGACAGAGACAACGCGTTCAAGATTAGCAATGCAGTTTAGAGCTGTCTTGCGGCGGTGTCTGTTTCGGACGGCTAGATGAAAATACGTGTGCATTTGGCCTTGGGTGTTCGGAATGATAAGCCGCGTAGGCTTGCTTTCGAGCGCGAGTTCATTCCTCCATCGAGGACTCCATTTGCCTTCGCTTAATCTTTGTTTTACCTGCCTACCGACCAAGTCGGGTAACCGCGCACGGCCAGAGAAAGGAATCGCATTGCCCTGGACGCTGCCCAATACTCCGTCTCGCTGATGCACCCCTTTTTCTTGAAAGGCGAGTACCTCGATTTCAAGAAAAGAGGCCACCGCAAGTTCTTGATGAGAAAATAGCGATCCACGGCAAATACGATTTTTGACAGCCAATCGTTCCCGCGTAAAGTCGATAAACAGAAAATATTCAGACTTACTTAACTGTTCAAAAAGGTTTTCCTTCGGGCCTCGGAGTGTCTGTTCACGGACCGCGACGTAAGTGTCAAAGTCCAGATTTATTAGTCGGCGACTGATGGCCATAGCTAGTTTCGGCTCGTTGGAGGTTTTGTTTTGGCCACAGCTTATGAACACTCTGGCGCGAAGCTCTTCGTCGGCTCGCACGTCGGGCTTAATGGTAGGTGTCCGGCGTTTTGGCTTGTTCAAGAGAGTGGTTCTCCTGTAGTTCTCTAAGCCAAGTCAACGTCGCCGTTGCTTGACAACCTGATACCTACGGTCCCAGAGTAGGGGGTGGGCGGAGGGGTTTGGACCCTCAATGGGCCGCTTAACAAACGGCTGCTCTGCCAATTGAGCTACGCCCACCATCGCTGAGGGCACTCGGTTATCGCCGGGTGCCCTACAACAATTTCTCCAAGGTCTCTCGCGAGTTGACTCGATAGAACGTTGGAAGTTGGTCTTCGCGTTTCTGACCCTCGAACAAATCTAAATACGTTAGAACTCGTAGCCCGTGCAAAAACCGCACTCTGGCTCGCACTTTTCTCGAAAGCATCGACTTGATCCTCGCCTGAAAATTTGGATCAGGATTGAGATCGAGCACCGTAGGCTTCAGTGAACTTCCATCGTTGGTACCGACGGACTCGATTAGTCCGATTCCAAACCTCGGGTGATGAACCCACAGACCAGGCTCGATGTCCGAAACTTCCTCGGACGAGACACTCGCCAAAGCGAGGGCGTCGCTCTCAAGCAGCCTCTTTCGCTTATAAGCAACGCGGTTTTGGCACGTCTTCGAGCAGAAGGCCTTGTCTCGCCGTTCTCGCTCGAAGAAAGTTCCACATTCGACGCAGACTCCAAGGCCTACTTGGGGGTAATGCAAGGTGATGTATTCGGTAATCCAGGTCGCAAGAAATGAGGCTAAGTTCGGAGATCTAGGATCGGAGATTTTTCCAAATTTCACTTCTCGGTTCGGTGCCTCCCAATAGACAAGTAGCGCTCCTCCGCTGCCAGACCCATAGTTGTTGAGAACTTGAATCGGCTGCCGAATTCGGGACGAAACAGAGGCACCTTGCAAGTCGCCGTCTGAGACAGCCGACAAGAATTCAATGAAGGCTCTCGAGACAAGCAGAGCGTCCTTTGCCCACGAAATATCACCGTCCAACGTACAGCATTGGGATGATGCCAACAACGAGCGAAGGACAGTGGGCTCAAAGCGGAGTTGAATCTCAGGATATTCATTTGGACTGCAGACGTACTCGGATGTGCCCAAACGCTCGATCAAACGAGAAACATCCGTTGCGACGGCAAAGAGTAGTTCTTCGCCTACTTGATCTATGCTCTCTGAGACATTTGGCAGGCATTTCTTTAAGGCGCCCTGCGAGTGCACGCGATCAACCTCGGAGATCTTGCTGAGAACCTCGAGGCAGGGCCGACTCTGAACCACCCAGTCATGTCCGCGTACGCTGTCAACGGTAGCCTCCACATCAGGCCACTCGTTTTCGATAACATGCTGTAGGGCCTCGTCTATAGGAACGCATCCATCGTGCAAGTCGCCATAGTCGGGCTCGTGATAACCATAGTCTCGGTCGAACATCGCGGCTTAATCTATCATCGATTTAATAGAAGTCAAGGATTGTGATTCGCTGATAAATATTAAATGCTGATTTATTTGGTTCTCTCTGGCATCACAGGCGAGTAACCCCGCTTTGCCTGTGCCGGCAGTTCCCGGGCTATCCAAATGAGGAGATGTCGGAGCCGGATACTCAGGGGCGCTCACGTACAAAATCCATATGAGGACTGCGGCTCCGCCGCTTGCGTCGCACGAGACGGATGCCCGACGCGCCGCGGACTTAATCCACCTGTTGAATCGCCCTCCCCGCCATGCTAGCGTCATCGCGGAGCTAGAAGACTGACCGCCTAATCGGCAGTAGGAAGCGATCCGGCCGTGCGTCGTTGGCGCAGGATCGTCATCTAATCGACGTAACCACTTCAAATTGCACTCAAAACGAAAGGATTTCGCATGGCCACAGCAGTAGCGCCAAAAGTCTTTAAGAATTACATCGATGGGGAATGGGTTCCCGCGCGCAGCGGCAAAGCCATCGAAGACCGCAACCCCGCGAACACGGGCGAGCTGATCGGCATGTTCCCGGCATCGACCGCGGAGGACGTCAACCTGGCGATCGACGCCGCGAAGCGCGCCTTCAAAGAATGGCGCCTGACGCCCGCGCCCAAGCGCGCCGAAATTCTGTTCCGCGCCGCCGAAATTCTGACCCAGCGCAAAGAAGATTTCGCGATCGACATGACGCGCGAAATGGGCAAAGTGCTCGCCGAAACGCGCGGCGACGTGCAGGAAGCCATCGACATGACCTACCTGATGGCCGGCGAAGGCCGCCGCCAGTTCGGCCAGACCACGCCTTCCGAGCTGCCCAATAAATTTGCGATGTCGCGTGCGCTCGCCGATCGGCGTCGCCGGACTGATCACGCCGTGGAATTTCCCGATGGCGATTCCGTCGTGGAAAGCGATGCCCGCGCTGGTCTGCGGCAACACGGTGGTCATCAAGCCCGCCGAAGATACGCCGCTCTCCACTTACAATCTGATGCAGGTGCTCGACCGAAGCCGGCCTGCCGCGCGGCGTGATGAACGTCGTGTTCGGCGACGGCCCCGACGCGGGCGCGCCGCTCGCCGAATCATCCGGATGTCAATCTCGTCAGCTTCACCGGTTCAACCGAAGTGGGCCGCATCGTCAGCAAGGCCTGCGCGCCAACTTTCAAAAAGTGCCACCTCGAAATGGGCGGCAAGAACATCATCATCGTGATGGACGACGCGAATCTCGATCTCGCCGTCGACGGCGCGATCTGGGGCGGCTTCGGCACCACCGGCCAGCGCTGCACGGCGGCCAGCCGCGTCGCCGTGCACAAAAAAGTGTATCGGCCAGTTCGTCGAGAAATTTGTCGATGCGCGCGCAAGCGCTGAAAGTGGGCGACGGCCTCGAATCCCGCCACCGAAATGGGGCCGTGCATCAACGAGCAGCAGCTGCAAACGGTGATGAAGTACGTCGCAGATCGGCAAGGACGAAGGCGCAAAACTCGCCGCGGGCGGCCAGCGACTCGAAGGCGGCGGCTACGCGCAACGGCTGGTTCCACGAGCCCACCGTTTTCATCGATTGCGATCCGAAGATGCGCATCTGCCAGGAGGAAATTTTCGGCCCGGTGGTCTCCGTGATTCCGTTCGAGACGTTCGACGACGCGCTCGACATCGCGAACGACGTGAAGTACGGCCTTTCCTCCTCCATCTACACGCGCAACGTGAACAACGCGTTCCGCGCGCAGCGCGATCTCGAAACCGGAATCGTCTACGTGAACGCGCCCACCATCGGCGCCGAAACGCATCTGCCATTCGGCGGAATCAAGAACACCGGCAACGGCCATCGCGAATCCGGCATGGCCGCCCTCGATTTCTACTCCGAGTGGAAGACGCTCTACATCGATTACTCCGACCGCCTGCAGCGCGCCCAAATCGACAACGCCGACTAATTTTTTTTGGAACGCGCGGCCACCTGTACGAACGAACAGGTTTCCGCGCGCGCATACCTGAACCTTTTCTGGATTGCCTCGGCTCGCCGCGTGCGAATAGAGTTGTCGTACGTCAGCCAATCCTGACGACCCTTTCGAATCGAACGAGGAGGCACCATGTGGACCAAGACTCAACCCGAAGCGCCCGGCTACGCGCCAGCATCGGGGCAGGGAAGTGCACCAGCGTCAAATTTCAATAGCGCAGCAAGCGCGACGCGTTTCAACGCGCCGGCAACAACGCCGAGTGCGCCAACAGCGCGCGGGCTTTCGTGCCTGGGCGCGAGCCTGGAGATCAAGGGCAAGATTTCCGGCGAAGAAGATCTGCAAATCGACGGCAAAGTGGAAGGCGCGATTGCGTTGCAGGGGCAGCGTCTCACGGTGGGACGCAGCGGCCAGTTGAATTCGGAAGTGCAGGCGCGCGAAGTGGTCGTCTTCGGAAAAGTGCAGGGCAACCTGCGCGCGAGCGACCGCGTCGAGATCAAGAAGGACGGCTCGGTGACGGGCGACATCACCACTTCGCGGATCAGCATCGAAGACGGCGCGTATTTCAAGGGCCGCATCGAGATCGATCGCTCGAAGGGCTCGTCAACGGAAGAGTACGAAGCGGTTGGCGCTTCGTCGTCGGCGAACTAAATCCTCACCGGTTCCTCCTCGGGTTCCGGGGCTGCGCGCCAAATCCTGGGCGAGCGCGCAGCTCCGGAATTCGTTTTTTCGGAAGTCCTGCTGTGATCCAACGAAAATATTGGTTCAATTGGGAAAATGCGCGTCGCGAGAGCTTGTTCCGCGCTGCGATGAAATGATTTTTTAGGCGGCTCGGGGACGAGATCGCCGATTTCGGCGGCTTCGTCGCAGGCGGAGCGGAAATTTTCGTACCAGGTTTCGGTGAAGGTGTTGACGAGCTGCGGAACGGTGCGGCCGGCGACTTCGAATTTTGCTCCGGCAATTTCTCCCCAGGTGTGAATCACGGTGCGGCCTTCGCCCTGCTGTTCGAACTCAACCCACTGAATGATCGTGACGCCGACGGCGCTATCGATCCATCCAATCTGCTTCATCGGCGTGCAGGTGATGATGACGTGCTCGATCACGGTCTCGACGGGGCGCAGGAGCTCGATGAACAGGCGGCTGCCGACTTGCCAGGGCCTGCCTTCGTGCCAGCGAAGGTTGCCGTAGACGTTGGCGAAGGAGGGCCAGCGGGTCCAATCGGAGAAGATGTTCCAGGCGACTTCAGGGCTGGCCTTGGTAATGACCGTGTACTGAAATAAATGCGAATCGCTGAGCAACTTCACGAACATATTCCTCCTTGACCTTCCTTTCCGCTGATTGCGAAACAGGTAAGAATCGGGGCCATTACTTATACAGCGTTTGTTTAACGATGTCAAATGTATTAAACTTCTGTCACAGGGCTTTCGCGCAACGGTGTAGGAGCTAAGGGGGAATCCTAGATGCCGCGTCAACCAGATCTGGAAGTGGAAGGCCACGTGTCTGGATGCAGCGTACCGGTTGTGGCGAAGCAAGGGCGAACGCGGGCTAACGATGCGGGCCGTGGCGCGCGAAGCGGGGACGACAACTCCGACGGTGTATCAGAGATTCAAAGACAAGAGGGAAATTCTGGAGGCATTGCGACTGCGCGCGCAGCTGCAACTTTTCGCGGCGGTGAAAGGGTCGCGAGCGGTCGCTCAATTCTGCCGGCGCTATCTGGATTTTGCAGCGAGCCACAAGCACGAGTATGAGTTGATCCATGCGGACTGGTCTGCGCGGCTGCATCGAGACGAGCCGAGGCCGTCATTCGAGTTACTGCAGCGGCGGCTGGCCGATTGCCTTGGCGGAAAGCCCGAAGATCATCGGCGATTGACGCTAGCGATTGCGGCGCTCTCGCACGGAACCGCGACGCAGCTGCTGATTCCCGGTGTGCAGGAGAGCGTGGTGAGGGAGCTGCGGCAGACTTGCTTGATGGCGGCGGAGAGTTTGGTGGAGTCGGCGCGGAAGAATGGACGGCGGAGCAGGAGATGACGCTCGACGCAAGCGCAGTCGTTACACCGGCGAAGGTCTGGTCCCACTGGTAGTCGGAGGGCTTTGTGGCGCTTTGAGATAGGGGTGCGATGAGGATTTCTCGACATCTATCCGGCTTGACCTTGTACAGGTGCGACTCTAACGATTTATTGCAGCTTCGCGTATTCCGCTTTGGCTTCCTTCAGGATGGGGACGTCGGGGTCGGCATCTTTCCAAAGCGTCAGGAAACTCTCGTAAGCAGCACGAGCCTTGGCACTAGCCGCGTCTGCCTGAGGGCCCGTGAGAGAGCTACTCTGCATTGCATACGCACGAGCTAGATAAAGATTAGCGAGCGCCCTTATGGGTGAGAACGCAAGAAGACCCTGACGGTCTAGTATTTTCTGGAACTCTACAGCTGCCTCGCTGCCCTGATGCGCCCTTAAGTAAGCCTTTCCACGTACAAAAACCGGCAGCATAACAAGGTCCAGCGTCGGACCACCGGGTATCATCAGTTCTTGCGAAGAAGTCAGCTGAAGGCCCTTAATGGCTGCGGCTGTGTCCCCGCCGTTGAGCGCAAGTTGCGCGTGAAGAGTAGGCAAGTAGTTAGATCGAACGGTAGTATCTTCAGGAAAAGATTTGGCCAGATTTTCTGCGATTGACTGAGGCTTTGCGGTCTCGCCGACTAGCGCAAGTACCAGCGCCGTAGCGTACTGGAGGTCGCGGCTCTCAAAAGGCTTAAAGGCCAGAACCGACTTTCGGGCTTCTTCACGATTTCCAAAAAGCGCATCCGCTAGAGCCAAATTGATTCGATAACCCGCCGCGGTCTCTGTTTGATTGGCCTCACTGGCCGAAAGCACGGCTCGGCGGGATTGTTCGCGAGACTTCTTTAGCTGCCCGTGAAACGCCAGCGCCTCGGAATCGTACCCGAGCAATACGTCTTCGATTCCTTTCTTGCCGGTCGCCCATGTTATTTGTTCCGCCATGGCTCTTGTATCGTTCTGCAAGAAAGCCAAAATATAACGCCAGGCACGAAGCGGATATAGATCAGGGTATTTGGCCAATGCTTCTGTCTCAACTTCCCCAGCTTCTTGCAGCCGATTTAGAACCGTAAGTGAAAAAATCAGGTAGCTGTAATCTAATCCGGAGTTCGGTTCAAGTCGGAAGCTTTCGCGAGCTTGTGCAAGGCCCTCCTCTAATTGCCCCAGGCCATGGTAAACATTTCCGAGATTGAAATGCGGAGCGGAATCGCGTGGATAGGTCTTTGCCAATAGTTCATAGGCATCTCGTGCTTTTTCAAGGTCGCCTGCAACACCCCAATAGTAACTGGCCTCAATACCCAATCGTTCCCGTTCGCTGACTTCCCCTCGAAGCTCAAAAGCTTTCTTGATGTTCTTTTGCCCGAGATTGATTTCTCCCAAGTTGCTATAAGCGGTCCAAAGAGATCCGTAGGCCAGGGCGAAATTGGGGTCATCGGCAATGGCGCGCTGAAACCAGCTGACTGCAGCCGAATAATTGCCGTCTGACAGCGCATCTCTTCCAAGGCTTAAAGCTCGGAGAGCTTCGAGCGATGGAGTGGTAGCCTGCGCCAGGGGAGTATCGAATTTGCGGACAGAGCTGATCGATTCTCCCAGCGTCTCACGCAGCTTGCTGGCGGCGCGACTTAAACCGTCCAAGACCTTTTCTTTGCCTCTTTCTTGCACTTGCTGTTGCGCGAGCAGATCGCCCGTGGAACAGTTCACCGCCTGGAGGCCAATGACATAGTTGTTCCCGAAATTCGTAATTGAACCTTCGATGTATACCTTGCTTCCGACACGCACGCACAAATCCTTTGCGATCTCCGGAGCCAGTCGAGCATCCTGCGGCTTCTTCATCGAACGGAGCGTTTCCCGGATTCGTTGATCGGAAACAACTCTCAGGAACGGCGATTGTTGAAGTTGCACCGACAAGCCCTGCCGCAGTGCGCCATCGAAGACGGGGTCGCCCGTGGAATTTGCGAAATCAGCCACTACGATAGTGTCTCCTTCGGTTACATTGAAAGCTCGGCTGCGGGTACTCAGATAGGCGGCTACAAGCAGCGCAACCACAGCAACCCCACCCGCAATAAGCCAGCGACGCACAGGCCGAATCCTCGCCGGCTGCTGGCCAGCCACCGCGTCCGGGGCATCCGTTGCGCCCGCGAGCGTCTCACTGTGCGCTTCTTTGTCCCTCCAGGCATCGAGTTCCAACGTGTAGGCGTAAACCGACCCAAGCTTGCTGTGCTGGAGACGATAGACTGGCAGCGCCTCTCGCTTTTCCCACCGGCGGACGGTCGTGACATCACGTCCCAGATAGGCAGCGATCTCTTTCCAAGATTCCAGGCGCCGACCCCGAGAGTCAGGCTGGGTCTTAGGGCTCGATTTCACTTCTATGGACATGACAAGTTGTTTCTGCGGGTGGCTGGATTATCACACCTGCTCAGTTCCGGTGCAACCGGCGGAACTGACGGGAAAACTAGCAGATCTCCGCACTTTGCCCCTCTTTACCTCTCAATGCCCGTTGCGGCGAAATAGATGCCGGGCTAAACATCCGCGTAACCGGTTTTCTCCCGTGATGGCTATTCGTCTTTCGGCTACTGGACACCCTGATGCAGAGTCGCTGCAGGTTGTGGGAACTGGGGAAATTAAATTTCAGGAGGGAAGCTATGAGGCGTATCGGCATTCCGATGTTGTTTTTCTTGCTCTGTTTTGTTTCGACCGGATGGCGGCAAGCAGGAGCGCAAGCACAAGCAGAAGCACAAGGGCAAGCACAGGGTCAAACACAAGCAAGAGCCCGATTTATCGCCTTTGACGCGCCGGGCGCCGGCACCGCCCCGGACCAGGGCACCTTCCCCGCTCAAATCAGCAACTTGGGCGTGATCGTCGGAAATTATGTCGACGCGAATGGCGTGAATCACGGATTCGCGCGCGACCTTGACGGCAGGATTACGACATTCGATGTGCCAGGCGGCGGTACTGGCCCCGGCGAGGGTACTGTTGCAAACGGTATAACCGATACTGGCGTTGTCGTCGGAGGACTTTTCGATGAGTCCCACGTATTTCATGGGTTCTTCGGCCGCCCAGGCGGGCATTTTACGACCTTTGATGCCCAAGGAGCGGGTACCGCCCCCCACCAGGGCACCAATGCCTTGGCCATCAATTGGGAAGGCAGCATCTCTGGAGACTACGTCGACTCGAACGGGGTGCCGCACGGCTACATTCGTTTTCAGAACGGCAAGATCACGAGCTTCGATCCTCCGGAGAGCGTCTTTACCGCGGCGGACACCCTAGGCATTAATGTGGTCGGTGCCATCACGGGACCGTATCTCGATGCGAACGGCTTAGTGCACGGCTTCGTGAGAGTCCCTAACGGCAGGATTACCAGCTTCGATTCGCCGGGGGCGGGGACGGACCCAACTCAAGGCCAGGGCACTGTTCCCTCGATGATTAACGACCTGGGAATGATCCCCGGAGCATATCAGGATGCGAACAATGTAATTCACGCCTTCGTGCGCTTTGCGAATGGAAAAATCATCACCTTTGACGTGCCGGGCGCGGGAACGGATTCGTTCCAGGGCACTCTGGCCAACGCCGCCAATGTGGAGGGCTTCATCGCCGGAGAGTTCTTCGATGCGAACTTCGTGGGCCACGCCTTCGTGCGCACTCCGGGCGGCAAGAATCTCCTGTTTGATGCGCCGGGCGAGGGGATACAAGAGACGTCACCTTTGAGCATCAACCTCTGGGGCGCGGTAACGGGAACGTTCATCGACGCGAATGGCGTGAGCCACGGGTTCTTGCGATTACCTTAAGCGCATTGAGGGTTCCGCCGGCCCACGACGATTTCTAATGCCGCTTTTCCGGTAGGCCACGTGAATGACAATCACGCGGCTTACCGGAATGGCGATGGCTTTCGGTGAAGTATGGAAGCCGATGAGCCGCCTAACTTCCGAGCGGCCCGTCAGTACGAAACCCTGTTGTTGGCCCCGTTGCGGTGCGTGCGAACGGTCCTCAGCTCGTGACGGCTCGAACCGCGGACCTCGACCGAGCCGTCTTAATGAGAAAAAATCGCTTATAGAGCTTCCTGACTCGATCCAACTTATTGAAATTCCGAGGGAGCGAGTTCTTCAATAGCCACAGGGTTTATCAACAGTAATCGAACCGAAACTCATAGTTTCGCTGTATCGGTTGTTAGGGCGACGCAGGTTATCGCGTCATGCTTCGACCCGGAAGCCTTGGCTTCCGCGGTTTCAGAATCTCAACAAGAGTTCGGTGACCAGTCCTAAGAACCCTGCGAGTGCGACTACCAGAAGCCACGACCGCCAAGGACCCGTAAGTTTGCGGCCCCGCGAACTCCCAAAAAGCCAAGCCAGGAGCCCTGCGTTTACGATAAACGCCACGAGCAAATGGTAAGGCTGAGCCCTCCCCTGTGAATCTATGAATAAGTGTATCTACCAGTGCGGTCCCGGCGAGGCGGCTCGTGTCGCTAAGTATTTTTGCTTGCCGATGACTGCGAATATGAGGAGCCAGTTTATGAGGAAGACCAATGAGACAAACATCACCGCGATTTTGGGTGTGAACCATCTTTCGGATACGAACGAACTACGTTCCGATGATCTTCGGACGTGCTCCGCCCATGCATACCAGATGCGCCAGAAGATGCGGTTCATTGGTGTGTACTCTTGCTCTGTGTAAAACCTGCAAAACAGTTGAGCAATAGTAGCCTAGTTTTCTTCGGCGCGGTCTTTTGGGTGAAGCCCGGATAACTGCCAAGAACGTCTCTAACGAAGTCGGCTCCGTCAAGACCGTGAGAATGCCTTTTCGGGTCCGAATCGTCATCCGTACTTGAGGGTGGTGCTCTGTCCGACCTCGATAATATATCCGTCAGGGTCGCGGATGTAGCAGCGAATCTCGCCGTACTTGGAAATCGGCTCGGTGATGAACTCGGCTCCTCGGCTTTTCCATAATTTGTAGCACGCGTGAATATCCGCAACGCGGAAATTCATAAAGCTGTTGATGTGATTCGGGTCGGGGACGCTGAGTGTTACCGTCGGCTTATCCGGGGTCGGCCCGCCCCCTACGTTCAAAATCATCCAGATATTCGCAAGCTGAAGATACGGAGGCGCGTTGCCGTCACCCATGGTCAGAATGCGAGCGCCGAAGACCTTCTCGTAGTAGCGAGCCGAGCGTTCGATGTCGGCGACGGTGAGAAAATACGCGATGCTGATCCCCTCTCGCGGGGGCATGTCATAGCTGTTTTGTTCGATTTGTACGCTGCTCATTGACGCCTCCACTTTTCGTTACTGCCAGGTTAGAGAAGATGCTGATTGTGGGTTGCAGTTGAGTTAGAAGCCCGCATGTTGTATAAGTGCGGCTTACGGTCGCGTTCTTGTAATGCGAGCAAAGCTCATCCTCGCCACGTTGTTCGGATTGTTTCTGTGCAGTCTTGCTACTCTCGAGATCACCGAACTTTCCAGACTCGTCGACGACACCTCCAACGACTTTTCGCTCCCTTACTCCGGACCGGAATCATCTTTGGCGGCCGTCCGCAAAAGCTGTGATTTGCAGCCGAGATCTGATTCCTACCCGGCGTATGGGTGCGAGCAACCGAGAGTTTGGCGCCGGACTACAGGTTCTTCTGATTCTTCTGACCTCACAAAGGATTCTTTCCACATTCTCTGCATCATGAGGATTTAGAACCTTCGTCTCCCGCATCGCTAGATTTTTACTCGATATAGCAACTAGCGGCGCAGCCTATTTTCCCCACGCGGGAATCTCCATCGGACAGCCGATGGAGATATTGCCGTTCAACGTTATCTTTGTCACCGTCGATTGACCAATTCTCAACCCAACAAAATTCATGCACCGTGGCGAAGGGGATTGCAGTTTCGACCCGCTTTTCCACTTGTTTGGACCAGAACGGCCCAAAGGAGCCCTCCGATGTCGAACGTATCCCACCCTGCACCAGTCCAAGTAGAGTACGACCCTCTTAAGCCGACAATATCCCTAGATCGTATCTTTCAGATTCCCAATATGTTTCGCCCAAAATGCTCGTTTTTATTCGGCAACACGATCGGGCACTTGAATCTCGAACGCCCCGCGATCGGCCTCACCGCCGTTGCTTCCTGGTTCCGGTTCTCGCGCTGGCGACGGGCCCATCCTGTCGCTCAGCCGGCCGACCGGAAGCGCCGGGGCGATCGCACCTGGCTGTATGAGACGGTAATAGAGAAAGAAGGCTTGGATCGAGTGCCCATCGACTTTTGGGAATTTGGCGTTTTTCGCGGAGAATCCCTGTTGTGGTGGGTGAAGAACATTCATGATGCGAAATCCCAGTTCGTGGGATTCGACACCTTTACGGGTCTTCCCGAACGATGGCGCGCCACGGAACCCGAGGGCGCCTTCAACGTGTACGGAAGACTGCCCGAGATCAAAGACTCGCGTTGTACTTTCGAGGTGGGCCTCTTTCAGGAAACGCTGCTTTCTTTCATAGGTGGTCACGATTTCTCGCGGAAATTGATAATCCATTTGGATGCGGATCTGTTCAGCTCGACGCTCTTTGTTCTGACCACTCTGGCCAGGCATTTCAAGCATGGCGATGTCGTTTTCTTCGATAACTTCATCTGCTCGCTTGATGAGTTTCGTGCATTCGAGACATTCGTGAAGTCCTTCCGCGTGAAGTATGAAGTTCTGGGTGCCGTTGGCGAATACTCTCGGGTTTGCGTCAAAATCCTCTAGCGGGGATGAGGGCCTAGCTCAGCACGCGAAAGGGCTTCTCGGAGCAGTGTGACGACAGCGGGACAGGCACCCCTCCGGATCTGTATCACCAAAAAAACATTAAGATTCCTGTTGTTTTCCAAAAGGAAGGATGGCATTGTTCCTGTTGGAAACCTAAAGGTGGGACTCCCGATGAAGAAAAGCCGGACGCTCAAATCATCGAGCGCGTTTTCAACGTGAGAGCGGAGGATTTGCCGTGAAATTCCTGCGACGCTTCTTTATACGCCTGTCGAATTTCGCCACCGGGCGCCGTGGCGACCAGCGCCTGCAAGAAGAGATCGCCGAACATCTCGCGTTCCAGACCGAGGAGAATCTGCGCGCCGGGCATGTCACCTGCCGAAGCGCGGCGACAGGCCGTGCTCAAGCTCGGCGCGGCCGAAGCGATCCGCCAAGACCATCACGCCGAGCAGAGTCTGCCCCTCATCGAGAATCTGCTTTTCGATCTGAAGTACGCGGCCCGGATGCTAGGAAGGTCTCCTGGATTTGCGTTCATTGCGATCGCCACAATGGCGCTGGGCATCGGAGCCACCACCGCGATCTATAGCGTGGTCGACGCCACTCTCCTCCATCCATTGCCCTACCCCAACCCCAGCGAACTGGTGCGCATTGAGGATGATCTTCCCGGTGTGGGCGCACAGGATGTCAGCGTTTCGATTCCTGAGTGGAAGGACCTGGAGAACTCGGAGATTTTTCAATACGTGGCCCTCGACTATTTCAACTCCGGGAATCTTACGGGCAGCGCGCAGCCCACGCGTATCGCGTTGAAGGGGGTTACGCCGAATTACTTCGCGATGCTGGGTGTGGGCGCGCAGTTGGGGCGCGCGTTCGATCCGGGCGACAACACGCCGGGCGTCATCCTGGAGGTGGTGATCAGCGACGGGCTCTGGAAGAGGGCGTTTGGAGCGGACCCGCGCATTCTGGGGAAAACGGTGCGCCTGGATAACGATGTGTATCAAGTGGTGGGCGTGATGCCGCCTGGTTTTCGCGACCAGGGAAAGACCAGCGACGAGCGGAATACTGAGCTGTGGTATGCAGCCGGTTTTGCCGCTGTGCCGTTTCCACCTGCGGTGCGCAACTCGCGATTTGGGACGGCCTTCGCGCGTTTGAAGCCGGGAGTCTCGATCGCGGCAGCACAGGCCCATATCGACGCGCTGGTTGCATCGCTGAAGAAGCAATATCCGGCGGACTATCCCGCGCAGGACGCGTGGACTGTGCGCCTGGTTCCGCTGAGCGAAAGCGTTGTCGGCAGCGTTCGTCAATCTCTCATTCTCCTTTTCGGCGCAGTGGGATTGGTTCTCCTGATCAGTTGCGTCAACGTCGCGAATCTCTTGCTCGCCCGGGCCAGCGCGCGAGGCCGCGAGATCGCGGTTCGCCAGGCTCTCGGAGCGCAAAGAGCGCGCCTCATCCGCCAATTCCTCGCCGAGAGTCTGCTGCTCTTCCTGCTCGGCGGACTCGCTGGCATTGCCATTCTCTTCTCCGTCGGGAAGTTCCTGCTGCGGTTGGTTCCGGAGAGCCTGCCGCATATGAACGACATTTCAGTCAACTGGGGCGTGCTGGCCTTCGCTCTCGCCGTCTCTGTCGCAGCCGGAACCGTTTTCGGGCTTGCTCCTGCGTGGCTCATGAGCCGCTCCGATTTAATCGGGACGATTCGGCAGGAAGGGCGCGGCTCCAGCGGCTCACGCGAACGTTCGCGCGCCCGCCAGATTCTTGTCATCAGTGAAGTGGCGCTCTCCCTGGTACTCATGGTCGCCGCGGGCCTACTGCTGCGCAGTTTCTGGGACTTGTTCAAGGTTCCGCTCGGCTTCAATCCCAGCCGCGTCATGGCCATCGAAACCTGGCTGCCGTTCCCCAACGATCCCAAAACCGACATTTACAGCACCGCCACGCAGGAAGCCGTGATGCTGCGGGAAGTTCTCCGCCGTAACCGGACGCTTCCCGGTGTGGAAGAAACGGCCGTCGGCGATCGGTCGGCTCTTCCCCTCGGCCACGTCAAGGACGATCTCAGCCTGTTGCCCTTGATCCGCGAAGGTCAGGACGTGCAGAGCAGTCAACCTCCTCTGATCAATACGTCGATCGTCTCACCCGAATACTTTCACCTGCTCGGCATGACCCTCCTGCGCGGGCGCCTCTTCGTCGACCAGGACCTTGAAGACACGCCTTCGATCGCGGTCATCAATCAGGCCGCTGCGCGCACTTACTGGCCAAACCAGGACCCGGTCGGCAAGCGCGTCCGGTTGAGGGCCGCCAAGCCGGACTGGACCACCATCGTCGGCGTAATCGCCGACGCGCGCACCGAATCGCTCGCGGACGCCGGCATTCCGCAGGTTTACCTCGACATCTACCAGCACCCCGCAAGAGATCTAGCTTTTTTTCTTCGCGGACAACTCAATCCCAGCGCCATCTCCGAACAAGTCCGTCAGCAGGTCCAGGCCGTCGATGCGGAGCTTCCCGTCTTTCGCGCGGAGACCTTGGACGACGTTCTCTCGTCTTCGCTTTCCGTGCGCCGATTCTCCATGGAAATGGTGGCGCTCTTTGCCGCCACAGCCTTGCTGCTGGCCGGGCTTGGAATCTACGGAACCATTTCCTATGTGGTGAATGAACAAAGACGCGAGATCGCCATTCGCCTCGCGCTGGGAGCTCAAAGAGGCACTATCCTGAAGATGGTTCTGCGCCGGGGGCTCGGTCTGGCCGCTGCCGGCATCGGGCTGGGTTTGGCCGGTGCGCTCGTCGTTTCTCACCTTATGGCCGGATTGCTCTTCGGCGTATCGTCTATCGATCTGCCCACCTTCGCTGGCGTCACCCTTGTACTGACCATGGTCGCGCTCGCTGCCAGTTATATCCCGGCGCTGCGCGCCATGCGCCTTGATCCAATCACGGCGCTCCACTCCGAATAACGTCGTGGGGTTGCTTCAGGATCGCCGGCGCAAGTTGTTGCCGCCCGAAACCATCTGCAGGATTTTTGAGACGTGCTTCCGGCTTTGTTGCCGCGCTTGAGGATGCGGTGGACTGACTCAAGAAGAAGCCGGCGGCCCTGGCTAACTGCTCCAAATAGTGATGAGGTGGGGCGATTTGAGTTATATTGCGCAGCGGGCCAGAGTTGCGCCTTCAGAGGAGGAATCGTTCGATGCTCAATCATATTGGCCATCTTGGCGGATTCGGGTGTGTTGTTCTACTTGCCGCGAGCGGCGTTCTTTCGTGCGCTGTTGGCGCGCAAGAGGTGCCGGAAAACCTTCGGCCGCCGGCTAACGAGCAACTTCTTTTTCGGCTGCATGCGAAGGGCGATCAGGTGTACGTCTGTAAGGGTGAAGCGGGGCAATTGGCGTGGGCGCTGAAGGCTCCGGACGCGCAGCTCTTCGACCAGGATGGCAAAGCTTTCGGTAAGCATTTCGCTGGGCCGTCGTGGGAGGCGAACGACGGCAGCCGTGTGACTGGCAAGGCTATTGCGAATGCTCCTTCGCCTGACGCTGATTCGATTCCGTGGCTTCTGGTCAACATTGTGAGCCATGAAGGCAGCGGAGTGCTGACGCGCGCTACGACGATCCAGCGTCTCAATACCAAAGGTGGCAAAGCGCCTGCGTCCGGGTGTGACGGTGCGCACTCGGGCGGGGAAGTCCGCGTGCCGTATTCTGCAGATTATCTTTTCTACGCTCCGAAGTGAGCAGCCGTGGCCGGCTAGTCGAGCTTCTAGCAGAACGCTTCTTACAACGGCGCAGCCTGCCCGCTGAGCTTTCGTTCCACACCTGCATGAAGACAAGCTATTCCCACCTTTCAACCTTGAAGCTGGCTTAGTGTCCCTTTCGCCGTGAATAGCCCGGGCAAGCCTGGGCTTATGAAAGCGGCGGCGAGCCGCCCTTCGGCTCCGGCTAGGGACAAGCACGCACTCCAAATGGGTTGTGCCGACTGGGGAGATCCGTGTCTGAAATCGAGGTGACGGCTATAGGACTTATCCGATTGGTTTGAGATATAATTCGCCAAAGTATTCAACCGGTTAAGAGGAAACATGCGTGACAGGGTGATGCACCTCTTGCGGAATGTAATTTTAGTTTGCGCCTTTGGCGTAGCTTCCTTTGTGGTGGCCAGACCCGCGGCTGCCTTCCAAGTCGTCCTGGGCCCACCTGTAGCCATAGATAAACCGAGTGGTACGGGGCAGTACACGCTGAGCGGGACCGTGGTGGACGCTTTGACAGGCGCACCAATCCGGCGAGCGTTGGTCGCGCTTGATGGGAGTGCAATCGCAAGCAGTTCTCACAGATGAAGGCGGCAAATTCCGATTCGAGAACCTTGCGCAAGGCCAGAGTGCAATCATCGCGCATAAGCCGGGGTATACAGATCCCTCCGCTGGCTCTCTCACTATGGTCACGATAGGCGGGGATACGTCGCCGCTGGTGTTGAAGCTCAATCCGGAGAGCGCGATCGCGGTGAAAGTGACGGGTGAGGATGGCGAAGGAGTGGAGGGTTTGCGGGTGGGAGTATTGGGCTCGCAGGTTGAGGAAGGACGCCGTTATTGGACCCAGCATGGAGGCGGGCAGACAGACGAGCAAGGTGAGTACCGACTCGGTAGTCTGCGTCCGGGAAAATACTATGTATCGGCGGGGCCGAGTTCTCGACCAGTGGGACACGTCGGGGACGACGCCCAAGGGAACGATATTGGCTATGGGCGAGTGTTCTATCCGAACGCTTCCGAATTGGAAGGGGCGGCAATCGTAGAGGTGAATCCGGGGAGGCGGGCGCGACTGGAGCTCTCGCTAAGCACTGTGCCGCTGTATCGAATTTCGGGCGCTGTCGTCGGCGGAATGCCCGGACAGCCGTGCCATCCACGGCTTATGGACAGCTCTGGCCAGGATATGGGATTCGGTGTGAGGGTGAACCCGGTGACAGGGGTGTTTCGGAGCCAGGAGGTGCCGGCGGGATTCTACACACTCGTGGCGAACTGCATCGGTGAGCGGGGGAATTTCTTCTGCAGGCAGGATGCCGCTGCATGTGGACTCGAATATTGCGAACGTGACCTTATCCGTGGCACCGCCGGCGTCGATTCCGGTGGAATTCCGAACGAACGAGACCGCAGACGCCAATGAAAATAGTCCGACTGGCTCGGTCATTCTGACGCAGAAGCAAGAGATGCACCGCCAGGGTGCGGCGTGGTCCGAAGAGGAAGCGGATGGGGATGAACGGCGCATGGTGATTAAGAGAGTGGAGCCGGGAAGCTATTCGGTGGACATCAGGCCGAGTCCCGGATGGTACGTGGAGTCCGCGCTGTACGGGTCCGTTGATCTGCTGACGGAGGACTTGACAGTGCCCGAGGGAGGAACGACGGAAGCGATCGAAGTCACGTTAAGGAATGACGGCGCGAAAGTGAGTGGGAATGTTCGAGGGAGAGGCGCGGCGTCCGCGAGCGGGATGGTGCTGCTGGTGTCCAGTCGTGCGCCGCGCTTGGTAAAAGAGACGCGAATTGTGAACGGGGCCTTCGACGATCAGGCGACCTCGCGCCGGGTTCATACCGCGCGCTCGCAATCGATCAGGCGGACGATCTTGAATACAAAAATCCGGAAGCGCTGCGCGATTACCTGACGAAGGCACAGGACGTAACAGTCGGTCCGAAGCAAGAGAGTCGCGTGGACCTGGAACTCGTGCAGAGGGAGAAGTGAAACCATGCTCGAAACCCTGGCGTGGATAGCATTTTTGTTGGGGGGAAGCGCAACGCAGGATGCGTCTCGCGCGAAAGCGCCGGTAGTGCCGCAGACACAAGCAACGCAGCAGCAAAAACAGATCGACGCGGCAGCTACGGGCGGTTTCCGAATCACAGGCCGCGTGGTGAACTCGATGACGGGTGCGCCAGTGGCTGGCGCGTATGTGGTGGTTAACGCGGCGTCGGGTTCGAATTGAGTCGCACGGTGCGAGCCGGCGCAGACGGTAGCTTTGTGTTCACCCAGATTCCAGCGGGCCGCTACGTCCTGAGGGCGCGGCGGAAGGGTTACGTTGAAGCAGATGTATTTACAGCACGAGCGATTCACGTCTGCAATTCTTGCGGGGCCAAACCTGAATACAGAAAATTTGGTGTTTCCGCTGGCGCCGGAGGGCGTGATTTCCGGCGAAGTGACAGATGAGGCTGGCGAGCCTGTCCAGTCCGCAAGAATGCTTTTGTTTCGTGAGGAATCCGTGAACGGCAGGCATGTGAAGCATCTCCAAAGACAGCAAAACACGGACGATGAGGGACAGTATCGATTCACGTCACTGCCGAGCGGCAGCTACTATCTGGCCGTGTCTGCGGAGCCATGGTATACGGCATACGCGCGAGCTTTCTCCCGCGGCACGGCCAGCTTCGCAAAAAACCGGGCAACACAGTTCCTAGCCTCGATTTGGTTTATCCGATTACCTACTACCCCAATGCGACTGACGTGAGTGGCGCGGCGTCTATCCGCGTGGAGGTAGGCGGTAGCGCACGGGCTGACATGAGACTCGTGCCAGTGCCTGCGCTGCATATGCGCCTTGAGATGGGTGAGGTAGATCCGCAAAGTTACACACAGGTGATCGGTCAAGCAAACGGTTCTCGGTACTTACCAGGATCAGTCGCAGGTTCCCGCTCGACCGGCTCGTGGCCGACCACGCTCCTAGGATGGCGAAGATGGCCGACGCTAGTCAATCGTCAGGCCCGCTCGTGATGGAAATCGACGGCCTACGTCCCGGCCCGTCAGTCGTCCAAGTAATAACCGACAACCCTGGAGATGGCGCGGCAGGCCGGCAAAGTCAAAAAGTCGGTACGGGTGGATCCCGCGGACGGGCAGACACTTGACGTGAGGGGAATCGCGCCCGCGGGAGTGGTGAGTGGAACCGTACAGGCGGAAGGAAGCGCGTCTCCACTGCCGGGTGCGCACGTGTTGCTGAGAAACACGACCAAGGGAAACGCTTTCGGGGAGGGCGCAGACTCGGCCGGGAATTTCAGTTTTTCTTCCGATGAGATCGAGCCGGGAGTGTACGAAATTTTTGCTGTGGCGCCGGGCGGACTGGAGCTTCGAAGTCTGAGCGCCAACGGAACAAAAGTGACCGGGCGCAAGATCGAGATTAGTAGTGGGGGCGACCTGCGATTGGTTTTGACTCTAGGACGTGGCGTAAATGGTCGTGTGAAGGGGATCGTGGAACGGGGAGGGAAGCCGGCGCCGGGAATGATGGTGGTGCTTGTTCCGGAGGATCTTCGGGAACTTGCGGATTATCGGCGGGACCAGAGCGACAGCGATGGATCGTTTTCGCTGAATCCGGTGTCGCCGGGAAAGTACACGGTGGTTGCCGTGAAGGATTGGGACCTTGAGTGGGGGAAGCCGGAGGTGATGCAAGGATATCTGGCGGGTGGAACGTCAGTCGAGGTGGCGGGCGGCGAAGAGCGCGAGATTAAGGTGACGGCGAAGTAGGGGCGGTGCGACGGTCCCTGTCTTAGCCGGTCTGAACCTTGAGCTAGAAATTTTGGCCTGAAGGAGGTGTACAACGCCGACGGTAGCCCAAGAATGCAAGGCCGAGAAGGCCCAACGGGAGTAGCAGTATCGCGGATGGCTCCGGAACGGTTGAGGTAGCGATTCCTGGTCCGCTCCAAGTGCCCCCTGTTTCGACCGTATCGTGCCACAGAATTCTCTCAATATCTCCCGACGAATCCACGCATTCGCCCTCTGAGAAATCATCTGCCTCATTGGTGAAGCCCATCACGACTTCCTCCATCTGGCCGGTGGAGCAAGCAATCGAAGGAAAAGGGTCCGACGTGAAGACGAAAGAGAACATTCCGAAGTTTGGAGTCCAAGAGATCTCAGAGGATGCGATATCCGACGAGATACTGATGTCGAACAGTAGGGCGAGCCCATCCGTAACGACAATCGAGTTGTATTCCACCGTGCCCTGCGAGGCGAGTGCCGGGAGGTTAAGCGTGGCTGCGATTCCGCAGTGCGGCGGGCAGGTGCTTCCCGGTGAGAAAGTATCGAAGGGAAGGCCGGTGTAGGTGTAGGTAAAGCCGTCGGCACGGGCGGATGGCGCGACGACCATCGCGAAGACGGCACAAGCCGCGATAGCCACCATCAAAACGCGGGTGCGCGCAGAGATACTGAGCAACGAAACGAAACTACGGGAAACAAGAGTCATGGCAGCCTCGCTTTATTAGCCCATCGAGAAAAGAAACGTTTCACGGCGGCGACAGTATTCATAGAAGGACAGATTCCGGGCAGGATGATTTCACTACGTTGCTTCCGGATTCTGCCTTCTAACCGTTAATGCGAAAAAGTGGGGCGAATTGGCTCAGGCATTTCTTCGAGGCGTATTGGAGCCGACGGGTGGGAGAAAGGATAAAGACAGCGAGAGGAACGAAATCGTGTGTGCGACAAGCATTCGCGGTTTGTGGCGTGCTGCTACGCAGGCACAGGCAGGAATGCCTGTGCTACTAAATAGCAACGGCGGATTAGTCGCGGGCGGCTATTTTTTGAGTTGGCCGAGATTAGACGGCGATAAGGGGTTGACGGCGGAACGAAATCGCATGCGGATGCGGTGGGCATCTGGTCTCTAACTCGCAAGAGATGCGAAGTGATCTTTGGGGCGGCTTGACCGACACTATTCACAAGCGATACATTCAATCTAGTCTGAAAGCGGCGCCGCAAGGCGCCGTACTTCCGCAACACGTGCCGGAGTGGTGGAACTGGCAGACGCGCCGGACTCAAAATTCAAATCAAGGGATTCCGTAAGTGGTTTTGTTTTGTGCGGAAGTCCGGTGTTATTAAGCAATTACAGCGTAATCATCGTTCAGTGTTGTGCAGTCTTGTGAAGTATTTTCAAGTCTTATCTGCCACAGTTGATACCACACCGAATCGACGCGAAGTCAGATCTGAAAGACAACCCACAATTCTGTTTCGCAACCAGAATTTATTTCTGGCTCAGAAGATATAGATCGGCTTGGCCGCCGGGGCGCGCATAGACGATGGTAGAAAGGTCGCGAGAAAAATCGTAGGCGTTACCGCCCGACAGAAGCGGAAAGGCAAAGGGGAGCTTCAGTGCCACTTGAGTGGGGCCGGTGAGTTTGCCGTCGTGCCAGGGCTGGCGATAAATTGTGACATCGGAGCGCGACGGGACTGCGTAAAGGAACGAATTGCCGTCGCTCGCCATGTTGATCCCGAAAGTAACCACGCCCGGCAGCAACGAGGTGCATTTTTTATCCGCGAGCGACAACTCGGAAAGCCCACCCTGCGCCCCCAGCTTCACCGTCAGCAAATATTGGCCTCCGGGCACAGCCACCCACGCGTGGCCGCATTCATTCGTGATTAGCTCCAGATTCGAACCGTCCGCGTTCGCCCTCCAAATGGTCCCTCGCGAGGCTCCCTGGTCGAAGCTGTTCACGTAAATATATTTCTGATCGGCGTCGGGGACTATATTTTGAGTCACACCGCCGTTCCAGGGAATCTGGTGCACGCCGCTACCATCGGCTCCGGCGATAAATATCTTGTTCGGTTCCTCTTCCATGAAATAAAGATGAAAACTATCGGACGCCCAGTCTCCGGTGGCCAGCGATTTCGACGAAGCAATTTTCACTTTATTGCTGCCATCCACATTCGCCGCCCACACCTCGCTGCGATCGCTCGAAGGCGTGGTGACATACGAGATCCGTTTCCCGTCGGGCGAAACCACCGGCTGCGTGGCATTTTCCACGGCGATGTCCGTGGATTGCCTGGAGCGCACATTGTAGGCAGTCAACAAGCCGGACGCCTTGCCATTCACGAAATAAATCCCTTTCCCGCCGGGGTCGCGCATGGGCGAGAAATCCGGTCCGGTGCTGAAGGTAATCTGCGTCATCGTCTTATTTTTTAAATCGTATTCCCAAAGGTTGTTCAGCCCATTCACCGCGCGGCTAAGCAAAAGTGACTTGCCGGGTTCACCCCAGCTAGCGTCAAAAAGATTTGCCGAGACTTCACCCAGGTCGTCTGCCGACTTCTGCCCCAAATCCACGTCGTAAACGTGAAATTCGTCTTCAACAACCGTAACCACCTTGGCATTCAATAGCAGCAAGTGATTCCCGCCGGGAAACGGCAGAATCCTGCGTGGCGGCAAGGTCTTGGCATCAAAGGCGTACACCTCTTCTTCACCCAATCCTGACTTGTCACCTCGGAAGATTGCACGCTTGCCTGGTCTCAGATAATAGATGAGCGCGCCATCTGCCGAAGGAGCCGTCGTAAAACCGTTTGCCGCGCGTCGTGGATTTCCTCCCAGAGTGGGCACAGCCCATATTTCGAACCCCACGGTGCTCCTGCCGTAGTAGATTTCTGTGCCGTCCGGCGAAAAATTGTCAACGAACTTGCCGCCCTCATCCTTGGTTAGCTGAAGAGGCTCGCCTCCAGACGTGAGCATGACGAAGACTTGAGCGCACTCCGTCCACCGGCGAAGTGAAACGCCACCGCGTGCCCGTCGGGAGAAAGCCTCGCGCCATCCATCGGCTTGTTCCAATGGCTGATTTGGGTAATCTTGGCGGGGCCGCTCGGAGCCTTCGCGCGGGACCAAAAGTGATAAGCCGCAAAGGCTCCTGGCAAGAGTGCGACGCAAGCGACCATGAGCACATATTTTTTGCGCGCAGATTTCACGGAGGGCTGGATGGCGAACACCGTGGCCGAGCTTGCAGTTTCTGCAGCAAGACCCTGAACCGGCGCGCTCCCCGATGACGAAATTCGGCCCGAATCCGTATCCCGTCGCAGGCGCTTCAAGTCAGCGCGCATTTCTGGCGCGGACTGGTAACGCAAATCGCGGTCTTTCTCTAGAGCCTTGTTGATGATTCGCTCTAACTCTGCTGGTACATTCGGATTTAGCCGCACAGGGGCGACCGGGGACTGATTCAGAATCGCCTCGCTAATCACTCCCGACGTGTCTCCACGAAAGGGCAGAGTGCCAGTCGCCATTTCATACAGCACCACACCAAATGAAAACAGGTCAGTACGTGAATCCAACTCTTTTCCGCGCACCTGTTCCGGCGACATATAAGCCACAGTGCCTACTGCGGTGCCGGGGCTGGTGAGCAGTTCTTCCGCTGTGACCGTCGGCATTGCGGAAACACCGACGCCCGTCGTCACTGGGGTGAGCTTGGCAAGTCCGAAGTCGAGAATTTTCGTGTGGCCTCGCTTCGTGACGAAGATGTTCGCTGGTTTGATGTCCCGGTGGACAACCCCTTCGGCGTGTGCCGCGTCGAGGCCATCGGCTATCTGGATGGCCAAATCGAGCACGGTTTCGATTTCCATCGGGCGGCCACCGATGCGGTGCTTCAGCGTCGCACCCTCCAGATACTCCATGACTATGAAGACCTGTCCGTTCTCGTCGCCAATTTCATAGACGGTGCAGATGTTCGGGTGGTTTAACGCCGATGCTGCCTGCGCTTCTCTGCGGAATCGTTCCAGCGCCTGATGGTCCCGCGCAACCTCATCCGGCAAAAACTTGAGCGCCACGAACCTATGAAGGCTCACATCCTCGGCCTTGTAAACAACGCCCATGCCCCCACCGCCCAGTTTTTCCATGATGCGGTAGTGTGAAATCGTGCGACCGAGAATGGATGAGGAATCAGTCATATTGCGTGCATCTTACACCTAAAGAAGGAAAACCCTGGGAGCGGCGTTCAGATTGCGACGCCGACTCGGTTGACCAGCTTCTAGCGCAATCAGCGGTCCGGTTCGGTGCTACGTTGCTACTGGAGTCTGCAATTTTCAAGACAGAGGATTCATAGAAGTAGGCGTTGTTCGCGTTCCGAATTTAAATGGATGATCGAAAAGCCAGTTTGACAGACGGGCCAAGACGCCCCGGGCAACCCGTCTCGAAGTGAGATAGCTAGTGATAATCCCTGTGGGTGTTGAAAAAGTCTTCGTGAATGCGAACGGAACTGTTGCAGCAACGTCTATATGAGCAAGCGTTCTGCCGATGCTCTTCTTCATCGCCATTCACGGAGGCTTGCGGATTATGATGGGACAACACTCCCGTTCCGAGTCGCTGTTCTACTACTTTCGCATTGAAGATCAGGTTCCTGAAAACCACCTACTCCGTCTCATCGACCGGCACATCAGCTTCGATTTCGTTCGTGAGAAGCTGAAGGACTCCTACAGCGATACGGGCAGACCCTCGATCGATCCGGAACTCCTGTTGCGCATCCTGCTGATCGGCTATCTCTACGGCGTCACCAGCGAGCGCAAGCTGGTCGAGGAACTGCAGATGCATCTGGCCTGGCGCTGGTTTACCGGACTCAGCTTCGATCAGGAGATTCCCCATCACTCCACGTTTTCCAAGAACCGTCATGGCCGTTTCCTCGAGTCCAATCTGTTCCAGCAGCTGTTTGAAGAGATTGTGGACGTTGCATGGAAGCTGGATTAGTCGAGGGCGAGCACCTGTCCGTGGATGGCAGCTTCATTCCCGCGAACGCCAGCCGGTCGAGCCGCATCCCGCGGGAGCAGTTGACGGAAGTGGCCCACGTGAAACGCACGGTGCGTGAGTACTTGGCGGACCTCGAGCAAGAAAACCCGATCGAAGAGCCGGCCCCGCAACAAGACCAGGTATCGACGACGGATCCGGATTCGACCTATTCGACCAAGGGCGATCGTCCTGCGGAGCTGGGGTACTTCAACAACTATCTGATCGACAACCAGAGTTGCGTCATTGTTGGCGTTCAGGCTACGTCCGCTCGACTGAGCCAGGAAAGTGCGGCGGCTCGCGAGATGATCACGCGGTCAGCGGAGAGACGCGGGCGCTTCCCACAGTCGGTTGCTGCCGACACGACCTATGGGAACGGTGAGCTTTTGGCCTGGTTTGAGGAACGAAACATCACTCCTTATATTCGCGTGAAAGAAAGTCCTGCTCCCAAAACCAACTTGTACGGGATCGAGAAGTTCACCTACGTTGCCGAGACGAACAGCTATCAATGTCCGGAAGGAAAGCGGCTCACCTACGTCGGCATCAATGCCATAAATCGAACGCATGTGTATGTGGCCACGCGGAAGCGCTGTCGCGACTGCCCGCAAAAAGCGCAATGCACCAGGGGCCACTATCGGCAGATCGCGATCCATGTCCACGAACCGGCGCGACAACGGGCACGAGAGCGGGCGACCGTGCCGGCCTTCGCGGCAGCGCAACGCCAACGCCGGAAAGTAGAAGCACTTTTGCGGAGTTGAAGAACCAGATCGGACTGCGCAGGGTGCGCTTGCGGAGAATGAAGCATGTTCGCGAACAATTCTTTCTCGCGGCTACAGCGCAGAACTTGAAACGACTGGCTCGCTTCCTAAGATCGAGATCTCTAGAATCAGCCACGGTTCCGATCTGAGATAGAAAAAAGAAAGCGCGATACCCCGCAGGAAAATCACCCCAGATCAAAACTCCCGCCAGTGGGCGAGTTTTTCAACAGCCACCCCTGTTATCGACATCTATCTGGAAACAGGCCTGTGTTAGCATGCGATGTATACTCTCGCGAGTTGGGCGGTTAGCTGGAAATGTCCCATGAGTGTTCATTGGCAAGCCCACTTCGATAATCTTGTCCAAGATTTCCGTTATGCCTTGCGCAGCCTGAGCAGAGACCGCCGCTTCGCCTTCCTAGCCATACTCACGCTTGCGCTTGGGATCGGCGCAGCCACTTCAATCTTTAGCATTGTCGACAGCGTTCTGCTTAAGCCTTTTCCCTATAAGAATGTCAATCATCTGGCGACGTTCCGGATACATTTCGAAGGTAGTTCCGACGAGAACGAACGCTCTTACTTTGCCGCCCCAGAGTTCCTCGACTTTAAAGAACAAAATCACGCATTCGAAGACATGATCGGGCTCGCTGGCGCGAATATTTTGTATTCCGGCAATGAAGGACCCCGGAAGTTTGCCGCTGGATTAATCACCTCGAACGCTTTTGAGATCCTTGGTATCAAGCCTATGTTAGGGCGCCCTATAACGGTGGAAGATGGGAAACCCGCTGCACCGCCGGTTTTCGTCATGAGTTATCCACTATGGGTTAAAGAGTTCAACCGAGATCCAACCATATTAGGAACTACATTTATCCTGAGCGGTGAGCCCCGGACACTCGTCGCCGTCATGCCACTTCGATTCAGATTCGGCGAATATTGCGAAATCTGGATTCCGGTGACCTTGGAAAAGACTGCCTCCTCGATGTTGTCCTTAGAGCGAGGCCCGTGGTTCTGGCCGGTGGGAGTTCTTAAACCGGGCGTAAGCGTGCAGGCGGCGGCCGCAGACTTAGATGTTGTCGCCAGACACCTAGAGAAAATCTACCCGGGCGGAATATTGAGACAGTTCAATGTTGTGGCGCAGTCGTTCACGGACAGCTACGTGGGGGACGTCAAGGGCTTGCTATTCACTTTGATGGCTGCAGTCGCAATGTTGCTGCTGATTGCCTGCAGTAACGTGGCAAACCTGCTGCTTTCTCGCGCTACAGTACGCGAGAAAGAAATGGCCATCCGCGCATCGATCGGCGCAAGCCGTTCCCGGTTAATCCGCCAGCTTCTGGTAGAGAGTCTCGTCCTCGCCGCTGCCGGTTGCATGTTGGGATGTTTGTTCGCCTATTTCGGAGTGAAAGCTATTGTGGCGCTAATTCCCACAGGCAGCATTCCTTTTGAGGCAGTGATAACCCTCAGCCCGAAAGCGCTCTGGTTTGCGCTGGCCAGTGCCCTCTTGACTACGCTGCTCTGCGGTTTGGCGCCAGCATTCCATGCCACACATGGCGATCTCTTCCCGCGCATGGCCGGAGGCGGGAAGGGTATGAGCGGTGATTTTAGACACGGAAAGCTTCGCGCATGTCTGGTGATTGCAGAGGTGGCACTTTCTTTGGTGTTGCTTATAGCTTCGGGATTGATGATGCGAACTATGTTTTCGCTGGAGCGGCTCAACCTTGGTTTCGATCCGAAGAACGTACTGTATGCACAATTGCATCATCCGAAGAACTATGACTCGCCACAGCAGAAGAGCTCATTTCTGAGGAACGTTCTTGATCGAGTGGAGGCAGTTCCCGGGGTTACTTCGGCCACCGTAGCGATCAGCGTGCCTCCATACTCAACTGGGTTGACGGATGTCGTTGTGCCCGGAAAAGAAAAGCTTGCATCTTCCTACGCTGTTTCAGAACTATGCAGCGAGGATTATCTTCGTACGCTCGGGATTCCGTTATTGCGTGGACGTTTTTTCTCCAAGAGCGATGTTGATTTAGCCCGGCACGTGGTTGTCGTCAATCAGACGTTTGCTCGAAGCTTTTTCGGGATCCAAGATCCCATCGGACAAAAAGTCAGGTTCCCCTCGTGGGAGCTTAATTATTCGGATTGGCCCGGCAACGGCTATCTGGAAATTATCGGAGTAGTGGCGGACATAAAAAACAAGAGCCTGAGAGATCCGACGATGTCACAGATTTATCTGCCCTTTACGATCTCAGCTACGGGGCTCGCAGATGACCGCACGATCATAGTGAAAACTGCAGGAAGTCCTGAGGCGGTGCTTCCGCGGATTCGTCAGACAATCCATGAACTAGCCAGCAATGTGGCAGTGACAGATGCCGAAACGATTGAGAATTCGCTACGGGAGGACTTCTACGCCGAACCGCGCTTTAGTCTCATGGTAGTGAGTGCCTTTGGTGCGGCGGGTCTCGCCTTAGTGGCTATCGGGATATTCAGCGTCATGTCTTATACCGTTTCGCTACGAAACCACGAAATCGGCGTTCGGATGGCACTCGGAGCGCAGCGAGAAGACATACTAACGATGGTGCTCAAGACTGGGCTGACTCTGATTGCAGCTGGCGTTGTGATCGGTTTAGTCGCAAGCCTCGCACTTGGGCGTTTGCTCGCCAGCCAAATATGGGGCGTTTCCGTCACCGACCCTTGGACGCTTGCACTAGTGGTAGCCGTCGTGGTCGGAACTGGATTAGTCGCATGCTTGCTGCCGGCACGACGCGCCGCGGCAGTTAATGCACTCCACGCCCTACGTTACGAATAATGGCTGATGCTCGGCCGGTCTCGCCGCCAATCTCAGACTGAGATAGGTAGTGATAATCCCTGTTATCAATACCTAACTGAATTCTCTTCCAATTCCTACTGGGCGTGGGTCAATGGGATGACCTGGACACGCCTGAATTCGGGAGGAACCTCGAACATCGCCGGATCGAGAGGACCTTCCACGAACAGCGTTACCTCGAATTCGTAGGTCGTCGTCGACGAATTCTGGGTCTCCGGATTCTTCGTCTCTTTGATGGCCAGTCCTCTCTCCCTCGGCTCAATTTGAACGTATTCAGTTGTTGGTACGCGCATGAATGAGTTGTTAACGGCGATAAAGCTAGAAACCGTGGTGCCTTGGCGCGGCTTTGGTTCGCATGAAATGCTCCGATTGAAGTCGATATACCAGCCGTCCGCGACAACCTGTTCATCCTCTTCCTTCGCGCCGTTGAGAAATATTTTCTTTTGCTTAGTGATGACATGCCTCGCCACACGTCCAAAAGCGTCTTCGCGCTCCCCTGTATCCAGAGTTCTTTCTTCAATTCGTATTGCGGGTTTGGCATCAGCGTCTTCCGGCTCCGGCAACCCCCGTTGCGCAATTTCTTCCGGTGTTAACGGCTTCGGTGGATATGGCGCTGACGTATACTCCTTCGCTGAAGTGTTCAGCGTAAAACTCTGCAAAAGATCGCACCGCACAATATGAACGTCGTCAGGCGGGTCTACATACTCCGACACTCCGGCTGTATTCCTGTGTTGAGCAGTACTTCGGTATTCCGTGCGCCGCCTGTCCCCAAGGATATATGTCGTGACTTCACTCGTATGGCCACGTGAAGTGTGGCGCACGACCACTTTGGTGCCGATATTTTTGTTGCCGCTGTTGTTTGCGGACAGTCGAGCTAGGGCCTGAATTGCTCGTACTTCAATTTGGACTGTCTTTATCTGAGGGGTGAGCCTCGACAAATTCACTGTTTGTAGTCGCTGACCCGCACTGTGCAGACCCAAAATAAAGACGACAACCAGTGCCCCCAGGAAGAATAGGCCGACGCCGATGACTGCTCTCCCAACATTACGGGGAGTCATGTGTAATGCCAATCTCTGCGCTAAAGGTGGTGCTTGGTGCATCGCAGTACCAAATGATACCACCTGACATGTTGCGTGCGTAATCGTGGGAAAAACGCCGGCGAGCCGATAACTGTCGATAAATCCTCTTCGCACCAGGTATCTCAGAATGAGATAGGTAGTGATAATCCCTGTGGCTGTTGAAAAACTCGCTGACTCGGAATTTGCAAAAATCAGATCGCGTCAGGAAGCTCTACAAACGATTTCCCCGAGTTTCCTAGACATTTTCTATCACCCGTTTTTCGAGATTTTTCTGAAAACACGAGTTTTTCAACAGCCACCCCTGTTCGCAACACCTATCCGGAAACGAACTAGTCTCTGATTAATGGGTCGGGACAGTCAACACGCGTCGGAAGGATCGCTACTTGATACCGATGACCATCGAATCGGGGCCGATCAAATGCTCCACTCGGGTTTCGCGAAAACCTGCTTCCCTCATCCATCCGGAGCAGTCAGCGCCGGTGTAGTCGAAGCCATCGGCGGTTTCAATCAGCATATTCAGGCTCATCAACAACCCAAATGAGTTTTCAGAGCGGTCGTCGTCGATGATGCTTTCGTAGACAATGAGCGACCCGTCGTTCGGCAGCGCTTCGTAGGCTTTGCGCACCAGCATTCGCTTCGTCTCGAGGCTCCAGTCGTGCAGGATGTGGCCCATCATGATTACGTCAGCTGCGGGTAATGCTTGCTCCATGAAACTGCCAGGCGAAAATTTTACGCGCCCTGAAATCCGGTTCGCGTCCACGTACTCTTCGAAGATTGGCTCTACCTCCGGTAAATCAAAACCAGTTCCTTCGATATGGGGATTCGCCAACGCCACCTGCGTTATCAGGTCGCCCTGGGCAGTTCCCACATCCACAGCGGTGCGATATTTGTTCCACGGGAATTTGTGCGCGATAGCGAGGTTGGCGCCGTGGCTGACGCCGGTCATCGCTTTCAGGAATTCCTTGAGCCGCGCCGGTTCAGCGTAAAGGGCTTTGAAAGGATTGGGGCTGCCGTCTCTCGTCTCGTTTTGTGGAAGTCCCGTTCGGAGCGCCGTAGTGAGGTGGGCCCAAAATGGATACAGCCGATGATTGGCCATTTCGAGAATGCCGCCGATATAGGACGGCTTGCGCTTGTCGAGGAAGAAATCCGTGCTGGGTGTGTTGTAGTATCGCCCACCGCGGCGTTCGAGAAATTGCAGCGACACGAGCGCATCCAAAAAATCGCGGGCCGATCTCGGATGCAGGCCGAGCCGCCCCCGCAGCGTTTCGAGATCCTCCGGGTGTTTGGCAAGTTCTGTGAATAGCTCCATCTCGACAGCGCTGAAAAGCGTTTTGGAAGCCCAGAATCCTAGGCCCACTTGCAGAATGTAGTCGGGTTGTGGCTCGTTCATTGCGTTTCAGCCTCCGGATTGTCGTGCAGTATAACAAGTCTCAATTGGTGGGTGGTCGGCAACTCCGAAGTAATCCTGGGCCACTGCCGGCAGAAAGTTGGATAGATGTTGATAAATCCGCTTCCCGCCACCAATCTCATTCCTGGGATAGATCGTGATAATCCCTGTTCGCGACACCTACTGAAAGGCAAGCGAGAGATTTCACTAGAGCCGACCGAACTTTCTAGCAGGTCGCTCTTGATACATTGTCCGCTCGGTACTTTGAAGGGGTGGTGCCCACAAGTTTTCGAAACATGCGAGAGAAATGACTAGAGTTTTGAAATCCGGCATCGAGTCCCGCATCAATGATGCTGCGCTGGGGGTCGCGAAGTTGTTGCTTGGCCCGTTCGATTCTCTGCAACAGAACATAGGTATGCGGAGCGTGACCTGTGCTCTGTTTGAATAGCTCCGAAAAGTAGTGCGGACTCATGCCAGCAACCGCCGCAAGTTGCGACAGGCTAATGTTCTTATCCAGGCTGGCGGCAATATAGTCAAGCACACGCTTCAAACGAAATCCGGTCAAACCCCCTTTGTAGATTGAAGGTGTGACCTGCCGCACCGCATAGCGCTTCACAAGGTATACCGCCAAAGTATTGGATAGCGATTCCCCATAAATGGTTCCTGCCGGCGAACCGTCTTCAAGATCTGCCGTCATTTCCATTAGCAACGCAGAAATGTGCCGGTCAATCAAATTCCAATGTTCCGTTAATTCAATCTCGGTCTCGTGTGAGGTCTCGTCCAATGCTTTGGTCAGGAGGCTTCTATGAATGGCCACAGCGATGCGATGAGTTGGTCTTGTCCAATTCACTTCATCGACAGTGCCCCGAGGCAAGAGAAAGATTGTGCCCGGGCGTGAAGTAAACCGGAGATGTTGGCCCCTCGTGCTTACCTCGTATTTCACGGCGCTGCTCAGGGCAACTTGCAAAAAGTGGTCGAGATGTTCATGGCGGGGAATGAATAGCGCTGGCGTCGTGTAGTTCTCTATTGCAATGCCGCTCCACTGCACCGGGACACTCGACTTGGCTGGATGGCTATCCAGGAAGGGTTCGACACGACCCTTTCGGACTACATCAATTGTAGGGATGAAGCCGCCAAGCTGGGGAAATCGTGCTCGCCCAGCATCAGCGGATCCCGATACACCGGTACGGTTCTTATCGCCCATCAGGTTTTTCTAAGGGACCGCTCTGCGTGGCGGACTGAGGGGAAGCACGCTGAGGGCATTGTATTAGATCGGAAGATCTGCACAAAGCCGGTTCTTTGGAACTGCAGGGGTCGGAAACGTCCGGTATGTTCGGCACGCTAGATGGGAGCAAATGGACGCAGGAATAAGCAGGTTTTCTGTCTTAGCTGTTAGCGTCCCGGCTTCGAATGGCTCGGGGAATTAACGAAAATGAAAGGGAGGACAACATGAAGATCATAGTTATCGGCGGTAGTCGGCTCATCGGCTCAAAGCTCGTATGGATGCTGGCATTTCTCATAGCCAGCACCCTGATCCCAACCAGCACGCTGATGGCGCAGAAGGCTGTCACGCCGCCGGCGGCGCAGGAGACTATCACACCGCTCATAACGAAAGATCTGGCAGGATTTCCCGGCGAGCAAGTTCTGATGTACACCGTAGACTTTCCGCCGGGCTTTTCGAGCCCTATCCACCGCCACAATGCGCAGGTGTCTGTTTACGTGCTGGAGGGCTCCGTCGTGATGCAGGTGAGAGGGCAAAAAGAACTCACGCTGGGGCCAGGCCAGAGCTTTTATGAAGATCCCAACGATATTCACATCGTTAGCCGGAACGCAAGTAGTACAAAGCCAGCAAAATTCCTTGTGTTCCTGATTAACAAGAAAGGCGCTCCGCTGGTGATACCAGCAAAGTAAACCAACAATTACGAGCGGTTCTGTTCGCGAAAAACTCAATTCAGGAGGAAATATATGAACACGATTACAGTGAAGGATTCGAAATTCGCAAGCTACGCAACCCTGTTGCTAAGAATTGGGCTCGGCGTTGGTTTCTTGTCGGCCGTAGCCGACCGACTCGGTCTGTGGGGAGCGTTTGGGCAACCGAATGTCGAGTGGGGGAATTTCTCACGGTTCCTGGAATACACCCACACCCTCAATTGGTATTTGCCGGCGGGAATGATCCCACCGCTGGGGGTCATCGCCACTGGCGCTGAAATTCTCTTCGGTCTTCTTCTCCTCGTCGGCTGGCACACACGCGCTGCCGCGCTGTTAAGTGGACTTCTTCTGCTGACGTTCGGGATGGCAATGACGCTTGCATTAGGAATCAAGGCGCCCCTGAATTTTGCCGTCCTCACGGGGATAGGAGGGGCCCTGCTTCTCGCAAATTGCGAAAGCTTCCCATTCAGCGTGGATGAGTTGCTGTTCCGTCGAACGAGTAAGAAAAGGACAGATAAAAGCAGCACGAGTTCTATGATCCGGCTCGCCGAACGTGATCACATGTGCTGACCTGCCTGAGCCGCTGTCGCCCGGATAGGTGTTGATAAATCCTCCTCGCACCACCTATCTCACCTTGAGATAGCTAGTGATAATCCCTGTTCGCAACATCTATCTGAACATCAATGTCAGATTTAAGGTTTGCCGCGGCGGTTGATAGAATTTAGCTCTAGCGATTCGGAGCGGACTCTTGGTCCAACCTCATTCGTTCAAATACAGCATTCGTAGGACAGGGGATGGCGTACAGGTTGGGATACGCTGCTACCGCTGGAAGGTATTTTCGATTTCTTTGTCTTGGTCGATACTCTGGGTCCGCCGCTGCGAAGGCATACGAATCAGGGTGGGGCAAAAGCTACTTCGGCTTTTTGTTCATTCCGTTCTGCGCGATCCTCGCCAGTTTGGGCGTAGTCATAGCCGTCAACTCATTTTGTCGCACACCCTGATTCTTTCTCCGGGACCGCAGCTTTGGCTTCGCGTCCCGTTTTTCAGTAGTTAAGGACGATTAATCGACCTCAATGATGTCAGTAGTTTCGGATTCGGACATTTTTCACACTCCCTTATTCCGGTACTAAGATTGGAACTTCGAAATCCAAGCGGAAGAAACAAACGGGTTGTGCTTGCCCGTGAGACAACTGAATCGGAGGTAGATGCATTTCTTCAGGACATTGAGGCCCAAGGTTTTCTATTGCCGAAACGCGCCTCGCAAGGATAGATGTTGAGAAATCCTCTTCCCACTAGTTATCTCAAAATGATATTGATGGTGCGAATTCCTGTTTCTCGACAGTGATCCGCGTTCCTTGATCGTCGAAATCTCTATCAGGTGAAGCGTAAAATAAGGCTACGACCATGTTTGAACGATACACAGAGAAGGCCAGGCGGGTGATCTTCTTTGCACGCTTCGAGGCCAGTCAGTATGGCAGTCCATTCATCGAAAGCGAGCATTTACTCCTCGGATTGCTACGAGAAGATCAGGCTCTAGCGAGGTTCGTTTTTGGATCGCCTTGGTCGATTGATCCGATACGAAAAGAAGTTGAGTCGCATATCACAACCGGAAAGCGCATCTTGACCTCGGTGGAAGTACCCCTCACTGGCGAGTGCAAGCGCATCCTAATACTCGCAGCCGAAGAAGCGGAGTTGCTGCAGCACAGACATATTGGTACAGAGCATTTGCTTTTAGGGATGCTGCGCGAGGAGAAATGTCTTGCCGCACGTATTCTTCTTGGCCGTGGTCTAGAGATCCGGACAATTCGCGCCAAACTAGCTCAATCTACTCCGAGGAACGAAACGATTGGCGATGTAGCGACCGTGAGTGCCAACAAAGCAGGTGGATTACCGACGCTCGAAAGCTTTCTTTCTGGACTCAAATCTCTGAACTCGGAAAACCTGATTTCTTTTTTCGCCACGAACGCGCAGTTCATTGATTCTTCTGGAAGACGATGGGATCGCGATGAGATTTGGAAGGGATTTGAAACACTCTTTGCTCCTTATAGAAAGAAAAATGCAAGTTACGTGATCGAGGCAGCCCTGGCCGATACACCCGAGCTATTCGTTGCAAATATTCGATGGAGCAACGCCCTTCTCGCCAGCGAACAACGTGCTTGGATGCACCGCATGAGCATCGTTCTGGTATTTGGAACGAATGAGTGGGAAATCCTTCTCGCGCAGGTAACACCCCTGGACGGTTCAGCATTCCGGCAAGTAAGCGGAACGGGTTCTGTCCAATAGCTTCGGTGTTAGGAAACTACGCTTCGCAGACAGATTGGATCGCTCCCAGTCCGGATAGGTGTTGGGAAATCCTCTTATCACTACCTAACTCAAGGTGAGACGTGCTGTTTCGAGAATGCCTTAGTTCGGTGAAACGTCAAACAGCGTAGGCTCAATCACCGCCGGCAACTGCACGTTCAATGGCGTCTGGATTCCACGCACCTTGCAAAGCGACCGAAAAAATTCTACGGTTGCCGGCGCGAACCCTGAGTAGTGGTTGTTCGCGTAGACGTACCGCGTAATTCCTCGCTTTTGGATCTTTTCGCAAACGTCCACCCATGTTTGCAGATCTGTCGTGCGATCGATTATGGTCTGATTCCACGTCGTCGTTAGCTTTTCGATTCCCTTCCGATCGCCAAGCCAGCGGATATACGCAAAGTCTGCGGTTATCAGATCATAATTCTCAAGGTCTTTTGGACGCGGCATCCACGACTGATCCTGAAGGACGAGTGCAACATTGTTTTCGCGCAGCACGTCCAGCAGCCGGGTTTTCAGCCAATATTTGTTTCTGATCTCGACCGCGAAGCGATAGTCGGGAACGCGCGGCAGCCTTCTAAAGAAAGCCTTCAGCCGCGATTCGAATTGCACCGGCGTCGTAAAGACCGTCTCGTTGAAGAACGGAAACTGAAAAACCATCGGCCCCAACTTCTCTCCGAGGACGTCGGCAGCACCTACAAACTCCTCAAACTCCTTGTCACACTCGACGAGGACTTTCTCGTGTGTGATCGTGCGAGGGATCTTTAACGAGAAGATGAAACCGGGTGGGGTCTTGAGCGCCCAGTTGTTGACGGCCTCAGTGGTCGGACAACGGTAGAAGGTCGAATCCACTTCCACCGTATCGAAGCGACTCGAGTAATAACGGAGGTATTCGGATGACTTCATCCCCTTGGGATAAAAAGATCCGTTCCAACCGTCGGCCGTGAAGGATGAAGTTCCAAGACGGATTTGAGCGCTCACGAGGAGATGCTACTCTGTCGAAATGGACAAGCACAAGATCCTCGCAGAAGCAAAGTCCGAACTTGAAAGGCACGTTTGGGGCACGTTCGTCGAGGGGAAGGCGTCAGTTGCTCTCGGTGGAACGGGTGTCATGGTCTCCGGTTGCGAAGCCTGCCGCAAGCGATTCGGAACCAACAGTCAATACCTGCGACACTCAGCGATGATGTCCTGCCAAAGATCTTGCGGAAGGCTTTCGAGATTGCCGGCGTTTCGACTTCGAAATAATCGGCTTCTTACGCGGCGTCCAACACTCGGAACAGACGGTTCGCCCGACAAGCCGGCGTAGAATAGGCAAAGGCGCCGGCGAGATGCCGACGGTACAAAGGGCACTAGGAGGTGAGTTATGTCGCACCATTATTCTGGGCCTAACCTTGGGTTTCCGCATTGGGATGCGCGGCTGGATCTTACCGATTTGTATGCTTTTCCTAAGCCGGGGGATAGTGGCAAGTCGATTTTGATTATGGATGTGCATCCGTCGGTTGGCTACAACCCTCCGGGGCCAACTACCGCCGTGCCGTTTGCGACCGAGGCGCTGTACGAGCTAAAGATTGACACGAACGGCGATGCCGTCGCCGATATCGCCTACCGGGTGCGTTTTTCGGCGTCCGCGGACGGGGCGCAGACCGCGACGCTGCGGCGCGTTGAGGGTGCGGAGGCCGCTGGCACGGGCGAGGGCGGGCAGATTATCGTTGCGGGGGTGCCGGTATCGACGCGTCAAGAGCCACAGGTGACGGAGGCCGGCGATTACCGCTTTTTCGCGGGCTGGCGCAGTGATCCCTTCTTCTTCGACACACAGGGCGCCGTCAACAACTTGCAGTTCACCGGGCAGGACTTCTTCGCCGACGCCAACGTGTGCGCGATTGTGCTGGAAGTGCCGAACGCTGCGCTGGGGGCGAAGAAAGTCGGGTTGTGGGCGCGGACGCTGGACGGCGCGGGCGGGAAATGGGTGCAGGTGGATCGCGGCGCGCGGCCGGGGCAGGCTGTGTTCCTTGTCGGCGACGAGATAGGCGCTTACGGTGCGGGCGAACCCGTGGACGATGCGCGCTTCGTCGCGGTGTTCGCGCACTCGCTGGAGCATGCGGGCGGATATTCGCCGGAAGAAGCGACGCGGGTGGCGAAGACGTTGCTGCCGGATATTTTGATGTTTGATCCGACGCGGCCGGCATCGTTCGGTGAGAATGGCCGGGCGCTGACTGATGATGCGGCCGATGCATTTGTGAGCATCCTGACGAATGGGAAGGTGACGGGAGATGGAGTGGGGTCGCACCACGATTTGCTAGTTGAGTTTCCGTATCTGGCGGCGCCGCACAAAGCCTTCCAGATGGCTGGAGCATAGCTTCGCCGTGTCTCGGGTGGTCAGATCATAAACGGACTACCGATTATTTTGCGGAAGGCTTTCGAGATCGCCGGCGTTTCGACTTCGAAATAGTGACCACACTCAGCGCCCTGATTTTGCAGAATTTCCGGAAACCGCCCCGCAACGTGTTCGTGGTCGGGCTACGATTTCTATGAACGCAGCAGGCTTTGAACGCACTCTTCCAGTTTCTCCATCCCGTCGCCTTTACTGATAACTGCGTCAGCGGCAAACTCTCCGTGAGGGAATGCTCTGGCGATCGCTTCGGTATACATGGTGAATAAAACTATGCGAACGTTTGGCAGCATGTCTTTCAGGACAGAGGCCGCAGCGATGCCATTCGTGTGGGGCATCGCCACATCCAGAAGGATCAGATCGGGCTTGAGTTTCCGAGCTTTCTCGATGGTATCTTCGCCATCGACAGCTTCGCAGACATCGAAATCTCGTTGGGCGAAAAACTTGGCTAGGACGCCGCGAGCGATGTTGCTGTCGTCCGCGATTAGAATCCGCTTGGATGTCATCGTAATGACGCTAAGAATCACCCTATCACGAATTGCTCGGGTGAGGCGATAGGGCGCTTCTGTTGAAAGCCACGCCACGAAATTGAAGGCGATTCAGCATGTTGACTTTGTGCCCATAAAGTAAAGCGAAAACGCAACGAATACAGTGATTATCTGATATGTCCCACCCCGCTGAGTGCCAATCTAGTGTGGCAGGCGAAGACGAGTTCATCCTCTTTGACCTTCCCCTTGGTCTCATTTGACCTCGTTGCTTCTCTGCTTTTTCGGAGGTGTCGCAATGTTGCGAATCCTCGTTGCGGACGATGCACCCATAGTTCGGGCCGGATTAAAATTGCTTCTGGAAACTCATGAAGGCTGGAGCGTATGCGGGGAGGCAGGCGATGGAGAGGACGCTGTGCAGAAAGCGTTCGCTCTCAACCCCGACGTCGTTCTGCTCGATGTCGCAATGCCAAATCTCAACGGCATTGACGCCGCCGAAATTATCAAGAAATATCTGCCCTCGGCGACGATATATTTCGTTACTCAATATGATTCGCTTGAAATGGCGCGGACCACGGCGGAAGTCGGCGCCCGCGGCTACATCTCGAAGGTTCATATACCCACAGACCTAGTGCCAGCGATCGAGGCGGGTGTAGACTTCCCGCCCGCTGAAGTAAAGCCGTAAGGCAGTCCAAGAGCAGACGTCTCATTTTACGGGGGCATTATCTCTTTCTGAGGTCATCAAGCCAAGCGTCTAAGATCGGCAGGCTGCTTGGCTCAATGGAAGTGAACGCGATTCCCATTCCCCCGTTGTCTCGTGAATAAGCAACGTGCCTTGAGCTAAAACATTCGCGCCACCGTATGAAATTCGCAGTCTGACGTCGTCCCTGCGGAAACGGATCAACGGTCTCCACAAAACATCGGAAGAGGCTCAAATCTTCGATGTGCGCCGCTAGTTGCTTTTCCGTCACAAGATCTGTGACCTGAATGCCAGCAACGAAGGGGAAACGCGGCGCTCGATGCCTTTCAGAATGAATCGGCGATGACCTCGGCGTGTCGGATTCGTATGAATTCCTAATTAGAGGCCAAACGGAATCAGAATTCAACCAAGGGGTGAGACGCACCTTCGCCTAGCAGAACTTTTATTCTGGGAATGGCCCGCCGATAATCGGGTCGGAAACCAGCAGTCAAATTCTTTCTTGCACGTCATGCAGTTGACGGTCTGGTTGTTCATCGGACTTCGTCCCAGTCGTACAAAGACGTGAACAATCTGTTTCTGTTTGCAATGCAGGCAGTAAACGGGAATTTTTGACTTTTCCACACCTGATCCCATAAGTCCGGGGCAAATTCATCGACTACCTGTCTCTCCCGCGATAGAGGCCTATTTATTAGGATGCGCCGCGCGTCAGCCACGAGCTGACTATCGAAAGTCGTGGCTCACAGCCATTCAGCTTCTGTTCGACCGACACGTCTCGTTCGCGCAGCGCCAGACTCTGGCTTCACCCAGTGCACCGCGCGTCACCAAATAAAGGCGGTTCGAGCAGTCGGTGCACGGGGGCTTGTTCGCTCCGTACTGTCGCTTGCCGTTACTTATCGCGTGGTAGCCGTGCTCCATATCGTAGTGCTGATTGCAACCGGGCACAGAGCAGGTAAAAGCAGTAATACATCTCCTCAAGAAGGCTTCGTTGATGTCGCGTTTCCTGAGTGGGGATCATTGG
>CAVYDF010000018.1:0-44193 GCA_963767205.1 uncultured Acidobacteriota bacterium
GGCGATGTCGCCGGTGCCGGGCGGCAGGTCGAGCAGCAGCACGTCCAGGTCGCCCCAGTACCGTCGGCCAGGAACTGCTGTGGCCCCGGTGCAGCATCGGCCCGCGCCACACCACGGGGGTATTGCCCTTGGTGAACATGCCGATCGAGATGACCTTCACGTCGTGCGCCGACGGCGGCATGATCATGTTCTCGACCGGGGTCGGGCGGCCGGTGACGCCCAGCATCCGCGGCACCGAATGGCCGTAGATGTCGGCGTCCACCACGCCGACCTTGTGGCCCGAGGCGGCCAGCGCCGCGGCCAGGTTGACCGTGACCGACGACTTGCCCACCCCGCCCTTGCCGCTGGCCACCGCGTAGACCCGGGTCAGCGAGGCCGGCTGGGCGAACGGGATCTGCGGCTCGGGCCGCCCGCCGCGCAGCTGGGTCTGCAGGGCCCGCCGCTGCTCATCGCTCATCACGTCCAGGTCCACCCGGACCGAGGACACGCCGGGCAGCTTGCCGACCGCCGCGGTGACGTCGCGGATGATGGTCTCCCGCAGCGGGCACCCCGCGACGGTCAGCCACACCTGCACACGCACCGCGCCGTCCGCGGCGACGTCGATGCCCTTGACCATGCCGAGCTCGGTGATGGGCCGCCGGATCTCAGGATCGTGCACGCCGTCGAGCGCTCTGGTGATCTGCTCGGCGGTCGGCGGGGACATCGGCGGGGGACTCATGAGTTCATGCTACGAACCCACGTCCTTACAACCTAATTTTCCCTAACGAAGCGTGGTAACCGCTGTTGTTACTCCTCCTAGCTCACCCGGCTAGGCTCCCTGGCATGGAGCGAGCGTACCGAGCGCGGCGATCGTGCCTGGCCGTGCCGGCCAGCAGCGAGCGCTTCATCTCCAGGGCGCGCGACCTGCCCGCCGACGAGGTGTTCCTGGATCTGGAGGACGCCGTCGCGCCGGGCGCCAAGGCGCAGGCGCGGGCGAACGCGGCCATCGCGGTCAGCGGTGACTGGGGCGGCCGTCTGGTCGCGGTCCGGATCAACGACGCGGCCACCCAGTGGGCGCACCGTGACGTGCTGGACGTCGCCTCCGGCGGGCGGGTAAACGCCGTCATCTTGCCCAAGGTGGCGTCGCCGGACCACGTCGTATGGCTGGACCTGCTGCTCGGCCAGGTCGAACGGGAGGCGGGCCTGCCGGTCGGGCGGACGGGGATCGAGGCGCAGATCGAGGACGCCCGGGGGCTGGCTGCGGTGGACGCGATCGCGGCGGCCTCGCCACGCCTGCAGGCGCTGGTGTTCGGGCCCGCCGACTTCATGGCCAGCGTCGGGATCAGGTCGCTGGACGTCGGCGGCCAGCCGGAGGGCTACGTCGGCGGCGACGCGTATCACTACGCGCTGATGCGAATCTTGATCGCGGCTCGCTCGCGGGGCCTGCAGGCCATCGACGGCCCGTACCTGAAGGTCCGCGACGTCGACGGTTCATTTGAAATCTGAAATTTTCAAATTTGAAATCGCCTTTGCCTCTCTCCTCCGCATCGCCTCGGCAAAATCCAGCTCCTCCATCGCCTCCGCCTCAAAAACTCCCACACTCCCATCCACTCCCGCCGCCCCACCCCCAATCGCCTGCACGTTCGACCTCACCACCTCTGCCCTCACCCCCGCTCCCCAGCAAACAAGCCGAAGATTCGTAGCGCAAAACCCCCCCACCCGATTCCCAATCGCCGCCCCCACCCACCGCGGCGCTCAAATCCAACCCGCAACACCAGCGACGCACACGTCTTCGCATTCGCCTCCTGCTCGATCAGCATCAGAATCGTCGGCGTATCCTCCACAACCCGCCGAAATCGAAACCACGCATTCAACGGAACGTGTCGCACCGTAGCCGCCGGGATATCGCTCAAATCCACCGCAATCATCCCGAATCCTCCGCCCTGCAAAAGCAAATCCGTCGACCGCAGCGCCTGCTCGATATTCCGGCATCGCACCCACAGCAACTGCTTCAACTCCACTCCAGCCGCAGCCGCCCCGTGCGGATCGAAAGCATCGCGGCCATCCACAAGTGCGCACACCTCCGCCTGCGCCGTTCTCGAAGCCAGCGCCGAAACCAGCAGGCTCGTTCGCCCGGAGCAGGGAGGCCCGCAAATTTCCGTCAGCCCGCCGCGCGGCAATCCTCCCGTAAGCGCATCAATTTCCGGAATTCCCGCAGACACCATCTCCACAAGCTTCCGGTCGCGATACGAAAAGGGCGCAGCAACGCGCCCGGCCAGCGCCGTCTCCACCTGCAATCGCAAAGCAGCAAGATTCCCAGGCATGGGCCCGATCCAACGGCGAGGAGAAAGGTTCAGTAGGGGCACGGCATGCCGTGCCCGAACGCGATGCTTGGCACCATTGTGCCAAGAATAGTTTCGCTTTTTCTTCGCCTACTCCCCCCCCCCACATAACTTTTCGCTGGCTCCGTTCTTTAGGTCATGGCTTCAGCCGTGACAAAAAAATCGTCGCACGAAGCGCGCTATCGAGACTAGAGCAAAGCGAGGGCTTTCTGCTTTCCTGCAACCGCCTACAACAACTCCCCGATTCCTTACACGCCGCCCAGCCCATTACGCTTCCCCATGGCCAAACGCACCGCTGCTCAACCAGCCCTCGCGCTATTTCCGCCCAACGCCTCCATCGAACAGCTGCAAAAAGAAGCCTCCCACTGCAAAGCTTGCGACCTATGGAAGAACGCCACGCAAACAGTCTTCGGCGAAGGCGCCGGCGCAAAGCCAAAAGTAATGTTCGTCGGTGAACAACCAGGCGATCAGGAAGACATCGAAGGCAAGCCCTTCGTAGGCCCCGCAGGAAAACTTCTCGATAGCGCACTAATCGAAGCAGGCATCGACCGCAAAAAAGTCTACGTAACAAACGCCGTAAAACATTTCAAATGGGAACCACGCGGCAAACGCCGCATCCACAAAAAACCAAACGCCATCGAAATCGCCGCCTGCCGCCCTTGGCTCGACGCCGAAATCGCAGCCATCCGTCCCAACGTAATCGTCTGCCTCGGCGCCACAGCCGCCCAATCATTACTAGGCCGCGACTTCCGCGTCACCCTGCACCGCGGCGAATTCCTCAAATCCGATCTAGCTCCGCACGTGATGGCCACCGTGCATCCTTCTTCAATTCTTCGCGCCCCAGACGACGCCACCCGCCACGAAGAAATGAAGCGCTTCATAGCCGACCTGAAAAAAGTAGCCCACCACGTCTAACCATCGCATTCTCTTTTCGCATTTCGTACCGCTGGCCTCCCGCGGGCGCCTTTGACTTTCAGTAGCACAGGCATTCCTGCCTGTGCCCCAAGTAGCCAGATGCGTAGCGTCGTGAAGGAAACGAAAGCGGCATTATTTTGAAGTTGCGGTTGAATAGTAGCCACGACGATGCCTTCCTCGTCATGGGCTTTGTCTCTCGCAGGCAAGCCTCCGACACAGACCGCTCGACCGTTCGCACAAGCCGACCCTTCTCGCCTGCTTGACACTTCCCCCCGCCGCCATTAGGCTACCCGCACTGGCGCGCCGAATGCACTCACGCGCCGCGCCAGCGCGCCCCATGAAACGCGACGAAATCCTAAAACTCCTCGAGCAAGTAGGCGCCATCCGCCAGGGCCACTTCGAACTCTCGAGCGGCCGCCACAGCGGCACATACATCCAGTGCGCGCTCGTGCTCGCAATTCCCTCAGCACGCCGACTCACTCGGCCGCGCCCTCGCCGAAATTTTCCGCGATCACGAATTCGCCTGTGTCGTCTCTCCCGCGCTCGGCGGCGTAATCATCGGACACGAAGTCGCCCGCGCTCTCGGCGTTCGCGCTCTCTTCGTCGAACGCGACCGCTCCGGCCAGATGGCCCTGCGCCGCGGCTTCGAGCTTGACGCCCGGCGAACGCGTCCTCGTAATCGAAGACGTGTGGACCACAGGCGGCTCCACGCGCGAAACCATCGGCGTCGTAGAACAGGAAGGCGGCCTCGCCGTAGCCGCAGGAGCGCTAATCGATCGCAGCGGCGGCGCGATTGAACTCAACGTCCCCTCCCGCGCCCTCCTCGAACTAGAATGTCCCCAGCTACGAGCCCGACGAATGCCCCCAATGCCGCGCCGGCGGCATGCCCACCCGCCCAGGCTCCCGCTTCTCCCGCGCCCACTCCTGAAGCCCCGCGTCCCAAGCCTCGTGGGTCGCCTTTAAGTAGCACAGGCATTCCTGCCTGTGCCCAAGCCGCTACACGACGCAGGCCTTCCATTCTTGGCAGATACGCGATTGCGTTCCTCTTTCTTTTTTCTTTTGTGGGCCCGCAGTGTGGTATTTCCCAATTCGCTGCAACACGCCTCCAGACTCCGCAGTTCCTTCCGCCTCCGCCGCAATTCCGTAACGCCGGCGTCCCGCCGGCTCTTTTCGTCCCGGTGGGAGCCCCCTACTTCAGTAGGGGGAGCTGGACTTCAGTCCAGCGAAACGCGACCACAAAATAGATCGGGGGCTTTAGCCCCCGAAGTACTCCGCCTCCACCCCAGCATGCGATAATTCCACGATCACCAATGCGCCACCTCAAACTCACCATCGCCTACGACGGCGCCTCCTTCCACGGCTGGCAAATCCAACCAGGCCAACCAACCATCCAAGGCACCATCGCCGAAGCCGCCAGCCAAATCACCCAGGAAAAAATCTTCATCCACGGCGCAAGCCGCACCGACGCCGGCGTCCACGCCCTCGGCCAAGTCGCCCATTTCAAAACGCAATCCGCCCTTCCCGCCGCCGAATTTCAGCGCGCCTTGAACGCACTGCTTCCACCCTCGATCCGCATCATCGCCGCCGAAGAAGTCGGCCCCGATTTCCACTCCCGCTGGCAAGCCCAAGGAAAAACCTACCGCTACCGCATCTGGCGCGGCCAAGTCCTGCCGCCATTCGAATACCAGCGCGCGCTCCACTATTCCGGCCCGCTCGACGAAGCCGCCATGGCCCAAGCCGCCCGCGAATTCGAAGGCGAGCACGATTTCACATCCTTCTCCGCCTCCTCCGGCTCAGAAGACGACGATCGCGAACGCGAAGTAGTCCGCGCAATCTATTCCTCAGAAATCATCCGCGAGCCAGATCGCGACGAACTCGCCTACGTAGTTCGCGGCCGCTCATTCCTCCGTTACATGGTCCGCAAAATCGTTGGCACTTTGATCGAAGTAGGGAAGGGCAGGCTCGCACCCGCCGACATCCCCCAAATCTTCGAAGCCCGCGACCGCTCCCGCTCCGGCCCCACAGTCCCCGCCGAAGGCCTCTACTTAGTCTCTCTCGAATACCCAGACCCCACCGACTCCCTCGCCTCCACATCGAGAGCCCACACCACCTCCCGCCGCCGCTCTTCTTCAACCTAGCCATTCGCGGCTGATTTCACTGGCGCCGTTCTCGTTCCAAGAGGCCCTTCATGAATGTGTTTGTTCGGGTCAGATCTCCAGCTTTTCGACAGACCGAATAGAACCTGTAGCTCAGGCCCCATTCCGGCCGCCGCTGGCCGGAATTGACCTGAGGCCACCAGCGGTAGTCACCCGACGACGCTCGTCTCGTCGTAGGCCTCATCACTCGCCCCCCATCTTCCCGTCAGTCGCCGCCACACGCGTACCAGCCTCTGTCCGATCGCCAGTTTACGTCAGGGCACGGCTTCAGCCGTGCCGTAATCGCTGCCCAAACCGCGGCTTCAGCCGCTGAGGGGCTGTGCTTGCGTCAATCGCCGCAACAAAAAAGCCTTCTAGGTCGCCCCTTCAGGGGCGACATGAAATAAAGCGAGAAGCAGGGGCTTTAGCCCCTGAAGTACCCGACCCTCACGAACTTGAAGGCGACCCCATCGAATGTCCGAGTTTCTATCCTTGATACCCAGTTACTTCCATGTTAACGTCAGTCGTGCACGCTATTCACAACTCGGTGCGAAGGCAGAGAGCTAAAGGCAGCCGATTCCGGCGCCCCATCTCTCCTTTCATTCCCGCGCCTCGCAATCTTCCCGGCCCGCCGATGGCCTGTCCCCGCTTGCCGGATTTCTAATCGCGAATCCGCGATTAGAAATCCTCGCATCCCTAACAAAACAAACCATCGCGCGCGAAGTCTAATCGAGAACGGATCGCCTTTTCCCCTCACGATTCGTCGCGCCATCCGAGCCCGCTCGAGTTTCGATCCGGAAATTTCTAATAGGAACAATCGGATTATTAGAAATTCACCTAAATGCCGCAGAAACAACACTTACGCATTTTCTAATGGGAACAAAACAGCAGTATTGCGGTATTTTCCCTGGTTCACTCCCGGCCGCCGGTGCTTTTCAAGCGCGACAAGTCGAGCCCCCAGCAGACTGTCCGCCAGCCATCTAAATCGGTTAGAATCCAAAAAGAAATGGCAGTCTCCCCTCAAGCTCTTCGCACCCAATCAGTCGCCGGCCAAAATTTCGTAGACTCCGTGAATCCAGCCACCGGCGAAGTGGTGGCGCGCATCCCAGCCACGCCACTAAGCGCGATTCCAGCAATCTTCGAAGCAGCCCGCTCCGCGCAGAAAGCATGGGCAGCTCGGCCTCTAAGCGAACGCTGCGCAATGCTTCGCAAGCTTCGCGACGCAATTTTCGAGCGCCGCGACGACATCGCAAATATCGTCATCCGCGAAACCGGCAAGCCCCGCGCCGAAGCGATCCTCGCCGAAGTACTTCTCGCGCTCGACACCGCCGATTTCCTCGCGCGCCAGGCGCCGCGATGGCTGCGTCCCGAACGAGTCCCGCACCATAACATCGCGCTGAAAGCAAAATCCGGCTGGCTCGAGTTCGAGCCGCATGGCGTCGTCGCAATTATTTCGCCTTGGAATTTCCCCTTCGCGATTCCGATGACGGAGTTGATCCCAGCTCTCGTCGCCGGCAACGCCGTGCTGCTGAAGCCCTCGGAACTCACGCCTGCCACCGGAGCGCTGGTCGGCGAACTGATCGATCGCGCCGGCTTTCCCGAAAGGTTTGGTACAGATCCTGCAAGGTGGCGGCGAACTCGGCGCCGCGATCATCGAAGCCGGCCCAGCAAAAGTTTTCTTCACCGGCAGCGTTGCCACCGGACGCCGAATCGCGGAAGCGTGCGCCAGCAAACTGATTCCGTCCGTTCTCGAACTCGGCGGCAAAGACGCCATGATCGTTCTCGCCGACGCCGATCTCGACGTCGCATCCAGCGCAGCAGTCTGGGGCGGTTTCACGAATTGCGGCCAGGCCTGCCTCTCCGTCGAGCGGATTTACGTCGAGCAATCAGTAGCCGAAAAGTTCACTCAGCTCTGCGTTGAGAAGACCAAAAAGTTGCGCCTGGGTTCTCCCACCGATCCCGAAGTCGACATTGGCCCGATGATTCGCGAGCGCCAACTCGAAAGAGTCGAACAGCAGTTGCGCGAAGCCGAACAGCGCGGCGCGCGAATTCTCACCGGCGGCAACCGTCGCGCCGATCTCGGTCCAAATTTTCTCGAGCCCGCCGTGGTCGCTGACGTGGACCACTCGATGCAGCTCATGCGCGAAGAAACATTCGGCCCGGTGCTCGCGATTCGTTCTGTGGCGTCCGCCGACGAAGCCGTCGCTCTCGCGAACGACTCGCCATTCGGCCTGAGCGCCAGCGTCTGGACACGCGACGCTCGCCGCGGCAGGGAACTCGCCTCGCGAATTCGCGCCGGCTCCGTGATGATCAACGACGTCGCGAGTTACTACGGCATTTCCGAAGCGCCGCACGGCGGCCCCGGCTGGAGCGGCTGGGGACGCACGCATTCGCGCCTTGGACTGCTCGAAATGGTTCAAGTAAAATACGTGGACGTAGACAGGCTGCCGCGATTTGCGAAACCTTGGTGGTATGGTTACTCCGAGGATTTTGCCGCAGCGGCAGGCAGCATGGTCGAAGCCCTGTTCGCGCCAAGCTGGAAACGCCGGCTTCAAGCGATGATCGGCAAGCGCGGCGCTCGCGGCCTGATTTCGCGGCGTCGCCGGATTTGAGTGTCGCAATTGAGGCGCATGAAAAGGGGAGCGAATTGATGCCAGACGAAAACGCACCGGAAACTCCGTCACAGCCGCAAGCTCCGGCGAAAGCCAACGGCAGCGTGCCCGCGGCCGCTCCGCCGGCAGCTGCGGCTTCGTCGACAGAGACTCCCGCTGCTCCGGTAGCGAAGGCTCCGGCGACAACTCCGGCTGCTCCGGCTGCGAAACCGCCAGCGACGCCGGCGTCTGCGCCAGCCGCGGCTGCCTCAGCCGCTACCGCGCCAACAGCGACGGCTGTCGCCACCGAACCCGAAGCGCCTGCTCCGCCCAAAGTGAAGCCGAAGAAAGCCACGCAGCGCGCCTGCGATGAAAAAGACGCCAAAGGCAAACTCTGCTGCGGCCACCTGAAACGCTGGTACGACTACCCTAAAGAAATCGAAGCGCTCGTCGGCAAGAAGGCGGAAGTGTATCGCTGCGAATTTTGCCAGACGATTTACAAACCCGATCGCTCCAAGATGCCGCACAGCTACACGCTGCGCTATTAAGGTCTCGCGCAAAATGAAAATCAAAAAATGAAAAGCGAACTCATCCACGACTGGAACACATTCACCGGCGCCGAAATCCCCACCGGCCGCCGCGTGATGCTGAATGACGAGACGCTTCGCGACGGTTTGCAAAATCCGTCGGTGCACGATCCGAGCATCGGCGAGAAAATTGAAATTCTCCACCTGATGGAATCGCTCGGAATCGACACAGTGAACATCGGCCTCCCCGGCGCTGGGCCGCGCGCCTATGCGGACACCGAAGCTCTCGCGCGCGAAATCGTTCAGTCACGAATGAAAATTCGCCCGAATTGCGCCGCACGCACGCACAAGAACGACATCAAGCCCATCATCGAAATCTCGGAAAAAGTGGGCATGCCGCTCGAAGCCGCCACGTTTCTCGGCTCGAGCCCGATTCGCCGCCTGGTCGAAGATTGGACCGTGGATCATCTTCAGCGCACCACCGAAGACGCGGTGAAGTTTGCCGCATCCGCCGGGCTTCCCGTGATGTACGTCACCGAAGACACGATTCGCACCGATCCTTCGACGGTCATCACGCTTTACTCGACCGCGATTCGCTCGGGCGCTCGCGCCATCGTGCTGTGCGACACCGTCGGCCACGCCACTCCTCGCGGCGCCTACAATCTCGTGAAATTCGCAATCGATGAGGTAGTGAAGCCGTCCGGTGAAAAGATTCGCGTCGATTGGCATGGCCACAACGACCGCGGCCTCGCAGTTGCGAATTCTCTCGCCGCAATCGCCGCTGGCGCCGACCAGGTTCACGCCGCCGCTCTCGCGCTCGGTGAACGCGTCGGCAACACGCCCATGGAACTGATGCTCGTGAATCTGAAGCTGCTCGGCCTGATCGATCAGAGACCTCTCAAGCTTGAAAAAATATTCGACCACCGTTTCGAAAGCGACGCACACGCCGATACCGCCGAACTATCCGGTCGTTGGCCGCGACGCGTTCCGCACCGCCACTGGCGTACACGCTGCGGCGATCGTCAAAGCCTACAAAAAAGGTGACGAAGAACTCGCCAACTCGATTTACAGCGGCGTGCCTTCGCACCACTTCGGCCTCGAGCAAATTATCGAGATCGGCCCGCTGAGCGGCCGCTCCAACGTGATCTACTGGCTCGAAAAACGCGGCATCCCGGCCACCGATGAACTGGTGGATCGAATTTTTGACGCAGCCAAGAAATCCGAACGCATTTTCACCGAAGACGAAATCATCGCTCTCATCGGTCCCGCCATGGCGGCGGGAAAATCCCGGACAAAGTGATCCCCTCAAATGCGCGCTTACATCACTCAGGCACGCAGAGCGGCCTGTGGGCGCTAGAAATTCGCGAACGAATCTCGTGAAACTCACCTCCATCTGCTGTATCTTTTTGGTGATGGCCACTCTCTCAGCCCGCGCCGCCGATGAATCCATTGAGAAGCTCGCGCAGGATCCCACATGCGCCCGCGCGATCGAGTGGATCGACAAGAATGCTCCCTGGGTGACCGATCAGCAGATTCGGCTGACGGAAATTCCCGCGCCCGAATTCAAAGAAGCGCGGCGCGGCGAAGCGCTGAGAAAATTATTCGAAGCCAATGGCCTTCGCGTCCGGGTGGACAAGATTGGCAACGTGATCGGTGAGCGTCCGGGTTCGAGTTCGAAGGACGTGGTGTTGCTCGTCGCGCATCTGGACACCGTGTTTCCGACAGGAACAAATGTCACTGTGAAGCGCAACGCTTCGCGGCTGGAGGCTCCCGGCATCTCCGATAACGGCGCGGGGCTGGCGGCGCTAGTCGCCGTTTCGCGCGCGCTGTCGGAAGGCCGCGTTCGCACCACAAAGACGCTCGTGTTCGCGGGCGACGTGGGTGAAGAGGGCGAAGGAAATCTTCGCGGCATTCGCGCGCTGGTGGACGATTTCGGTCCGCGATTATCGGCCGTGATTGCTATCGATGGGCCTTCGATCGAACACGTCACCACGCAGGGAATTGCTTCGCGCCGTTTCGAGGTGACGATCACGGGCCCGGGCGGCCACAGTTGGTCGGACTTTGGCGCTCCGAATCCGATCACGGCGCTTTCGCGGGGCATCGTCAAATTTTCTTCCGTCAAAGTGCCGGACGATCCGCGCAGCTCCTACAATTTCGGCGTGATGGAAGGCGGCACTTCGGTGAATTCGATTCCCTCGCGCGCGACTGTGAAAATCGATCTCCGCTCGGAAGAAGAATCCGAGCTCGATCGACTAGAGAGCGCGCTACGAGACTCGATGCAAGCGGGCATGAAAGACGAAATCGCCGCGAGCCGCTCGGGCGGCGATTCGCTGCGGATAGAAATCAATTCTCTGGGAGCTCGGCCTTCTGGAAAATTGCCCGAGGATTCTCCGCTCCTCGAAACAGTCCGCAACGTGGATCGCTTTCTGGGCACGCACTCGCGCCTCGAGCGCAGTTCCACTGATGCGAACATTCCGCTTTCGCAGGGAATTCCCGCCGTCGCCATCGGCGGCGGAGGAAAGGGAAGCGGTTCGCACACGCTGGCTGAGTGGTATGACCCGACAGGCCGTGAACTGGGACTGAAGCGCGTGTTGCTCATCGCTGTAGCCCTTGCCGGGGTGCAGCCCTAGGATGTCCCGCCGGAAATTCGAATACTTCTTTTTCGCTCTGATTTGCGTGCTGGCCGGCGCTGGGTTTCTGTCGTCGCGTCACTCGCTGCTTGGGGCAAGTTTTGCTGCGCCGAGCCAAACGCAGCTTTCGCGAACCGCTGCACAGCCCTCACCACTTGAGCCTCCCGCCGATCTTGTTCTCACCAACGGAAAAATCTACACCGGCCTCGCGGCTCAGCCCTGGGCCAGCGCTGTGGCGATTCGCGGAGAATTCGTCGTTGCGATTACTACCGTCGCGATCGCAAGCGCCGGGGCCGACAGCGATGCACAAATAAAATCCTGGCTGGGGCCGAAGACTCGCGTGATCGATTTGCATGGCCAGTTCGCGATGCCGGGATTCAATGATGCGCATCTCCATCTTGCGGCCGGCGCGTACGTCAAGCTGGAAGTCGACTTGCGAGGTACGAAGTCCGTCGAAGAGTTTCAGCAGAGAATTCGCGTGCGGCTCAAAGATTTTGGGCCGGGAGAATGGATCATCGCTCCCGGATGGGACCACACGCTGTGGCCGGTGAAGAAATTTCCCAGCCGGCAGGATCTGGACGCGATCTCGACCGAGCATCCGATATTTTCGCAGCGCGTGGATGGCCACGTTGCGGTGGTGAATTCGCAAGCGCTTAAAATCGCGGGTATCACTCACGAAACGCCCGATCCGCCCGGCGGGCATATCGAGCGCGATCCCGCCACAGGCGAGCCGACTGGAATGTTGGAAGAAGATGCGGCGATGAATCTTGTTTACGGCCGCGTGCCGCCTTTTTCCGAAGCGCAGCGCCTGCGGGCATTCGCGCTCGTAATGGAAGAGGCATCGCAAAACGGCGTCACTTCGATTCAGGACAACTCCATGATGTCGGCAGACGATGGCGACAATTACGGCTGGCAGAATTTCCTGGTCCTACAGAAATTGAAACGCGAAGGAAAACAGACGGTCCGCATCAATGAATGGCTCCAGTTTACGCTGCCGCTGTCGCGTCTCGAAGAAATGCGGCGCGCGGGCGGCACAACCGATCCGTGGCTGAAGACTGGTGCGCTGAAGGCGCTCGTCGACGGTTCGCTTGGCTCGCGGACGGCAGCGCTGCTCGCGCCTTACACTGACGATCCAAGCACTTCAGGAATTTTGCGGCTCGATCCGGCGGCGCTTATGCGGATGGCGGTGGAGCGCGATCGCGCCGGATTTCAAATCGCGCTCCACGCCATTGGCGACCGTGGCAACAAAATCGCTCTTGATGCATTTGCCGCCGCCGTAAACGCAAATGGCCCGCGCGATCGGCGCGATCGAGTGGAGCACTCGCAAGTGGTGGCGCCGGCCGATTTCGCGCGGTTCGCTTCTCTGGGCGTTGTCGCGTCGATGCAGCCGTCGCATGTGTTGACTGACGAACGATGGGCTGCGGATCGACTTGGCCCTGAGCGTGTGAAAGGCGCGTATGCGTGGCACACGATGGAAGAGGACGGCGTGCATCTCGCGTTCGGAACGGATTATCCGGTGGAACCAATCAACCCGCTGCGCGGAATTTATGCCTGCGTCACGCGGGAGCTTCCCGATGGCGGACCTCCGGGAGGTTGGCAACCGCAGGAAAAACTTCCGATGGAAGATTGTTTGCGCGCTTATACGGCGGGTTCGGCTTATGCGGAGTTTGAAGAGAAGCGGAAGGGAACTATTGCGCCCGGTATGCTGGCTGACATTGTGGTGTTTCCTGTGGACATCACGCGGATTGCGCCGCGCGAACTGCTTTCTACACAGGTCGCTATGACGATTGCGGGCGGTCGGGTTGTTTTCGAGCAGCAACGGTAGTGAAAAGAAAGGCGCACAGGCCCTTCGTGTCTCAGGATGGAACCCTTCGTTCCTCAGGGCAAGCAGGAGTGCCTGTGCCGCTGGGGTTGCGATGTCGCGTGAGCGTTTTGAGATTGAACGGGTTGCTGCGTAGTCAAAGCGCACAGGCAGGAGTGCCTGTGCCACTGGAAACCTACTTGCCTACCTCAACTGATTGGATCTCGCCGTCGTACTTTTCTTTCTCGGTTACGATGTAGTCGATGGTTGCGTCGTGATCCTTCAACTGGGCGCAGGGTTGAAATTCCCCGGTATCAAATGGCACGGACTGATCGAAGTGGACGCGCGTGTAGTCTCGCGCATGCAGCTCGAATTCTGAATCACGGACGAGCAGCGTCAGCGTCATTTCACTTTTATCGCACGCCACAGCCGTGACGCGACCTGACAAAGTTACGCTCGCGTTTTGCGCCCCGTTGGCAGCCGGTGCAAGGCGAAGAGGTTTTGTCGCGGCGGCAGCACCGGGGGCTGATTTCGGAATTGCAGAGGAAGCAGGCGCGTCGGCCGCCAGGATGGTCAGCTGCTGAATGGCGCCGCTGCTTTTCTTCGCTTCATCGGGCAGAAACCGCACCGCGACCTGCATGCCTTTCAAAGATTTGCAAATATCGAAGTCCGGCGCGGGCTTGGCCATCATGCGGATCGCCGAGTGCGCGCCTGCCTGCAGATGAAACGTAAAAACTTCGGCGCCAGCTGCGACTTGTAGTTTCAAACCGCCCGCGCAACTTTCCTGCGTCACCACTCCGGTTACTTCGCGCGAGTTGTCCGCTTCCTTCGCCGGTTCTTCTTGCGCCATCGGAGCGCTCGCCGTTGCGTCGGGAATCGCCTGCGGTTTCGACGCAGCGGTTTTGAGCCTCCGCATTGCGCCTGGTCACGCTGCGAGCATTCTGGAGGTAGGCGATGAATTGGTCGAGCCTGGCGCGATACTCCGCGTTTCGCGAGTTTGTCCGGGCACGCTCCGCCACGTACTGCGCGTCATCGAAACGCTGCATCTGCGCGAGCACCTGCGCCAGGTCATACACGAATTCGGTGTTGCCAGGTTGCAGGCTCACGGCTTTCTTCGCGTACGCCAGAGCCTCCTCGCCGGTTTGCCGATGGCTTGAAAGATAGAGGCCGAGCAGGGCATTGGCCGCTGCGAAATCGGGTTTCAACGCGACAGCCTGGCGCAAGTCTTCTTCGATTTGCGAATCCTGGGGAAAGCCGCCGGCGCCGAAGAAAGTGAGATTGGCGCGCAGATAACGCGCGAAACCGTCTTGCGGATCGAGGCGGATCGCTTCGGAAATCGAAGTCAACGCCGAATCGCGATTGCCTTCGAGAAATTCCTCGATGCCGAGATTCTGGTGCGCGAGTGCGAGCTTCGGATCGAGATTCACCGCGTTCTGCAAAATTTGTTTCGCCTCGGGGCGCCTGCGAATTGCGAAGAAGCCGCCTCGGTAGGCTTCCTCCTCGGCGTCCGAAAGTTCGCGAACGTGAAGCTCTGCCGGCGCCAACTCGGCCGGGGCTTTCATCTGAAAATAGGAAAACGTGAACTTGCCGATGTAGCGCGAAAGATCGTCCTGCAATTTTTTCAGGTCGCCGAATGCTTTCGCGGCGGCCTGGTCGGGAGTCGAGCCGGTTGATAGTGCGGTCGCGTAGTCCGTGAGCATTTGCCGGTGCGATTGCTTATCGCCGATCATCAGGTAATGAGTGAGCGCCCAGGATTCCGCGTAGAAAACGGAAACCTTGTTTTGCTCGTTGTAGTAGGGAGACGAAGCGTCCACGTGGAACAGCACGTCGAGCGGTATGAGTTTGTTGTGCCGCAGCTCTTCGATCAGAGCAGGATCTGCGACGCCCATCGTTGCGACGGTTCCGTTCACTTCCGATTCACCGAAGAAATCGGCGAGGCCCTCGCTCAGCCAGATCGGCAATTCCGGGAAATAGGGCATGGTCAGCGAGTGGTAATACTCGTGGTACATCGTGGCAAAGGGATTCGTGCCCTGCGCTTCGAGATTCACCGCCGCATAGTATTGATACAAGCCGTAGGCGAATACGCCGGAGGGGTGCATGTGGCCCTTGGTCCAATAATCGGGGAGCAATTCGCTGAGCGACTTTTCGTCCTTGAGAGCGAAAATAGTGATCACGGGACTGGGATGGCCCTGCGCGACGGCGAGTCCATCGCGGAATAGCGTGTGAATCTGCTCGAACTGGATTGCGGTCCTGCGCGCCTGCTTTTCGCCGGCGTTGCTGACGATGATGAAATTCGGGGAGCGCACTTCGACCCATGCGTCGTGCCTGGCGGCCCGCAGCGGGGCCGCAGGCAGAATCCAAAGCGTCGCGACAAATGCAGAAAATCGCAGCTATTCGTCGCGACATGGGTTAACGAAGTTTCTACTATACCGCTATCATGCGGTCAATCGAGAGGGGCGTGCTGGTTTCGGATTCGGACATAATGGCTGTTGCGCGGCCGGGATTGGTGAGGTCTCAATCGTTGCGACAAATTCGTTCGCTGCTTACACTCTTCGTTCGACATTTGACAGTACCGGAGAACGAATGGCACACCGAGCAAATTTGGCGCGAAGGTCGGAGTGAGAAATCTTGAGTAAACGCGTCCGCGCTGATCTCGCGCTCTTGTTCTGCTCGCTGGTGTGGGGCGGGACGTTCATTGTTGTGAAGGACGCGCTGGCGGACGTATCTATCTTCACTTACATCGCGGTTCGTTTCGCGCTTTCGGCTGCGGTGATGGCGATTCTGTTCTGGCGCGCGCTGCGCGGATTGAACCGGCAAACGATATGGGCGGGCGTGCAAATTGGTTTCTTCATGTTTGGGGGCTACGCGTTTCAAACCACGGGGCTGAAATTCACGACGGCATCGAAGGCGGCGTTCATTACCGGATCGAGCGTGGTTCTTGTGCCGGTTTTTCTCGCGGCGTTCGGCCGGCGGCGCATCAATATATGGATTTGGCTTGGGGCGTTTTCGGCGCTGGCAGGCCTTTACTTCCTGATGATTCCGCCGGAAGGATTTGGCAGCTTGAATCGAGGGGATGCGATTGCGCTCGGTTGCGCGGTGATGTTCGCATTGCACGTGATTTTCATTGGGCAGTATGTGGAGCGGCATTCGGTGGGCGCGTTGAGTTTTCTGCAGGTGGCGACGACGGCTGTGCTCGCGACGCTTGCGGTTCCGCTGCTTTCTGCGGCGGGGTGGGAAGCGCCGCGGCTGGTGTGGTCAGGGCAGCTTATTTTCGCGGTGCTGATTACGGCGATCGGCTCGACGGTGATTGGTTTTTCGTTTCAGACCTGGGCGCAGCAGTACACGACGCCGACGCACACGGCGATATTCATCAGCCTCGAGCCCGTATTTGCAGTGATTACGGCGTGGATTGTGGCGCACGAGCGGCTTGGAGGCCGAGTGCTTTTTGGGGCGGGGCTGATTCTTCTGGGGATTGTGTTGGCGGAACTGAAAGGCGCTGCGCCGATTGCGCCGGAATCGCCTGAGCCGATTGTTGCGCCGGGGCAATTTGAGTGAAGGCGTGGGTCGCGCGCGGTTGCTGAGATTTGTGGAAAGAGCCGGCGGGACGCCGGCGGTACGGAAGAGACGCTGTGCCCGTATCCATCGCTGACTTCTGTTGTTGGCTGATGACGACTTTTAGTTGGTGGGCTGCTTGTGAAATTTCACGTCTACCGGCTCGTACATTTTGGGATGGCGCAGATTCTTCTGCTCGAACGCGGAGATCTGCTCTTCGTGGACGAGCGTGAGGCCGATGTCATCGAGCCCTTTTAACAGGCACTCACGGCGGAAGGGATCGACGGTGAACGAATAGCTCAGCCCTTTTTCGTCGGTGACCACCTGCTTCTCCAGATCGACCGTTAACCTGTAGCCTTCATTTTGCTCGGTGCGCTTGAAAAGCTCGTCCATGTTGCTCGTTCGAGAGCGTGACGGGCAAAATTCCGTTCTTGAAGCAGTTGTTGTAGAAAATGTCGGCGTAGCTTGGCGCCAAAATCGCGCTGAAACCGTAATCGAGAATCGCCCAGGGGGCATGTTCGCGGCTCGAGCCGCATCCAAAATTCGCGCGCGCCAGCAGAATCGAAGCGCCTTTGTACCGCGGATGGTTCAGCACGAAATCGGGATTCGGTTTCTCGGCGGGCAGGTAGCGCCAGTCGTAAAAAAGCACGCGTCCATAGCCTTCGCGCGTGAGAAATTTCAAAAACTGCTTGGGCACCATTTGATCCGTATCGACATTAACGCGATCGAGCGGCGCTACCAACCCTGTCTGCTTGGTGAACGGTTGCATTCCTCTGTGGTCTCCGTGATTCTCTGCGTACTCTGAGTTTCAGTTTTTCGCGGCTGCGTTCGCGCTCTACTCGGCGCCGTCCACATTCTTCCATTTGCGGATGTCGACGAAGTGCCCTTCGATGGCCGCCGCCGCAGCCATCAGCGGGCTGACGAGATGCGTGCGTCCGCCCTTGCCCTGGCGGCCTTCGAAGTTGCGGTTTGACGTGCTGGCGCAGCGCTCGCCGCTTTGCAGCACATCGTCATTCATGCCGATGCACATGCTGCAGCCCGCATCGCGCCATTCGAATCCCGCCTGCATGAAAACTTTGTCGAGACCTTCCGCCTCCGCTTCTGCCTTCACGCGACGCGAACCGGGTACTACGAGCGCCTGCTTCAAATCCTTCGACACGTGTTTACCGGCAACTACTTTCGCGGCGAGACGCAAATCTTCGATTCGCGAATTGGTGCACGAGCCGATGAATACGCGATCGAGCGCGATGTCTTCGATGGGCATCCCCGGCTTCAAATCCATGTAGACGAGCGCGCTCTCTGCCGCTTTCTGGTCCACCGGATCTTTGAAGGAATGCGGATCGGGCACGCGGTCGGTCACCTGCGTCACCATTCCTGGGTTCGTTCCCCACGTAACCATTGGCGCGAGCTTGTCTGCCTCAATCGTCACAGTGGAATCGTATTTCGCATCCCGGTCGGTGACGAGCGATTTCCAGTAGCTCACCGCGTCCTCAAATTCTTTGCCGCGCGGCACGAAGGGCCTGCCTTCGAGGTACGCGAAGGTTGTATCGTCGGGCGCCACCATTCCCGCGCGGGCGCCGCCTTCGATCGTCATATTGCACATGGTCATGCGCGCTTCCATCGAAAGGGCGCGCACGGCTTCGCCGGTGTATTCGGCGACGCTTCCATTTCCGCCCGCGATTCCCATTTTGCCGATCACGGCGAGGATCATGTCTTTGGAGGTGACGCCGCGCGGCTTTTTGCCGGTGAAGCGAATTTCCATCGTCTTCGATTTGAATTGCGAGAGGCACTGCGTGGCGAGCACGTGCTCGATTTCGCTGGTGCCGATGCCGAAAGCGAGGGCGCCAAAAGCGCCGTGCGTGGAAGTGTGGCTGTCGCCGCAGACAATCGTCTGCCCCGGCTGCGTGATGCCCAGCTCCGGACCGATAATATGCACGATTCCCTGGTTCTTGCTGTGCATGTCAAAAAGATGCACGCCGTGCTCTTCGCAATTGCGCGCGAGGGCTTCGAATTGACCGGCGGCATCCGCGTCGAGCACCGGCAGCAGGCGATTCTTCGTCGAAACGGAATGATCCATCACGGCGAACGTTAGCTCAGGACGCCGCACTTTGCGCCCGGCGGCTTTCAGCCCGGCAAACGCCTGCGGGGAAGTTCCTTCGTGAATCAGATGTCGGTCGATATAGATGATGGACGGCTGCCCGGGAATTTCGCGCACCAGATGCGCGTTCCAGATTTTTTCAAACAGGGTGCGAGGAGCCATACGGTTGGTTGTTGTCACCTGCGGGGAGTTGCCCCGGTATACAAGCGGGAGTTTTTCGCTCCGGCCATCGACCATTGTAACAAGTCCGCGGCACGGCCGCCAATCCGTCCTTGGCTGCTTCAGCTATTTCAATTCGGAACCCTCCGCCGTGATACTTGCGGATTTCAGTGTGGTTTTCACCGTCACCTTTTGATTGGCCTGCACGGTAATCTCGGTTTCGAAGTCGCGATAGCCGGGGAGCGCAATTTTGATGTGGTGTTTGCCGGGGGCGATGAGCATGGCGCGTTTTACGCCGCCGAATTGGTGCACGTATCCGGCATAGTTGCCGTCAACGAATACCGCAGCCCGGTCCGGGGTCACTTTTAGTTTCACCTCGCCCGTTGCGTTCGCTTTGACGGCGTTGGGATCCTTTTCCATTCGCACGGTGACGATCGTCGTGCCTCCCGGCGTCGTTTCGATCGATTGCGTGACGTCCCTGAATCCGACTTGCCGGACGGCAATTTCGTGCTTACCGGGGATGAGCAGAACTTTCTTGTTGCCCTTCAACTCGCCTACATAGCCCAGGTACTGCCCGTCGACCCAGACACCGGAGCCCTTGTCGATATTCGTCTTGGCGTCAAAATCAACCTGGCCCAGCACTTGATTCGTGTTCTGGGCGCGGGTGGCGCCGGTGCCGCCGGAAATTCCAAACCAGATGGCTACAGCGAGAACCGTTGCTCCGACGTGAGTAAGTCTCATAGCGGTATTCCCCCAAGCAAAGTGAAGCATCCGAATGCTCGTCTCGGGGCTGGGCCGGACACGCACTAGTGGCGCATCACTTATTTTAGGCTCTTGCGCGAATGAAACGAAGACCAAAGGCTAGGTCTGCAAATAATCACGGAAAATTCCGTATTTGGAAGTCACTCTATATGAATTTCAGAATGAAGCTCGCAAAGCAATGATGCAGGCAAGCGTTTCAGTTGAGTTCTTAATCTGTTGGCCGAAGCGCATAAGTTGACTTTTTACTTAGCATGTTGATTTCTTCAACACGGTTCGAACGTGCGAGTGAAACTCTGCTTCGACATCTCGCACAATCAAAAGGGGATCACCTATTCCGCCTGGCGCTTTTCAATGGTGACGGACGTGCACCAAAACCAGCGGCCGCCGTGGGCCGAACAAAATCGAATAACAGGAGAGTGGCATGGCAAAAGCGAAAAAGAGTCTCAAGAAGTCGAAAAAGCTGGAAAGCACCAAACCGCTCATGCGTTCCCTCAGATAGTCTCGGGATTCGACGGGTAGAGCACAAAAAATTCGGCAGTTGTTTTGAACGGCTGGCAGCCCCAGGGCGCCAGCCGTTCCTGTTTTGGAGCCAGTCCCGAAGCACGTTCATTCATGGCTCGGGTTTCGAGTCCGAATGCGCCCGGCGTTATCGAGTCAAATCCCCCTTTGCACTAACTTCGCCACCTTTCGATCAATTGACCAACCAAAATCTCCATATACGGAGAGAACCCGCCAGTGGGGCAAAGAAAACCCGAAAAGCCCAGATAGTACTTTAGTACAGTATTTTCGGTACTTTACAATCTGATGAACACCGCTACTCTTACTTACGTAGGAACCCATATGCGACTTCAAGAACAGCGGTGGGCGTACGAGGTAGAACGGCGCCGGCTTATGCTTGAAAGCACGTGGAATGGTGACTTCGTCATCATAGTTTTTGGGACCATCGTCGGCTTCGCCGTTTTATTCGGCATAATGTTCATCTACGCCGCTGGACAGTAGACGGCCGTCGCCAGCAGGATCACACAGATCTCAAGGCTTACGGGGCCAGCGTCTCCTTCAACATCTTCAGCACGTTACCGGTTGTGTCTGTTTCACCCAACTTGGGAAAAATCCTCTCGACGCTATGCCGGTGCATATCGGCATCCACGTCAGTCATTGCGTCTACTACAAGCGTCACGTGGTAGCCCAGATCGTAGGCGCTCCGCGCCGTTGCTTCCACGCCGCTGCTCGTCGAAATGCCCGCTAGAACCACCTGAGTCACACCGCGCTCGCGTAAATACGAATCCAACGACGTGCCATGAAACGCGCCAACCCGCTGCTTGGTGACCAGATAATCGTTGGGGTGCTTCTCCAACTCTGGAACAAGCTCGGTCCAATCGTCCGGAAACGCAAACTTGGGACGCTCCGCCTCGGTGCGCCCCGGAGCCATAGCCGTCACATTGACGAGCACCACCGGTAGCCCGCGCTCGCGGAAAGCTCGAGCAAGTTGCGCAGCGCGGGCGATGATCTCACTCGTGGGGTGTAGGGTTGGCAGACCGACAATCCCCTTCTGCAGGTCAATTAACACCAATGCAGCGTTTGGATCGAGTTTCGTAACAGGCATGGTTATTCCTCTCCTTTTAGATAATTAGGGCGACTAATAAATAGGTCGTTTAACAGAGTCATTTCGCAGGTTCGGGCGTGGCCGAATCAGCCCAAGTCGCCCGGCCGAAGCCCCATCTCCCGATAAATCGGCCGCATCACGGCTTTAACCTTGGGCAGTTCGACCGTGAACCACAGCGCACCGGCAAGGCAGAACGCGCCGGTAAGCATCAAAGTGTGCGGCGCTCCCATCCGGTGAGCCAACGCGCCGGCCAGCAAACTGCCAAAAGGCGCGGCGCCGAAAAATGCCATGGTGTAATAACTCATCACGCGAGCGCGCTTTTCGTCTGGCACCAGCGTTTGGATGATCGTATTGCTCACCGCCGCGCTCTGCATCAAGCCAAAGCCAACGAAAGCCATCAACACAAGGGCTACCCACAACGTGCGCGACATCCCGAATAGAATCAGCGCGCCTCCCAGCATCGCGGCCGCGATCTGAAGCATGCGGGTCAGTCCGCGCACGGACTTGCGAATCGCCAGCGAAAGCGCGGATATAAGCGCGCCAATGCCCGAGGCCGCCGTCAACCACCCGAGAGTCTTTGCGTTACCGTGCAACACGTCCCCGGCAAACACCGGTAGCAGCACCGCAAAGGGATAGCCCATCAGGCAGAGAAGCGAGAAGAGCAGGAGAATCGTGCGAATCGGGCGAAATGTACGAACGTAATCCCAGCCCTCGCGCATTTGCTCGAGGACGCCCAATGCACTGCGACTGAGATTCAAGGGCTTGATGCGCATCATGAGAAGGGAAGCGATCACCGCAAAGTAACTGACGCCGTCAATCAGGAAGCACCAGCCCTCGCCGACCGCTCCGATCACCAAGCCAGCGATGGCCGGCCCGATCAGCCGCGCCGCGTTGACCATCGAGGAGTTGATGGCGATCGCGTTGCTCAGGTCGTTGCGATCTTCCACCATCTGCACGAGGAAGGATTGGCGCGCGGGCATGTCGAACGCGTTGATCAGACCCTGCATGGCGGCCAGGGCGATGATTTCCCAGAGGTTGATGACATGAGCCAGGGTGAGGGCGGCCATCGCGAGCGACTGGACCGCAGCCGCGGCTTGCGTCCACACCAGCAGCTTGCGGCGATTCAGGCGCTCCACCCAAACACCGGCAATTGGGGCCACCACGAAGGCAACGATCTGCCCTGCGAAGCTTACGAAGCCAAGCAGCAACGCGGAATGAGTGAGGCGATAGACGAGCCAGCTTGTCGCCAGCCGCGTCATCCAGGTGCCTATCAGGGAAATGCTTTGACCAGCGAAGAACAGCCTGAAGTTGCGATGCCGCAGCGCTCGCCATGCATGCGAGATCGAACTGAGTGCGGGAGAGGTCTTGTGTGGATCCGAGCCGATTGCAGGTCTGTCTTCTAGCTGTTTTGGGACCTGCGTTTGCACCTGCGCTGGTTCCTCGTTGCCGATCACTTTTCCACCAGGCGCTTGATTATGTGACCGGCCTTGAACAGCGTTTCGCGCTCGTCTTCGTTAGCTGCGCAATCGCTTCAGCCACCCATGTTCGCTTTGCATCGACGACGCTCTTGCGTACCCCGGCGCCTTTGGCGGTCAGTTCGATATTCACTTGCCGGCCATCGGTCGGATGCGGCTTGCGCGCCACCATACCCATTTCCTCGAGCGCTGCAATGGTGGTCCCCATGGATTGCGGTTTCATCTTCTCCGCGCGTGCCAGATCGGCCGTGGTTGCGGGGCCTTCCCGAGCGAGACGGCCCATGACGGAAGATTCGGTCAAGGAAAGCTCATGGGAAGCGGCCGCCGCGCGCACACGGCGAAACAAAAGGCCGATGGCGTGGATGAAGTCGATGACGGATGCTTCGAGCGTCTTCTGCGGCATGGCAAGTTCATTTTACACACAAAACAGCTAAACTTGCAAGTCTAACTTGCAAGTATGACTGCTTATCTGTGTAGGAGTTTTCCAGGGAAATCGCTTCGCTTTGCAGATGTTCCGCGGAGAGGCGGGTCTCTCAAAGGGATTCGTGGCACGAGGCGAAGCTTTCATCCTGGCAGCGCAGAGTTCATTGGCGATCAGCCGACCTTAGCGGGAAGCCCCGCTAACGCTATGCGGGTTTTGGAACTCTCGTGTGTTATAGTAGAGATGCGCGCTCGGGGGTCAGGTCTTTCTAGTAGGTGCGCGCGGACGGCGGTCTGCTTTACCCGTTTGGATTGGCTTCACCGTAATGGTGTATAGAATCAGCTGCTTTAGAGCGCGATTCGTTCCGGCGAGGTAGGGATGCCTGGAGGGTTGTTCCAGCGAGGCCGCATCTAATCCTTAAAAGGAGCCATTAAATGACGACTACATTCAAGAAGCGCCAAAAAGAGATGAAGCGCATGGAGAAAGCCCGCATGAAGGCGGAGCGCCGCGCTCAGAAGAAGCTGGAACCCCGTGCGGAAGGGGACGATATCGCCTCTGGAAACGAAGCTTTTCACCTGAGCTTGCCGGGTGACGCCACTGATACAGAGCTCGGCCTCGACCCAAGGTTGTCCAAGTCCTAATTCTCATCCTCGCGGCGATTTGGTCGGCTCGCGGCCGCAAACACCACAGGCCCCTTCGTCTTTTTCCCAGATGGAATTTCGTAGCTGCCCTTAAACGGAGGCTCGCGTCGCGAATCCACGAGAAGCAACGGCCGCATGTTCACGGCCGTCGCCGCCTCCCGCCATTACCCTCCTGGGCGCACTAACACCGTATTTATGTGAGCATCGGTGAAACTGTCCTGCCACGGCGCGAATCAAATGGGTGTTATAATCGCTATTCTTCGGCAAACGTCGCAGTCATAGGCAGGAAGGGAGCACGGCGATGGGCGTTCAATTTTACGAATTGGTGAGTTGGGCGCGACGCCGCAAGGTCTTCGCAGCCATCCTCGTGGCAGCCACGCTCGGTATCGGCATCATGATCGGCACGCTCATTTCCGGCCGCGCCCTCGCAACGCACGGACAAAATGGCGCGAGCGGCGCGTCACTGCTGGCTGTTCCCGATCCCATCTCGCTCTCGAGCTCCTTCGCGAGCATTTCGAAAAAAATCGGTCCCGCCGTCGTGAATATCTCCACCACGCAAGTGATCGAGAAGCCGAAAGGCGGCGCAAAGCATCCTCGTCACCTGAACGATCCTTTCCAGGATTTCTTCGATCGCTTCTTCGATTCTCCTGATAACGGACCTGATGCCGAGCGCAGCCTCGGTTCGGGCGTCATCGTGGACCACAAAGGTTTCATCCTCACAAATGACCACGTGATCGACCAGGCCACGAAAATTCAGGTGGGAATCGACGGCGATCCCAGGAAATACAGCGCGCACGTAGTGGGCATCGACAAGGATACTGACCTCGCGGTGATCAAAATCGACGCCGATCGTGAACTTCCTGTCGCCAAGCTCGGTAATTCCGACGGCGTGCAGGTCGGGGACTGGGTACTCGCTTTTGGCAGCCCCTTCGGATTGAATTCCACGGTCACGGCCGGAATCGTCAGCGCCAAAGATCGCTCCGCATTTGGCGGACATCAGTTCCAACGTTTCGTTCAGACCGACGCCGCCATCAATCCCGGAAATTCCGGCGGCCCGCTCGTCAACATGGCTGGCGAAGTGATTGCCATCAACACGGCGATCTACACCGGCAGCCGCGGATTCGAAGGCGTCGGTTTTGCGTTGCCGTCAAATACCGCTATCTCGGTCTACAATCAGCTCATCACCGTCGGCAAAGTTACGCGCGGCTCGATCGGCATCACCTTCCAGGAAGACCGCAGCAATAACCCCGTGCTGCTCAGAGAACTCGGCGCTCCGTACGGAATCGTCGTCGAAGCGATTGAACCGGGAAGCCCCGCCGACAAAGCCGGCCTCAAGCCAGGCGACGTGATCACGAATATCAACAATGTGCCCGTTCACACCGGCGCCGATCTCGTGAATCCGATCGCGCAAACCACGATTGGCCAGTCCGTCGAAGTTCGCTACGTCCGCGACAAAGTGGCCAAGGACGTTTCAATGGTCGTTGCCGACCGCTCGAAGATTTTCCCGCAAACAGCCGTCAACGCCGAAGAGGAACCCGATCAGGCTGAAGAGCCCGGCCAGTTCGGCCTGCACGTCGAAGAACTTACGCCTGATATCGCCCGCAAGCTGGGCATGGGCAAGCTCACTGGTGTTGTCGTCACCCAAGTGGAACCCGCTAGTTTCGGCGAAGATATCGAATTTTCGCGCGGCGATGTGATCGTCGAAGTGAACCACGTGCCGATCAACAATCTCGCTGACTACCGTCGCGAAGTCGCAACGCTGAAGGCCGGGCAGGATGTGCTGTTCAAAGTGGCACGCCATGCGGATAACGACCGGGTGCTCACATTGTTCCTGGCGGGCGCAGTTCCGTCGCAAGTGGTTCAATAGCGGTAGCGCTGGTTCTGGTCAGGCCTCCCCAGCCTTTAGGCCGTTTTTTACTGCGGCTTATTCTTGCATTGCCATTGGTTGTCATTTAAGCTCACGCTCAAGCGTGGTGGCTTGAGTTCCGTTTCGAATGGCCGATAATTAGAAGGGCGTAGTTTCGCCCCAGGCATCACATTCCCGGTTGCGAGCGTCGAATAATGAAGATGACTTCTGCTGTGCGATGGTTACTGGCCGCCTCCTTCGTGCTTGTATTGTGCGCGTCTGCGTCCGCCGCGCAGTCCACCTCCCATTCGCATAAGCCGGTCGCACATTCGCGCAAATCTCATCCGTCGCACCCCATGCGTAATAATCGCCCGAAGCACCATGCGATGAACACCTCGCGAACGTCGCTTCTGGCAGTTCGCTATCTGCAGCCCCAGCAGGCCAGCTCCGTAGTGGCTGCGAATTCTTCGGCTTCCGCCTCCGCTTCAAAGTCAGCCGCACATACTTCTCCGGCATCCTCGAAGAAGAAGAAATCGAGCAGCAAGCATCGCGCCACTCTCGCCGCGAGCCAACGCAGAAAGCTCCCACGCCCGAGCGTATCTCCGAGATCCAGTCATCCCTGGCACGCGGCGGATACTACCAGGGCGAACCAAACGGGAAGTGGGACTCCAACACAGTTGCCGCAATGCAAAAATTCCAATCCGCCAACGGCCTCGACCCCAGCGGCAGACTCGACGCGACCAGCCTGCAAAAGCTCGGCCTAGGATCGGGCATCGCCGGCGTTTCTGCGCCGAAGCAGCCAACGCCTGCACAGGGAAAGTCGTGCTGCTCGACTTCGCCCAACGGCACTGCGCCCGCTACATCAGCGCCGGCCGCGACGCCAAAACCAGCATCCGAGCCGTCGGCCAGCACTAGCCCCAGTTCCGATGCACCGGCCCCGGCATCATCCTCCGCCGCCAACACTTCCGCCGCAACCACGGGCGCAGCAGCGCATTCATCGCAGCGCTAATAATTCAATTTCTCGCAGTACCTCCCGCTAGACGCGCTTCCAATCCGTCCCCTACAGCGTAATAATTCACTTCGTGGAAACTCGCTGCGCACGCTGCATCTCACCAATGACCTGCCAACCGGAAGGGAACTGCTGGTGCGCCGAGCTGCCACCGCGCGTCTCGTCGCCTCAGCCAGGAGGCTGTCTCTGCCGCCGTTGCCTGGAGCAAGATTTGAATGCTGAGAGGGAAGAAGCCGCGAGGACGGGTGATAACGCAGTCAAACCGTTAGAGTAGCTGTTTCGTCATCCGCACCACCGGCAAACCCTCGCCATTTTTCAGCGGCACGGAAATATTTTCCAGCGCAACGTAACCTTTCGCGCCAAAAAGTTTCACTCCAGTAAGCGTCGCTCCCATTTCACACCGCGTGAATCCGGCTGCCGCGGCCGCATCCTCGCATGTCTTCAGAATCAGGCCTCCCACTCCCCGTCGCGCCCAGTTTGGATGAACGAAGAACGCTCGGATCTTCGCGGCATCCACGCGCGGATCGAGCAATTCGTCCTCGCGCCCCGTCCAGTGATCGCTGCCATACAGCGTCTTGCGCTTGCTCCACCCACCGCACCCGGCAAGCGTGGTGCAATCATGCTGCTTCGCCTCGGCAACAAAATACGTGCCGTCGGCAATCAGCTGGCTATCGACTCCAAACACCGTTGCCAGCGCGCTCTCAATTTGTGTTGGGGTGTAGTCCTCAGCTTGCAAGCCGCGCACGGAAGCATCAATCAATTGGCGGAGCTCAGGCACGTCGGCAGGAATCGCTTTGCGGATCGAAACTTCCATCTACACCGCCCGGAAATCTCACGGCTCGATAGTTTGTATCAGACGCCAGCTGCCGATCAGTCGGGAATCGCCCACGCGGTAAGGCTCGAATCGCTGTCCACGGTGAACATCACCGGCTGGTGATTTGAAATCTCGCCGTAACCGATCAGATGCTTGCCTGCCACCGCGACATCACGCCGCTCGTTCGTCCCGAGATTCCACAATGTGACGGAAAAGTTCTGAATCGTCGCGGCGTCCACTTGAAGACTCAACACCCTGTCTCCGTCCGGCAGCACCACCGCGTTGAAAATCGGATCGGGAGACTTTGGAAGGCGCCGGATCAATTGCCCGTCTTCCGCAGACAGAATCGAAAGCGTCGAGTCTGCTCCGCCCACCACAATCTCCTTCCCGTTGGGCCGGAAGCTGATTGCAAACGGTTCGAGAAGAAGTCCTGTGTAGCTTGCCTTCAACTTTCCGTTCCGATCGTAAATTCTTATGGCCGTATCGGCGTCGGCCGTGGCGACGAGCGAGCTGTCCGGCGCAAAATCCACGCTCGTGCTGCCGCTGAAATCCGTGTGTAACTTCGCAACGCGCAATCCTGTCCCCGGATTCCACAGCTGTACCGGGTTCTCGTGCGTGCCCACGGCAAGGAGAGATCCGTCCGGGGCGAATGCCACGCTATCCACTGCGGCATGGGCAACGGCGAACATCCTCACCGATTTTCCAGCGGGATCAGTGATCTTCACCGCACCGTCCTCGTCTCCGATTGCCAGCCACTTTCCATCAAACGAGCACGCCAGCGCACTTACCGGAGCGCCGCTCTTCCAGCTCGCCACCTGCTCACCCGACGGCAGTTTCCAAACGTGGATCGCCCCGTCGTGCGCGGCTCCCGCGACCAGGCCGGTCGTGCCGCAAACCGAAACAGTGCTGATTTTCTCCGGCGTCGAAATCGTCACCAGTTTGCGGAGATCTTCCGCCATCGCCCGGTGTGCAAACAAAGAAATCAACACAACCGCCGTAGTAATCCACCGCGCCGCGCCCGTCACATTGCCTCCAGCACAAGCTCAAACTTCACCGCTGCCTGAATGTCTTTCGGGTCGCCCACGAGCGTCACCGGTCGCACCAATTCGCGGCTGCTTATCAGAGGGTCGCGCACGAAATTTTTGTCTGGATCGCCTTCGAACACCGGATCCGTCGCAAAATAAAGCTGAGTGACGAGCGGACGATAGCCCGGAGCGGTAACGGCGTAGTGGATGTGCTGGCACACTCGGGCAGGATAGTGCCCCGGCATCACGGAGGAAAATTCGTACTTGCCGTCGGCGGGAGTCGTCAACTTGGTGCGATAGTGATACCCATTCGAGATCGTACAAGCCTTCGTGATTCGTCTGCCAGATTTCCACGATTGCCGACGGAATCAGCTCGCCGCGCGAACTGAACACCTGGCCTGTCACCACCAGCGGCATTCCGGGATCTCCCGGGGCACGCATGGCGCTGTTGCTCGGCGCGAGCCGCTTATAAAATGGACCGAGTTCTGCAGCCGGTGTGGGCGCCAGCCGCGACTTCTCTTTCTCCTGCCAAGCTGCAGCAAGCGCGGACGGCAAGAGATTCGCAGTGCTGGTCAGAACTCCTAGCGCCATACACTTAGACAAGAGTTCGCGACGCGCCAATCTCATCCTGCACCCCCATTTGGATGGGTGGAGTGTAGTGCCGAACGACTCGTGCCGCAACTATCGCCGTCCGGAGAATTGCGACGTGCAGGATCGACGTGCAGGATCGACGTGCAGCTTGAATGCGACGACTCGCGCCGGATCTTTCAGCCATAACGATCCGGCGCGAATTGAAAGGGAAGCCGTCTTTAAGCCCCACTCATTTTGCGGAAAAGCCAGAACAAGAATCCAGCCAGCATGATCGACGCCGGCAGCGTGAGCACCCACGCCATCAATAGATTCCGCACCGTGCCCCATTGCAGCCCGGAATGATTCGCCACCATCGTTCCCGCCACGCCCGACGACAGCACGTGCGTCGTACTCACAGGCAGTCCGAACGCGTCGGCAGCTCCAATCGTGGCCATCGCCGTGATCTCCGCAGCCGCTCCTTGCGCGTACGTAAGGTGATCTTTCCCGATTTTCTCGCCGACCGTCACCACGATGCGCTTCCAGCCGATCATCGTTCCAAGCCCGAGCGCCAGCGCTACCGCGACTTTTACCCAGGTGGGAATGAACTTGGTCGCGTTGTCGATGTGTTTTTTGTAATTCGCGATAATCGCCGAATCCGCCGCGCTGAACTGCGGGTTGCCCGTTTTCTTCATCAAGCGCAGCGCTTCGCTCACCACATACATGTCGTTGCGGAAGTTGCGCACCTGATCCTGCGGCACCGCCTTCAATTCTTTGTACTGCGCCATTTCCGTGCCGATTCCGTTGATCAATTCGCGCAACGCCAGCATCGTGTTCGGCGTGAACTGCTTCGTCCGGATGTAGTCGGTCACTTCATCGCGCGAGTCGCCAATCACCGCCGAAGGCGAAACGTAATGGCTGAGCGCGTCTGCGGTCTGCGTTGAAACTGCGACGAAGTCGGCAGTCTGCTGCGTCGTCACAGCGTGGTTCACGGCATATGCCGTTGGCACCGTGCCGATCAGGATCAACATAATCAGCCCCATGCCCTTCTGGCCGTCATTCGATCCGTGGAAGAAGCTCACTCCCGTGCACGTCAGCACCAGCAGCGCTCGAATGTAGAAAGGAGGCGGTTCATTTCCCTTGGGCGCCTCATACAGCGCCTTATTTGGATCAGCGCCTTGCAGGCCATCAACAGCAGAGCAGCGCAAATAAATCCAACGATCGGCGAGAGCAGCAGCGACTTCCCAATGTTCGCAGCCTGCCCCCAATCCACGCCGCTCGTTCCCGTTTTCACAGACATCAGCTGATTCGCGATTCCCACGCCGATGATGGATCCGATCAACGTGTGCGAGCTCGAAGCGGGCAGTCCGAACTACCACGTTCCCAGGTTCCAGATGATCGCCGCGAACAGCAACGCGAACACCATCGAGAAGCCCGCCTTGCCTCCCACCTGCAGAATCAATTCCACCGGCAGCAGCGAAACGATTCCAAACGCCACCGCGCCGCTCGACAGCACCACTCCCGTGAAATTCCACAAGCCCGACCACACCACCGCGACGTGCGGCTCGAGCGTGTGCGTGTAGATCACCGTCGCCACCGCATTGGCCGTATCGTGGAATCCATTCACGAATTCAAATCCCAGCGCCACAAGCAGCGCCAATCCCAGCAGCAGATACGGCATTATCGATGTAGCGTGCACTTCGGATAGGTCGCCGATCAGCTGGCGCCCGATGAAAATCATTCCGCATACCAGCACTACGCCGAAGATGCCCATTCCTATTTTCGCTGCTGGCCCTGCCGTCATGTTCGCGGCATCGAGCGGCGACACTCGCGGCGCTTCGGTAGGTACCCGCGCAGGCGCTGTTCCTGTTGCTGCCATTTTTTCACCCCTTCAATCAAAAATGTTCCAGCTGGTTTTCGCAAAGTGATTCTGCGGTTGTCGATGCGCCGTGAAACTACCGGCTCTTCGTTAAGGGAATGTGACAGCCGCGTAAACACTCTATCGTCGTAAAAGTTAAAGAGAAAACGCCGACCAACGCGTTATCCGGGCGTGCGCGGTCTCTCATAAGGGGAATGCCGGGCGCCGGAATTTAACAAAATTGAAACAGTCCGGTCACATCTCAGGAAAGTCGTCTGGTAGCATGGCGCCCTGCACATAGCGATTTGAGGCTTCAAGAAAAGGACACGCGACGCCATGACCGATTCAACTAGCACCCTGAAAACGATTCTCGCGCCCATTGATTTCAGCGATTTTTCACACAATGCTGTCGACGTTGCCACCGACCTCGCCTCGCGCCTCGGCGCCGAGCTGATTCTCGTCAATATCGTCCCGGCGATTCCCGATTTGCCCAGCAGCGTCTCGATTTTGAAGGAAGGCGAATACGATCAGAGCCTCCACGACGCAACCGCGAAGCGCCTTTCAGATCTCGCCGCCAGCCTGTCTGCCAAGAACATCAGAGTCCGCACGCAGATCGGCACCGCTAACGACGTGGGCATGGAAATCGTGCGAATCGCGGACAGCGAACCAGCCGATATGATCGTTATCGCCACCCACGGCATGACCGGCTGGCGCAGAATTCCTTTCGGCTCCGTCGCCAAGAAAGTCGTCGAAGAAGCGGAGTGCCCTGTTCTCGTCCTGCGCGCGCAGGAAGCCGGCCACGCCGCCGAAACTCAATCTCGCGCAAATTCTTCCAGCGCCGTCGCTTGATGGTATATTTCGCTCCGCGTAATTGGGGCGAAATCGCTGGATGCTCACGTTCTCGAAGATAATCTTTTTTGCCGGCCTGCTTCTCGCCGCTTCCGGTTTTATTTCACCGCCCATTGCTCTTCTCGGCGGCCTCCTCTACGGCTTCACTCTTTCTCATCCCTACGTTTCCGAAAGCCGCATGGCTTCGAAGTATCTTCTGCAAGCTTCCGTGGTAGCCCTCGGTTTCGGCATGAACCTCCACCAGATCGTTCGCGCCGGACGCTCCGGTGTCGTCTACACGGCGGTCGGTATCGCCGCCACGATGCTCTTGGGAATTTATTTGGGCCGTGCCCTCGCGGTTCGCAGGAAAGTTTCGTTCTTAATCACGGTTGGCACCGCAATTTGTGGCGGAAGCGCCATCGCAGCCGTCGCGCCGATCGCTCACGCCACGGATGAAGAAATCGCCGTCTCGCTGGGCACAGTCTTCGTATTGAACTCGATAGCGCTGCTGCTGTTTCCGCCTATCGGCTACGCCCTGCACATGAGCCAATCTCAGTTCGGCCTCTGGGCAGCGCTCGCAATTCACGACACCAGCTCCGTCGTTGGCGCCGCCGCAAAATACGGCAATGAAGCCCTCGCGATCGGCACCACCGTAAAACTGGCCCGCGCCCTCTGGATTCTTCCCATCGCCCTCTTCACCGCCTACAAATTGAAAAGCAAAAGCAATGTGCAATGGCCCTGGTTTATCCTGCTCTTCTGCCTCGCCGCTTTCGCGAACACTTATCTCCCGCAATTCGCCCCTGCATACGCAATCCTAAGCCGCGCAGGCAGAATCGGCCTCACCGTCACGCTCTATTTGATTGGCACAGGCTTATCGAGGGCTACCTTAAAGCAGGTGGGAACGAAGCCGCTCATGCAAGGAGTAGTACTGTGGGCGATAGTCGCAATCGCATCACTGCTCGCCATCAAATCTGGCCTGATCGCGATCTAGCCCCGCCGTGTGATTTCGCTGGCCGCCGTTGCGGACGACCGACTCGCTACGCTTTTGCCGCCATTGAAGCGGAATCGAGTTCGACTTCGTCGATGTAGCACCAACCCCAATTCTCGCCGGGCTCAAACGACCTCATGATCGGGTGCTTCGTCCGATGAAAATGTTTCGTAGCATGCTTGTTCTTCGACGAATCGCAACAACCCACATGTCCGCACTCCAGGCACAAGCGCAGATGCACCCAGGTGTCGCCCATCTTCAAGCACTCTTCGCATCCGTTGGGCGTGCAGCGGCTTCACGTCCCGAATCTGATCCAGATGTGTACAAGTTTTCATGCGAATCCTCCGTCGGCCCGTCCGTCCTCCTATTGTAATCCTAGGTCGTTTAACCCGGTAGCCACGACGGCGCTTTTCACAAGTGCTTGGCACCCGTCCAAGTGGCACAGGCACTCCTGCCTGTGCGCCGTTCTACCCAGCAACACTTCCAACCATGCACCCCCTCGATATCGCACGCGTCCCCCCAACCCCCTGAACCTCCTCCAATTCCTGCCGATACAAAGAGACAGTATGAGCGCAATCAGAACCGAGCCCAGAACCGCCATGATGGCTGTGGTCGAAGTCTCCTGGGAGGACCAATTCGGCACACGCCATACTTCCTCCGCCAAGCTCGAAGACACCTCTCCCTCCGGCGCCTGCCTCCGCGTAAAAGTCCCAGTCGCAATCGGCTCCGCCATGAAAGTGAACTCATACCGAGAGCGCTTCTCCGGCACCGCGCGCTACTGCCGCACCGACCGCCGAGACTTCGTCGTTGGCATTCAGAAAGACAAAAATGTAAACCGGTTCCTTACGGACGTGACCGCCCCGGCTCTACCGCCATCTGTTCCAGCGCGGAACGCCCCGGTCGCATCCGCTCGTGAAGAGATCCATGAAGAATTCCGCGACACGCCGCGCGAAGAGAATAGCAAGCGCGCCGAATTGCCGAGGGAAAGCCAAAATCCGCCGGCCATATCCGCCGTTCGCACGCGACCCTCGATAGCCGTCATGCCCAGCCGCGATGCCGTCTCTGTTACTGACTAACAATTCCGCGACCCAACTCAACTTTCAATCGTCGCCTTTCGCAGAACGAATCAACCGATTCGCCCCCACCGGCTCGATTCCAATTTCAGTCGCCTCGATCCGGAAATCCAAAGGGAAGGGAAAACATGCCAAATAAATGGTCAGATCTCGCACCCTGGCGCCAGAAGCAAAACGGCAAAGAAAACGAAGTCTCAGCAGCAGACGCCCAAGCCACGCCTGCTTCCAACCGCCAGGCCTTTGAATCAACCGATCGTGGCGACAAGCCGAAATCGAACTCGAATCCCGCCGCACTGCCCGAATCTACAGCCGACGCGAATCCAACCCACAACTCGCCGGGCGATCTCCTCTCCATGGACGATATCTACCGCGCCGCAGGAATTCTCGCCCCGCGAATGGGCTACAGCATTCGCAAAGTGGCGGGCATGCTCTCAAGCGATCACCTCCGCGGCGTCTCCGACGAAATGAAGCGCGCCTCCGTGCTAATGGCCCTCGATGCTGCCGGCATTTCAGTCGACGAAGTTCTCCGAGATGCTGCCATGCCCCAATCCGCAATCAATTCCTACGAGTCCGACCAGTGGGAACATTTCGAAGAATACTGGGCCGCCAAAGCCGCCGAGAATTCGCATACACAATTGGAACTCGAGCGCATCACAGCTCAGTACCAAGAACGTATCAAACGCAATCTCGACGAAATCGCCCGCGAAAAAGTGATTTTCGCGACGTGGCAAACCATGAAGCAGCAGGAAGCCCAGCGCATCGGCGAAGCCGCAGGAATCTGCTCGAAGCCGTCCCTCGAAGAAACCTTCGACGAACCGCAACGCGCCCCGCGCTCCCTAATCGCCACCGCCAAGCCGGCCTAGGCAGCCGCCAGTTTCATCCGGGCCGTTCTTCAGTAGGGGCACGGCATGTCGCAGATCCCGCATGGGTTTCGCGGGGCCGTGCCCGAACGCCCGAACAGCACGCGCCCGCCACACGACCGAACCCGCGCTAATGCGTCGCGTCTTCTGAAAATCGTGAACCCAGGAACACGGGGTGTGGACCATCGAATCCACCCATCGAAGCACGCCCAATTGACGGCATTGATTCCCGCGATAGAATGGCGGCGAATAGAGATCGAGGGGAAGGTCCCTTTCAGGCAATGGCGCGCCAAACATCCCAGCCGAACGACAAGCAGAAAATCATCAAGCATTATGACGTCATAAGTCCCTACTACCGCTCTCTCTGGGGCGAGCACATTCATCACGGCTACTGGATTCGCGGAGATGAGTCAAAAGAAAAAGCCCAGCTTCAGCTCGTCGAACATCTCGCCCATCTTGCCAATGTGAAGCCGCATTCGGATGTTCTCGATATTGGTTGCGGCATGGGCGCCAGCAGCCTTCATCTGGCCAAGGCCTATCACGCGAACGCAACAGGCATAACGATTTCCAGGGTACAGGTGGAAATCGCAAGAAAGGCCGCAGCGGTCGAGCATGTCGACAACGTGAAATTCCTGTTGATGGACGCCGAGGCGATGACTTTCCAGAATCAGTTCGATCTTCTCTGGTGCGTGGAATCCATCTCGCATCTTGAACAACGCAAAGAATTCTTCGCCTCCGCTGTGAAGTTGCTGAAGCCCGGCGGAACTCTGGCGATCATCGACTGGTTCCAGAAACCCGACCTAGCTCCGTCCCAGGTCCGCAAATTTATCGACCCCATCGAAAAAGGCATGCTGGCGAAACTGCAAACCATGGACGACTACGAATCGCTCCTCGCCTCAAACAACCTGAAAATCACCGAACGCGAGATCCTGAACAAAAATTGCGCCAAGACGTGGGACTTGTGCATCGACATCCTCCGCGACAAGGAACTATGGAAGATCGCCGTGAAACACGGGGCCGCTTTCGTTTCGCATCTCCGCGCATTCCAAGCCATGCGCGCAGGTTATGCCTCCGGCAACTTCGTTTACGGCCTGTTCGTCGCCTCCGCGCCGCCGGATTGGAGGTGAACGTCACTGAGCAGCCCTGTCCGCATTTTATGTGCCGGCAACGCGTCGCTTCACGTGCTGCCGAAACTCAGAATATTGGGAGAAGCAACCAGTTATGAAAAACCGCAAATGATGCCTGTCAAGAAATGCATGGTTGCACTCGTCCTCGCGACGCTCATCGCATATTTCGCTGCAGGGATGCATTACGCGGCCTATTCCCCGCAGCACTCCGATACCTATCTTTGGGGCGTGTACCACGTCCACTCGAGCATGTCCGATGGTTTGCAGCCACCACGCGAAATCGCCCTGCAGGCCCGCGCCTCCGGGGTCAGGCTGGTCCTTCTCACCGATCATGGCAGCCCGAACCAGGCATCTTCCAGTTTTCGCGAGACGTTCGATGGCGTAACGATCGTGGGCGGTTCGGAAGCTAACTTGCCCGACGGGCGGCTCACCTTTTTTGGCGCGGAAAGCGTTCCAAGCTTCCGCTTGTCATCCTTTCCTCCCGACGCAATCGACGACGCCCGCGAGTGGGGTGCGTTTCCCGTTGTGGCTTATCCTGATGATCCGCGATATCAATGGCGCTACTGGAACACGGATCTGAGGCCCGGCGGCATCGAAGTCCTGAATTTGTTTACCAGCCTGCGCAGTGGGTCCTGGACTGACCGGCTTCTGCTGGCGATGTTCTATCCTTTCTCCCACTACTATTTTCTAAAGAGGATTGCGGTTCCCGCGGAATCCACCGCGCACTGGGATGCCCTTCTGCGACGCGACAAAATCTGGGGCTTTGCAGCGTCCGACGCTCACGGCGGATTTCACATCACACCATGGCTTTCGATAAAAGTGCCTTCGTACGCCGATACATTCTCATTCGCGGGGATGGGAATTGACAAACGATATGAGTTCGATCCGGAAGAAGCCATCCGCAGCGGAGACTTTTTCAATTGCATACGCGGTGCGGGTGAGCCCGACCGATTCGAGTTTTCCGCGCAGCGTGGTTTTCAGAAATTTCCAAGTGGCAGCGACGCGCCGGCGAACGCCAACCTGCATGTCGAAGTACGAGTCGAAGCCCAAACCGGCAAACAGGCAACCCGCCTGGTATTGAAGAAAGACGGCGCGGCCCTACGCGAGATCGTCGGAGGTCACCTGGACCTCGAGAACGCCGCCCCAGGCGTATATCGCGTCGAGGTTTTCCTGGTCGGGCACCCCTTGTTGCAGGAAAATGTTCCGTGGATTCTCTCGAATCCGATTTTCGTCGGTATGGTCCATGAGCCGCACCCGTCGCACTCTGTCGCCGCAATTCGCGCGCAATTGGCGAAGAGCGCGGATGCCTACAAGAGATAGCAACAACACGCGACGCCGACGCATCAGCGCGACCAGGTGATGCCTCGGCCGAGCGCGAAGATAAACAGCAGACTGGCGACGGCGCTCACGGAAATCCACGCAAGGCTGGGCTGAATCGGTCCAACTTGATCTTCGCTGTTATCGTTCATTCTGCGCATCATGCTTGGCAGGCTCAACAGGCCGGCATTCGCACCCAAGGTTGACGGCAGCGCCGACGCGATTACGTAGAATAATCCTGCGGGGTTCAACAAGCCTCCGAACCCGGCTAAAATTCCATCCGTGAAGTACGGCGTCCAGCACAAACTGCGAAGCCGCCCCGAACCACGGTTGTTTTCTTGGAATGGCTTCAGCTGTGCGGCTACCAGCAACACCGACGCGTAATACGTCACCACACCAACCACAACGAGCCCCAGTTGCCACATCCAATGCGGCTCGAAGCCCCGGATCACCGCGGCCCAATCGCCAAAATTCGTAACGCCCGAAAAGAAAAAATAGCCAGTCCCCGTGAAGAGATTGCCCGCCATGGCGAGAACGAGAAAATAGCGCGTGACCGGTTTATATCGCTGCGGCTTAAGCAAGAGCAGCCAAAAAATCCCAGCGAAAAACAAATTCACGAGCGTGCCGTTCGCCGACACCCATCGCGTCTCAATATCGCTCTGCAGCGCCACTGTGCTCATCGTCACTTGCCGCGCTCCGCTCAACCACGCCGTCACGCCATGCCCCAACCCTTCGTGCAAAATATCCTGCAGAATGCACGCCAACGCCGACAAGGCAATCACCATGAGCCGATCGTCCTGCCGAGAGCCGTCGTTGGTGGCCACGGCCTCCCTTATAACATTCCTCCTGCAGAATGGCTTCTACAGGCCGCTTCGCCCTGGCACTTCTGCTTCGCCCTTGAGGTCTAAGAAGAGGGGTCGTTCGGTCGAATTGGGATCATCGGAAATCGATACCGATGCCGCGCCCTCGTTTCTGAACGATGAACTTCACAGGCATCTCAATCGACCAATTCGTCGAACTCGTAGTAGTCGTACAATACTGATCGAGTTGTCTCCGAGAAAGCCCGAAGCGAGCCGGAACACTCATCCAATCGTCCGGGAGGAGAATCAGGATGCACCACGTGCGGCAAGAGAACCTTCCTTTTGTTGGCAGTTCGCATGAGTTCGTCGGATCGGAACAAGGTGACACCGGCGTTTCGGTCTTCCTGTTCCACGGTAAGCCCGGTTCCGGGCCGGGTCCGCACCGCCATCCTTACGACGAGATCCAATTCATCCGCGAAGGCCGTGGAGTGTGGACGGTCAACGGCCAGACTTTCGAGGGCGGCGCAGGAGATATCTTTGTCATCAAGGCGGGCGAGATTCACAGCTTCAAAGTGCTGGGCGATTCTCCGCTGGTGCAAGTCGACGTGCACCTGAGTCCCCACTTCATCCAAGAGAACCTATAGCCGCTCACCTATAGAACCTGACGCCGGAAGGGGAAGCGCTTTAGATTTGCCCCTGCGGGTTCCTCGCTCGTTCAAATTCGCTTTGGAATCCGGGCAGAATTCCTTCCAGCATACTCGACGTGCGTGTTGCCACGATGCCGAGCAACGCTCCGCCCAGAGCATCTAGATTCTTTCGGGCCGCAGTAGCTGGCCGGCTCGGCGATTGCGCCGATGTCTGAAAGGTAGGCCTGGCGTATTTGACGGTATTTCCCGGCGAACGCTCCGCATGGATCTTCGCCGGTCCTCGCAGCGCGCTGAACAGTGCTGAGAGGACGATGCCGCCGCCAAATGCAACTGCGAGCATCGTTCCTGGACGTTCTCCCACCTGCGAGCGCCAATCGACTGCCGCTTTCGCCTTTCGCTTCAACTCGATCAAATTATCGCTCAGCTCGTTTCGCTTCTGCGCGATTTCCCACTCTATCTGATTTGTTGTTTCGCCCATTGCGCATCCTCCTCCAACGTTCGAATCGTTCTGTCCGGTGTTAAATTTACCCGCCTCAATTTCATTCCACCGGCGCCAATCAAAATTCCTGCCGCCGCCACTAACACACCGCCCACAATCAACGTCGCCAGCCAACCTGCCATCACCAACGACAGCGCGTACACGGCGGCAATAAGTAAAACCCCCAATCCGTAAAACGCTAGCGCCACACCCACACCCAGCGCGGCCCCCGGCCCTGCCACTCTTTCCGCCCCTTCTTTCAGTTCCGTCTTGGCCAGGCGAATCTCAGCTTGGACGATCTGCGTCAGATTAGAGGCGATGTCCTCCAATATTTCCGGCACGGATCGCTGCATTTGTGGCGCTGCCATTAGCAGCCTCCTTCCCGATTCCAAATTCATCAGTCGCGACGAAAGCCTCGCGCCACAAGGAAGCCCAGCACAGCCGCCGCGGCCAACGCCGGTCCCGGATACCGCTTTACGACGTCCTTTAAATCCTCGCCTACGCGCTTCACGTCCGTGTCGTGGATATAGTCTGCGGCGGCGTGAAGCTTGTCCGCAGCATCGTGGGCCACGCCCGAGATTTGGTGAGCCGCCGCATGCGCTGCGCCGGAGAGTTGCTCTCCACCTGCATGCAGTTTCGCTGCTGTCTCGTGCAAGGCGCCCGCAGTGCTTTTACGGGATTCGTCGAGATTGTCCACGGTCTTTCGGCCGAAGTCGGCGACTTTCTCCTTAACCTCCGCAGCCTTTTCTGAAAGCTTCAAGCGCGCTGCCGTTGCAGCTCCACTTCCACCTTCCGCCTGTCCGTACGGCGTTTCGCTAGTCGGATTGTTAGGATCGTCCATTGTGTTTCTCCTTTTTTGCAAATTCTGGCCCTCATTTGCGCGGCGGTTCTGGTTTTCCAAGTTCCGTATCAGCATTCCGGGGTCCGAGTCGCCAGCGAATCGATCTTCATGGAAACAAGCATGTTGCTGCTGGCGGAATCTCGTCGCCATGGAGATTTGGTGCCAGCATTCCGCCATTTGCAAAGATGCTGACATGGCGATCGCTCCGTTGTTTGGCTCCGGTTCCGGCGATTTGTTGCGTCTCCTTAGACCCCTTTTACCGCCGATTAGAAATTCGCAAATCACTGAAACGGCGGCGGTTGGCGCGACTTTTAATCGCGGTACCGTCGATTAACTTCTGAGCGTGCGCTTGCGCTCTGCAGAACGCGGACGCCGACACCGACACGCCGGCGCGAGCGGTGCGGTGAAGCACCGACCGGCCTTTCGGATCCTGGCCGCGAAGTGGACTCGCGGCAGTGCGTTGCGCGGGTGAAACTGCGCAAGGGGTGATGGCGGCGTGGCGGCCCCGTTTTTTGTTGGGGATGGCGCTCGTGGGACGCAATCTGGCTGGCTGAGTCGCCTGCTGGCTCGTGCGGTCATATTTGAGTTGTCCTTTTTCCGGGATTGCGCTCCGCAGGACGCGGGCGCGTGTTTGCGAGGCGGGAGATCCTCGCTGTTCGTCAGCCGGCCGGCGCCGGCCGATTTTTTGCCAATGCCTCCTTGCGCCGCTTTACGCGGCTCGCCAATGCTACAAGGATGGACGCTGCGGAAGCCGAAGAGGTTGTCTATGGCTAGAACTTCGGATTAGAAGCTCGAAGAGAGGTCCGTCCGCTGCGGTCGTGAAGGCTCCTTCACCGACGCCGAAAACACCCGCCCTTCGCAAAGACGGCGAAGGACGGGGCACCCGCAAAGGCTGGGGCAGGAATCGGAAGAAGGGTCGAGTGGGTGACTCGCGCGGGAGTGCCGTGAATTGTGGATCCACGAATGCAAATCGCGAGAAAGGGTGGGCCACTCATCGACCCCATACCAAAAGCTAGCTTCGTAGCGAACTCTTTGCCAGAAACTGCGGAAACAATGCGGCGGCAATCACGGCATGCAGAACGGCGGCCGGCCATAGCAAGAAGCCCCGGAACGGGGTCGCAACAGCGACCCACGCGCAGAACATAGCCGCCCCGACATTGAATGCAAGAAGGCCCAGCACGGCGCCCCGGTTTGGTTCCGCCCGCTTCGAAGGCAGACAGGCGATGCCCAACCCCAAAAGGCCCACTCCCGCAAATCGCGCAAGAGGAATCGCTAAGCTCTCGGGCGTCGCCGCGAATAACAGTCGACACGGAATATCCGGAACAGCGATGAAAGTTATCCCCACCACGATTTCGAGCAAGGATGCCGCCATGACGACCAATGTCTTCATCAGTTCTTCTCTCCCTGGCAGGTGGCCCGCCGTCCCTGCCGCCACCAATGTAACTCACCTCTCCAGAGGTGAGGCCTTTCATACCACGGCCGCTCCACTCTTCGCACCAACGCGGCTGTTTTTGAATTTCGTACCGCTGGCCGGGGGGGGTCCGGCCGGCGCTTTTGTACTGGCCTTTGTTTCTTTCGCCTTAGCGTCACTTGCATGTCATCCCGAGCGCAGTCGAGGGATCTGCTTTCGCCTTACAATCTGAAATTTTAAATTTCCAATTTGAAATTCTCCTCCGCAGATTTTTCCGACTCCGACCCAACTCAAACCCATCCCACCCTTCCCGGCAAAGGCGGGGCGAAGAGTGGGCCACCCGCCACTCCGTCATCCTGGGCAAGAACGTGCTGTTTTTGCCGGACTTCGCCTGACGTAACAATCACGGCGCGATGAAACGATCTGGGCTTGGACGTCACTATCCATAGGGTCTCCAATCAAATGAAAAAGGCTTACGCGAAGCCAGTTATCAGATCGCGCGCCATTCGGCCTGGCGACATGGAAGCCGGTTCACGGTTCGCCCAAAAACGATCAGTACCGCGATATCCTTTTGCCGCTCCCGCGGCAATCGTAGAACCGCTTACGCAAACAGAAGTCTCCTGCAGAACCTCCGACATCAGCCTGAGAGGCTGCTTCGTCGAATCGGTTGATCGCTTTCCCGCAAACACCGTCATGCGGATCAGAATTGAACAAGATGGAGAAATCTTTGAGACCTGGTGTCGCGTCGCCCACGTTCAAAAGGGAATTGGGACAGGTATAGCGTCTTCGAACACCCTGCCGAGGCGCGCCTAACCATTCAAAGCTGGATCGCTGAGCGAAGCGAAATTTTCGACAACCGACGATTGTAATAACGCGGGAAAATATAAGAACGGTGGGCCACCCGCCCATGAAGCACCTCCTGCCCAGTGATTCGGTCAATTGGAGGTCGCCGCCTTTGCCGCCCCCTCGGTGGCGGACGACGGTTGCGGTGCGGTCGCGCTCAGTGTCGTCGCGGGAATCGCGACAGCCAGAGTGGCAGCCCATATGAGCTTGCCGTTGCTATTCGCGACTTCCTGTACAATTTTCCTGAATAGCTGATCTTCCACGGCGCTGCGTTTGGTGTAGTCGACGATGTAACTGACGCCGAATTCCAGCTTTCCACCGTTCACTACGAGTGTGATCGCAGGCTCTAACGAAGGATTTATGGTTTCATAATAGTCGCTCACCGCGTTCCACGAAATCTGCGCTTCGGCCAGATAATCCCCGATCACTTCCTTGGCTACTCGTGTAAGCATGTTTCTCGCAAGCTCACAATCGCTGCCGGTTGTGAGAACCACATTAATTTCGTCCCAGACAAATTGGAACCCTTGCGAATAGTTGAAAATGGGGCCTTTTAAGACGGCGCTATTGGGAACGCGAACGATCCGACCGTTGTACTTATCCTTGCTGACCCAATTCCCTGTTTCCATCAGAGTGGTTCGCAGGAGACCGATATCGATCACGTCGCCTCTTGTATCGCCGATATGAACCCTGTCGCCCGCCATGTACAGCTTTGAGAAACCGATGGTGAAGGCGCCGGCGATGCTGGCCAGCACGTCTTGCAAAGCTACCGCGACGCCCGCCCCGATTATCCCAATGGCGAAGCTGAGGCGCCCTAAATGATCTTCAAACAGCAGGGCGAGAAAAAGCAGAATCGTGATGTAACCAGAGAAGACGATGAATTTGCGGACCCGATAGCGAGAATTGGCCCGACCGAAGCGGCGTGGCAGCGTTTGTTCGAGGACACGAAAAGTGGCGTGAATAAGCAAAATGCCGACAACCGCAGCGACGCACTTGTCGACGAGTGAAAGCGACATCGCCTGCTTTAGAAGGCCGTTCATAGTCGCTCCAGTTTGCCGTGAAGAGCTTGCATGTTACTTTCATTGTCTTGACCCGAACTTTTTCAACGAGGCTTAAGGCAAACTTCTCCGCGAGCATCGAGCAAGCCATAGGCCGACGCTCGGAAAAAGCTGGGGCGGAGCGCGCCCTAACTAGTGGTGATGGCCCGGCGCTGCGTGATGTATCTCGGGTGGGCGCACATGACCCAAACGAGCTGCGTTGCGTTCAGCCTCGTCGCGCCGTATCAGTTCGTGCTGCTCCACACCGCGAGGCCCCGCCCAACGATGAAACGCGGCATCGTAATGATGAACATAAGTGGCGCGATTGACCCAATTAACGCGTATTGGCGATGAACACTTCGTGCCGATCCCACACGAAGCGAGTGGTTCCCCAGCCCCAGGGGTGAAATGCAAAGCCGAGCGTGACGCCAAACCCGAACACGATCGCGCCACCGACAAAGAATCCAGGCGGAGGCGGGGCAAATACGACGAGAGGATCATAAACAGGAACAACGATAAAGTCTGGATTCACCGGCACGATAGTGACATACGGATCGCCTGAAACCACAACCTCCGCATTGCTTCGCAGGTAGCCGTAGTCCCTGGCTTTTTTCCGCATTCTTTGAACGGCATCCATCACGTCCTGCTGCTGAGCGAGAAAGGCGTTGCCTAACTCGGTTGTCCAGTTCATATCGGACGCCATCATTTGCAACACGGAAGGAAATGGGAGCAACGCTTGTACGCTGGGATCCCAGGGCAGGTGGTCCGCAGCAATGGCTCTCGCCAGATCGTCGCCCCTGAGGTAGTGATGTTCATCCGCCCATTTTGCCGCGTCGGGAATCTGGTCCGGGAAAGTAGCCGCAGCAAGAACTTCGGCAAGAAGGGGATCGGGATAAAGCGCTATTCGGGACACTAGTTTGTCGAGCTCTTGTGGTGTATACGATTGCGGCGCTTGAGCGGCGAGGGGGGCGGGGGTTCCTGCAACGATCAAGGCCAGGGAAAGGACGATCAGCACGATTTTCTGCAAAGGCGCTCGGAGGCGTCATGAATACTCCTCTTAAGCCGATAATCTCCCCTTTAAAGCCCTTCAAATCGACCATACGCTCGGCGTTCTCAGGGTGTCAATCGGGTCTCCTCCTCTAGGGTGGGTAATAAATGAGTGAGGGTATCAGAAGGCGTAGTTATATTTTGGTCTC
>CAVYDF010000019.1:0-59208 GCA_963767205.1 uncultured Acidobacteriota bacterium
GAATTTCGTACCGCTGGCCTCCGGCCGGCGCTTTTGTACTGGCCTTTGTTTCTTTCGCCTTAGCGTCACTTGCATGTCATCCCGAGCGCAGTCGAGGGATCTGCTTTCGCCTTACAATCTGAAATTTCAAATTTCCAATTTGAAATTCTCCTCCGCAGATTTTCCGACTCCGACAGCAACTCAAACCCATCCCACCCTTCCCGCCGAAGACGGGGCGAGAAGTGGCCTTAACCCGCCACTCCGTCATCCTGGGCAAGAACGTGCTGTTTTTGCCGGACTTCGCCTGACGTAACAATCACGGCGCGATGAAACGATCTGGGCTTGGACGTCACTATCCATAGGGTCTCCAATCAAATGAAAAAGGCTTACGCGAAGCCAGTTATCAGATCGCGCGCCATTCGGCCTGGCGACATGGAAGCCGGTTCACGGTTCGCCCAAAAACGATCAGTACCGCGATATCCTTTTGCCGCTCCCGCGGCAATCGAAGAACTGCTTACGCAAACAGAAGTCTCCTGCAGAACCTCCGACATCAGCCTGAGAGGCTGCTTCGTCGAATCGGTTGATCGCTTTCCCGCAAACACCGTCATGCGGATCAGAATTGAACAAGATGGAGAAATCTTTGAGACCTGGTGTCGCGTCGCCCACGTTCAAAAGGGAATTGGGCAGCAGGTATAGCGTTCTTCGAACACCCTGCCGAGGCGCGCCTAACCATTCAAAGCTGGATCGCTGAGCGAAGCGAAATTTTCGACAACCGACGATTGTAATAACGCGGGAAAATATAAGAACGGTGGACCACCCGCCCATGAAGCACCTCCTGCCCAGTGATTCGGTCAATTCGAGGTCGCCGCCTTTGCCGCCCCCTCGGTGGCGGACGACGGTTGCGGTGCGGTCGCGCTCAGTGTCGTCGCGGGAATCGCGACAGCCAGAGTGGCAGCCCATATGAGCTTGCCGTTGCTATTCGCGACTTCCTGTACAATTTTCCTGAATAGCTGATCTTCCACGGCGCTGCGTTTGGTGTAGTCGACGATGTAACTGACGCCGAATTCCAGCTTTCCACCGTTCACTACGAGTGTGATCGCAGGCTCTAACGAAGGATTTATGGTTTCATAATAGTCGCTCACCGCGTTCCACGAAATCTGCGCTTCGGCCAGATAATCCCCGATCACTTCCTTGGCTACTCGTGTAAGCATGTTTCTCGCAAGCTCACAATCGCTGCCGGTTGTGAGAACCACATTAATTTCGTCCCGACAAATTGGAACCCTTGCGAATAGTTGAAAATGGGGCCTTTTAAGACGGCGCTATTGGGAACGCGAACGATCCGACCGTTGTACTTATCCTTGCTGACCCAATTCCCTGTTTCCATCAGAGTGGTTCGCAGGAGACCGATATCGATCACGTCGCCTCTTGTATCGCCGATCTGAACCCTGTCGCCCGCCATGTACAGCTTTGAGAAACCGATGGTGAAGGCGCCGGCGATGCTGGCCAGCACGTCTTGCAAAGCTACCGCGACGCCCGCCCCGATTATCCCAATGGCGAAGCTGAGGCGCCCTAAATGATCTTCAAACAGCAGGGCGAGAAAAAGCAGAATCGTGATGTAACCAGAGAAGACGATGAATTTGCGGACCCGATAGCGAGAATTGGCCCGACCGAAGCGGCGTGGCAGCGTTTGTTCGAGGACACGAAAAGTGGCGTGAATAAGCAAAATGCCGACAACCGCAGCGACGCACTTGTCGACGAGTGAAAGCGACATCGCCTGCTTTAGAAGGCCGTTCATAGTCGCTCCAGTTTGCCGTGAAGAGCTTGCATGTTACTTTCATTGTCTTGACCCGAACTTTTTCAACGAGGCTTAAGGCAAACTTCTCCGCGAGCATCGAGCAAGCCATAGGCCGACGCTCGGAAAAAGCTGGGGCGGAGCGCGCCTCTAACTAGTGGTGATGGCCCGGCGCTGCGTGATGTATCTCGGGTGGGCGCACATGACCCAAACGAGCTGCGTTGCGTTCAGCCTCGTCGCGCCGTATCAGTTCGTGCTGCTCCACACCGCGAGGCCCCGCCCAACGATGAAACGCGGCATCGTAATGATGAACATAAGTGGCGCGATTGACCCAATTAACGCGTATTGGCGATGAACACTTCGTGCCGATCCCACACGAAGCGAGTGGTTCCCCAGCCCCAGGGGTGAAATGCAAAGCCGAGCGTGACGCCAAACCCGAACACGATCGCGCCACCGACAAAGAATCCAGGCGGAGGCGGGGCAAATACGACGAGAGGATCATAAACAGGAACAACGATAAAGTCTGGATTCACCGGCACGATAGTGACATACGGATCGCCTGAAACCACAACCTCCGCATTGCTTCGCAGGTAGCCGTAGTCCCTGGCTTTTTTCCGCATTCTTTGAACGGCATCCATCACGTCCTGCTGCTGAGCGAGAAAGGCGTTGCCTAACTCGGTTGTCCAGTTCATATCGGACGCCATCATTTGCAACACGGAAGGAAATGGGAGCAACGCTTGTACGCTGGGATCCCAGGGCAGGTGGTCCGCAGCAATGGCTCTCGCCAGATCGTCGCCCCTGAGGTAGTGATGTTCATCCGCCCATTTTGCCGCGTCGGGAATCTGGTCCGGGAAAGTAGCCGCAGCAAGAACTTGGGCAAGAAGGGGATCGGGATAAAGCGCTATTCGGGACACTAGTTTGTCGAGCTCTTGTGGTGTATGCGATTGCGGCGCTTGAGCGGCGAGGGGGGCGGGGGTTCCTGCAACGATCAAGGCCAGGGAAAGGACGATCAGCACGATTTTCTGCAAAGGCGCTCGAGGCGTCATGAATACTCCTCTTAAGCCGATAATCTCCCCTTTAAAGCCCTTCAAATCGACCATACGCTCGGCGTTCTCAGGGTGTCAATCGGGTCTCCTCCTCTAGGGTGGGTAATAAATGAGTGAGGGTATCAGAAGGCGTAGTTATATTTTGGTCTCTAGAACGGATGTGGCTGTTGAAAAAGGCGCCTACTGGTGGAGTGTTGAACTGAGGTAGCGGTTTCCTGCTGAGATATCGCGCTTTCTTTTTTTATCTCAGACCGGCACCGTGGCTGATTCAGGAGATCTTGATCTAAGGAAGCGGGCCAGTCGTTTCAGGTTCTGGGCTGTAGCCGCGAGAAAGAACTGTTCGCGAACATGCTTGATTCTCCGCAAGCGCACCCTGCGCAGTCCGATCTGGTTCTTCAATTCCGCAAACAGTGCTTCTACTTTCCGGCGTTGGCGTTGCGCGGCCGCGAAGGCCGGAGCAGTCGTTCGCTCTCGTGCCCTTTGTCGCGCCGCTTCGTGGATATGGATCGCAATTTGCCGATAGTGTCCGCTGGTGCACTGCGATTTGTGCACACACTCCCGACACCGTTTTCGCGTTGCCCTATAGATATGGTTTCGGTTGCGCGGGTTCACTCCCAGGTAGGTTAGTCGCTTTCCTGCGGGACACTGATAACTGTTCGTCTCGGCAACGTAGGTGAACTTCTCGATCCCGTACAAGTTGGTTTTGGGAGCAGGACTTTCTTTCACGCGAATATAAGGAGTGATGTTCCGTTCCTCCAACCAGGCCAAAAGCTCACCGTTCCCATAGGTCGTGTCGGCGGCAACCGACTGGGGAAAGCGCCCGCCTCTCTCCGCCGACCGCGTGATCATCTCCCGAGCCGCGGCACTTTCCTGGCTCAGTCGAGCGGACGTAGCCTGAACGCCAACAATTACGCAACTCTGGTTGTCGATCAGATAGTTGTTGAAGTACCCCAGCTCCGCCGGACGAGCGCCCTTGGTCGAATAGGTCGAATCCGGATCCGTCGTCGATACCTGGTCTTGTTGATGGGCCGGTTCTTCAATCGGGTTTTCTTGCTCGAGGTCCGCCAAGTACTCACGCACCGTGCCCTTCACGTGGGCCACTTCCGTCAACTGCTCACGCGGGATGCGGCTCGACCGGCTGGCATTCGCGGCGATAAAGCTGCCATCGACCGACAGGTGTTCGCCCTCGACGAATCCAGCCTCCCTGCAACGGTCCACGATCTGTTCAAACAGCTGCTGGAACAGATTGGACTCGAGGAAACGGCCATGACGGTTCTTGGAAAACGTAGAGTGATGGGGAATCTCCTGATCGAAGCTGAGTCCGGTAAACCAGCGCCAGGCCAGATGCATCTGCAGCTCCTCGACCAGCTTGCGCTCGCTGGTGACGCCATAGAGATAGCCGATCAGCAGGATGCGCAACAGGAGTTCCGGATCGATCGAGGGTCTGCCCGTATCGCTGTAGGAGTCCTTCAGCTTCTCACGAACGAAATCGAAGCTGATGTGTCGGTCGATGAGACGGAGTAGGTGGTTTTCAGGAACCTGATCTTCAATGCGAAAGTAGTAGAACAGCGACTCGGAACGGGAGTGTTGTCCCATCATAATCCGCAAGCCTCCGTGAATAGCGATGAAGAAGAGCATCGGCAGAACGCTTGCTCAATAGACGTTGCTGCCGACACTTCAGTGCGCATTCACGAACACTTTTTCAACAGCCACGGATGTGACCAACGTTGTGCCGGTTGGCGATGCGGATGGAGGTAACCTTTTACTTTTTCTAGCGACCGTACTTCGAGGCGATCCATCCGATAATCGTGCCGCCCACTGCGCCAGACGCGATAATTGGAATCGCGGCTTTGGTGATAATTGCGTCGGGCAGACTTAACAGGATGCCGAGAAGTAATCCGACAAACCAGCCCGCCCACGGGAGTTTGATGTTGCAGATAACGAATCCGAGCGCGAAGCGAGCGATGAATGCGCCTAGCATCGCGGCTCGCTTGTCGGGGAAGCTCATGGGAATCATCATCGCGGCATCAACACTGCCAAAAACCAACCCACAGATAATTCCCAGATAGACTCGCTGCATTCCGGTTTCCTCTAAGCCGCGATTCTAGCAGAACTGAGTTACCTGCCCACAGAACCGCCTTCAACTTCTCTTATATTAGTGACGCCCGACTTTCAATGACCTTCGGTATCACATCCCTCGCCAAGTGCTCTCCGAACTGGCCGTAGATTTTTCGGGTGCCCCACTCTTCGCGGCGTCAGCGAAGGGTGGGTGTTTTTAGGGTTCTTCGTTTCCTTGAGTCGACATCACAACCAACAAAAAAGGCGGGGCTGAACCCCAGCCCCGCCTGTCTGCTCTCCAAACTTTGCGATGACGCGGTTTTAGTCGGCTGCTACTCGCGCGCTGAGCTTCTCGCTCGACTTCGGAGCGGCCGCAGCCGCGTGGAACTGCGCTGCTTCCGGCACCAGATAAAACCGGCTCCTAACCATTATGATTGCTTCCCAGAGGCCCGTCGCAATTCCGCAAGCATGGCACCGCCTGTACGTGTGGCCAGCTATATCTTTCGCAATCGAAAATCGCACTGCCCAATGTATTGCGTCTTTTCGTGCGTACGATAGGGTTCAGGAGGCTGAACAACATGAGGAGCTTAGTGAAAGCAACACTGCTTGCCGCGACGCTCTTAGCCACGGGCACGGTAATCAATGCACAGGTTTCCATTGGAATCGTGATTGCCCCGCCACCGCCAGCCAGGGCGGTTGTGGTTGTGCCAGAAAGGCCAGCTCCTGAGTTCGCATGGGTTGAGGGTTATTGGTATCCCGTGGGAAACCATTACAAGTGGCATGAAGGCTATTGGACTCGACCGCCCTACCAGGGGGCTCACTGGGTTGGACCGCACCACGACGGCAAACGGTACTATGCAGGTTACTGGGAAGGAGATCGCGGCCGTGTTGATCACGATCACCATTCGGACCACGGCCACGACCGGGACCACGACAAACACGGCAAGCACGACCACGACGATTAACACCGCGCGATGATCAAGAATGCGTTGTTTCTTTGGTCGCCATCACTACCAATAAAAAAGGCGGGGCTGAACCCCAGCCCCGCCTGCCTGCTCTCCAAACTTTGCGACGGCGCGGTTAGTCGGCTGCCACCCGCGCGCTGAGCTTCTCGCTCGACTTCGGAGCGGCCGCGGGCGCATGGAACTGCGCGGCTTCCGTCGATCCCTCGAGCGCCGTCGTTGACGCTTTGCCGCTTGTGATTGCCTGCTGCACCGCGTCGAAGTAGCCGGTGCCGACGAAGCGCTGGTGCTTCGTCGCTTCATAGCCATCCTTCTCGGACGCGAACTCCGCTTCCTGCACCTTGCAGTACGCGGTCATGCCGCTCTGCTTGTATTCGCGCGCCAGATCGAACATGCCGTAATTGAGCGAGTGGAAGCCGGCCAGGGTGATGAACTGGAACTTGTAGCCCATCGCGCCCAGCTCGCGCTGGAATTTCGCGATCGTGGCGTCGTCGAGATTCTTCTTCCAATTGAACGACGGCGAGCAGTTGTACGAGAGCATCTTGTTCGGGAATTCGCGCAGCACGCCTTCCGCAAATTCTTTCGCTTCCGCCAAATCCGGCTTCGACGTCTCGCACCAGATGAGATCGGCGTAGGGAGCGTAGGCGATACCGCGAGCGATTGCCGATGGCAGGCCGCCGCGCACCTGGAAGAATCCTTCGTGCGTGCGCTCGCCGGTGCAGAATTCCTTGTCGCGCGGGTCAATGTCGCTGGTAATCAGCGTTGCGCTGTCCGCATCGGTGCGCGCCATCACCAGCGTGGGCACGCCCATCACGTCAGCCGCGAGCCGCGCCGCGACGAGTTTCTGGATTGCTTCCGTGGTGGGCACCAGCACTTTGCCGCCGAGGTGGCCGCACTTTTTCGCGGACGACAACTGATCCTCGAAATGGACGCATGCCGCGCCCGCTTCGATCATGCCCTTCATCAGCTCGAACGCGTTGAGATTGCCGCCGAATCCGGCTTCAGCATCCGCAACCATCGGCGCGAGCCAGTACGTTTCGTCTTTTCCTTCGGCGTGAGCGATCTGGTCGGCGCGCAGCAGCGCTTGATTGATGCGGCGCACGAGATTCGGAACGCTATCGGCAGGGTAGAGGCTCTGGTCGGGGTAGGTTTGCGCGGCAGCATTTGCGTCCGCAGCCACTTGCCAGCCGCTTATGTAAATGGCGGAGAGGCCGGCTTTCACTTGCTGCACCGCCTGGTTTCCCGTCACCGCGCCAAGAGCTTGCACGTAGGATTGCCCGTGCAGCAGAGTCCAGAGGCGCTCGGCACCGAGGCGAGCCAGCGAGTGCTCAATGTGCACCGAGCCGCGCAGGCGATCGACGTCGTCAGCCGAGTACGGGCGCGTTACGCCTTCCCAGCGCGGGTCGGATTTCCACTGCATCTCCAGCTTCGAAAGGCCGTTCGCGCCTTTCCCGTTGCCGTTATCCGTTGCCGTTAGCGTTTCCGTTGGTGCCATGTATCGTTTCTCGTTTTTGTTCGCCTATGCTTCGTTCCTCCGAAATTCGTGAAAACACCTCTGCCACTGCTCAAAATTGAGCCCTCTAGGTCAATGTACTTGACCGAGTTAATGCCTGTTTTGTTTCGCTTGTTATTCGCCCTAGGCTGCGGGGAGTCCGCGGAGCGTAAGGTCTTCGATCAGGTCGTTCAGCGCTTCCCGGTTTCCACCCGAAAGGGAATCGAACCCGATGCCGGCGCCAGCTTCGCCATTGCCGCAATTGAAGATTCGGCCTTCAGCCTCGAATGGCTTGGGCGACGAGATCCGCACCCGCACAGCCGCGCCCACAGGAAGACCGGAGCGGTGCAGGAAGAGTCCGCCGACGCTGAGGTTGTTCGTGGGATTCTCGACGCGAATCGTATCCTCGCCAATCTGCACTTCTACCGACTTGTCCAGTAACATGCGGGGAAACGTCCTTGTATTCGAACCTTCCATGGGAGCTTCTCCTTGAAGTGTTTCTCGGCGAGGCGGCATCTGCTGGTGAGGCCCGCTCGCCTTCGTGCCACGACGGCGAACATGCCGCGCGCGACGTTGGAGCGATTGTCAGCGAGAAAAGCCAATCAGTCAAACTGATTAAACTTATCATCTTGATAGAAATAGATTATCAGCATAAAATGGGAATAAAGGGATACCTGTATTCCCTTTAGCACCAAAGATTCGCCGCGTTTCGACCGGAGGAGATCGTGGAATTCGATCAAATTGAGACGTTCCTCGCCGTCCTCACCTACGGCGGTTTCCACAAAGCCGCCGAAGCCCTCCGCATAAGCCAGCCGGCGATAAGTGCGCGGATTCGCGCGCTGGAGGAGTCGCTTGGAGTAACGCTTTTCGCGCGTGACGGGAATAGCTTGACGTTGTCGGCGGCGGGGAAGGCGCTGCGGCCGCAGGCGGAGCAGCTGTTGAGGCAGGTGGCGCTGGCTCGGCAAGTGGTGAATGAGCAGAGGACGTCGGCGGCGGGGTCGTTGAGGATTGCGGCGGCGCTTTCGATTTGCACTTATTTTTTGCCGGATGTTTTGAAGGATTATCAGGCGGCGAATCCGAAGGTGCTGGTCACGTTGCGGTCGGGGAATTCGATGGAAGTGCTGAAGATGGTGTTGGATGGGGAGGCGGAGATTGGGGTGGCGCGCTCGCTGCTGCATCCGGAAGTGGAAACGACTTCCCTGCGAGACGATCCGCTGATTCTGGTGGGGCATCCGGGGCACAAGATGGCGCGCACGCAGCGGGTGCGAATGGAAGAATTGGAATCGTGGCCGTTGATTTTTTTCGATCGCGGATCGAGCGATTGGACGCTGACGCAAGGTTTATTCCGGCGCGCGGGACTTTTGCCGAATGTGGTGATGGAAGTGGAAACGATCGAAGCGGCGAAGAGAATGGTGGAGCGCAAGCTTGGATTTAGTTTTCTGCCGCAGATTTCCGTGACGGAGGAATTCCGGCGGCGCAAACTGATGGCGATTGAAATCGTGAATGCTGAGCCGTTGCGGCGCAATCTGGACGTGATTTATCCGCGGCACCGGGCACTGAGCGGAGACGCGCAGTCGTTTCTTCAGTTGTTGCAGGCGGCTGCGGCGACGGTGGTTCCGGTTGGCGGCGGCTTGAAACCACGGCGGCGGAAGAAATCGCCGAGCGATTCTTGAAGACTCTATTGAGCGCGTCGCTCCGCTGCGGCGAAAGGGTTCCATAGCAATCGTTGATACCGCCAATAAATATTTCGAATTAGGGCCGCGTCGCGTCTGCCTGTAGAGTCTCGATTTTAGAAATTTGAATTTGCCGGCGGAGATAGACGGATTTTGACAGAAAGACGCCTGATCCCGCGGATTGCAGTCCTCTTGTTATTCTTGGATTCTCGGTTTTGACTCCGCTAAATTTGCTCGCACAGAATTCCGCAGCACCAGACTCGCAATCGAAACGCATCGCTGCTCTCGAACAGCAGGCGGCTGACGCGAAAAGTTCTGCGGACAATGCGTGGATGCTCACAAGTTCGGCGCTGGTGCTGATGATGACGGGTCCCGGGCTTGCGCTTTTTTATGGCGGGCTGGTGCGGAAGAAAAATGTGCTCGGAACGATGATGCAGAGCTTCGCGATGATGGCTGTGATCACGGTTCTTTGGGCGATTGTGGGATACAGCCTCGCGTTTGGAACAGGGAACGGCTTCGTAGGCGGATTTCATAACGCATTTCTGCGCGGCGTGGGACTGCAACCGGATGTGGATTATGCCGCGACGATTCCACTGCAAACATTTATGGTTTATCAGCTGATGTTTGCCATCATCACGCCCGCGCTTATCACGGGCGCGTTTGCGGAGCGGATGAAATTCAGCGCGATGCTGCTGTTTCTGATTCTGTGGTCGTTATTTGTTTACGATCCGATGGCGCACATGGTTTGGGGGAAGGGCGGATTGCTGAACGCGTCGCTCGGCGGGCGGTTTCCGACTCTGGATTTTGCAGGCGGCACGGTGGTGCATGTGACTTCGGGAGTTTCGGCGCTGGTGTGCGCGCTGTATCTTGGAAAGCGGCTGGGATATCCGAAAGTTGCGATGCCGCCGCACAGCGTGGTGCTGAGTTTTATCGGCGCGTGCCTGCTGTGGGTCGGTTGGTTCGGATTCAACGCCGGGAGTGCGCTCGGCAGCCGGCGGCTTGGCGACGAGCGCATTTGTCGCAACACATTTTGGTGCGGCCGCGGCGGCAATTGGCTGGAGCGCGGCGGAGTGGATGCGAAACGGAAAGCCGAGCGCGCTCGGTGCAATTTCCGGAGCGGTGGCGGGGCTTGTGGCAATTACGCCGGCTGCGGGATTTGTGAGCCCAATGTCGGCGCTGATTATCGGATTGATCGCCGGAGTATTTTGTTTCTGGATGGTCACGAAAGTGAAATTGCGATTCGGCTATGATGATTCGCTCGATGCGTTCGGCGTACACGGGGCGGGCGGGACGATTGGCGCGCTGCTGACGGGTATTTTTGCTTCGAGCGTGATCAATCCGATTTTCAAGGATGCGAACGGTAATGTGCTGCCATCCGGTTTGTTCGAAGGCAATGCTCATCAGCTGCTGAATCAGTGCGTGGGCGTTGCGATCGCATGGGTGCTGGGAATTGTGGGAACACTCATTTTGCTCACGATTGTGGACAAAGTAGTGGGTCTGCGAGTGACGGAAGAGCAGGAGATACAGGGCCTCGATGTTTCGCAACACGGCGAAGAAGGCTATTACTGGGAGACGTCCGCTTAGCGCGGTGACCGAGATTTACGACAAACGACGATGACAAAAGTTGAAGCGATCATCCAGACGTCGAAGCTCGATGCAGTAAAAGATGCGCTGCACGAGATTGGCATCGAGGGCATGACGGTGCTCGAGGTCCGCGGCCATGGCCGGCAGAAGGGTCACACGGAGTTTTACAGGGGCCGGGAATATACCGTGGATCTGATCCCGAAGATAAAAATTGAGATGGTGCTGGCGGATGACATGGTGGAGAAATCCGTTCAAGCGATCGTGACGGCGGCGCGCACCGGCAAAATCGGCGACGGCAAAATATTCCTTACCCGTGTGGACGACGCGATTCGAATTCGCAACGATGAGCGGGGCGAGAGCGCCCTCTAAGCACGCCGGGGCCAATCGAGCCCGTCGCTATTTCCTCGCAAGACAAGCACCTCCGATTGTAGAAATATGGATGCATGGCCATGGCGACGAATCCTACTCTTGCCGCTGAGCTTCGCGAGCTTTACTCGAAGGAATCCGCACGCCTGAAGGAAGAGTTCGCAGCTACTCGCGAAGGCGAGTTTCTTTCTGGCGGGCAGAACGGAGTTGGTTGATTCCGTCGCCAGGCGAGCATGGCGCGAAATTATCTCGTCCGATCCTGAAGGGCCGAAAGACTTCGCTCTCGTCGCGCTCGGCGGGTACGGAAGAAGATGGCTCTTCCCCTATTCGGATATCGATCTTCTGTTTCTTCACGCCGGGGACAAGACCGAAGCAAAAATCAAGGAACCTATTCGCCGATTTTCGCAGGAGCTTTGGGATCTGCGCCTGAAGCTGAGTCCCGCGAGCCGAACGCTCGGGGAGTGCGATCGCATAGATCCCGACAATCTGGAATTTGCGATCTCGCTTCTGGATTGCCGGTATCTGGCGGGCGACCGGCAGCTTTTTGCGCGGCTTCACGACGGCGTGATACCGAAGCTCGTCGCGCGCGAGTCGCAGACATTTCTTACACGGCTTGCGGAGCTTGCGCGCAACCGGCACGCAAAATTTGGCGGAACGTTGTTTCATCTCGAGCCGAACGTGAAGGATGGGCCGGGCGGCTTGCGCGACTACAACGTTGCATATTGGCTGGAACTGGTCTCGGCGATGGCGAAACAGCGCGCGTGGCCCGATTCAACATCGTTCGTGGCGTTAGCACAGCGGAAGAAGCTCGATGCCGCGCTCGAATTCCTCACCTCCGTCCGCTGCTTCCTTCATTTTCGCCACTCGCGCGACGATAACGTGCTTGCCTGGGACGCGCAGGCTGAAGCTGCCGCGGCACGAATTGGCGTCGCGAACGACGCGGAGCTTTCCGCTTCCGACTGGATGCGAATCTATTTCGGTCAAGCGCGGGCGGTGCATCGCGTGTGCACGCAGCTTCTCTCGGAGATTCCGGCGGAGCACCCTTCGCTTTACCGCCAATTTCAGACGATGCGTTCGCGGCTTTCGAATGCGGAATTCTCCGTGGCGGACGACATGGTTTTTCTGCGGGAGCCGGAAAATCTGACGGATCCGCAATTGATTCTTCGGGTGTTTCGATTTCTCGCGAGGCACGGCCTTTCGCTGAGCTCGGTTGCAGAGGCGCAGATCGAGGAGGCATTGCCATCGCTTGTTGCCGATCCGCCCGAGGGAAGCGAGCTCTGGCATGTGCTGCAAGAGATTCTGCTTGGTCCGCACGCGGCGGACGCGCTGCGCGCGATGCATTCGCTCGGCGTGCTGACCACCCTGCTCCCAGAATTCGCGGGTATCGATTCGCTGGTGGTGCGGGATTATTCGCATCGGTTTACGGTGGACGAGCATACGTTCGTGGCGATCGAGAATCTTCACGCGCTGCGGCAATCGCAGGCGAAATGGGATCAGCGCTATGCGGAGCTTCTCGAAGAGCTCGAACAGCCTGACCTGCTGTATCTTGCAATTCTTTTGCACGACACGGGAAAGGGGGCGAAGACGAACGATCACGTGCGCGCCAGCCTGGACTTGGCTGAGGCTGCGCTCGACCGGCTCGATCTCGACGCACTCGATCGCGAGGCTGTGATTTTTCTAGTTGGCAGGCATTTGGAAATGAGCGCGGCGCTGCGTCGCGACATTTTCGATCCCGAGACGGTGCGCGCGTTCGCAGCCAAAGTGGAAACTCCTGAGCGGTTGAAGATGCTGTGTCTTCTGACGTTCGCCGACATCAAGGCCGTGAACCCGGAAGCACTCTCGCCGTGGAAAGCGGAGAATATCTGGCAGCTTTACATCGCGACTGCCAATCACCTGAACCGCAACTTGGATCAGAGGTTTCACGTTGATGCGCATGACGAAGTGCTGGAACACCTGCGCACGCTGGCTCCTGCCGACCGGAAAGCACGTGGAAACTTTTCTGGAAGGATTGCCGCGCCGCTATTTGCTGACGCATGCGGCCGGAGACGTTTTCGCGCACGCGGACATGGCCACAAAACTCGGCCATGATCCCGTGCAGGTGGATCTTGCGAAGAGGCCGCCATTGGTATGAATTGATTCTGGTGACGCCGGACCGTCCGTTTCTTTTTGCCACGATGGCAGGGGTTCTCGCGGCATGGGGAATGGATATTGTGAAAGCGTCGGCGTTTTCGAATCAGGCGGGAATTGTGGTGGACACATTTTATTTCACGGACACGTTTCGCACGCTGGAGCTGAATTTATCGGAGTGGGAGCGATTCAAGGTGAGCATTCACGACGCGCTGATGGGGAAGCTTGATCTCGAGCGGATGTTGCGCGATCGGCTGCGGGCAAAACAAAATCGCGCGCCGAAAGTGAAAGTGGAGACGCAGATTCATTTCGACAATACGTGCTCGGCGCATAGCACGCTTGTGGAGGTGATTGCGCAGGACCAGCCCGGGTTGCTCTATCGCATCAGCTCGCAGTTCGCGCGGGAGAAATGCAATATCGAAATCGCGCTGATTGATACGGAAGGGCAGACGGCGATCGACGTTTTCTACCTCACATCGGGCGGAGCGAAGCTCGGGCCGGAACAACAAGAGAGGTTGCAGGCGGCGCTGCTTACCGAGCTTGCTTCTTGACTTCCGGCGGTCTGATTTACCTTGCTGACTGAGTGCGTTCCTCTGATTTCTTGACGTGCGCTTCGAGAAAACTGGTCACCAGGCTCCACGCTTCTTTCGCCGCGACTGGATTGTAGGAAGGGCGAGCATCGCAGAAGAATCCGTGGTCGGCGTCGGAGATTTCGACGTTGATGTAGGGCTTGCCCGCGGCTTTCACCGCATCGATCACGGAGCGGATTTGATCCTGCGGGATATGTTTGTCGAGTCCGCCCCAGAAGAAGAGCATCGGTGCATGAAGATTCGCCGCGCGCGGAAGCAAGCACGGAGCGATGCTGCCGCCGTAGAACGAAACCGCTGCGCGCAGTTCGACGGTGGCGTTCGCGAGAAACGAAACGCGGCCGCCCATGCAGAATCCGATGCTGCCAATGCGGTCGGGCGTGACGTGGCTGGAATCGCGCAGCCATTCATAGGCGGCGCGGACATCGTCGGCGAGTCCTTGCTCGGTGAGGGCTTTCATGTGCGGCATCGCGGACGGGAAATCATCGTAGCGAACTTCGATGCCTGGCGCGGCGGAGCGATGAAAAAGTTCCGGGGCAATGGCGACGTAACCTTCGCGGGCGATTCGTTGAGCGACATCGCGAATGTGGGCGTTGACGCCGAAGGCTTCCTGGAAAACGAGCATTCCGGGGAACGAGCCTTTTTCTTCGGGACGGGCGACGAATGCTTGCATCGAACTGCCGTCGGCGACCGCCAACGTATGCTTTTCAGTCATTATGTTTGGCATGCTTTTCCTTTCAAGCGTCGCTGGTCGTGTATCTCACAAAACATAGTTTAGGATAAATCAGTTAAACTGGCGCTGCTCTCGAAATATTGGTGGCCGGAAATATTGGAGGGATGCTCATGAGTTTGTATGAATATGTGACGCTCGGCCGTTCGGGTTTGCGAGTGAGCCCGCTTTGCCTGGGTGCGATGACGTTTGGCACCGAATGGGGATTCGGTGTGGATGAAAATGCTTCGCGGGCGATTTTCGATCGCTACATCGAGCTTGGCGGGAATTTCGTCGATACGGCGGATGGCTACACGGCAGGGAAGAGCGAAGAGCTGACGGGGAAATTTATCACGGACCGGCATTTGCGCGATCGAGTGGTGCTGGCGACGAAATTTACGTTTAACACCGATCCGGGAAATCCGAATGCGGGCGGAAACGGGCGCAAGAATATTTATCGCGCGCTGGAAGGCTCGTTGCGGCGGCTGAAAACGGATTACATTGATCTTTACTGGCTGCATGCGTGGGACACGGTGACGCCGGTGGAAGAAGTGATTTCGACGATGAATGATCTGGCGCGCGTGGGGAAAATCCGGCATTACGGATTCTCGGACACGCCTGCGTGGTATTTGGCGCGGGCACAAACGCTCGCACAATGCCAGGCGACGGAACCGCTGATCGCGCTACAACTGGAATATTCGCTCGTGGAGCGCACGATCGAGCGCGAGCATGTGCCGGCGGCGCAGGAGCTTGGGCTCGCGGTTTGTCCGTGGAGTCCGCTGGCGGGCGGATTTTTGAGCGGAAAATATAAACGCGAGACGAGCGGGCACAAGGGAGAAGGGCAGGGCAGGCTGACGACGCCGGGCGGCAGTCCGTTCAATAGATTCTCGGAGCGCAATTGGCGCGTGCACGATGCGCTGATGGACGTGGCGAAGCAGATGGGCAAGCCGGCGGCGCAGGTGGCGTTGAACTGGGTGGCGACGCAGCCAGGAATCACGTCGACGATCGTGGGCGCGACGAAGGTGACGCAGCTGGATGATAATTTGGCGTCGATCGATTTTGCGATTCCTACTGATTTGCGAAAAAGGCTCGACGAAGCGAGCGCATTGGAGCCGGCGCAGCCTTACATTTTCTTCGGGGGAGAAATTCAGTCGCGCATCGCGGGCGGAGTGCCGATGCATCCTTGGATGCCGGCGCGGATGTACGGTGTGCCGGTGAAGGTGGCTGCGAAGGTGAGCGGCAAGGAGCAGTGAGGCGACGCGGCGGCGCGGATGTGGTCAGTGAGCGCGCGCTGAGTTTTGCTGGGGACTTTCATGGCGCAGGAGATTCCGTCGCGATTCAATATTGCGGAGTGGTTTCTGGATCGTCCGGCGGAAGCGCATCCGGAACGAATCGCGATTCTTGGCGAGCCGCGGGCGGTTTGCTATGGGGAGCTTCGCGAGCTGGCGAATCGCGTGGGCAATGCGCTTTTGGCTGGCGGATGCGCGCGCGGCGATCGCGTGCTGATTGTGTTGCGCGATTCGGCGGAATTTATGGCGGCGTTTTTTGGGGCTGCGAAGATTGGCGCGATTCCGGTTCCGGTTAATTCGTTTGCGCGTGCTGGCGATTATTCATTTTATGTTTCGGATTCGGGAGCTTCGATTGCGATTGTTGATGAAGGTGCGCTGGGTGAATTTGCGCCTGCTGCGCTGGCGAGCAGTGTGCGAGTTGTTGTAGTCGGCGGCGAGAGTGCGGGTGCTGGTGCCGCTGGTGATTGTGCAGGGCGTGGCCGGAGTGGATTGCGTCGGCTTCCGCTGAACTTTCAACGTGCGCGACGGCGGCGTGTGATGCAGCTTTTCTTTTGTATACCTCGGGAAGCGGAGGGCGGCCGAAGGCTGCGGTGCATCAGCACAAGGACATGCTGGTTGCGACGCGCAGTTATGCGGAGGGCGTGCTGGGGATTCGCGCTGATGACCGGTTCTTTTCGGTTTCGAAATTGTTTTTCGCTTACGGGCTTGGCAATGGGATGTATTTTCCGCTGTCTGCGGGCGCGAGCGTAGTGCTGAATCCGGAGAAGACGCGGGTTGAGCGGGTGGCGGAGCTTGTTGCGAGGCATCGACCTACGATTTTCTTTGGGGTGCCGACGTTTTACGCGGCGCTGCTGCAGGAATTTAATCGCGGGTTGGCTGTCGATTTGTCGTCGGTGCGCCTGGCGGTTTCTGCGGGCGAGCCTTTGCCTGCGGAGGTATTCGCGCAATTTCGCGAGCGGTTTGGGATTGAGATTCTTGATGGGATTGGCTCCACGGAGATGCTGCACATTTTTATTTCGAATCGGCCGGGAAATGCGCGGGCTGGGAGGTGCGGAACGCCTGTTGCCAATTACGAAGTGAGAATCGCGGACGATAGCGGCCGGCCGTGCCGCGAGGATGAAATTGGCAGCCTGTTCGTTAGGGGCGAGAGCGCGTTCGCAGAATATTGGCAGAAGCCGGAGTATACGGCGAGAGTAAAGTCGGCGAATGGATGGGTGGCGACGGGGGACAAATTCTATTGCGATGCGGGCGGCTACTATCATTACAGTGGGCGCAGTGACGACATGATGAAAGTGTCGGGGATGTGGGTTTCGCCGATCGAAGTGGAGAATGCGCTGCTTGGTGATGAGCGGGTTGCCGAGGCAGCTGTCGTCGGCGTTGCGGATGGGGCGGGACTCGTGAAGCCGGTCGCTTACGTTGTGCTGGCAGCAGGGCTACAAGCGCATCCAGATATTGCGCACGCTATTCAGGAGTCCGTGCGGCGTAGACTGGTGCATTACAAATGCCCGCGCGAATTTCATTTTGTCGCGGAGCTTCCTAAGACGGTCACCGGAAAAATTCAGCGGTATCTTTTACGCGGCCGGCAAACAAGAGATTAACCTAGCGTATGCGAGGATCGCGCAACTGCTGGAGCAGCAAGCAACCGCATTGGCATACAAAGACGTAATTTCATTCTTGGCAATTCTCGTGGCGTGTCTTACTCCGCTGGCCTTCATCGTGAAACGTCCGAGCGTTCACGATGCAGCCGCGCCCGTGCACTAGCCTTAATCATTCAAATCCGATCGCTACTTCATTTTTTTCGACGTCGGCGAATCTTTTCGTCGGGATACGTGATGCGTGAGCCGCGAACGAGCGCAAACGGCGTGATTTTGTGGGCCGACGCCCGCGTCGCGCTCGAGATATGCATCACCGGGACTTTTCGCACCGAGAGCGCGTCAGCGACGAGTGAACGATGGCACCGCCAGGGAACCGCTTCGGCGCACATCAGTGCGGACGGCTTCGTTTTCGCGAGCTTGATGGCGCGTTCGAGCGCGGCGTCGAATTCCGGCGTTTGCATGTAGTCCGCGAATCCGCGGAACCCCGGATTTCGCCAACCCAGATTGATCGAGTCTTTCGCGGGGTGTCGCAGCCCGCCGAGCTTTTTGATGTGTGTGTACGCAATCCCTCCCGCGCGCAATGACTCGGCTAGCGCCTCGCTATTGAATTGAGGATTGTGCCGCGATCGCGGGATTGTGCGGATGTCGAGTACGCGTTTGATGCCGTTCGCTTTCAATATCTCAACGAACTCCGCAATTGGATGGGTCGAATGCCCAATCGTGAACACTTCGAATTTCTTCGCCCTGTAACGTTCCGGCATACTCGCTAGCTCATCATATCCCCGGCGACAGCCGCGATATCCTTTTGTTCTTTAGCAATCGGTGCAGGATAAGGATAATGGAGGCCGTGGCGCCGGGGCCAGATGGACGCCTGACGCTCGGATGCCACGAATCGAGAGAAGGCGGAAAACTACCCGGATGAGGCGGCATGGATAAAATAGAGGCGCTGTTCTGGGACAACGGCGGCGTGATTCTCACGAACGGTTGGGATCGCGAAGCGCGAAAACGAGCGGCCGATAAATTCCATCTCGACTGGGACGATTTCTCCGATCGTCACGAGCTAATGCTCAACGCCTTTGAGACCGGGCAGGCCACGCTCGATCAATACGTACAGCGCACGGTGTTCTACCGGCCGAGGGATTACAAGCCCGAAGACTTCAAGGCTTTCATGTTCTCGCAATCGCAGCCGTTTCCCGAGGCGCTCGAGTTTTGCGGCAAGATTGCAGCTCAGCGCAAATACATCATGGCGGCGCTCAATAACGAGTCACGCGAAATCAACGAATACCGCATCACGCAATTCAAGATGAGGGATTACTTCGAAGTGTTTTTCAGTTCGTGCTATCTAGGCGTTCGCAAGCCGGATATCCAGATTTACCGGCGCGTGATGGAAATCACGCAGCGCAAGCCTTCCGCCTGCGTGATGATCGATGATCGCGAACTCAATCTCGAATGCGCCCGTGAACTGGGCCTGCAAACGATTGCCGTGAAGAATCTCGAACAACTTAAACAAGATCTTGCCAAGCTCGGCGTCACCGCCGACAAAAATTAGCCAGGAGGAATCGCGATGGAACTCGGAATGATTGGTTTGGGAAAGATGGGCGGATTCATGACGGAGCGGCTGATTCGCGGCGGCCATCGCGTGATTGGTTTCGACCGCGATCCGGCGGTGGTTCAAAAGCTGGCCGAGAAAGGCGCGGGCAGCGCGAATTCGCTCGACAATATTATTTCGCAGCTAAAGCCGCCTCGCGCTATCTGGCTGATGGTGCCGGCTGGCGATCCTGTCGATCAAACGATTGCCGCGCTCGTGCCGCATCTCGCTCCCGGCGACACGATTATCGATGGCGGCAATTCCTACTACAAAGATTCCGTTCGCCGGGCAGCCGCTCTGGCGCCAAAGAAAATCAATTTCGTGGATTGCGGCACGAGCGGCGGTGTTTGGGGACTCACGGAAGGCTATAGCATGATGGTGGGAGGCGACGCGGACGTGGTGAAGCGTCTCTCGCCAATTTTTGAGACGCTCGCACCCGGTCCTGACAAAGGCTGGGGCCGCGTGGGACCCGCCGGCTCGGGGCACTTCGTGAAGATGGTTCACAACGGAATCGAGTACGGAATCATGCAGGCATACGCGGAAGGGCTGGACCTGCTGCGCCACAAGAAGGAATTTTCGCTCGATCTATTGCAGATCGGAAAAATCTGGCAATTCGGCAGCGTGATTCGTTCCTGGCTGCTCGATCTCACGGTGGATGCTCTTTCGAAGAATCCCACGCTCGCTGGGATTGAAGGTTACGTCACCGATTCGGGCGAGGGCCGCTGGACCGTGATCGAAGGCGTGGAACTCGGCGTTCCGGTTCCTGTGATTTCCGGCGCGCTCGATATGCGTTTTCGTTCGCAGGACCCCGAGCCATTTGCCAATAAGCTGCTCGCCATGATGCGCCACGAATTTGGCGGACACGCCGTGAAAACGGCGAGCACAAAATAAAGCGATGTTTTTCGAGAGCCGGATTTTTCCCACCATCGCAGAAATGAGCGAAGCGGCGCTCGCAGAGATTCTGCGCATCTTGAATGACGCAGTATCGAAACGGGGCCGTTTCTCAATCGCCCTGGCAGGCGGCCACACGCCCGCCAAGCTTTATGCTCTCTGGGCGGAAAAATACAAGACGCAGACCCCCTGGGATCGCGTGCATATTTTTTTCGGCGACGAGAGATTTGTTCCCGAAGACGATCTGCTCAGCAATTACCGCATGGCGCGGCAAACACTGATCGATCAGGTCCCGATCCCGAAAGAAAACGTGCATCCGATGCTGACCGATTTTCCTTCACCCGACAAGGCAGCCGAAGCTTACGAGGTGGAGCTGCGAAGATTTTTCGGTGACGATCCGCCGGCGCTCGACGTTCAATTGCTCGGCCTCGGCATCGAGGGACACACGGCTTCGCTCTTTCCGGGCTCGCCGGCGCTAGATGAACAGAGGCGCTGGGTGGTGGCTGTTACTGCGCCTGCCGAGCCGCCGCAGCGGCTGACTCTGACTCCTGTGGTCTTGAATCAGGGGCTCAACACATTTTTCCTGGTGGCTGGTGAAAACAAGCGCGAAATCCTGACGGCACTTCGAAACGAGCCTCAAAACGTCCCGAGCAAGTATCCGGCCGGCAGGATTCGTCCTGCTCGAGGTGTGGTTTGGTATCTGGACCAGGCCGCTGCGGGATGACATCGGCCATTTTCTCTTAGGCCAGATCGGGAAGGCGCGCAAGAACGGGAAATAAAGTGTGCGGTAAGGCAGCCTTCATCTGAGCTTTCCGCGTATTTAGAAATCTGTTGCCCACCGTCATCCGCGAAAAATGAAAGCTGTACTTTCTTGCCCCTCGGTACAGTTTCGCCTGTCGCTGCGTACCATTGACCCTGCTAGGCTCGCCCTTTACGATACGTTTTCGATAGCAAAACGAGTCGGAACGTGGGATTTCGCCCCGTGTTTTGTATCCAGCCCACGGGGAGCACTTCAGGATGTCACTACTCGATCTACCGAGGGATATCAGAAGCCGGCGCAAACGACGCGGACCGCGCATGAATTCGCGCGTCCCGATTGCGGTGGAATGGAACGAGCGAAGCGGAACGCTCCATTTTGAAACAAGCTTTACGCGAGTTGTCAGCACCTATGGCTGTCTGTTGGTGAGTCCAAAGGAACTCGACTTGCAGCAGAGAATTCGCGTGACGAATCTTGCGACGCGGCAAAGATCGGAAGCGCTGGTGGTCTGGAAGGGAATGCAGCGGCCGGACGGTTGGGACCTGGGGGTAGAGTTCGTTGCGGCCGATTTAAATTTCTGGGGTGTTGAGCTTTGAAAATTGAAAATGTGAAGTTAGCGCCTGGAAAGCCGGGAACGCCGCAGGTGAAGCCTGCCACTCCGCTCACGAAGCCGGTTGCTGCAAAGCCGGTGCAAGGAGCGATCGCGAATTCATCGAGCGTCGCAGGAGCGCGGCACGCCGTGGCGGGCGAAGAGCGGCGGCGCAGCCAGCGAGTGCTGCTGCGAGTGCCCGTGAGCGTCCATGTTGCGCTGGGCAGTAAGAATTCCACCTTCGAAGTCGTGACTCTCAGCGTGAATGACCATGGAGCGCTGATTGCGATGCCGCGCAGCCTGGCACTCGATACGCAGTTGGTTCTCGAACACTCGCTTACAAAACGACGGGTGGGATGCAAGGTGGCGCGTGCGCCTCGCGAGATGCCCGAAGGATTTCACACGCCGCTGGAATTTGATACCACGGAGCCGAACTTCTGGGGTATTGCGTTTCCGCCGGCGGATTGGCGGCCGCCGGATGATTTCTAGCGGCGTCGTCGCGTTTCTGTGGGCGTGGAATGCGAATTGCGGCTGGGAAATACCGAGAAGCATGGCCAAGTAGCGAACGGCAACTTCGTTAAATCGAGATTCCCGCCGGACAGAATAATTCCCACCTTTTTGCCCTCTGCGCCGAGCTTCCGGAAAAGCGCAGGGCCCGCCGCCACGGCGCCTGAGGGTTCGACTACCAATTTCATCCGTTCCCAAAGCAGAAGCATCGCCGAGATAATTTCTTCTTCGGTTAGCGGGCAGATCTGGTCCACGTGCTCGCGCAGCACGGAAAACGTGAGCGGCGAGAGAACTGCGCGCAGGCCGTCGGCAAGCGTCTCGTTGGGCGAGCCCGCTTCGATGCGACCTGAGGCGAGAGAACGATACGCGTCGTCGGCGTTGCTGGGTTCACCGGCTGCGACGCGAATTTGAGGGCGGATCGCTTTTGCTGCAATCGCCGTGCCGCTGAGGAGGCCTCCGCCGCTGACGGGCGTGCAAATTACATCGAGATCGGGGACCTCTTCGAGCAACTCGAGTGCGGCAGTTCCTTGTCCGGCCATCACGCGCACGTCGTTGTAGGGATGCACGAGATGCGCGCCGGTTTCTTTCATCACCCGCGCGGCGGTGGCTTCACGCGATGCAAGATTGGGCTCGCATTCCGTAATTTGGCCGCCGTAACTTTCGACGGCGCGCTTTTTTGTGATGGGCGCGTTCGACGGCATGATGATGAACGCTGGAATTCCGCGCCAGCGAGCTGCGAGCGAGAGCGCTGCCGCGTGATTGCCCGATGAGGGCGCCACCACTCCGTTACGCGCTTCTTCGTCGCTCAAGGAAAAGACCGCGTTGGTTGCGCCTCGTATTTTGAACGAGCCGGTCTTTTGCAGGTTTTCGCACTTGAAATAGAGGCGCGCGCCGGCGATTTCATCGAGCGATGCGGACGTCAGAACCGGGGTGCGATGGATCCGAGGTGAAATTCGGCGATGCGCGGCGCGGATCGCTTCAATATCTGGGGCTAGGATTTGCAGTTTGTGTCGCCATGGTACGGGCACGTTCATTATGGCACATCTTTTTCACTGCGAAATGCGGCGATGCTACTCGGCGCGAGATTTTTTCGGCGAAAACATTAAAATCCTTGACTCACTTGTAGCGCAGTGCGATTCTCGGCGAACCCCTTCTGGAAGTTTTTCCTCTTATAACTCTAATCGCCACGCCCAGGAGGCACTATGTCCAGCAACGAACGCCGTATCGCACCCCGCAAGATTTTCTCGATTCCAATCCGGATTCGCCCGCTCGCTAGCGAATCGCTGTCGGTAGCAGCGGGATCGACGGTATCGAGAAGCGCGACAACAAGCACTTACTCCGCAGCGCCCGCTTCTCCGGCGAGCAGCCTGATGAACAGCGCCGTCTCAACATCGAAGCCTGTTCGCGTGCTCGACATGCAGGAAGGCGAAACGGTAAATCTGTCCGAGCGCGGAATTTACTTTAAGACGGCGCAGAAAGTGAAAATCGGGCAGGCGATGGAGATTTATTTCACGCTGCCGCGCGAATTGACGGGGCGAAGTCCGGAGCCGGTGCGATGCAGCGCGCGAGTCGTGCACGTCGAACAATACTCCGACGAGCGCGGATGGACGGGAGTGGGCGCATCCGTGGAGCAGTTCGAACCGCTGCAGCGATTTCGCACCTGGGACAATTAAAGTTACGGTAGCTTTCCGGTCGCGCTGCTACTTGCTGGAGTGGCCGCTCGCTGAGAAGGTGATTTTCGCGGCCGTGGTGTTGGCGAAGCGATCCGAGACTTGCACGGCGACGGTGTGCTCACCTGGGGCGAGACCGCTGAGGTGAATCTCGTACGTTTCCTTCGTCGAATCGGAGAGAAGTCCGGTAGGAAACACGATCAGCCAATCGCCAGCATCTACGCTGTATTGCGCGTGCTCGATTGCCGCGGATGAACCGACAGCTTCGAAGGTGACGGTCGCAGTGGGCGAGTTCGATTGCGCGTGAAGACTTTCGATGCGCGGCGGCGTGTTCGCGATTTCGAATCGATCGGCTTCGCGTTCGGTCGAAAGCGCCTGATCCGGCGGATTTGACGGCGAATCCGAGCCCACAATCTTCACGTAATAGGCGCCGTCCGGCATCGTCGTGGTATCCCAGGAATAAAATCGCTGCGTGACTTTGTCTTTCAGCAAGCGCCAATTTTGCTCGCCTTCGCCGCGGTAGTAGACAGAAAAAATCAGATCGTCGTCGTTGTCGTCGTGCGCGCTCCACACCACGCTTTGATATCCCTTATCCTGAAATCCCTGCGGCGGCACGTCGATCTTCTGCTGCAGTTGCGGCGGGGAAGCGAAATTCACGGTGCCCTGACGCTGAGGCATTTTCACCTGAGCGGGAATCGGACTTCCGGGACCAGAGAGTTGCTGCGCGAATCCCTGAACGCGAACGCCAGGATCCTGAATCGCGACGTCGTCAATTTCAGGCGCAACATTCTTGGGTTGATACGCCAGACTCACCCAGGAAACATTCGGCGTGCCACCGTGATCCGTGTCAAGAAACACGGCCTTCCACTGAGCGAAACGCGCGGGCGGGCAGCTGATCGTTTCGCCGGATGCATTCTTGTAGGGGCCGGACCACGCGCTCCAGTTTTTCTCAGGGCTCGAAGTGTTTCCCGAGCGAACGTAGAAGGCGACTTTTCCGGCGGTCGCGCCATTGTCACCCCACCAGGTGAGCCGGCCCCAGTGCGAGAAAATCTTGGCGTCGAATGTGTCGGACTCAAAGCTTCCATCGGATTCAAATCCCGGCCCCATCGTAAATATTTTTCCGGGGTTGGCGGTCGCTACAAAAATCTTGCCGCCGGCTCCGGCTACGAGGCTTGTTACCTGTGCGGAAGCTGTTTTCGCGACGGTCGAATAGATATTCTGGCTGTCCAATTCGATGATGGCGCCTTTATTTCCCGTGCCCAGCAGAATTTTTCCCGCCGGCGAAAGAGCCATGGAAAAAGCGAGTTCTTCGCGCGACGTCCAAAGCGATTCGGGCGAACCGTCGGGCGCAATCTTTATGACTTCGGAGCCGCCCGAGGTGGACGGAAAAAACGAAAACGGCGCTGCGTTCTGCGCCTGTGCCTGAATCTGGGCGATGGAGATGCCGGACTGTTGCGGATTGGCAATTTGCTGCGGTTGTGAAGGTGCAGGCAAAATGATGGCAGGGACACCAGGGGTCACGGGACGAGTTTTTTCGCCAATGGCGCTTGCGTAAAGATTTCCGGCCGGGTCCGTCAAAAGCGCGGTGACTTCTTTTTTGCTGGTTTCGTAAAGCACGAACGAAGCGCCTGCGTCGGGCAAAGCTGCGCCGTTCTTGCGAGCGACTTCGATCCGTAAGATGAGCCCATTGGGGTCGGTGCCCACGAGCAGATTGCCTTTGGCGTCGAACGCCAGCGAGCGAGCGTGGCGTTCATCACTTTGATAAAAAAGTTTACCTTTGCCGTCAGGCCCCACGACGAAAATCTGTCCGGAATCGCCAGTCGCGACAAACAACGAGCCGTTCGGATCGATTGCGAGCGCCCAAATATATTTTGTTTTGGGCTCAAAGAAGACGCTCTTCTGGCCGTCGGGCGTCACTTTGTAGACTTTTCCGTCAGGCGAGGTGCCTACGAAAAGATTGTCGTGCGAATCGAAAACGATCGCTTGCGCCGCGAGTTCGGGTGATTCGAAAACAGTGGCCGGCTTTCCTGCCTCATCGAAGCGCAGCACTTTTGCGTCGGAGCCGCCCGCCGCATACAAGCGGCCCTTGGAATCGAGGCGAAGCGTCCAGAGATACGCGAGATTCGGATCGGAGAACGATGTGAAACGCGGCGCAGGCATGAGCTTTCCGTCGCTGCGAATTGCCACGCCCTTTGCCGTGCCTTTTTCGAATTCGCCGGAATCAGATTGACGCCAGGCGCGCGTGTGCTCGGCGCGGGTCGGAATCGGGGCGACAGTGTTCAGCCCAGCCGCCAGCGCGCACACCAGAATCGTTTGCCGTATCTTCAAAACAACATCTCCTTTTGCCCCGGGAATCACTTGACCGTGATCGTCAGCGAGCGCTCACCGGCGATCACCTGGTGCATCTCGACGGACCATTCGCCGGCTTTCGATTGACCGAGCAACCGCGCGCCGCCAAAACTCTGGCGCTGGTCAAGCACATTGATGGCGGAGGCAGGCGCGTTGGGCATTTCCTTGTCTTCGACGAGGAGCGTGGGCGTTGACTGGAATAGTGTGGCGTAGAGCCGGTCGTTCTGACGTTCGCGATTGATCAGATTGATCAGTTCTTCGAGACCGGGAAGCTGCGTCTGCGAGTTGCCGGCCAGCATCTGCACGTTGCGATTGAGCGTTTCCGCATCGCTCACCACCAGTTGCAGATTGCCATGTGAAGCCTGCGCCGGAATCGTGACAGGAATTTCCTGAATGAACGGCGCGCCCCGGTAGGGCCGCAACTGCACTTTCACGGCGACAGTTTCGCCCGGGCCGCACTTCGCTCTTTTCAATCCAGGCGTTATCGATGGTTGCGACGCGGCGTTCCGGCATCGTGGTGACGCGAATTTGAATGCGCGACAAATGCGGAAGCTCATAAGGATTCGAGTAAACGCGGGCAAAAGCGCCCTGCACTGAAGTGGCAACAAAGAATCCGGTCGGAACCGGCGCGTCTGTGGGAGCGAAGAGGTCTTCGAGCCGCACTGGCGTGTGTCCTTTGATGTCGATCGAACCTTCGAGCGACAGAGTGGATCCCTCGCTGTATGCCGGACTGGCGACAATTCCGTTGAATGTGGCCATGGCTACGAGTAGCGGCGTCAATTGCGGGCTTTCGATCACTTCGAAATGGAAACTTTTCTCGCCCGATGGAGTAGCGAGCTGCACGTCCATCGGAATCATCGCCGGACCAGGGCCCAGCTTGCCCATCACAGCCGTGAGACGATCCTGCGTAAGCGTGCCGATCAAGCCTCCGGTAGACATGATTTTCGTGGAGGCCATCGAAGAAGCAAGCGTGAGGAGCACATGCCCGCGCGTGAGCGGCAGCGCTACCGCGCCAAACCCGAAAATCGGATGGCCGCAGGCGAAAATCCGATCGGCTTGCACCAAGGTTACCGTACAGCCGGGGGCGATGGAAAGATCGCCGCGAACAAGCTCCATACCAACCATGTCGCCGGCTTTCAGGTTGGCATCTTCCGGTGACGGAGCGGCTGTGCCGCCAGCCATCGCCGTCATGCCCCAGGCAGAAAGCTGTTTGCCGAATTGTGCGAGCGTTTCGGGATAAAGGCCGGTGGAGATCATCGGAGTTTCAATCGGCACCAGGAATTGGCCACCGCCTGCGCCGGTTTGATGAGCATAATTTTCTGGCAGCGGTATGCGGGTGTCGACGGTTGAGGCTGGATTTGCGGGTATCGCGCCAGGCATCGGGCTGGCGGGAGTGGCAGCGGCCTTTTCCACGTCCAGCATATTTTCGATCGGAGTGACGCCGCCGATTGCTTCCTTCGTAAAGATGCCGAGCTTCAGCGAGAGCGCTCCGGCGAGCTTTCCGTCGAAGTAGACTGGGCTACCGCTCATTCCAGCGACAACACCGGTACGCTCGACTTTCTCGCCGACCAGCTTCACCAGTATCACGTCCTGCTTCGGACCGAGCGCATTGCGCAGCGTACCGAGGACCACGAGGTCCATCTTCTCGATCTGATCGCCTTCGAATATCGTGTAAGCGACGCCTTTCATGCCCGGCTTAATCTGGCTGAGCGGCATGATTTCGGGAGAATCTGCGGCGTAAAGGGGAAGCGAACAGACAGACAGGACAGCGAGAATCGCTATCCACAGCTTTCTAAACCTCATGAGCATGGAATCACGATGATACGCGGAGGCAAATCGAGAAGCAAACAAGGGAACTCCCGTGCCACTCATCGGACCGACCGGTGAGCGACGTTTTGTGCAAATGCTCGTTTTGTGTCCATTAGAAATTACGTAACCACTCATTCTGCGGGAGTTAGCTGAATTTCTGACTTGCGCAATGTTCCTATTAGACATGCGCCCAGAGGGGGTCTGTTGTCGGCTGGAGCTTCCGCTCCTTGCCAGCATTCTCTCCCTGCCGGTTCTGATGTGCAATTTCATGGCCCAAGCATGACGGTAGCAAGATGCGAAATGGTATGCAAACGGTTGTTTGGCTACCGAGTCCTCGCAGCTATCTGGCACTGTTGCGGCGCTTCGAGGCGATAAATATTTGCCAGTCGAAATTCAGAAACAGGCATCTGACTCTGGCCGGGAGGAACTTACAGTGAGCGAACATTATCACGATGCCGGAGACCTTCATTTTCTCAAGGAAATGGGGAAGCTTGCACCGGCGGACTTCGAAGCATGGCTCGGACTCAACAATATTGTCGGCAGCGAGAATGGAAAAATCTCCAAGAAATACAGGGAGTTGATCGCGGTCGCCGTCGGCTGCACAACACAATGTCCTTACTGCATTGCGGTGCACTCAAAAGCGGCAAAGGCGGCCGGCGCGACGCGGGAAGAGATTGCCGAATCGGCGTTTGTCGCGGCAGCGTTGCGAGCTGGCGGAGCAGCAACACATGGGGCGATGGCGCTGAAGTTTTTCGACGCAGAATGAAGACGCGAGGCAGACTGGGGGCGCGGAGACTGCGTGCTAGAATCGCGCGGTGAGTAAGAAAACGATTTCGCCGGGCGGAAACGTGACCGGCGTTGTTGAACTGCCAGGCGACAAATCCATCTCGCACCGGTATGCAATTCTCGCGGCGCTCGCGGAGGGGCGCAGCGAAATATTCAACTACGCCACAGCCGCTGATTGCCGCAGCACGCTCGAATGTTTGCGAAAGCTGGGCGTTGAAATTGAGGCGACTCGTGAACGGGTTCGAATCACGGGCAGCGGCCTTGACGGGCTGAAGCCGCCGAAGCGCGCGCTCGACGCGGAAAATTCCGGCAGCACCATGCGAATGCTTTCTGGCGTGCTGGCGGGCCAGAGATTTACTTCGACGATTACTGGCGACAGCTCGCTGCGAAAGCGTCCGATGCGGCGCGTGGCTGAGCCACTGCGGCAGATGGGAGCGGAGATTCGCGGGCGCGACGGAGATTTGGCACCACTTGAAATCCGCGGTGGAAATTTACGGGCCATCGACTATGCGCTTCCTGTGCCCAGCGCTCAGGTGAAGTCCGCGATATTGTTCGCCGGTTTGTACGCCGAGGGGGCGACGGCGGTGCGCGAATCGGTTCGCACGCGCGATCACACTGAACTTGCACTGCGCGAGTTTGGGGCGACGGTCGAGACCGTGAAGGACTCGATTCGAATTCAGCCGCGGCCAAAACTTGTCGCTCGACAACTGACGGTTCCGGGAGACCTTTCCGGCGGAGTATTTCTCGCGTGCGCGGCGCTGATTCTTCCCGATTCGTCGCTGATGCTGCATAACGTAGGACTGAATCCCACGCGAGCGAAAGTGCTCGATTTTCTGATTTCGATCGGCGCGCAAATCAATATCGCTTCGGTGCAATTGCGCGATGGTGAGTTGATCGGAGATTTATCGGTAAAATATTCGCAGCTTTCGGGCGGGAGCATTGCGGGGCCGCAAGTGGCCGAAATGATTGACGAATTGCCGATGCTTGCGGCGCTTGGCGCGTACACGGAGAAGGGAATTGAAATTCATGACGCAGCGGAGTTGCGCGTGAAGGAAAGCGACCGGATTGCGACGCTTGCGGCGGGCTTGCGTCAGATGGGCGCAGACGTGGAAGAGTTTCCGGACGGGCTACGAGTGGCGGGCCGCGCGGCCGGGAAATTACGCGGGGCGAAAGTGGATCCGCAAGGCGATCACCGGATTGCCATGGCGCTTTCGGTGGCGGCGCTTGGCGCGGAAGGCGACACGGTAATACGCGACGCGGAGTGCGTGGCCGTTTCTTTTCCGGACTTTTTCGCGACGCTGGAGCGGTTGCGCGGAACGAGCGGAGCATAAGAAACTGCAGGACGAGGCTTACGAGGATTTGCGCAGGTAAATTGTGCCGTAACTCGTCGTGAGGGTAATGTGCGGGCCGTGTGAGCCAACGGTTCCGTTCAGGCGTCCCATGTCGCTTTCATTTGCGAGTTTGAGCGAAGCATCTTCGAAATCGCTCTGCACTTCTCCGGAACGCGATGAAGCGGCGATCTGGAAGTTTGAGCTCGACGGAAGAGTGAGATCGATTTCTCCTGAGTCGTTCACCACGTTGATATCCTCGTGTGGAGGATCCGAGTAATGGACTTTGATGTCGCCATGAGCGTTCGAAACGTCGAGCTTTCCGGCAACATTCTCGATATCCATGTCCTGATTGTGTGTCGTCAATCTTCGCGGAACCAGCGACGTCGGAAATTTCGATATTGCCGGAATCGAGTTCGAGCTGGCCGGTTAGATGCGACAGCGTGATATCGCTCCGTTGCGATGCGTAATGGGTCGTTTTCTTCACGTTGCGGACGCGAATCGGTCCGAAGAAATCACCTTCCATCGATGCATCGCCGGCAACATCAGACACGTCAATCTGGCTGCCTTTGCCGCTGATGCGCGCGTTGCCAGTCACGTCGGCGATGCGCACGTCTCCTTTCTGGAGCTGGACATTCACATCCGCACCGGCGTCGTGAATTTCGATATCGCCGTTTTGTGTGGTAGCGCTGATCGCGCCGCCGATTCCGGAAATGTTGATGTCGCCGTGGGCGCTGGTGGCCGTGAGCGAGACGTTTTTCGGGAGCTCGACATCGAGGTCCACCGACACGTTGCCGCTGGCTTGATCCTGATTCACCGGATGAACGAGATATCTGCCGCCGGAATGCTCGATAACCACTCGAACGCCCTTCATTCGCTCGCGCGCCGACGATTCGCTGGAAGCGGAGCCTGATTTATTTACTTCCACTCGAATTTCGTTCACGTCACCGGCATGAATCGTGAGGTCGCCATGGCCGGTCTGAACTGTGACTTGCGCGCCGGCAGGAATGGATTGCGGGGGAATCACTTCCATGTCCGAGTGTCGATGCGAGAAAAGGCTTACGCCATCCATTTCAAGTCCCGGATGCTTCATATGAATGTAGTCGACAACCCAGATCCAGCTGAGAACGACGACGAGCAGCACGAGCAGCACCGCTTCAGCACCAGACAGCATGGAAGGGCGGGCACGACCCATGCGCTGGGCGGACAGATGGTCAACAAGCTTCGCAATGCCCCAGACGATGAGCAGCACGGGCCAGTAACGCGCGATGAGATGGCCGATGCCGAGTTCGGGAATATAGCGATGCAGAAGGACGAGAGCGCCGAGAAAAATCAGAAGCACACCGGCAAAGATCGAGCTTCGTTGCGGCTGAGGTGGCAATGCGCCGTTGCTCACGCGCTCCTCACGAACCGATGTGCCCTTCGCGAGAGGCCATGGCCTGGCCGACGAGAACGATGCCGGCGACGATCAGCAGGACCGGCCAGAGTTCGCCGAAGCTATAGCGCGTGTATTGGCGGATGAGAAAAAGCACGCCGATGGTGATCAGCATCACGGGACCCATCAATCCGCGGATGCGGCAGTTGGAACAGGTGCAGCGTGTTTTGAGTTCGTCCGGCATGCGGGCGCTCCTAAGCGTTCCTGTGCGTGCGATCCCAGATGAGCCAGCCGCCCAGCGCAATCAAGCCGATGGGCCACGCTTTTTCGAACCAGTCGGTCTGTAGCAAATTGAAATTCGAGAGAAGGAAAAGCACGCCCATAAGAATCAAGACGAATGCGCCGATGGGCCTAGCACCTTTTGCATCGACGATCGCGGCGGGCGCAGCCTGACCGAGCTGGCGGGCTTTCGCGACGCGGTAAGAATCGATGGGCATGTAGCAATAGAAACAGCCGAGAGCGATGCCGAGGAACGCGGTGTATCCGCTGGGCATGTCGCTACTAAGGCCGGCGATGATGCCGCCAAAGATGAGCACCTGAATCAGCGCTTTGACGTATTCGCCGTTGTAAACCGCGCCGAGGCCGGGAATAAAGCCGAGGGTAGCGGCGAGGCCTGGATTCACGTCCGCGCGCGCGCCGCCTGCCGCTGCGCCTGGGCCGCCGGGGCCGAGCTGACCTGCGAGCAGGTTCGAGAGGCAGTCCTCGCAATAGAGGGCGCCGCGCACTTCGCGCGTGCACTCCGGGCAAAGCGCTTTGCCGCAATTGCGGCAATAGCCGGTGGCTTCGCGGTCGGCGTGGACGGCGCAGGTCATCGAGGGCTCCTGGTAAGCGTTGCGATGGTGGAAGCGGGGAAAGTTGCGGGCATCAGCACGGCAAACATGCTGCCGCCGTGAACCTGGGTGCGGTCGCGCGGCGGATTTTTGTCTGACTTTTGTTGTGGCGTTGAGGGATCTGGTTGCGATTGCTTTTGCTCTGGCGCAGGCGCTGAATTGGGTGAAGGCTCGGGAGGCGGCTGCAGGCGCGATTGAATTTCGTAGACGACGCGGAGGTCGCTCACGAATTTCGCGCTACGTGCGTAGGTGAGATGCACCTGGCGATTTGCCGAGCGGAAGATGTTCGCTGGACTCAAGTCGGCGCGCTTGATCTTTCCTGGCGTTATGCCGGTGGAGTGAATCACGATTGTGAGCGAAGCGGCCACGGTAATGATGCCCATCGCGAATCGTGGCTGCCAGAGCACCGGCACCCAGGAGAACCACTTCCTCCAGCCTTCCTTTTGAACGCGCGGACCGATAGTCGCGTCGAGAATATTCTGGACGAGCTGCGGCGGCTCTTCGATTTCGGCGAGCTGATGCATCTGGCCGACCAACGCGCCGACGCGGGCGACTAATTGCGTGCAATCCGCGCAGCCTGCTGTATGCACTGCAAACGCGGAGGCATCTGCGGGCGAAAGCTTGCCGTCGAGATATTCACTCAGCCGCTCGTCCGAAATTTTGCAGTTCCAGTCCATTTTATTCTTCCCGACTTCCCTCAGCGGCTGAAGCCGCCCAATGCTGCACCTACTGTGGCATGGCTGAAGCCATGCCCTGACGTCAAAAAACTCGCTACAGCAGCGCTGCCGGTTACGAGCCAAGCGTCGCGGTTGAAACCGCGACCTACAAACCGCGCTGGCCAAATCATGATGGCCGCACTCCCATCTCTTCCAGCACCCGCGCCAGCTCGATGCGCCCCCGGTTGATCCTCGATTTTACGGTGCCCTCGGGCACTTCCAGCACCGCTTGAATCTCGTTGTATTCCAGACCCTGCAAATCGCGCAAGACTACCGCCTCGCGCAACTCGGGTGAAAGCCGAGCCAGTCCGCGCTGCAATTGCGCGCTCAACTCGGACGCTTCGGCGAGCCGGTCGGGCGTTCGCGCCTGCGAGTGCTTGGCCTCGAGCACCGGCATCGCGTCGTCGATCGAATCCGTCACGCGATCGTGGCGCGTGCGCCGGTAGTGATCCACTAGCAGATTGCGCGTTACGCTCGTGAGCCACGTGGGAAACGCTCCATACGCCGGCCGGTAACTGGCGAGCGTCCGATAGATGCGCAGGAAAACTTCCTGGCTCAAATCTTGCGCGTCGGTTGCGTTGCCGGTGAAGCGATAGCATATGTTGTACACGCGCCTCGCGTGCCTGTGCACGAGTTCTTCCCAGGCCGGCCCTTCGCCCCGGAGACATTGCTGCACCAGTTGAGCGTCGGGCTCCAATCTTCCTCAGCCTCGCGCGTTGCGTCACCTTTCGGGCCTCAGTCATGAAACGCAAAATGGGGTCGAAAAGTTCCACACCATCGCGATGCATCTTAGCTGTCCAGCGCGAAGGAACACAAGCTGCCTCGCGAATGGAAGAAACTGCGCCGAACGCCCGCTTGAACTTTGCGAATGTACCTGTTAGCTTTTGCGGCGAATGCCTTCCCAGTGGCGCAAGTACCTCACGTTTCTGATCGCGGCAATTGTCCTCGCTTTCATCGTCTATGAACTCGCGCATTCCGGCGCTCTGAAAAACTTCGATTGGCGCATGGTAGCGGAGTCGGTTCGCAACGCAAATATTTCTCTTTTGCTGCTGGCCGTGGCGGCGATCTACGTCTGCTACGCGATTCGGGCGCTGCGCTGGATGCAGTTTTCGCGCACGCTGGGCCGTACGCATTTCTGGAATGTGTATAAAGCGACGCTCATGGGATTCACCTGTCTCTTTTTACTGGGGCGCCCCGGGGAGCCGATTCGGCCGGTGCTGATTGCCAAGAAGGATTCGCTGCCGGTGGCGGGGATGTTCGGCGTCTTTTTTCTCGAGCGGATTTCGGATATTGCCGCAACGGCGGTGCTGGCCGCTGTTGCCCTGGCTCTTTTCCAACAGGGCGGGCTGGTGAACGAGCGCACCGCACACCTGCTGGTTTTCGCGCGCACGGTGGGTCGGGCGTTGCTCTATGGGCTGGTTGTGACTATCGCGGTGCTGGTCTACTTCCGATTTCAGGGTGCGCGCTTGCTCACGGATTTTCTGCGGAACCCGAGATGGCGCACGGGATGGCGCGAGAAGGTAGTTGTGGTGGTGGAAGGATTCAGCGAGGGGTTGCAGGCGATTCGCACTTGGAATGATCTCTTCTTGCTGATTTTGTACACGGCGGTGCACTGGATACTGGTTGCGTTTGTTTATCTATGGGTGATGCGCGCGTTTGGCGGCAGACTGGCAACGCTCCACTTTACAGATGCGCTGCTCGTCTTGGCCTTCGCGATGGTGGGCTCAGTGGCGCAGTTGCCGGGCGTGGGAGGCGGAGCGCAAGCCAGCACGATTCTTGTGCTGACGCTGATTTTTGGAGTAGAACATGAACCGGCTGTGGCGGCTTCGGTGGTTGTATGGCTGATCGCTTTCGCGACTGTTTGTTTTGCAGGTATTCCGCTGATGCTGAGTGAAGGCTGGTCCATGGGAGATTTGCGCCGGATGGTGCAGGAGCAGGAGAGGGCGAGCGAAGTGGTGCTCTTCGAGGGCGCCGATCAGGCGGCAGACCGGCCGGAAGAGAGTTCGCGGTGAAGTGCCCTTTCTGCGCGCATCTCGACGACAAGGTGGTGGATTCGCGCGAGGCGCGCACCGGCGATCTGATACGCCGCCGCCGCGAGTGCTTGAAGTGCAGCCGCCGCTTTACCACCTACGAGCGCATCGACGAAATTCCTTACATGGTCATCAAGAAGGATGGCCGCCGCGAGAAATTCGACCGCCAGAAAATTTTGCAGGGATTGCTGAAAGCGTGCGAGAAGCGGCCCGTGCCGGTGGGGAAGCTCGAGACGATTGTTGACGAGGCGGAAGCATACGTCAGCGAAGCGCCGGAGCGCGAACGCACTACGTCCGAGATTGGCGAAATGCTGATGAAGAGCCTGAAGAAGCTCGACAAGGTGGCTTACGTACGCTTCGCATCCGTGTATCTCGATTTCAAGGATGTGAAGGAATTCATGGATGAGCTGAAGGGCCTGCTGAAGGATCGCGCGAAGAAGTAGTTTGAATTCGTTACGCCTGCCACACGCCTGCTGCGAATTTCTTGATCGTTTTGAAACCCAGATGCTCGTAGAGCTGCACTGCCGACGTATTCACCGCCGTCACCGTGAGCGACAGCCACTCGTACTTGCGGCGTATTAGCGCGTGGATCGAGGCTTCCATTAGGGAGCGTCCGATGCGATGGCCCTGGTAGCCGGGCAGGACGCACACCTGTGTGGTATGCCCCACGCGTTCTTTCACCGTTGAAGTAAGAACCATGCCGACCAGGCGATCTCCGGTGGTCGGACGCACGAGAAACGACGCTTCCGGCAAGAACTGACCGCATCCCGGCAGAATCACAATGTTGCGAAGGAATTTCATTCCGCCCGCTTCGGAGCGGTATTGATCGTTGATATCGCCATCCACGTGATTCGCGTAGGAAAGCTGAATCAATCTTGCCGCTGAATCGAACGCACGGTCGCTCCACGGCTCCATGCGAAAGGCGGGTGAGAGTGGCTTTTCGCTCACCTTCGCATCCGCAAGGCGCAGAAGCATGAATTGCCGCGTGTGAAGGTGCATCTCCTTGGAAAGGAAAGCCGGATCGAATTCGATTCCGAAGGGCATCAACTGCGCCTCGATGCGTTCCAGCCGCGGCGTGGCGCGAAGCGCAGCCAGCATCTCGGTGAGAATTTCCTTTGGAATCGCGGATTGGGCGTAATCAGAAGAAACAAACAGGCCGCCGATCAGTCCTTTGTGATCCTCGAGCACGTAGAAACCGTAACCTGCGGGACGTCCATTATCGAGCGCGAGGAAACCATTCAGCGAGCGGGAATCGATGAATTTGCGAATCAGATCGATCGAAGGGCGGTAGTCCCAATGCAGTTCGTCGCGCCAGTGGCGTGCTTCCTCCTGAAACAACACGTCGAGGGTTTTCGAATGGACCTGCCGGAGGTCAACAATCTGCATGTAGGCCGGAGCCGCTCCCGTGAGTCATTATAGCCGTGACGAGTGAAAGAACCCAAACGCGTGTCCCGGATAGAAACGCGAACAAGTGTCGAACAGGGATAGTCATAGAATTGTGCTAACATTCCGTTTGTCGAGGCGCGAAATCGCGCGCTCGCGCTCAACGGATGGCCGTCCTCTCAGAGCTACGCTATCCCACAACGCGCCCCGCCAAAGTCGTTTCTGCGCTGCTGGCGATAATCCTCTTTGGTTTTGTATCGATCGCTACCGTTTCCGGATTTCTCCTTTACCAAATCCTTAAGCCGATGCATTCCGCTCCCTCCTCCTACGACCTGAACGTGATGATGGGGCATCCTGTTCCGTTTTCTTTTCCGATCGCTGGGCAGCCGGAGCGGGAAGGTTGGTTCTTCCCGGGGCTGCGCGGTGCGCCCACGATTATCGTGTGCCACGGATATTTGTCGCAGCGCACGGACGTGCTCACGCTGGTATCGGCTCTCCAGGATCATCAGTTCAACGTGTTTGTCTTCGACTTTCTGGGGCACGGCTCGACTCCGGGTATTACGACGCTCGGCTATCGCGAAACCGCTGAACTGGAAGCCGCGGTTCAGGCGCTTTCGACGCGCGACGACGTGAATCCGAAGCGGTTTGGTCTGTGGGGCGTGAACTTGGGCGGGTTTGTCTCGCTGGAAGTGGCTGCGTCCGATCCCCGGATTGCCGCGTTGATTGTTGATAATGCCTGGGACGACCCGCGCGACATGGTTCAAATCGAGGTGAAGCGCTCTGGCCTCGCCGTGATTCCGTACGTGAGCCGTTTTTCCGACTGGGGATTCCGGTTGATGAATTATCGCTACCGCTCGCAGCAGGCGGTTTCGCTGCATCTGGCCAAAACCCAGGGCATTCCTAAGCTGTTCATTCAATCCGACGATCGTCCGCAGCTTGCGCAAGAGACTCTGCAAATTTTCACACGGGCGCCGGAGCCGAAACAGCTCGTTCGCGACCGCCTGAGTTATTCCGAAATGACCGACGACGATCGGCACACGTACGAAAATCAAATTGTGAATTTCTTCCTGCAGAATTTGCCGCCGGTTTCGCGAACGAATCCCTAGCGAGGGGCGGGCAACACCGGAACGTACAAAATTCCCTCGTAAGGTTCATCCAGCGCTCCCTGCACCCGGCCCATTTTTCTGATCTCATCCAACCCTTGGGGTGTGGTGAGCACGAGTGCCGCATCCGCATCAGCAGGGGGCCATTCTGCGACTTCACGCCCGAGGTAGAAGTTGAGTCCATATTGCCAGGAACGCGTGAGATGAAATGTGAAGACGCGATCCGGGTAGCGGTGATTGCGAAGCAGCTCGCCATGAAATCTTGCCGAGATAAAAGGATCAAGCGCGGGGAGGACGCGTGCGCCCGCCAGTTCAACGCAAAGCGCGGCCATAAAGAATGAAAGCAGCACTGCGCCGCGGTTGCGAAGAAGAGCAAGCACCACAATCACGATCCCGCCCGCTACCGCGAGGATTGAAATATGCAGAATCATTCTTCCGGCAACGTCGCGTGCGGCAGCAGGAAGGCGGTTTACCCAGTGAACCGCCGAGAGCGCCATGACAATCCATGTGATCCCGACTGCAATCAGGACACACCACGCCGACGCAACGAGTGTAGGCTGCGATTTAGGCGCGAGGATCCGGCGTTGCAATCCGACCGCAATCAGGAGCGCGAGCGGAGGAATAGCCGGAAGGATATATCCCGGCAGTTTCGATTGCGAAAAGCTGAAAAACAAGAAAAGGGAAAATGGCCCAGCACGCGAAAAAGAATCCCGGCGAGTTGCTCCAGGATTTCTGCCGCCAGAGTCGCAGTCCTTCTTCGAGCAGCTGGCCAAAGGCAGGCCGTCCACGGGAGCAATCCGAGCAGAAGAATCGGGACGAAATACCAGAACGGCTGGCGATGCTGGAAGAGGGGAGTCAGGTAGCGCTCGAAATTGTGCTGAAAAATAAATATGTGGATGAAAGTCCGGATTGCGCGCGGCGCAAAGCACGTACCACGGCAACGCGACCAGGCAGAACGCGACGATTGCGATGGGATGAGCCAGGCGGAGCGCGCTGCGCCACTGCGCTCGTCGCGAGTAGCCCAAATTCCGATCGCGCCTGCGGCGAGCACAACTCCCGCCGGGCCCTTTGCGAGAACTGCAAGTCCGAGCGACGCGCCGAACAGGGCTAGCGCAAAGTAATCAGAAGGGACGTTGCTTGCCCGGTTGTCATTTTCAGAACGCAAGGCACCGCGTCGAGATAGCACAATCGCACCGCTTGCCATCGCGACGGTGAGAGCGGCGCTGAACAACATGTCCGGTCCCGCCGCGCGCGCGAAACCGATCGCGGCAACGCTCGTCGAAAAAATCAGCGGCGCAATTAAGAAAGGCGACGCGAACGGCGAAGATTCCGTCCCGTAGAATTTCCAACCGAGCCAACCGATTGCAATGGCTGCCACAAGCGCCGCAACGGCGGACGGTAGTCGCGCCGCCCACTCGGCCGGCAAGTGAGCCGAAAATCCCAGCGCAGCCGCCCAGTAGTAAAGAACCGGCTTTTCAAACCATGGCTGGCCATAGAGGCGCGGCGTCACCCAATCGCCGCTCGTCGCCATCGCCCGTGCAATCCACGCATAACGCGGCTCGTCCGGTCCCACCAATCCGATCGCGCCCAAATGGCTGAACAGGCACACGACCATGATCAAGCCAGCGCTGGCATACGCAACGGCATCAGCGCGCCGTCGGGACACCGAGTGTTCGTTCATTTTATGTTCATCGCGCTTCGCTCTCGCGAGCCCGCCGAGTCTAACATCGCCGCAAACACTCTTTCATCACACATCGCTGGCATCGGCTCTAGAGCCTCTAGCATAATGACGCGCAATGCGAGAATGGCTCGAATACGCGGCCGCGTGGATTGGTCTCAAAGCGCTTGGCTTGCTCCCGCGCAGCGCCGCGCGTCGGGTTGGCGCTGCGTTTGCCGTGCTCGCATATCAAGTACGCACTCCTCTAAAGCGCGCGGCGATGTTCAATCTTCAACTCGCATTTCCGGATATGAACGACGTGGAGCGCGAACGGATCATCCGCGGAATGATTCGCCAGATCGGCTGGATGGCCGGCGAGTTTTCGCAATTCCCAAAATACACCGCGGCAGAATATTTCGCAGATCGTGACCATCGACGGCGCCAAAAATTTCGAGTGCGCCCAGCGTCGCGGCAAAGGAGTCCTCTTCCTCACCGGGCACATGAGCGCCTGGGAACTCGCTCCGTTCGCGCACGCGCTCTATGGCCACCCGCTGTATTTCCTCGTGCGTCCCGTCGCCAATCCTCGCGTGGACGCGCTCATCAATCGCTATCGCTGCCTTTCCGGCAATCAGCCAATCGAAAAAAATCGCTCCGCGCGCGCTATTCTGAAAGTGATCGGCGAAGGCGGCACAGTGGGCATATTGGCCGACACCAACACGTCGCTCGATGAAGGCGTCTTCGTGGATTTTTTCGGCCGCCCGGCATGCACCACATCAGGCATCGCGAGAATCGCTCTGCGCACGGACGCCGCCGTGATTCCCGGTTTTTTGGCGTGGGACGCAGGCGAAAAGAAATATCGCCTGCAGTTCGCACGCGCTCTCGAGCTCGTGCGCACCGGCGATGAAGATGCCGACGTCCGCAAGAATACTGCTCGCTTCATGGCCGTGATTGAAGCCTGGGTGCGCGAACATCCCGATCAATGGCTCTGGGTCCACAAGCGCTGGAAGACGCGTCCACCGGGAGAGCCGGCGATATATCCGTTTTAGCTTTGCGAACCTTATTGAAAATGATCGGCGCAGCGACAAATTCCGCGCAAATCAAGAAATCGAAAAGAGGTTCAAATGAATCACACAGCCGCTGAACTGGCGAAATATCTCGGCGCGCAATTGCAAGGTGACGGAAGCCTCGCGCTCACAGGCGTCGCCGGCCCTGAAAACGCAATAGCCACCGACCTCATCTACCTCGACGCTCCAAAATTTGCTGCACGCATCGAGAAATCAGCGGCGAAATGCGTGCTGGCTCCTCCGAACACCCGCGCAACTGGCAAAACAATCCTCGAAGTCGCCGATCCGAAATTCGCCTTCGCGAAAGCAGCAGCTTGGCTCTTGCCGCGCGTCACGCCAAAATCCACAATTCACGCGACAGCTATCGTGGCGCCCACAGTAAAGATCGCGCAGAACGTTTCCATCGGCCCATACGCCGTGATCGAAGAGGAAGCTGAAATCGGCGCGGGCACCACGATCGGCGCTCACGCGTTCATAGGCCGAGCCTCACGCATCGGCGCGAATTGCATCCTGCACCCACGCGTCACGCTCTACGCCGGCGCGCGCCTCGGCGATCGCGTCGAAATTCATTCCGGCGCCGTCATCGGCAGTGACGGCTTCGGCTACGTCTTCGGCCATGCTTCGGGCGAAGATCGCTACTGGAAATTTCCGCAGGTCGGCAGAATCGAAATTGCCGACGACGTGGAAATCGGCGCCAACACCACCATCGATCGCGGCTCGCTCGAAACCACTCAAATCGCTACCGGAGTAAAAATCGATAATCTCGTGCAAGTGGCGCACAACGTCCGCATCGGCGAGCACACCGTCATCGCCGCGCAAACAGGAATCTCCGGCAGCAGCACGATAGGGAAGCGCGCCATGATCGGCGGACAAGTCGGCATCGCCGATCACTGCAAGCTCGAGGACGGCGCCATTGCCGGCGCGCAAGCCGGTATCCCCACGGGCAAGACAATCCGCAGCGGTCAAACCGTTTGGGGCACACCCGCACGCCCGCTCGAGAAGTTCAAGGAACAGTACGCCTGGTTCGCTCGCCTGCCAGAATTGGCCGAACGCATCCGCAAGTTAGAATCAAAGATGACTGCAAAGACACAACACACCGACACGGATCAATGATCGCTAATCCGTGACTACCTAACGGTAACCACCTGACAATGACCGCAAGTCGACCGCCGGCCCCCTTCCCAGGCTTCCTGCTCGCCGTGGGAGGTCAGTGCCGCAAAGTCGGGAAATCCACGCTCGTCGCAGACATCATCCGCGCCTTCCCAGATTGGCACTGGACAGCCGTAAAAATCACTCCATACGCCGAATCAGGCTGCCCAATAAAAGGATCCTCGTGCAATTGCCCGCCAGAAGAGCATTCCTACGCAATTCGCGAGGAAACCTGCCGCCTCGGCAACTCAGACAGCTTCGCGCTTCCTGGCTGCTGGCGCCCACCGATCCCTGTGGGTCGAAACGAAAGAGCACGGCCTGAAAGATGCGCTCCCAGCGCTGGCGGCCGAATTGGCGAACGCCGAATCCGAATACGCCGTGATCGAAAGCGATGCCCTAATGAGGTTTTGGACACCATCGCTCTTCGTCATGGTCCTCGATCCCTCAAACCCCGATTTCAAGGACTCCGCCCGCGAGAATCTCCTGCGAGCCGACGCTTTCGTGTTCCGTTCGCCATTCGATGACTCAGACCAGCGATTCCGATCCCTCGCCGCCGCCCCGAAACCGCGATTCTTTCAACCCATCGGATCGCCCCTCCCGCCCGATTTGGCGCACTTTTTGTCCGGCACCATTTCCCGTCCCCCAGCATCATAAGTTTGGACACTTGGCATGGAAATTCAGTTGACCGACAAGCCAAAGCCGAACATAATGTTAGTGTTACGGAAGAAGTCGCGTTGTGCGATGAAGCAAAAATGTTTTTACCGAGCGTTTTCAGCTCATAAAACGTCCCATAGACTGGCTAGTGGGGAAGCCGGGTAAGCGGACGCGGCGGTTGGGACGGGCAAGCAATGGGCGCCCGGTTCTGATGCCCTCCGCAGGGCAGCGAAGTAAGCAGTGCAATAAAAGGGGCCAGGCCGTTCATTCTGGGTGAAAGCGGCGCTACCCGGCTGCAGCTGCAATTTCCAAATGGGCCGATAAGGACCGAAAATATATCTGAGGGATTGATGACACCGGAAGCAAGACTGCGTATAGAGACATCCCACAGCGGAGCGAGCCAGGCCACAGCGGTAGTTCAAACCCGCAACCTCGAATCTCTCGTCGAACAGGCCATTTCCCGCAGCCGCGACTGGATGTTAGCCGCGCAGGCTCAGGAGGGCTACTGGTGGGGCGAGCTCGAAGCCGATACCACGCTCGAATCCGATTACATTCTCTACCTGCACATCCTGGGTCAGCTTAAATCCGAGAAAACCGCCAAGCTCGCGCGCTATATCCGCGAACGGCAGCTCGAAGACGGCGGCTGGTACATCTTCTACGGCGGCCCTTCGGAGCTGAATGCCACGGTGAAGGCTTACGTCGCGCTTCGCCTCGCAGGCGATCCTGCCAATGCGCCGCACATGCAGCGCGCGAAGCAAAAAGTACTGGACCTCGGCGGCCTCGAAGCGACGAATTCCTACGTTCGGTTCTATCTCGCGATGGTCGGCGCCATCAGCTGGGACATGGTGCCCTCGATTCCGCCCGAGATGATGCTTTTGCCGGATTGGTTCCCGCTGAACCTTTACGAAATGTCGTCGTGGACGCGCGGAATCGTCGTTCCTCTCGCGATCGTTTACGCCAACAAGCCGAAATGGCCGTTGCCGGCGGACGTTACGGTCACCGAGCTATTCAAAGTTCCGGGGCAGAGACCGGCATCCTTTGCCTGGGATAAGGGCGTCTTCACCTGGCGCAATGCCTTTCTCGCGCTGGAACGTGGCCTGAAGCTCTACGAGCGTTCTCCCTGGAAGCCTTTCCGGAAAATCGTGTCTGGCTCGCGCGCGAAAATGGATGATGGACCGCCTCGAACGCAGCGAAGGCCTGGGAACGATCTATCCCGGCGATGATGAATTCGATTTTCGCGCTGCTCGCGGAAGCGCGCGATGTGGACGATCCGCTGCTGCACCGCGAAATCAGGTTTCTCGAGCGCTATGAAATCGAAGACGAAAGAGGCCGCACGATTCGCGTCCAGCCCTGCATTTCGCCGGTTTGGGACACGGCCATTGCGATGGTTTCGCTCGAAGAAGCCGGGCTCGATCCGTCGCATCCGGCGCTGGTTGCGGCGGAGCGTTGGGTGCTCGAAGAATCAGATTCTCGGCCCTGGCGATTGGCAGGTGAAGAACAAGCGAGCTGCGCCGGGCGGCTGGGCTTTCGAGTTTCGGAACGACTTCTATCCCGATGTGGACGACACCGCATTCGTCCTGATGGCGCTTGGCCGCGTCGCCGATCCTGATTCCGCTCCGCTTGCGTGGTGCAATCCGCCGCGGGCTTGCCTGGCTCGTCAGCATGCAGAATAGCGACGGCGGCTGGGGCGCATTCGATCACGAGAACAATCTGCAGTTCCTGAATCACATTCCGTTTGCCGACCACAACGCGATGCTCGATCCTTCAACCGCCGACGTTACGGCGCGCGTGCTGGAATGCCTCGGGCAGATTGGCTGGCCTGCGAATCATCCGGTCGTGGATCGCGCGCGCGATTTCATCAAGCACGATCAAACGCCAGACGGCTCCTGGTTCGGCCGCTGGGGCGTGAATTACGTTTACGGAACGAGCGGCGTGCTGCGCGCTCTTGAAACAGTGGGGCTATCGTCCGATCCGGATTGCCAGCGCGCCGCGAATTGGCTGCGCTCCGTGCAGAATCCCGATGGCGGCTTCGGCGAATCCATTCTTTCTTATTACGATCCTGCGCTGAAAGGCAAAGGCAAGAGCACGGCTTCGCAGACCGCATGGGCATTGATTGGCTTGCTTGCGGCAGTTGGACCCAACGATCCCGCTGTCCGAACGCGCGGCTGCTTGGCTCACCGAGCATCAGAATGCAGACGGCTCCTGGGACGAAGCGGAATTCACCGGCACAGGTTTTCCGTGCGTCTTTTATTTGAAATATCACCTCTACCGGAATTCGTTCCCGCTGTACGCGCTTGCGCGCTATCGACAATATGCGCAAAGGCCGGCGCAAATCTTTCGCTTTGCAGATTCCCGCCGAGGAGATAAAGCATCTAAATAAAGATCGGGGGTAATGGATGAGAGTTCCTTTAAGCTTGACTGCGAGCATGACGGGTTATCTCGCTCGCAAGAGCATCACCGGGGCGCAGAAATTTCCGCTGGTGATGATGCTCGAGCCGCTGCACGCCTGCAATCTTACTTGCACCGGCTGCGGCCGCATTCGCGAATACAAGTCCACGATCAACGAAATGCTGACGGTCGAAGAGTGCCTGAAGGCGGTGGACGATTGCGGCGCGCCGATCGTTTCGATCTGCGGCGGCGAGCCGATGATTTATCCCGGAGATCGGCCGGCTGACCAGCGAGATTCTCGCGCGCAAGAAGCACATCTACCTTTGCACCAACGGCATGTTCATCCGCAAGCAGCTGCAGCGAGTTCAAGCCGACCTCGCGCTTCTTCTTCAACGTTCACCTGGACGGCCTCGAAAAGACGCATGATATCTGCGTCGAGCGCGACGGCGTGTTCCGCGAAGCGGTCGAAGGCATCAAGGCGGCCAAGGCGGCAGGTTTCCTGGTCACTTCGAACACCACGATTTACAAAGAAACCGACATCGAAGAGATCGCCGACCTTTTCGCTTATCTGCAGACGCTGGGCGTCGATGGCCACATGCTTTCGCCCGCCTATTCCTACGCGGCGGTGATGACCAAGGAAATTTTCATGTCGCGCGAGGAAATTCGCGAGAAGTTCCGCCAGGCGAGCCAGCTGCTCGAGCGCTACAACATCGTCACTTCGCCCATCTACATGGAATATCTGCGCGGCGAGCGCGAGCTGATGTGCACGGCCTGGGGCAATCCGACCTACAACCCGCGCGGCTGGAAAGGCCCGTGCTACCTGATGACGGACGCGCACCACGAGACGTTCAAAGATTTCATCGAAAAGACTCCGTGGGAAAAATACGGCCGCGGCCGCGATCCGCGCTGCGAAGATTGCATGGTTCACGCGGGTTACGAGGCGTCGGCGGTGCTCGGCGGCAACAAGAAACTCGGCGACACCTGGAAGATGCTGAACTGGACCCTCTCCGGGAAGATGGGCGGCCTTCTCGGCGAGACAACCGAACGCGAGAAAAAAGCTAACGGCCATGGCAATGGCCATTCGAATGGCCACGGTAACGGCTCCGGCAACGGAAGCGTTCCGAAGCGCGTGATTCCCGTGGCGCCTGCACAGCAGGGAGACGAGGTTTTCCGCATTTTATGACCACGCTCGTTACGGGAGCCACAGGGTTCGTGGGAAGCCACGTCGCCCGGCAGCTCGTTAACCAGGGACATGCAGTCCGTATCTTCTGCTCGACAAGCGCAGCAATCCGGACGTCCTCGCCGACTTGCCGGTCGAACGCGTCGAAGGCGATTTGCGCGATGCAGCTTCGCTCGAACGCGCGATGCAGGGCGTTCGCCGCGTCTTTCACGTCGCGGCTGACTACCGGCTCTGGTCGGCCCATCCCGAAGAAATCTACGAAAGCAATGTGGAAGGCACGCGCAAGCTGCTTGACGCGGCGCAGCGTGCGGGCGTTGAGCGGATCGTTTATACCAGCACGGTTGCAACGATCGCGGTTCCGCGTCACGGCGCGCTGCCAAACGAAGACAACTCAATCCGAACTCGGCGAAATGATCGGCCATTACAAGCGCTCGAAATTTATGGCCGAGCAGGAGGCGATTCGCGCTGCGGCTGCGGGCGTGCCCGTGGTCATTGTGAATCCCACCGCGCCGATTGGCCCCGGCGATTGGAAGCCGACGCCGACCGGGAGAATCATCCTCGATTTTCTGAACGGCAAGATGCCCGCATACGTAGATACGGGATTGAACGTAGTGGCCGTCGAAGACGTCGCCGCCGGCCATCTGCTCGCAGCGGAAAAAGGCCGCATCGGCGAGCGTTACATTCTCGGCGCGCGCAACATGACGCTGAAGCAGATTTTGGACACGCTCGCGGCCATCGTCGGGCGTCCCGCGCCGCGCGTGCGTTTGCCGCATGCCGTCGCGCTTGCCGCCGGCTACGCCGACGAATTTTTCGCGCGCCTCCGCGGCCGCGAACCGCAAATTCCAGTCGAAGGCGTGAAAATGTCGCGCCATCGCATGTTCGTCGAAAGCGACAAAGCCGAAAGGGAATTGGGCTACAAGCCGACGTCGGTCGAAGCCGCTCTCGAGCGCGCCGTCCGCTGGTACGAAGCCCACGGCTACATCCGCGGCAAAGCCGCAAGCGTACCGACAGTACACGCCGCCGCGGCATAGACTTTCGGTTTACGATTTTGTAGCGCCGGTCTTCAGACCGGCAGGTTTCAGGTCGCACAGCGGTAAATGGAACCACGGTGAAAATATTGGTCACATTCGCCCTCGAAAACGAGTTCGCCCCCTGGCGGACGATGCACAAATTCCGCGAGAGCACATGGGGCAAGGCCGATGTGTTTTCTACTGAAATCAGCGGCGCCGACGTGAGGGTTCTGCTTACCGGCGTGGGCCAACGGCCAGCGCAGACTAGCCCTTTCGAAAATCGCCTGGGGCGAATCCGGAGCACTGGAGTACTGCATCTCCTCGGGCTTAGCCGGAGGTCTGCGGCCCGAATATTTGATCGCGCAGGTCGTTGCGGCTCGTGAGATAGCTTCTGAGGGCGTCCGGGACGGGAATGGAGATCCCGAAGTGATTCGAGCAGCGCTTCGCTTGTTTCATTCGCCGCTGAATGCGGCGCGACTGTGGTGAACCGGTTCTACAGCGCCGAGCGGGCTATCGGGCGACCTGACGAAAAGAAGCATCTTGGCAAGGGCGCCGACGCGGTCGAAATGGAAAGCTTCGAGATTCTTGCCGCGGCTGCGATGCGGGGATTCCGGGGGTTGCGGTTCGCGCCGTCAGCGACACTGTCGGAAGAGCCACTTCCGCTCGACATGAACGAAGTTTTCAGCGACGAAGGGCGGCTCAGCATTCCGCGCGTGCTCGGGCAGGTCGCGATGCACCCGCAAGCGCTTCCCGGTCTTGTGAAGCTCGGACAGCAGAGCAAAAAGGCAGCCGAGTCGCTGGCGCAGTTCCTGGATCGCTACATCGCACGGATCGCCGTCAGCGCCCAGCCGATCGAAGTGAAGGCGGCCGCCCAATGATGAGCGACGGTGCGAGAGACAATTGTTACGATTAGAGCAGGCCAATGCCAAATCTCTAATCGCAAATCTGGAATTAGAATTGAGGTCAAGTAGCTGAAATAAAAGGACCTAAAAATTTCTAATCGCAAATAAAATGCGATTTTGACGACCAGGACAAAATGAGCCACACAACACCCAAATCGACCCCGCACACAGGCCAATCGGCTCCCTGGGCCACATGCGCGCCGGCGTCTATCGCGGCAAAGGGCGCGTCGTCGTCGAATCCGTCCCCATCCCGGAAATTGGCGAAGGCGAAGTGCTGTTCCGCGTCGCCGCCTGCGGCATTTGCGGCACGGACATCAAGAAAATCCAGCACGGCTTCGTCGCGCCGCCGCAGATTCTCGGCCACGAACTGGCCGGAACCGTCGTCAAAGTGGGCGCGGGCGTGAAGAAATTCAAAGCCGGCGACCGCGTGATGAGCTTTCATCACATTCCGTGCGGCGCGTGCTTCTATTGCGAGCGCAAGCTTTTCTCCCAGTGCGCGGGATACAAGAAAACGGGCCTCACCGCGGGATTCGATCCCAACGGCGGCGGCTTCGCCGAATATGTGCGCGCGATGCCCTGGGTCGTCGAACGCGGAATGATCGCGCTGCCTCCGGACGTCACCTTTGAAGACGCCACATTCGTCGAGCCTGTGAACACTTGCCTCAAAGCCGTCCGCAAAGCGCGCGTGGCTCCGGGCGAAACGGTGCTGGTGATCGGGCAAGGGCCCATCGGAATGCTGCTGATGCTGCTCGCAAAGTATGAGGGCGCCGAAGTTTTCACGAGCGATCCGATGCCGGGCCGCCGCGCCGCGAGCGTGCGCTTTGGCGCCGCGGAATCGTTCGATCCCAAGAGCGCAAATTTGCTGGACGAAATGCGCCGCCGCACATCCGGGCGAGGGGCGGACGCCGTCCTGGTGGCGGTGCCCAACCCGTCATTAGTCCCCGAAGCGCTGGCTATCGCACGGCCGGGCGGGCGCGTGCTATTGTTTGCGCATAACGATCCGGTGACGCGATTGGAATTTCCTGCCGCTGCCGTGGGGGTGGAAGAAAAAGAAATTCTGGGAAGTTACAGCGCTTCGGTGGACGATCAGGAAGAGTCTGCGGCGCTGGTGTTCGAGCGGCGCTTGCCGATACGGGAGATGATCTCGCACCGGTTTCCGCTCGAGCGGATCGCGGAGGCGCTGGAGTTGGCGGCGAGGCCCGCTGGATGATACGCTAAAAGTAGTGATCACGCACCAATGAGACGAGAGAGAAACGGACACATGAACGCGGCCGTGCTATACGGCCGGGAAGACGTGAAAATCGAGCGCGTGGATATTCCTCGCGTTGCCGAAGATGAAGTGCTGGTGCGCGTGGAAGTGGCGCTGACGTGCGGCACGGATTTGAAAGTTTGGAAACAGGGATTCCACGCGCGGATGATCAAGCCGCCCGCGCTTTTCGGACATGAGCTGGCCGGCGTGATCGAAGAGCAGGGCCGCTCGGTGAACGGCGGCGTGCACAAAGGCATGCGCGTGGTGCCCGCGAATTCGGCGCCGTGCAACACGTGCTTCTATCTGCCGCAAGGGCCAGCCGAATCTCTGCGAAGATCTTCTTTTCAACAATGGCGCTTACGCCGAATACATCCGCATCCCCGGCAGAATCGTCCGCCAGAACATGCTCGAGATTCCCGAAGGCGTTTCGTTCGTGGACGCGGCCATGGCTGAGCCGCTGGCCTGCGTTCTGCGCGGCATTCACGAAACGGGCATTCGCCCGGCGGACACGGTCGTGGTGATCGGCTGCGGCCCGATCGGGCTGAAATTTATTCGCGTGCTTTCGGCGCGCGGCGTGCGCGTGATTGCGCTGGGCAAGCGAAAAACCCAGATTCGCGCCGCGGAGCGCCTGGGCGCGGTGGCGGCGTTTGATATCAGCGAAATTGAGAATCCGGTGAGGCTGGTGCGCGAAATGAGCGATGGCGGGCGCGGCGCGGATGCGGTGATTGAAGCGGTGGGCACGGCGACCACCTGGCAATGGGCTGTGCAGATGGCTCGCAAGGGCGGCACCGTGAATCTTTTCGGCGGCTGCCCGCGAGGCACGCACGTGGAGTTCGATCCCGCGGCTCTGCACTATTCCGAGATCACCATCAAGTCGACTTTTCATCACACGCCGCAATTCATGCGCGAAGCGCTCGAAACGATCGCGCGCGGAGAAGTTCGCGCGAGCGATTTCATCACCGGTGAAGTGCCGCTCGCGGAGTTGCCGGCCGTGTTCGAGCACATGAAGCACCGCAACGGCCAGTTGAAGACTGCCATCATTCCTTAAGCTAGCGATTTTGCCGCGCCGCCGCGGCCCGATTTTTTATCCGCAAGCGCTCTGGTGGTTCGAAACGGGGAACCAGAGCGAGTTCGTTCTGAATCAGTACGCAAAAGCGAAAGGCAAGCAAGCACCTCTCTGCGTCAGCTACCGTGTTAGCCACACCAGAACTCGAAATCGCGCGCCATCTTCCCGCCGAAGGCTGCAGCGCCGCCGAAGCCCAGCGCTACACGCGCTGGCTGGCGACGCATCACTACGAGAATTTCAACGTGGTCTCGTGGCTGCTCCCGAAGCGGCTGCACCAGCATTTCTACAATCTCTACGCCTACTGCCGCTGGTCGGATGATCTGGGCGACGAAATTCCCGACCGCCAGCGCGCTCTCGAGCTGCTCGATGCGTGGGAAGAAGAGTTGCGGCTGTGCTATTCGGCCGAGCGCAGCCCGTCGCATCCGGTGCTGATTGCGCTGCGCGAAACGATTCGCGCGAAGGATATTCCGCAGAAGCCGTTCAGCGATTTGCTGCGCGCATTCCGTCAGGACCAGCGGGTCCAGCGCTACGCCACGTGGGACGGCGTGCTCGATTACTGCGTGTATTCGGCGAACCCGGTGGGCCGCCTGGTGCTCTATCTCTGCGGCTATCGCGATGCCGAGCGGCAGAAGCTTTCCGATTACACCTGCACCGCGTTGCAGCTGGCGAATTTCTGGCAGGACGTTTCGCGCGACCTTGAAAAAGGACGCATCTATATTCCGCTCGACGCGCTCGCGGAGCACGGGCTGACGGAAGCGGATATTGTCGAGCGGCGATTCAGCGAGCGCTATGTATCGCTGATGAAAGATTTGATCGCGCGCACGCGAGAGCTATTCGCAGCGGGAATGCCGTTGGTCGCGAGCGTCGAAGGACCCATGCGCGTCGACATCGAAATGTTCAGCCGCGGCGGCCTGGCGATTCTCGATGCGATCGAATCGTCGGGATACGACACGCTCAATCACCGGCCTGCACTGACGAAATGGACGCAGCTTCGTTTGCTCACGCGCGCCTTGGCTGGCCGCGCAACGTCGAAGGATCGCGACGAGCGAGCGATCACCCGCGAGGAAATACCGCGGCAGACTGCTGAAGTGAATCGGCGCTTCGGCGACAGGTTCAGGTGTCGGCAGAAGGCGGCGCGATCACAGTTAGCGAGTCCTACGCTGAGTGCAACCGGATTGCGCGAGGAGCGCACAGCAGCTTCTATCTCGCTTTTTTTGGCTTGCCGCGCGACAAGCGCAACGCGCTTTTCGCGCTCTACGCGTTCATGCGGCTGATCGACAATGTTTCGGATGAGCCGGGCGACCTCGAAGCGAAGCGACGCGGGCTGGCGCGATGGCGCGGGATGCTCGATGAAGCAATCGCTGGCGACACGAGCGGCCACGCGATTCTGCCCGCGCTGGCCGATTCGATTGCGCGATTCAAAATTCCGACGCGCTACTTTCACGATTTGATTCTGGGCGCGGAGATGGATTTAACGGTCGCGACTTATGCGACGTTCGACCAGCTTTCGGAATATTGCTATCGCGTGGCGGGAACCGTGGGCCTCACGTGCCTGCACGTTTTCGGTTTTCGCGATCCGCGCGATCCCGATCTCGCCGAACGGCTGGGCCTCGCATTTCAGTTGACGAACATCATTCGCGACGTGAAAGCCGACCTCGAAATGGGCCGCGTCTATCTGCCGCAGGAAGATCTCGAGCGGTTCGGCTGCACCAAAAACGATTTGCAAGGTCCGCTCACGCAAGGTGTGCAGGCGTTGCTCGAATTCGAAGCGGAACGCGCCTGGCGTTTTTACGAAGAAGGCGTCGCGCTCATCGGCCAGATCGACTCCGACAGCCGCGCCACTTTGTGGGCGCTGGTGCGGACGTACAGCACGTCTGCTGGCGCGGATGGAAGAGCGCCACTTCGATGTTTTCACTTCGCGCGTTTCGCTATCGAGCGCGGAAAAAGTTCAATATCTCCTCGCAGCAGGCCTCGCGGTGAAGAAGGCCGGTTGGTGGAAGGGTGATGCCCTCGCAAAGCGTCCTGGTAATCGGCGGCGGCCTGGCGGGCCTGTCCTCCGCCATCGCGCTGGCTGAAGCAGGCTTTCGCGTTCAACTGCTCGAGAAGCGTCCCCACCTCGGCGGGCGGGCTACGTCTTACACGCTGCCCGACGGCAGCGAAGTGGACAATTGCCAGCACGTGACGCTGGGTTGCTGCACGAACCTCGCCGATTTTTACCGGCGCGTGGGAGCGAGCGAGAAGATCCGGTTTTACGACCGGCTGTATTTTGCGGATCGCGAGGGAAGGCGTTCGGAGATTCAGGCTTCGCCGCTGCCGCCGCCGCTGCACATGGCGCCGTCGTTTCTGCTTTTCGACGCGCTGACGCTGGCGGACAAGCGTTCGATTGCGGAAGCGATGCTGGCCATCGCGCGCGCGGGAGGGAAGCCGCCGCACGCGAATGGCGCGACGATGCTGGACTGGCTGCACTCGATGCGCCAGACGCACCGGAGCGATCGAGCGATTCTGGCGCGTGGTGCTGGTGAGCGCGCTCGATGAAGAGCTGGCGCGCACGGATGCGAAGTACGGGATTGAAGTTTTCTGGAAGGGCTTTCTGAGCAACGCGCTCGGATATCGAGTTGGAATTCCTTCGGTGCCGCTGGCGGAGCTGTACGAGGGTTGCCGCGAGGCCGTGGCGAAGCGCGGAGGGGAAGTGCGGTTGCGCTGCGGAGTGCGCCGGCTGTGCGTGCAAGGCGACCGATTTGCAGGCGCGATTCTCGAAGATGGCACGGAAATGGCAGCGGATGCGTGCATCGCAGCGGTGCCGCACGACGTTCTGCTCAATCTGATGCCAAGAGAGATGGCGGAACCCGGAGCGCCGTTCGAAGGATTGCGGCACATCAAGACGTCGCCGATTACGAGCGTGCATTTCTGGTTCGATCGCACGGTGATGACGGAGCCGTTTTTGACGCTACTCGACCATACGACGCAATGGATTTTCAATCGGACGCTGCTTTCCAGCGGGAGCCGAAACGAATGGCTCGAAGGCGCGTCCAACCGGGCATAACGAAGGAGCTTCCGGGGAAGAAGTGCGTGTCGAGATGGCCGGCGGAGAAGAAGGGCAGTACTTGCAACTGGTGATCAGCGCTTCTTACGACCTGGTGCCGCGCTCGCGAGCAGAAATCATCGAGCTTTGCCGCCGCGAATTGGCGGACGTGCTGCCTGCCACGCGCGAAGCGAATGTGCTGAAGGCCACGGTGATCAAAGAAGTGAACGCGACATTTTCACCGGAGCCGGGAGTGGACCGCTGGCGGCCGGCGCAGACGACGCCGATCGGCAATTTGTTTCTGGCAGGCGATTGGACTCAAACGGGCTGGCCTTCGACGATGGAAGGCGCTGTGCGCAGCGGATATCTTGCAGCTGAAGCTGCGCTCGCGCATTTTGGCCAGCCGGCCGCGCTGCTTCAGCCGGATCTGCCCGCGGAAGGCTTGTGCAAGTTTTGGGCGAGGCGATCCGCGTCAGGCACGAATTAAGGCCAAAGTAGAAACGATTACCTTTCCACACGTATTGCGTGAAAGGGAATTCGAGCAGGGGCTTTGGGGGTATCATCAGACATCCCCCGGGAGGACCTTCATGGAGCGGAAGTATAGGCAGAGGGGCTATAGCGACGCGGAAGCGCGCGAAAAGAAGCGCGAACGCGCCGACCGGCCCGCGGAGCAGCAACAGCCGCGTCCGAAGCAGGACATGCTGGGGCCGCGAACGCCGCGAATGGTTGGAACAGTGATGAGGGCGCGCTGCTCGAGTTGCGGGGCGGTGCTCGCGCCGGGATTCGATCAGAGCGGGGAATGTCCGCGTTGCCAAGCGGCGATGCATTCGTGCAAGCAGTGCGTGCATTTCGATACGGCGGCGCAGTTTGAATGCACGCAGCCGATTCCGGAGAGAATCGCGAACAAGCTGGCGAAGAATGATTGCACGTTTTTTGAATTTCGCATGACGGTGGAAAAGGATACTTCGCCGGTAACGTATGCCACCAGCACTCCGGCTGCAGCCTGCCGCTGGGCGTCCCAATGATGCGCGGAAAGCCTTCGAAGACCTCTTCAAGAAGTAGATTCTAGAAATACTCATAGCGATCAAATTAAATTTGGGATGATGAATTTTATATTTGCGGATGTGTGTCTACGTGCGTTCGTTGCGTTCACTGGTGCGATAGCGTGTGAAAGCCAAGTTCGCGGCGCATTTGCCATGGCAAATGCGCACAGGCAGGAGTGCCTGTGCCACTGAAAGCGCGCCAGCTGATATTGCGTTGAATGCTTTTTGTGGCGCGGTTTACTGAGGGGCGAGGGGAAACAGCAACGGCTCTTTTGGGGGCTCGCTGGCGATTGAATCCAGTTGCGGGTAGTGCTGGCGGAGGGGTTCGGGGACTTTCACCTTTTCCTTTCGCAACAGGTGAATCAGCTGCAGGGCGTTCACCGCGGCTTTTCCTATGTAGTGGTTGTTGCCGATCACGAAAGTATTTTCTGCGTGTTTTGCGACGTGTTCGACGCGCTTGGCCCACGGGTCGAGTTCTTCCTCGGAGTAGAGATAGTTGTAGCGCTCGAAGCTGGGGACTTCGGGGTCGTCGGTGAACCAGGTGTCGTATCGGCGGCCGTGCAACCGGAAATAGCCGACGGGAGAAGTGGTTCGCTCCGTCGGTTTTAGGGATTTGCCGATCACGGGCTGGTCGATATTGCAGAAACCGACGCCGCGTTCGTGCAGGAGCTCGTAGAATTCGGGGAGCGCCCAGGACGAATGGCGGACTTCGACTACGAGCGGATAATGGCGGAAGGTTTGAAGTAACTGCTTCAAGCGAGCCACTGTTTCCGGCGTGTGGTGAAACGAAAAAGGGAACTGCAGCAGGACGGCGCCAAGCTTGCCCGCGTCGAATAGAGGGTCGAATCCTGCGCGCACCAGTTTTTCATCTGTCCGCGGTGGCACCGGTTTCGTGCGTGAACTTCTGCCACATTTTTGCGGTGAACACAAAGCGCGGATTGTCCGCTGCGAGGCCCATCCAGTGCGTGGCGAGCTGCGGTTTCAGCGGCTGATAGAAGGAAGTGTTAATTTCAATCGTGTCGAAAAATTGCGCGAGGAAAGTAACCTCGTGGAAATCGCGAGGATGCGGCGAGGGGTAGACGATTCCATTCCAATCGTCATACGACCAGCCCGCCAGTCCGACGCGGATGCGGTGCGATTGTGCGCCGGTCGCGGCTTTCTTGGTGGAGTCCATCGCCTGGCTGGGTCGCTACATTTCAGACTATGACGCGAATGCAGGCGTGTCAATAAAGTGCGTGCGGTATTGAATCGCATGACGAGCGGCGCTATTCTGAGGCTGCCTCCATGCGAAAGCCCCTTCCCCTGGCGAGCCAACTCGAAAGAGGGTGCTCCAATGAAACTTTTCTACAGCAATATCGAACCGGAACATCGCAAAGTAATCGATGTCGAAGCAGCGCATCAAATTGAAAAATTAAACCGGCTGTTGAAGCGATACGATCCTGATTTGGTTGAGCTGCACTGGTCGATCGAAAAGACGCCGCGCAAAATTGAGTATACCTGCTCGATGAATCTGCGGCTGCCCACCGGCAACCTGCACGCAACGGGAACGGGGGCCGACGTTCTGGCCTGCGTGAAAATCGCGTTCTCTGAAATCGAATCGCAGGTGAAGAAGCACCAGGAGAAACTGCGCAAGGATTATCTGTGGAAGCGGAAACGCGGCCGCGGAATTTCCCCGAAGAACGAAGCTGCGGATTGAATTGCGATTGCGGTGGCTTGTTCACCAGCCCTACTGAGCCGCTGAACTGCGATGTTTTCCTAATCAGGAGTTGGCCCTCTGATTCCGTTGTAAACTGCCCGACGTCACGGGCTATCTGGCCGGCACCGCTGCAGAGTCCGCTGATGTTTGGTGTCGCGGATTTAGAGGTGTAACCTTGGCCGGTCTGGCGGCGTCAATGAGTTCAGCAGATCGCGTGCGGCGCGCGTTGGAATACGGGTCATGCGGCTCGGAGTAACTTCTATGATCTTCCCACAACTAGCTCAATTCACCGATATTGCTCTTCTGCTCCTGCGCTTGATGGTTGGCCTCGTGTTCATCACCAGCGGCTACAAACATCTTAAAGACCCGGCAGCACGGAGCAAGGACATTGGGATGAGCAAGGGCTTCACAATTGTTCTGGGTGCAGCTGAGTTTGCTGGCGGCCTGGGAGTAATTTCGGGCGTTCTCGCACAACTCGCCGCCATCGGTTTGATTTTGGTTATGCTCGGCGCCATACAAAAGAAAATATTTACCTGGCACATCGGCTTCTGGGGCAAACCGGGGGCCGACGGCTGGAGTTACGACACTATGCTCGTCCTTATGAATCTGGTTATCGTCACCACCGGCGGCGGAAACCTGACGCTCACTCGCCTAATCAAGTAAAGCACTCGATGTTCGAACGCGAATGTCCACTATGCGTGTTGCGCGGAATTAGTCGAAACTATTCGGCCGCGCATCGCATCTATCCGCTCGGCGGCCCACGCGACCCAGCGATCTCTACTGCACCACGGTTTCCGAGACAAACAAATAGACAGGAGAATTCTATGACGACTGCAAGCGCAGTTACGAAGCCCGTACAAATTCGCGTGACCCGGCGGTCGCCCGCCTATTGGCGTGTCACGATCGACAACCCGCCGATCAATGTGATGGGCCCGGAAATGGTCCGGGAGTTCCAGGAAGTCATCAACGCTCTCGAGGCCGACGAGCATGTCCGGGTAGTAGTGTTCGACAGCGCGGTCGACGACTACTTCCTGAATCACTCCGATTTCACGGCGAAGCTCGAGGATCTGACCGGGATGCCAGCGGGTCCCACGGGCTTGCCGCCTTGGCCGGACTTTCTCGTGCGACTGACCCGCTTGCCAGTCGCCTCCATCGCCCTCATCCGCGGCCGCGCCACGGGCAACGGCAGCGAGATCATGCTGGCCTGCGACATGAGTTTTGCCAGCCGCGAGAAGGCCATCATCTCGCAATGGGAGGTGGGTGTGGGAATGGTAGCCGGTGGCGGCCCCATGGCTCGGCTTCCCCAACTCATCGGTCGAAACCGCGCCCTCGAGGTGCTGTTGAGCTCGGAAGACATCAGAGCAGAACAGGCCGAAGCTTACGGCTACATCAATCGCGCGCTACCCGACGCCGAACTAGATGCGTTCGTAGAGGCGCTCGCCACGCGGATCGCCAAGTTCGACAAATGGGCGATCGCCAACACTAAGCGCCTCGTCAACACCAGCCTGCCGCCGGACGTCGAGCTTGGCGCCGGGTGGGATGCGTGCATTGCTTCGCTCGGGCGACCTGCCGCACAGAATGGGATCAAGGCGCTGATGGCGCTTGGATTCCACAAGCCGGGCGACGCCGAAAATCGACTCGGCTACTACCTGACTCAAATCCCCCGCTAGGCCAGCGCTCGATCGATTTTTTATTGAATGGGAGCGGGACTCGCGACACCGTATTTGTAATGAGCACCGTATCGAAAGGAGCCATCAATGAACGCCATACAAGTCGAACAGAAGAGCTACGAGATGCCCCCGCGCGAGGGGATCACCATCGCGCATTTTCTCACCGTCGCCGACGTCGAGCGATCGGCTCGCTACTACGAAAAGGTCTTCGGCGCTCGCATTCTGACCATGGGTGACGGCAACGCGCCTCCGTACCTTCAGCTTGCGAATATCTGGATGATTTTGAACGTAGGGGGCGGGCCGACGCCAGACAAGCCGACGGTAACGCTCAGCGTCCCCGACCCGAATCACATCAACAGCTTTATGAATTTCCGCGTTGCGGATATTCAAGCGTGCTACGAATTGTGGAAAAGCCGAGGGGCCGAGTCTCACCGAGCCAATTCCCAAGTACGGCGAGATTCGCTGCTACATTCGCGATCCTGACGGTTACATATTTCGAAAGTCTGTGCTGATGTTTTCCATTTCTACAGGAAGGAGGTCTGTATGTCTGAGAAAGCCAACGCCGCAAAGCGTGCGCAGCAAAACGAAGTCCGGCCCACCAACTCGGGCAGGAGGTTTTCAAAACCATCTTGTCTGAAGATGTCGATTGGAAACCGTTCCCGGCGTTCCCACCTGGCGTCCAGCTGGCTGTCGTCGTGGGTCAGCCCTCGGAACCGGGCCCTTACACAATTAGGGTCAAAGCGCCCCATGGCGAGAAGTTGATGCCTCACAAGCACCCAGAGGATCGAGTCTATACCGTGATTTCCGGCGTTTTTTATATCGGACTGGGTGATGAATTCGACGCGAGTAAGTTGGAAGCCTATCCGCCCGGGGCCGTGATCATACTCCCTGGCAACACGCCGCATTTCCACTGGGCGAAATCCGGCGAGTATGTCACGCAAGTGACCGCGATCGGGCCGCTTGGACTGGACTACCTCAACGCGAAAGACGATCCGCGAAACAACAAGTCGTAGAAGGAACAGCTCCGATTCCGCTAAAGCGTTTAACTTCTCGTCAACTTTGAGGCTCAAGATGAACGATCAACAATCGAAGCAGCAGGATCCAGTTGCGCGAGATCGAGAGATCCGTGCGGCGCTGGATCAGCATTGGGCGGCGTCCGATGCCAACGATTTTGAAACGGAGCACCTTATCTATCGCGAGGACGCGGTGCTGGAGTACCCGCAGTCTGGCGAGCTGAACCCGCGGTCGACGCAACATACAGGGCCAGCGCGCCAGTCAGCCGAGCAACAAGCGGTTTACTATCCGGCGGATCATTGGCAGCGGCGATCTTTGGGTCACCGAATTCATCCTCACGTATGACAACAAGCCGTCCTACACAGTGAGCATCATGGAGTTCGCTGGCGTCAAGGTTGCGCGTGAAACTCAGTACTTCGCGGATCCATTCCCGGCTCCCGCATTTCGCGCTCAATGGGTGGAACGGATGCCCACGTAATCTCCTGACCGCGTCTTCACGCACCTCCAGTGTGGCAGGAGTCAGTGCGCGATCGCCGAGCCTGCTAAAAGCGATCAAGATCCAATTGGGCTAAATCGTAGCCGCGAACATTGATGTGGTAAACTTCGTAAACTGAAAAGCATAGGGGCGTAGCTCAGTGGTAGAGCAGCGGCCTTTTAAGCCGAAGGTCGTGGGTTCGATCCCCACCGCCCCTACCAAATTTACTCAATGTTTATGCTGGTTTTTATGAAGGTTCGCTAGCAAAAGAGGCTTAACCAAAGTACAGAAATTTACAGCTTGGACAGCACTTGCGTGGTATGCGCACGAAGATTTGTCAGCAAAGCGTTTCGCCACGCGGCACTGGATCGCCGCAAGGTATCGCGTTGGATCGCAGTTTGCGCTAAAGCATTGCGCCGGACACCGGCCTGACGACGAAGAAGCGGCCGCCCGTTTTGAGTTGGCGGCGCGTGAAAATGGCTTCGACGAGATTCGGAGTGAGATCGAGATCAGTGAGCGCGAACAAAAAATCGCAGAGTCCTTCTTTGCGCGGGAGATTGTGGCGCGGCTCACCGGCTTCACAAACGAAGTGTTAGCAGAGTTCGATCGATTAGCCGAAGAAGCAAGAAAGGTGGACTTTAACAAGTTGACGCGCCCGGACGCGACGCAATCGTCCCGCGGAATCCAATCCGTCAGCCGGAATCGTGCCGCGGGAGCAGACGCATGCCTGAATCTGAGCGTCGGACATCAACTCGTATAGATCAGCCCCAACTAGCATCATCTCGGTAAGCAGTGCGACAAGGTCTTTTGGTGGTTGAAACGGGTCCATGAGACGACGGGTTGTAAGACCTGGGGTTGTAAGACCTGGGGTTGTAAGACCTGGGGTTGTAAGACCTGGGGTTGTAAGACCTGGGGTGGATACTACCGCGCGGACTTGAA
>CAVYDF010000020.1:0-69743 GCA_963767205.1 uncultured Acidobacteriota bacterium
GAGTAGGGCACGGCAGGTTCTTCCTCGACCGTGGGCATCTCATCCCGTGACAGTCGCGCTTTGACGCCGTTCTTTTTCAACATGAAATAAGCGATGTTCAAGCGCGTGTCTACGGTCTTTCCCGCGTAGCCTTCACGTTCGAGGTTCTTTTTGTACTTCCGCAGAATGTCCACGGTGACTTCATCGAGGAACCGCACGCCGATGCTCTTGAGCACGTCGGTGAATTGGTCGAGCGTGTTCTTGTACGCCGCCAACGTTCGCGGCGACTTCGACGCTTTCTGTTCGAGGTAGGTGTCAACGGCTGACTTGACGGTAAGCCGATTCGCGTTCGCCAGTTTCTCGGCTTCTGCTACAGTCAAGCCGCGAGCCTGTGCGTCGAGCACGGCATCGAACTGTTCGGCTTCCTGTCTTGCCTCTGCAAACGTTTGCGCGACGAGCCGCTGATACGTCTGCTTACCGTTAACTCGTGGTCGAACGTAGAACGGCGGCTTCAAGTCGCTCGTGCGCTTCCCGCGACCTTCCTCGACCCGCTCGTACCGCCAACCTGCCTCTGCCTTGATTCGCTGCCAGATGGTTTGCACCGTGTTACTCCTAAATAGCAAGAAAAGAGTAACAAGCGAGTATCACGGTCACAATGGTACGGAAGTACTTCCTATTTTATTGGCTATTCTGCATGTTTGGAAGTTTGGCGGAGAGGGTGGGATTCGAACCCACGGTTGAGTTTCCCCAACACACGCTTTCCAAGCGTGCTCCTTAAACCGCTCGGACACCTCTCCGTCGCCTGAGGCTTAAGAAGCCTAACAAATTGACGACGACGCGGCAAACGTCGAGATCGACACGCGATCGATAAGCCCTCCCCTGCGTGAACTTTTCTGCCGGCGCCCGCTATAGTGAAGTAAAATGTTTTCGCGTTTCCGGGGTAGTGCAATTGGTAGCACGCCAGCCTTTGGAGCTGGTTATCTTGGTTCGAGTCCAAGCCCCGGAGCCAAATTTCCGCCGGACCATCGGCGATGGCGCCGCGATCGCCAGCCGGTCTTCTGCCCTGCGCGAACATACGCGTCCGCAAAACACTTCTCGAACCGGCCCGTCGCTGCCCGTGTTTGCTATCCTTTAGCAACTTGACAGCCATGCGAATGAACAGCGCCCGCAAACTCGGCACAGAGTACCAGCTCAATATGTCCGCCCAGCGCGCTCTCATGCGCCGCGCCTTCTCGATCCACGAAATGAAGCAATACCTCGAACGCCGCGCCGAAAAAAAAGACCTGATCCCGCCCGTCATCGCCCGCCTGCGCGAACTGAACTACCTCAACGATGCTCGGTACGCTCTCGAATACACTCGTCATCATTCGCAAGCCCGCCGCCAGGGCCGTTTCCGCATCGCACGCGAGCTTCGAGGTCGTGGCGTTCCCGATGAGCACATCGATGCAGCGCTCGCCGCCGTCTTCGCTGATACCGACGAATCCGCGCTTGTCCGCGACCGCCTCAAGCGTCGCCTTTCACACCTCCGAGGCGCCCTCGACGAAAAAAAGATCGCCTCCCTCTATCGCATGCTCCTTCGCGCCGGCTTCTCCTCCGATATAATTCGCAAAGAACTCCGAGGCGTCACTCACGGCGATCTGCCGGAGTTCCCCACCTCCGCCGACGGTGACGACGCCTGATTTGCGCTTCCGATTTCTTCACACCGGATGTACTTGTGATACATTTCCCTTATGTTAGGCCGCCCAGAAAATTCCGAAGCCGCACCCTACTACTTCACCTACATCGATAAGGTGGCCGGGGACAATCCCCTTCCCGCGATGGAAGAGCAGCTGCCCGAGGCGCTCAAATTCTTCGCGGGCATCACGGAGAAATCATCGCTTCATCGCTACGCCCCCGATAAATGGAGCATTCGCGAGGTTCTGAGCCACGTCACGGATACCGAACGCGCCTTTGCGTTTCGCGCTCTCTGGTTTGCGCGAGGATTCGAGCCACCTCTTCCCGGCTTCGACCAGAACATCGGCGCGAAGGGTGCTGAGGCCGATCGAATTTCGTGGCTTGATCACGTCGAGGAGTTCCGCCTCGTTCGCCTGTCTACGATTTGCCTGTTCAAGAATCTGCCACCGGACGCGTGGTCGCGCCGCGGTATCGCTGACGGCAAGTCCTTCACCGTGCGCGCTCTCGCTTTCATCATCGCCGGCCATGTGGCGCATCATCTCGCCATTCTTCGCGACCGATACTTCTAAGGCGGAATCTGAATGCTTCGTTCGGCGCTCGCCCTCATAGCTTTCGTCGTCGTGGCCCCGTTCCACATGGTCTCCGCGCAGGAACCAACGCAGCCGGCCTATCTCTATAAGACTTCCCTTGTGCAGGCTGCTCCCGGCAAACTTCTCGACCTCATCGACACCTACAAGAAAATTTTCGCCGAAGAAACAAAAGTAGCGGGAGACGCCACGCCTTTGTGGATGCGCCATAGCCAGGGCGACCGTTGGGACTTGCTGATCCTGTATCCGATGGGAAGCTACAGCGAATATTACAAACCAGATCGAATGATAAAGCGCGACACCGTGCTCGATCCTTGGCGCGATCGTCTGAAAAACGATATCGCCTGGCAGGAAGATGTCTTCGTACATGGCCCGCCGCTCGAAGAGCTGCGTAAAGCATTCGCAGGTGCCGGCCTCTTCCATGTCGAAATGTTTGAATCGCTACCCGGCAAGCAAGCCGAACTGAAGAAACAGCGGGAAATGGAAAACGCCTTTTCCCGCGCCGTGAAAGCGCCCGAGAATTTCATTTTTCTTCGCGACCAGGGGGCCGCCTGGGATTTGTTCACGATCGGCTGCTTCGAGAACCTGAAGCACTACGCGCAAGCCGCCGACGTACCTCCCGCCGAAGCCGATGCCGCCGCAAAATCCGCCGGCTTCGAATCCACCGCCGAAATCGGCCCGTACCTCCGCACCCTGATTGCTCTCCACCACGACACCCTGGCCGTCGCAATCAAGTAGCCTTTGTAGCTGCCGCCTTCAGGCGGGCATCTTTGCTTCCTATCCTGCTCCAAAGTCTGCTAACCGCCCGCACTCAAGCGGCGTCAATATGTTCAGTGCGCCAATGAAATTCCAACACTTATTCCCGCGCTCCACACAACGCATTCTCACCCTGGCATTCGCCGCAGCAGTTGCGTATTCCTCCGCGGTCCACGGCCAAAACGCGACAACCGCACAGTCACCACAAAAGAAAGAAATCCCTCCGGCCATCGCGCACGAAATCACCATCCTCGAAGCCTTCCTGGCCAATCATCCCGACGATCCCGCTGCCCTCTTCAATCTCGCCATCGACGAAGCCACCATCGGTGAAAACGCAAAAGCACTAAGCCTCCTCGAAAAAATGTCTCAAGCCCACTCCGGCCTCGACCCCGCAGGCGGCGCGGCCCGCTCATTTAAAGATATCGCGCACGACCCTCGCTTCGTCGCTCTCGTCGAGCAAGTTCGAAAAGAAAATCCACCAGTCGTACACACCACAGTAGCCTACACGCTTCGCGAACGCGATCTCGCCCCCGAAGGCATCGCCTACGATCCCGTCGACAAATTTTTCTACGTCAGCAGCATCAGCAAACACAAAATCGTCCGCCTCGCACCAGACGGCTCTTCCACGGATTTCAAATCCTCCGGCCAGGATGGCCTCGGCGAGACTCTCGGAATGAAGGTCGACGCAAAACGCCGCTACCTCTGGGTCACCAGCGACGCATTCGCCGGAGATCCGAAGGGCAGCCGCTTCGCGCTTTACCAATACGATTTGGACACGGGCGCGCTCCGCTTCAAGCACGCAGCCGCAAATGGAGCCGAAGGTTTCCTGAACGACGTTGCCTTGAATTCAAAAGGCGAGGCATTCACAACGAACACGTCCACCGGCGAAGTTTTCCGCGCTTCTCCCGATCGCGATGGCCTCGGACCTGTTCCTCCCGCGCGACTCGGTCGGCCAGGCCAACGGCATCGCCCTCTCGCCAGACGACAAAATCCTGTTCGTCGCCGGATGGATCGGCGTCGCGCGCGTTGACGTCGCCACGAAGCAATTCAAACTACTTTCGAAGCCGCTCAACATCTCCGACGCCGGCCTCGATGGCCTCTACTTCTACAAAGGAGCGCTATCGGCATTCAGAATCCCGATCTGCATCCCTCCCGAGTCGTCCGCTACGTCCTCAATCCGCAATGGGACGCGATCACAAGCGCCGAAGTCCTCGAAACCTACAGCCCCCTGTCCGAGCTTCCCACCACCGGCACAATCGTCGGCGATTCGCTCTACTTCATGGGCAACACGCAAATCGACAAAATGAAAGAACACGACGCAATGCCGCCGCCCAGCGAACTAAGCGACATCCGCATCCTCAAATTGAAGTTATGATTTTCCCCGCGACGAATGTGCGGGCTATTCTGCTGGCGACGCTTCCGGATTCCACGACTCCGCCATTCGCAGCGTAAGCCAATCCGTCCGCGTCCGGTCCCATTCCTGAATCAGGACTCCGTACGACTCAAAAAAGTCCCGCAACTGCGGCCGCTGCCACCCCACAATTTTCTCCAGAATTGGCACCAGCGTCGCCAGCGCATTCGTTCCCAGCACGGTTCGCGACGCCGTCTGCGACACATGCCGCGTATCAGAAACCGCAATCGTGAATCCGTCCCGCACGTTCACGTGCAGCATCACATGCACGTCCGAGCTTCCGTCGCCCACATACACAATGTGATCCGGTCCAATCTGCAAACTCGCCTGCAGCCGGTCCAGCGCCGCCACCTTGCCATATCCCGCCGTCGCGCGCGTAATCGTATCGATTTCGCCCGAAGCGTGATATCGAAACTCCGTCCCGAAAATATGATCCGCCGGCACGATTCCCTCAAGGGCCGACTGGATCACCTCCACCGGCGCAGCCGACAACACATAAAAGTCAAAGTGATAACCGGGAATTCCGTGGTCCAGGATCTGATACAGCAGCTCGATATTCTCTTTCAACCGGATCTGCTTCCCCACCTGATGCAAATGCTCCCGCCGCACCTTTGAATGAAACTCCGGATCGTGCAACAGCAGATAGGCCAATTCCGCGCCTTGCTGCACCAGATTCAGTTCCGCCATTCCTTTCGATTTGCGTTCGAATTCTGCCGGAGGAATCCCCACCAGTTCGCTCAGCACGTATCCTGAGTCGTTGAAAGTTAGAGTCTGATCGAAATCGCTGGCAAACAAGTACCGCTTTGTCGTTGCTCCCATTTCTCCTTCTCCATACACCCGTACCCGCGGCGTGCGCGGTTTTCGCCTGGTTTTATTGTCTTGTATTAATTTAGATGCATTAGCAGGTCAAAACGTATCGAAAATTGCTATTGATGTTATCGGTCGATCCGCTCCGGAACGCCACATCCGCGGCATCGTCACACACAAACCACAAATGACGCGCCTCTATTTCATGCCACTCACGGCAACCTGCGTAGGATTCGCGTCGCTGAAACCGAATTTCTTCGTCACCTGCGTGAACGGCTTGCCGTCCACCTCCACATACGGATAGATAAAATAATTCAGTGCCGGACCGGTCTGCGCAGGCGTCAACGTTATGTCGCGCCCCACGCTGAACTGCACCCGATTCGCATCATGCGCCCCAAAAAAATATTCGCGCTTCGCCGGATCCTTCCACGCCTCTGACGCGTCCACCGGCACCCATCCATAGCCACTCAAATAAAATTCCGCCCAGCAATGATAGCCCCCGATTTCCCCGCTCGACTTATCCGCCGGCACCGGCAAACCAATCTCGAATTTCGCCGGAATTCCCGCCGACCGCGCCAACCCGATAAAAAGCGCGTGAAAATCCGTGCAGTTCCCGCGTTTCGCGTCACACGCCCAATAAATATCGCCATTCCCCCAGCCCGTGCCGCTCTTGTCGTACTTCATGTTCGCCAGCACGTAATCATAAATCGCACGCGCCTTCTCAAGGTCAGTCGTCTTGCCCTGCGTCACTTCCGCCGAAAGTTCGCGAATCTTTTGGTCGAGCGGCACTAGCTTGTCCGGCTCGAGCCACCTTTTCATGTCTGCCGTCGGCGCGCTCTTCGTCGCGGATACCTGCGTGAAATCATTGTGCAGATGTTCGCTGCGTCGCACTGTAAAAGTCATCGTCACCGGAATCGACGTCGCCTTCGGATCCTTCACCTCGATATGCACAATCTCATTGCCATACTCCGCCCCCTTTACGATTTTCGTCGGATACGGTGCCGTCACATTTGCTTTCAAAATCTTCTGGTATTCGTCACTCTGCGGATACGGCAGCCAGATCTGCACATCCTTGGCTCCCGCCGGAATGTCGTGCACTTCCGCCGTGTAGGTGATGTCAAACGTCCTCTCGTGAACCGGGGCACTCGCCGGCAAGCTGTGAGCGATCGCGAGAGCGGCCATAACCGCCCCAAAAAACAGCAACGAAACGCAAAGGTGTCGGGTTTTCATAATCCGAGGATTATACTCCGTCTCCATTACTCGCAAATGCAAAGACCTCGCACCGCCGGAGAAATCCCCGTGTCGCCCTTACCCCCGCCTCAAGGAATTGCAAGATACCTACGGTCGTTACCTTAGTCCGCATTGATCGCATCGCGTACTTTCCATGAATTCGCATTGCGCCGCGATTGACAATGTCTCCCGAAAATATCAAACTGCGCCCCATGCGAATCGCCCTTCTTTGCCTTTTTGTTTCCGTTTTGTTCACGCCGACCAGCCGGGCGCCAGACGTTCCCATCGTCGAACTCGACCACAAAGAAAGCACCGTGAAATTCTACGTGAAGGCTTCGGTGGCTCTCGCCGGCAAGTTTGACAAATGGGAAGGTAAACTGACGTTCGCATCCACCGACGCGACCACAGCCGTCCTCGACCTCAAGATCGAAGCGGACTCAGTCGACACCGGTAGCGGCATGAAAAACGGCAAGCTGAAGGGCGAAAAATTCTTCGACGTAAAAAACTATCCGACGATCACTTTCCGCTCCACCAAAATCGTCCAAACCGCTCCCAATTCCTTCGAAGTGGACGGCGACTTCACCATTCGCGGCGTCTCAAATCCCGAAAAACTCACCATGACGCTTCCCACTGACGCCACAGGCTTCGAGCACATCGACGGCAAAATGGTCTTCGACCGCAAAGACTACGGCATGAACAGCGGCATCCCCTTCATCAAAATCGCCGACCACGTCGAAGTCACCATCGCCCTGGAAGCCAAGAAAATAAAAGGCCCGCCGCTCATCTTCAAGCGGTAGCTGTTGTCGTTAGTTTTCGCTTTTCGTAGCGCCGGTCTTCAGACCGGCAGGTGTTGAGTTGGGTCATGCGTGTCTGCACGTCCCATCCGAATCGCTTAAGAAATCTGCAGCGCCTTATTCACATCCATCATAATCGCCGACGCCGTTGGCTCCGTTAACCCACCCGCCAAAGTCGTAGGCACCCCGCGCGCCTCCGCATCCACCCGATACGAAATCGGCCCGAGCTTTTGGATGGCCCAATTCATCCCCGCCACCACATTCTGCTGCCCGCTATGCACATTCGGGTCGGCAACCACAATCACCTCACCTGCCGCTTTCAGCACGTGGTTGCGAATGATCACGCGATGAATCGCGTCCTTCGGAATCGAGTTGCCATTCACCTCAATCCCCGTCTTCGAAACGCGAAATCGAGCCGGCACCCGATACTGCGTAGCCTGCTTCGAATGCATCAGCAGATACATCGCGCCATAAACAAACCCCGCCGCAATCAATCCCCCAAAGAAACTCATCGACAGCGCAATCAACACAAGCAAAGTCCCCGGAATAGCCACCAACAACCACGGAGCCGGCACCGCCTCCGGCGTCGTAGAAATCTCCGTTGCGTCACCCATCTGCTGAACGTCATATCCCGCCATGTCCATCTCCTTTTCCGCCGCGCATGTTTTCGCTACAACCGGTGTCCCCCGCCCTGGTGCAGCCCACGCGCCAGGGGCCACGGAATTCCTTCAAGTCTCCAGACTCCGCGATTCACCGGTTGCTGCCCTTCTCCATGCATTGCGCAAGAACACACCCAAACCCGTCATCATTGCAGCGGAGTAAGTTGGTGGGATTCGCCTTTCGGTGGGAGCCCCCGGTTCAATAGGGGAGCTAGACCTGCCTGCCGCAGGGAGGCTTCAGTTCAGCGTAAAACGCACATCATATTCGCATGGGCTTTAGCCCCAGATTTTTCCACCCGGCCCGTCGTCACAAATGAATCGAAGCCATCATCTCGTCCCCTGCTTCGCTCCTCGTCTGCACTCACGCCCGTGATCGTCACGGGCAGCGTACACATTCACCTTCCGCATCCGCCACCAGATATAACAACGGCCGCGGACTAATCGGTGCAATCGCATGAGCCCGCTGCAACCCAAACGCGGCTGCGTACCCCGCCAGCAGCAACACCGCCAATGCCACTCGCCGGATCAAAGCACTCTCCTCAACAGCTCCCGATGTCGCGCATACAGGAAACTCACGCCAAGCAGCGCCACACCCAACCCCAAAAACGATACGATTCGTCCCAACGCATCGAAGTTCCACACGTCCACCGTCACGATTCGCGCCACGCACAGCATGAACAGCGACAGGCTGAACCATCGATAGGCTCGTTCGTCCATCTTTAACACCGCTAAGAACACGATCAGCCCTTCGATCCCCCACGCCGCCGTCAGAAATCCGCGCCGCACTTCCAGGCTCACCAGTATCGTTAACAGAATCGTCGGCACGAAAAAGAAAAGATGCTGCGGATACGCCTCGATCGATCGCCAGGCATACCCTAGCCCTGCCTCACCGCCTTTTCGCTTCTCAGTTTGGCCCGGGGCCTTCGAGTTCAGCTCCCGTTTCGCCAGCTTCGCCGCTGCAAACAGCAGATACAGCAGCAGCGCGCACGCCGTCACCGTCACCGTCCGCACATTCGTAAACTGCCACGGGCTCACCCGATAGAAATTATCGAATCCGCAGCGGATCCCCGCTAGCAGCGTCATCGCATAACACTGCGCCCGAAACGTCTCCTCCCTCAAAGCGCCGCTCGCAAAATACAAAGCCACCGCCATCACCGCCCAACCCACCGCCACCCACTCAGGCGGCATCTCAAACCGAAGCAGCGCCGCAATCGAAATCGTTCCCATCCAGAATTCCGCGCTTCGTATTCGCGGGTAGTCTTCCGAAGTAAATGCACAGTAGTAATAGATCCCCGCGAGAATCGTTACTGTAATCTCCGGCACTGGCAGCGCACCGAGTCGCGATGTGGAATTGAGATCAGCAAAGAATATCCGTGTGAAACTCGCCGCGAGCAACGCACGCCCCTGCCAGAGCAAAGCCTTGTCACGAGTCAGCCCCGCCGCTTCGATCAGCACCAGACCAAAAAGTCCCCAAGCCAGCCCCACCACTCCGCTCGTTGCCTCGACCCATAGGAGATATCCCGCCAGCACCGTACTCGCCGCCGTGTAAATACCGGAGATTCCAGCCGACGTCGCCACGCGTGAGAAAAAGTCGCCCGCGTCTTTCTTCGGCGTCGCGCCATCCTCCCGCGCAATCACCTGCCATCTCGATGCCACATACAAAGTCGCGCACGATGCTGCGACTGTAATCAACCGCAAGCTCACGTGATGCCACATGTCCTCGCGTTGCAAATTCAAAATCAGAAGCCGCATCACCGCTAACGCCGCCGCCCCGTGCCCGCACCACTCCAGCGCTCTGTCCTTGAATCTCCTTCCGCATTCCACAAGCGTCATCGCTGAGATCACCCACGCCAACGCCGTCCACATCAGCGGAAGCGCCACCCATTCCGCCGCCAGAAGGAACCCCGTCGCGCAAATCGGAGCCAGCACGAACGCCACTGTATCCACCGCGCCCCAATCCTCGCCTACCCGCGCTTTCAGCCACCCATCAACGAACAATGCCGCTGCCAGCAGAAGAAACATCCACCCCAGCTTGGCATCCGGCGGCCTCCACTGATCCACACGCGGCATCACGTCGTGAAGCCACACATACGTCGTCAGCACCGCTGCTCCGGCCCACCCCAGTTTTCGCAGGTGTTTTTCCGAAAGCCGCCATGCCGCTATCAACAACGCTTCGATATCCACGAGCCAAAGAATTTCAAGCCTCGCGCCCGAATAGCGGTACGGCACTGCTGCGATCATCATCGCCGCGCCAAGCGTGCTCGCCAGGATGAATCCGAGCCGCCACCCGCTCCGCTGTGAATAGGCCGACACGCCTAGATAAACCGCGCCCGCCGCCAGCAGGAACCAGAATCGCCACTCCGGATGAAATGATTGATGGTGCAGCAGCGCCAGATATCCAGCCGCATTCAAGAGAAACGAAGCCGTCAGAAGATTCGATTCCCGCTGTGTTTTGTCTTCTCTTAAAAAGTACGACGTTAAATAGATCGCCCAGTACGCGGTCAACAGCGCCAAGCTCGCCGGGAATTCCGGAAACGGCCGGTGGCCTCCGATCCTTTCGTAGACCTGATCCAGCCACATCCAATGCACCGCGTACGTTGCAACGATGGCCAGCGGCTCGACGACAAACCAGCGTCGCACCCGCAAAATCACGACGAGTGACGCAGCCAGCAGCGCCGACGCCACCAGCCCTCCCAACGGGATGTCGCTGATCGCCACAGTCACGAACGCCAGCAGGTACGCAAACCCGGTCGCAAGTTCGGAATCGTAGCGCAGCGAGTGAGCCACCATCGCCACTGCGACCGCGAACAAAAGCGCGAAGCCCAGCCCCGCACTTTCAACCAAACGCACAGACTGCACGTTGTGCAACGCGTACGTCGTGAAGTACGCCAGCGCCCATCCTCCGCCCAGCACCGCACGCGCCGCGATTCGATATCGCTCCTTCGTCTCCCCGAAGATTCCGATTCCCAAAAGCGTCGCGCTCAACACATAGCCAAGCGCGATCTTTCCCACCGGCCCCAGGTAATGCATCGAATAGTTCAGAAGAAGTGCCACTCCGATCACGAAAGCCGCTGTCCCGATCTTGTTGAGCCAGTTCGCGCCCAGCGTCTCTTCCATGTCCGCCCAATTTCTCTTCTTGCCCGTCGTCGCGCTCGACGCACTGCCGCCGCTGGCCGTTGAAAAAATGCTGGGAGTCTGCGAAGCGGGCACCGAAGGCACGATCCGCACTCCGGCATCCGGCACGCGCGGAACCGCCGCCCCAAGCACGCCCGTGCTCGGAATCGTCGGGGTAGGCGCGGCAGTAGGAGCCACTCGCGTTGGGACTTGCTGCGGTGTCTCTGACTTATCTACGTCGGGAGAAACAACGGGTGCCTTAGCAGTCTCGGCGGCCGACTTTTCGGCGCGCGCAGTCGCCGCCACTTCCGGCCGCTGCACGCCGCCAGGCCGGCTTTCGAGTTTCTCAAGCGCCCTCTCCAGCGCTTTCTCAAGCCCAACAATTCGCGCGGTCGTTCGCCCGATCTCCGCGCGCAGCGATCGGATCTCTTCGCGCAGCGCTTGGGCAGTCCTTCTCGCCTCGCCCGAGCGCACAAATGCCATAATGGGCAGCAATAGAACCGTGCCCACCGCCAGCAGCCCGACGAAATAAATGGAAAACTCGTCCACGCCGCTCCCGCCTCAGGTTACTTTCATCGAAATTGCCCAGATTCTACCAGACCCCAAGACAGACTCACAGCCACACCCGTGGGAACCATTGCTTCCGCAGCAAGGATTGCTCTGGCTCAGATTCGTTTTTCGGTGGGAGCCCCCTGCTTCAGCAGGGGGAGCTGGACGTCAGTCCAGCGTAAGAACGCACTTTATGTTTGAGTGGGCTCTAGCCCCGGGATTTCTCCCAGCTGCGCTAAAACGCAAAAAATCTCAAATTACCGCCGACATTGGCGCTTGACAGCTAGTTACCACAATGTTACCATCAGTCGTGCGCAATTTTGCCAACACGACCGGGCCCCGCTCGTACGACACCACCCCCATCTGCGCCGCCGAATAGGATCATTTCTAATCGCAAATCTGGAATTAGAAATCCAAATAACCTCCGCATTTTCAATCGCTTCCATTTTTCTAATCGCAAATATTTAGCGATTTCTTGCCCTGAGGCACGAAGGGTTCGTCCTACATTTCAGGGCAATGCCATTAAGCCAGATTCTAATCGAGACACCGCGATTAAAACTCCGAATAACCCGCGCCATTTCACTCACTTCCAATTTTCTAATCGAGACAAAAGTGGCATTTTCCGCGCTTCCCTGCCTCCTCGCTTCTCTCTCGCCCAAATCTCTGTGTCTCCGTGCCTCCGTGGCCAATCTTTGCGATAATGGCTGGCTCCAACTGAGGCTCATGTGACCAACTCCCTCACCGGCAACGAAACGCGCAAAATGTTTCTGCGCTTCTTCGAAGAGCGCGGCCACAAAATCGTGCGCAGCTCTTCGCTCGTCCCCACCAACGATCCCACTCTGCTCTTCACCAATGCCGGCATGAACCAGTTCAAGGACGTCTTCCTCGGCCTCGAGCAGCGCGACTACAACCGCGCCACCACTTGCCAGAAATGCGTCCGCGCCGGCGGCAAACACAACGACCTCGAAAATGTCGGCTTCACCAATCGCCACCACACCTTTTTCGAAATGCTCGGCAATTTTTCCTTTGGCGATTATTTCAAGGAACAAGCCATCGCCTACGCGATGGAACTGATCACTTCGCCCGACTGGTTCGCGATCCCGCTCGAAAAGCTTTACTTCACCGTTTTCGGCGGCGCGGAAGTTTCCGGCACCACGCTTCCCGACCGACACCGAAGCAGCCGCCTTCTGGGCCAAAGCCGGCGCGCCAAAAGACCGCATCATTGCCGTCCCCGGCTTGAAAGAAAATTTCTGGGCCATGGGCGACACCGGTCCCTGCGGCCCGTGCAGCGAAATTTTCTACGACATGGGCCCCGCCGCCTCCGACCAGGGCCACACCGATTGCCAGTTCGGCTGCGAATGCGGCCGCTACATGGAAATCTGGAATTTAGTCTTCATGCAGTTCAATCGAGATGCTTCCGGCAAGCTCAATCCCCTGCCGAAACCGTCGGTTGACACCGGCATGGGCCTCGAGCGAACCGCCACAGTCCTGCAAGGTAAAATCAGTAACTACGACACCGATCTCTTCGTGCCGCTTATGAAAGAAGCGGCGCAACTTGCAAAGGCAGACTTGGCAGATCCAAAAATCCAGCCGTCGCTCCGCATCGTCGCTGACCACTCACGTGCCGCCACATTCCTCATTTCCGATGGTGTGGTCCCGTCTAACGACGGCCGCGGTTACGTCTTGCGCAAAATCATCCGCCGCGCCCTTCGTCACGCGCACATGCTTGGAATGCACCTCGCCATTCCTCTCGCCGATGTCCGCAGCGGTCCGCGAGGAAATGAAGGACGCCTATCCTGAACTCGAAGATCATGCCGCACGCATAACCAAAATCCTCGACGAAGAAGAAAGGCGCTTCAGCGCGAACGAGTCGAAGTTGGTCTTCAAGAAATTGGAAGAAGGCTGACGGAATCGCGTAAATCACAGCTCCGTGAGAACGGCAAAGCAACAGGCAATCGAGAAAAATGCTGCCTTAGCGGGTTTTAATGCGGTTCTCAATGGCGCCGAAGCTTTCAAGCTTTACGACACCTACGGTCTTCCGCGCGATTTCATCGAAGACGTCAGCGCGCGACAGCGGGTTCGAAGTTGACTGGGAGGGTTTTGACCGCGCGATGGAAGAGCAGCGCACACGCGCGCGCGCTTCCTGGAAAGGCGCGCACAAAGAAGCGGCGAGTCCTGTCTACCTGAAACTCAAGGAAACATTCAAGACCGAGCCCGATTTTTACTTCGGCACGCAGACGCGCGATGCGCGCATCGAAGGCATCGTCACCAAACTGGGCAAGGTAAACGAAATCAAAGCGGGCGACGAAGCCGAAATCGTTCTCGACCGCACCTCCATCTACTCCGAATCCGGCGGCCAGGTGGCCGACACCGGCGCGTTCTACGACAACGACATGTCGCTCCAGCTCGCCGACGTGAAAGGCGCCTACTATCCGGTGAGCGGCCTCATCGCGCACCGAATCGTCGCGAAGGAAGATCTCCACGTCGGCGACCGCGTCGCCACCGTGGCCGATCCCGTCCGCCGCGCGCGCGACATGCGCAACCACACCGCGACGCACCTGATGCACGCCGCCCTGCGCAACGTTCTCGGCACGCACGTGAAGCAGGCCGGCTCGCTCGTCGCCCCCGACCACCTGCGCTTCGATTTTTCGCACTTCGCATCCGTCGACGCAAGCGAGCTCGCCGAAATCGAGCAGCAGGTGAACGAAGAAATCCTGCGCAATCTCGCGCTCTCGACCGACATCATGAATATCGACGACGCCCTCGCCTCCGGCGCCCTCGCCTTCTTCGGCGACAAGTACCCGGAGTCGAATGTCCGCGTCGTAACGATTCCCGACGCCTCGTCGCCGCGCGGCTTCTACAGCAAAGAACTCTGCGGCGGCACCCACGTCATCCGCACGGGCGAAATCGGCGTCTTCAAAATCACCGGCGAGCAATCCGTCGCCGCCGGCGTCCGCCGCATCGAAGCCATCTCCGGCGATCAGGCCCTCGCCGAATACCAGCGCACCCTCAACACCCTGCGCTCCGTCTCGCAGCTCCTGAACGCAGGCGAAGGCGACGTCATCGCCGCCCTCGAACGCCAGCTCGAGTCCACAAAACAGCTCGAAAAGCAGCTCGAAGCCCTGAAACGCAAAGCCGCCGGCTCAACCGCCGATTCCCTGCTCGAAGAAGCGCGAACCATCAAAGACGTCCGCGTCCTGGCCGCCAAAGTGAGCGGTTTTGACCGCGACGCCCTTCGCCAAATGATCGATACCCTGCGCCAAAAGCTGGGCTCCGGAGTCGTCGTCCTTTTCTCCGTGGATGACGGCAAAGTGGCTCTAATCACAGGAGTTACGAAGGATCTAACCTCCAGGCTTCATGCCGGGAAAATCGTCCAGGAACTCGCCAAAAAAGTGGGCGGTTCCGGCGGCGGACGCCCCGATTTGGCAGAGGCTGGCGGAAAAGACACATCCGCCGTAGAAAGTGCCCTTAGTACCGTTTACCCCCTCATTGACCGGTTGCTAAGCTCCTAGCGCGCCAGAAGCATACCCAGAGAAGCTTTCCATTCTCTGGCCGATTTGTGTTTACAGCAGCTTTTGTCGCGTTTTCGTTCGGAAGTGGAGCGTTCTGCCTTCCCCAAGGCCTGAGAGTTGAACGTGATGCATCGCGTACAGACAATCAGGAACTGCGTCTCCGTTGCAATCCTGGCCGCCAGCCTGGCGTCGGCCGTACCGGTCCGCGCCCAGATTGCATCTTACATAGATGAGCACGGGAAGCTTATCTTTGTGAACGGAGATTCCCCGAAGCCGCTGCGTGGGAGTACTATTAGTAATGCTCACCCGGTGAATTTGGCCGCGCCGCTCAGATTTGCGGCGCCGGCAACACCACCGGATCGGTTGGATCGCATCGTTCGCGAAGCAGCCGAGCGGCATCAAGTGGACCCGGCGCTGGTGAAAGCCGTTATCAGCACCGAGTCGGGGTGGAACCCCCAGGCAGTCTCCCGCAAGGGAGCTGTGGGGCTGATGCAGTTGATTCCCGAGACGGCACAACGCTTTGGCGTCGGAAACCCGTATGACCCGGCACAGAATGTGGAAGCCGGGACAACGTACTTGAAAACACTGCTCGATCGTTATGACGGCGATTTGAACAAATCGCTCGCAGCTTACAACGCGGGCGAACATGCCGTGGATCGAAGCGGTGGCGTTCCCGCGTTTCGCGAGACGCGCCAGTACGTGCAGAAGGTGACCGACGCATACTTCCAGCCTGGCTCGGGTCGTAGCTCGGCGCTGTGGAGCCCTCCAAAACCCCACGTGCGGCGAGCGACGGACTCGAGTGGCCGGGTTGTTTTCACGAACGAATGACGCGCGCCGCCACCGCCCGAAACCACATCTCGATTCGAGGGCTTTTCCTGGTAGCCGGAATCGTCGCGTTCGCACTCACCAGCTTCGCCGAGCGCCCCGCTTCAGATAAAGATTCAGATCCTCGCTACGCCTTCGAGCGCGCCGTGCGTATGCGCACGCAGCTTGAGGGTTACCTGCCGCGCGACCGTTCGCTGGCCAATTACAAAGACACGATTGCCGCGTATCACAAAGTTTATCTGCTTCGATCCGCAGGCTGAAGAAGTCACCGCGTCGCTGATTGCCGAGGCCGAGCTTTACCGCGAAATGGGCCGGCAGTTTGAGCCGAAGTATTTTCAGTCTGCCATTGATACGTACACGTTTTTGTTGAAGCAGTATCCGCGAACGCAGTATCGCGCCGCGGCTATTTTTGCGATTGCCGAGATTCAGCAAGAGGATTTAGATCAGACGGAGCTTGCGGTCGCGACGTACAAGGATCTTCTGAAGCGCTTCCCGAAATCAGACAAGGCTGACGCCGCGCGCGCGGCTTTGAAGCAGATCTCCGATGCGCAAGATCGCCGAAGCGCAAGGCAAGCAAGCCACACATCTTGAAGCCCAACCGCGAAGCGCGAAGCCGATGGAAGTAAGCGCGGCGGAAGCCGTTCCCGATTTTCCGCCGGTCAAGGGCGACGTGGCCGAGCCTCACGAATCCGATCAAAGCGCATGCCTTACATCACTGGAGTGCGCACGTGGAATTCACCGGGCCACACGCGCATCGTGGTGGCGGTGAGCGATACGGTGAAGTTCGAGTCGATGCATGTGGCATCGCCCGAACGGCTTTATTTCGACCTGCACAAAGCGCAGGTGGATCCGAAGGCCGACAAATCTCCGAAAGTTGATGCCGGGGCTTTTGAAGTCAGTTCATTTCGGGCAGAACAAGCCGACCGTGGTGCGCGTGGTGCTGGATGTGGGCGGCGCGATGAATTACTCGACGCAGTTTCTCTCGAATCCTTACCGCCTGGTGATCGACGTTCGCACCGAAGAAGCGGCGACGAGAAGCGGCCGCTCCGCGCGTTGACGATTCGAAGTCCGCGGCAAAAGCTGCCGAATCGGTGCGGGCGAATTCTCGCAGCGCAACGCCTCCGCCACCGGGAAACTCAGCGGCTGATCTCGCTTCGAAACCTGCGATTCCGAAATCAAAAGTGAAAGCTGACCAAGTCGCTGCGATGAAACCCGCGCCTGCTCCCGAGCCGAAGCCGACCCGCGATGGGCAGCGTTCGCTGACGCGCGCGCTGGGACTGAAAATCAGCCGCATCGTGATCGATCCGGGCCACGGCGGGCACGATACGGGAACGATCGGCCCGCACGGCTTGATGGAAAAAGATCTGTGCCTCGACGTGGCGCTGCGGCTCGGCCGCTTGATCGAGCAGAAGCTGCCCAGCGCGGAAGTGGTTTACACGCGCACGGACGATACTTTCGTTGCGCTGGAAGAACGAACGTCAATCGCCAACCAGGCGAAGGCCGACCTTTTCATTTCGATTCATGCCAACTCGAGCCACGATCCCGACGCGCGAGGAATCGAGACCTACTATTTGAATTTCGCTACCTCGGGCGAATCGATGGAAGTGGCCACGCGCGAAAACGCGCTCTCGCAATCGTCGCTGCACGACTTGCAGGACATCATCAAGAAGATCGCGCGCAACGAAAAGATCGAGGAATCGAAAGAGCTGGCCGCCGATATTCAGGATTCGCTTTCGCGGCGCCTCCAAACCGTGAGCCAGGAAGAACACAACCGCGGCGTGAAGAAAGCGCCCTTCATCGTGCTGATCGGCGCGAATATGCCTTCGGTGCTATCGGAAATTTCCTTTATCAGCAATCCGAGCGATGAACGCCTGTTGCGCAAGACCGACCAGCGCCAGCGCGTGGCGGACGGCCTTTACCGCGGTATTGCGGCCTACCTCGACAGCCTGAACAGCCTGTCGATTAACAAGTCCAGGCTCGTCTCCGAAGATCGCACCGGACCAGTGGCGCCAAACGGGAACCACAAGTAGTATTCCGGCATCTAATAATCGTGCACTCAACCCAAATGAAAGCATTCATGCGCTTTACCGTAGTTTTGTTTCTGGCGACTTTGGTTCTTGCGGCGCTGCCCGCCTCATGCCCAGGGAATTCTGCCTGGTTCGTTTGGAGGCTGGTCAGGAAATGTGCAGGCAGGCGTTGCTCCACCCGTTCTTCAGAGCGGCGACTCCGCTGCTGCCAACGTGACGGCTTTGCAAGAAGCTGCGCGGCGGGAATATGGCTTCGTCTCCGGCGAAAATGCCGATTACAAGCGCGGCCCCGAAGAGATGCGAGTGAATCTATACAAGATGAAGGATCCGAGCGGCGCGTACGGCCTGTACTCGTATCTGCGCGCCACCGATATGCCACACGCTGAACTCACGGAACACTCTTCGATGTCGCGCGAGCACGCGCTTGTGCTTATCGGCAACATTGTTGTCGAAGTGACCGGAAAGGATTTGCCGAAAAATGGCTCGGCGCTGAAAGGGCTTGTGGCGGCTGTGGCCCCTCATGCGGAATCCGGCTTGCTCCCGACGATCGGCGATCGTATTCCGACGAAAGGATTCATCGACCGCACGGACAAGTACGTTCTGGGGCCCTCGACCCTCAACCAGGTGTTCCCGCTGGCGGATGGTGACTGGCTGGGATTTTCACAAGGAGCTGAGGCGGAGACGGCGAAGTATCGCGTGAACGGGCACGAGCTCAATCTGGTGATTGCAGACTTCCCTACGCCTCAGACAGCTGCGAAGAAAGTCGCCGAACTGCAGAAGAAATTCAATATCAACGATTCGAGAGGCGTGAACGATTCGAATGGAGCCGGGAATTCGAGGCCGCTGTACGCAAGGCGCGCGATGACTCTCGTGGCGATTGTTTCGGGCGCTACGACCAAGAAGGAAGCTGACGCCGTCCTGGATCAACTCGAATCGGGGACTGAGATTACCTGGAATGAGCCGACATTTCAGTTCAAGGAGCCGAGCATCGGGGTGATGATCGTCGGGGCGATTACAGGCACCGGCGTGATCTGCCTGTTCGCGATTATCGCGGGACTGGCGTTCGGAGGTGTCCGGGTGGTGGTGAAGCGAGCGACAAATAAAGTCTTCGACCGGCCGGACCAGGTGCAGGTGTTGCAGCTGGGGCTTTCCAGTAAACCTATCAATGCAGAGGACTTCTACGGATATCGTAAGTGATGGGGACAGTGGAAAACTTTTGCAGACTTTTTGGCGGCTACCTGTAAGAGGCTGAATTAAAGAGACTTATCGGACGTGTAAATTGTGCCTTTCCTGCTTGACTGGATTCTTGCACTCCACTAGACTGCGGTCGAGGAAAGAGTTCTAGGCCCACCGCGCAGTGGCCGTGAGCTTTCTCCCCCTCGAAGGCCCGCTGAAAGGCGGGCCTTCTGCTTTTTGGGGTGTGTCGGTTAGCGTACGCACTTGTCCCGTGTACACGAGTCATTGTCATCAGCGTCTTTGCAGATCCCGCCAAAAACCGAAGACCAAATCACAAGGCCTCAGGTCATCCCGATCCAAAAGCGATCGGGAGGGACCTGAGCTACGGAGTTTTTCCGGCGGGGCATCGCGTAAGGGATTCGCGTGGTGCGTTCGTGCTGGAGCGACTGAAAAAGCCCACGACGATAGACGGCGTCGCCGTGGCTACCTGCGCAATGAGAAACCAACGCCGCGTTTCTTTCCCTCAAGTAGTGACTTCGCGCATCTTGCAGCTGGAGGCGCAGGCTGAAGCCTACGCTACTTGAAAGAACCGTTGCACGCGGGAGCCAAGCATCGTGAATGGAGATGGTGGTTACTTGGGGCACAGGCAGGATTGCCTGTGCTACTGGAAACAACGGATCGTCGTTCGCTATGTGGCGATTGGCTTATTGAATGTTTACTATGACCGGCGGCCCGTTGATTTTGGTGGTCACGCTCGTGGAGGGAATGGTCAGGTTTCCCATTACGTCAATCGGTGCTGTGAAAATATTGATGGTCGGAGTTTGGGTCGTAAGCCCCAGTTCCGAGAACACGTAGGCTTCCGCGCCCATGGGATTGGGAACGACATCCAGCGTAGCGGTAGAAATAAATGGAGAATTTGGAAGGGACGTGAGTCCGCCACCGACGGTGTCGACCGCGAAACCAACTATATTCGGGCTGTTGTTCCCGTTGATGCCATTGATAAAGTTCGGTGTGACGTAGAGGAATTTACCCGTTCCATCGAGTGCGATCGAAAGAGGTTGTACCTGAGCTGCGGATGTGGAGGCGGCCAGGCCTCCTACGAGAGTCAGGCCACCTTGACCGGACTGGCTGGCGTCAATGGCATAGGAAGCCACGCTCGAGAGATCTGCAGTGAGAAGAAAATTGCCGTTGGGATGCACGATTGCAAAGGACGCCACATCTTCAAAGTTGGGAATAATCAGTGGAGAAACTGGAGTGTTGACGAGCTGGCCCGTGGAGCTAAGCGAAAGGATAAAAATATCACCGTCATCCGAATCGGGAACGTATGCGAAGGCACCCGAAGGCGTGATGGCGATGTGGTCCGGGGTTGAAATCGTGAAAGGCGAATTCGTGGCTTCCGACAATGCGCCCGAAGAGGCGATCGTGAGGACGTGGACGTGACTGTTGTCGTGATTGGTTACGAACATGAACCTGCCGAGAGGGTCGGCAACGATCGAAGAGGCATCGCCGATCGGGATCGGATCGGAAAGTTGAAACGGAGAACCCGTGACCGCGCCGAGTGCGCCCGAAAGATTGTGAGCGATAATGAAGGCAAAAATCTGCGGTTGCTGAGGGTTCGTAGTAGTATCCAGCACGTAGAGAAAGTTGTTGGCAGATGCCGCCACCTGTCCGAACGCAGCTGGCGCGGTGTTGCACAACAGAGTGAGAGCACCCGTCGTTGAATCGATTCCGTATTCCACAACGGCGCCAGTGATATCCACCGAGAGCATTACCTGAGTGGGCTTGGCCGTCATGCTGCATGTGGGCGTGCCACCGCCGCCGCCGCTATTTCCGCAAATATTCGATGCCGAAAAGCGGTGTAACCGCGCCGCACCACCACTACTGCCTACGACGTTGCACGGTACGGCGGGGGCGCAATTTACAAGCGTTACCGCTGCGATCACCAAGAGCAGAGTTGGCAGGATATTATTTCTGCTAATCATGACGTTGCACGCTCCGTTTTTCTACCTCTGTGGTTCTGGAATGCCGCCCTACCCCGGGACTGCTCGTAGCAAATAGGGCATCAAAATGGCTTTATTCTGCTTGGAGAGTATGTCTCAGAACGAAGCGGCTTCAATATCCGAGTACTAGGCCGTTGTTCAAAAGGGCAATAAAAGCCCTTGTTTATAGAGTAGGCCGGACTGAGGGGCGGTTTGTACGGAGCGGGGTACGCCCTCTCCGGTTAATGGTCACGACTTAAGATAGCGAAAAAAAGGAGGACGCCTACTGCAGGAATAAGTTCAAAACCTCCTGCGCGTTTCGTCACAAAGCCCGCTAATACTGCACCTCCACAGAATGCGAGCCACAGACCACCTTCCAGACCAGCGCGCCGAAGGTGAGTGTCCCATAGGCCCTGCGCGTCTAGTGGGGTCGTGTCGCGAGCAGCCGATGCAAGATGACCTCCGAGTTTGTTGAGTGCGCCTGTGACGAAGGTCAGGTTCACCGACTCTGCTCCGATCCTGGCCACGGCGGGGTTCATAATGCCCATGGATACGCTAAGCAGGGCGATTCCAACTTCAGCGACGAATGCGACGCGCAAATTCAGGATCACGAACACCGTCATGAAGGCTGCAGAGGTTGCGAGCACGATTCGATGGGAATGGCGGTATCTACCGACTAAGATCCAATGTCCGAGAAACGTGCCGGCCAAGAAAAACAATATTGCCACCGCTTCAGGCAGAGCTGAATGGAACTTTCGTTCTCCCATGTATACACCCGCGGAAGTTGTGTTCCCGCTCATAAAGGAGACGAAGGTGTTGAATTGGCGAAGACCGTATCCGTCGGTATAGCCAGCTACAGTCGCGAGGCAGATCGCAGCTTTATTCAAATGGCTTGTGTTATCCGAGACATGCGTCTTTCCAGTCGCCCCATCTTGGGTCATAAGGTAATCCATCCTGTTAAGTTTGGAAGTGGTTCAAAATTTCGGAGGCTTTGTCTTCGTCACATCCGGGTTATGGTCAATCCCGTGCCGCTGCAAGGTGTCCCCGAGCGCTCGATACAATTGCACGGTGGCCTTCTTGCAAGCTAACTGAGCGGCGATCTCTGTTGTCTCAGCTTGCGTCAGATAACTCTGCTGCTCGATTACGGCAAAAGTTGTGGAGAAGCCTGCGCGAAACTTTTCCGCCTCGGCACCGAGAAGCTGCTCCTGTAGATGCCTGGTGGTTGCGGCTGACTGAGCCGCTTGCTTAGCGGCGTTCAGGGCGATCACTGCATTCCTTACTTCAGCGGCAGCCTGGGCCTCCATTTGCATCAGACGCAATCGCTCCTGGTGAAGCTGCACACGGTCAGCGCCGAGGTCGGCCTCGGCGACTTTATTCAATACGGGTAGATTGAACTGAATACCCGCTTCCAATATCTGTGAGGCGCGAACGCCCCCAGTGGGTATCGGGTCAAGGATTGGAGCACCGGTTGTAAGGTCGCCGCCTACCGGAACAAGGCTCGGACTGATGACGCCTCGACTCTGAAATGAGCCGTACAGATCGATCTCTGGCAGGCGGGCATTGGCCGAGCCCGCCACGGCGCGTTCTCCGTTGCTAATTTGTAGCCTGGCCTGTCGAATGTCAGGTCGCTGCTCCAGGGCGTGATGGATGAGTTCTGCCATGGGAGAAAGTGACGAATCCGCAGGTGATTGAAGTTCATCCGTCGCGACGATTTCAAGGAGCTTTGCATTCGGAGTCGAGAGCGATTGCGGATCGATGACGCTTCGCAGCACATTCTCCTGTTGCTCACGGAGAGAATTTGCCTGTGTAAGCGCAAGTTGGCTGGCGGCTACGAGAGCTTCCGCGCGCGCCACTTCAATGGGAGGCATGCGCCCGACACCTAACTGGTCCCGATTGTCGCTCAGCAACTGATTCGCCGCGTCGAGAGCCTTTTGCTGCACTTTGACGGAATTCTGCAAACTCACGAGGTCGTAGTACAGACTCTCGACTCCAGAAACCGTGCTTATCATCTGCTGTTCGAGGATGTCCGCGGAGATCTTCTTGTTTGTTTTAGCCATGGCAATGTAACGGGTGTTGTTTTCGCGACCAGCGCCGCGAAGCAGTGGTTGGGCGATGAGAAACGTGGCATTGGGATGCGTGAACGGAACCGCAGAGGATCGACCCGAGTAAAACGAGTCGACGAAATCGTTGATTCCAAGCTGGATCGAAGTGCCGGTGGAGAAGCCTTTCACCGCGATTACGTTCCCCAGGGTGTTATTCGTAATTGTTGTGTCTCCCGCGGTAGTGGAACCGGAGGTCACGAGAGCATTGCTTGGATCTCTCCGAATCCAGCCGAATTGTCCCAGCAGATTGGGGTCGAAAACTGGTACGGAGGCACCTGGCGAAAACGGTGCTGTGGCAATCGAAAGGGAGTGTTGTGCCTCTAGAACGTGGCCGGCATCGTAGGAAGAAGGAATTGTGATTCCCGAGGGATTAATGCCATTCGGCGACAGCGTTGACGACGTAGAAGCGAGAAGTGGGAAAGGAGCTACCACTTCCCCAGCTGGAGTTTCGGCAATGGTGTAATTAATTGAACGAGGGACAGCACCGCCTTCAGTTCTTGTGACACTGAAATCAGCCACCGACTGATCGATCTGCTCCAATCGGATGTCGAGGTTATTCTCAAGGGCCATGCGGATGGCCTGTTGCAATGATAGCTGCAAGGCAGTGGGACTGGCCTCCTGTCCCGACGCTCGCCCATGAAGGGCGAGCTGAGCGGGCGAAGACGCGTCAATTCTGCCCGCGTTAAATCGGAAGGTTCCCGTCGTGTCGGACGCCGATTGGCACATGCCGCGGGAGCAAAAGGACGCGACCGCGAGGAGCAGCACACAGATTCTCGCGTTCCTCTTCCACGTAATCAGCGAGAACGACGAAAGTTGAGGCGCCGTCGAGCAGATGTGAATCATTTTTCCTGCCCTTTGGGCGCGGTCTTGGTTTGGACATGAACGCCTTCCTGGACGCTATCGGTGGGGTTAACTACTATTTTGTCTCCGTTTCGAACTCCGGTAGTTACGTACACCTCTGTTCCCAGATCCCGCCCCACGTGAATCTGCTGGAGGTGAACGATGTCGTTGTCAACGACAGCCACGAACTGTCCCTGCGCCCGCGGGATTACGCTGTCGCCCGAAATCAGAATGCCGGGGTTTTGCACATTGAAGTGCAGTTGCACCGAAGCGAACATTCCTGGGCGCAGCCGCCGGTTAGGGTCCTGTATCTGCACTTCAACCAACAACGTTCGGGTTTGCTGATTGAGAGAGTCGCTGCTGCGAATAATCTCTCCGTGGAATTGTTGACCGGGTAGCTCAGAGAAGGTAAGGGTGGCTTCGTGCCCGGTCTGCACGTTCTCTGCATCGGCCTCCGGCACCCTGATGAATGTTCGAAGGTTGTGAGTGTTCGCGATCTGGAAGAGTTCCCCTCCCTGCGCGCCGCCGGTGGCTGGGCCCCCAGAGTTCGATTGAATGGAAGCTGTGTTTACAGTGAGACCTGCGGCCGCTCCGCTACTCGAGACGAAGCTGCCGACGTCGACGTTGCGAGCAGTGACAGTGCCATCAATGGGCGAACGCACCTGCTCGTAAGAAGCGAGCACTGTCCAATGCTCAAGAGCAGCAGCCTCGGCATTCACGTTGTTTTCTGCCGACTGTACCGCGTCCGTCGCAGCCTTGACCGCAGCGAGTGCTACGTCGTCGTCCTGCTGAGACAAAACTCCGTGTTGGGCAAGAACGTGGACGCGGTCATAGGTCGCCTGTTGCAAGGAGAGTTGACTGCGTGCCGTATTCAGAGCCGCTTTGCTGACCTGCAGTAAAGAATGCTGCTGCTTGACGGTGGCATCGAGGTCCGGGGAGTCAATGATGGCGAGCAGTTGACCGCGACGAACCTTGTCGCCGATATCCACATTGAGAGTCTTGAGATACCCCGTTGCTCGGGCGTATATGTGGGAGGTCACAGCCGGCACGACGGTTCCGGGCAACGTAAGCTCCTCCGCCTTCTGGACCTCGGAAGCGGTCACCACCTCTACAATCGGAAGCGCGGCTTTCTGTTGATTCGCTTTTGCCTGAACCTGCTCGTTGACCCTGTGTTTGGGCCACCATCCCAACAGCAACAGCGCAGCGATGACGACCATAGCAATGAGCAAGTACCGCCCGTAACGAGGCGACTGTCCCGGAGCGGCGCCTTTTTCTCTACCGTCTGCGGAGAGCGGAGCCTTGGCGGAGGCGCTACTCATAGCGCCTCTCCTAAGGGCATGTCTGCGGCGATGCCTGATCCAATTCCTGGGAATTGGATACTTGCCGTAATTTGGGGTCTTATCATCATTGAGCTCCCTGCAAGTGTCCCTTTGTTTCTTCGTCAATGCGTTTGTCGAAATCTATCGGCGCTTCCTTGCGGAGCAGCGAGTAGATGATCGGCACAATGAAAAGCGTACCGACCGTGGCAAACAGAAGTCCGCCGATCACGGCGCGACCAATCGGTGCGTTTTGCTCGCCACCTTGACCGAGTGCCAACGCCATCGGGAACATGCCGAGTATCATGGCAAGCGCAGTCATGCAGACGGGACGCAGCCGCGTGTGCCCGGCTTCAAGCGCAGCCTCGATAGCACTCTTGCCTTCGGCACGCGCGTCATTCGCAAACGTGACGACCAAAATGCTGTTTGCGGTGGCCACACCCATCGTCATGATGGCTCCCATCAAAGCGGGGACGCTGAAGGTCGTCTGCGTCAAAAACAGTACCCACACGATGCCAGCAAAAGCTCCCGGAAGGGCCATCAGGATGATGAAAGGATCCGTCCACGACTGAAAGTTGAGAGCCATCAGCAGGTAAACAAAAACGATGGCCGCTATAATTCCCAGGCCCAGGTGCAGAAACGATGAATTCATCGTTTGCACTTGCCCTCCAAGCTCAATCCGAGTGGCTTCTGGAAGATGCTGCGAAGCACTTTTAATGATCTTCTGTATATCGCGCGCCACTCCGCCCAGATCCCGATTCTCGGTGTTGACGTATACATCCATCACTGGCTGAGCGTTGAAGTGCGATACCGTGAGCGGTGAAACGGCACGACGAATTGAGGAAACGTTACCTAGAAGCTGATCGTTGTGGGCACCCGGCGAGGTAACCGTCAAATCCGATAATGTACTGAAGCTGTCAAGCCGGTACTGCGGAACTTGCACGACCAGCGGATACTCCACTCCCGTTTTCGGATCCATCCAGAAATTCGGGGCCGTTTGCCCGCTGCCGGAAAGTGCCAGAACCATATTGCCGGCCACATCCCTCTGCGTCAGCGAAAGTTCCTGTGCTTTCAGACGGTCCACATTGACGTCGAATTGCGGTGCGCTGAATTGCTGCTGAACAAAAACGTCCGCTGCTCCGGGCACGTTCTTGATCTGGTTCTGGAGTTCGACGGCAATCTGCTGCGTAGCTGCGGCATCCTTGCCCAAGATTCGAACATCCACGGGCGCCGGTAAGCCGAAGTTGCCCAACGGCTCCACTTCCCTGCAAGCCCAAAACCCAACCGACTTGGGCAAGCTCAGAGTTGGAGTTGCTTCTGCAGAGGCAGCCGGCATTCCCGCCATCTGGAACACCATGCTCTACGGAATTGGTGATATTGGCCCGCTTCGAATGCCTGAAGTTTTTTTGAAGATCAACCAGGTCACTGGATTCGATTGCCAGAGCTGCGCATGGCCAAGTCCCGACAAAAAGCGGAAGCTTTTTGAGTTTTGCGAGAACGGCGCCAAAGCTGTATCTGACGAGTCCACAAAAAAGCGTGTCGGTCCGGACTTCTTCGGTAAGTATTCAATAGCCGAACTCGCCGCAAAATCCGACTACTGGCTGAATCAGCAGGGGCGCCTGACTTCGCCCATGGTTCGGCACGCGGGCGCGACGCACTATCAACCGATCACCTGGCCAGAGGCTTTTGCGATGATCGCGGAGGAGTTGAATCGTCTCGATTCACCGAACCAGGCCAGCTTCTACACCTCCGGCAAGACGACCAATGAGCCAGCTTTTCTTCTGCAGTTGTTGGCGCGGCAGTTTGGAACGAACAATCTTCCGGATTGCTCGAACATGTGCCATGAGTCGTCGGGAGTAGCGATGGTCGAGACGCTCGGCGTCGGCAAGGGCACGGCCACGCTGGAAGATATGGAGAGCACCGATCTCATCTTCATTTTTGGAAACAACCCTGGAACGAACCATCCGCGAATGTTGACGTCGCTGCAAAGAGCCAAGGATCATGGCGCCAAAATCATCGCGGTCAATCCCCTACCCGAAGTGAGCATGATGCGGGTAACGAATCCTAATCCCCAGGATTACCCAAATCCTTTAGAGCTTCCCTTTGCGCTGCTTGGCAAAGGCCAGGCCCTTGCCGATCTGTACCTACCCGTGCGCGTGAATGGAGATACAGCGGCAGTCAAAGGGATTCTGAAAGACCTGTTCAAACGGGAGCGCGCGGGACGCGCATCGGCGATCGATCGCCAGTTTATCCAAAGCTTCACTGAGGGTTTCGAAGCACTGCTGGCCGATTTGCAATCTACGAGCTGGGAAGACATTGAGGAAAACAGCGGGCTCACTCGGAATCAGCTGCGTGTCGCCGCCGATATGTACGCGGCCTCAAAGAAGACCATATGCGCCTGGTGCACAGGCCTCACGCAGCAGCGCAACGGCGTCGACAATGTTTCGATGATCGTGAACCTTCTGCTTGTTGGCGGGAATATAGGCCGCCCCGGAGCAGGCACCGTATGTGTGCGCGGTCACTCGAATGTCCAGGGTGACCGCACGATGGGTGTGTGGGAGCGCCCGCCGCAGCGTTTTCTGGATGTACTTGGGAAAGAGTTCAACTTTGACCCGCCCCGGAAGTCTGGGTACGACACCGTCGAAACCCTGCATGCGATGTTCGACGGAGACGTCAAAGTGTTTTTTGCGATCAGCGGCAATTTCCTTTCGAACGTGCCAGACACGGTCTACAGCGCGCACGCTATTGAGCGTTGCAAGCTTACGGCTTACGCTTCGACGAAGCTAAATCGCTCTCATCTGATCACAGGGGAGCGGGCTTTAATTCTGCCGTGTCTGGGGCGGACCGAGGAAGACATACAGGCAACTGGTAAGCAGTTCCTCACGGTGGAAGATTCGATGGGCATTATCGATCGTTCTGAAGGCTTCCTTCCACCCGCTTCACCGGAACTGCTGAGCGATGTCGCGATCATTGCGAATTTGGCAAATGCTACTTTAGGGTCTCGGACGGCCACAAATTGGCTTGGCTTTGCAGCGGATTACAACTTGATTCGCGATGCCATTTCCAGGGTGATTCCGGGATTCGAGAACTTCAACGCGCGACTTGCCAGCGAGAAATTCTTTTATTTGCCGAATGCAGCGAAGCAGCGCGTCTTCAAGACGGACTCCGGTAAGGCCAAACTAAGCGTTTGCCCGATCCCGAAGCATGACCTGAAGCCGGACGAATTTCTTTTGACGACGATTCGCAGCCACGATCAATACAATTCCACGATCTATGGATTGGATGACCGCTATCGCGGTGTCTTCGACGGCCGCCGGGTGCTTTTCCTGAATCCGCTCGACATGGAGGCAAGAAATCTCCAAGCCGGTCAGATCGTGGACATATATAGCCACTTTGAAGGAGAGCTACGCAAGGCACCCCGCTTTGCGATCGTCCCTTACGCGATTGCACGTCGCAGTGCTGCGGCATACTATCCGGAAACCAATGTTTTGATCCCCATCCGCAGCGTTGCCGCCAAGAGCAATCAACCCGCCTCTAAATGCATTCGCATTACGCTGACTCCGGCAGATCCTGCGGAACTCCTGCCCTTTCCAAAGGCGGATCTTGCTCGCAACCTGGATCGCGCTGTGCCGCGTGTTCCCTGACGTGCGAGAGTCAGGCCCCTCGTGCTGTTCGTTGGTCGGCATTTCGAAATGCACGAGTGTCTGCTATTTCGCGTTGGCTAGCTCTTCTTGTCGCACTCTGCCGTTGCCTGCGAGGACCCCGACAAAAACGTGCTGTAGACAAGGTGGCAGCCTTAGTGTTCTCAAGTGTTTCCAAGTGTTCCCAATTTTTCGGCGGACGGGGAAAATCAGAAGGTGAACTAAGTTGAAAGGAAAGCAGTTAGAAGAATCTGGAGCCGAGGGTGGGAGTTGAACCCACGACCTGCCGATTACGAATCGGCTGCTCTACCACTGAGCTACCTCGGCGTGAGTTTTGACTGTAACATCCGGGAGAAAAAACTGTCAAACTTGGAGTGAAATGGAACTGCGAGAATCGAGATACAGCGCGGCGCGAAATAATTTGAGAACGGGATCTGCCGCGATTTGAATTTGTCAAATTTGCGAATGCACTCCCGTTTTTTTTCGATGTTGTGAACCCAGCTTGCGAGAGCGTGATGCGAGACGGTGCAACAGTTGCAGTTTCGCGTCATGCCGTCTCTTGGCGCAGCTGGAATCACGCCCGTCTCCGGCGAAGCACGCTGCGTATCGGCGATTGAAACGATCGGTTCTGATTTCCAGACTGGTCGGCGCTCACCGGATCCTGCGGCGTAGCAGACATGAGTTGTGAAACGCAAAAGCCCGCCGCGTGATTACGCGCACGGCGGGCTTCGATGGTGGCCCCGTTTTTTTGCGACCACCAGGGCGACGCTTTTTTCAGTGACCTTGATTCTGATTTATTGGTTTGCCGGAAGACGGGTCAAGGAACAAGACCTGATTCCCGTCGTCGTCTCCATGGCCGTCACGTTCAGAAGAACTAAAGTCGAACATCTGCGTGATCGAGTTTGCGAGCGCGTCGAAGGAACCCTGGCCTAGGCGCTGTCCCTTCAACCAGTTATCCTCGACGAACCGGATAATCGAACTCTGGTCGGTAAGAGTGTGATCGACGAAGTTCGATTTTGCGAATGGCGAGATTACCAGAAGTGGCTGGCGAGGGCCGTAGCCGCAACGTCCTTCGATGCCGGCCAGGGGCGTGCCATGGCCACACACACCGGGTCCGTTCAACTGGTCGCTATCATTCACAACGCCCGTGTTGACCGCCGACGGGTTGATGATGGGCGACATCTGGTGGTCGTACCAGCCATCTGAATCATCGTAGAGGATCACGATGGCGGTGTCTTGCCAGTATTGCGATTTCATCACGCTGTTAACGGTATTGACCAAAAACGTTTGTTCCATCAGCGGGTCGGAATAGCCGGCGTGGCCGTCCTGCGCTGCGATGGCCTTCAAGAAGCTGACGGCCGGCAGGTTCCCGGCTTTCAGCGCCGCGTAAAAATCATTGATATCGTACTGGTGGTTCGCCGGTCCGGCATTGCCGATTTCCGAAGCGGACGCGGGACGTACGTGCATCGAGTTCGATGTGGAAGCGAAGTAGTTGAAGAACGAGTGATGGGCGATGTAATCCGCCGTCGGCCCACCGTTGGCTGGAGAAGCCGGGCTGGATCGCTTGCAGCCGGATGTCCCGTTCGGATTCGTGATGGTCAGGTCAAAGCCTCCCATGAACGAGCCCCAGGAAATGCCGGCTGCCGTCAGGAGGTCGCCGATATTCGGGGCGCTCGACTGCACCGTTATCCCTGCGGAGCAGACATCGCCGGTGGGGTCAAGGTCGCCGACAAGCGTGCCCGGCCCAGCGTTGTTGGGCACAACCTTTGCTTGAGGGGCGCTCGGCGTGACCGGAAAGGTATTCCCCGAAACCAGGTTCAGCACGCCCGGCGTCGACGGCCCGAAGTTCGTGCCATAGGAATTGTCGTTCATGGCGAAATGCTGTGCGTAGTTCCATATCGCCGTGACCGTGTTGCCGTCGAAATAGCCCATCACGAGGCCTTTGTCCTTGCCATAGGCAAAGGCGGCCGCGCAGAACGGGCCCTCGCCGGCTCCGGTGCTCGCGGGAAAGAGGTTCATCAAGCCGCCGTCAAACGCGAGCTGCTCAGGACCGTAATTGTGGCCCTGGTCGCAGGTGGAGGCCTGCGAACGATCGAGGCGAAATGGGTTGATCGCGTTGGCACCATTTCCGGTGTTGTTGGCATTGGGATTGTTGGTGAGCAGCGGACCGGTGAGACCGTTTACCGTCGGCGTGCCAGACTTGGGATGTGAGAAAAAGACGGACTGGTCGGCATTGGGCTGCGCATTAGGATATGTGGCGAAATAATGGTCGAAGGATACATTCTCCTGGAAGATGATCACCAGATGCTTGATCGGAGTGGTCGTCCCTGAACGGTTGCCGTCCGCGAAAGCGGGCGCTGCTGGCAATAGCGTGATTGCTGTTGCAGCAAAACCGGCAACGATCTTTTTTACGTGAAGATGCATGTAGATCTCCTCCTCTGAATTTGAATTCCATGGTCGTGAAATTTGTTCGGTGGACATCACCCAGACGAGAATGTATCGCTGAGTTTGCGGATCAGCGGCTCCCGCAGGCCAGAGAGTTTGAACAAGGGTTGTTAACATTCGGTTAGAAGGGGGAGAAAATTGCGAGACGCGAGGGCGCCTCGCAAAAATCAGAAGGAAAGGCCGTTATTCTCGTGCGCCGATAACGGGGCGTCGAGTACTCGATAGTGTGCATCTGAATGGCAAGTAATAAAGCGAATGTGAGGCGAAACAGACTATCGAGAGAGTGGATACATCAACCAGGCTACGCCGATTCCGATCAATAAGAACATCAGAAAAGACCATGCGGCGTACTTGATTCGTTGCGGGATCGTGCGCCGCGCGAGGCAGCCGAGCGCCATGGAGACAAATAGTGCGAAAAGCACCATGGCCCAGAAATGGCTCAGCGTTGGCATCGCACCCTGCATTCAACTTCTCCGCCCCGACGCGATTTCGTAGGCGTCGAATATTGCGATCAGGTTGACGATGCCCGCGGCGGCGATAAACCGGGTGCCGTAGTCGCCGGCGGCACGCGATACATCCGGGCCGGCGCGTTCCAGCACCCGCGCCAGCAAGATAGAATATTCCGGAAGCCGCATCCGCCCAGAAACCCAGTGTGCCGAATGGATCGGCCGATAGCGGCGGGAACACGTTTCCGCGCGCCTGGATAGCCGACTATCGCGAGCCCGCCTACTGCGATGAAAAATACGATCGACCGTCCCGTGCGGCCGAGAAGAAAATGACCGAGCCCGGGGACAAGCCATGACGCCAAGGCGATCGAAAGCGGGCTGGACGGACTGAACTTTCGGCGTGTGTGGTGCGGCGGATTCGGGTTCGTGAAGTTCAGGCTGCGAAAAAGATTCGTGATCCGGACTTTCGTTCGACGTTTCGTTCAATGACGCCTCAAGCGAGCAACGGAAGAATCTCTTCCTGGATGGCGCCGGTAACCCGCGCTTCACTGCTCGCCCACATAAACGTTCACTTCGCTGCGGATGCCGAAATCGGGGAGATAGATTCCGGGCTCGATCGAGAAGCAAGTGTGCGGAATGATTTTCCGGTCGTCGCGAGTCTCGAGGCTGTCCATGTTGGCGCCGTTGCCGTGAATATTTTCGCCGATGCTGTGGCCGGTGCGATGGACGAAAGATTTCGCGTAGCCGGCTTTGCGAATCGTGTCGCGGGCTGCGCGGTCCACTTCCCATCCGTGGATTGAGCGGCCTTCGGCTACGGCTTCCTTTACCAGCTCCACGGCGTTGTCGCGGGCCTGCCTCACGATGCGGAATATTTTCGCGTAAGTGTCTGGTACGCGATTTCCCAGGTAGCCCATCCAGGTGATGTCGTAAAACACGCTGCCGGGGCGCTCGAATTTCGACCACATGTCGAGGAGCAGCAAATCCCCGGCGCGAATCGGGCGCGAGCCTTCTGATTTTGGCTCATAGTGCGGGTTGCCGTTGTTCGGCTGCACCGCGACGATCGTCGCTTCGGGGAGAAGGCCATTTGCTCGGAATTGCTCAGCGATCCATTGCTGAAGGTCGTATTCGGTGAGCGGCTTCCCTTCCCGCACAAACGCGGCTGCGCGCAGGAAAGCGTCTTGCCTGACGCGGTCGATGATTTTTCCGGCATCGAGATGCGATTCGAGCTGCGCATTGGACCACGTGGCCTCGAACTTCTGGACCAGATTCGCGGAGCTCACCACTTTTTTCTTCAGCTTGCGGACCAGCTCGACTGTTCCGGCATCGACGAGGCCGATGTACGGAATATTATTTTCGGGCGAATATTGCATGGCGATCGTTTTGCTGCCGGAAAGCAATTTCGGCAGCGTCTTGTGAAGTTCTTCCCAGCCCGAGTAGACGTACTTGCGGCCATCAAGCGAATCGAGCATGCCGGCTTCGATTCGGTGGACCAGCTTTCGCGGCTCGCCTTTCGACGGAATGAAGTAAAACCAGCGGCGCGAGGCAAGGCCGTTGCCGCCGAGTTTCAAAATTATGTTGGCGATTGGATCGCGGCGGTGATGATCGTAGAAGAGCCAGCCGTCGATTTTGCTGGCGCGCAACTCTGATTGAATCGCTTTGACGTCCACCATGTCTTGAGAATCCTCGTTGTCCGGGTCAGCCGCGTTTCGTTTCGGCGGCTGCGGCCAATGAAATTACTTGAGCCCTTGTGACGCCTGCCACCGCAACTCGCTTGTTACGGCTCTTCTCACCGCCCACGATTCTAACAGCCGATACCGGCACGTTCAAACGCGCGGCCAGCAAACGTCGCAGAGCATCGTTCGCGCGATCTTCTACCGGCGGGGCGGTGAGGCGAACCTTGAGTGCGGCCTGATGCTCGCCTTCGATCGCATCGCGACTCGCGCGCGGCGTCACCCGCACCGCAAATACAATCGACCCATCGCACTCGGAGATTTCGATCACGCTTTCTTGATGCGCTCGCCAAAAAGAGCGGTGCCAACGCGAACCTCGGTTGCGCCTTCCTCGATCGCGATTTCAAAATCGTGGCTCATACCCATCGACAAGACACTCAAGGGCATTTTTATCTGCGCGCCGACTTGATCGCGTAATGCTCGCAATCGTTGAAAGTATGGCCGCACTTGTTCGGGCTCGTCGAAATAGGGAGGAATCGCCATCAAGCCGAGCAATTCGAGATGTGGCAGCCGGGCGATGCTTTCCGCCAGCGGTGGCAAATCCGCTTCCGGCACACCGCTTTTCGTTTCTTCGCCTCCCAGATGCACCTCAATCAACACCTTCAAGCGTTTCGCTTCCGATGCTGCGGCGGCGTCGAGCTTTTGAGCGAGCGCCACGCTGTCCACTGAGTCCACACGATTGAATAAACTTGCTGCGCGGCGTGCTTTGTTGCTTTGAAGGTGGCCAATCAGATGCCACGTCGCGTCGAGATCCGCGACGGCCGCTTGCTTCGATTCCCACTCCTGAACGCGATTCTCGCCAAAATGGCGCAGGCCGAGTTCATAGGCGGAACGAACTGCTTCTGAGGGAAACGTCTTGGAGACAGCTACAAGCGTGATGTCTTCGGCTGTGCGGCCAGCGCGCGCAGCCGATCGAGCAATTCGTTCTCGAATCTCTGCAAGATTTGAAGCGATGAGAGTATTTTGCGGCGCCATCCGCGCGATTCTAGCACGCGGGCAAACCAGAACATGGGCTGAGCCAAATTGGTTCGGCGGCGGCCCAGCTATTCGTAACGCAGGGCGACGATGGGATCCACGCGCATTGCGCGGCGCGCCGGGATGTAACAGGCCGCGAGGGCAACGGCAGCCAAGACTCCTGCCACGGCCACAAACGTAAGCGGATCGGTCGCGCTCACACCGTAGAGCACGCTCACCATCAGGCGGGTGAGGCCGAGCGCAGCTATCAATCCGATTCCTACTCCGAGCAGCGTCGTCCTGGTTCCTTCACCCAGCACCAGCGCGAGCACATCTTTCCGCTGCGCGCCCAACGCGATTCGGATTCCGATTTCGTGCGTCCGCTGCCCAACCACATAGGAAATCACTCCGTAGATTCCAATGCTTGAGAGCACCAGCGCGAGCATCGCGAATACTCCGAGCAGCACCATGGAAAACCAGCGCTCGGCGAGCGACCTGGAAACGATTTCTTCGTAGCTATGAGCTTCGAACACCACGTCCTGGCTGTTCATTTCCAACACTTTTTTGCGAACTGCTCCTACCAGCGCGAGCGGCTCTCCTTGCGTGCGGATCAGGACGCCCGTGCTGTCCGCCGCCCGCGATATGAACTTATCCGGAATCTGCATGAACGGGATGTAGAACTGAGCGTTGAGATTAATTTTATCGTCGAGCCCCCAGTGCTTCACATGGCCGACGACGCCGACGATCTCGGCTGGTTTTCCGAGGAATTCATCAACAATACCTTTGCCGATGGGATCCTCGTGCGGGAAATACTTCTCCGCGAAGCTTTCATCGATTACGGTCACAAGCGGCGAGTATTCATTGTCCTGAGCGGTGAAAAAGCGCCCGCGTATCAGGGGAATCCCCATCACCTTCAGGTAGTCGGGTTCCACTTCATACCAGAGCGCCGAAGGCATGTCGGCGTGCCGGGCCGGTTTTGTCTGGCCCTCGATCCAAAACGCATCTTCCGAATCGCCCCACATGGGCAACCCGCCTCGTTGCAAGGAGATTTGCTGCACGCCGGGGAGCGTTGCGAGTGTGTCATGCAGCTTGCGAAGATCGGATCGGACTGCATCGGGAGTTGCTTGCTTCATGGAAGGTGAGAGCCCTACATGCAAATAGAGGACATTCTTAGGATTGAATCCGGGATTGACGCTCCAGAGGCGCGTGAGGCTTCGAATCATCAGGCCGGCTCCGACGAGCAACACAAGAGCCATCGCCAGCTCCATCACCACAAAAACATTTTGTGCGCTCCGTTTGGCAGTGCTTGCGCCACGGCCTCCTTCTTTCAGTGTTTCCTGCACGTTCGGACGTGCCGTACGCAACGCTGGCGCGAGTCCAAAGACAATTCCCGCGAGCAGCGAGACGGCCAGCGTAAAGATGAGCACGCGCCCGTCCAATCCGATTTCTTCAGCACGCGGCAGGCTTTCCGGCAGCAGGTTCAGCGCTGCTTGTGTGCCCCACGCGGCCAGTATGAGCCCGAGCGCGCCACCGCAGAGCGACAGGAGCACGCTTTCCGTCAGCAGTTGCCGAATCACGCGCGTCTGGCTCGCGCCCAGTGCGGTGCGAATCGCAAACTCGCGAGCGCGGCCATTCGATCGCGCGAGCATCAGATTCGCCACGTTCACACACGAGATCAACAGCACGAAAAATACAGCCGCGAGCAACACCAGCAGATATGGCCGTATCTCGCCAACCATCTTTTCTTTGAGCGGGACTACCGTCGCGCCCACATCGGCATCGTCCTCGGGATAGACCGACGCAAGATTCCGCGCGACAGAGTCCATATCCGCTCGCGCCTGCTCGATCGTGACGCCCGGCTTGAGCCGCGCAATTCCGTCCATGCCCATTGCCACAATGCGCTTATGGAATATCACGTCGTTCCATTGGCCGAGCGGCACGTAGAGATCGCTCGTGCGGAAATTCTGAATATGGAGATGAAAACTGGCCGGGATCACGCCCACAATCTCGTAGTCCTTTCCGTCGACCGTGAGCGGCTTGCCAACAATGTCGCGAGCCGAGCCATAATTTCGCTTCCAATACCCGGCGCTGATAAGTACTACCGGTTTGCCGCCGAGGCGGTCTTCATCCACAGAAAATCCCCGGCCCAGCATCGGCTGTACGCCCAGGGTCGGGAAAAAATCCGCAGACACCATCACCCCGTTCACTCGTTCAGGATTCCCGGTGCCAGCTACCGTGAAATCGTCCGGGCGATATGCGGCTATGGACTGAAATGTGCGGTTGTTTCGTTGCCAATCGAGAAAATTCGGATAGGAAATCGAGCCATATTCGAAATGAGGCTTATTTTCATAGAGCGCAACGAGCTCATTTGCGCGTGGAAAGCTGAGCGGGTTCAGCAGCACTCCGTTCACGACCGAAAACAGCGCGGTGTTTGCACCGATGCCCAACGCCAGCGTGAGTATGGCGGTCGCCATGAATCCGGGACTTCTCAGCAGCATCCGGACTCCGAATTTCACGTCTTTCCAAAAGGCATCCATGTTCGCAACCCCCGTAGCGCCACTCTCGGTATAGGCACGCGACATTCCGGGAGGCGACCTGCCGTCATCGCATTCTAAACGCAGCATTTATATGGCGTTACGTTCGCGACTCGATGTGGAGCCGAGCCTCACTGACCGGTTTTGGGATTCGGTCTGCGCAACTCGAACAGTCAGCACGCACTATCTAAATTGATTCCAGTATGCTGATTTCGGTGAAAGACCCCGGCAAATCAGATGGGGAGAGGGGCGAGATCGGCCTCTGCGCTACATGCATTCACTCCAGGCAAATTCGATCTGACCGAGGATCGCTTTTTTATTTTTGCTCTCTCTCCGAAACTGATCCCTCATTTCCGAAATATCCGCGCCTTCCTGTGCTGATCTGCTCCGGCTACGTGAAGAAAGCGACTTGAAAATTCCCTGCTCATAGCGCCTCGCCTGATTTATGCTTGCCACGCATTTCATTGGAGGATTCGCGTGGTTCGATACTTACGCTCGATCGCCGCGGCATTCGCAGTGATTTATTTGCTTTGTGCAGCGTCCAGTGTGTTGGCGCAGCAATTTCCTGAATCCACGTATCAAGAGTTGCGTTGGCGGATGATCGGGCCATACCGTGGCGGACGCACGCGCGCTCTGGCCGGCGTACCGAGCCAGCCGAATGTTTTCTACATCGGCGTGGTTAACGGTGGCGTTTGGAAATCCACCGATTACGGCCGCACTTGGTTGCCGATCTTCGATTCGCAACCCACTCAATCGATCGGCGCCATTGCCATCGCTCCTTCGGATCCCAATATCATTTATGTGGCGAGCGGCGAGGGTCTCGCGCGCCCCGATCTTTCCGTCGGTAATGGCATTTACAAATCCACCGACGCCGGAAAAACCTGGACGCACCTCGGTCTGCGCAATGGCCAGCAAATTCCCGGCCTCGCCGTTGATCCTCGAGATCCGAATCATGTGCTCGCAGCCGTCCTCGGGCATCCCTACGGACCGAGCGAAGAACGCGGCATTTATCTTTCCACCGACGGCGGGCAGAATTGGACGAAGGTCCTCTCCAAAAATGAAAACACAGGTGGCGATCAGGTCGAATTCGATCCGTCGAATCCCGACGTCGCCTACGCTTCGATGTGGTCCGTGCGCCAAGGCCCTTGGGAAGACAACAACGAATACCAGACGACGGACGGCGGCCTTTTCAAATCCACCGACGGCGGCAAGACCTGGCGGCCGCTTACCAGCGGGCTTCCGAACAATGTAATCCAAATCCATTTCGACATTGCGCAAAGCCAAACCAGCCGTCTCTATGCGGTCGCCGGCACACAAGATCCCGGCGAATACGGCTCGGGAAAAGGCCTCGGAATTTACCGCTCAGATGATTCGGGCGAAACCTGGGCGCGCGCCACCGATGATGGCCGTCCGGCGATGCGCATCGGCGGCGGCGATCTTCCGATGCTCGGCGTCGATCCGAAAAATCCCGACGTGGTGTACAGCACCAGTATCGTCACCGTGCGCTCGACGGACGGCGCGAAAACATGGACCAGCATTCGCGGCGCGCCAGGTGGCGACGACTACCAGAACATCTGGATCAATCCACGCGATCCAAAAATTATTCTCATCGTCAGCGATCAGGGTGCGATCGTTTCGGTGAACGGCGGCGAGACGTGGAGTTCCTGGTACAACCAACCAACCGCGCAGATCTATCACGTGAGCGTCAGCAACGAATTTCCCTATAAGGTATGCGGCGGCCAGCAGGAGAGCGGGTCGGTTTGCACGCTTTCGCGCGGCAACGACGGCGAAATCACGTTTCGCGATTGGCACCCGGTCGGCGCGATTGAATACGGCTACGTGGCGCCCGACCCGCTGAATCCCGACATCATTTATGGAGCAGGGCGCAACGAAGTTTCAAAGTATCACTGGAGCACCGGGCAGGTGCAGAACGTCTCGCCGATCCCGTTGCGCGATCCAAAATTCCGTACGGACCGTTCGCAGCCGATCATGTTCTCGCCGATCGATCCCCACGTGCTCTACACCACTGCGAATTTTCTATTCAAATCCACCGATGGTGGCAACCACTGGGAAACGATCAGCCCCGATCTCGCGCGAGAGCATCCCGGAATTCCGCCCAGCGTTGACGCGATGGTCAAGACAGATCCAAAAAACGCCGCCAAAGCCGAGAAACAGCGAGGCGTGATCTACGCGCTGGCCCCGTCGTTCCGCACTGAGGACGTTCTCTGGGCCGGTACGGACGATGGCTACATCTGGAATACACGCGACGGCGGGAAAAACTGGAACAACATCACTCCGCCGGAGCTGACGCCATGGAGCAAAGTGACGCAGATTTCCGCGTCGCATTTCGATGATGAGTCCGCTTACGCTTCCGTGAGCCGCTTCCGCATCGACGACCTCAAGCCTTACATCTATCGCACGCACGACAGCGGCAAGACGTGGCAACTGATCACCGCCGGCTTGCCTGACAACGCTCCGGTCGACACTGTGCGCGAAGATCCGGTTCGCAAAGGGCTGCTCTTCGCCGGCACCGAGACGAGTGTGTGGGTTTCCTTCGACGACGGCGACCACTGGCAATCGCTGCAGCTCAATCTTCCGCACACCTCGATGCGCGATCTGTGGATTTATGAAGACGACTTGATTCTCGCCACGCACGGCCGCTCGTTCTGGATTCTCGACGACATTTCGCCGCTGCGCCAAATCAAAACTGACACCTCCGATACCAGCTAACCTGCTGTTTAAGCCCGCGCCTGCGTATCGCGTCCGCCGCTCAACTTACACCGATACACCGATGCCACCCGACGAGCCAGCCGGCGAAAACCCTCCCAACGGCGCGATTATCGATTACTACCTCTCGCGAGCTTCTTCGGGTGCGGTCACGCTCGAAATTTTTGACTCGCAAGGGAAACTGGTTCGCAAATTTTCGAGCACGGACAAACCAGACCAAACCCAAGAAGAAATCGCGAAGCAACTGATTCCTCTCTACTGGATTCGGCCGCAGAAGATTCTCTCCGCCGATGCGGGAATGCACCGATGGGTCTGGGATTTGCATTATCCCGCGCCGGTCGCGTTGCGCCATGAATACCCGATTTCCGCTGTTCCGCACGATACGCCACGCCATCCGCTGGGCCCGCGGGCACTCCCCGGCGTCTACACTGTGAAGTTCACGGCCGGCGGCGGCTCGAGCTTTTCTGCACCGCTCACCGTAAGAATGGATCCGCGCGTGAAAACGCCGCCGGAAGGCCTTCGCGCGCTATTCGCAATGCAAACAACTCTCGCCGAGCGGATGACTCGCAGCTCCGAAGCAGTCAGCCAAGCGCGCTCAATCCACGAACAACTCGAAAAGCTGGCTGCTCGTGCGAACGAATCGACGAAAGAAGCCATCGAAGCGCTCGACAAAAAACTCGGCGCGCTTCTCGAAGGCGCGCCTGCACCGGCGCCACAAAAACCTCCCGTACCCGCTGAGGCGCCCGTGCCGCCCGTTGCCAGCTGAATCAACGCTCACTCAGGTGGCCACGAACATCGCGGCGCTCTACGCGGAAATCGACCGAGCCGACGTTGCTCCGACTTCCGCACAAGATCAGGCGCTCGCCACAGTTGAGAAGGATTTCGCCGCCACAATGAAACGCTGGGATGCTCTTCGGACATCCGAAATTCCATCGCTGAATCGCCAGCTCAAAAGCACACACCTTCCAGAGCTAACGGCCGAATCAAACATTAAGATAGAAGAGGAACTAGGCGGTGACGAGGAGTAGCCAAGTACTATCAGCCGCAAATGTTGCGGAAATTGAGCGCTTAGCTGACTGACGCGGGAACAGCGGCCGACCCAGGGCGATCAACATATTTCACAAGCAGAACTTCGTTACCTTTTTCGTTGTAGATCAGTTCGTCCACCAGTTTCTGCGCCAATAGCACGCCATAACCGCCCGGCCGAAGTCCTTTGGCCTCACGTTGGACTACGTGGCGAATCGGGTCTTCGTCGGGGTTGGCAATCGCAGCGTGGCCAATTTCGTCGAGCGAAAATCCTTCGCCGGGATCTTTCACGCGGCACATCACCATATGTTTCGCGCGAACGTAAGAAATTTCTACGTACTGATTTGGCTGAAACTTCCCGCCATATTCCATCGCATTCAACAACATCTCGCGAAAGGCCGTGCCTACCGCGTTGCCTTCCGGTCTCCGGCAGATCCCCGATTTCGTGCAGGAATTGCACCAGCCGTTCGGCGGTTCCCAGGTCGCATCGGGCCGCCAACCGAATCCATTCCGGAGTCGCGGAACGAACTTCGATTCCATCATCCCAAGAGGGACTGTCAATCGCGTGCTGAATCATGTCGGACAAAGAGTTGAGCGAAAACGGCTTTGAAAAATAGCTGAACGCGCGTTCCCTCATCGAATCGATCACGTACGAAGGTGCGCTCTCATCCGTCAAAATGATCAGCCGCGTATGAGGCCGCACCCGCCGAATTTTACGCAGGAGGTCTATATCTTCCCGCCCTGAAGTCTTGTCGCTCGTGATGATCAGATCGAAATGCGAGGCCTCGGCGAGCGTTAAAGCCGCGGCATTATTGGGCGCATGACGCACCTTCCAGGCAACCGGATCGAGAACCGTTTGCAACATCGCGTGGATTTCCGGATCCACGTCAATAACGAGGGCAGTCCTTGTAGAGGGGCTACTTGCGAAAGAGGAAGGGGCGCTCATCATTTCCGCCTGAAGTGCCGAATCGCCTGGTCCGATGAGTTGCGTGCCAAGTATACCTGAAATTCGAAGTCGCTATCGGAGACAACCTGCTTTCCGGCTTTGCACCGACCGCCACTCGCTCGGCGCCCCGGCGACTCTCCCAATGATTTTGAATTGTTCCAATTCGTTCTTCCGATTTGACTCTCGGAATTTCAGCCTTACACTGCCTCGCATTGCACGATCCATTTTCAAGTTTTAAAAAGGTGACCCATGAAAAAGCTCTTCCTTCTTTCCTTCGCGGCCGTGATTTTGTTTCCTACCATCGCCGCCGCCCAATCTTCCACCAAGTCCGGCGATTCAAAGATGTCCTCAAAAATCACCACTATCTCAGGCAAGGTGAGCGACGACGCGGCCACCATCACCGACGACAAAGCCGTTCACTGGACCGTCACCAACCCCGCGGTCCTCGAGCCCTTCGCAGGCCAGGCAGCCACCGTAAAAGGCCACCCGTACAAAGGTGAAAACAAGATTCAGGTTACTTCCGCCGTCGGAATCGTGCCCAATGCCACAGTGGTCGGCAACAGGGACACCTCGGCGTTCCGTCGCTGAGCTCGATTGAAATTTTGCCGCGGCCAACTTCTTACTGATCTGTGCAACCGCAGGTGGCCGGGAGCACAAGCGGGTTTCGTGATGCCGAGTTTTAGTCTGACGACCTTAACTCGGCAGCCTGCGAAACTTCCATCGTGCTCTCGGCCGCCCGCCCCAATAGCCCTCATTGATCTCGAAAAGCAACTTCCCCATCGTGCGAAAACTCCTATACTAAAAGCAGCCCTAGGCGAACAGAGTGCGCCACTGCTCCCAATCTCCCGGAATATTCGTCGCCGTCATCCCCAGAGCTGCACTCGCGTTTCCTTTGTCTCTGTTCCTTCTTTCTGCGCTTGCCGCGCAGAATCCCCCTCCAAAACCAACGCCATCCGACCAATCCTCCTCCGCCGTCTCCACTGAGCCGCCTTCCGTTCCTGTCGAACAGATCATCCAGCACTTCGCCGAACGCGAAGCGGAGTTCAAGCGCGAACGCGACAATTACACCTACACGCAAAGCTTCGTCGTACAAACGATCGACTCAAGCGGCCAGCCCGACGGCGAATACCGCATGACCAGCGACATCGTTTTCAGCACTACTGGCAAGCGATACGACAAGGTCACCTACGCGCCTCCCTCCACTCTCCAGCGCGTCTCACTGTCCGAACAAGACTTCGCGGATCTGCAAAACGTGCAGCCCTTCGTTCTCACGACGAATGAATTACCCAAATACGACATCACCTACGTCGGCCGCCAGCGCGTCGACGAGCTCACCACTTACGTCTTCGAAGTGAAGCCGAAGAAAATCGAAAAGAATCAGCGCTATTTTCAGGGGCGCATCTGGGTGGACGACAAGGATCTCGAAATCGTAAAGACCTACGGGAAAGCCGTTCCCGATATTCAGAAACGCGACAACGAGAATTTCTTTCCGCGCTTCGAAACATACCGCGAAAACATCGAAGGCCACTACTGGTTTCCTACCTACACGCACGCCGACGACGTCCTTCATTTCAGCTCGGGTGATATCCGCATTCGTATGACGGTCCGCTACAAGGATTACAAACGCTTCCGCGTAACAAGCCGCATCCTGCTACCGGGCGAAGCGGAAGAAGAAGAAAAACACTAGCGCGAGTCTCCCCGGATTAGAGCGCGCCATCTGGTGCACCCAATATCCCCGTTTGACTGCCGCTTCGCTTCGGTTATACGCTCCCGCAAGCGAATATCCGATCGGGTCGCCCACTCTCTGCAACGAGGAGATTACGGATGGAAAAACACATCATGCGTCTGAGTTATGTACTGTGTTTGCTTAGCGCGGCGCTGGCTCTTATCACGCGCGTCCTTTCCGCGTTTAACGCCCCTTCTGTAATATTTCCCGGCAGCGGCATGAGCGCGGTCAGCTATCATTCGTTCATGGACGGAGTGATTCTATTCTTCATGACGAGTGTGACCACAGCCGCCTACGTGTGGGTTAAGAAGCAATTCGAATAGCGGGATCGGAATGAATTTGCCGTTGCACTCTACACCGTGACGACAATCTTGCCGATCTGCTCGTTGGATTCCATGTAGCGATGTGCCTCCACGATCTGCGCAAAAGGAAAGGTGCGATCGATCCGCGGCTTGAAGTCGCCTTTTTCCACGTGATCGAATACATATTTCTCCGCTTTGGCTTTCAACTTCGGATCGGCAAGCACTTCGCGCAGAGTGTATCCGCGAACCGAAAGCCCTTTCGCCAGCGCTGTAAATAACGGGAAAGGCGTTGGCTCAGGCGCAAGCGCTCCGTATTCGTAGATTGTTCCTCCTGGCGCCGCGACTTGCGCCAACCGCTCGAGCCCTTTGCCACCAATCGGATCAAAGATTACGCGCGCCCCTTTGCCCCCGGTGATCTGGTTTATCCGCACAACAAAATCTTCTTCTTCAGTCGCGATCACATGTTTCGCGCCAACCTCGACCAGCGTTTGCTTCTTCTTGGAAGTTCGAGTCGTCGCGATGCTCGTCGCACCCTCCACATTAGCTATCTCAATCGCGGCAATTCCCACGCTGCTGCTGGCCGCTGTGATCACGACGAAATCGCCTTTTGTGATCCGCCCATATTCGATCAGCGCCCCGTAAGCCGTCAGATACTGCATCCAGATTGAAGTCCCTTGTTCCGGCGTCAACTTCTCTGGATATAGCGCCAGCGCGCTCACCGGCACAATCGCAACCTCTCCATAGACGCCGTAGTGGGTCAGCAGGAATGCTGGAACCGTGCTCACCTTCTTCCCGAGCCAGCTCTTGTCCACGTCGGGACCAACTGCCTCCACCGTACCGGCAGCCTCGTAACCCAGCTTCGACGGCGGCATGGGAGTCTCCAGATATTGCCCTCGTCGAAACATCACCTCTGCGCGGTTAAGCCCGATCGCTTTCACGCGCAGGCGCACCTCGCCTTTTCCCGGCTCGGGAATTGGAAGCTCCTCAATCTTCAATACCTCCGGCCCGCCCACAGAATGAAAGCGCACTATTTTTGCGGTTTGATTCGCCATCTCAATTTTTTCCTCTGGTGCTCTTTGATCATTCGGATACGACAATGGATTCAATGATTCGTCGGCATTGCGCGTTTCGCTCACTAGAATGCGCGATTCTAATCTACGGTTCCGCGATTAGAAATTTTCGTAAGCTATTGAAAACAAAGAAGCGAGCTAGTCTTAATCTACTGTAAAAGGGCCTCCTGGGAATCTGCTAAACTCTCTTTCACTCGATGTCAACGCGCGGAAAACTTATCGTCCTCGAAGGAATTGACGGCTCCGGAAAAAGGACGCAGCTCGAAATGCTCGCTAGCTCCCTTTCCGAGCGCAGCGTCCCGCTCAGCCAGATCAGCTTCCCGCGCTATGACGGATTCTTCGGCAAGCTCGTCGCCCGCTTCCTGAATGGCGATTTCGGGCCGCTCGACGCAGTGGACGCTCACTTCTCCGCGCTGCTATACGCCGGCGATCGCTACGAAGCAAAACCCGAGATTGAATCCGAACTCGCCGCCGGGCGCACGGTGCTGGCCGACCGTTACATCGGCTCAAATCTCGCACACCAGGGCGCGCGCGTTCGACGCGAGGATCGCGGCGAATTCATTCAATGGCTGAAGAAGCTGGAATATCGAGATGTACGCTCTGCCTGGGGAAGACCTTGTGATTTACCTCCGCGTTCCGGTGGCGGAAGCGCATCGCCTGGTGGGCCAGAAAGGCGCGCGCGACTACACGAAGCTTCGGCGCGATATTCTTGAATCGGACATCGCTCATCTCGAGGCCGCCGCGGAAGTCTACGATCAGCTTGCGCAGCAGCCCAACTGGGTGAAGATTGAATGCTTCGATGCGAAAGCCGGCGCGCTTCGCTCTCCTGATGCAATCCACGCCGAAATTCTCGGCGCGATCGAGACTCGCTTCCTGAAGCCGCAAAGAGCGACGCGATGAATGCTTCTTACACGTCGGTGAAATCGTAGATGGGATTTAACGAATTTCTCGGCAACGAACGAATCGTCAGCGCCCTTCGCGGAATGCTGAAGCGCGAACGCGTTCCGAGTGCCCTGCTCTTCACCGGCCCGCGCGGAATCGGCAAGTACACGCTCGCCCGCATGTTCGCGCAAGCCGCAAACTGCGAGCGCCTGAAGGACGACTTCTGCGGTGAATGCGATTCATGCCGCCGCATGGCAGATCTCGCGGATCCTGCGCCGCTGATTCAAGCGGGTCTCGCCGAACGCGGAGAAAGTGCCGACGCCGCTGCCGTCGAGCGCATGCCGCTGATCATCGAGCCGAATCCGGATGTTTGGCTGATCGTTCCCGATCCCGTTCGCCGTCTCACTCCCGGTGTCGCGTCCGATGATCCGCATCGGCCAGTTGCGCGCCGTGCAACGCGCAGCATATTTCAAGCCGCAGGGACGTCGGCGCGTTTTCATCCTCGACGGCGCGGACACGATGCGCTGGACGGATGCGGATGTATTTCTAAAAATCCTCGAAGAGCCGCCCGAGAGCGCGACGCTTATTCTTCTCGCTCCGTCTCCCGATTCCCTTCTCCAGACAATTCGCTCACGCTGCCTGCAATTCCATTTCGCGCCGGTGCCCGCAGAAACAGTTCAATCGTTCCTGAAAGAGCGCACCAGCGCAAAACCGGCTGAACGAAAGCTGGCCGCCCAGCTTTCGGATGGCAGTCCAGGAATCGCTCTCGAACTCGATCTTCAGGAATCAGCGCGCCTTCGCAGAAGCGTGTTGAGCCTGCTTTCCGAAGCAGTGAATGCCGGAAACTACAGCGAAATCTTCGCGGCCACAGCGCAGCTCGCCAAGCAGGAGAAGGAATCGTTTGAAAATATTTTGGCGCTGTTCTATAGTTTGCTTACCGACCTACTCGAATATTCGCAGGGCCCCAAGAGCAGTCTCCCTAGAAATCCGGATTTGCAACCGGAGTTGGAGACCCTCAGTAAAAAGATTAACCTGGAGTGGGTCATGCGGGCTACTGAAGGCCTCGACAGCCTCGAAAGTCGTCTGAAGCGGAACGTCGGCAGGCAGTTAGGTCTGGATGCTTACGTCGCTTCGCTTACCGCACGCTAACATCATTTCCGCCAATTTAAATTTTTAGGGTTTCGCCAACTTTATTTGCAACCGAATTGAGCACTCACATAGTCATAACAGGTAGCACATCCCAGAAGGAGCTTTATGGTGAACCGCAAGCTTTTCCGTCCTACGTTGACAGACGTGAAGGAACAGCAATTCGCGCCGCGACCAGTCCCGGCCGCGCCCCAACAACCACAACCGCGTAAAAAACCAGCCCCGCCGGAGCAGACGCACGCGGAAAACTTCTATTACGTCAAGCAGATGCAGTCTCACTCACCGGTCGCCGTGGTTCTAACCGATGGCGAAGTGCTCCATGGCACCGTCGAATGGTATGACCGCGATTGCATCAAACTCACTCGTAACGGCAGTCCAAATCTTCTCGTCTATAAGCACAGCATCAAGTACTTGTTTAAGGACGGCGAAGAGGCAGCGCACGGCGGATCGAACGGCCAGAACGGGCACGGCGAATAGACTGACAAATAGACGAACAATAGGATTTCGCATCTACGAGTTTTCATCGTAGCGCGGGTGTGCGCGCAATCAGCGCTTGCGCGGTTTCGCGTGCCTCGGCTTGCGGTTGGTTTGAAACGGCCCAACGAAAAAAGTCATCAGCGCTTTTCCGACCAGGCGGCCGTTTTCGTCGCGGACGTCGCAGTCAACCACTGAGATGTGGCGTCCGAGCCGCACAACTTCCGCTTCGGCTGTTACCGTTCCGCCTTCGACGGCTTCGAGGTAATTGATTTTCATCTCGATTGTCGCCACTCGCGTCCCGCGCGGACATGCCATGTAGGTCGCGAGCCCACCTGCCGTATCCGCCAGCGCCGCAAGAATTCCGCCGTGCACCACTCCGTGAACCTGCAAGTGCCGCTCGTCCACTCTCATGCTCATCTTCACGCGGCTATGCCCTGCATCCGCGAGCACGAATCCAAACTGAGTCGCGGTATTGGTCTGGCTGAGGCGGGCGCGAAGTTCGTTCGTTGCCATTTCAATCGCTTTGGCTGATGGTTTCATATCAGTAGGCCGTCAATCCTCCATCGAGCGGCAAGGCCGCGCCCGTGACCCACGCAGATTCATCCGACGCAAGATACAGAGCCATTTGCGCCACGTCCTCCGGAAGGCCGAGGCGACCGAGCGGAATTCCCTCGGTTCGCCGTCTTCGCTCCGCCTCCGGATCAGGCGCCTCTCGAATTGACTTAAGCCCCAACTCGGTTTCGACGAGCGAAGGGCAGACGCAATTCACGCGAATCTTTTCATGCGCGTGGTCAAGCGCCATCGCTTTCGTAAGACCCGTGACGCCGGCTTTCGCAGCGCAGTAAGCAGCGCGCTGCTTTCTGGCGACGATGCCGAGAATGGAGCCGATATTCACGATCGCGCCGCCTCCCGCTGCGCGAAGATGCGGCAAAGCCGCGCGCGACACTTTAAATGTGCCAGTCAGGTTCGTTGCGACGACGTTGTCCCAATCCTCGTCCGATGTGCCGTCTGCCGCCGCCACGACAACGGCGCCTGCGTTATTGACCACGATGTGCAGGGCGCCAAAATGCTTCACCGTAGACGCCAGCGCAGATTCCACCGATTTGCGATCCACCACATCGCAGGTGAACGCCACTGCCTTGCCTCCGGCGGCTTCAATCTCGCGAACCGCCGCTTCCAGCGGCGCCTTTTCTGCGTCCTGCAATCGCGACGGCCGCGCCTTCCCGGGCGAAAAGGAGGGCGCAGGCTCGGCCGATGCCGGTCCCGCCGCCGGTAATAAAAGCTACCTTGCCCGAAAGTCGCTGCACCGTCGGAACGCCTCGCTCGTCTAATCAGGAGCAGGAAGGCTAGCATTCGGCATCGTGCTGGCGCAAGCAAGCGCACTCAATTCAATTTGATAGCGGGCATCTGGTTAAGCAGCCGGTTGCCGGGTTCGAAAGCGGCGTCTATCATCGAGGGCCCATGAAAATCGGAATCACATGTTATCCAACGTACGGCGGCTCGGGTGTGGTGGCTACCGAACTCGGAATCGAACTCGCCGCGCGCGGCCACGAGATTCATTTCATCAGTTACGCGATGCCGATCCGCCTGAACACGCCGCACGAGAATATTTATTTTCATGAGGTGGAAGTCACGTCTTACCCGCTCTTCGATCACCCGCCATACACACTCGCGCTTTCCACAAAAATGTACGAAGTGGCTGAATCCGCGTCTCTCGATTTGCTGCACGTTCATTACGCGATTCCCCATTCGGTGAGCGCGCTGCTCGCCAGGATGATGGCGGCGCCGCGCAAGCTGCCGTTCATTACAACTCTGCATGGAACCGATATCACACTCGTCGGGCACGACCGCAGTTATCTGCCAATCACGAAATTCTCGATCGAGCAAAGCGACGGCGTTACCGCGATTTCAAACTATCTGCGCGATTTAACCGTGAAAGACTTCGAGATCAAGCGGCCCATCGAGGTGGTTCCGAACTTCGTGAACTGCGACCTCTACAAGCGCTGTGACGATGCGGCGGCGCGAGCCCGCTGGGCGCCCAATGGCGAGCCGATCCTGATGCACCTCTCGAACTTCCGCCCGGTGAAGCGAGTGACGGACGTGGTGGAAATATTCGCGCTCGTGCGCGAGAAAATCCCCGCAAAACTCGTGTTGATGGGTGACGGCCCGGATCGCGGCGCTGCAGAATTTATCGTCCGAAAGAAGCGGCTCACGAAGGACGTCTTTTTCCTCGGCAAGCAGGATATCGTCCAGGAAAAGCTCGGGCGTCGCCGACCTTTTTCTCCTCCCCAGCGATTCAGAATCGTTTGGACTTGCCGCGCTCGAGGCGATGGCTTGCGAAGTTCCAGTGATCGCGTCGGACGTCGGCGGATTGCCCGAAGTCGTGACAAATGGAGTGGATGGCTATCTGATTCCGCCGCGCGACGTGGCAGCCGGAGCAAAATACGCGCTGCAGATTTTGACCCTGCCCGATCGCGGGCGCGCCATGGGCCAGCAAGCGCGAATCAACGCCCGCCGGAAATACTGCTCGAACGACGTAATTCCCCAATACGAGGCGTACTACCAGAAGGTGCTGAACGCCTCAGGCGCGGCCGCCCGCGCTTAGCTTATTCGTGCTGCGTGCGGATCTCTACCGTTCGAGGATTGGAACCGGTTTGAACGAAGCAATGATACCGGCGATATCGTTCTGCGTAATCTTGCCGCTCGCATTCGGCGCGACGACGAAAGATGAAAGCGGAACTGCTGATTGCGGTCGCTGAAAACACGCAGAGCAACCGGCCCTTTAGCGGGATCGCCAAACTGGAAGCCTCGATTCGGTCCCCACGTGAACGACGATAGGCCGCCCCGCAGATCGATCCCGAACCCGAGCTTCCAAATCAGCAGCTCGTTCATGCGCAGCGCGTCACGGCTCATCATGATCGGCGACAACTGCGACGGCGCGGCGCCATACACCGCCTCATACAGACCATAATTCGATTCAATCGGGTGATCCGACGAATAAATTCACAAATTTCTGATATTGCAACGGGCTCGCCGATTTCATCTGGCGCAGAGAATCGAGCAGCGTCTCGGGATCGTAGAAGAAAATTGCCTGGCCGGAATCGAAGCGAATTATGACGCCCGTCAGCGAAGGAGTCTGCGTGGTCTTGCCTGTCCAGGGAGCCGTGAATTCGTAGTTGAAAGCTTTGACCAGGTTTCCTTTGGCGACGGCGGGCGGTGCGGCCGGCAGTGGCTGCGGAACGTCCGCGAGCCACGGATTTTCTTTCGCCCAGTGATGCCCCTCGTACCAGGCCAGCGTCTGCAGGCCATACGCAGCGCAATAAATCGCAACGCCGATCACGATGATGGCGAGCACTATGGCCGAAGACGCACTACTTTTTTCTGTGTCGTCGTTCATTCGATGAATGACCCCGGAATTTTCGCCGACCGGCTGAATGACGGACCCGGCAGATGCAGCGCATTCTACGCTGTTACGATGCCGGGAGGCGAGAAAATCGATGCTCCGCCGTTGGCAGCTTTTGGATTCGCGGTGGACGGCGCGCCAGGAAGCTCATACAATAGTGGGAGAGCCAAATCGAACGCCCGGGTGCCATGCGCCCGGGCGTTTTTTATTTGGGAGGCAAAATGCCCGACGCGCCGCACTATCGCACGGAGGAAGAAATCGAGGATGTGGTCCGCCGGTTCGAAAGCTGCTCGTACACGCCTGAGGAATTCGTTCACGCCCGGCACCTGACGGTGGCTGCGTGGTGCTTCGCGACAATGGAATCCGAAGCGGCGCGGGAAAAGATGCGCGCGGGCCTGCGGCGGTTTATCGCGCACCACGGCAAGAACGGCTACCACGTGACGATCACGGAATTCTGGCTCGAAAGAGTCGGGAAACTCGTGGCTGAGCTGCGTGAGGGGAGAGAGGGTCTGGTGCCGCTGGTTAATTCAGTGGTCGAGAGCTGCAGCGATAAGAATCTAATCTACGAATCCTACTCGCGCGAGCGAATCGCGTCGGCAGAGGCCAAGTCGGCGTGGATCGAGCCGGACATCAAATCGCGAATTGATTTGCCTCGGCTGCCTAGCCGAGAACGTGTTCTGTCGTGACCAACTCGGGAATCTCGATGTGAATTTGTGTGCCCTGGCCTTCTTCGCTGCGAATATCCATCTTGAACTGATCGCCATACAGCAAGCGCAAGCGCTCATGCACGTTGCTGATGCCGATTCCGCCGCCATACACCTCGACAAGCCGCTCGGGCGAGATGCCGACGCCGTTGTCCTCGATTTCAATATAGAGCCGGCCGTCATTGCGTCGCGTGCGGATATGGATCTGGCCGCCTTCGAGGCGCGGGTCGAGTCCATGCTTCAGTGAATTTTCGACCATCGGCTGCAGCAGCATGCTGGGAACAAAGGAATCGAGCGCTTCCGGCTCAATTTCCTTGAAGATTTGCAGCTTGTCGCGGCCGAAGCGGATCACTTCGATGTCGAGATAATCGTCGATGAATTCGAGTTCCTCGCGCAATGGCACGAACGTTTCGTGCTTGCGCAGCAGGCGCCGCAGAATATTGGAAAGCTTCAGCACCACGCCGCGCGCCATATCCGGATCAAAGCGAATCAGCGACGAAACGGTATTCAGCGTGTTGAACAAGAAGTGCGGATTGATCTGGCTCGAGAGCGCGTCCATGCGCGCCTTCAAAAGCAGCTGCTGATTCTGCTCGAGATTCATCTCGATGCGCGTGTTGTTCCAGATCTTGATCGCCATCGCGACGCTCATCACGGAGGACAACACGATGAGCAGCATGTAACCCCAATTGCTCGGGTGGAACGCGAAGAGCCAGTTTTCCGGGACCAGCGGACGCAAGTTCGACCTGCGCGACTGCGAGTCCGGCACACGCAAACAACGGCAGCATCGCCCAATTTCTTTTTCCAAATCGAACCAGTTTCCACAGCCATTCCGGGATGCTCAGAAACAGAAACGGCCCGAAATGCCAGATGTCCTCTTTTTCCGGCATCACTTCGCGAATCATTCCCGCAAGGAGGCCCACGCTCGCAGCCATCGGACTCGAAAGCCATTCGTGATTGCCGAACGCCGGCAAGCTGATCAGCGAACCGCCGAGGAGCCCGACGATTCGCCCGCCGATCAAGCCCATGAGGAACGAGCCCTCGAGCGTCAGATCGAAGAATCGGTAGCCGACGAGCCGAAGCAAGAACTCCGATCGCAAGCGGAGGCGTCAGAAACAACAGAAGCATTACTTTCTGGTCGGAATCGCGTTTTTCGGTGAAGACCAGTCGCCGGAAAGACCGGAATCGCACGAGCAGCGCCGCGAGAGCTGCCGCCCAGCACACCTTCAGAATCAGAATGAAGAGAAGGTCTCGGCCGCCACTGAGTATTTCCATTTCGCTAGTTCGCCGCGAACGGGGTTCTGCGATTACGTTAGCCAAAGCCGGTGGCGATGTAAAGAGATGCGGGACGAAAGGTTCGATTCGATGCGTGCGGCGCGGCTCTTTTGCCAAGCCTGCTATAATCGGCGTTTGCGATGAAGCACAAAAAACAATCCGGCAAAGGATCGGGAAAAGCGCGCGTTGTCGCCAAAGCGGCATCTGCCGACCACGATTCGGCCGATTTCGAATTTTTGGCATCGAGGGCTCGAAGAAAGGCGAAGAAGCGATCGCGATTCAGCACGGCACTTTGCAATCTACCCGGTCGCGCAATGGAAAGGCGCCGCTCGTGCGTGTGCACTCGCAATGCCTCACTGGCGACGTGTTCACATCCGAGCGTTGCGATTGCCGCGCGCAACTCGAGTTTTCGCTGCGAAAAATTGCAGCCGAGCCTGCCGGAGTGCTGCTCTACATGCCGCAGGAAGGGCGCGGAATCGGATTGATCAATAAGCTGAAAGCCTACGAACTGCAGGACGCCGGACTCGACACCGTGGAAGCGAATCGTCGCCTGGGATTTGCGGATGACGCGCGCGACTACGCCTTCGCAGCCGAGGCCCTGAAGGCGCTCGGCTTGCGTGATATCCGCTTGCTGTCGAATAATCCCGACAAAGTGGCGCAGCTCGAGCGCTCGGGCATTCGTATCGTCAAGCGAGTTCCCTGCCGCCCGCGAACCAGCAAACATTCCCGCGCCTACCTGCGAACGAAGAAAGACAAGCTCGGCCACCTGCTCGCCTCTCTTTAATTCCAGCGATTTATCTTGACAAGAACTCGCCACCGGCCGATAGTAAACCATATGGTTTACTATCAATCTTCGGCGCTGGATAACACTTTCGCCGCGCTTTCCGACGCCACGCGCCGCGGCATCCTCGCGCGCCTCGCGCAAGGCGAAGCGTCCATCAGCGATCTCGCCGCGCCATATGAAATGTCCCTTCCCGCCGTTTCAAAACACCTGCGCGTGCTTGAGCGCGCAAAGCTGGTTGAACGGCGAAAAGATGGACGCGTCCATCGCTGCCGTCTCGCCGCCGCGCCAATGAAAGGCGCGGCGGAATGGATTGAGAAATACCGGCAATTCTGGGAACGGCAATTCGATTCGTTAGCTCAATATCTCGAAGGCTCACAAAAAGAGGAGAACGCAAAATGGCAACCCCAGGCACCTCATCGGAAACCCGGCTCGAAATCCGGCGCACGTTCAAGGCGCCGCGTGAAAAAGTCTTCGCGGCGTGGACCAAGCGCGAAGAACTAGAGAAGTGGATGTGCAGGGACGTTCCCGAGCACAATCCGAAATATACCGAGCTCGATGTGCGCCCCGGCGGCCGCTATGTAATCGAAATTCCAGTGCCTAAGGAAGGCTTCACCTATCGCGGATACGGAACGTTTCGCGAAGTGAAGCCACCCGAAAAGCTGGTATTCACCTGGGCCTGGGAGCAAATTCCTCCACCGAAAAAGAAGCCCGAAGACATGGAAGACACCGAATCGCTGGTAACCGTGCAGCTGATCGACCGCGGCAACTCGACGGAAATGATCTTCACGCACGAGAATTTCACCACAGCCAAAGTCCGCGACAGCCACCAGAAGGGTTGGGACGGCTGCTTCGACGTGCTGGACAAGGTGTTGGCAGCATAGACGGAAAGCAGAGTGTGAAAGTCTGCCTTGGAAGCGCGGAAGCGCCGCGACTAACCGCCGCCGACAAGGTGAACGATCTCGAAGCGATCGTCAGGCTGAACCGCGGTCTCCTGCCATTTCGCGCGCGGCAAAATATCGAGATTGCGCTCGATAGCCACCCGCTCGGCAGTCATTTCCAGATGCTGAAGCAGCGCCTCAACGCTGAGGCCGTCAGGAATTTCGCGAAGCTCGCCGTTGATCGTAATTTTCATGGCAGAAGCAGTCCCGCAGCCTAATTCGCGGGTTTCTGCTTCGTTGGCTGGCCTGAAGAATTCTTCGTCCGCGAGCGCATCGCAAACCGCAGCTCGTCGTTCCCGCCGGGCGTCGCCGCGCGAATCACCAGCGTCAGGTCGCCCTTCCCCAGCGGCGGCAGCGAAAACCGCAACCGCGCGCGTCCCAGGCTGTCCGTCACTTCCGAGTACCGCCGCTCCTCGATCGCGCCATCAATAAACGCTTCCACTTCAACTCCAGCCTGCGGCCCACGATCCGCCCGCCGCACAAGCTCAACGTCCAGAAATATGTGTCCCCCGGTAAGCCACGACCCCGGGTTCATAAGCTGCATCTGAATCCCGCTCAGGTCGACCATCCTGAGTCGCAGCCGCGGCAACCTGCGGCTCGAGCAGCTCCTGAGCGCAGGTCCTCAATCACAGAACGGTGCTGCTCCTCCACTCGATCCCGCAGCCCCTCGTGATTGAATTCGTCAGATTCAACAAAATGCCGATAATTCGAGGAGCGCCGATGCAGCACACGCCCATTTTGGTACACCACAGTATCAATCACGGGGTGGGCCGGGCCGCGATCCTCCGTCTGGACGTGAAACACCTGGGTGCCGATTTGTACGTCGGTATTGAATCCAGAGCTCATGCGAAAACCGGCCCCGGACACACAGCGCGCGCTTGAAAACGCGGTGAATTGAAGAACTGGGAGTTCATTTGACCGTGCGCTCTCGGGTCGTTATTATACCAGTGCAACCAACATGAACAGCAATTACCTCGACAACTATGGTTCATTGTTGCTGATGTTTATACTCGCCGCCGGATTGTCCGGCGCGCTGATAGTGGTGTCCGCAATCGTCGGAAAGCACAAGCGTACCAGGGAAAAAGACCAGCCATATGAATGCGGGATTCGTCCAACGGGCGACGCTCGCGAACCGATCTCAGTGCAGTTCTATATGGTTGCGCTGCTTTTTATCCTGTTCGACATCGAGGCTATCTTTCTCTATCCGTGGGCTTTGGTGTACCACGATCTGAAGCTCTTCGGCTTTGTCGAGATGCTTGTCTACATTATAATCCTGCTCGCAGGATACATCTTCCTCTGGAAGAAGGGCGCGCTCGACTGGAATCGTTGACGCCCATCGGGATCCAACCGTGGAATCAAAGGCAGCTGACAAAACGCTCGTAGTCCATCAACTGAAAGCCTGGGACGCGCAAGCCGTCACCGAGGTGATCGAATTTCGGGGCGAAACGACGGTCGTGGTACCCCGCGAACACCTTCTGCGCGCTGCCGCTTATCTGGCGTCGGAGCCTTCGCTTCATTTTTCCTTTCTTTCGGACATCACCACGGTTGACCGCTTCCCGCTCGAGCCCCGCTTCGAGGTGAATTACCATCTGCTTTCGCTCGATCGCAACGAGCGCCTTCGCCTGAAAGTGCGGCTGGGCGGAAGCGATCCGTCGGTGCACTCCGTCACCGAGATCTGGCCCACCGCGAACTGGCACGAACGCGAGAATTACGACTTGATGGGCATCCGTTTCGAAGGTCATCCCGAGCTTTCGCGCATTCTCATGCCCGACGATTGGGAAGGCTATCCGCAGCGGAAGGACTACCCCGTCGAGGGCTATCGCTGATGTCAACAACGATCGAAACCGTAGCCGGCTCAGCAAACACGATGGTCCTCAATATGGGACCGCAGCACCCGTCTACGCACGGCGTGCTGCGCGTGGTTCTCGAACTGGACGGTGAAATCGTGCTGAAAGCCCGGCCCGTGATCGGCTATCTCCACACCGGCATCGAGAAAAACATGGAAGCGAAAACCTATTCGCAAGCCATCACGATGACCGACCGCATCGATTACCTCGCGCCGCTTTCCAACAATCTCTGCTATTGCCTCGCTGTCGAAAAGATTCTCGGAATCGAAATACCCAAGCGCGCGCAATACATTCGCGTCCTGCTCACTGAAATGACGCGCATCGCTTCGCACCTCGTCTGGCTCGGCACCCACGCAATCGATCTCGGCGCCATGTCCGTCTTCCTCTACACCTTCCGCGAGCGCGAAGAGATCATGAAGATTTTCGAATACGTTTCGGGCCAGCGGATGATGACCAGCTATTTCCGCATCGGCGGCATCGCCCTCGAGCCGCCGCCCAACTGGCTCGATCATATCCGCCGCGTGATCGATGCCCTTCCCGCGCACATTGACGAATACGAAGGCTTGCTCACCAATAACCGCATCTGGCTCGGTCGCACAAAAGGGCGTGGGAATCATTAGCGCCGAAGATGCCATCGCCATGGGCGCATCGGGCCCCATGCTGCGCGGCAGCGGCGTGCCTTACGACATCCGCAAGGCTTTCCCGTACTCGAGCTATGAAGAGTTCGACTTCGATATTCAAACGCAAACCGCGGGCGACTGCTTCGCGCGCTATCAGGTCCGCGTAGCCGAAATTCGCGAGAGCATCAAAATCGTTCGCCAGGCCATGGAAAAGGTCCCTGCGGAAGGGCCCATCAGGGCCACCGCTCCCGGAATTATTGCCCCGTCGCGCGAAGAAATGAAATCTTCGATCGAAGGGCTCATCTATCACTTCAAAATTTACACGGAAGGTTTCGCACCGCCGCCCGGTGAGGTCTACCAGGCGATCGAATCGCCGCGCGGCGAGCTTGGATTTTTCGTCTCCAGCGACGGCTCTGCGCATCCGTACCGCGTGAAAGTTCGCGCGCCATCGTTCATTAACTTACAAACATTGCCAAAACTCTGCGAAGGCCGCCTGATTGCCGATGTGGTGGCCTGCATCGGAACCACCGACATCGTCCTGGGGGAAGTCGACCGCTAGGCACGTCCGCCCGGCGCTAAACGAATCATGCAATTGCCGCCGTCACTCGAAGCGAAATTTACAGAACTACTCGGGCGCTATCCCGTCAAGCGCTCGGCGCTGATTCCCATGATGCTGTACGCGCAGGATCAGTTCGGATTTCTGAGCGACGAAATGCTCGAAGAGATCGCCAAGCGCGTCGGCCTGAATCTAATCGAAGTCACCGAAACGCTCGCCTATTACTCGATGCTCCGCCGCAAGCCCGAAGGCCGCTATCACATCCAGGTCTGCACGAATATTTCCTGCATGCTGCGCGGCGGCAACGAACTTTTCCAGCACGTTCAGAAGCGCCTGGGAATTGGCAACAAGGAAGTCTCGCCCAACGGAACCTTTTCTCTCGAAGAAGTCGAATGTATCGGCGCCTGCACCGGCGCACCAGCGATTCAGATTAATTACGACTATCACGAGAATCTCGACCCGTCGAAAATCGACACGATCTTCGAGCAGCTCGAGCAAGGCAAGCGCCCGAAACCGGTATCCGTGATTTCCGGCGCGATTCACGAGCGGCATCCCGCCGAGGTTGTGGTGATTAGTCGCCGCTTCGGAATTCCTAACTCCAATAAAATCGATGTCTACCTCAAGCACGACGGCTATCAGGCGCTAGAAAAAGCACTGAAGCAGATGACGCCCGACCAGATCGTCGACGAAGTGAAGAAATCGAATCTGCGCGGACGCGGCGGCGCAGGCTTCCCTGCCGGCATGAAGTGGAGCTTCGTCCCCAAAGAAACGGGCGGCAAGCCGAAATACATCATCGCCAATGGCGACGAAAGCGAGCCCGGCACAAGTAAAGACCGCCCGCTGATGGAAATGGATCCGCATCAGTTGATCGAAGGCATGGTGATCGCTGGACGCGCCGTGGGCGCCGAGCGAGGTTACATTTACATTCGCGGCGAGTATCGCTACGTGATCGACATCGTCGAAGCAGCGATCGTCGAAGCCTATGCGAAGGGTTACCTCGGCAAGAATATCCTCGGCAGCGGATTCAATTTCGATCTCGTCGCGCACACCGGCGCCGGCGCCTACGAGTGCGGCGAAGAATCGGCGCTCATGGAATCGCTCGAAGGCAAACGCGGCTATCCGCGCATCCGCCCGCCGTTCCCCGCCGTCGTCGGCCTGTACGGCTGCCCCACCGTCATCAACAACGTCGAGACGCTCAGCTCCGTTCCCGCCGTAATCTTGCGCGGCGGCGAATGGTACGCCGGTCTCGGCACTCCGAAAAATGGCGGCACGCGCCTCTACGCAGTTTCCGGCCACGTGAATCGCCCGGGAATTTACGAACTGCCGATGGGCTTCAACATGAAGCGCATGATCGAAGAAGTTGCCGGCGGCGTGCCCAGCGGAAAGAAAATCAAAGCCGTCGTTCCAGGCGGCAGCTCATGTCCGCTTCTCACCGGCGACGAAATCGATATCGCAATGGATTTTGATTCCGTCGCGAAAGCCGGCTCGATGCTCGGCTCCGGCGGCACCGTCGTCCTCGACGAAGACACCTGCATGGTCGACTTCGCTCGCCGCATCATGCATTTCTACGCGCACGAGTCCTGCGGCTGGTGCATTCCCTGCCGCGAAGGCACCGCATGGCTTCGCCAGTTGCTCGACCGTTTCCACGATGGCGGCGGCCGCGCTTCAGACATTCCTTTAATCGACGAGCTTTCCAAAAACATGCTGGGCCGCACTTTCTGCCCGCTCGGCGACGCAGCTGCCATGCCCACAATCAGCATCGTGAAAAAATGGCGCAATGAATTCGAAGAACACCTGCGCGGCGATTGCCCCTACAAGCCCGCTGACGTGATTGCCGAGGTTCGCTAGCAAGATGCCCGAACAGAAACAGATCACGTTCACCATCAACGATCAAAAGGTGACCACCGCTGCGGGCACGCTCGTGATCGAAGCGGCCAAGCACCAGGGCATCGAAGTTCCCTCTTTCTGCTATTACCCCGGACTTGCTCTCCAAGCCGCTTGCCGCATGTGCCTCGTCGAAGTTGAAAAGGCGCCCAAGCTTCAGACCGCCTGCACTCTCGTCGCTGTCGAAGGCATGGTGGTGAAGACCGACACCGCGCAAGTTCACAAAGCGCGCAAGGACATGATCGAGTTTCTCCTCTCGAATCATCCGCTCGATTGCCCCGTCTGCGACAAGGGCGGCGAATGCGAACTGCAGGACATGACCTTCCGCTACGGCCTCGATCACAGCCGCTTCACCGAAGAAAAGCTCCACTATCCAGAAGAACAATGGTCGCCGCTCGTTTTTTACGACGCCCCGCGCTGCATTCTCTGCTTCCGCTGCGTCCGCATCTGCGATGAGGGCATGGACGTGAAAGCTCTCGGCGTCGGCGCTCGCGGCGTGCATTCCGTAATCCTGCCGAATGAAAAAGGCGCGCTCGCCTGCGAAGAATGCGGCATGTGCATCGATATCTGCCCGGTCGGCGCGCTCACCAGCGGAACCTACCGCTACCAGACGCGCCCGTGGGAAATGACCTACGTCCCCGAGCCCTGCACGCACTGCTCGAACGGCTGCAAGACCACGCTCAGCATTCGCAACAACGAAATCCTCCGCGCCAACAATCGCGACCATTCCGGCATCAACGGCGAGTTTCTCTGCGGCAAAGGCCGCTTCGGCTTCGATTTCACGCACAATCCCGAACGAATCCGCCAGCCGCTCATTCGCCGCAACGGCAAACTCGAACCCGCCAGTTGGGAAGACGCGCTCGAAGAAGTTTCGCGCCGCTTCAAGCAAGTGCGCGACATGCATGGCCCTGCGGCCATCGGCGTGATCGGCTCGAATCACACCACGAACGAAGAAAATTATCTGCTGAATCGCTTCGCCCGCGCCACGCTCGGCACCAACAACATCGACCATCACCGCACCGCCGACTACACTGGCCTCGCCGCAGCTCTCGGCCCGCGCGCCAAAGATTCGCTCGCCACAATGGCGGACGTCTACGCCTCGAATGCCACTTTGCTGATAGCGAATGACGCCACGCAACAAAACCCGCTTGTCGCCTGGCAAATTCGCACCGCGATTCGCCACCACAAAGCGCGCCTCTTTGTCATCAATGGCCGGCCGAGCAAAATCCATCGCAAAGCCACTTATCTCGCCGAAGTCGCGCAAGGCACAGAACGCCAGGCCGTCCGCTGGCTCGCCACCGGCCAGGGCGATTTCGACGACAACACGCGCACCGCGCTTTCAGCATTGAAAGCCGGCCTCGAAAAAGAATCCGATGTCGTAATCATCTTCGGCGCGGACATCAACGGCCCCGCGCTTCGCGATCTCATCAGCTTCGGCTCAAAACTCCCCGGCCACACGCGATTCATGGCGCTTGGCGACTACGCAAACTCGCGCGGCGCTGCAGACATGGGCATCCTTCCCGATCGCCTCCCCGGTTACGCGCCGCTTGCCGATTCGGCCGAACGCGCCCGCTTCAGCAAACTCTGGGGCAGCGAAATTTCATCAGCGCCGGGCATGACCGCTCGCGAAATGATGGAAGCCGCCACCGCAGGAAAACTGAAAGCCCTCTACGTCGTCGGCGCAAATCCCCTGAAGACATTTGAGGTGAAGCAGCCCGATCGTCTCGCCGGCCTCGAACTTCTAGTCGTTCAGGATATGTTCCTCACGGAAACCGCCCAGCGCGCCGACGTCGTGCTGCCGGCCGCATCCACATACGAAAAAGACGGCACGCTAACGAATACCGCCGGTGAAGTTCAGATGACGCATCGCTCCATCGATCCGCAAGGACCGCGCAGCGATTTCGATCTGATTCGCATTCTCTCGCATCAACTCAGCATGCTGGGCGTCGGCTCGCCGATTCGTTTGCGCACGCCCGAAGCCGCATTCGACGAAATCCGCCAGAACGTGCACGGCTACGATCTTCCGGTCGCGGGCTTGCTCGCCGGCGGCGCCGAACTTTCCACTGCAACGTGTCAAACCGTCGAGCCGTCCTACGAAACTCCGGCCGGCGTTGTTTTCTCGTCCAACGATTTCCTGTTTTCGAGCGGTACCCTGGGGCGTTACTGTTCCAAACTCAAATCCACCAACGAGGCCAAAGATACTCCGTGGAGTTCGTCGCCCAACATCCAGTCCTGGTGGTATCGCTAGTCAAGATCGTCGTCCTTTTGTTCGTATCTGATGACGGCGCTTGCCTACCTCTCGTGGTTTGAGCGCAAGGTCATCGCGCACATCCAATCGCGCTGGGGTCCCTACTACGTGGGCGCGCACGGCTTGCTGCAGCCGCTGGCCGATGGCGTGAAATTTCTATTCAAAGAGGATTTAACGCTGCCGGCGGCCGACAAGGTCCTCTACATCCTCTCGCCGTTTCTGGCGCTTTCCCTGGCGATGACTACGCTGGCCCTGATTCCCTTCGGCCCCGCGACGGTGTACATCTTCGGGCAGCCCACGCAGCTCGTCGTCGCCAATGTCGACGTCGGTTTGCTATTCCTTTTCGCGATCACTTCGATTGGCGTTTACGGCGTGGCGCTCGCCGGATGGTCGTCGAACAGCAAGTACTCGTTGTTGGGCGGCTTGCGCAGCTCCGCGCAGATGATCAGTTATGAAGTTTCGCTCACGCTTTCCGTCGTCGGCGTTCTTCTCCTGGCGGGTTCATTCAATTTCAACGAAATCATCGAGCATCAGCAAGGCTACTTCCGGTATCTGCCATTTATTCCCCGGTGGAACGTTTTTCCGCAGATCGTCGGCTTCGTGTGTTACTTCATATCGGCGATTGCAGAGACGAACCGCGCGCCGTTCGATCTCCCGGAAGGAGAAACGGAACTCGTCGGCGGATTTCACACCGAGTATTCAAGCTTCAAGTTCGCCATGTTCTTCATGGCCGAATACGGGAACATGATCACGGTTTCCTGCCTCGCCACGATTCTATTCTTCGGCGGATGGCTCTCTCCCCTTCCCGACAGTTGGACCTGGCAACAATATCTTCCCGGCGTGGGCTTGCTGCTCGCGGCCCTCTATCTCGCCTACGATACGGTGCGAAACATGCGTGGCATCGGCCGCATCCAGCTTGCCGTCGTCACGCTGCTTGCAGGCGGCATAGGTTTGCTCTGCCTGCTGCCCGGCGTGGCGCCGGTGATTCTGGGACCGTTCTGGTTTCTCAGCAAGGTGTTCTTCGTTATTTTCTTTTACGTCTGGACCCGCTCGACGCTGCCTCGCATGCGCTATGACCAGCTGATGTCCTTCGGCTGGAAGCTGCTGCTGCCGGTGTCGCTGCTCAACCTCGTGGCGACGGCGCTGTGGATCGTGGTGAAGAATCCATGAGCATCCCGTTCATCATGTTTTTCGTTTTCGCGTTGGTGGCCGTGGGTGGCGCGATCATGCTGATTCTCGCGCGCGAGCCAATCCACAGCGCGCTGTCGCTGGTTCTGGTGATGGTGGCGCTTGCGGCGCTGTACCTGTTGCTGGGCGCGGAATTTATTTCGGCCGTGCAGGTGATCGTGTACGCGGGTGCGGTCATGGTGCTGTTCGTCTTTGTCATCATGCTGCTGAATGCGGGTGTCGAAGAGCGCACGAATTTCAGCCACATGGCGAAATATGCCGGACTGCCGCTGGCGATTGTTCTTCTCTTTGGGCTGGCGCACTGGATGGCGCATTCGGCCATCGGCGCGACGGTGGCGAATGGCGCGGGAGCGCCAAGTCAGGCCGCTGTTTCCACACGCGACGCTCTCCACGATGCTGTTTCAAAAATATCTTTTCCCATTTGAGGCCACCTCGATCCTGATTCTGATCGCGATTCTCGGCGCGCTCGTGCTTGCGAAGAAGGGGACAGAATGAGCGTCGTCCCCATTTCCTATTACCTTGTGTTGAGCGCCATTCTGTTCGGGCTTGGCGTCGTCGCATTCGTTTTCAAGCGCAACATCATCACGATTTTTATGTCGATCGAGCTGATGCTCAACGCCGTGAATCTCGCTTTTGTGGCGTTTGCGCGCGCGCACAACCAGCTCGACGGGCTGATATTCGTGTTTTTTGTGATCGTCATAGCTGCCGCGGAAGCGGCGGTGGGCCTCGCGATCGTCATTACCATTGCGCACAATCGCCGCTCGTTGAACGTTGAAAACGTGGATTTGCTCAAATTCTGATGCCGATGCTCGATCATCTCTGGATCATTCTCGCGCTGCCGCTGGCCGGCGCGGCCATCAACGGCCTGCTCGGAAAAAACTGGCCGAAGTCGGCGGTGAATTCCGTCGCGATCGGCTCTGTATCGCTGGCTTTTCTTGCCGTCGTGGAGACGGTTCGCGAATTTCTCCAGCTTCCCGCGAATCAAATCCCTTGGGTGAGAAGCTATTTCCCGTGGATGACCGCCGGGGCATTCAAAGTCAATTTCGCGCTGCAAGTGGACCAGCTCACGATCGTGATGCTGCTCACCGTCACCTTTGTCGGCACGCTGATTCACATCTACTCCACCGGCTACATGGCGCACGAAGGCGGCTACTACCGTTTCTTCAGCTACCTCAACCTCTTCATGTTTTTCATGCTCACGCTCGTGCTTGCCGCGAATATCGTGGTGATGTTCGTCGGATGGGAAGGCGTGGGCTTGTGCAGCTATTTGCTGATTGGCTTCTGGTTCCTGAAGCAGTCTGCAATCAGCGCGGGTAAAAAAGCGTTCATCACCACGCGCATCGGCGATTTTGGATTCACCATCGGCATTTTGCTGCTTTTCTGGACATTCCACTCCGTCGATTTCGGCACGATTTTCTCGCAGGCCGCCAGCATGCCGTCGGACACGATGACGCAAGCCGGCGTGCTGACTACGATTTGCATTCTGCTCTTTACCGGAGCCGTCGGAAAATCCGCGCAGCTGCCTCTGTATGTTTGGCTGCCCGATGCGATGGAAGGCCCCACACCTGTCAGCGCGCTGATTCATGCGGCGACGATGGTCACCGCGGGCGTTTACATGGTGGCGCGGATGCACCCGCTTTTCTCGCGCGCGCCGATCGCGATGCTGATCGTCGCCATCGTTGGCGCGGCGACAGCGTTCTACTCGGCCACGATCGGCCTCGTGCAAACCGACATCAAGAAGGTTCTCGCTTATTCCACCGTGTCGCAGCTCGGCTACATGTTTCTCGCCTGCGGAGTGGGCGCATATACAGCCGGCATTTTCCACTTGATGACTCACGCGTTCTTCAAAGGCCTCCTCTTCCTTTGCGCGGGGAGCGTGATTCACGCGATGGGCGGCGAGCAGGACATGCGCAAGATGGGCGGCCTGCGCAAAGCCATCCCGGTCACGTTCTGGACGATGTTCATCGCCACGTTTGCGATTTCCGGCGTGCCGGGATTCGCCGGATTTTTCAGCAAGGACGAAATTCTCGAAGCGGCGCAGTCGGGCCCGCATGCGAATCTGCCGCTGTGGCTGCTCGGACTTGTCGCCGCCGGGCTCACTTCGTTCTACATGTTCCGCCTGATTTTCCTCACGTTTTTCGGCAAGCAGCAATTTGACGAGCACAAGGTGCACGTCCACGAATCGCCGCGCAACATGACGATTCCGCTCATCATTCTCGCCTTCCTCTCGATTTTCGGCGGCTGGTTCGCTGCGCCCAAGCTCGTCGGCGGCACCAATTACTTCGACGCGTTCCTGCATCCGGTGTTTGCTTCCTACCAGGTGCAAGCGACTGCCGGCCAGGAAGAAGCAGCTGCGCGAGCCCAGCGGGCGAGGAGGGCGCGGGCACCCCGGCGATGGATCTTGTCCACGCTCTCACAGGACCGCCGGTGATTGTGGGCTTGATCGGCATCCTTCTGGCGTGGTGGTTCTACATCCGACGGCCCGATCTGCCGAAGAAACTGGCGCTCGAGCATGTATGCCCTCTACACGCTCGTGCTCCACAAATATTACGTGGATGAAATTTATGCCGCAGTGATCATCCGGCCGCTGCTGTGGGTCTCGACGAACGTGCTGTGGCACACGGTGGACGAAGGACTGATCGACGGAACCGTGAACGGCTCGGCGCGGATCGCGCGCGAGACGGGCGGAAAATTGCGCGAACTGCAATCGGGAAACGCGCGCAGCTACGCATCGTGGGTTGTGGTGGGCGCTGTGGGCGTTACGGCGCTGCTGCTCGGAATCTGGATGAAGGTGCACTAAGTGGAAATGCAGCCACATCTTTTGACGGTGATCACGTTCCTGCCGCTGCTGGGCGTGCCGGCGCTGCTTTTCCTGCGCTCGGAAGACCACACCTGGATCAAGCGCATTGCGCTGGCGGTGTCGCTGGCGGAATTCGTGATTTCGCTCTTCCTGATTCGCGGATTCGTCACCGCGAATCCGGGCTACCAGTTCGAGGAGATTCACAACTGGATCGGCTCGGCGATTCGCTACCACATGGGAGTGGACGGAATCAGCCTTTTCCTCGTGATTCTGACGACGTTCCTTGTGCCCATCTCGATTCTGGCGTCGTGGCAAGACATTCACGAGAAGGTGAAAGGATTTTTCATCGCGCTGCTGGTGATCGAAACGGCGATGATCGGCGTGTTCGTCTCGCTCGACCTTTTCCTGTTTTTCACTTTCTGGGAATTGACGCTGATTCCGATGTATTTCCTGATCGGCATCTGGGGCCACGATCGGCGCATTTATGCGGCCGTGAAATTTATTTTGTACACGATGTTCGGCTCGATCCTGATGCTGGTCGCAATCCTGTGGCTCTACAACGTGGCCGGCTCGTTCGATTTCCCGGAGATTCAAGCGAAGCTGCATGCCGGGACTCGTGTCGCTGCCGCCGAATACCGAACTGCTGCTTTTCTGCGCGTTCTTCCTGGCGTTCGCAATCAAGGTGCCGCTGTTCCCCTTGCATACCTGGCTGCCTGACGCGCATACGGAAGCGCCGACGGCCGGCTCCGTGATTCTTGCGGGCGTGATGCTGAAACTCGGAACGTACGGAATTCTGCGCTTCTGCCTGCCGCTCTTCCCTGATGCGGCGCATCGCGCGGCGCCCGTGATCGCGGTGCTCGCGATTATCGGAATTGTTTACGGCGCGCTGGTCGCAACGGTGCAGACGGATTTGAAGCGGCTCGTCGCCTACACATCGGTGAGCCACCTGGGATTCGTGGTGCTGGGAATCTTCGCGTTCAGCACGATTTCGATTCAGGGCGCGATTTATCAGATGTTGAATCATGGCGTGTCCACCGGCGCGCTGTTTTTGGGCGTAGGCATGTTGTACGACCGGCGGCACACGTTTGAGATCAAGCAGTTCGGCGGGCTGGCGACGCCGATGCCGGTGCTGATGGCGTTTTTCCTGTTCGCGTGCCTCTCGTCGCTGGCGCTGCCGCTGCTCAATGGATTCGTCGGCGAATTTCTGATTCTCATTGGCGTGTTCGAGCACCACCACGCGTGGGCGTCGTGGGCTGCATCGGGCGCCGTGCTTTCGGCGATATATCTTCTCTGGGCGTACCAGCGCGTGGCGCTGGGCGAAATAACGGTCGAGAAGAACAAGGCGCTGCCGGATGCTTCAACGCGCGAGCGCGTGATTCTTGTGACGATGGCGCTCGTGATTCTATTCATGGGCGTCGCTTCCCCGCTCTTCACGCGGCGCATGGAGCCAGCGACAAATGTGCTGCTGGAACAGATGAGCGGCCGCGCGCAAAACGCAAACCGGCCGGTCGCCGCCGGCGATGCCGCCGAGAGGGCTTCCGTTCCTGCCGCTGCGGCGATATTCAAAACTGAAGCAGAAGCACCTCGAGTGCGTCCCTGATGCAGATTTCCGCGGAACAGCTCGCCAATCTGAACAGGCTTGCGCCGGAGATTATTCTGTGCGCGACCGGAATTCTGATCATGGTGCTCGATCCTTTCCTCGGACCAGCGCGGCAGCGGACGCTTGGCTATTTCGCACTGGCCGGCACCATCGCTGCGCTTTTTACCATTCGTTTGGCGGCGATCGATCCGGGCCTGGCTTATAGCGGGCTGATTCGCGCTGATGCCTTCAGCGTTTTCGTCCACGTGGTGGTGATCGGAGCGGCGGCAATCGTTATTCTTGGCTCCTTCAGCTACCTCCACGATGAAGGCTTGCAGCGCGGCGAATATTACGCGCTGGTGCTTTTCGCGACGGCTGGGATGGGAATTCTTGCGGGCGCGAACGAATTGGTGACGGCTTTCATCGGCCTGGAGATGAGCTCGATCTCGACCTACATTCTTGCGGGATTCCGGCGGCGCGCACTCGAGTCGAACGAAGCTTCGCTGAAATATTTTCTTCTGGGATCTTTTGCGACGGCATTTTTTCTTTACGGCATCGCGATGACGTACGGCGCGACGGGCACCACGCGCATTGATGCGATTCAGGCAGCATTTCAAACCACGCCTCCGGCCGGCACTTGCGATTCTGGGACTCGGGCTGATGTTCGTGGGCCTCGGATTCAAGGTGGTAGCGGCGCCATTTCAGATTTATGCGCCGGACGTGTATCAAGGTTCGCCTACACCTGTGACGGCGCTGCTCGCGTCGGCTCCGAAGGTGGCGACGTTCGCGGTGATGGTGCGGATTTTTTATGTGGCATTCGGCACGTCGAGCGATTTGTGGTTCTGGGCGGTTTGGGTCTCGGCCGTGCTGACGATGTGCATCGGGAATTTCGCGGCGCTGGTGCAGACGAACGTGAAGCGGATGCTGGCGTATTCGTCGATCGCGCATGCGGGATACATTCTGGTGGCGTTCGCGGCGGCGACGGACCTGGGCGTCGCTGCAATTTTGTTTTATCTCGCTTCGTACGCGCTGATGAAGATTGGCGCGTTCCTCGTGCTGTCGCATCTCGGCCAACAGGGCGAAAAGCGGCTCGAGATTCAGGATTATGCCGGGACTCGGTTCGAAGCAGCCGATGCTCGCTGTATGTTTTTCGCTTTTCCTGCTGTCGCTGCTGGGCTTGCCGGCGACGGGCGGATTCCTGGGAAAGTTTTTTGCGTTTCAGGCTGCGCTGGATTCGCGCATCGTGTGGCTGGTGGTGATTGCGGCGATCAACAGCGTGATCGGCGCCTATTATTATTTGCGCGTGATTGTGGCGATGTACTTCTGGGAGCCGTCGAAGGATTACGTGCCCACGCCCGTGGCGGCTTCGCTGGCTACGGCGCTGGCGGTTTGCGCGATTGGAACGCTGTATCTTGGGATTTTGCCGGGACGCGTGCTGAGCCTGGCGCGGGCGGCGGCGGATTCGCTGACGGTGCGGTAGTTCCTTTTGTGGCGCAGACAGGGCCACAATTCCGGATTCAAAAAGGCCCTTTTTGTCTCGATTAGGATTGGTGTCTTCTCTTTGTTTTGAAGCACTTGCGGGGAATTCTAATCGCGGTGTCTCGATTAGAAATTTGGGCGGGAAACTTCTGAGGCAGCCGCACCGGGCGGCTACCGGGCCTCCTTCATGCTGGCCTCTTGTCGCTAACCATCATGTCACTGTGTACCATAGGGTTATTGAAAGGTCAAGCGGGAATCGTGGCTGGATCATGCATCGGAGAGACGCGGGCCTGTTAGGCAGGCTTGCACTGTACGCAATTCTTACGATTTCATCGATGCACGTTTTCAGAGGAGTGAGCGGTAGAGGACAGGCAAGAGTGCCTGTCCCACTTGAGGCGAACGGCATAAACATGGAAGTCCCACGACAAGGACGGCGTCGTCGTGGCAACCCCGCTGGCTATGTTTGATTACTGCGTGGCGGAGACGATTACTGGAGCGGCGGTTTTGTTCCAGCCTTTCATTTCGATCTTGCCGTCTGGGCGAGCGGTGCCGGTTATCATGCCGGTGGTGTTGAATGGGGTGGCGACGCTGCCTTGGTGGTCGAGGGCAATTACGCCGCCTTCGCCTTTCTGATCGACTAGCTCTTTCATGACTACATCGTTGGCTGCCTGCTCTAGCGGGACGTGGAGGTAGCGTACGCGTTCGCAGATATCGGCGGCGACGATATTGCGCATGAAGAATTCGCCGACGCCGGTGCCGGAGACGGCGCAGCTTTCGTTGTTTGCGTAGGTGCCGGCGCCGATGATCGGTGAATCGCCCACGCGGCCGGGCATTTTGTAGGTTGTGCCGCCGGTGGACGTGCCGGCTGCGAGGTTGCCATGTTGGTCGAGAGCGACTACGCCTACGGTGCCGTGCTCGCGCATAGGATCGGCCGGTAGCGCGGAGGATTTCTTTTTGTCTTCGTCTGACTTTTCTTTTGCGCGTTGGTACTGCTGCCAGAGGCGTTCGTTGTAGAAGTAGTAGGGCGAGACGAGTTCGATGCCTTGCGCTTC
>CAVYDF010000021.1:0-216235 GCA_963767205.1 uncultured Acidobacteriota bacterium
CCAGATCTTCGCCATCTCCGATGCGATTGCCGAACGGGTTCGCAAAGTCGGCGGGCAGACGATTCGCTCCATCGGACAGATCGCGCGGTTGCAGCGGATTAAGGACAACGACTACGAGTTTGTTCCGGCGCACGGCATGCTGGAGGAACTCGGTCTGATAATCGAGCGCTGGTGAAGAGCCTCCGCGAGGCGCACGAGGTTGCGTCCGACGCCAACGACTACGCGACAACCAGTATGATCGAAGTTTGGATCGACGAAGCGGAGCGGCGCGCGTGGTTCCTGTTTGAAGCGACACGGTGATTGCGCGTGTGGACTACAGGTTGCAGAGACCCGAGGCGCTCGAGTAAGGTTGGCGCATCGGGTTGGCCTGTCAGACATGCATCGCAAGGAGGCCTTTGTGCCGATCTCTGCTGCCGCATCTCCCATTGCCGCCGCTGCGGGCGGCAGCTTCTCGTCGAGTCGCGCACGCCGGATGAAATCTTCACTCCCGAAGACCTGAACGATGAACAGCGGCAAATCGCGGCCACTGCGGAGCGATTCGCGAGCGAAGAGATTCTGCCGCGCGTGCCGGCGATCGAGGCCAAAGAGCCGGGGGCGATGGCAGCAATGCTGCGCAAGGCCGCGGAGCTGGGGTTCACCGCGGTCGAAGTTCCCGAGGAGTACGGCGGGCTGGGGATGGATAAGGTGAGCTCGACGCTCATCACCGACCACATCTCCGTGCTGGCCAGCTTTTCAACGGCATTTGGCGCGCACGTAGGCATCGCTACGCTGCCGCTGGTCTGGTACGGAACCGAGGAACAGAAACATGTTCGGCAACGGAATGCTGCTGTCCCGGCACATCAAGCTGATCGGCGCGTTCGATCACCGGCACGTGTTCCTGGACCCGGCGCCGGATCCCGAGGCGAGCTTCGCCGAACGGCAGCGGCTGTTCGAGCTGTCCCGGTCGTCCTGGGCCGACTACGACCCCACGCTGATCTCGTCCGGCGGCGGAGTATGGGAGCGCACGGCCAAGTCCATCCCGGTGGCCGAGCACCCGGCAGGCGCTCGGCCTGGCCGAGGACGTCCGCGCGCTGTCCCCGGACCAGCTGATCTCGGCCATCCTGGCCGCGCCGGTGGACCTGCTGTGGAACGGCGGGGTTGGCACCTACGTGAAGGCCAGCACCCAGTCGCAGGGCGACGCCGGGGACCGGGCCAACGACGCGGTGCGCATCGACGCCACCGCGCTCCGCGCCAAGGTGGTCGCCGAGGGCGGCAACCTGGGCGTGACCCAGGCCGGCCGGATCGAGTACGCGCTGGCCGGCGGCCTGATCAACACCGACTTCATCGACAACTCGGCCGGGGTGGACACCTCCGACCACGAGGTGAACATCAAGATCCTGCTAGCCGAGAGCGTCAGCCGCGGCGAGCTCAGCATGGAGCAGCGCAACCGGCTGCTGCAGGAGATGACCGACGAGGTCGGCGACCTGGTGCTGCGGGACAACTACCACCAGAACCGTACACGAGGCCCAAATTGATATATGCTGTGGTTCGCCGTGGGTAGCTCTCAATCTCCTCCTGACAAGTTTGGGCCGCTTTGTCCAGTTCCCCGGTGACATTCCGGTAGTAGGTAGCGGCAATCGCCAGCTTTTCCCGTTCGCTCGCATGTTCCCGCAACTGGAATGCTTTAGTGAAATACTCACTGGCCCGCCCTACCTCGTTGAGACTGTTGTAGTCGGTGCCCACTGCCACGTAGCCCAGAGCAAAATTTGGGTCAAGCTCGATGGCTCGGTGGTCGTAAGACAGGGCTGCGGCGTAGCCTTTCTCGTTTTGGACCTTTTGGCTAAGGCTGTACGCTTGCAGAGCTTCTAGCGAAGAGGTGGTTGCCTCTGGGAGCGGGACGTCAAATTTCTGAACCGTGGAGAGAGACTCCCCCAGCGCGCGGCGCAGCTTGGATGCCGCAGACCCCAGTGCTTCGAGCACCCCCTCTTTGGCCGAGGCGGTCACCTGCTCCTGCACCACTACGTCTCCTCGCTGACAATTCACAGCCTTCAGACCGAGGACGTACTCGCTGCCCAGATTGGCGATGGACCCTGCAATGTAGGCAAGGCTTCCGGCACGCTGGCACACTTCCCGCGCCACTTCGGCCGTGACCGCAGTATTCGGTGGGCGTGCCATCAATTTCAGTGTTGCTGCGATCTTGTCCTCGGGCAAAATGTTCAAGAATGGGGACTGGCTTAGAGAAAGGTTCAGTGCAGTTTTCAGTGTGTCGTCGAAGACCAGGTCGCCTGTTTTGTTGTCGAAATCGGCCAGGACAATCGTGTCTTTCTCGCTGAGGGAAGGTCCCCGGCGTTTGAAAAAGAGCCAGCCCGTTAGCGCCAGCCCGATGATCATGATTGCAGCAGCACCGATGCCCATCCATTTCCGAGAGTGAGGAGGGGCAACACTTGAGGCGGAAGGTTCGCGATGAGTGGACACCTCCGGCTGCGGCCCCCCGCTCACAACCGCAGGATTCCTCGAGTCCGAATCGCGCTTGAGCCTCTGCAGGTCGCAGCGAATCTCGACGGCGCGTTGGTAGCGCAAATTCTTGTCCTTCTCCAGCGCCTTGTTGATAATCTCTTCCAGTCTGAGTGGAATGCCGGGATTCAATCGTATCGGCGCTAGCGCCGGGACGGTTCATGATGCCGTCGAAAATGATGGCCGTGAACTTTCGCCGGGAAACGGCAATGCCCCGGTTGCCATCTCGTATAAGACCACTCCAAAGGAAAATAAATCGGTGCGCGCGTCCAGTTCTTTCGGTCGTCTCACCTGCTCCGGCGACATATAAGCTACCGTTCCCAGAGTCGCGCCAGGGCTGGTCAGGTGTTCCTCGGTCATCGCCGTTTCCTGAAGGGTCAGGGCCGATCCCGAGCCTGAGCCTTTGCGGTCCGCTCGGGCGTCACTTTCGCCAAACCGAAATCAAGAATCTTGGCGTGGCCGCGCTTGGTGACAAAGATGTTGCCCGGCTTGATGTCGCGGTGCACGATGCCTTCGGAATGGGCTGCATCCAAAGCGTCAGCCATCTCAATCGCCAGACGCAGCAGCACTTCGATTTCGATGGGCCTGCCGGCGATGCGATGCTTCAGGGTCACGCCATCAAGAAATTCCATGGCGATGAACGCGTTGCCGGCCTCTTCCCCGATGTCGTGAATCGTGCAGATATTGGGATGGTTAAAGCGCGGAGGCGGCCTGGGCTTCGCGCTGGAAGCGATTCAAGGCCTGGGGATTGCGGGCAACCTCATCAGGGAGAAACTTCAGGGCGACGAACCGGTGCAGGCGGCGTATCTTCCGCCTTGTAAACGACGCCCATTCCGCCTCCGCCGAGCTTTTCGACGATGCGGTAATGAGAAATGGTTCGCCCGAGGATAGCTGAGGAATCAGGCACTTCGCGTGCATCTTACGCCCGGTTCCAGATAACTGTCGAGAACAGTAACGGCGTACGATTTCCTCGGCTGCATTGCGGATTCGCTTCTCTTCCGCTCCACTAGTCAGGCTTATCTGGGCGAAGCGACCATTTGTGATTTCATCTGCGACCTGAGAACTCGACAGCCGCGTCGCCATTCTTCCGCGCTGGGTAACTCGGTACCGAACAGTCTTGCGCTCTCCTCCATCACACAGGCCGCTCCGTAAGCGACTCGGTTTATGAGACCGTCTTCCTCCTCCGCCATAGCTAGCTCGAGAGGCGTCATTGTAGATTTGTCGATACTGGGAGGTTGCGTGGCGATTGAATATCTTTCTCCTGCTGATGGAACGATTCCGATATCGCAAAGGATCCGATAGCCTAGGCGGGCGTCGTTTTGTTGCTGCAACGAGTGCTCAACAGCGTTCATCGCGTCAAATGCAAGGCCGTAGAATCGCTCTCTCATCTTCTGAACAAAACCATGCATCTCGTCCGACCGAACGATTTTGGTGATCGTTGCACGGTCCCGCCTTTCCTCCCGAGCGATTTGTCGAATGCTTTCACCGCCAACATACCGCTGCATTATCCGGGCAGACTGCGGAGGAGGCACGATGGTTCGAGCCTTCTTGGTTGACTCTGGTTGATTCTGGTTGACTGATCGCGTTCGCGAACGACGTGTATCCCCACTTTTCTGTGTTGCTGTTCCGGACGCCGCTTGTACCATGTTTAGAGTCACTCCTGAGAAACCTAATCCACCTGGGACTTTCTTGTTGGTTTGAATGCTCTCTAGAATGATAGGAGCGGGAACGAATCCGATGCAACTGAATCGCAAGTTTCATCAGGCCAATTACCAGGGCACACATTCCGCAAGCGATTTTCCGCTCGCTTGGCCGTCTTCGCGGCATCGCTTTTTGGACTGGTGGTACTCTGACGAGCATGGAAACAAAAGTTCCTTCGCCGATGATGTTCCTGCACGCTACTTAAGATGTCGAAGGACAAAGCCGCAGTGATGCCTAAGATCGCAATTCTGGGATGGGGCTCCCTGCTTTGGGACAAATCCGAGAGTGAATTCAACCAACGGCATGGGGAGTGGAAATCGGATGGCCCCGTCCTAAAGCTTGAATTTTCGCGAAAATCGTCCTCTCGGCTCAATGCCCTCACTTTGGTGATAGACCCTCTTCACGGGCAGGAGTGCAAGGTAGCTTATGTTTTTAGCAAGCGCGATATTCCTGAAGAAGCTATCGCTGATCTGTGTGCGAGAGAAAAAACAAAGAGAAAAACATCGGATGTGTTTTTGTCAACGGTTCCCGCCGGCAAGGCAGGGACGGCCATTCACTGGACGTTATCTCTCAATGGGCTAAGGGTCGGTCTATCGACGTGGTTTTGTGGACGGACCTCGGAGGCAGTTTCGAGGGGATAGCAAAGGCGGATTTTGTCAAAGTAGCAGTGGACCATATACAGGGCTTACCAGCCGAAGGCAAGGCAAAGGCAGCCGAATATGTGTGGCGGGCACCGGAGTTCATTGTCACGCCGCTGCGGAACGCCCTCCAGGCTGAGCCATGGTTCAAGAAACAATTAGAAAGCAGCGGGTAATATCGAAATCTCTCCCTTCATACCTGAGAATAAACAGATCCGAATGAGCTTGCTACTTACTTGACAATTGATGTTGCGCTGCATGATGCTCCTCAATCGATGTTTTATCAATGATTCAGGAGCTGTGCCTTGCAAATGTAACGACACTCATTCCGCCGAAGTTATACTTCACGAAGAAAGTGGCAAGAAATCAGATTCTGCAGCTCACGTGTCCTGAAGCCTCACAGTCCGAAGAAACGGTTCGCTCAGCCGCGGAAAGCGGCAGCCCCATTCATGTGTGGGGCAAGAAAATGTTAGTTTGCGAAACGGACTCCTGCGCATTTGCCAGCGGGAGTCGACGATGCTCTCGTCTTGTCTGGCAATAAGCTGTCGTGGGCCAAGCGCGTCGAGACCCGAAATCCGAAATGGGCGGAGATTGTGAGCCGACGCGACACGGCTGTCTCGGGGCTGCGCGAAAAATTCAAGTTCATTGAGGAGGAACAAGATTCTGATCACAGAGTGAAGACTCCAGGATTGCGGCCACCACAGATTGGTGCGATCTATTCCGCTCTCGGACATTTGCGAATGACGTCTGAAGTCGGAACTATTGTCTTGCCAACCGGAACAGGTAAAACAGACAGCATGGTCGGCCTCTTTGCCCTTCTTGAGCCAAAGTGCCTCTTGGTCGCAGTGCCGACCGACGCTTTGCGAGAGCAGCTAGCGCAGAAGTTCATGCGCTTTGGGGTCTCACAAACTTCGGGTTATTGCCCGGCGACGTGACATTTCCGGTCGTCGGTGTCGTCAAGTCACGTTTTGAGAGTAAGACGGAAATGAAGGTTTTCTGTAACGCGTGCAATGTCGTGGTCACGACCATGCCATTGCTCAGCACATTTGAAGACGCTTGGCAAAAGGAGCTTGCCGTTCATTGTAGTCACTTATTTATTGACGAAGCTCATCACGTGCGAGCGGTTACGTGGAGCCGGCTAAGGTCTCATTTCGAGGGGAATCCTTGCCTCCAGTTTACAGCGACGCCATATCGTAATGACGGTCAGCACGTAGATGGCCGCATCATCTTCAATTACCCGCTCGTCCGCGCGCAGCAGGAGGGCTACTTCAACAAGATTGTGTTGAGGGAATTGTGGGAACCGGTGGATTCAGATGAAGCAGTGGCCAAGACGGCGGTGACCCAGCTAAGAGCTGACTTGGCACAAGGCCTGGATCACATCGTGATGGCGAGGACTGCACAGATCACAAAGGCCGAGGGGCTCAAGAAGATTTACGACGAACTGGGGAGCGAGTATTCGCCCGTTGTGGTACACAGCAAGCTGAAACGGGCCGACCTCAACGCGCGGATGACCCAGCTTCGCGAGAGGAAATCCCGCATTGCGATTTGCGTATCGATGTTCGGAGAGGGATTCGACTTCCGGAGCTAAAAATCGCCGCGCTTCACGACATCCACCAAAGCTTGGCGGTCACGATCCAGTTCGCCGGCCGCTTTACGCGAAACAATCCGAACGTCGGAGACGCGACGGTGATCGTCAATCGCGCCGACAACCAAGTGAATGACTCGGTTCGGGAGCTCTACGCGCAAGGAGAAGGTGCGGATTGGAACCGGGTGCTTCGAAAACTGACGGAAGGTGCTACGAAAGAACAAATCGAGAAGGAGGAGTTCTTCGATAGTTTCAATGCCGTTGCGGCCGCCGTTCCCATTCAAAATGTAACGCCGAAGATGAGCACGGTCGTCTACCAAACGCAGCAGAAATGGAATCCGTGGGGAATCGAGGCTTTACCGCAGGCCAAGCACCTGCAAGGCGAGCTATCGGTGAGCTTGAAGGAGGGGCTCGCGTACTTTGTGACCCTTACGAGCAGCGCTGTCGAGTGGGCGGAGGCGGAGCAGTTCGTCGACCGGAAGTATGATTTGTTCGCGATATATTGGGACGAAGCGACCAAGCTTCTCTACCTCAATAGCTCGGACAATTCCAGTGTCCACGAGGGGCTGGCAAAAGCGGTCGGTGAAGACGATGCACAGCTGATTACCGGCATACAAGCCTTTCGCGTGCTTGACGGAATCAATCGCCTAACTCTTCGCAACATGGGCCTGAACGATCGCTTGCGACGATCGGTTCGTTTCATGATGTATACCGGCTCCGACATCAAAAGTTATCTCGAAAATTCCGACACCCACGGCAAGGAGAAGACTCACGTCTTCGGCGACGGATTCAACGGAACCTCGCGTGTCACGGTGGGGACTTCGAAAAAAGGGAGAATCTGGTCCTGGAAGGAAGCCAAGGATCTTCTGGATTGGAAAGCGTGGTGCCGGGGAGTCGGCGCAAAGTTGCTCGACTCGACCATAAAGCCGGATGCCTTCCTTGAAGATTCCATGATTCCGGAGGATATTTCCGAAACGCCGAACCTCTATCCATTGTTCGTCGAGTGGCCCGACGAATTGTATCGCAGGCCGGAGGAGTCCATTTTCGTAGAAAATGGCAAGACCAGCGTGCCTTTTTCAACGTTGGCATTGATCTCGTGGATCCGACACCCAAGGCTCCGATCCAGTTTGTCGTTCATACCGAGCAGTTTTCGGGAACATATAGACTCACTTTCGTCGGCGGGAAAACCAATCTACGTCCGAGAAGAAGGTGATGAGCTGTCCTGAGAATCGGCAAGAAAACGGCTATTCGATGTCGGATTTCATGAAGGATGCACATCCGGTGATCCGTTACGAAAAGGACTGTTTCAGCCGAGGCGATCAGCTAATGCGACCGCGCAAATCGCGGAACTATCCTTTTGATAAGGCTGAGATCGTAGTATGGAACTGGGATGGTGTCGATCCCAAGAAGGAATCTCAAACGACAGCTAAGATCGGCGATTCGATCCAGCGGCGGACCTCGATGCGGCTTCCGGGCCGATTGGATCCCCCGGTACGAGATTCTGTTTGATGACGACGATTCGGGCGAAGCCGCGACATTGTCGGGATCGCGAGGGCCAATGGAGCACTGAAGATTGATTTCTTTCACTGTAAATACAGCAAAAGCGTCGGAGGTAAGCGCATAAAGGACCTCTACGAGGTGTGCGGCCAGGCGCAGAGGAGCCGAAAGTGGCGTGATGACGTGGACCGTTTGTTCGCTCACTTGGGCAATCGCGAAAAATCGAGATTGAAAAAAACAGGAGTCAGCAGGTTTGAGAAGGGCAACTACAAGCTGCTTGAGACAATACGATTTGATGCGAGGTCTCTTATTCCTGAGTTTCGGGCGTTTATTGTCCAGCCGGGACTGTCGAAGGCGGCGGTCACGCCCGACCAATGCGAGGTCTTAGGCACCGCCAAGCTGTATCTCAACGAGACGATCGGTATGAAGTTCACCGCAATCGGGGCGGCTTAACGAGAAGTTGGCTTCTCGGATGACTGATGCTTAGCCATGTCGGCCATTCAACCGAAGGTAAGGCGAATCCTCGAAGGCTTTAGGAAGATTTCAAGGCTATGCAAGCCTGAGATCGCGTAACGATTACAGTAACACTGCCGTAATGATTGGAGAGGTGCGGGAGTCCGCAACGCCGCATAAACACGGTCGATTTGAAGAATTACTGTAATTTCGACTCCCACACGCTTCCGCCAGACTGACTAATGACGGCAAACATCAGCGCGCCCAGTCCGGCAGCTGACCCGATATCAATTTCAAGGGTCCAAAATTCACCACTTTCATCCCACCCTGTTCAGGTACGACTCTAACAGCAAAGAAGCAAACACCTTTTTCGTATTGGGTAGTCTTGCCAGAATAGAAAAATGCGCGCATAGGTGCGGGCTTCCGACCGTCTGAATAAGCGTAGAAACCAGTTTCATCGTGCCTCATTTCGCTATTCAAAGGCCGCCCGCAGTAGTCAAACGAGCCACGCAGAGCTGCTTCAGCTTTCGTGTTTCCACCAGCTGCTTGAATGAACTCAGGTTCCATCTTGTCCAGCGCTAAGTCTACTCGGTCGGCAACCAGGTCAGACATATAGGAATCGCTGAGCTTTTGAGCCGCTGCTCGGTCGATGGATGTACCGTTCGTCATTTTCATACACGAAGAGAATGCGAGGGCTGCCATAATCCCGGCACCCAGAGCTAATCGCATGAGGCGAACGATATACCAATTGTTTGAATATCTCAAAAAGTATCAGGAAGACCGGCTTGCCGGTTGTACCGCTTGTGCCAATTGAAGCCGTACGTTTGGGCGAACGCCAATAGCCTAAAGGCTTTAGAGAACCACTTATTCCTTCGACTCCCACACGCTTCCGCCAAAAAGCCTCCGGGAAGGGGAATTGGTAGCGACCCCGAAGCATCTTTTTCTAGTACTTCGGTATGTAGTACTACTAGGCCAGCCAAACGGGACGGGTGGGCTATCCTCAACAGCGGTCCGCTCCAATACTCTATTCCTGGGCAGAATTCTGCACCGCTAACACACTGATTTCCCTGCACTTTTGGGGATATGGAACCCAATGAGCGCTTTGCTTCAGGTCCGGAACCTTACGGTCGAGTTTCCCGCAGCTCGCGCGGCGGCTCACACCGCCGTGGACAACGTGAGTTTCGACGTCGACGCCGCCGAAATCGTCGGACTGATGGGGGAATCCGGTTGTGGCAAGACCACGCTTTCCTTGGCGATGCTGGGGCTGCTCGCCAAAGAGCAGGCCGCAGTATCAGGCTCCGTCATGTTTCGCGGGCGGGAATTGCTCGGTCTCGACGAGCGCTCGCTTGCAAAAGTGCGGGGCGCGAAGATTTCGCTGGTACCACAGGAACCTGGCATCGCGCTGAGTCCCGTGATGCGAGCCGGCGACCAGATCGCCGAAGTTTTGCACGCGCACAGAAAATGGGACTGGGCGCGAGTGCCGCGCCGAAGCGCAGAGTTGGCTGGCGAGGGTCGGATTGCTGCCAATCGACCGGATTTACGCTTCGTATCCCCATCAACTCAGCGGAGGACAGCTTCAAAGGGTAGTCCTCGCGCAGGCTCTTGCCTGTGAGCCGGAGATCGTAATCGCCGACGAGCCCACCGCTTCGCTTGACGCTCTGACGCAATCCAGCTTTCTCGCGCTGCTTCGAGAGATGAAATCCCAACTGGGCATCTCGGTTTTGCTGATCAGCCACTCGGCACAGGTGCAGGCGAGCCTGGCCGATCGTGTGCTGATAATGAAAGAAGGGCGCATCGTCGAAGAAGGCCGCTTCAGCGCGATTATGGATGCGTTAGCACGCGAACGCAGGGGGATTCGGATTGAACGCGGACGAGGCGGACTCTATTGGGACGCGCCTGGAATCTGCCGTGGAGGAGCCTGTAGCGCGATGACGATTTCAACCACGCCGGCTCTCGAAGTTCGGAACCTCGGGAAGGATTACGTCCAAGCCCGGCCCTTTTCTCGCGCGCAATCCACGGTTCGAGCGTTCGAAGGTATTGACCTTACCGTTCGACGTGGTGAGACGCTCGCGATCGTTGGCGAATCGGGAGCTGGAAAATCCTCGCTTGCGCGATGTTTGGCACTGCTCGAAAGTCCGTCGCGGGGCGAGTTCTTCTTTGATGGCAAATCCGCTCTCAATCTTCCGAAGCAGGCGCTATTCGTCCTGCGCCGGAAGGTTCAGATGATATTTCAAAATCCGACGGCTTCTCTCAATCCTCAATTCAGCGCTCTGGAAATCGTCGCCGAGCCGCTAAGGATTCAGCGAATCGGCACGAAAAAGCAGCAGAGCGACCGTGCTATCGAGCTGATGCAATCGGTTGGCTTGTCTCCCAACACGGCCTCCAAGCGCTCGCTAGAGTTCAGCGGCGGCCAGAGGCAGCGTCTGGCAATTGCACGAGCACTGGCGCTCGAACCGAGTCTTCTGATCCTTGATGAAGTGCTGTCGAATCTCGATCGCGCGAATCAGGAGAATATTCTGCGGTTGCTTGAGGAACTTCAAGCTGCGCACTCGCTCACCTACGTGCACATCTCTCATGATTTGCCGCTGGTGTCACAGTTCGCGGATGAGGTGGCCGTCATGCGTGCCGGACGTATTGTCGAGCACCAGCCAACAAGGAAGCTTTTCTCCGATCCGCAGCATTCCTACACCCGGCATTTGCTGGGGGCGATGGAGCCGGCGGAAGCGATCTGGCTAGGCCGGTCAGCCTAAATGAACGCAAGATTCCTAATACGAAGATTCGCACATGCGGTCTTGCTGCTGGCCGCGATTTCGCTTTTTTCGTTTGCGCTTGTGCAGTCGGCGCCCGGCGATTTTTTCGACCAGATGCGAATGAACCCGCGAGTCTCGGCACAAACGGTCGAGGGCTTGCGCTCCGAGTACGGTCTCGAGCGGAGCTTCGCCGTCCGCTATGGAATGTGGCTCCGTTCTGCTGTTCGCGGAGAATTCGGAATCTCGCTAGCCTACAACACTCCCGTCGGGCCGCTCTTGATTCCCCGAGCACAAAACACGCTGCTACTCACGGGAACGTCGACGCTGATCGCGTGGATACTCGCAATTCCGATAGGCGTTTGGAGCGCGACAAATCGTAAGAAATTAAGCCGGAAGAGCTCTGAGCTCGCTACATCGACTCTACTCACGATTCCTGACCTGCTGCTTTTTCTGTGCGTGTTACTTTTTGCTGTGCGCAGCGGCTGGTTTCCGTCAGGCGGAATGTATTCCGTGGATAGCGAAAGCCACGGACTTTCTGCGACTGAAAGATATCGCCGTGGCATCTTTTCCTTCCTTCGCTGGCATTGGCGCTGGCCACTTTGCCGGCTCTAATCCGCCATGTGCGTTCCGCGATGATCGAAGTGCTTGATGCGCCGTTTATTCGAGCCGCGCGCAGCCACGGAATTCCCAACTCCCGGATACTATTCCGATTCGCACTGCCGGTCGCAGCCAATCCGTTGATTTCGCTTTTTGGTTTTTCCGTGGCGACGATGCTCAGCTCTTCGCTCTTGCTAGAGGTGATTTTGAGCTGGCCGGGGCTGGGGCCGCTGCTCGTCGAAGCGACTCTCAATAAGGACGTTTATGTGGTGATCGGAACTGTAATGCTGTCGGCTACATTCCTGATCGTGGGCAATCTCGTGGCAGATGTGCTTCTCTTCGCGGCGGACCCGCGAATTCGTGTCGAGTGAAACGGTGAAGAATCGTCGCAAACTCGTGATGTGCGCCGTCCTGCTTGCAGGATTCCACATGGCTGTGCTCTTCGCTGGATTTTTTGCGCCTTACGGCTATGCCTTTCAAGATCGCGAGCTTCCATTTACGCCGCCGACCCGGCCACATTTCATAGATTCTCAGGGACGCTTTCATATTCGGCCGTTCGTTTATGGCTGGCAGAGCGACGCCGCGGTTTCGGGGCCTGTCCAAGAAGATTTCACTCGTCTTTATCCGATTCATTTCTTCGTCCAAGGTGCGCCCTACAAAGTAGCGGGCGTTTTTGTGTCGCGCGTGCATCTTTTTGGTGTCGACGAGCCGGGCCGGATTTCTCTTCTTGGCACCGATGGATTCGGGCGCGATCAATTTTCGCGCTTTCTTTACGGCGGTCAGGTTTCTTTGCTAGCTGGTTTGATCGCGGCAGCGCTTTCTGTGACTCTTGGCCTCCTTATTGGCGGCATCGCGGGATTCTACGGCGGATGGATCGACGAGGCTTTCATGCGCAGCGGCGAACTCTTCCTTGCGTTGCCCTGGCTCTATCTCTTATTCGCAGTGCGCGCTGCAATGCCGTTGCACATTTCGCAATCGCAGGTGTTCCTCATGCTTGTCTCAGTGATGGGCTTAATCGGATGGGCGCGGCCGGCCCGGCTGGTTCGTGGCATCGCCCTGAGTGCCAAGGAGCGCTATTTCGTCGTCGCGGCCCGCGGATTCGGCGCGTCGGACGCTTACTTGCTTCGCCGCCACGTGCTGCCGCAAGCTTCTGGAGTGGCTCTTACCCAAATCACATTGCTCATCCCCCAGTACGTCTTGGCCGAGGTGACGCTCACATTCCTTGGGCTGGGCGTCTCCGAGCCCATGCCTAGCTGGGGTAGCCTGCTTTCCTCGCTTCAGCAATACTACGTTCTCTCCACGTACTGGTGGATGTTCCTTCCCGCGGCCCTCCTCATTCCGCTCTTCCTCACCTATTACCTGGCCGCCGATGCGCTACAGGAACATTGGAAGCCCGTCTCTCTGTAAAATCCAAACGTACTCTGTTAAAAATTTGTATATGGGGAAACTTCGTCTTGGGAACCTCCTCGCCCTCGTGTGGGCCACGGCGGCGCTTTGCCTGTTTCCTGTGCCGTTAACCCGGCGAACGGAGCGCGCGAGGATTTGATGGTCATGGAGAACGCTCCCGGGAAAGCCGGAGGCCGGCTCGTCGTTGCACTTCGCTCCGAACCCAAGACGTTGAATCCGGTTCTCGCGATCGACGACCCTTCACGTGACGTGATTCGTTGCCTCTCCGGCGATCTGATTCATATCAACCGGGAAACTCTGAAGACGGGGCCAGCCCTCGCAAAATCCTGGAATGTCTCCCCGGACGGCAGGACGTACACGCTGCATCTTCGCCAGGGATTGCGCTTTTCCGATGGAGAGGCGTTCTCGGCAGACGATGTCGTGTTTACTTTCCAAGTCTATCTTGATGAAAAAATTCATTCGCCGCAGCGCGATTTGCTTGTGGTCGGTGGGAAACCGATCGAGGTGAAAAAGGTCGATTCTTCGACGGTCCAGTTTTCGCTGGCACGGCCTTATGCCGCAGCCGAACGGATCTTCGACGGCATCGCCATTCTCCCGCGCCATCTGCTCGAGAAATCGTATCGGGCCGGTCAATTCTCCCAGGCATGGAATCTCTCGACCGCGCCAAATCAGTTTGCGGGCCTCGGACCTTTTCGTCTGAAGGAGTACACCGCCGGCCAGCGGATCGTTCTCGAGAAGAATCCGTACTACTGGAAGCAAGATGGCGCCGGCGTGCGCTTGCCATATTTCAACGAACTCGTCTTTTTATTTGTGGCGAGCGAGGATGCGCAGGTGATTCGCTTCGAAGGCGGAGACACCGATATTCTCAGCCGGTTCAGTGCTGAAAACTTCAGCGTGCTGGAAAAACAGCAAGCCGCAAGAGAACTACCACGTGGATGATTTGGGTGCGGGCCTCGAATATAGCTTTCTGTTTTTTAATATGAACGATCTGGGTGCCAAAGCGCTTCCGGAAATCGCCAAGAAACAGGCGTGGTTTCGCGATTTGCGCTTTCGCCAGGCGGTGTCGGCTGCGATCGACCGCGCCGGAATCGTACGGTTGGTCTACAGCGGCCGCGCTACTCCGCTCTGGGGCCAGGTGACGCCCGGAAATAAATTGTGGGTGGACGCGACACTCCCGCATCCAACTCGATCGCTCGAACGCGCCCGTCAACTTTTGCAATCAGCAGGGTTTTCATGGAAGCCTGATGGCACCCTCGTCGACCCACACGGTAACGAGGTCGAGTTCTCAATCCTGACCAGCGCCTCAAATTCCCAGCGCACCAAGATGGCCACAATTATCCAGGACGATCTCAGCCAGTTGGGAATGAAGGTTCAGTTAGTCTCACTCGAATTCCGTGCCATGGTCGATCGCCTCCTGAATACATACGACTACGAGGCCGCGATCATGGGCCTCGCCAGCGGAGATGCCGATCCCACGGCGGAGATGAACGTCTGGGTCTCCAGTGGAGAAACGCATCTGTGGGACCTCGAAGGGAAGCCCGCTACGCCTTGGGAATCCGAAATGGACCGGCTGATGGAACAACAGCTGACCACGCTCGATTATTCGAAGCGCAAGCAGTTGTACGATCGCGTCCAGGAAATAGTAGCCGACGATCTGCCGGTGATTTGCCTTGTGAGCCCCGATATTCTCGTGGGCGCTCGAAATCGGATTGGAAACTTCCGCCCCGCGATTCTCGATCCATACGCTTTGTGGAACGTGGAAGAGCTGTATGCCCGCTAAAGCCATCATCGCCGACGAGCAAATGGCGGAACGCGACGCAGCACCTGGCGAAGCACGATTGGCGTGGACCGATACGCGCCTTGTGCGTGAATGCTTGAAGGGCGATGAAGACGCGTGGTCTGCGCTGATTGAAAAATACAAGCGATTGATCTACTCGATCCCTGTCAAGTACGGCTTCAGCTCTGACGACGCCAACGATATTTTTCAAGCCGTCTGCCTCGAACTGCTGTCGGAACTGCCGAAGCTGCGAAAACCCAAAGCGCTGCCAAAGTGGCTAATCCAGGTTGCATCGCACAAATGTTTTCATCGCCGGCTCCAGCAGCAGCGCACGGAAGTCCCCGACGAGGTGGAACAGCAGCCGGAGGAGACGGTTCCGTCGCAGACGGAAGAGGTTCTACGCGAAGCGGAAGAGGAACAAAAACTTCGAGACGCGCTCTCGGCGCTCGCTCCTCGTTGCCGTCAGCTCGTCGAAATGCTTTTTTTCGAGGAACCTGCGCGACCCTATAAGGATGTAGCTGCCAGCCTCGGGATTGCCACCGGCTCGATTGGTTTCATCCGCCAGCGGTGCCTCGAGCGATTGCGCAAGCAGCTAGTTGAAGCGGGCTTCTAGTGACAGCCAAAAAAACCCAAGTGCTGCCAGCAAAGACCATCGACGAGCTGGCAGCTTTAAAGGACGACGCAAGTCGTTCGAGCTATTTGTCGCGCAGCAAACAGACTTTTCGCTCGGCCTCAGTGCATCAACTCATTGACGAATCCCGAAAGCGATTGCGGATAGACACCCACGCGGCCCTCGCGCTCGCCGAAGCGGCCGTCACTCTTGCGCGGCGAATGCGCAGGAAAGACGTACTGGCCGGCAGCTTTCGTGCCAAGGCCAACGCACTCTACAACGTCGGGGAAAATCAAGCCGCGCTCGAATATCACCAGCAGGCGCTTGCAATCTTTCAAAAGCTCGGCAACGCGGAAGAACAGGCGCGCACTCTGAATTCTTCGATTCAGCCCTTCTGCCTGCTCGGCCGTTACGATCAGGCGCTCGAAGCTGCCGACGGTGCACGAAAGCTCTTCACGAAGCTCGGCGATACCAGGCGGCTGGGCTATGTCGAGATCAACGTCGGAAATATCTATCACCGTCAAGATCGGTTTGAGGAAGGTCTCGCCTACTACGAGCGCGCATACGAGATGTTGCTGCCTCATCGCGACTCGGAGGGTCTTGCCGTTGCGCTCTACAACATGGCTGTGTGCCTGATCACCTTGAATGACTTTCCGCGTGCTCTCGCTACTTATCAGCGCGCCCGCGAGATGTTCGTTCAATACGGAATGACGCTACTTGTCACCCAGAGTGATTACAACATCGCCTACCTGTACTACCTGCGCGGCGAATACAGTCGCGCGATCAAGATGCTTCGCGCTGCGCGTGAGGAGTCTGAAAAGAACGGCGACGCACACGTCCTCGCGCTCTGCTATCTCGATCTCTCTGAGATTTATCTCGAACTAAATCTGAGCACAGACGCCCGAGATACCGCACACGAGGGATATTTGCGTTTTCAGAAGTTGGGGATGGGCTACGAAGAGGCCAAGTGCATGGCCAACGAAGCGATGGCGCTGAGTCAGATGGATAAGAGCGTTGCGGCACTGGAGCTGTTTTCTCAGGCGCGCGAGAAATTTGTTCGAGAAAAGAACTTGGTTTGGCCTTCCCTGATCGATCTCTATCAGGCTCTGGTGCTTTGTGAAGAAGGCCGATTGTTCGAAGCGCGGCGCCTGTGCAAGCGGGCATCGGACTTTTTCCAGACCTCAGTGCTTTCAAGCAAACGCATTCTTTGCCAGTTGCTTCTGGCGCGGCTTGCGCTCCAAATTGGCGACGCCAGCGCAGCGCACCAGGAATGTCAGCAAGCGCTCGACCAGGTCGCACAGAAGGAAACACCGGCACTTTCGTATCAGTCCCATTTCCTGATGGGACAAATCCAGCAAGCACGCGGCGACAGTCGAGCCGCGTACGATTCGTGGCAAAACGCGCGGGCCGAACTGGAAACGCTCCGCAGCAGTCTTCGCGGCGAAGAACTCAAGATTGCGTTCATGAAAAATCGCCTCGAGGTTTACGAGAACCTTGTCGATTCGTGTCTGAACGATCCCGACAAAAAAGACTCGGCGCAGGAATCCTTTGCTTACATGGAACTTGCGAAGTCGCGGAGCCTGATGGAACTTCTTTTGCAATACCGTCCGGCAATCGCAGATGCGGACGAAGGCCAGAGCAGCCTGGTGCGGCGAATCCGTGAAATGCGCGAAGATCTCAATTGGTACTATCGCCGGTTGGAGATCGAGCAACTGCGTTCGGAAGATTCAAACCCGGCGCGAATACAGAAGCTTGAGGCGGAGGCACTGAAACATGAGAATGAGCTGCTCCGGGTGCTTCGCGATCTTCCCACCTCGGACCGCCAGGAATTGGTGGCAGCGCAACAGACATCTACCTGTTCACTTGAAGACATTTCTCGGTGTTTAAGACAGGATTCGGCGCTCATCGAATATTTTATCGTCAAGGATCAGTTTGTAGCCGCCGTTGTCACCGCATCCGGCGTTGAAGTTCTTCCGCTTACGCCCGTATCACGCGTATCAAATCTTGTGCGAATGCTGCGATTCCAGATGTCCAAGTTTCGGCTTGGTTCCAACTACACACAGCTTTTCGAAAAAACTCTTTTCGAGGCCACCCATTCTCATCTCCAGGACCTCTATCAGGAGCTGCTCGCTCCGTTCCGCGAGCGGCTGAATGCGAAACATCTGACGATTGTTCCGCATGGCATTTTGCACTATCTGCCTTTTCACGCGCTCTTCGACGGGACGCGTTATCTGATCGACGAGTTTTCAATTTCTTATGCGCCGAGCGCGAGCATCTACGAGCTTTGTTGCCGCAGAGAGTCGCGCTCGTCGGGAGCACCGCTTGTCTTGGGCGTCCCAGATTCGCGCGCTCCATTTATCGAGAAGGAAGTTCACACCGTTGCAGGCGCCCTGCGAGGATCGAAATTAGTGCTGGGGGCCGAGGCGGGTGACGAAGCGCTACGCACAACTGGCGGACAGAGCCGCTTGGTCCATATTGCGACCCACGGAATATTTCGCCAGGACAACCCGATGTTCTCAGGCATTCGCCTCGGCGCTTCGTATTTGAACCTCTACGATCTATATCATCTGAAACTCGATGCCGAGCTCGTCACCCTGAGCGGTTGTGCCACGGGACTGAACGTAATTGCGGCCGGTGATGAATTGCTTGGCCTCGTGCGCGGCCTTCTCTACGCCGGGACGCAGTCCGTTCTGCTCACGCTCTGGGATGTCAACGATAAGAGCACGTCGGAGTTCATGGCATCGTTCTACTCTCGCCTCGGGAGTGGCGAAACCCGCGGTGCTGCGCTTCAAGGCGCAGTCCGCACCCTTCGCGACTCCTATCCCCACCCTTACTTTTGGGCCCCCTTCGTCCTCATCGGCAAAGCCCTGGCGCCAATGGCAGGCTAGCGATAGCAGCTCCCTGGCCCCCTACACCTCCATCCCGTAAGATGCTGATTTATAGGAAGATACAAAATCTACGATTATTTCGGTCTGGCCTATATTTTTTGGCTATTTCAATACCCTTTTGTTTGTAAAGCGAATGAGATTTTCGGGGATTGCGATGCAGCAACGGATTCGGGGGAGGAGAGAATGAAGCATTTTACGGCTCAGGAATGGGTGGATTTTGTGAGAGACGCGGTTAGAGAGGAAGAGAAGGCTCTTATGCAAGCGCACCTGAACAGCGGATGCCAACGATGCCAGCGCGAGGCCAAGACCTGGCTCCGCGTGCGAGAGACGGCTAGCCGCCAGTGCGCCAGTGAGCCTGATGACAGCGCCGTCCGCTTCGTAAAGGCAAGCTTTGCTCTCAGCCGTGAACGCCGGGCAAAGCACTCGCGCCGGTCTTTCGCTGAGGTTCTGTTCGATAGCTCTCTCGAGCCGCTGCCCGTCGGAGTCCGCTCAGCCGCATCCAGCCCCCGGCAGCTCCTCTTCGGCGTGGAGGATCTGCGGATCGACCTGCGCCTTGAGCCTAAGATCGACTCCGAAAATGTCTCGCTCATCGGCCAGATCCTGGACTCCGCCGACCCCACGAAAAGCCGCATGACGGCGTCGGTCGCATTACTGAAGGCCGGCAGGGTAGTCTCGGAGGCGAACACGAATCACTTTGGTGAGTTCCAGTTGGAATGCGGACTGGCAGCCCGTATGGAGCTCCGAGTCACCCTGCCGAACGGGAAAGAGGCCTATATTTCGCTGGTGGACCCCACGGACAGCGCTAAGAATGGCCCTTCGGATTCAATGATTCTAAGGGAGTTGCAGAGCCTGCTCGGAGCTTCGAAACGTACTAGGAAGTTGGTTTAATGCGAAACCCGTCGAGAATAGCCACTTGTACCATTGAGCGTATCGCCCGATTTGGGAAGACTAGAACCTCTCACAGTCGGGCCCGAGCGCACTCGACAGCAACGCAAAAGGAGTAATTGCTACCATGAGGCGTCGAATCTGGATTCTCCTATTTCTTTCCGCTGCATTGTGGGGACAACCCGCGTCAGCGCAGGGACTTGGTGGATTTCTCTCGAACCTGGGTCAGGTTCTCTCGACCCTCACGGGTAGTCCGGCTCAAGGAGTCATCGTCCGCACCACGCTCGGAGCCGCCGGCCTGCAGAGCGCCTGCCAACAGAAGGGCTGCACCGTCGTCAGCAATCTGGATGGCGGGCAAAATCAAGTGTTCCTCGTTCGGCCAACTTACAAAGGCCTTCTGCCAAATCTCCTGGCCGCGGTTTTGCGCCTCGTAACCGGAATTCTGGACGCGGAGCCCGATCAGACTCTCCAAATCCCCACAAGCCCAACGAACCAGGCTCTTGCGACCGCGCCTCCGGCCGGTCTTTGGGACACGGCACCGGTAAATTACTTCGGAACCTCAGCCTCGGACGGCTATGTGAACCAGCCGGCAGCTCAAATCATCCGCCTATCCAAAGCGCAGAATGCGTTCAACGTAAGCGGTGCCGGGATCGTGGCTGATATCGACACCGGCGTGGACCCCAATCACCCGGTGCTCAAAGGCGTTTTGCTGCAGGGCTACGACTTCACGCGCAATCAGCCAGGCGGCTCGGAAATGAACGACATTTCTTTGTCGTCGCCTCCGCCATGCAATACCTGCGCGGCTGCTTACGTCAATCAGCACACTGCTGCGATGGTTGATCAACACACCGCCGCCATGGTCGACGGCAACGGTTATGCCGCATTTGGTCACGGAACCATGGTGGCCGGCGTAATTCATCTCGCTGCTCCCACTGCGCAAATTCTGCCGCTCAAAGCGTTTCATCCGGATGGCACTGGCAATCTCTCCGACATTCTCAATGCCATCTATTTTGCGGTGCAGAACAATGCCAGCGTCATCAATATGAGTTTTGATTTGTCGGCGACTTCCACCGAACTGAACAATGCGATCAACTACGCCGCGGGCAAAAACGTCATCCTCGTTGCATCCTCCGGTAACGACGGACAGCAGGAAATCGTGTATCCGGCAGCGATGCGCGGAGTGATGGGTGTCGCTTCCACAAGCAATCAAGACCAGCGCTCGAGCTTTTCGAACTACGGCAACCAGATCGTATGGGTGGCCGCACCGGGTGAAGGCGTCATAACCACCTATCCGTTCGGAACCTACGCCGCCGGCTGGGGCACGTCGTTCAGTTCTCCCTTTGTCGCAGGGACTGCATCACTGATTCTGGATATGCAGCCGAAGGACAATCCAACCGCCGCTTCATGGGCACTTGCTCATGCAAAATGGGTTGGAGCCAACATGGGTAACGGGCGCCTCGACGTATACGGTGCTCTCAGCTTTCTGAACCCAATCCAAGGGCTGCTCCAATAGGCGCCGCTCGAGCCTTGATGCCCACAACGAGCACATTTTTGTCGCACCGACCGTCGCAGCCCCTCGGGCGGCAGAGCGCCTCGTCCGCGTCGCCCTCTCTGCCTGAGCTTCTGAAAATTAAATCGATCGAGGAGCAGTTCTCCGCGCTGAACTCTGCGGTGATCTGCGCCTTCAATCAGCTCTTGGATCTAAAAGATCTGAACACCGGAGTTCACAGCACGCGCCTTGCAGAGTGGGCCTTGCATGTGGCCGGAGAGCTTGGTCTCAACGAGGCTGCTCAAAAAGACGTCGAAATCGCCGCGCTTCTGCACGACATCGGAAAAGTCGGCATCCCTGACGCCATCCTCAACAAACCGGCTCGCTTGACCGTAGAAGAATACGCGCTCATGAAGAAGCATCCCGAATATGGTTGGGCAGTTCTGCGACAGATTCCAGGGATGGAACGCGCCAGCTTGATCATACTTCACCACCATGAGAGCTTCGATGGCTCCGGATACCCGGGTAATCTCAAAGGTGAGGAAATTCCGATAGGGTCGCGAATCGTTTCAGTAATTGACGCTTTTGATGCGATGGTTTCCTGGCGCCCTTATCGAGAGGGAATGCCGTTTGAAGAAGCCGAGCGCAGACTCTTGAAGGCAACCGGGACCCAATTCGATCCCCTGGTTATAAGTAGTTTCCTGCCCCACGCTAGAACGGAAATGTCAGCGGTGTTTGCCGCCGCTGGCACGTCAGTCTCAGCCGCTCTTTAGTATCTTCCCGGCTAAAGTTAGAGCTTGAACCTCTCCCTATCGTTAGTTTGTGAACCAATCAAGTTTGCGGCGGGGTCTTGCTCTGCATGATTTCCTTCAGCAGATCGAGCAACTGGTGAAACTCGGGTAAAGCGTCGTCATTGCCGGGGAGAAGCTCAACCCCGAGCGAGTCCGGACCCGAGTCTGTGATCTTCAGCTTTCCTTCTAGTTTCTTCCGTAACTCTGCAAGTCGAATGTGCTGTTCGATAGGAATCGGCATCGACCTCGCGAGTCTAGCATAATCACCGCCGTCGAAATGTTTGCTGCATCCGGCTCGGGTGATAGAAAATCTAAAGACTATGGAATACAGACAGCTGGGATATTCGGGATTGAAAGTGCCGGTCTTGAGCTTCGGCACCGGTACGTTCGGCGGCGGAAATGAGTTTTTTCGAGCGTGGGGAAATAGCGACGTAGCCGAAGCCACCAGGCTCGTGGACATTTGTCTCGAAGCCGGCGTGAATCTGTTTGACACGGCAGACGTGTATTCGCGCGGCATCGCGGAAGAAATTCTTGGAAAAGCAGTGGAAGGGCGCCGCGACAAAGTGCTGATCTCCACCAAAGCTACGTTTCGAATGGGCGATGGACCGAACGATCTGGGTTCCTCGCGCCACCATTTGATTCGCTCCTGTGAAGCGAGCCTTCGCCGCCTCGGAACGGACTACATCGATATTTATCATCTGCACGGTTTCGACGCGATCACTCCGATCGAAGAGACTTTGCAGACTCTCGATCAAATGGTTCGAAGCGGGAAAGTTCGCTACATCGCCTGTTCCAATTTTTCCGGCTGGCACCTGATGAAGTCGCTAGCCATCTCGGAAAGATACGGCTGGGCTCGATACGTGGCGCACCAGGCCTACTATTCGCTCATTGGCCGCGACTTCGAATGGGAGCTGATGCCTCTCGCCATCGATCAAAAAGTTGGAACAATCGTGTGGAGTCCGCTGGGATGGGGCCGGCTGACCGGCAAGATTCGGCGCGGCAATCAGATTCCAAAAGAGAGCAGGCTCCATAAGACTGCTGAGTTCGGCCCGCAAGTAGAGGATGAGTATTTGTATCGCGTTGTTGACGCGCTCGATGATAGTAGCGAAGGAAACAGGCAAAACCATTCCCGATATTGCGCTCAATTGGCTCTTGCAACGACCCACGGTGGTGAGCGTTATTATCGGCGCGCGAAACGAGCAGCAGTTGCGGCAGAACCTGGGCGCAGCAGGTTGGAATCTCACGCCCGAGCAGGTTGCAAAACTTGATGCGGCCAGCGACGTGAGGCCGCCGTATCCTTACTGGCACCAGTGGCAGTTCGCGGAGCGAAATCCGGTGCCGGTGCCGCATCCTCTGCCGCCGACTCGCGAGCCGTAACCACATCACAGAATTTTCCGAGAAAACCGGCTAAAAAAGGGAGGAGCGTGATGGCGAAGCCCAAAATATTAGTTCTGACGGGAGACGCGGCGGAATCGCTCGAGGTGATGTATCCATATCAGCGGTTGCTTGAGGAAGGGTACGAGGTTCAGATCGCGGCGCCCACGAAGAAGAAATTGCGTTTCGTGGTTCATGATTTCGAACCCGGATTCGATACGTACACTGAGAAACCCGGCTACACCTGGGACGCCGATCTCGCTTTCAAAGATGTGAATCCAGCGGACTACGTGGCCCTGGTCGTCCCGGGCGGAAGAGCGCCCGAACACATTCGCAATCACGAAGACTTTCGCAAGATCGTCCGACATTTCTTCGACCAGAAAAAGCCGGTTGCGCAACTTTGCCACGCGCCGCTCGCGCTTATTGCGGCAGGCGTCTTAAAAGGCCGTCGCACCGCCGCGTACCCGGCTCTCGAGCCGGACGTTCAGGCCGCCGGCGCCGAATTTGTGAATTCTGATGCCGTGGTGGATGGCGTGATGGTTTCTGCAAGAGCGTGGCCGGATCATCCGGCATTCATGCGCGAATTCATCAAAATATTGCGCCAGGCGGCTCCGATTTCTCGCGACGCCACAGCCGGCCGTTAAATTGCGCAGCGAGGGCCGGGGATTGTCTCTTTTATTGCTCCGCGAGCGAACGATGCACCAGGTGAATCGCGATCGAACCTTCGCCGACCGCGGAAGCGACGCGCTTCACATTCCCCGATCGCACGTCGCCTACTGCAAAGACACCCGGTAAGCTCGTCTCAAGCATCATCGGTGCGCGCGTGCGCGCCCATGATACAGACCCGTTCGCATTGTCCAGGTCGCGGCCGGTGAGAATGAAACCCTTCTCGTCCAGAGCCAAGCAGCCCTCGAGCCATTCCGTTCGCGGCGAAGCTCCCGCCATGATGAAAACGTGCCGGATGTCATGAACTGTGGTTGCTCCACTGGTTCTATCTCGCCACGTCACACGCTCCAGCTGAGTGTCCCCGTCGAGAGCGACGATTTCCGTGTTGTAGTGCAATTCGATCCCCGGGTTTTCTTCGATACGCTGGATCAAATACCGCGACATACTTTGCGCGAGACCACTCGAGCGCACCAGCATGTGCACCTTATTCGCTGTCTGCGCCAGAAACACCGCTGCCTGTCCGGCCGAGTTGCCGCCTCCCACCACAATCACCTCATCGTTTCCGCATAGCTGAGCTTCCATAAAGGTGGCCCCGTAATACACGCCCTGGCCGGTAAATTTTTCAAGATTCGCGATCGGCGGGCGTTTGTACTCCGCGCCGGTAGCAATCACCACCGCGCGCGCAGCGAGGCGGTTCCCATTGTCCAGCACAACTTTGTAGGGGCGCTTCGCGCACTCAAGCCGCACCACGCCGTGCGCCACCATCATCTTGGCACCGAATTTCTCGGTTTGCGCGATCGCGCGCGCAGCCAACTCCTGCCCCGACAGTCCGGTGGGAAATCCGAGATAATTCTCAATCTTCGAGCTCGATCCGGCCTGCCCTCCAGGCGCCCCAGCTTCAATCGTAAGCACATCCAGCCCTTCCGATGCCGCATAGACAGCCGCCGCCAGCCCGGCAGGTCCGGCGCCAACGATGATCAGGTCGCGAATCTGCGATTCATCCACCGATATGTTGAGACCCAGGCAATCAGCCAATTTCTGAATCGTAGGATTTCGCAGCACGATGCCGCCGCTGCACACAATCACCGGAACTTCGGAGGGATCTACGTGAAATCGATCGAGCAATTCCTGCGAAGACTTATCCGCATCGAGATCCACGTAAGTGAACGGATGTTCGTTGCGCGTCAGAAACTCACGAAGCCGCAGCGTATTCGAAGAATGGCGCGAGCCCATCAAGACGATGTTTCCTTGCCCGCGATCCACCAGTTGCAGCCGCCGCAAAATAAAAGCCCGCATGAATATTTCGCTAAGCTCAGCATCTCTGGCCACGAGCGAGCGCAAATCCTCCGTTCCAAGCTCAAGAAAGTCGCCAGACTCAGTCACGCGGCCTCGCACCAGGCTGCGGCGCCCGGAAATCATCGTCATCTCTCCGGTAAATTCGCCGGGGCCGTGCGTGGCGACGGTGCGCTCGCCGTTTAGCGATGGCTGCACGATTTCCATCGCGCCAGAAAGCAGAACGAAGAAGGGAAGTGTAGTTTCGCCAGGCTCAAAAAGTATTTCGCCTGCTTCCACGCGGCGCACTTTTCCAAGGGCGCGAATGCGATCGATTTGCGTCGCACTCAAAGTTGGAAATGCTTGCGTGCGTCCATCGAGTGCACTGGGAATTGGGCGAGATGACATCAAGTCTCCTGAAGGCTGGTTCGGTGTTGCAGTATTAGACTACGAGCAAAGTCTTTTCGATTCAATCCCATCGTTCCCCGAAAGAAGGTCAAATGAATCATTCTTTCTTTTAGCGGCAGCCAGCCGGATCCCCACCTTATGGAATCGTTCCGCGCGAAGTTCGCATCGGATGTCGATACTCATCGGATTTTGTAGGGTGGTCCGGGACCATGTCACCCGCTTCGGCTTGTTGTAATTACTTTCGGATAGAAGCGTGCCGCTGTTTTTGAGTAACATCTAGTCGGGGATCAACTAACCGGGGATCGACGCTTCTGGGCAGCGTGCCGGCGGATCGAATGCGGTGTCGCGGACGGAGGAAATCATGAGTAGCTCACTACGACGCAGGTTCGTGATTGGGGGAGTGCTGCTCGTGGCTGTTGTGGCCGTGGCCGTTCTGGCTATGCGCCCAAAACATGGCGCAGGCGCTATGGGGTCGCTCGACGTCGAGGTAATTCCAGTCGCCCAGAGAGATGTCCCGATTTACGGCGACTGGATAGGCACGCTTGATGGATTCACAAATGCTGACGTCAGAGGCGCAGGTCACCGGTTACCTGATGCGACAGGCCTATCAAGAAGGCGCTTTCGTCAGGAAGGGCCAGCTGCTTTTTCAGATCGATCCGAGGCCCTTTCAGGCGGCGCTCGACCAAGCCGCGGGGCAATTGGCGCAGGCCAACGCCTCGCTTGCCAACGCCAAGGCAGTGCAAGGCAGGACTCAACTCGACGTAGAGCGTTACACTCCGCTAGCCAGAGAGCAGGCAGCCAGCCAACAGGATCTGGATAATTCCGTTCAGAACAATCTTGCCGCGAAAGCTACCGTGGCAACAGCCGAGGCTCAAATCAAGACGGCTGAGGCTGCTCTGGAGACCGCACAGATCAACCTCGATTTCACCCGGCTCATCGCGCCCATTGACGGCATCGCAGGTCAGGCGCAACTTCAAGTGGGCGCCTTGGTGAATTTAAGCAGCGGGCCGGTCACCTCTGTCTCCACCGTCGACCCCATCAAGGTTTATTTCACTGTCAGCGAGCCTCAGTATCTCGCTTGGCGAAGACGGTTCCCGACGGAGGCCAGCCGTTTGGAGGCCGACAAGAATCTGCGCCTCCAGTTGATTTTGGCCGACGGTTCCGTCTATCCCCACGATGGCACATTCTACTTCGCAGACCGACAAGTCGATGTGGGTACCGGGGCGATTCGGATCGCCGGACTTTTTCCCAATCCGGGCAACATTCTGCGACCAGGTGGCTATGGAAAAGTCCGTGCGGTGATCAGGCTCCAGCGTGACGCGCTCCTTGTCCCTCAGCGCGCGGTGACGGAACTCCAAGGCAGTTACCAGGTTGCGGTTGTGGGGAGCGACGACAAGGTTAACGTTCGAACCGTGACGGTCGGCGACCGCGTCGGCAGCGAGTGGGTCATTGCAGAAGGGCTAAAGCCGGGCGAAAGAGTCGTCGCCGAAGGCGTTCAGAAAGTACGCGAGGGCGCGCATGTGAACCCCAAACCCTTTGTTGCGCAGGCAAAGGATCGGTAATCTCATGTCCAAATTCTTCATCAATCGCCCCATCGTCGCGATAGTGATCGCGATCCTGATGGTGCTCGTGGGTGCGATCACCATACTGAACCTGCCCGTCGCGCAGTTCCCCAGCATCGCTCCACCGGAAATTCAAGTCCTGGCGACCTACGTGGGTGCGGACGCACAAACCCTGGAGCAAGCGGTAGCCACCCCCATCGAGCAGCAGATGAGTGGCGTGGACAACATGAATTACATGTACTCGCTGAATGCCACCGCCAATTCGACCACCACTCTGATTGTGAACTTCGACCTGAAAACGGATCCGAACACCGATTTCATTCTTACCCAATCGCGCGAGACTCAGGCGGCCTCACAACTCCCGGTGGACGTCACCAACTACGGAATTACCGTGCGCAAATCGGTGTCCGCCCCGCTCATGCTCTTTCCCCTTTACTCGCCGAATGGAACTTACGATGCCACGTTTCTGGGGAACTATGCCTACATCAATCTCGTCGATCCGCTCCTCCGCGCGCCGGGCATCGGCAACGTTCAGGTATTCGGTACGGGACAATACGCAATGCGGATGTGGGTAAAGCCCGACCAGTTGGCCAAGCTCGGCATCACCGTCACGGATATCATCAGCGCCATTCAGGCCCAGAACACAATCAATCCCGCCGGCAGGGCGGGGAGCGAGCCGGCCCCGCCGGGTCAGGAATTCACTTATACCGTCCTCGCCCAAGGCCGGCTCATCTCGCCGGAACAGTTCGGAGAGATCGTGGTACGCGAGACGCCCGACGGCGGCATCGTTCGTGTCCGCGACGTGGCCCGCATCGAACTGGGGGCCCAGGACTACAGTTGGAAGGGCCGCTTCAACGGCAAGCCGAGCGCGATAGTTTCTGTCTACCAATTGCCCGGTTCCAACGCTGTGGACGCCGCTGCGGGCGTCAGGAAGCTGATGGCCGAGGCGAAGCAGCGCTTTCCGCAAGACATGGACTATGCCATCGGGCTCGATACCACTCGCGCTGTCTCGGAAGGAATCAAGGAAATTATTGAGACCCTGTTGATCGCCCTCGCGCTGGTGATCTTCGTCGTCTACGTTTTCCTTCAAGGCTGGCGCGCCACCTTGATTCCGCTGTTAGCCGTGCCCGTTTCGCTGGTGGGCACATTTGCTCTTTTCCCCCTCTTCGGTTTTTCCGTCAACACCCTTTCTCTGTTTGGTCTGGTGCTGGCCATTGGTCTCGTGGTGGACGACGCCATCGTGGTCGTCGAGGGCGTCGAGCGCCACATCGAAGAAGGCATGACGCCCAAGAACGCGGCGCTAAAAGCCATGGAGGAACTCTCCGGTCCCGTCGTGGCGATTGCCCTGGTTCTCTCCGCGGTGTTTGTACCGACAGCATTTATCCCTGGCATCACCGGAAGGCTCTACCAGCAGTTTGCTTTGACGATCGCCATCTCTGTGGTCCTCTCGGCCTTCAATGCGCTCACGCTCAGCCCCGCGCTTGCCGCGCTACTGCTCCGGCCGAAGGAGGAGAGCAACGGGTTACTCAGCAGGTTCTTTGACTGGTTTAATCGCATGTTCGCGCGCGGCACCGAGACCTATGTCAAAATCTGCGCTGGGGTTCTTCGCAAAGGCGCGCTAGCTTTGTTCGTAATTGCGGCTTTCGCCGTAATCGCAGTTTTCTTTGGCCTGCGCCTGCCCTCGAGCTTCCTGCCCGATGAAGACCAGGGCTATGCCTTCATCAATATGCAACTTCCGAATGCGGCTTCGCTGGAGCGCACAAGCGCAGTGGCGGCTCAAGTTGAGCAGATCCTCGCCAAAACGCCCGGCGTCCAATACACGACAAGCGTCATCGGCTTCAGCCTGCTCAGCTATGTGCGCACCAGCTACAATGCGTTCTTTTTTGTCACCCTCAAGCCCTGGGGCGAACGCAAATCCCGAGCCGAGCAATATCAAGCCATCAAGGCTCACTTAAACGGGGCATTAAGCCAGCTGCCTGGCGCCTTTGTGTTCAGCTTTTCGCCTCCAGCCATTCCCGGGGTAGGCAACTCCGGAGGTTTCACTTTTCTCCTCGAGGATCGGTCTGGTAGCGATGTTCAGTTTCTGGCGAAAAATCTGGCCACTTTTCTCGATGCCGCGCGCAAGCGCCCGGAAATCACCGGCTTGAGCACCACTTTTCTCCCCAGCGTGCCCCAGAAATTTGTCCAGGTGGACCGCGACAAAGTGCTCAAGCAAGGCGTGGCTCTTACCGACGTGTACAAGACAATCCAGGCTTTTATGGGCGGCTATTTCATTAATTATTTCAACCGCTTCGGGCGCCAGTGGCAGGTGTACATCGAGGCCGAAGGCGAGGACCGGGCCACGGCGGAAAACGTCGGGCAATTCTACGTTCGCAACAACAAAGGGGAGAATGTCCCTTTGTCCACGCTCACCACCATCAAGTCAGGCGTCGGCCCGGAATTTACGATGCGCTTCAATGAGTATCGCTCCGCCCAAATCAATGGTGGTGCTGCACCCGGCTATAGCGCGGACCAGGCCACGGCGGCGCTTGAGGATGTCTTTAAGCAGACCATGCCGCGAGAAATGGGTTTCGACTACTCGGGCATGTCGTTTCAGGAACAAAAAGCGCGCCAAGGGGTTCCCGCATCGGCGATCTTCGCACTCTCCTTGTTATTCGTCTTCCTGATCCTGGCTGCGCTTTATGAGAGCTGGTCGTTGCCGTTCAGCGTGCTCCTGGGAACCTCGGGGGCGATATGCGGGGCTTTCACAGTCTTGTGGCTGCGCCGCACGGTGCTCCTTGCCTTCTATCCGGCTTACATGGTGCAAATCGAAAACGATGTTTACTCACAAATCGGCTTGGTGATGTTGATCGGCCTGGCCGCGAAAAACGCCATCCTGATCGTCGAATTTGCCAAAGGAGAGGTCGAAATGGGGAAACCTCTCACGGATGCGGTGCTCGAAGGAGCCAGGCTTCGCCTGCGTCCCGTCATGATGACCTCATTTGCTTTCATTCTCGGTTGCGTGCCGCTGTGGACGGCCTCCGGCGCCGGTTCAGTGGCCCGCCAAATCATGGGCACCACCGTAATCGGCGGCATGCTTTTGGCGAGCTCCGTCGACATTCTTCTCGTTCCGGCACTCTTCACTCTGGTGGAGAAATGGTTCGGCGCGGTGCCCACTGCCGGAGCGCTGCCTGCTAACCCGCCCCCGGCCCCCGGAGACTGAGATGGACCACACCTTAATTGAAATTGACGGAATGCGGAGCCAGCTATGAAGAAGCCGCAGCGATGGATTTTCCTTATCCTTGCAGTGAGCCTCGTCGGAGGATGCAAGGTGGGCCCGAACTACCATCGGCCCGACATTCAAACTCCGGCCGCGTACCGCGACTTGAATGAAAACCCGCAGGCCCAGGCGAAAGCAGCGTCCTATGCCGACCTTCCCTGGTGGGAGGTTTTCCAGGATGCGCAATTACATGAACTCATCCGCACAGCCCTAAAGCAAAACTACGACTTGCAGACTGCCACCGAGCGTATCAATGCAGCGCGCGCTCAACTGGCGGTAACGCGCTCGAGTCTATTCCCGCAAGTCTCGGGCAACGGAAATTTCAGCGGCGGAAAAGAAAATAACTTCCAAACCAAGTCCAATTTTCTGACTTTGACAGGCGACGCGGCGTTCCAGTTGGACTTGTTCGGAAAACTTCGCCGCGCCACGGAGGCAGCCCGGGCGCAGCTCCTGGCTACGGAGGATGCGCGGCAGACGGTTATCCTGACGCTGGTAAGCGATGTAGCCAGTGACTATTTTGAGCTCCTGCAACTTGACCTTCAGCTCGGAATCACAAAAGAAACTGTCGATACGCAAATATACTCGGTGAAGCTCACGAATTTTCGCATGGAGCACGGCGTCGCCACAAAGCTTGACGTCTTGCAGGCTCAGCAAGTTCTCGATTCGGCCAATGCAACTATCCCGGACCTCGAGCGGCAGATCGCGCAGGAAGAAAATGCCATCAGCATTCTCCTTGGCAACTACCCGCAGGACGTGCCACGCGGATTGCCGCTCGTTCAACAGCCGCTTCCTCCCGAAGTGCCGGCGGGCCTGCCCTCTTCGCTCCTCGAGCGCCGGCCCGATATTCGCGAGGCGGAACACACCTTGGTCGCTGCCAACGCCGAGATCGGCGTGGCCAAGGCTCAGTTCTTCCCGCAAATCTCCCTGACCGGCTCGGGCGGTGGCTCCTTCGGACGAAGCAGCGCTTTTACCTCGATGATGAGCTCACAGCTGGGGATTTGGGCTTACGGGGCCCAAGTAACGCAACCGGTTTTTACGGGAGGCGCTCTCAGCGGGAACCTGCGGCTGGCCAAGTCGGAATACCAGCAGGCACTCATAGCGTATAAGCAATCGATTCAGCAGGCATTCGGAGACGTATCCGACGCGTTGATCGGCTATCAGAAATTGCATCAGGTCCGTCTCCGCCAGCAGGATACCGTGGCGGATTTGGCGGAGTCCGTCCGCCTATCCCTGCTGCGCTACAAGGGCGGCACCACCACTTATCTTGAAGTGCTCGATGGCCAGCGCTCGCTGTTCTCCGCCGAGCTGACGCTTGCGCAGGCGCGCGGCTCCGAGTATCAGAGCCTCGTGCAACTCTACAAGTCGCTCGGTGGCGGTTGGCAGCAATAGTCGCGATTTGCCAGAGCAATCTACTGCGGACGAGTTATCTGCCGGCTGCAAATTGCTTGCAGCGCCACTGCTGTCAGCAGCATGACGGCTGGATCAATCGGAAGGCGATAACGCGGTACGACCAGCGTCAGGTAATAAGCCCAAGGAAAAACCAGCGGAAACACTGAGATAGGAAATAGATATGCGCTCTCCTGTTTCCATAAAATCACAATTCCAGCCGCGGTACCAAACGCCACAAGAAAATTAAAGAGCAGTACACCGCGAAACCACAATCCTGGCGTGCGGATGAAATCCTCCACCGGCGTTGGCGTCCCGCCCGACCACGTGCCAACGAACCGGCTCGCGAACTGCCGGACATCGCGTGCCGGATGAGCGAGCATAAATTCAATCGCCTCGTGTTGTTTTTCCCGCATGTACTCGATTTCGCCCATCCGGACGTACCGCGCTCGCTCCGCGGAGTTGAAAATCGGATGCAGCTCTTCCTTCCATGCCTCTTGCGGATTCTCATTGTTTCCAATCCACATCTGAAGTCCCAGAGTCGATCGCATCGGCACAATCCGATGGAACACCGTGTAATTCCGAATCGTCCATGGCACGCAACAGAGCACAGCCATTCCGAAAGCGAAGACAGGTTTCGCAAAGGTAGCGTTAACGAACCCATCCGAACGGTGAGCGCTAAGAGAAGTCTTTCGGCGGCGATAAGCCAGCCAACCCAGCAGCAACGGAAGCAAGGAAATTAGCGTAACGTTGGTCAGAAGTGTCACGCCCCAGAGCAATCCGTACCCGAACCAGTCACGCCATCGCGCTGATTTTTCTATCGCGAGGGTTGCCCAAACAATGATCGCTGCCAGCAATGCCGCCACCGACGCGTCCCACATACTCTCAAACGCATTGAGGATCGCATTTGGAAAAAACGCCCATAACCATGCAGCGACAGCTGCCACGGCAATTCCGCTCATTCGCTTGCCGGTGAAATAAATCGGGATGCAAGTGAACGTGGAGCACAAGATGTTCAGCGCCACAGCCGCCAGAAACGAGGCATAAGTTCGCACGCCGAAGACCCGAAAAATCCCCGCCAAAAGCCACGGATACGCGGGCGGCATCCAAGCCGTTGGTCCGGTCTCGATTCGAAAGGGAGAACTAAATCCGTGTCCGCTGGCGAGCGATGCTGCAATGTTGCCTGACTCCTGCAGGAAGGGAAGTGCAGCCAGAGCCTGCCGCGAGTTCTGCCCCGCGTAGTCCCACGCAAAGCCAACTCGTAGAAGCAGCGCGACAAGAATGATCAGCGGCAGCGAAGTCGCTGCTCTTCGGAATAAGGTATCGCGCCCGGCAGCGCTCGCACCTACGCCCTTCGCATGCTCGCGGCCGTTACGACCCGAACCTTTAGCCCCGCGCTTCATTCAAATCGAATCAAAACAATCTCGGCATTCGTTCCGACCCGCATCGGTGGTCCCCACGTCCCCGCCCCATAAGTCGTATAAACCTGCAAGGTGCCAAGGCGGCTCAGGCCGTAAGCAAACTGTCTGTAAATTCTCTTCACAAACAGATTAAACGGAAAGAACTGCCCGCCATGCGTATGCCCCGAAAGCTGCAGCGAAATTCCCTCCGACGCAGAAACCGCCACATGATCCGGCGCATGAGTCAGCAAAATGCTCGCTCGACTGCGATCAACGCCAATTTCCTGCAACACAGAGCGGAAATGTTCCGCGTGAGTCGCATCGTGATAACGCACTCCCACGAGTTGCAGTCCATCGATCTCGACCTTATCTCGATTCAGCACGCGAATCCCGGCGCCTGACACGGCGTTCAAATATCGAGTTGAGTCGCTGAACCCCTCATGATTGCCCAGCACGAAATATTGCCCGAGCGGCACCGAGAGCGTGGACCAGGGCGCCGCAAGACCGTTGTAATCCGCGGCAGTCCCATCGTACAAATCGCCCGTGATGAAAACGATGTCGCTCTTGAGCCGCCCTACTCTCGCGACGAGCCGGCGAATAGAGCCAAGGTTGCGGACGTGTCCGAGATGGACATCACTCACCAGCGTCGCTGTCCGTCCACGCCACGCCTCGGGAAGATTGTCGAGCTTCACCGTGATGCGTTTTACCCGAATTTCAGCGGCATTGATAATTCCGTAGGCGCTGATCAGCAAAGCGGCGGACAGAAACAGGATTGCCCACTCGTGCCGGTTTGGGTGCAAGCCCACAATCGATGCCATGCCGTAAGCCACCCACAACGCACAACTCGCAAAAAACAAAAAGCTGAAGATCCCCAGCCAAGCCGCCGCCAAAGTGTAGTAAAGCCGGACGGCCACATTGAAATAGCGGAAAGCAAGCAAGGAAGCCGTAACGAACGTCACCGAAAGTATTGCAAGCGTGATACGAAGGTAGAAAAGCGAAGAGTCGGACTGCACAGGCCAAAAGTAAACGATGGTTTCGTAAAGGGACGCGTGTCCCACGAAGAGAATCAGTTGAATGACGGTTACGAAGAACGCCAGGCGCCCGCGCACTCAGCGGATTCCTATTCCCGATTCATTATTCATCCTATCCATGGTAGGGGCTTGGTGCGAAATTGCAAGCGGCAGGCCGGGTCAGAAATCGCGGGTTACGCCGTGTCGGTTCGGACCGTCCAGCCGCAGCTCGAAGTAAAGCGTGCCAGCCCGAGCGTTCGGATAATAGGCAGGAATTTCACGGAATCCGAGCTCCTCATAAAGTCTCACCGCATTGCCCATCTTTTCCGCGACCGTGTCCAGCCGCATGGTCGAATACCCCATCTCGCGCGCATTACTGATAAGTTCTTCGGCAAGCTTGCGGCCGAGCCCGCAGCCTCGGAAGTCAGGTTTTACGAAAAGCCGCTTCATCTCGCACGCCGAAGGCTCAAGCCGCCGAAGCCCTCCGCAACCCGCCGGAGCTTCATCAACATGCGCCAGGAGCAGGCGCCCAGAGGGACCGCCGTACTTGCCGGGAAGTGACGCCAGCTCATCGTCGAAATTCTGGTAAGCGAGCGAGAAGCCGAGCCACGCAGCATATTCGACGAAAAGTTCGCGCACCGCAGCAATTTCCGCTGGAGATTTTGCCTCCGCGATAGCAATGATGCGTTCCGTGCCCATGACGTTCCGACTAAATTTACAATGGGTCCCGAAAGAGCGATACGTGCCACGCCTGCAAGCGAGAATTCCATTTTGGATGGCGACGCTGCATGATGCCCAACCGCGGTGGTTTACAAGTTTTCGACATCTTTCGGGGCGGGAGCATAACGCCGCAGTAGAGTGATGGAGAAAACCAGGATAAGGATCAGGACGCCGAGCAGGCCGAGTTCGAGCATCGTAGCTCGGAAGATGCTCGCACCTTCAGTGGACCACGATGTACTTTTCGTAAGCGTGGCCGCCTCAAGACTGATTACAAGCACTCTTCGGATCGAGGCTATCAACCCCACAATCAGGAAAGGCTCAGTCACAAGGATGTGCGAGCGAATCGATATGCGGACGGTGTGCAGAATCTCGATCACCATCAGCACACTTAGCAGTTGATCGAGGACTTGCAGGATGCCCGTGACGATGGTTCGATGGGCAATGTTGTCCCAAAGCGTTTTTCCGGCGCTGGTGATCGCAGCTATAACGGTGACGAATAGCAGAACCGCGAGAAGCGAATAGGAAATCACCTCCGCGTGACCAATGTACTCGCCGAAGCGAACGCGGAAGACTGGGGGCGGCTCGGACATGCCCGATGGTATCAAGCACGACGCCAGTGCTTCAATGGCGAGCCGTCTTTGAAGCCGGCCAGTCTCTGGGGGCAGGCCAAATGTGATAGCTTTCCCAAGAGGTGGGTCCATTGCCGTCGAAGAAAAAGAAATCGAAGTTCAAAGTAGGAACCGAAGCCCGACGACGCGCCCGCCTCGGTATCGGCCTGCCTCCTCCAGAACGCACCATTACAGAAAAGCGTTTAAGGAAGCCCAAACACAAGAAGAAGTTAGAGGGCTTGGACGTCGAAGATTAAGAAAGCTGCTAGCCACAGCGGGTGCAGTTGTCGTTCAGTAGCGTAGGCTTCAGCCTGCGCCCACGTAGCGCACACCGCGATCACGAATACTTGGCTTACTCGAGGATGGTGAGCCGTTTGCAGTGCCGCTAACAGCAAAGGTTCCCACGGAACCTAGTTGCGAGACCCTCAACCTGGCTTATGGCTTGGAACCACTTCGCCGGGCCTGAAAAGCGGAGCAACGGGCCGCTTCGTCGAAAGCGCCGCTTCCTTCGCCATATTTTCAAGATCCTGTTTTGCGAATCCTACGGACCGCTCCAGAATCTTGCCGTCCTGCGAAATCAAGAACACGCTGGGCACATTGGTGATCCCATATTCGTTGGAAGCGGTAAAAGTACTGTCGTCATCAATCAAGAGCGGAAATTTCACCCCAAATTCCTGCGCAAATTCTCGAGTGTCCTCAGGATTGTTCTGCGATATGCCAAGAAATGTGAAGCCATCATTACCGTAGGTCTCATACATTCGCTCGAGGAAATGGGAACGTAAACTGGCACGTCGGGCAGTTCACCTTAAAGAACGCGGCGAGCACAGGCCCTTTCTTCAGCGCTTCTTCGAGCAAGAAGCTCTGGCCGTTCATGTCTTTTAGCGAAATCGCTGGAGCCGGTTCGCCCGCAGGCAGCGTGCTCAGCCGCTTGCCACAGAAGATTCCTCGCACCGTGTTCTTTAGGCTCATTCTAAAATTCTAACCTTTCCGGATTGGATGATTGCCGCAGCGGAAGGACTCTGGAGCGAAAATGTCACTGACACTAGTTTGATGCGTACTAAAGTGGAATGGATTTCTCGGCAGGAGCACAGAACTAGTGGATGTTGCGCGTCTTGCGGCCAACGTAATCCATTAGCAGGTACTGTCCCAGCGTGTAGGGAGTGGTGAAGTAGGCTTTCCCGCGGCAAAGCTCCGTCACTTTTTGCACGAAGTGCACCAGGCTGTAATCGCTCGCAAGCATAAACGTATTAATCAGGATTCCCGCGCGCTTGCACTTGGCAACTTCCTCGAGCGTCTGCGTCACCACCAGCGGATCGAGCCCAAAAGCGTTCTTGTAAATGCGCCCATCTTCCAGAGTTAGCGCGGAAGGCTTGCCATCCGTGATCATCACAATCTGCCGCATATCTTTCTTTTGCCGCGCTAGAATCCGTTGCGCCAGCCGAAGCCCCTCGCGCGTATTCGTGTAGTACGGGCCAACTTGCACGCGCGCCAATTTACCCAGCGGAATTTCCTCAGCGCTATCGTGAAACAGCACGCAGTGCAGCGAATCTCCGGGATATTGCGTTCGAATCAGATGCGAGAGCGCCAGCGCCACGCGTTTCGCAGGCGTAAACCGATCCTCGCCATACAAAATCATGCTGTGGCTGCAATCAAGCATCAGCACCGTTGCGCACGAGCTCTGATACTCGCACTGGTGCACCATCAAATCCGGATAGTCAAGCTCGATCGGAATCCCCGCGCCGTTGCGTTGCACGGCATTGAAAAGCGTCCCGCTGATATCCATGTTCAGCGTGTCGCCAAATTCATAGTTCTTCGACGTGCCGCCAGATTCCACGCCCGTCGCAAGATCGCGCGTGTCGTGCCGTCCAAAGCTGCTCTTGCCCGAGCGACGCCAACAGATCCTTGAGCGTCTTGAAGCCCAGAAAATCGAGCGCCTTGTCGGTAATTTCGAAACGCGCCTCCACATTCTTCCCATCGCCGCTGCCAACCTGCCCGCCCGGCGTTTCCGAAGGAGGATGCGTCACGTGCGCCGACTGCTGCTGCTGTTCGGAAATGTATCCTTCCTGCTCCATGCGCCGGATGATCTGATTGACGAGATCGCTCAACTCCTGATTCTGCGAAAGGTCAGGATTTTCGAGCAGCTTCTCCATCATCTCGGGAGGAATCAGGTCGCCTTCTTCCAGCGCCCGCAGAATCGCCTCGCGCAGAGCTTCCATGTGCTGCTCGCGCGATTTCTCCATATCCAGCTCGTAAATGCCGTACTGCGAATCGAAGCCGCTCTGCAGAAAGAAATCCGAAAGCCGGTTCATCAGCTCTTGCAGGTCGATATCGTCGGCCGCTTCTGGTGCGTAGCGTGAATAGCGGATGTATTTCATTTTTCCTATGCGAATCGTATCGTCAATTGAACTGCCGTCGCGGCGATCTTCCGCCGGAGCCCTCCCGCGGATCGCGTGGCTCAGGCGCCTTGCGTGGTTCAGCGAAATAACCGCGCTCCTCGCTCCGGTTGATCCGCTTATGCGACCACAGCCCTTCCAGTATGAATTCCGCGGCGCTCGTCACGGCGGCGGGTTCGTCCTTCGGCCCAACGCCTAGAGTCTCCACATGCTCCATCACGCCCGGAATCTTCTTCAGCTGCGCGAGAAGCTCCTGGCTCGAAGCCTGCGCCGGCACCTTCAATTCGCCGCCCAGCTCGAACCATTGCACCGCCGGCTGAAAGTTCACTTCAGAGAAATATCGCGTAAATGTTTTTCCCACGGCCGCGCGAATCAACTCGCGCGCGATATTATCCGCCCCGCGCAACTCGCCCTCATATTCAAGCTCGAATTTCCCAGTCATCGCCGGAATCGCAGCATACACATCGGACACCCGCGCCACCGCACTCGCATCGCGGGTTCGCACCGCCCGCTGCTCCGCGCTGCTAAGCACATTTTCGAGCGAGCTGATTGGCAGCCGCTGGCTCACGCCCGAGCGCCGATCCACGCGCTTGTCATCCCGCGCCTGAAACGCAATCTCCTCCACCACTTCGCGAATATACTGCGGAATCTCCACACGCCGCGTGCCATCGCGCTCCGTCCACGATTCCTGCGACGTGATCGACATGCCTTCCGCGATCGTCGCCGGATAATGCGTCCGGATTTCAGATCCGATGCGGTCCTTCAGCGGAGTAATAATCTTCCCGCGCGCAGTGTAATCCTCGGGATTCGCCGTGAAGACCAGCAGCACATCCAGCGCCATCCGCACAGGGTAGCCCTTAATCTGCACGTCCCCCTCTTGCATGATATTGAACAGTCCCACCTGAATCTTTCCGGCCAGATCGGGAAGCTCGTTGATCGCAAAAATTCCGCGATTCGCGCGCGGCAGCAGGCCGTAGTGAATCGTCAACTCGTCGCGCCAGATTTCTTCCGCCGCGCGCCGCCTTGATGGGATCCACGTCGCCAATCATGTCGGCAATCGTCACATCCGGCGTGGCCAGCTTCTCCACATAGCGATGATCTCGTGAAAGCCACGCAATCGGCGTCGAATCGCCTTCACTCGCAATCCGCTCCCGGCAAGCCCGGCAAATCGGACGATACGGGTTGTCATTGATTTCGCATCCGGCCACCACCGGCACCTGCGCATCCATGAATCCGACAAGCCCGCGCAAGATCCGCGATTTCGCCTGTCCGCGCAGCCCCAGCAGAATGAAATGATGCCGCGAAAGAATCGCATTGATGATCTGCGGGATCACGGTGTCGTCGTAGCCATGCACGCCAGGAAAAAGCGTCTCGCCCTTCTCCATCCGGCACAGAAGGTTCTCGCGCAACTCCTGCCGCAACGATCGATTGGCAAGGCGCTGCTCGGACCAGTTGCTGCTGCTGCGAAGCTCACCAAGAGTTTTCGGCTGCGAAGTCATAGGGCCCCGATTCTCGCTTAAATATGCTTCTTCTACAGAGATGCTGTCCAGCTGATGAAGGTCGCGCAAAAATCATTATAGAGGAACGGACCGACTGCCGACACCTCATAAGATTGGAGTCAGTTTGGCCCGTGGCCGTTGCCCGCGGCGCGTTTGCGGACGGATTGGCGCTCTTCGAGCTTGGGAAGGAACTCCTCGAGCCATTTCTCGAGAAAATCGCAGCGCTCATTTTCGCACCGCATCTGGAGAAGCGTCTGCTTTTGCTCCAGCTCAATCGGGAGCCGCGAGGCCATCCGGTAAGCCAGCGAAATCTCGCGCTCCTCGGAAGAATCCACCCATGCCTGGCCGTAGAGCAGGACATGGCACTCCTGCAGGAGCTAACGATACGCGCTTTCTTCTGCGCGTCCTCGCGCGCAAGCTCTTCCGAGAGATATTCGACCACTCCTTCGTGATAGGTTTCGTCCTGCAACAACTGAAGCAACCGAAATGGCGCACGGCCGCGGGTAAGAATATCCATGCGCCCGTCCGGGTACTGCTTCATCTTCTGGACGATTTCCGCCGTGCATCCAATCGCCGCCACATTCTGGCCCGTGGCGTAAATCATCCCGAATTCGAGCTTCTGCACGATGCAGCGCCCGATCATCTTCTTGTATCGCGGCTCAAAAATATGCAGGGGAAGGGCAGCGCCAGGCAGCAGCACCACATCAAGCGGGAAAAGCGGGATCCGAGTAGGTCTCATAACGCCCCGAGGTCAACAACGAAATTAGCTTAACGCAGAAGTGTTAACGCTGCTTGCATTTCGTCGCGGGCATGCATGTCGCCCGCGCGTTGGGCCACAACGACGCCGTCCGAAAGCATCTTCCGCGCCTCGTCCAACCGCCCCATGCGCGAAAGCAGCTGCCCATATTGAAAGTAGCCGGCCACATAACTGGGATTCATTTCGAGGAGCTTTTGAAAATGATGAGTGGCAGCCGAATCATCACCGAGTTTCACGCATTCAAGCGCCAGCCCATAACGCGCAAACGCGTCCGCAGGTTTATCAGCCACAAATTGTTCGAGCGCTTCGCGCCGCGACTTCTGTGCTTGGGTCATAATTGGAAAGACCGTATTATAACGGGCGCTGCGCCGCGAGCCAAGCGCCGCGATATGGAAGCTCCGAATGAGATTTCGCTATGCCTAAACCCGATCGAAGAAGCGGCCCGCCGACAGGGAAGCGATCGACTCCAAGACCGGCCTGCCGGGAAAACCGGTAAGCGCGTCGTGTTCCGAAATCGTCGAAGCTGTGCTGCCCAACGACGCCAATCCTCTCGGCAAGATGCTCGGCGGCCGCGTGATGCACTTGATCGACATCGCCGGAGCGCTCGCCGCCACTCGCCATTCCAATAGCCATTGCGTCACCGCGTCGGTTGACTATATGGATTTCCGCTTTCCCATCGACGTCGGCGAATGGATCGTCCTGAAGTCCAGCGTCAACCGCGTCTTTCGCACCTCAATGGAAGTCGGCGTAAAGGTATTCGCGGAAAATGTTCTCACCGGCGAGCAAAAACACACCAGCAGCGCCTACGTCACCTTCGTCGCCATCGACCATAACCGGCAGCCCAAACCAGTCCCGCCGCTGATCCTCGAAACAGTCGGCGACCAGCGCAGATATGACGAAGCAGGCGAACGCCGCCGCATGCGCCTCGCGTTGCGGAACAAAGAGCGTTCAAAGGGTTAGCTTCGGATAGCACTATTGCAGGTAGCGTTGAATTGCGAGCGCTGTCTGGTTAGCCGTCTCCACGCATTTCCCGAGCGACGGCCCCTCCAGATAATTTCCGCTGAAAAAGAGACCGGGATTCGCGCGTTCGCCATCGCGAATCGCTTCCACCACGTGCCCATGCCCCAAATTATATTGCGGCAGCGCCTTCGGATATTTCCAAACAGCTGACGCAACGGGCGACCCGCTGATCTGAAGAATCCGCGCGTTCTCATCCTGCACAATCGCCGCAATCTCATCTTCAGAACGATCCACAATCTTCGGATCGGTCGCGCCCCCGATGAAACTCGTAATCGCCACTGATCCCGCTGGCGCCCGCCCCGCAAATAGCGACGAGTTCCACACCGTGCCCAGCGTCCGCACCTTCTCGCTCCGCGGCACCAGGAATCCGAATCCATCGAGCTTCTCTGCAGTCTGCTGTTCGTAATATCCAGCAAGCCACAACGGCGACGGGCGCGTACGCAACTCCCGAGAGCATATGCGTCAATGGCGAAGAAAGCTGCGCAGCAATGTGCCCCGCCGTGTAGGCCGGAGTTGAGACCACCACCGCCGCCGCTTCCAACATTTCGTTTCGCTCACCGTATTCAACACAGACCTGATACTTCGCAGAGCGCCCCACCGATGCAACCTTCGCCCCCAGCCGAACGCTGTCTCCAAGTTTGCCGGCAATCGCTCCCGCAAGCGCACCGACGCCATCCGTGAAGGAGCACAGTGGCGGATGCCCGCTACCCTTTTCCTTTTCCGGTCGCGACTTCATCGCCCCGCGCAGCACGCTTCCATACTCCCGCTCCCATTCCTCAAGTGTTGGAAATGCGGCTTTAAGGCTGAGTTTTTCCGGATCGCCCGCATACACGCCCGACACAAACGGCGCCACCAGGTACTCGAGAATTTCATGCCCGAATTTCCGCCGCACAAAATCCGCAACCGATTCCTCTTTCGTCGGCGGCTTGGTGCGTTTAAATGGCTCAGACGCAATCCTGGCCCGCGATTTCAATCCGAGCAGGGAACTAGCCATCAGCGCCTGTGGCGTCATCGGAATTTTCTGCAGCTTGCCGTGAAGATAAATAAATCGCGGCGCCCTCGGATCGGCGCGCTGCAGTTCGCCTTCGATTCCAACTTCGCGGATCAGCTCGAGGAGCGGTTCAGTGCCCTGAAAACTCTGCGGCCCGGATTCGAAAAGAAAACCGTCCTTCCGCACGCTGCCGACAAGCCCTCCCACACGCGCAGAAGCTTCCAGAAGAATCACAGGCAGGCCAAGTTGTTTCAGGCGATAAGCGCAGGCAAGGCCGGAAATCCCCCCGCCAATCACGATCACTTGCTTGGGTTCACCCATCGGCGCACGTCACAGCGTCTTCGAAAACAGCGGCCGCTGGTCCATCTGCTGTTCGTGCAGGTAGCGGTCAAACGTCATGGCCACGTTGCGAATGAAAATGCGCCCCAGCGGCGCCACGCGAATTTCATCGCCGCTCAAGCGTCACGAGTCCTTCGTCCTGCAATTGCTCGAGCCGCCCGAGCTCCGCTGCAAAATATTCGTCGAAGACAATCGAGAATTCGCGCTCCACTTCGCGCTTCGGAATCACCGTATGGCACAAAAGCCGCCCAATCACATCCCGCCGCAAGCGATCGTCCTCAGACAAACGATACCCGCGCATCGTCGCAATTCCGCGCGAAGCCACGGCCGATTGATACGCCGGAACCTCGCGCCGATTCTGCGCGTACGCCTCGCCGATCGAACTGATCGCGCTCACGCCCATTCCGTAAAGGTCCGCGCCCGCCTTCGTCGTGTAGCCCTGAAAATTCCGGTGCAGCGTGCGATTGCGCTGCGCCACGGAAAGTTCATCACCCGGTTTCGCGAAATGATCCATGCCGATGTAGTGATACCCGGCATTCAAAAAGCCTTCGAGCCCGGCGCGGAAAATCCGAAACTTCTCCATCCCTTCCGGCAAATGCGTTTCAAACGATCCCTGCTGCTTCTTCAGCCACGGCACATGCGCGTAGCTGAACATCGCGATGCGATCCGGCTCCAGCGTAAGCGTTTTCTCGATCGTGCGCCTTGAAGCTGTCCGCGGTCTGATACGGCAAGCCATAAATCAAATCCACGTTGATACTTTCAAATCCAAGCTCGCGCGCCGTCAGAATCAAATCGCGCGTCATCTCATACGGCTGCACGCGATGAATCGTCTCCTGCACCTTGTGCTCGAAATCCTGCACGCCCATGCTCAGCCGGTTGAACCCAAGCTTGCGAAGCGTCTCAAAGTGCGCGCGGTTCGTAACCCGCGGATCAACTTCAATTCCAATTTCCGCGTCCGCCGCGAACTGAAACCGCTCGCGCGTATGCCCGAAAAGATCTTCCATCTGCGCCGGCGTCAAATACGTCGGCGTTCCGCCGCCCCAATGAAACTGAATCACCGGCCGCTTTTTCGAAACCTGCGTGCTCACGTGGCTGATTTCGCGCTTCAAAGTCTCAAGGTAGGGAATCGCGACGCTCTTATCTTTCTGAATCGACACATTGCAAGCGCAGAAAAGGCAAAGACTCTCGCAAAAGGGAATATGCATGTACAGCGAAACAGGCGTCGCTCGCTCTTCCGCCCGCGCGCAATACTTTTCGAAATCCTCAGGCCCGAAATCGTCTTTCCACACCGGCGCCGTCGGATAGCTCGTATACCGCGGCCCCGGCCGATTATATTTCTCCAGCGCCGCGTCAGAGATCTGCCCAATCTCTAGTTTTTCAATTTGGTTTTCGGTAGCGCGCGTAGGATTCATTTAGTCCGCCTCGCCACTATGCGCCCGCGCCGGAATCGGCGCCGTCTGTCCCGCTTCGACAAACGCCCGCGCATTCTGCACCGGCGTCGTCGGCAAAATCCCATGCCCCAAATTCAAAATATGCCCAACTCCGCCAGTTTTTCGATCGCTTCGCGCGCCGCACTCACGAATCGCCGTCTCAGGCCCCAGCAGAATATTCGGATCCACATTTCCCTGCAGCGCCACGCGATCGCCAAGCGTGCGACGCGCCTCCGCAAGATCCGTCCGCCAGTCAACGCTCAGCACATCCGCCCCGGCCTTCGCCTGCAGCTCAATCAGATGCGAGCTTCCCTTACCATAAAGAATCTTCGGTACGCCCGCCGCGCCAAGCGATTCGAATACCGAACGCGTAGCCGGCAATTCGAACGCCTCATACTCGTCGCGCGTCAGCTCCCCAGCCCACGTATCAAAAAGCTGCACCACAGCGGCCCCAGCCGCAATCTGCATTTTCAAATACGCCACGGTCGCCTTCGCGATCCGATCCAGCAAATCTCGAAGCAGCTCCGGCTCCTCGCGCATGAATTGCTTCGCCCGCGAAATATCCCCGCGCGTCTGCCCTTCAATCATGTAGCAAGCCAGCGTCCAAGGCGCCGCCGCAAAGCCGATCACCGGAACCTCCGGTCCAACCTCGCGGCAAATCTCCCGAATCGCGTCGCCGACAAATCGCGTCTCGCGCTCAGGATCGAAATCGCGAAGCCGCGCAATCGCCGCCGCGTCGCGCACCGGGTTCGACAGCACCGGCCCCGAATCGGGCACGTCCAGCTGCATCCCCATCGCTTCCGCCACAATCAAAATATCGGAGAACACAATGACAGCATCCACGCCAATAATCCGGAACGGCTGCAAGCGAAACTTCCGCCGCCAGCTCCGGCGTCTTGCAGATTTCAAGGAAGGAATGCTTGGCGCGAACGGCCTGATATTCCGGCAAGTAACGCCCAGCCTGCCGCATGATCCAGACAGGCACGCGCTCAACCGGCTCGAACCGGCAGGCGCGCAGAAATAATTCTTTTCGGTTTTCGTTCACCCGGCTCATGCGTTCCTGTGGATCAAAACGATGATAGCAGAAGGGCCAAGAGGCCGCACGTTTCGGCGTCAGATACGATGTTGGCCAATGCGTACAGGGCGTTCGCGCCCGAATCGGGGCTATAATTGCGGTTCATCTGGGTACAGAGGCAGGACCAGAGCGGCGAGAGAAGCGTCGCCATAAGCGCGAAATGACTCACTACTATCTCGGCTACGTCAGTCTGGCGCTCTATATCGCGAGCTTTCTCTGCTACGCGCGCTTTCTCTACGTGCCGGATCTGTGGCTCGGGCGCATGGCGACGTTCCTTCTCGCCGGCGGAATCGTGATGCACTATTTCGCGCTGCTCGAGCGTTCGCGATGGATTCACACCGTTCCCTACAATGATCTGTACGGCTCGATGTCGCTGTTTGCGTGGCTGCTTGGCGTCACTTATCTGGGTCTCGAACTGTTTCACCGGCAGCGGTCGGTCGGTGCGTTCGTCACGCTGCTGCTGATCGTGTGGATCGTTCTGCTGTCCATGCTCGCTCCCAACGAAGTGGCGCCTCCACCGCCGGCGCGCGGGCCGCTCTTTGCCTTTCACGTCACGCTCGAAACTTGGGCTTACGCCGCGTTCGCTCTCTCGTTCGTCTTGAGCCTGATTTATCTCGGTCAAGACCGGGTGCTGCGCTCTCGCAAACTGGCCACTCCGTTCTGGCGCTTTCCCGCGCTCGACGTGCTCGATCGCATGGCGCGCAGCAGCGTTTACGTGGGCTTGGCGGCGCTGATCATGGGCGTGATTATGGGATTCGTTTGGGAACATCGGCTGAGCGGCGGTTATTCGTGGGGCGATCCGAAGGTCGTGATCACGCTTGCGATTCTGGCGGCTTATGTCGCATATCTCAGATTGTCGAGAAGCACGGCTTGGCGCGGCGCCCGCGCGGCGAAATTGTGCGCCTTTAATTTCGCCGTCGTGCTTTTCAGCTACACGTTCGTGAATCTATATCTGACGAGGTTTCATCGCTTTTTCTAAATTGCCATGCCGACGCTCACCAAACCGAAACGCACCGGCGCAGGAAAAATTGACGTCGCGCTCATCGGCTGCAGCCATCACACGGCGCCGGTTGAGATTCGCGAACGCGTGACGTTCAGCCCCGAGCAGGCGGTTGCGGCAGCCGAAGAACTGCGCAAGCGTGGCATTCTCGATGAAGCTGTCGTTTTGTCGACTTGCAATCGCAGCGAGCTGTATGGCGTTCCTACCGAACGGGGCACCTCTGTCGCTGAGGCGATGGAAATTTTCCTCACGTCGTTTCACGGCGTGCCGCGCGCGGATTTGAACGGCCGCCTCTACCGCTGGAACGGACCTGACGCAGTTCGGCATCTTTTCCGCGTCGCCTCGGGGCTCGATTCGATGCTGCTGGGCGAAGCTGAAATCCTCGGGCAGTTGCGCACCGCTTATACCCAGGCTCTCGATCACGGCTCGACGGGCCCGGTGCTGAATCGCATGTTTCAGGGCGCGATTGAAGTCGGCAAGCGCGTGCGCTCGGAGACGGAAGTTGGCGCTCGGCCTATGTCCGTCGCTCTGGCGGGCGTGAAACTCGCGGAACGAGTCTTCGGCAATTTGAAAGGGCACTCCGCGTTGATTCTCGGTGCTGGCGCAGTGGCCGAGCAGGTGGTCGAAAATCTGCGCAATCGCGGCATCGGCAGATTGCGAGTGGTGAACCGTTCGCTCGACCACGCGGAAGAGCTGGCGCGAAAGGTGGGCGGCGAAGCGATCGAGTGGGCTTCGCTCGAACGCGTTCTCGGCGTGCCGGACATTGTGATCGCTTCGGTGGGGGGCACGTGGCGCGGTTTTGACGCGAGCATTGCTCGAGCGGGCGATCGCAGCGCGCGAGGGGCGGCCGATGTTCGTGGTGGATTTGGGAGTGCCGCGCAATATTACCGACGACGCGGCGGGCCTTTACAACCTGTATCTCTACAACATTGACGACCTTGGCGAAATCGTCGAGCAGAATAAAAAGGCGCGCGAAGCGGAAGTACCGCGAGCCGAAGCCATCGTCGCCGAGCACATTGCGAAATTCGAATCCTGGCGCGCGGCGCTCGAAGCCGGCTCGATCGTGGACGATTTGCGCGACAGTTTTCATAAGCACCGCGAGATGCTCATCCGGGAAAAATTGGCCGAGATGAACGAGGTATCGCCCGAAGAGCGAGCGCGGATCGCGCACATCACCGAAGAGCTGATCGAACGCGTACTCGAGCAGCCTTCGCAAAAGTTGCGGCGCAGCCGCGAGATGCGCGGGCACCTGGCCGGACTCGACGCGCTGCGGCATCTTTTCGGCCTGGACGCGGCCAAGGACGAGGACAAAGATTGAAGCCGCTGCGCATTGGCACACGCGGCAGCGCGCTGGCGCTCTGGCAGGCGAATCATCTGCGCGACGCGCTCGCGAAATCGTTCGGAACCGAAAGCGAGATCGTTGTCGTGAAAACATCCGGCGATCGCTTTGCGGCTGCGCAGATCGAACAGATCGGAATTCGCGGCATCTTCACCAAAGAACTTGAAGACGCACTCATTGACGACCGTGCCGATCTCGCAGTGCACAGCATGAAAGATGTCCCCACTGAGTTTTCGACTCTTTGTAAAATCGCAATCGTGTTTCCGCGGGAAGACCCGCGCGACGCGCTCGTTTCGCAGCACGGCGAATCGCTGAGTACACTGGCGCAAGGCGCTCGCATCGGCACCAGCAGCCTGCGGCGAGCATCGCAGCTCCGCCAATTTCGGAACGATTTTCAAATCGTCGAAGTCCGCGGAAATGTGGACACACGGCTTCGAAAAGTTGCCAGCGGCGAAGTGGATGCGATGGTCCTCGCGAAAGCAGGACTCGACCGCTTGAACGCCTCCGACCGCATCGCTGAAATTCTTCCACCGGAAATTATGCTTCCTGCTGTGGGGCAGGGCGCGCTCGGACTGGAATTTCTCGCCTTGCGCGCTGACGAATTCCCCTTTGTGAGCAAACTGGTTGATACTCCGACGTCGCTCGCCGTTTCGGCGGAGAGAACGGTGCTGGCCAATTTGCAGGGCGGTTGCCGGTTGCCGCTGGGAGCGTGGGGTCGATTTGAAGGTGGTGAACTCGTTCTCGACGCGTGCGTTCTTTCAGCCGATGGCGCGGAAAGCGTTCGACGGAGCGGATCGGCTGCCTGCAGCACGGAAAAGGAAGCCGAGGCTCTCGGACGCGAAGTCGCAAAGAAATTATTTGATGCGGGAGCGGGCCGGATTCTGCAGCTCGCGGGAAGATCCGTTGGACAGAGCTAACCAACCGCTGGCAGGGAAGCGCATCGTAGTGACGCGCGCGCCGGAGCAAGCTGGTGAATTGATTCGCGAGCTGGAGCGACTGGGCGCTGAGGTTCTCATTTTGCCCACCGTGAGTTTCGCGCCGCCTTCGGATTGGCAGCCGGTCGATTCGGCGCTGCGGGCGATTGGTGAATTTGACTGGATTCTGCTGACGAGCCAGAATGCGGTGAGATTTCTCGCGCAGCGTGTGCGCGAATTAAAGCTCGGACCCGAAGGCTCTAGAAGCTGAAAGCCTTCGATTGCGGCGGTCGGACCGGCGACGTCGCAAGCCGCAGCCGAGGCCGGTTTTCGGGTGGATTACATCGCGAAAGAGCACAGCGGCGAGGGGCTGGCGCGTGAGTTACAGGCTTCGCTGCGGAGCAAAAGGGTGCTGCTGCCACGAAGCGACCGAGCCGACGGTCGCTTGCCGAATTTGCTGCGGGGAGCTGGAGCGCAGGTGACCGAAGTTGTGGCCTATCGAACCGCCGTGCCCGAAACTCTGGATGCGCCGATTCTGGACCGAGTTCAGCGAGGCGAAGTGGACGCGATTGTTTTCGCCAGCCCATCGGCGTATCACAATCTGAGCGAGGTAATGGGGGCGAAGAGCCTGGCAGAACTTTCGTCGCGAGTGGATTTTGCCGCAATTGGGCCAACGACGACGCGCGCATTGCGTGAAGCTGCAGCGCGAGTGGCGATCGAAGCGAACGAATCTTCCGCGGCGGGGCTGGCTGATGCGATTGCGAAGCACTACCAGCGGCAAGTTCTAGCGAAGGGTTCGAGGACGTGAGGGACGCATGACATTTCCGACTCACCGGCCGCGGCGATTGCGGCGCACCGAAGCGATGCGCGGATTGGTCCGCGAGACGCGGCTTACGACGCGCGGGTTCGTGTATCCGATGTTCGTTTGCCCCGGGAGCGAAAGTGCGCAACGGAAGTGAGCTCGATGCCGGGGATTTATCAGCAGTCGGTGGACCAGATTGTGGAGGAGTGCCGCGAAGTGGAGGCGCTGGGAATTCCGGCGGTGATTTTGTTCGGGCTTCCGGAGCAAAAAGGATGAGTGCGGGTCGGAGGCGTTCGGCCGAATGGCGCGGTGCAGCGCGCGATCGAAGCGATCCGCAAAGCGAAACTCGACCTGCTGGTGATCACGGACGTTTGCCTGTGCGAATACACCAGCCACGGGCACTGCGGCGTGATCGAGAAGGGCGACGTGGCGAACGATCCGACGCTCGAGTGGCTGGCTGCAGCGGCGCTTTCGCACGCGCGGGCGGGCGCGGATATCGTGGCGCCGTCGGACATGATGGACGGGCGCGTGGGCGCGATCCGGCAGGCGCTCGACGCGAACGGATTTGAGGAGATGGCGATTCTTTCGTACGCGGCGAAGTATTGCTCGGGGTTTTACGGGCCGTTTCGCGAGGCGGCGCAGTCGGCGCCGCAGTTTGGCGACCGGCGCAGCTATCAGATGGATCCGGCCAACGCGCGCGAGGCGCTGCGCGAGGTGGCGCTCGATCTGGAAGAGGGCGCGGACATGATGATGGTGAAGCCGGCGCTGCCGTATCTGGATATCATTCGGCGGGTGCGCGAGCGATTCGACGTGCCGGTGGCGGCTTACAACGTGAGCGGCGAGTACGCGATGGTGAAGGCGGCGGCGCGCAACGGCTGGATCGACGAGCAGCGCGTGGTGATGGAGATCCTGACGGGTATTCAGCGCGCGGGGGCGGAGATTGTGCTGACGTATCACGCCAAGGACGTGGCGCGGTGGTTGAAGACATTGCTGAGGCGGGCGTGACTGGCATCGGAGCGGAGCTGAACTGCTCGCATTGTGCTTTTTGCTGCAACCCAGTTGCTGCAGTTACGACAGGTTTTTCTTCGCCTTATCTTCACCCGGGGTTATTTTAGCGGATTAATTATGGCCACTCGACCAACCCACGCTTCCAAACAGGGAACTGAAGCTAACGCTCGTCCCAAATCGACGGAGATATTCGAGCGCGGGAGGAAAATTCTGGTCGGCGGAGTGAACAGCCCGGTGCGCGCGTTTCGGGCGGTGGGCGGGACGCCGCTGATCATTGAGCGGGCGGACGGGCGCGCGGCTCTGGGACGTGGACGGGAGCGAATATATCGACTACGTGTGCTCGTGGGGCGCGCTGATTTTGGGGCATGCGCATCCGGACGTTGCGCGGCGGTGGCGGATCAGGCGCAGCGCGGCACGAGTTTCGGGATGACGCGCCGACTTGAGATGGAACTGGCGAGCAGATTGCGCAGGCGCTGCCATCGATTCGAGAGGATGCGGTTCTGTCAGTTCGGGCACGGAAGCGACCATGAGCGCGGTGCGGTTGGCGCGCGGGTTTACGGGGCGCGATCTGATGTTGAAATTCGAAGGCGGCTATCACGGGCATGCGGACAGTTTTCTGGTGAAGGCGGGATCGGGGCTGGCGACGCTGGGAATTTCGTCGAGCCCGGAGTGCCGGAGGCGCTGGCGGCGCTGACGTCTGAATGCGCCGTATAACGATGTGGAGGCGGTGGAGCGGATTTTCAAGCAGCATGCCGGGCAAGATTGCGGCGGTGATCGTCGAGCCGGTGGCGGCGAATATGGGCGTGGTGCCGCCGGCGCGCAGGATTTCTGGAGGGGCTGCGCGAAATGACGAAGCGCGATGGGGCGCTGCTGATTTTCGACGAGGTGATTACGGGATTTCGCGCGCGTATGGCGGCGCGCAGACACTTTTTGGCATCGAGCCGGATCTGACGACGATGGGGAAAATTATCGGCGGCGGGTTGCCGGTGGCGGCGTATGGCGGGCGCGCGGAGATTATGGAGAAGGTGGCGCCGCTGGGGCCGGTTTATCAGGCGGGGACGCTTTCGGGGAATCCGCTGGCGATGCGGGCTGGGCTGGCGACTTTGCCGAAGCTTGCGGCGGCTGGATTTTATGAGGATTTGAATCGGAAGTCGGCGCGGCTGGCGGAGGGTTTGCGGGGGGCGTTGAAGGAAAGCGGCGTGGCTGGGAGCGTGAATGCGGTGGGGTCGTTGATGACGATGTTTTTTACTGGCGATGCGGTGACGGATTATTCGGGCGCGAAGAAGTCGGATACGAAGATGTATGCGGCGTTTTTTCAGGAGATGCTTTCGCGTGGGGTGTTTATTGCGCCGTCGCAGTTTGAGGCGTTGTTTGTTTCGGCGGCGCATAGCGATGCGGATATTGAGCGGACGATCGGGCGGCGGGGGAGAGTTTGAGGGCGATTGGGAGGTGATCGGCACGGATGGCGCAGTTGAAGTACGCCAGCGGGCATGTCTACTGGTCGGTACGAAAGGAACGCGAGCGGGAGCCGGCGGTACGGAATAGACGCGGCGGCGTCGAGGGGTACGGGCTAATGTGCGCGAGTCGCCTGCGACAGTGTGAAGATTATTTGCTACGTCTTGCGGACTACCTGGCCGCCTTTCATTACGAATTTTACCTGTTCTAGCAGCTTGATGTCGGCTAGCGGGTCGCCGTTTACGGCGATGATGTCTGCAAATTTGCCTGGCTCGATTGAGCCGATTTGGTCGCCCCAGCCCATCAGATCGGCGGCGTTGATTGTGGCGGAGTGGATGGCGTCGAGCGGGGACATGCCGTAGCGCGTCATCCATTCGAATTCGATTGCTTGCGTGCCGTGGGGAATGAGGCCAGCGTCGGTGCCGAATGCAATTTTTACGCCTGCAGCGAGCGCCTTCTTGAAACTCACTTCGTGAATCACCACGCGGCTTGTTTTGCCTCCCGAATTGGCCAGATCGATCTTCTCGAGCGCGCCCGCATAGACGTAAAGAGTCGGCACGAGGTAGATTCCCTTCTTTATCATTTTCGCGATGGCTTCGTCGTCGAGCTGGATGCCGTGCTCGATCGAAGCGACACCGGCGTCGATGCAGTAGTGCAGGCCGGGGCCGTCGTAGGCGTGGCAGGCGACTTTGAGGCCTTTGAGGCGGGCTTCGTCCACGATGGCGTCGGTTTCTTCCACGCTGAAATCCGCGATGCTGACGATTTTTCCGTCGGGCGTGAAGCTGAAGCGATCGGTGCCGTAAATTTTGATCAGGTCGGCGCCGTAATTGAATTGCTCGCGGACGGCTTTGCGCGCTTCCCAGGGACCGTCGATGGTCTGGACGCCGATTGGAACAGTAACCTCGGGCGAATAACCTTCGAGGCCGTAGCCGCCGGTGGTGGAGATGCCGCGCGTTGAAACTTTCATGCGCGGGCCGGGAATCAGGCCCTGATTGATTGCGTTGCGGACATCCACGTCGCTATACATGGCGCCTTCGGTTTCGACGTCGCGCAGGGCGGTGAAGCCGGCTTCGAGGGTGCGTTTTGCGCCGAGCGTGGCGAGGATGGTGCGGTATTGCCAGGACTGCTTGAGGAGGACGTCGTCGTATTCGGTGACGTCTTTTGTGTTGACCATGATGTGGGTGTGGCAATCGATGAGGCCGGGGAGGACGGTGGATTGGCCGAGGTCGATGACGTTGGCGCCAGCGGGGATTTGGATCTGGTCGGCGGGCGCGACCTGGCGATTTTTTCGCCGTGGATGACGATGATTTGATTGCTCAACATCTTGCCATTCCGGACATCGAGGAGATGCCCGGCGCGGATATAGGTATCGGGCGGGTCGGCGGCGAGGATGACGGCGGGCGCGATTAGCGCGAAGGCGATTGCTATTGTAGGTGCGAGTAGATTTTTTATGCAGCGGTGCATGGTTCCTCCCGGATGGCGGCGAGATTCTAACGCCAAAATCGGCGAGTTGGCGGACTAGTTTTCAAGTGCCAGGGCACCATTCGTGCGGAAGTACGTACCTTTACGTGAAACGAATCGGGGGCTGCTGCGTCTGAAACGGGCAAATGCATGGGTGTGGCTCTGCGATGGCATGGGTTACAATCGGCGGTTTGCTGAGCATCCGGCTACACACTATGACCTCTGCTGCTAACGGAAGGGAGCTTCCTGAATGATTTCTACGGTGAATATTGCGCGAGTGATGCGGTATGCGGGGCTCTTGCTGGCGCTGGCTGTCTTTTTTGAGGGCGTCGGCGTGAAGGGGGCTGCATGGCGCGCCGCAGGGCGGCAAGTCGAAATCAGGCGCGAAGCAGCAGGCCGATGAGAAAGAAGACAAGAAAGATGACAAGAAGGACGAGAAGAAAGAAGAGACGCTGCCGCTGAAGACGACGCGCAAGATCAGTTTCACGACGGACGAGGGCACCTGGATGTCGATTGATGTGTCGCCCGACGGCAAGCAAATCGTTTTCGATTTGCTGGGCGATCTCTATGTGATTCCCTCGACCGGCGGAGACGCAAAGCGATTGACGAGCGGGCCCGCGTGGGATTGCCAGCCGCGATTTTCACCGAATGGGAAGCAGATCGCGTTTATCAGCGACCGGAACGGCAGCGACAATCTGTGGCTGATCAATGTGGACGGCTCGCAGATTGAGAGTAAGGAAGCGAAGAAAGGTGAGCGAAGAGACGGACGATCAGCTGGGATCGCCGGCGTGGTCGCCGGATGGAAATTACATCGTGGTGCGGAAATACGGGCAGTATCCGGGGCCGACGGATTATTTGCGTTATACGAGCCTTTGGATGTTTCACAAGGACGGCGGCAAAGGCGTTGAAGTGGTGAAGGGCGGCAAAGGGGATACAGCGATCAGTTCCGGCGCGGTTTTTTCCGCTGACGGAAAGCTCGTCTATTTTTCGAGCCATGCGGGGAGGTATCAGTACAACGTCGGACATCGGGCGATTTCAGGTGATGAGTTTCAATCGCGATACGGGAGAGATTGAGAAGCTGACGTCGGAGTATGGAGGCGGGCTAAGGCCGATCGCGTCGCCGGATGGGAAGTGGCTGGTGTACGCGTCGCGACAGGATGCGAAGACGGGCTTGCGTATTCGCGATCTGGCCACGGGCGAGGAACACTGGCTGGCACTTCCGATTCAGCGCGATGACCAAGAAGGCTTCGCGGTGAACGATCTGCTGCCAGGCTATGCGTTCACACCGGACTCGAAGGCGGTGATTTTCACGCGCGATGGGCACATCCAGCGAGTGGAACTGGGGACACGGCAGGTGGCGACGATTCCGTTCAATGCGAAGGTGGATCTGGATCTGGCGCCGCGCGTGCATGTGGATTACGCGGTGGACGATGGGCCGCTGACGGTGCACCAGATGCGATGGACGAACGAATCGCCCGACGGGAAACAGATTGCGTTCAGCGCGGTGGGGAAAATTTGGGTGATGGATTTGGCAGATGGAAAGCCGCGCCGGTTGACGAAGGGCGAGGGGCGCGAATATGAGCCGACATTTTCGCCGGACGGGAAGTGGATTGCGTATGTGACGTGGTCGGATGCGGACGGCGGGGAGATTATGGAAAATTCCTGTGGCTGGTGGCGGCGCGACAAAAATCAGCGCCGTGGCTGGATATTATTCGGCGCCGCAATGGTCGCCGGATGGAAGCAAATTGCTGTTTGTGATGGGATCGAGGCACGGCTGGCTCTCGGAAGACGGCGGGGGCAGGGACAGCGAAGTGCGCGAAATCCGTTGGGTGGCCGCGGATGGCGGTGAGAGCCACAAGGTGGTGACGCTGCCGGAGGGATACCAGCAGCCGACGTTCAACAGCGATGGAACGCGCGTGTATTACATGGAGGACGTGCCGGCTGGACCGGTCGAAACGCCGACGCCACCTGCGCGCTTGCTGAAATCGATCCGGCTCGATGGCATTGACAAGAAGACGCACATCCATGTGGATGGGACATTTGTGTTGATCGTTCCGTCGCCTGATGGCGAATGGTTGGCAATTCAGAATCGCTACGACGCATATCTCGCGGCGTTTCCGAAAGTGGGAGACGCGGCGGTGAACATCAACTTCAAGACGCCGGAAGTGCCGCTGCGGCGACTGACGAAAGAGGGAGCGAACTATCTCTACTGGGCGGACGGGGGAAAGACGCTGACGTGGAGTTTTGGCAATGACTTCTATCGCGTGAAGCGTGACGTGGTGTTGAGCGCGCCGAAACCAGAAAAAGACAAGCCGGAAAATTGGAAGCCGGAGACGTTTGCGATTTCGCTGCAGGTGCCGCGGGATACGCCTCAGGGCCAGCTCTTTTTGCGAGGTGCGCGAATCGTAACGATGAAAGGCGACGAGGTGATCGCGCAGGGCGATATTTTGATCGAGAACAACCGGATCAAAGCGATTGGCGCGTCGGGAAGCATTTCAGCGCCAGCTGGCGCGAAAGTGATCGACGTAAGCGGTAAGACAATCGTGCCGGGGCTCGTGGATATCCATTCGCATTTGAAAACCGAGCGGCCGGAGATGACGAATGAGGAGTGGTCGTATGCGGAGAATCTCGCGTACGGAGTGACGACCACGCGCGATCCATCGATCGAGTCGAATACTGTGTTCGCGCAGGGCGAACTTGTGGCGGTGGGAGATTTGGCTGGGCCGCGAATTTATTCGACGGGCACTGCGATCACCACGACTGCGGGCGGAATCGCGAGCGCAGAGGATGCAGATAATCTGGTGAAGCGCTACAAGACGCACGGCGCGGATTCGTTGAAGGAATACATGCAGCCGCGAAGAATTCAGCGGCAGTGGCTGGCGATGGCGGCTGCGAAAGAAGGAGTGAATATCACGGCGGAAGGTGGCGGCGATTTGAAAACGGATTTGAGCATGGTGCTCGACGGCTACACGGGCGTGGAGCACAGTTTGCCGGTCGTGCCGATTTACAAGGACGTGATCCAGCTGGAAGCGCAAGCCGGGACGACGTATACGCCGACGCTGATCGTCTCCTACGGTGGTGAATTCGGGCAATTTTACTGGCGGCAGCGGATGGATATTCACGCCGATCCAAAAGTGATGCGTTTCACGCCGCACGAACAGGTGGATAGCGTGGCGCGGCGGCGCGTGTTGTTGTTTGACGAGGAGTACATTTTTCCGCTGATCGCGCAGGGAGCGGCCGGAATCGTTCGCAATGGCGGGCACGTGGCGCTGGGCTCGCATGGCGAGCAGCAGGGAATTGGGGCGCACTGGGAATTGTGGATGCTGCAATCGGGCGGGATGACGCCTTGGCAGGCGCTGTATTCCGCGACGATGAATGGGGCGGAGAGCATTGGGCTCGAGAAGCAGATCGGGTCGCTCGAGCCGGGGAAGTTGGCCGATTTGCTGGTGCTGAATTCGAATCCGTTGGACGACATTCGCAATTCGCGGGATCTGGAGTACGTGGTGAAGAATGGCGTGGTGTATTCGGCGGATACTTTGGATGAGGTGTGGCCAACGGAGAAGAAATTCCCGGAGTTTTTCTGGAAGAAGGATGATGCGGAGCTGACGGCTTTGCCGAAGTAGCGGTTAGCTTCAAGCCACCGTCAAGTTCAAACCTGCCGGTCGCCATTTTCACGGCCGCCTACCGGCGGGCCGGCGCTACAAAATCGTTTTAGCTCGCTGTGATATTCTCGTTTTGACATGACTGATTTTCTTCCCACGACAATTACGCATCTTGAATGCTCGAAGTGCGGCGAAAAACATTCGCATGAGAAGCTGCAGAATTTGTGCGCGTGCGGCGGGCCTTTGCTGGCGCGCTACGATCTGGCCAAGGCGGCGCGAACATTGACTCCCGAAGCGCTGAAATCGCGACCGGCGAACATGTGGCGGTATGCGGAGGTGCTGCCGGCGCGCGAGGCGGTGTCGTTGGGCGAGGGGATGACGCCTGTGATTCACGCGCGGCGCTTGGGCGCGCGGATGGGGCTCGATGCGCTGTACGTCAAGGATGAAGGGCTGAATCCTACGGGATCGTTTAAGGCGCGAGGGCTATCGGCGGCGGTGACGCGCGCGAAAGAACTGGGCGCGAAGGCGCTTGCGATTCCTACCGCTGGCAATGCGGGCGGGGCGCTGGCGGGGTATGCCGCGGCTGCGGGGATTCCGTGCGTGATCGTGATGCCGGCGGATACGCCGAGCGCGAATATGATGGAGTGCGAGGCGTTTGGCGCGGACGTGCGGAAGCTTGACGGGTTGATTTCGGATTGCGGGCGGTACGTGGGCGAGCACAAGGAGAAGGAAGGGTGGTTCGAAGTTTCGACGCTGAAGGAGCCGTATCGGATCGAAGGCAAGAAGACGATGGCGTACGAGTTGTGGGAGCAGTTTGGTGGAGTGCTGCCGGACGTGATTATTTATCCGACGGGCGGCGGCGTGGGGTTGATCGGGATGTGCAAGGCGTTTGAGGAAATGGAAACGATGGGATGGATTGGACGCGAGCGGCCGCGGATGGTGGTGGTGCAGGCGACGGGATGCGCGCCGATTGTCGAGGCGTATGTGCGCGGGGATGCGAGCGCACCGCCGTGGCAGAATGCGGCGACGATCGCGTCGGGATTGCGCGTGCCGAAGGCGCTGGGAGATTTTCTGGTGCTGGCGGGAGTGCGCGCGACGCAGGGAACTGCGGTGATGGCGACGGACGATGAGATGCTGGCGGCGGGGAAGGAGCTTGCGTCGGCGGAGGGAATTTTTGCGGCGCCGGAGGGGGCTGCGACGGTGGTGGCGGCGAGGAAGCTGGCGGAGAAACGGTGGATCAAGCCGCATGAGCGCGTGGTGCTGTTTAATACTGGGTGCGGATATAAATATAGCGAGGCTTGGCAGAAGGCGCTGCAAGGGCAGTGATGAGTGAGAAGTGATGAACGGCGAGTGGTGAACGATGAGCGGCGAGCGACAGGCGATGAGTGAAGCGACGGAACGGCTCTATTATCGCGATTCATTTTTGCGCGAGTTTGATGCGCAGGTGATTTCGTGCGAGAAGGACGGCGAGCGCTGGAAAATCGTGCTCGATCGCACGGCGTTTTATCCCACGTCGGGAGGGCAGCCGCACGATACCGGCAAGCTCGGCGATGTGCCGGTTATCGAAGTGGCTGACGTGGAGCACAAAGTGGTGCATTACGCGTCGGCTGCGATTCCAGTGGGGCCGGTTCACGGCGTGATCGACTGGCCGCGACGCATCGAGCACATGCAGCAGCACACCGGCCAGCATCTGCTTTCGGCCGCGTTCATCGAGCTATTCGGATTTCAGACGGTTTCGTTTCATTTGGGCAGAGAGATTTCGACGATCGATCTGGATACGCCCGCAGCGAAGGCGGAGCACCTTGAAAGAGCCGAGCGGCGCGTGAACGAAGTGATCTTCGAGGATAAGCCAGTGGTGATTCGCTTCGGGACCGCGGAGGAGTTGGCCGAAGCGGGGATTCGCAAGAAAGTGGAGCGCGAAGGAATTCTGCGCGCGATTGAAGTGGAGGGATTTGACCGGCAGCCTTGTGGCGGAACTCATCTCGAGCGCACCGGCCAGGCGGGATTGCTGTTGATTCGCAAAGCTCGAGCGGCGAAGGGATCAATGTCGCGTCGAGTTCGTTTGCGGATTTCGCGCACTTGCGGCGGCGCGCGGCGATTTCTCGATATTGACTCAGGCTGCTTCGCTGTTGAGTTGCGGCTTGCCGGAAGTGCCCGCAGTGCTTGGCAAGTTGATTGAGGAACGGCGCACGCAGCACGGAGCGGTGAAGGGCCTTGAAGAGCGGCTGGCCGAACATGAAGCGCGGGAGCTGTTGGCGTCACACTCGCCAATGGGAGCGGGTGAGCTGCGAGTGATTGCTTCGGCGCTTGAGGAAGCCACACCTACCTATCTTGGGCTGCTTGCTGCCAAGCTTGTAGCGGAAGCGAACGTCGTTGCGCTGTTAGCCAGCCGCGCGAGCGGTCACGTGGCCTTCGCGCACACGAAAGGATTGCCGCACGACATGGGTGCGCTGCTCCGGGACACGCTGAAGCAATTCGGCGGCAAGGGCGGCGGTGCAAAGGATTTCGCGCAAGGCAGCGTGGCGGATGTGACGAAAGCTGCGGACGCGGTCGCACACGCGAAGAAAATTGTTGCGACGTGACAAATGAGGCCGGAATCGCGTTAGGTTGCGCTGCGTGCGTTTGCTAGAATTATTCGCACCGTGGGCGTGTAGCTCAGCTGGGAGAGCGCATCGTTCGCAACGATGAGGCCGGGGGTTCGATCCCCCCCACGTCCACCACGATTCCCGCTACCGCGGGCCTTCCACTGAAGGAAAAACAATTCAAAAGAGCCGGCAAGATGCCGGCGCTACAAGGGAACACCCGGCGGTCGGCCGCTATCAGGAGCTTGGATTCTTGCTAGCGCTCGATTTCGATGTCCGTGTCGCGCAAAGAAACTGGTTTTATAACCGTGGACGGGAAATTGGATTCGCCGCCGTCGCGTTCGATGAGGTCGGCGATCTGCAGGCGAAGATTGCCGGCGTTCGTCGAATAGGAGAGGCCGGTTTCAATGTCCACGATTTTCGCGCGAATCAGCTTTTCGATTTCGCCGTCGAAATACTGCATGCCCTCCGCGTCGCCATCACGCATGGCGTCGAGCAGCGACTTTCCTTCGGTCTCGCCCTTTTCGACGTAATCGCGCGTGCGCATCGTGGATTTCAGAATTTCGAAAGCTGCCACGCGGCCTTTTCCGTCGAGCCGCGGGATCAGGCGCTGCGAAACGATGTAGCGGAACGCTTTTGCCAGCCGGTTGCGAATCGCGTTTTGATCGGCAAGCGGGAAAACGCCAATGATGCGCTCAATCGTTTTGGACGCGTCGGTGGTATGCAGCGTCGAGAAAACCACGTGGCCGGTCTCAGCAGCTTCGAGCGCAACTTCGATCGTTTCTTTGTCACGCATCTCGCCGACCAGAATCACCTTGGGCGCCTGGCGCAGAGCGGCGCGCAAGGCGAGGGCAAAACTGGGCGTGTCACTGTGCAGTTCGCGCTGATGAATCGTGGCGCGTTTGTGCGGGTGCAGGAATTCGATCGGGTCCTCGATCGTGATGATGTGATAGGCCTTCTCTTCGTTGATCTTATTCAGAATCGCGGCGAGGCTTGACGACTTGCCGCTCCCCGTGGGGCCGGTGACGAGGACGATTCCGTTGCGAAGATTGATGGTTTCGGCGAGCGCATCGGGAAGATTGAGCGACTTGAAATCCGGGATCGAACTGGGAATCACGCGCATGACGATGGCGCACGTGCCGCGCTGCGTGAAAACGTTGACGCGAAATCGCGAAACTTTCGGAAGGCTGTAGGAGATGTCGCAGGAGCCCTGTTCTTTCAGCTTCTGCAGCGCGATCGAATTTCGTCCAATCAAGTCCGCGGCGATACGCGCGGTGTCTTCCGGCGTAAGAACGCCAATGCCGGGGATTTTCAGCTGAATCAAGCCGCCATGCATGTCTACTTGCGGCGCGCGGCCGGGGGAAAAGATCAAGTCGCTCGCGTCTTTCGCTGCTGCAATCATCGACGCGATCAGGACTGGGGTGCGGACGATCTGGGCGGCGGGGCGCCCTGGCGCGGCACCGCCTGGTACGGCCGGCGTGGGCGGCGCTGTTGACGCCGCGGGCGCTATGGAATCCGTTGATGATGCAAGGTCCGGCTTCGTTGCCAGCACGTCCGGAGTAGGTTGGAGCATCCATGCAGATTCTCCGTCGAGCCACTGGGGTCAGATCTCAGGGTCTCGACGAGTACCAGTATGAACCGCGCTGAATCGCGGTGATTCAGAATGCGAAGGCAGTGTCGTCAAACGATTAGCAGTGAAGCAGCGTCCGTCAATCAGGGCCCCGAGCGCCGCGCGTGTGCGGTTATTTCGTCTTGTCGACGACGACTGCGCCACCCTTCATGACCCAGCGGACATTGTTGATTGTCACGTTTACATCTGCCAGCGGGTCGCCTTCGACGGCGACCACATCGGCGAAATAGCCGGGAGCCAGCGCGCCGAGTTCCTTTTCCTTGCCGAGCAGCGCCGCGGCGTTAGTGGTTGCCGTCGCGAGCGCTTGCTCGGGCGTCATGCCGAGTTTCACGAACCAGCCGAGTTCGCGGGTATTTTGGCCGCACATGGTGAAGAGCGCGTCGGAACCCATCGCGAATTTCACGCCTGCTTTGAAGGCGTTTTGAGCGGTGGCGAAATTGCGGCGGATGTAGTCGTTTAGCCCGTCGGCAATGGCTGGGTGTCCAGCCGAAGGCGACGTAGTTGTCAACGTAATAGCGATTGTGATCGATTGTCGGCACGTAGAAGGTGCCGCGCTTCGCCATTTCCGCGATCGTTGCGTCGTCCATGTCCGTGGCGTGCTCCACGGAATCGGCGCCTGCGCGCACGGCGTCCTTCGCGCCGTCGGGGCCGTAGCTGTGCACAGCCAAACGCTTGCCGTACTTGTGCGCGAGATCGGCGGCGGCTTTCATTTCATCGAACGTGTAGGTCTGGAAGCCGGTGACGTCTTTATCGGTTCCCGTTGAGCCATACATCTTGATTACATCCACTCCAGCTGCCACTTCTTCGCGAATCACGCGCATCACGTCGCCGAGATTGTCGGCACGGCCACCGGGCGGCACGGTGTAGCCGGGACGCGGCGGCGCATCCGCGACGTAGAGTCCATATCCTGCGACGAACATGCGCGGGCCAATCATCGCGCCGCGATTGATCAGGTCGCGCATCGCGATGTCGTCCCAGTCGTTCGCGCCGAGATCGCGCACCGTAGTTACGCCGACTTCAAGAGTGCTGCGCGCGTTTTCCTGCGCCAGAAAAACGGCGACAGCCGGCAGGCGCGAACCGCTCTGCTGGTCAAACGGATGAACGTTGGAGGTTTGGTCCCAGTAGTAGGTGATGTGCGTGTGGACGTCGATTAATCCCGGGATCGCGGTGTAGCGCCGCAAGTCGATCACTTCAGCGCCAGCAGGAATTTTCGAAGCGTCTGTGGTGATGTCGGCAATGCGTTCGCCGCGGACGATCACGATCGCGTCGGTCCATACTTTGCCCTTCCCGTCGACGAGCTTGCCGAAGCGCAGCGCCTTTGCGGGAGGATCGGCAGCATGGCTGCTTGCGATGCTGCAGAGCGTGAAAATTGCCAGACACAAACACGTAAGAATTCGGCGCATAGTCAAATCACCTCGAATGAAGTTTCGAAAATCTAGCATCAAGCGGAGAAGGGAACTACTAATTTCAGGGGGCGAGCATATTGGAGATGGATGCGATATCGCGATCGGCGGGGCCTGCCTCGGCCGGATGGCCATTCGCCACGGCCGGAAAATCGACCAGAAACGTTGCGCCGCCCTCGGTGCGGTTGAAGCACTCGATATGGCCGCCATGCTCCTGGACAATTCCGTAGCAGATGCTGAGGCCGAGGCCGGTTCCTTTGCCCACCGGCTTGGTAGTGAAGAAAGGATCGAAAACCTGATTGGGCGATTTAATTCCGGGGCCAGAATCAGAAAACTCGATGAAGACTCTTTCAGGGTTATGATCGGTGCGAATCACAAGCTTGCCTCCGCCCACTTCTTCAATGGCGTCCACGGCATTGCTCATCAGGTTGAAGAAAACTTGAAGAATCTGATTGGCATCTCCGCGCACGGCTGGCAATTTCGGGTCCGGGAGCGTCTCGATGATCACTTTCTTTCCGCGCAGATCGAGGTTGCTTAGGTGGAGGGCGTTGTCGATCACTTGATTGATGTCGAGGTCAGCTTTTTCTGATCGGGACGCGACGCGCAAAACTCAGCAAGCTTGTGACGAGCGACTTGATCCTCCGCGCCAGCATGCGGATTTTTTCCGCCACTTGGCGCTGCCGGTCGCCTAATGCCGGATCGTCGGCAAGCAGATCTGAATACCCGAGGATGCCGGTGAGCGGATTATTGATCTCGTGCGCCGCGCCGGCTGCCAGCTGGCCAATCGAGACCAGCTTTTCCGTCTGAATCATCTGCGACTGAATGTGTTTTAGGTTCTCGAGCGAATCGTGCGAAGCCTCGAGCAGTCGAGTGCGGTCGCGGTCGACAAGCCTCTGGCGCAAGAATGCCAGCGCGGTAACGACTAGCAGGGTGACCTGTGTCACGCCGATGCGAAAAGTTCGCACGCTTTCGCGATTTGGGCTGTAGCGCAGGCTCCACAGCGCCATGAGCGGGATGGATATCGACGGCCGTCATCGCTACGCGAGCGGGCCATCGGCTGTGTTTCCTCTTCGTGTCGCGGCACCGGGTCCGGCCACCGGCTTGCGTTGATAGGCGACGATTCCAGCGGTTCCAAACCATACAAACGAGGCCAAAACCGGTAGGTCAAACGGGCTGCCGGTGTAGTAGTCCTTCCGGTCGATAGCCCAATTGGCGAGATACGAACCCGCCGCATATAAAATCGAGGCGCTGAACAGATGCGCGTAGACTTCTCGCCAGACGCCCTTCGACCGGCCGATCAACACCGCGAACCCGATTGCCAGCAAGCCGTTCTCGACGGCGGCGAGGTAGTCGTAGCTCACGCCATAGGCCATCACGTCCGGCGACACGTACTGCCAGGGAATCACAACGAACAGGTAGAGATAGACCCACCAAACCAGAAGCAGCGAAAAGTCGAGATAGCCGATGTGGAAGTCCGGGTCTTCGCGGCGGTCGTGTGGCTTCAGCGCAAGGGCCCACATCATCGGGACGGGATGGAGGAACAGAATCACGTCACCTATGAATGGGTTCGGGGCTTCCTGGCGGCGAATCACCTCGAAGTAGGTCCACATGAGCTGACCCACCAGCCAGGTGGCACAACCGGCTCCGAGCAGCACCCAGAACGCGCGGGTTCGACGCTGCTGCGAAGCTGCATTCATGAAAAGGCAGGCGCACGCGAATCCGGCGGCTAGCGCCTGAGCGATGTCGCCAAACGCCGTCAGAGCCGCGCTTTTAGGCAGAGTGACGGAAACAAGCCCGTAAAGCCCTACAAACCCTACCCACGCAGCGAGAAGCACCCACTGAGCCATGGCAAATTTGCCGAGGACGCGCTCCAGGGAGGCGAGGAGGTGCTCGAGCCGTTTCGTGGTGGACGCAATCTGCATGGCCTAGTACTGACAAGCTTACTTTCATTGGGTTTCTGCGGAGAGAAGAGTTGAGGCCAAGTTCCGTGGGCTGCAATAGTTAGGCTTTGGTGGCAGACCGACCGGCGACCCAGATAGGGCTGGTTCTCGACGTGCAATCTCGCCTCGCGAAGACGAGCGTCAGGCTACAGCTTGAAGTGAGGGTGGATCCCGCGCGCCTAGGGATGAGTTGGTTGGCCAGCTCCGCGCTCAGCCACGATCTTGCGCGCGTTTTGATAGAGCGCCCGCGCTTGCGGGATCAGCTCTTCCGCTTTCTGTAGCTGCGGGTCTTCCTGAAGCTCGACCTTGTAGCCGTCATTCAAGCCGAACACCGTGGTAAACACCTCGCGCTTGATCTTCCACTTGATCCACGCAAGATTGTCGTGAATATCGGGTTCGGTGAACTTAATGTGCTGTTGATCGAGATATTTGCGGAACTGATTGATCACAGCGTCGTCGGCAACGAATTCCTTGGAGATCTCGGGCTTCTCACCCAGGTAGTGCCGCACGAAATCGCCTACGCCCTGCGGCAAGGGATAAAACACGCCGCGGCGGAGGAGAGTCTGCTCGAAATCGTTGAGTTTGGGCGCCGGCACGGCGTCGTCGGGAGTGATTCCACCCTGGCCGAAAACCTGGCGGCCACTGTCGGTTAGCTTCACTTCCGGGGCGCGGGGCGGCTTGGGATTGTAGTGATAGTCGTAGAGCGAAATGTTTTTGTAGTCGCGCTGGATCAGGCGGCCGCTGGGCGTGTAGTAGCGCGCGGTCGTTAGAAGAAGGGCGGTGTCTTCGCTCAGCGGATACTGCGTCTGCACGAGGCCCTTGCCAAAGCTCGTCTCGCCGACAATCAAGCCGCGGTCGTGATCCTGGATCGAGCCTGCCACAATTTCGGAGGCGGAAGCGCTCTGCCCGTTGATCAGCACGATCAGCGGAACTTCAATGCCCTGGTTGCCGCGCAACGCGTAGTAGCGCTTCTCAGACGAGGAGCGTCCGCGATGCGAAACCACGATTTCGTTCTTGTCGAGGAACATGTCAGACATGCCGACAGCTTGATTCAGCAGCCCGCCGCCATTATTGCGCAGGTCGATGATCAGTCCATCGAGCTTCGAGACGTCCAGCTGTTTCAGCGCCTCGGCCAGATCGTTATCGGTTGTCTCGTTGAAGGTAGACACGCGCACATAGCCGATGCCCGGTTTCACCATCGTGAAGTACTCGACGCCGGGGCGGGGAATTTCATCGCGCACCACGGTTACGTCAATCGGTTTGTCCCAGCCTTCGCGGCCGAGCGAGATATGAACCGTGGTGCCCTTGGCGCCTTTCAGCATGTCGGCCACTTCGGTGGTCGTCAGCCCGGTGCAGGACTTGCCGTCTACTTTTTGGATGATATCGCCAGGGCGAATGCCGGCTTTGTAGGCAGGTGAACCGACAAAAGGCGCAAGCACGATCGTCTGGTTATCGCGTGCCTTGGACTGTCATTCCGACGCCGTAATACTTGCCTTGCTGCTCTTCGCGGAAAAGCGCGTACTGGCGGGGATCAAAGAAATTCGAGTGCGGATCGAGTACGCGCAGCATTCCAGGAATGGCGCCATCGTAGATGGCTTTGTCCACATCGACGGGATCGGCATAATTTCGCTCGACGATCGAGAGAACTCGCGTGAAACTCTTCACGGAATCCTGCATGTCCGACCCGCTGGCCGCTGTGGCTCTGACGGTCGGGCCGAACCATCCGCCGAGCAGAGCCGAAATTGCCAGTACAGCGATCAAAAGTATGATTCCACGCCTGGAAGATTGCGACACGTCCATCGATCCTCGCTTTATGCCCCGAGCCGAAAGTATAGCATACCACCCGAGGGCCGTTTGACAGGCCTGTGGCCCTCTTCTATGATGCAAAAACGGCATCGCCGGGGCGAAAAATGTTGAGCATCCCACATCTGATTATCATCTTCGTCGTGGCGCTCGTCGTTTTTGGCCCGGAAAAGCTGCCTGAATTGGCGCGAAACCTCGGCAAAGTGATGGCTGAATTCAGGCGCGCTACGGGAGACCTGCGGTCAACGTTCGAAGGTCACATGCGGGATCTCGAGCGCGAAGCCGACACGCGGCGAATTGGCGGCTCCGCTACTGGTTCCGGCCCGAGCGCTGGCGCAATAACCGCCGTTCAGTCGCCTGCGGCAGATTCGGCAACTGGCACGGTTCCCACTCTGCCTCCGCAGTTGGGCGCGCCCATCGAAGGCCAGCAAGCGGCGCCCACGGAAGCCGAGGGAGTCGACCAAGAAGTGCGATTCCAGCCGCCGCAGATTGCACCGACCCATTCGTCAGAAGAATCCGCCAACGCAAGCGAGCACTCTTCCGAGACACCCACCGATGGCGGCACCCGCCCTGCCTGATCCCAATCCGCCGCAGCGCCCCGAGGAAGAAGCCGGTGGCCGAATGTCGTTTTTCGAGCACCTGGTAGACCTCCGCAAGCGGCTCGTCAATTCGCTGCTCGGTATCGGCATCGGGATGGTGGTCGGCCTCGCGGTCTCTCCGTACTTCATCGATTACATCGTCAAGCCCATGCAGGCCGCTCTGCGCGCCCACCAGATGGACGACAAGCTTTATTACACGAGCCCCGCCGGTTACGTCGGCCTGATCATCACGCTGGGTCTGTATCTGGGAATTGTGATTGCGATGCCGTGGGTGCTTTATCAGATATGGCAGTTCGTCGCGCCCGGGCTCTACAAGCACGAACGCAGCGCCGTGGCCGGCTTCATCATCCCCTCGATGATTCTTTTTCTGGCGGGAATCGCTTTCGGCTATTTCATCGTGCTGCCCACGATGCTGGGTTTTCTGATCGGCATGGGGACCACGGGGCCAGTAAAGCCGCTGATCAGCATCAACGAATATTTCGATCTGATTTTGATCGTGCTCGTCGGACTCGGCATCATATTCGAGTTGCCGGTAGTGATTTTCATTCTGTCGGTGTTCAACATCGTGACGCCGAAGTTTCTGATAAAGAATTTTCGTTATGCCATGCTGATCATTACAGTGCTTGCGGCCTTTGCGGCGCCCACGCCGGACGCAACCACTATGTTGATTTTCATGGCGGCGCTGGTGCTGCTGTATGTGATTGGCATCATCGTGTCGTATTTTGTAGTTCGCAAAAAACGTGCGCGCGCCATTGCTGGCGGAGAGGGTCCAACACCGTGATTCAACTCGGGAAACCAGCGTGGCTCGCCGCGGCGGCCTTCGCCACACTACTCACAGTCGCGTGCGGGCACGAAGTCGGTGGTTCCAATGCCACAGCAGAAGAGCAGCGAAGCGTCCCAGGATGGCGCGAAACCGACCCTCAACATCAAGACACTCAATACCGAGCCGGCTCCGCCTGCCACTGAAACTGGCGGATTCGACGGCAATAAAGCCTTCGATCACGTCGCGCAACTCGTTGCGATCGGTCCGCGCCCGCCGGCCTCAGACGGCATTCATCGAGCGCAACAATACATCAAGACGCAGCTGCAAAGTTTCGGCTGCCAGGTAGACGAAGACGATTTCCACGCGCAAACGCCCGTCGGCGATGTGGCGATGAAAAACATCATCGCGAAAGTGCCGGGTGAAGGGCCCGGAATCATTCTGCTCATGACGCACTACGACACGTTGGGCTCCGTGAAGGATTTCGTGGGCGCGGAAGACAGCGGTTCTTCTACCGGACTAATGCTCGAGATGGCGCGCATCCTGTGCCCGAAGAAGCAGCCCAATGCCGTCTGGATCGCGTTCCTCGACGGCGAGGAAGCTTTCGTCAATTGGAATCAAAATGACGATCACACGTACGGCAGCCGCGAACTCGCCGCACGCCTCGCCGTCTCCGGAGATCTAAAGCGCGTGAAGGCTGTAATCTTGGCCGATATGGTCGGACAGAAAAATCTCGAAATTCACCGCGAATCGGATTCCACGAAGTGGCTCACGGACCTCGTGTGGAAGAAAGCGGCGAGTCTCGGATACGGAGATATTTTCACTTCCCGCGAGTCACAGATAAGCGACGACCATCAGCCGTTCCTCTCCCGCGGTGTTCCCGCCGTGGACATCATCGACCTCGACGGCTACACAAACGCGGGGTATTGGCACACCACGCAGGACACGATCGATAAGGTGAGCCCGAAGAGCCTCGCGATTGTCGGCTACGTAATCCTCGAATCGGTGGCCGAATTGCAAAAGAAGTTTCACTAGCTCGCGATGCGCCGCCGATTCTTCGTCGATCGCTTCGAGCAGGAGTCAGCATCGCTGCGCGACGAAGCCGCCGAGCATCTCGGTCGCGTCTTGCGCGCAGAACCGGGTCAGCTTTACGAGCTTAGCGATGGCGAGCGCGTCTGGCTCGCGCGCATCGAACGCGTCGCGGTCTCGAAACGCGGCCCAAGCCGAATCGATTTCGCGCTCGTCGAGCCGATCGAAGCCGCAGAGCCCGCGTTCCGCATCGAGCTGCTGGTCTCCATCGTGAAGTTCGACCGCTTCGAATGGTGCCTCGAAAAAGCCACCGAACTAGGCGTCGACGAAATCATTCCTCTAGCCGCCGCACGCACAGACAAGGCCCTCATCGCCGCAGCAGCGAAACGTCACGAGCGCTGGAATCGCATCATCCTGGAATCCGCGCAGCAATCGCGTCGCCTTCGCCCGCCAATCTTGCACGCCGCCTCACCGCCCGCTAAAGCCTTCGCCCAGTCGTCCGCAAGCCTCAAACTCTTCCTCTCCGAACGCCGCGAAGCCAAATCCTTGCGGGAACTCCTAGATCGGGATTCGCTTCAAGTGGCACAGGCACTCCTGCCTGTGCGCTTCTCTAGCGCCACAACTCCCCAGACTCAAGCGCCACCAACCGTCTCGCTAGCCGTCGGCCCAGAAGGCGGCTGGACGGACGACGAAGTCGCATCAGCCGCCGCCACCGGCTTCCTCGAAGCCTCGCTCGGCGAAAATATCCTGCGCACAGAAACCGCCGTCATCGCCTCACTCGCCATGGTTCAATTTGCCCTGGCCACGCGCTAGATTCCCAGGGAACCCCAACGCCTTGGCGCGCATCTAAGGGCATGATATAAATAAAGCAGTTTCGAGATAGAAAATGCTCGACATCTCCAATCCCGGCTCGCCCAACCCTAGCGAAAATTTGTCCGCCCCGCAGTTGCGCCGCGAGCTGCGCAGCTGGACGCGCGATCTCGCCGTCGCGCTCGGCCTCGCGCTGGTCATCATCATTTTTCTGTATCAGCCGGTGAAAGTCGAAGGCACCAGCATGGCTCCGCTTCTGAGCGATCAGGAGCGCATCTTCATCAACAAATTTGTTTATCACTTCGAGCCGATCGAGCGCGGCGACGTGGTCGTTTTCTGGTATCCGCTCGACCGCTCGAAATCGTTCATCAAGCGCGTGATTGGGCTTGCCGGGCGAGACGGTCGAGATTCGCGCCGGCCATCTGTACGTGAACGGCAAGGAATGGCCGGAGCCGTATGTTCCGGCGAGCTATCTGGACGGATCGAGCTACGGCCCGGTAGCAGATTCCGCAGGACGAATATTTCGTGATGGGCGATCATCGCGACAGCTCCAACGATTCGCGCGTGTTCGGCCCGGTGCCGCGGCAGTATATTTACGGCAAAGCGGTATTCGCGTACTGGCCGGTGGACCATTTTGGCTCGCTGACTTCGCACTTCAACCGTAAACGCGGCATCGAAATGAACTCTTCTGGAGGACACACTGACGCAGGCCCCCGCAGGTCGCGCGACGCTCGCGCTCGAGGACGGACGAGTATTTAACGGCCGCGCGGCGGGCGCTCGCACCCGCCGCGGCGGCGAAGTCGTTTTCAATACCAGCCTCACCGGCTATCAGGAAGTTTTCACCGACCCCAGCTATTCCGGCCAGATCGTCTGCCTCACGTATCCGCACATCGGCAACGTCGGCGCGAATCTCGACGACGAGGAATCTGCCGAAGCCTTACATCGAAGGCTGATCGTCCGCGAATTTTCCGCGCTTGCCTCGAACTGGCGCTCCAGCGAATCCGCGCAGCAATATCTCGAGCGCCACGGCGTCCCCGTCATCTGGGATCATTGATACGCGCGCGCTGGTGCGCCATCTGCGCGATGTCGGCGCGCTGCGCGGCGTCGTCGCAACCGACGGCACTCCCGCCGAAAAATTGATCGCCGAAGCTCGCGCGCTGCCCACGATGGCGGGCCAGGAACTCGCCAGCCGCGTCACGTCGCGCGAAAAAATACGAATGGACGCAAGGCTCGATTGATCTCGGCCGCTGCGTCAGCCGCGCAGCGCGCTGCCGGCGCAGCCACGGCTGGCGAACGCCGCGCGAACATCCGCGTCGAGCCGCAGCGCGCGCTATCGCGTCGTCGCCTACGATTTCGGCATCAAGCAAAATATTCTGCGCCTTCTCGTGGATCACGGCTGCGACGTCACCGTCGTTCCGGCGAAAACTTCCGCCGAAGATGTTCTCGCGCTGAAGCCGGACGGCGTTTTTCTCTCGAACGGCCCCGGCGATCCCGAGCCGATCGCCTACGCCGTCGCAAATATCCGCAAGCTGCTCGGCCGCGTGCCGATTTTCGGAATCTGCCTGGGCCACCAGCTGTGCGGCCTGGCTCTCGGCGGCCGCACATTCAAATTGAAATTCGGCCATCACGGCTCGAATCATCCGGTAAAGAATCTGCTCACGCAGAAAAGTCGAAATCACCTCGCAGAATCACGGCTTCTGCGTCGATCCCGATTCGCTGCCGTCGAGCGACGTCGAAATCACGCACGTGAACCTGAACGACCACACCAACGAAGGCATGCGCCACCGCTCGCTGCCGCTTTTCAGCGTGCAGTATCATCCGGAAGCGTCGCCCGGCCCGCACGACGCCCGCTACCTCTTCGACGATTTCATCGCGCTGATGAACGAGGTGCGACAGCCGCGCATAAGCTCAATGCCGAAACGCACTGACATCAAGAAAATCCTGATCATCGGCTCCGGCCCGATCATCATCGGCCAGGCCTGCGAATTCGACTATTCCGGCACGCAAGCCTGCAAGGCGCTGCGCTCCGAAGGCTACGAGGTCGTCCTCGTCAATTCGAATCCCGCGACGATCATGACCGACCCCGAAATCGCCGACCGCACCTACATCGAGCCGCTCGCGAAGGAATATCTCGAAGCCGATCATCGCCGCCGAGCGTCCCGACGCGCTGCTGCCCACCGTCGGCGGCCAGACCGGCCTGAATCTCGCCGTCGAACTCGCCGAAAGCCGGCATCCTCGAAAAATACGGCGTGAAGCTGATCGGCGCATCGCTGCGCGCCATCAAAGTCGCCGAGGACCGCCTGCTCTTCAAGGACGTCTGCCGCAGAATCGGCCTCGAAGTTCCCGCATCGGCAGTCGTCACCGAAATTCCGGAAGCCGTTCGCCTCGCCGACCAGCTCGGCTATCCCGTCGTGATTCGCCCGTCGTTCACGCTGGGCGGCACGGGCGGCTCGATCGCCTACAACCACGAGGAATTTGCCGACGCCATCGCGCGCGCTCTCGACGCGAGCCCCGTGCACCAGGCGCTGATCGAAGAATCCGTGATCGGCTGGAAAGAATTCGAACTCGAAGTGATGCGCGACTGTCGCGACAACTTCGTCGTGATCTGCTCGATCGAGAATTTCGACCCGATGGGCATTCACACCGGCGATTCGATCACCGTCGCTCCCGCGCAAACGCTCACCGACAAGGAATACCAGCGCATGCGCGACGCCGCCGCCGCGATCATTCGCGAAGTGGGCGTCGAAACGGGCGGCTCGAACATTCAGTTCGGCGTCGATCCCGAAACCGGCCGCATGGTCGTGATCGAAATGAACCCGCGCGTCTCGCGCAGCTCCGCGCTCGCCAGCAAAGCCACCGGTTTCCCGATCGCGAAAATCGCCGCGAAGCTCGCCGTCGGCATGACGCTCGACGAAATTCCCAACGACATCACGCGCAAAACGCCTTGCTCCTTCGAGCCGACCATCGACTACGTGGTCGCGAAAATTCCCAAGTGGCAGTTCGAGAAATTTCCCGGCAGCGACACCACGCTCACCACGCAGATGAAATCCGTCGGCGAAGTGATGGCCATCGGCCGCACGTTTCAGGAAGCGCTCTGCAAGGGCATTCGCTCGCTCGAGCCGCAGCACGCGCGTGGCGCGCGCCCGCCGAAGTCACCACCGCGCTGCTGCGCGAAAAGCTCACACGTCCCGGGCCCGGACCGCATCCACTGGCTCTTCGAAGCGCTCGAACGCGGCATGACGCGCGACGAAGTCTGCGAGCTCACGAAAATCGATCCCTGGTTCATCCGCCAGCATGGAGGAAATGCTCGCGCGTGGATCAGCGCGTCGCCGCCACATCGCTTGCGCAAGTGCTCGCGCGGAACTGCTGCTCGAATCGAAGCGCTCCGGCGCGAGCGACGAAGAAATCGCCAAGCTCTGGAACGTGAAACCGCCGCCGACGTCCGCGCGCGCCGCCACGAACTCGGCGTGCAGTCCCGTCTTCAAGCGCGTCGACACCTGCGCCGCCGAATTCGAATCCTTCACGCCGTACCTGTATTCCACCTACGAGGAAGAGGACGAATCCGCCGCCGTCGACCGCCCGAAAATCGTGATTCTCGGCAGCGGCCCGAATCGCATCGGGCAGGGAATTGAATTCGATTATTGCTGCTGCCACGCCGCCTTCGCGCTGAAAGAAGACGGCTACGAAACCGTGATGGTGAATTGCAATCCGGAAACGGTCTCGACCGATTACGACACCTCCGACCGCCTCTATTTCGAGCCGCTCACGCTCGAAGACGTTCTCGCCGTTCTCGATCGCGAAAAGCCGCAGGGCGTGATCGTCCAATTCGGCGGGCAGACGCCGCTGAATCTCGCGCTCGAACTCAAGCGCAACGGCGCGCAAATCATCGGCACCGATCCCGAATCAATCGACCTCGCCGAAGATCGCCGCCGCTTCGGCGCGCTTGCTCGACGAGCTGAAAATTCCGCAGCCGCGCGCCGGCACGGCGCTCGCTCCGCAAGAAGCCGTCGCGCGTCGCCTCCGAAATCGGCCTGCCCGTGCTCGTCCGCCCCAGCTACGTTCTCGGCGGCCGCGCGATGGTGATCGCCTACGATCTGAAAACCGTCGAGGAATACGTCGCGCAGGCCGCGCAGATCGGCACGGCTTCCGATCCCAAGCGCCCGATCCTGATCGACCAGTTCCTCGAAGACGCCACCGAAGTCGACGTCGACGCGCTCGCCGACGGCGAAGACGTCGTCATCGCCGGAATCATGGAGCACATCGAGGAAGCCGGCATCCACTCCGGCGATTCTTCCTGCGTGCTTCCGTCCGTCACGCTCAAGCCCGCGGTGCTCGAGCGCATTCGCGACTACACCGCGCGCCTCGCGAAGCGCCCTGAACGTCGTCGGCCTGATGAACGTGCAATACGCGATCCAGCGCGACACGGTGTACGTCCTCGAAGTGAATCCGCGCGCCTCGCGCACGATTCCCTACGTCAGCAAAGCCACCGGCGTGCCGCTCGCAAAAGTGGCCGCGCGCCTGATGACCGGCCGCAAGCTGCGCGACATGCATCTTCCCTGCAGTCGAAACCAACGGCGTCAAGGAACTCGCGCGTCCACGATTTCTACGCCGTGAAATCGCCCGTGTTTCCGTTCAACAAATTCCGCGGCGTCGACACGATTCTCGGCCCGGAAATGCGCTCCACCGGCGAAGTGATGGGCATCTCCTCCACTTTCGGCCTCGCTTTTGCCAAGGCGCAGCTCGCCGCCGGCCAGCGCCTGCCGCTGAAGGGCACCGTTTTCATCAGCGTCAACGATCACGACAAGCGCCACGTCGCCGGTCGTCGTGCAGGACCTGCTCGCCGCCGGACTTAAAGTCGTCGCCACGCGCGGCACCGCCGCCGCTCTCGCCAGCGCGGGCATCGAAGTCGAATCCGTTTACAAGGTGAACGAAGGCCGCCCGAATATCGTGGACCTGATCAAGACCGGCAAAGTCAATCTCGTCATCAACACGCCGCTCGGCCGCGAATCTTTCTACGACGAAAAATCCATTCGCCGCGCCGCGATCCGCTACAACATTCCCTGCATCACCACGCTTTCCGCCGCCAGCGCCGCCGCGCGCGGCATTCGCGCCATGGCATGGCCGGCCACGCCGTGGACGTCGCCGCACTGCAGGATCTGCACCGCCGCAAAAATGCCGCCGCTGCCACGCGCGATTCAGTCTCCGCTTCCGCCTCCGCAACGCCGAACCCGGCCTCCTGAGGTAAAATACAGCGATGAATCTTCACGGAATTTTTCCGCCGCTCACCACGCCTTTCGCCGCCGACGGCACGATCGCGCCCGCACAGACTGCGCGACAATATCGCCCGCTACAATCGCGATCGCGCCTCGCGGGATACGTCCTCAACGGCTCCACGAGCGAATCGGTCCTGCTCCGCTGGGAAGAAGTTTATCGCCTCTGGGAGACCGCCAAGGAAGCCGCCGCGCCCGGCAAGATCTCTGATCGCCGGCACCGGCGCCGAATCCACCGCCGAAACGATCGAGCACACCAATCGCGCCGCCTCGCTCGGCTTCGATGCCGCCCTCGTCCGCACGCCGCACTTCTACAAGCCGCAAATGAAGCTCGACGCGCTCTCGGAATACTATCTGCGCGTCGCCGACGCTTCCCGCATCCCGGTTCTGGTCTATTCCGTTCCGATATTCACACATCTGCACGTGGAAGCGCCGCTGATTGCCGCGCGTCGCGCAGCATCCCAACATCATCGGCATGAAAGACAGCTCCGGCGACGTCGAAGGCGTCCGCAAAATCATCGCCGCCGCGCCCAAATCATTTCAAACTCTCGTCGGCTCCGCCGTCCACGCTTTTCGAATCCCTCGAAGCTCGGCGCCTGCGGTGCGATCCTCGCGCTAGCCAACCCGTTCCCCGAACTCTGCGTTGAAATCTACGAAGCCTCCCGCTCAGGCGACTCCAAAAACGCTCACTCGCTCGCGCAGCAGCTTCTCGCGCCCGCGAAAATGCTCGGCCCGCAATACGGCATCCCCGGCCTGAAATACGCCCTCGATCGTCTCGGCTATCACGGCGGCCCCCCGCGCCCGCCGCTACTTCCGCTCAGCGAAGCCGCGAAGACGGAAATCGACGCCATGCTCTCGAATCTAACCGCTCACTCCGCGCATCTGTAATAGTGCCTTCGCAAATCGAAGTGTACCGGAGAAACTCGCCATTTGTTGTCGACCCAACTCGCTTCATGGAACGCGGCCGCCCACCTTCGCGATGGAGTCGCCACTCTTCGTTCGATCGCGCGCGTGCTAACTTCCGGCTCTGCCGCCCGTCCCACCAGCATTGTTGCCGCAAAAGGGCGCGTGTATCATGACCACCTCCATGGAGCCGCACTGCCTGCCGTTTCGCGAAGTTCCTCACACCACAAAACTTTTCGCCGCCTTCACGCGAAGAATTCAAGCGCGTCCAGCGCTACTTCGGCCACCCGCCCACCGAATCAGGAATTCTCGCCGCCGCCAAAGAAGTCCGTCTCGACCCTGAAACTCGCCGCACAGTCGTCGAAGTCCTGCGCGAGCAGAATGCGCGTTTCGCCCCCGGCTCCGAGCTTCCACCCGAAACCGCCAAAAATCTCGATCGCCTCGCCGCGGGAGCCAGTCGCGATCGTTACGGGCCAGCAGGTCGGCCTCTTTTCTGGCCCCGCCTACAGCATCTACAAAGCGGTCACCGCGCTGCGTTGGGCCGACGCAATCACAAAGAAAGGCACCGACGCCGTTCCGATCTTCTGGCTCGCCACCGAAGATCACGATCTCGCCGAAGTAAATCATTCCGACTGGAACACGCGCGAAGGTCTCACTCGCTTCGAACTCCCCGCGCAAGAAGACGACACCGACCATCGCGTCGGCGAAATTCTTCTGGGCGACGCCGTGAAGCCTCTCGTCGCAAAGGCAGGCGCCGCGCTCGAAGGCTCCTTCGCCGAAGAATTCGCCTCGGCGCTTCGCGATTCCTACGCGCCCGGCGAAACGTATGGCTCAGCCTTCGGAAAATTGATGGCGCGCATCTTCGCGGGCCGTGGAATCATCTTCATCGATCCGCTAGACGCCCGCCTCCATCGCCTCTCCGCCGGCGTTTACCGCCGCGCCCTCGAAGAATCGCAGCCGCTCCGCGAAGCGCTGCTCGCCCGCTCCAAAGAACTAGAGAACGACGGCTTCCACGCCCAGGTGAAAGTCACCCGCGAATCGACGCTTCTTTTTTACAACGTCAACGGTCGCCGCCAGCCGCTCCGCAGCCGCAACGGTGATTTCACCGTGGGCAAGACGCGCTTCACTCTCGACGAACTCCGCTCCGCCATCGACAAATCGCCCGAAGCTTTCTCCGCCAACGTCCTGCTCCGGCCCATCATCCAGGACACGCTTCTTCCCACCGCCGCCTACATCGGCGGCCCGGCCGAAATCGCCTACATGGCGCAGAACCAGATTGTCTACAAATCGCTCCTCGGCCGCATGCCCGCCATCGTTCCGCGCGCCGCTTTCACGCTCGTCGATCCGCTGATCGCGCGAATCCTCGCGAAATTCGATCTCGAAGTCCGCGACGTTTTCCGCGGCCCCCAATTTCTCCGCAAGAAGATGGAGCGCAAATTTCTCCCCCGCCCTCTTGCCAGCCGCTTCGATTCGGACGAAAAATCGCTGCGCCGCCTGCTCGATAAATACCGCGAGCCGCTCGCCGGCCTCGACAGCACGCTGGGCGGCGCTCTCGACTCCGCCGAGGGCAAGATTCTCTATCAGTTCCTCAAGCTGAAAGAAAAAGCCGGCCGCGCCGAAAATCTGCGCACCGGCATCCTCAATCACAAAGAATCGATGATTCTCTCCGCCCTCTACCCGCACAAAGATTTGCAGGAGCGGGTTCTCTGCATGCTGCCCTGGCTCGCCCAGTACGGCCCCGAACTCCTCGATAACCTCGCCCGCAACATCGACCTCGCCGCTCCGCAGCATCACCTCCTTTTCCTCTAGTCCAGTAGGTTCCTCCGCCGCGATCCTTTACTTCCTCGACCTCGCTCCAACTCCTCTGCCTCCTCTTCTCTTTACGCTCCCGTGCTAAAATGCCGCGAATACAACGACTTCTTTCTAAGGGGCGCACATGAGAATCACACCGGGAAAGCAGAAGGGAATGAAGGCAGTTTCCGACTCGCGCGGCGTGATCGCCGCCGCCGCCATGGATCAGCGCGGCTCGCTCAAGAGCGCCATCGCCAAGGAAAGAGGCGTCGACAAGAAAGCCGTCACCGCCGCAGATGATCGAGGAATTCAAGATCGCCGTCACGCGCGTCCTCACGCCGCACGCCAGCGCCATCCTGCTCGATCCCGAATACGGCCTGCCCGCCGCGCAAGCGCGCGCTCCTCGAATGCCGGCCTGCTGCTCGCCTATGAAAACAGCGGCTACGACAACACCCACCCCGGCCGCCTGCCCGACCTTCTCGACATCTGGTCCGTGCGCCGCCTCGTCGGCTGCCGGCGCCGATTGCATCAAGATTCTGCTCTACTACACGCCCTTCGATTCCGCACGAGATCAACGACATCAAGCACGCCTGGGTCGAACGCATCGGCGCGGAATGCATCGCCGCTCGACGTTCCGTTTTTCCTCGAATTCGTCGGCTACGAAGAGGGCGGCGACGAAAAGAGCAATCGAGTTCGCGCGCAAGAAGCCCGAGATCGTCACCAAGAGCATGGAAGAATTCTCGAAGCCGCAATACGGCGTGGACGTCCTGAAAGTCGAAGTTCCCGTCAACATGGCCTACGTCGCCGGCGCGCAAAGCCTGCAAGGGCGAATCCGCCTACACGCGCGACGAAGCCAAGGAACATTTTCGCAGCGCCGCCGCCGTCGCCAAAAAGCCGTTCATCTATCTTTCCGCCGGCGTCAGCAACGATGTCTTCAACGAATCGCTCGAACTGGCCGCCGAAGCCGGCACCGATTTCTCCGGCGTCCTCTGCGGCCGCGCCACCTGGAAAGAAGGCATCCCGGTCTACGCCAAGCAAGGCGTCAAGGCCCTCGAAGACTGGCTCAACGACCAGGGCGTAAAAAATATCAACAACGTGAACGCGCGCCTCACAGCCGCCAAGCCCTGGTTCAGCTTTTACGGCGCCAGCTCAGCGGCGGCGCTAGCAGACTAATATTCGCGCCAGTCTTGCTATAAGCGATAAGAGCGTTGCCTAGCCTTGCGCCGTCATCCCGAGCGTAGCGAGGGATCTGCTTTTGTCTTTGCAACCGCACAAGCAATTCCGCCCCAGACTCCGCATTCCGTAAATGCCGCCGCTGCACTTCCGTAACGCCGGTTTACGCTGAGCGTCGAAGGGCGTCTCGCCGGCTCCTTTGACTTGCTCAGCGTTCGCGTCCTCTCAAAGTTTCCAAACCGTGACATTCCCGCCTCCAAACTCCGGATCGGCCCGCTAAATCCATCAGCCTGAGTGCCATACTGTCTCAGCGCTAACTGGAACGTGAATAACCCAATTGCTGACCGAATCGAATCGGTTATAATCCGTCCCTTGCTAACCCCAGTTGAAGGAGCGCACTGAATGACCAAACCCAGTCTGTCGCTGGTAACTGTGGTTCTCCTTACCGTTTTGCTCAGCCAGTGCACCAACGCTCCCACGCTCACATCCATCCAGGTTATTCCCGACGCTCCAACGGTCTCCAACAAAGGAGACGTAATTCAGTTCAAGGCAATCGGATCGTATGAGCGCGCGGGAACCCATCCGGTCCTCCTCAAAGACATCACCCTTCAGGCAGCCTGGCTATCCAGCAATCCAGGCGTGGCAACGATCAATGCCAGCGGCCTCGCCACCGCCAACAACAACGGCTCGACTACAATCACTGCGACTGTTGGCGCGATCGTCGGCACCGCGACCTTGCAATTTGTCCCGGTTCCAATGGCACGCTCGCTGACGTCTCTAACAATCGTTCCTGGAAAACGAGCCACCAGCTACGTAGGCCGATTCACGCAACTGATGGCAATCGGTATGTACAACACCGAGCCGAGGGTCCAGGACGTCACCAATGAAGTCCAATGGCAATCGAGCAACGCTCGCATCACTTCGGTCGATTCAAAAGGATTGGCCATGGGCAGTGACGTCGGGCCGGCCACAATTACCGCGACGGCGAAATCCCACGCCGGAGCCATCATCACTGCAAGCACGGTGCTCACTCAGCAGGTCGAGACAGACGGCCTTGCTTCTCGCACTCTAACGGTTTTCGACGCTGGCCTCGGCTCCGGAACAATCGTAAGCGATCCGCCCGGCATAGACTGCACTTCTGGCAACGGCTGTTCGGCAAACTTCGCTATCGGTGCCACCGTCACTCTCACAGCGACGCCAGCCCCCGGCTCCACTTTCGGCGCCTGGTCATCCAACTGCCTTCCAAGCAGCGCCGCCACCTGTTCCGTGATCATTCGCAACAACGAGCCCATCGGCGTTATCTTCCACTGAAACGAGTATTGCGGGGGCGTGCTCATGGGCGTCTGATTGGCGACAAATCTCCTCGCACGATTTGGTTCCTCTTTTTGTCCAGCCACACAGCAACAGCGTCGCGTATATTCGTCAAAGGATGAAAAAAGAAAGCTCCGAGAATCACGACATCTACAAGATCGCCGTCCGCACCACCCGTCGCACAGAACTCAAGAACGTCACAGCCGAAATCGAAACCCTCGTTCGCGCTTCGGGCATCCAGTCCGGCATCTGCAACCTCTACGTCCCGCACACCACTGCGGGTGTAATCGTGAACGAAGGCTATGATCCCGATGTCGCTCGCGACATGGAAGGTGCCTTCGACCGCCTCGTCCCCGATAGCCCCCTCTTCAGGCACGCAGAAGGGAATTCTGATTCGCACATCAAAACCCCGCTCGTGGGCTCGTCCGAGACCATCTTCATCGAAAACGGCCGCCTCGCCCTCGGCCGCTGGCAGGTCATCTTCTTCGCCGAATTCGACGGGCCGCGCACCCGCGAACTTCAGTCAAGCTCGTCCCCGATTAGAAACGGCTTCCGCGATCGCTTCCGACTGGATGTGATAGATTCTAAATATCGGTTTCGACGGTACCCGGTTTTTGCGATGACCTATCGCGCAAATCTAGGAATTGCCGCAGCTGTTGTCATTCTATTTCCGCGAATCGTAGCGGCGCAGGCTCCGCTTCGTGTGGAGATTCTGTCTGGCAAGAACTGGAACTGGGAGCTAACAACCGTCAAAATAACAAACGTTTCGAGCGAGCCCATCGAGCTCGCGATTCCCGTCAACGAAAGCACTAAGCCGGCCGAAATCACAGTGAATCCGCTACCGATGGATGTGGAACGGCACGATGGTACGAAATGGATCATTTCACGTCCCGGCGGCCACATCCTTCCGTGGCCGGGCCCGCCGACGTTACCAAGCTTATATCCTAGTCAAATAGTTCGCTTCGAATTTGCCGTGGCTGGTGGAGGAGGGGAGTATCGCGTTCGCGTTTGGTTCTTCCTTACTCATGGCGACCCAGGACCACCTTGGCATCCACCAGAGTTCAGAAGCGTTGTGTCAAACACCTTCGAAATTGTCCCGCAACCGCCCGCCCTGAGCATCGCCGAACGACCTCTCCGCCTGTGCGGTACAATTGCGCTGTCGCGATGACTCTCGGCATCTACATCCAAGTTCCGTTCTGCCAAACCAAATGCACCTACTGCAATTTCCACACAGGCGTGGTCTCGCGCGATCGTTACCAGCCATACGCAAACGCAGTCTGCCGGGAGATTGCAGACCGTCTAGCGTTTGCGGCCTTGAATCCGGCCACGTCCTCGTCAGGGCACGGCTTCAGCCGTGCCGAAAGTTCGATCGCAACAGAAGGGGTTTTAACCCCTGATGAGGCACCACACCGATCAGCCGACACCGTCTACTTCGGCGGCGGCACACCTAGCCTTCTCGACCCCGCCGCTCTCGCCAAAATTCTCGCCACACTACGCGCCACCTACTCATTCGAAACTCCCGAAATCACCCTCGAAGCCGACCCCGAAACAATCACGCCCGAAAAAGCAAACTCCTGGCTCGCCTCCGGCTTCAACCGCATCAGCCTCGGCGTCCAATCCTTCAACGACCGCGAACTCCAAGCCACCGGCCGCATGCACCGCCGCGCCGATATCGCACGCGCCGCCGAAACTCTCCGCGCAGCCGGATTCGACAACATCAGCATGGATCTAATCGTCGGCCTCCCCCACCAGACGCGCGAATCGTGGGAACAATCCGTGAGCGAACTTCTCGATCTCCGCCCCGAACACATCTCGATCTACATGCTGGAAGTAGACGAAGGCAGCCACCTCGGCAAAGAATCTCTCGCGGGCGGCACGCGTTACAGCGCCCCCGCAATTCCTCCGGACGACACCCAAGCCGAATTCTACGATTCGGCGTGCACGCGTCTCGCAACCGCCGGTTACGACCATTACGAGATTTCCAATTGGGCGCTCCCAGACCGCCGTTCGCGCCACAACCTCAAATACTGGCAGCGCGAACCGTACTTGGGCCTAGGCGCCGGCGCGCACTCCTTCGACGGCAAAACGCGCTGGGCCAACGTCCACGATTCCGCGCAATACGTCGCCATGATCGAGCAGGGAATTACCCCACGCGAGCAAATCGAGCCAGTCACTTCCGAGCAAGCCCTCGAAGAAGAATTTTTCCTCGGCCTTCGCCAACTCGAAGGAATCGATCTCGCGCAAATCGAACGCACCTACGCCGCCAACGGCAACGGCGCCAGCGCGCGCTTGGCCAAAATCCGCGCGCAAATCGATTCGCTCTGTGCGCAAGGTTTGCTGCAACGAGAATCCGGCCGACTCCATCTCGCCTCCGACCGCCTCACCATCTCAAGTTCGATTCTTTCGGAACTCCTCACATGAGCTACGTCGAAGTGCACTGACATCCCTCGAACGAGGCGTTGCATCTAACTCTCTACGTGTTAGCCTTGTTAGCGCAAAAATGGAAAAGAAGAATCGGATTCAACGGCGACAAGCCGGAAGAAAGTACGGCTCAATTTGGCCGCGGTCACAGCGGCCTGGCACCCACCTCAGCAAATTTCTAATAGGAACAATCGAACTTTCAGAAAATTACTTAACTCCAAGAAAACACGCCACTAAGCAAAATTCTAATGGACACAAAATAGCCTTTTTCAGTTTTCTACATCTCGCCTCGGAGCCTCTTCGATGACCGCTCTTTCTCCCGTCGATCTTCGCAGCGACACCGTCACAAAACCAACTCCCGCCATGCGCCGCGCCATGGCCGAAGCCGAAGTCGGCGACGATGTCTACGGCGAGGACCCCACCGTCAATCACCTCCAAAAACGCGCCGCCGAAATTTTCGAAAAGGAAGCCGCGCTCTTCGTTCCCACCGGCTGCATGGGCAACCTCCTCGCCATCAAAGGCTGGGCGCCTCCGACGAGCGAAGTAATCTGCGAGCAGCGCGCCCACATCAATCTCTACGAACTCGCTTCCATCTCCGCGATCGCCGGCTGCCTGCCTCGTCCAACGCCCGCGCCCGACGGCATCCTCACCTGGGATCTGATCGAGCCGCTCATTCGCCCGAAAATCTATTACGACTCGCAAACCGCACTCGTCGCGCTCGAAAACACGCACAACATGCAGGGCGGCACCGTCTATCCGCAGGAAGTTTCCGACAACATCTGCGACCACGCCCACGCCGCAAACCTGAAAGTGCATCTCGACGGCGCGCGAATCTTCAACGCGTCAGTCGCGCTCGGCCGCAGCGTCGCCGATCTCACCCGCAAATTCGATTCGGTAATGTTCTGCCTCTCGAAAGGTCTCGGAGCTCCCGTCGGTTCGCTGCTTCTCGGCCCGCGCGATTTCATCGAAAAAGCTCACATCGGCCGGAAGTTGCTGGGCGGCGGAATGCGCCAGATCGGAATTCTCGCCGCTGCAGGTCTCCTCGCGTTAGAGGAGACACCCAAAATCCTGCATCGCGACCACGAGAACGCCCGTTATCTTGCAAACGGTCTCGCGAAGATCAAAGGCGTCGCAATCGATCCGAAGAAAGTTGTCACTAACATCGTGATTTTCGACGTTCGCGCCACAGGCCGCACCGCCGACGACATCTGCTCCGATCTCGGCAAACACCAAATTCTCTGCGGCTCATCCGACAAGTTCGCCATCCGCATGGTGACCCACTATCGACGTAGACCGCGCAGGAATCGACCGCGCCCTCGCCGCAACAGCAGAAGTCATCACAGGCCGCGCCCCCGCGGCTGCGGCGCACTAAGTTAGGAGAGAAGAGTGAACGCGTCGCGCACTCAGAAATTCCGATGGGCAGGCGCGATTTTTATTCTGATATCAGGTGGACTCATGACGATTCAAGCAGGAAGCTCGGCTGAAGCCGCGACGGAAGCTCCGGAACAACAGGGGAGTGTAACCCCCGAAGGCGCGCGCAAATTCATCGAGGCCGCCGAAACGAAACTTTTCGACCTGTGGATTCGTTCCGGCCGCGCCCAGTGGGTTCATCAAACCTTCATCACCCACGACACCGAGATCCTCTGCGCTCAAGCTGACCAGGTCGTCAAAGCGACCAGCGCCGATCTCGCCGCGCAATCGAATCAATACGAACATCTGAAGCTGCCCGAAGATGTGGCGCGAAAAATCTATCTGCTGAAACATTCCGTGGATATTCCCGCGCCGCGCGATCCCGCCGAACAGGCCGAACTCTCGCAGATCGTAGCTTCGCTCGAAAGCGACTACGGGCAAGGGAAGTGGTGTCCGGATGGCGCGCAGGGAAAATGCCTCACGCTCAACGACATGGAAAACATCATGGCGTCGAGCCGCGATCCGAAGGAACTCGAGCGCACGTGGGCCGGCTGGCATTCGATTGCGCCTCCCATGCGCCAGAAATATTCGCGCATGGTGGTGCTCGCCAATAAAGGCGCGCGCGAACTCGGCTTCGCGAACGTCGGCGAAATGTGGCGCGCGGGTTACGACATGCCGGCCGACGCCTTCAGCGCGGACCTCGATCGCCTTTGGCAGCAAGTGCGTCCACTCTACATTTCGCTCTACACGTACGTCCGCTCGAGCCTCGCCAAAAAATACGGCTCCGCGGTAGTCCGCGAAGGTGCGCCGATTCCGGCCGATCTGCTCGGCAATATGTGGGCGCAGGATTGGTCGAACATTTATCCGCTCGTCGCGCCGCCCGATGCGGATCCGGGCTACGACCTCAGCGAAATTCTCAAAGCCAAGAATATCGGCCCGGTTGACATGGTCCACTACGGCGAACGTTTCTTCATGTCGCTCGGCTTTCCGGCGCTGCCGCCAACATTCTGGAATCGCTCGATGTTCACCAAGCCGCGCGACCGCGAAGTGGTCTGCCACGCGAGCGCCTGGGACATTGACTTCGTCGAGGACCTGCGCATCAAAATGTGCATCGAGCAGAAGGCCGAAGATTTCTCCACCATTCACCACGAACTCGGCCACAATTTTTATCAGCGCGCTTACGACAAGCAGCCGCCATTGTTCCGCGATAGCGCCAACGACGGCTTCCACGAAGCGATTGGCGACACGATCGCGCTCTCCGTCACGCCCGAATATTTGAAGCAGATCGGGCTGCTCGAAACCGTTCCGCCCGCCTCGTCCGACATGGGCTTGCTGATGCACAAAGCGCTCGAGAAAGTCGCGTTCCTGCCTTTCGGCTTGATGATCGACAAATGGCGCTGGGGCGTTTTCTCCGGAAAAATCGCGCCTTCGGATTACAACAAGGCCTGGTGGGACCTACGCCTGGAATATCAGGGAATCGCCCCGCCTGTCGCGCGCAGCGAAGCGGATTTCGACCCGGGCGCGAAATACCACATACCGTCGAATACGCCGTACGCCCGTTACTTCATGGCCGCGATTCTTCAATTCCAGTTTCATCGCGCGTTGTGCAAGACGGCCGGCTACACGGGCCCGCTCAATCGCTGCTCCATCTACAACAACAAAGAAGCCGGCGCGAAGCTCGCGAAGATGCTCGAAATGGGAAAAAGCCGCCCGTGGCCCGACGCGCTCGAAGCCCTCACCGGCCAAAGACAAATGGACGCCTCCGCCATGCTCGAATATTTCGCCCCTCTCAAGGCCTGGCTCGACGAGCAAAACAAGAAAAACGGCGCGAAAGAAGGCTGGTAACTGAGAGGTCGACGATGAGTGTTCGGACCTTTTCTCGAGTGGCGTTCATTTTCCTAGTCGGATGTTGGGTCTTGCGTGCGGCAAGTCAGAGCGACAAAGACCCGTTGTACAAGGTTCCAGCCGAGAAGCGGGAGCGGCTTGGCGAGCGCTTGCGGGACTATGTTAAGGAAAATAAGAATCGAGATTGGAAGCGTCTCTACGACTTAGTTTCAGACACGGGATGAGGCGAGGTTGATAGGGCCCACTTCATCGAACTGATGAATGTCGGCCATGGACGAGACTTTGCTAATCATCCGGATCTGCTGGAGTTTCATGCCGACCGGACCGCGGCTAACGACGGCCAGCTTGATATTTACGGATGCGGGAAGGCGACGCGTGAAGGTGAAGATTACGACCGCATAGCCGTGATACATGCCGTCTTCGAGCACGACAATTGGTTTTTCGCGGGCTGGACCTTTGTTGGGGGCGACTGTGACCAGCTTCTCGACAAAGAGTGGAAACTTCCGGCACCTATGAAATGGACCCAGCCGATGGAGGAGCTTCGTGAAGGCCGCTGAGATCCTACTCGGGCTCGTAATATCGAGACTTCTTGGGTGACAGCCTAGCCAATGGCGCATCCGGAACTTCCGAAGGATTCGCGGTTAACCGCAGTTCGGCGATCCTATTGGCGGGCGGATGTGGTATAAATGAAACCCACAGTCGCCTATATCCCAAATTTATAGCGAGGGCTCTTGGAATTCTCACTTACCGATGAACAGAAGCAGTTGCGGCGCACGGTTCGCGAGTTCGCCGATGCCGAAATTCTTCCCCATGTGATGGAGTGGGACGAGGTATCCAAGTTTCCGTCTGAAATTATTCCCAAGCTCGCCGAAATGGGATTTCTCGGCGTCATTTTCCCGGAGAAATATGGCGGCGCGGGAATGGGCTACGTCGAGTACGCCATCATCATCGAGGAGCTTTCGCGCGTCGATGGCTCGATCGGAATCATCGTCGCCGCGCACAATTCGCTGTGCACCAATCACATCTATAAATTCGGAACCGAAGAGCAAAAGAAGAAATACGTCACGCCGCTCGCGCAGGGTAAAAAGCTAGGCTGCTGGTCGCTCACGGAACCTGAGGCTGGCTCCGACGCAGGCGGAACGCGCACCACCGCTGTGCGCAAAGACGGCGGCTGGCTGCTCAACGGCTCGAAAACCTTCACTACGAATGGCCACTACGCGGACGTCTGCGTGGGAATGGCGGTGACCGACGCCTCGAAGAAAAGCCATGGCATTTCGGCGTTCATCGTCGAGAAGGGAACTCCCGGATTCCGTCCCGGGAAAAAGGAAAACAAGCTCGGCCTGCGCGCCAGCGACACCTCCGAAGTGGTTTTTACGGATTGCAAAGTGCCCGCCGAAAATCTTCTCGGCAAAGAAGGCGAGGGCTTCGTCAACAGCCTTCAAATCCTCGATGGCGGCCGAATCTCGATCGCCTCGCTCGGACTGGGAATGGCGCAAGGCGCCTACGAATGCTCGGTGAAATACGCCAAGCAGCGTAAACAATTCGGCAAGCCCATCGCCGATTTTCAAGCCATCCAGTTCAAGCTCGCCGACATGGCCACACAAATCGAAGCCGCCAGGCTCCTCACTTATCAAGCCGCCTGGCTCGCCGATCGCGCCATCGCCGCGGGCGACCACGATTCACGCATCACCCGCGAATCCAGCATGGCAAAACTCTACGCCGGCGAAGTGGCCGTGCGCGTGGCCAACGAAGCCGTCCAAATTCACGGCGGCTACGGCTTCATCAAGGATTACCCGGCCGAAAAATATTATCGCGACGTAAAACTCTGCACCATCGGCGAGGGTACCAGCGAAATTCAGCGCCTCGTGATCGCCCGCCAGATTCTCGGCAAGAAGTAATCGCCACTTGTGCGAGAATTATCTCCGGCCGAATGACCGTTTCCGTTGAAAATTGGGCGGAGCAGGTGCGCGCTGGCGACGTCCGCGCGATTTCGCGCGCCGTTTCCGCGATTGAGAATCGCTCGGACGAAGCGGAAGAAATTCTGCGCCAGGTTTTTCCCTACACTGGCAATGCGTATCTGGTCGGCATCACGGGCGCGCCGGGAACGGGCAAGAGCACGCTCGTCGATCGGCATGGCCGGGCATTATCGCAGCGAGAAGAAAACCGTCGGCATCATTGCGGTGGACCCGTCGAGCCCATTCACAGGCGGCGCGATTCTCGGCGACCGCGTGCGCATGCAAGGGCATGCTACCGACTCAGGAATTTTCATCCGCTCGATGGCCACGCGCGGCTATCTAGGCGGCCTCGCGCAAGCCACCGGCGACACGGCGCTGCTTCTCGATGCGGCAGGGAAGCAGATGATTCTGGTCGAGACCGTCGGCGTGGGCCAGGGCGAGATTCAAATTGTGCGGCTGGCGGATTGCACGATCGTGGTGCTGGTGCCGGGCATGGGTGACGACGTGCAGAGCCTGAAGGCCGGCTTGATGGAGATTGGCGATATTTTCGTGATCAACAAATCGGATCGCGAAGGCGCCGACCGCTTCGAGCAGCAGCTTCGCGGCGTCCTCGGCATCGTGCCGGAGCGCGAAGGTTGGAAGCCGCCCATCGTGCGAACGATCGCCACGGAAAATAAAGGCATCGACGCCTTGGCGCACCAGATCGAGCTTTTCCGCGCGCATTTCGATCAGGCGCAGGAGCGGCGCGCCCGCGAAGTGGCACATTGGAAGGAATGGCTGTTGCGATTGCTCGAGAGCCGGCTGATGGAGCGAGTGGTAGGAGCGCACATGAATGAAGCGCAGTTCGACGCACTGGCGGCAGATGTGGCGGCGCGAAAGAAAGACCCTTACGCCGCGGTGAACGAAATTCTCGCCCGCGCGGGAATCGGAGCCAAGCGTTGAAACTGGGCGACCTGGAATTTCACATCATCGAAGCCGGCCGCTTCGCTCTCGACGGCGGCGCGATGTTCGGCGTGATCCCCAAGCCGATGTGGGAAAAGAAAGCCCCGGCGGATGGCGCGGAATCGCATCGCGATGGCGATGAATTCGCTGCTGGTCTATGCCGGCGGCAAGCGCATCCTGATCGAAACCGGCGCGGGCGACAAGCACAACGACAAATTTCGCGACATCTACGCGCTTGAAGGCCCTACGCTCATCGAGGGCCTGCGCCATTACGGGCACCACGCCGACGACATCGACATCGTCATCAATACGCATCTGCATTTCGACCATTGCGGCGGCAACACGCGCATCGTGAATGACAAGGTGGTTCCGACGTTTCGCAATGCGCGCTACGTGGTGCAGCGCGGCGAATTCGAGCACGCCAAAAATCCCACCGAGCGCGACCGCGCCAGCTATTTTCCCGACAATTTCGTGCCGCTCGAAGCAGCCGGAAAGTTGTCGCTGATCGGAGACGATCGCGTGATCGCGCCGGGAGTCGAACTGATTCGCACCCCGGGACACAACGCGGACATGATGTGCGTGAGGCTGCATGGCGGCGGCAAGGCGGCGTTTCTGTTCGACGACCTGATTCCCATGACTACGCATCTTCCGCTGCCGTGGATCATGGGCTACGACCTCTATCCGCTGCAGACGCTCGAAAACAAAAAGAAATGGATTCCGCAAGTGGTGCAGGGCGAATGGCTCGCGCTTTTCGTGCACGATCCGCACGTGCCCGCCGCGTATCTCCGCGAGCGCGAGGGCAAAATAGAAATCGAGCCGGCAAAGGTGGATTGAACGCATGCCCAAATCAAAAAAACAGAACAAAGGCGAAAGCACCCGATCGAGATCGGCATTATCGGCGGCAGCGGCCTTTACAGCATGCCCGGCCTTTCCGACGACACGCGAAGTCCGCGTGAAGACTCCGTTCGGCGATCCGTCGGACGCCTTTATAACCGGCACGCTCGAAGGCCGCCGCGTCGCGTTTCTCGCGCGCCACGGACGCGGCCATCTCTTCTCGCCCAGCGAAATCAACTATCGCGCGAACATTTTCGCGATGAAGCTGCTCGGCGTCGAGCGAATTATTTCCGTCAGCGCCGTCGGCTCGCTGCGAGACGATCTGCCGCCGCTCGATTTCCTGATCCCCGACCAGTTCTTCGATCGCACGCGCCTGCGCATCGCCACATTTTTCGGCGGCGGCATCGTGGCGCACGTCGGCTTCGACAAGCCCACCTGCACGCATCTTTCGGCGCATCTCGCGGACGCCTGCGAGCGCGTCGGCGTGAAGGCGCATCGCGGCGGCACGTACGTCTGCATGGAAGGGCCCGCAATTCTCGACGCTCGCCGAATCGCACACCTACCGCCAGCTGCGCTTCGACGTAATCGGCATGACGAACCTCACCGAAGCCAAGCTCGCCCGCGAAGCGGAAATCTGCTACGCCACGTTCGCGATGATCACCGATTACGATTGCTGGCATCCGCAGCACGACTCCGTCACGCTGAGCGAAATCATCGGCGAATCTGAATCGCAACACGGAAAACGTGCAGCGCGCCATGCAAGAAGCCGTGCGCGACCTTCCGGAAGACCGCGCGTGCAAATGCGGGTCAGCGCTTGCGCACGCTATTCTCACGGATCGCAAGATGATTCCCGCGGCCGCGAAGAAGCGGCTGGCGCCGATCGTCGGCAAATACATTTCGTAACCCGGAGCGTTCATGTCACTGCTGGTAGTGGGCTCAGTTGCGTTCGACGCAATCGAAACGCCATTTGGAAAAGTGGACAAGCACGCTCGGCGGCGCCGCGAGCTATTTCGCGCTGGCCGCCAGCCATTTCACGCCGGTGCGCGTGGTGGCAATCGTCGGCGATGATTTCACCGCACGCGAAAAGGCCATCTTCGGCGGGCGCAAGGGCGAATCGATCTCGAAGGCCTCGAGCACGCTCCGGGCAAATCGTTCTTCTGGGCGGGCCGCTACAGCCAGAACATGAACGAGCGCACCACGCTCACCACCGAGCTGAACGTCTTCGCGAATTTTCAGCCCAAGCTGCCGAAATCCTATCTCGATTCGTCATTCATTTTCCTTGGAAATATTGATCCCACGCTGCAGCTTTCCGTGCTGAAGCAGGTGAAGCGCAAGCCCGTGCTCGTGGGTCTCGACTCGATGAACTACTGGATCGAGCGCACGGGAAGCGAACTGCGCGAGACGCTGAAGCACATTCAAATGCTCATGATCAACGACGACGAGACGCGCCAGCTTACCGGCGAGCACAACCTGACGCGCGCAGCGAAAGATATTTTCAAAATGGGCCCGCAAATTCTGGTGATCAAGCGCGGCGAGCACGGCGCGCTGCTGGTCCATCGCGATTTTCTTTTCGCCGTGCCCGCGTTTCCGCTCGAAGAGGTGCACGATCCCACCGGCGCGGGCGATAGTTTCGCCGGCGGCTTCATGGGCTCGCTTGCCCGCGACGGCCGCGTGAACGAAAAGACGCTGCGCCGCGCGATGGTGTACGGTTCGGTGATGGGCAGCTTCACGTGCGAGCGCTTCGGCGTCGAACGGCTCACCACCTTGAAGCTGAGCGAAATCAAGGCTCGCGCCCGCCATTTTTCCAAGCTCACTTCGTTCACGCTATAGGCAGCGCGGCAGATGAGCGATTCGCTCGGCGGGCATTGTAGAATCGCGCATCGCGAAATCGCGGTGCCGCCGCAGGGAGGGATGCGATGCTCCACGACCTGAACACCGTAATCGTCGGGAGGCTCCTGCTCGCCGCTCTGCTGGGCGGCGCCGTAGGACTTGAGCGCGAACTGCGCCACAAACCCGCCGGCCTTCGCACCAAGATGTTGATCTGCATCGGCGCGGCTCTCTTTACGATCATGTCGTACGAAATGGCGTGCGATGTAGGCGGCGACCACACGCGCATCGCCGCTCAAATTATTCCGGGCATCGGTTTCATCGGCGCCGGCGTGGTGATGCGCGAGCGCGGCGCCGTGACGGGCATCACGAGCGCTGCGACGATTTTCATGATTGCGAGTATCGGCATGACCGTCGGCGCCGGCTTCCCGGTTACCGCGGTTTTCACCACGCTGCTGCTTCTCGTCTCGCTGGTTTTTCTGGGGCTCGTCGAAGATCGAATCGGCCTGCACACTCGCATGCTGACTTTCACGATGACAACGCCGCAGGGCGACCCGAGCATCCTGGAACACGTTCACCAGATTGTGCAGGAAGCGGGGATTCAGGCGGTGCGATGGAAAACGCACAAGTCTCAGACGGGCCCTGCGATTATTGAATTCGACGCTGAGGTGGGCACGCCGAAGAGAGCGCGAGTTGCTGAATCGCCTCACCGCGCTGAATGTGCACTGCGAAGCGCGTCCGGTGGCGCCATAGCCGTTAAGATGCGCGCTGCGCGATCGCAACGAGCCAACCATTCGGCGCACGCGGGAATCCGAGTTGACGGCCTGCGCAGCGGATGCTATCAATTCGAGTGCTCGTTCTGCTGGCCGGTTACGAGGGCCTTCGGTTTTCCTCGCATGAAGAGCCGCGGGTTCCAAGCCCGAGCGGCTTCGGGGTTTCCGAAAGATTTCAGGAGGTTTTCTTGAAGCGTTTGCGGTGGACTGCGGCTGTTCTTCTGGTCGTCTCGGCATTCGTTGTACTGAACAGCTGCTCCAGCGGTCCTGGAAACGTACCGACGCCGTCCATCGGTTCCATTTCTCCCGATAGCATCACGGCCGGTAGCGCTGCGTTCACACTTTTTGTCAGCGGAACTGGATTCGAAACCGATACGACGGGCTTTTTGGACGGCACCTCTCGCCCGAGCAGCTTCAACAAGGTTACGGGCCAAATTCAAATATCGGTGACGGCTGAGGATGTTGCTGTTGCGGATGCTTCGATTCAGATAACGGTCGCAAATCCGTTGCCCGGCGGCACATCTAACGCGCTCACGTTTGTGGTCAATCCCGTAGCCAACGGCGCGCCTACCATCACCGGCTTTACTCCTCCGAGCGCAAACGCGGGAACGATGGGACCTTTTGCGGTCAGCGTTGCGGGAACGGGCTTCGTGCAAACGTCGGTTGTGAATTGGAATGGAAGTCCTCGCGCCACCACCTTCGTCAGCTCGTCGCAGTTGACGGTGAATTTCACCACGCAGGATCTCGCCACTGCCGGCTCCGGAAGCGTATCGGTCTCGAATCCCGCGCCCGGCGGCGGCGTTTCGCCCTCCAAGAATTTTCTGGTCAATTAGTTTCTATTTTCCGTACCTATTTTCCGTTCATTTTCCGATGAGCCGAGCGACGAAGAGATTCAAGAAGCGGTCGGCGTCAATGTTCACTGCCACGTGAACATTTGGCTGCACCGGATCGAAGCCTTCGAAGACGAATCGGTCACCGCGCCACACGCGCCTCTCGACCGCATTAATGCGATTTGCCACCGTCTCGCCTCGCGTATACGCCCCCTGCGTTTCCACATCTACGTGCCAGAATTCCGTCTCGACCAGCGTTGAATCAAGAGCCGCCGCCACGGCTGTCGGGTCGTACATCCGCATTCCGCCCCAGCCTTGTTTTTCGCCGTAGCCGATAATTCGATTGATCACCTCGACGGCGAAATCGTTTTCCGGCCCATGCGTGCGGCTGAAAGCCGCGAGTCGTTCGCGCGTGAAAACCGTCTTCGCGCCAATACCTAACGTGCACATCGTCACTTTCCAACCGGCTTGGAATACGATTTGCGCCGCTTCGGGATCGCCGAAGATATTCGCCTCGGCCGCTGCCGTGGAGTTTCCGCCGTTGATTGACCCGCCCATGATGATCACTTCCTTGATGAGCGACGATACCGACGGATCTTTTTGCAAAGCGAGTGCAAGATTCGTAAGGGGCCCGATCGCGATCAACGTGATTTCATGTGGCATCTGGTGCGCCATCTCGATGATCAGGTCGGGACCAAAGCGCGGATCCGCGTGGCACTTCGACGGCGGAAGCTCAATATCCCCCAGGCCGTTCTTTCCATGGACGGCGTCATTCGTAATCAGCTTTTGAAATAGCGGCTCGAGCGCTCCAGCCGCAACAGGAATATCGCAACGGTTCGCGAGTGACACGAGGCGCAAGCCGTTCTCGAGCACCTGCTTTCCCGGCGCATTTCCCGGCACCACGGTGATGGCTTTCACGTTCAGCTCTGGCGAATTCAGCGCGAGCAGGATCGCCATGGCGTCGTCTGTGCCCGGATCCGTATCGATGATCACGTCGCGTGTCTCTGTGGGGGCCGGCGGGTTGACAGGTCGCAGTGTCGAGTGGCCAGGCGTCGGGGCTATGAAACGGGCAGAGAGAACGACGGCAAAGACGGCAAATGGGAGAAAGCTTTTCAAGGGGCCTCCTGAAGCTCGCGAACCGCAGCTCAGTTCGCGGCGGCCGATAATACCGCACCGGGCGTGCCGTGGGGCACTGGGCTTCGACGCGCCCGCTACTATCCAAATGCAAACGCCTCGCGCCGCGCTTCTGGACTCGCCTTCGAAAATTACTTATTCTCGATTGCGACACATGCCCCAACCATTGAAGCCGCCCGTGCTGCGAACCGGCGACGCCATCCGCATTCTCTCGCTTTCAAGCCCGGTTGAAGAAGAGCGCGTCAAGAAGGGGCGTGACGTATTGGCAGATCAATTTGGATTTAAGGTACGGTTAGATGAAGACGAAGTCTTCGTGAAGCATGGCTTTTTCGCTGGTTCAGCCGAAGCGCGTTGCGCTGCATTGAAGTCAGCGATCGCGGAGACGGGACACGCGAGCGATTTTCTGTACGCGTGGCGGATACGGCTCGAACTATTTGCTGGATTGCCTTCACCTCGAGGGAGCGGCGCCAAAGATCTTATGCGGTTTCAGTGATATCACATCGCTGCACGCATATCTCTGGCAGAAATTTCACTGGGTGACGATCTATGGCCCGATGGTCGCCGCTGGATTCGATCACGGCGCTAACGCTCCAGAAGGATACGACCTGGAGAGTTTTGTCCCGGCACTGGCAGAATCCGAAAGAGGTTGGTCCATCGCTCTCAAAGGCGAGTCTCTCAGTTCCGGTTCGGGAGAGGGCACTCTGCTTGGCGGCTGCCTGAACCTAGTCGAGACAACGATCGGAACTCCGTGGGAACTCGACACACGCGGCTCAATTCTAATTCTCGAGGACCGCGGCATGAAGCCGTGGCAGGTGGACAAAGCCTTGATGCACCTGAAGCAAGCCGGAAAGTTCCGCGGAATTGCAGGAATCGTCCTCGGAGATTTTCCGGAGAGCGATCCCCCGCAGGGAAGCGAGAGCGTGAGAGATGTCGCGCGGCGCATTCTAGCGCCACTAGGAGTTCCCATCGTGTTCGGCGCGCCGATCGGCCACACTTCTCGGCCGATGCTCACGCTTCCATTAGGCGTTCAGGCGCGTCTATCGGCCGATGGCGAAGGCAAGCTCGAGATTCTGGAGCCAGCCTGCTCGCCATGATTTTCGCGACGCCGGCATGTTCCTTGGCGCTTTTGATGTGGTTTTTCGTACCGCCGGCATCTTGCCGGCGTTTTTGACTTTACTCGTTGAGGAAAACACCATTTGACGCGCACCGAAAAAAACGCCGAACACATCCACCTCCTCGGAATCGCCGGCTCAGCCATGGCGCCCGTAGCCGGCATGCTGAAAGAGCGCGGCTTCCACGTCACAGGCTCAGACATCAACGTCTACCCGCCGGCCTCCACGCTGCTCGATTCGCTCGGCATTCCCTGGAACGAAGGCTTCCGCGAAGAAAATCTGAAGCCCGTCGCCCGATCTGGTCGTCATCGGCAACGTGATCGCGCGCGGAAATCCGGAACTGGAAGTGCATCCTCGACGAAAAAATCCCATACTGCTCGATGCCGCAGCTTCTCGAAGACTATTTCATCCGCGGCCACACCTCGATCGTCGTCGCCGGAACCCACGGCAAGACCACAACCACCGCGATGCTCGCCTGGATTTTCCATGTCGCCGGGCGGCGGCCGGATTTTCTCGTCGGCGGCGTGATCCCGAATTTCAACGATCGCAGCTACGGGCTCGGCGGCGGCGAAGAGTTCATCATCGAAGGCGACGAATACGAGACCGCGTTTTTCGATCGCGGCCCCAAATTTCTCCACTACCATCCCGACGAATTGATTCTCACTTCGCTCGAATACGATCACGCGGACATCTACCCGAATCTCGAATCCATCGCGCTGCAGTTTCGCCGCCTCGTGAATCTCGTCCCGCGACGCGGCCGCGTTCTGATCTGGGGCGAAAGCCCGGATTTGAAGCAGGTGAGCGCGAAAGCGTTTTGCCCCGTGGAGACATTCGGCCTCACGCCCGAATGCGATTGGTGCGCGGGCGATATTCTTTGGCACGACAACGCGACGGAATTCCGCGTTGTGTATAAAGGCAGCGAAGTGACGCGCGTTCGCATGCCGGTCGCGGGCCGGCACAACGTGCTGGACGCTCTCGCTGCGATCGCAATTGCTTATGGACGCGGCGTCGAATGCGAAGCAATCGAGCGCGCCATGGCCACGTTTCAAAGCGTCCGCCGCCGGATGGAAATCAAAGGCGAAGCCGGCGGCATTCTGGTTGTGGAAGATTTCGCGCACCATCCAACCGCGATTCGCATGACGCTCGAAGCTACCCGCACTCGCTGGCCCGGTCGCAAAGTCTGGGCGGCCATCGAGCCGCGATCGAACACCATGCGACGCAAAATATTTCAGGATGTGCTGCCGGAAGCGCTTGCCGTCGCCGATGTGGTTGCGATCGGCCCGGTAAATCGCGCTCAATTGCTTACTGACGAGGATCGCTTCTCTCCGGACGCCGTGGCCGAATCGATTCGCAAGCGAGGCCGCGCCGCGCAGGCTTTTTCCTCGGCGGAAGCGATTGCCGAATATTTTGCCGACAACGTGAAGCCGGGCGACATGGTCATGGTGATGTCGAACGGCAGCTTCGACGGCCTTTGCAACAAACTGCTCGACAAACTCAAATCTCGTACCGGAGTTCGCGGATGACGCGTTGCGCGATTCTCAGAAGCCGATTTATTTTCGCCGCCTGCTTCGCGCTGTTTCTTGCCGCGCGACCCGCCGCCGCTACGATCGATTACAAGATCTCGCTCGCCCATCCCGAAAAGCACGCGTTTCAAGTCGTGATGCGGGTTCCTGTGGACGCAGACCAGCGTGCCGACCAGCGCGATCTGATCGTCGCTCTGCCCGCGTGGAATGCGCTCTACCAGGTTCGCGATTTTGCCTATCGAGTGCGCGACGTTCGAATCGGCAAAGTCACCGGCTGGTGCAGCGCCGGTCGTTCCGTACAAAATGGACAAGCAAACCTGGCGAATCCCAGCGCCTGCGGCCGTTGATGGCTCGATCGAGATCGAATACTCGATATCGTGGGATGAAGCCGGCCCATTCAATTCGCAGCTGAGCGCGCACCACGCATTCGTGAATTTCGCTGAGGTTCTGATGTACGTTCCCGACCGTCGCGCGGAAAATATCGAGGTCAAGTTCACAGATGTTCCGTCCGACTGGAAATCGATCGCCGAACTTCCTTCCGGTTCCGCGCCGAATTCTTTTACCGCGGAAAGCTACGACAAGCTGGTTGATGCGCCGGTCGAAATCGGCAAATTCGAGGAATTTGAATTCGATAATGCCGGCGCGCATTTCCGGGTGGTAGTCGATTCCAGGGACTGGAACCGCGCCACGCTCGAGGATTCGCTGAAGCGGATCACGGGCTACGAAGTGAAGCTGATGGGCGGGCCTCCGTTCAAGGAATACACATTTTTCTTCCACATCGGAGCGTATCCGGATGCGGGCGGCGGGGGAATGGAGCATGCGAACTGCACCGCGATTGGCGGCAGTTCGGTCGAAATGGTTTCGGCCATCGCCGCGCACGAATTCTTTCACGCCTGGAATGTGAAACGCATCCGTCCGCAAAGCCTCGAGCCGGTGGACTACACGAAAGAGCAGTATTCGCGCGCGCTCTGGTTTGCGGAGGGAGTGACGAGCACCTACGGCTCGTTTGCGCTCGAGCGCAGCGGAATCTGGACGAAAGATAAATGGTACACCGACCTCGCGCAGCAGGTCTGCGAGCTCCAATCGCGTCCGGCGCGCAAATGGCAGAGCGTCGAGGAATCGAGCCTCGACACCTGGTTCGATAAATACGACGCCTACAATCTCGCCGACCGCAGCATCTCCTATTACAACAAAGGCCAGCTCATCGGCGACATGCTCGATCTTGCGATTCGCGAGGCCACCGACAATCACAAATCGCTGGATGACGTGTTGCGAAGTCTCAACGATCTTGCCAAGCAGGGAAAGTTCTACGATGAGAGCGCTGGAATCCGCTCGGTGGTTGAAGAAGTATCCGGCACGAACTTCGAGGATTTCTTCCGTCGTTACGTTTCCGGGCTCGATGAAATTCCATACGACCAGTTTCTCGCCCACGCCGGCCTTTCCCTGAAAAGCGAATTTCGCCAGAGCGCCGATGCGGGTTTCCTGGTGGGACGCTCGCCGGAGGGGCCTACGGTAGTCGCGGTCACGCCCGGCGGCGCGGCGCAGGCAGCTGGCCTGCGCGTGGACGATATCCTTGTCGAGCTGAATGGCGCGGCCATCTCCGGGAGGATTTCGGCGTGGATGCGCGAACGCGCGCCCGGCGAAACCATCAAAGTGAAAGGTGCGCCGCGATGGAGAAGAGCGCGAGATGTCCTTTGCGGTCGGATCGCGCGAAGAGAACCATTGCACGGTCGTCGAGGTGGCGCATCCGACGGAAAAGCAGCTTCGTATTCGCACGGGTCTTCTGCGTGGAACCACGGAGTAAGGTGCGAGACCGAGCGCTCAACTCTTCACTCGACCGGAAGCGCAGTTCGCGTTCACAATTGCAACGCGGAAAATGATACGAACCATCGCCGTCGTTCTGTTCCTCGCATTGGCAGATCTGCTGGTTATGCCGTTCTTCATTTTGTGGACGCTGCTTACCGGCTCGGCGGATCTCATGTACGAAGTTGCGATGAAGACGGTGCGCGCGTCGCTGCGCATCGCGAAAATCAAAGTGTGCGTGGAAGGACTCGAAAATATTCCTCCGGGCGTATGCATTTTCGCGGCGAATCATATTTCGAACGTCGATCCGGTCGCGTTCGTGCCCGCAATTCCGCGGCGCGTTTCCGTCCTGCTGAAGACCGAACTGTTTCGCATTCCGATTCTCTCTACGGCCATGCGGCTCGCGAAGTTTGTGCCCGTCGATCGCGCCGACAAAGAGGCGGCGGTAGCCAGCGTTGATGTTGCGTTGGGCGTGCTGAAAGAAGGACTGTCGCTCGCCGTGTATCCGGAAGGCACGCGAAGCCCCGACGGCCGGCTGAAGCCGTTTAAGAAAGGAACTTTTGCGCTGGCGATTGAAGCCGGGGTGCCGATCGTGCCCGTTTCGATTTCGGGCGCGCAGCACCTGATGCGCAAGGGTGAATGGACGATGCGGCCGGGAGAGATCGTGGTGCGGTTCGGTCCTTCTGTGGACGCTTCGCAATATACGATGGAGCGGCGAATGGAATTGCTCGCTCGCGTGGAAGAACTCGTCGCGGCGGGATTGCCCGAAGATCAGCAGCCGCACTCCGCTCAGGATCACGCCGATGAGAAATCGCAACCGCGATAGTAAAATGGCCCCGCGAAGATACGAGAATAGAAAGGGGAGTCGATGAAGAAATACCGATGGCTCGCGCTTTTCCTGCTGTTTCCTCTGATGGCCGCGTCCGCGGACGACGACCTTGCCCGTCATTGGGCCTACGACAAAAGCCAGCCGCTCGAAATGTCGCAAGCCGGCGTGCAGGAGCGCGACGGAATCAAGGTCTACGACATCAGCTACAAATCGCCCGTTGGCGATCGCGCATCGCTCGTCGGGCCGAACGGCGGCAACGTGACCGCATATCTCGTCGTGCCTGCAGGCAAGGGTCCTTTTCCGGCGGTGGTTTATTGTCACTGGTGCATGCCGGGTTCCGAGAAAAAGAACCGCAGCGAGTTTCTGGATGAGGCGATTGTGCTGGCGCACTCGGGAGTGATTTCGCTCTTGCTCGATCATGTTACGGTGCATCCTGGTTTTGTGGAGGATACGTCGCCACTGAACGAGCAGCAGGTTGCTGTAGACGTTCAGCAGGACATCAACATTCGGCGCGGCGCCGATTTGTTCTTGGCTCGCTCGGACGTTGATCCGAAGCGGTTCGCTTATGTAGGACACAGTTGCGGTGCCGGAGCCGGTGCGTTTCTCAGCGGGATCGATAAGCGGTTCAAGGCTTTCGTGCTGATGGCGGGCGGCTGGCCGGATGATACGTTCAAGAAATCGCCGATGTACGAGCAATATCGACAGAAAATCGGGGCAGAGAAATTTGACGCGTTCGAGGCCGCGCATTCGTGGGCGGACACGGGAAAGTATGTGTCGCACGCGGCGCCCGCCGTTGTTTTTTTGCAATTCGCGAGCAACGAACAGTTCGTTACAGCGCAGATGGATAAAGATTATTTTGAGGAGGTGAGTGAGCCGAAGCGGATGAAGATTTATGAGGCGCCGCACGCGTTGAACGCCGAAGCGACGCGCGATCGAATTGCGTTTCTTTCCGAGCAGCTTTCGTTCAAGGCGCCGGATGCGAAAGCTGTGGCGGGCATTCCGATGCTGGTGCAGCCGCCCTGGCCGAAGGACGCGCAGTAGGCAACTCGCGCGGCGTTCGGTTTGGCCGGCGATCATTTGCCAGCCGCCGAGCGAAGGATGGCGACTTCGGCTCGCAGTTCGCGCAGTTCTTTTTGCAAATCAGGAAGGCGATTGAAGACGGCGATGGATTTTCGCCAGGCGAGATTGTCCATCGCCGGGTAGCCGGAATATAGCGCGCCCGCGGGAACATCACTCGGGACGCCGGATTGTGCCGTCAGCGTGGCGCCATCGCCGATCGTGAGATGTCCCGCCGCGCCGACTTGTCCCGCGAGAATACATTTGTTGCCGACTCGCGTGGTTCCGGCAAGTCCCACCTGCCCGCAGAGCAACGTATCTTCACCGACTTTTGAGGCGTGGCCTACCTGAACCATGTTGTCGAGTTTCGTGCCGCGACCGATTTGTGTTTCGCCGACCGTGGCGCGATCGACTGCACTTTGCGCCTGGATCTCGACGTCATCGCCGATGATGGCGATTCCGCTTTGGCGCATCTTGTACCAGGTGCCGTCGGATTGGCGCGCGAAGCCGAAGCCGTCGCTGCCGATTACGACGCCGTTTTGAAGCAGGACGCGATGGCCGATGCGGCAGTGCTCGCGCACGGCGCAATGTGAGTGGGCGAAGAAGTCGTCGCCGATTTTTGCGCCGCGATAGACTGCGACGAAGCTGTGGAGCACGGCGTTGCGTCCGATTTCGACATCTTCGTCAATGAGGCAGTAGGGGCCGATGTGCGCGCCCTGGCCGATCTTTGCTGACTTTGCGACAACCGCGGTGGGATGCACTGCGGCGGGGAATTGCGGCGCGGGGTGAAAGAGTTCGATGGCGCGTGCGAAATCGAGGTAGGGATTCGCGGAGCGCAGGGCCGCGATGCGGACGGGGCCGGCGTCGGGGGCGATGAGAATCGCTGAGGCGCGAGTGGTCTCGAGCGCGGGGCGATATTTGAGGTTCGCCAGGAATGTAAGGTCGCCCGGTCCGGCGTCTTCGATTCCTGCGACGTTTCGGATTTCCGTGTTCGCGTCGCCTTCGAACTTGCAGCCGAGTTTTTCGGCGATTTCAGTGAGTTTCATGCTGAGTCTCCTTCGCGCCCGCATTGTATTCTGATTTTTGCTGAGGGAATCACTGAAAAGGCCGTTTTTGTCTCGATTAGAAAATTGGAAGCGGATGAAAGGATGGGGCTTATTGTGATTTTTAATCGCGGTGTCTCGATTAGAGATGGAGTGACTAGTGACCCTTCGTCGGCGGACAGCCTACTCAGGGCATGTGAGTGGCGAGTGGGCAGGTGCGGCCAGATCAAGAGCTCGCAGAGCGCGATTAGAAATCGTCGAAAATTTGCGATTAGAAATTTTTAGATCGCTGATTCTTATAGGGCTTATGCACAGAGTTAATCGCGGATTTGCGATTAGGAATTTAGACGGTAGCGATAGGGTGGCTTTCGCTATCGGTTTGGTTTTGGGCTTGGCAACCGCGCACAGGCAAGAGTGCCTGTGCCACTGAAACCTTCTCGGGTCGTGAGCTGGGCTCGAGGCTCCTTCGAGGTGCCTTTGTGGGGCGGAGTAAACCCTTTGTGCCTCGGGGCTTGTCCGAGTGGCGGCTGATAGTGACGTCTTGCGTCATCATATAAAAACGGGCAATGGTAGCATGGATTTTGGGGTGTGGGTAGAACCAGTACTGCGAAATTTTGCGGTTCCATTTCGGGAACCCGAAAGCATAGGAGCTAAGGTCTCCATCGACATCTTGTGCGATTGCAACTCAGACGAAAGGCTTGCGCGGGTAGGGCTGCGCAAGCGGAAGTGCGCTTCGCGCAGACTGTAACCCAGCGCTCACGCGCTGGGCTAAATTGTGTCGCGCCCCGACGAAGGAGTCGGGACGCACAAACCGCGCCTACGGCGCTGAATCCCAGGTAGTTTGGTGCGCGAGAATCTGCAGACCGAAATCTACCACCGCTCTGGGGATCAGGCGCCTGAGGCGGCGTGACAGTTATTGGTTAGCTTTTGTTTGGCCAGTTAGTCGGATAATATGCGCTCTATGAATCATGACGAAGTTGCGAAGGGGCTGCGGGCTCGGCTCGAGAAATTGGAGCAGACGATTGTTCATGCCGACGTTAAGGACCACTTTCTATCGTTTGCCAAGAAGAACCTCGATGAACTGGAACGCTCCTGGATTCAGCACGGGCCGAAGCATATCGCGGATGTGATGTTGCCGCTGATTGAAGAGCAAGTGGCGCGTGCTGAGGTAGCAGTGGCGAAGTACGGGCCAACCATACGAATCATTGCAGGCTAAGCTAGTGAAACAAACCTGAGGCACAGAGAGAATCGGAGACGGATCGAACTCTGAGGACAGGTGACGAGTGGTTGAAATTCGAGGGTCCCTGGGCTAAGGCCCATCGCGTGAGCGAGTGTTTTTTCGCCGGACTGAAGTCCGGCTCCCCCTGATAAATCAGGGGGCTCCCACCGGTAAGGCAAGAACTTCACGAAGAGCACGGTGCCCGGACCACGAAGTAGATGAAAAGCTACTTCAGGGGCTGAAGCCCCCGGGTGTTTTTGGGCGCTATGTGCCGCGGTTGAAACCGCGACCTACAACGACGGAGTGAGGTACGCTACGGCGACGGAACGGTCGCGGAAGGGAATTGGTCGATGGACGAGAAGCCGGACTGGAAAAATCATGGCGTGCGGATCGTTCGCAGCGGGGAGCTGGACACGAATACGCCGCAGACGCTGGGGATGACGCGGGCGGAAGCTATTTCGCATGCGCGGGTGGGGGCGCAGAAGCTTTGGGCTGGGACGGTGACTGTTCATCCGCGGGCGAAGACTGGGCCGCACCATCATGGGGAACTTGAGACCGTGATTTACATTGTGAGCGGGCGGGCGCGGTTGCGCTGGGGCGAGAAATTGGAGTTTGTGGATGAGGCTGGGCCGGGGGATTTTGTTTACGTGCCGCCGTACGTGCCGCATCAGGAGTTGAATGCGCGGGCGGATGTGCCTGTGGAGGCGGTGCTGGTGCGGAGTGGACAGGAGCCGATTGTGGTGAATCTGGATATTCCGAGTCCGGAGGATGAGCCTGAGGCGGGGGAGGCGGATCCGTTTCATTCGGGGGCGGGATCGAGCTGAAGCAGCTGGAGCAAAGAGGAAGGCGCGCGAATGGGGTCTAGCTATGTCGAGTACAAGGGCTTCGGTTTTTGGAGCTGCGACAGTTTTCTCGAGAGCTGGCTTGGAACTTTGCTCGGTGAAATGCGCGAAGGCCCGAGGCGAGAAGCGTGGCAGGACTACCTGATCGAGAAATGGACCGTTCAGTCCACGATTGATGGCGGAGTGATGTGGTTGGGCCTGGACGAACTCCTAGCGGAAGAGAAAAGATTGAATTACGTGCTGACAAATGCGAGAAGTGCATTAACGCGCAGCGAGCCGTTCGGGCGGCGCACCGGTGAACTTTTCATTGGCCTGCTTGAAGGGAAACTAAAAACTACGGAATCGAGTCCGGTCGACTACTTCGGGGATTAGCGAATTCCCTGGGCTAAAGCCCATCGAAGGAACGAGAGCTTTTTTCGCCGGACTGAAGTCCGGCTCCCCCTGATGAATCAGGGGGCTCCCACCTGTAAGGCCAAAACTTCACGACGCAGCGGGACCTCCCACCGTAAGACAGAAACTTCACGAAGCAGCGGGAACTCCCCCGTAAGGCAGAAACTTCACGACGTAGCGTAAACGGGATGAAGTGGTGCGGGCCGATCGGCGATGAATGCGGCGGCGAACTGGCAAGTCAACCCCTGCCGGTCTGAAGACCGGCGTTACAAAGGCGGGGGCCAATACGTCAGTGGGTGCAGGGGCAAGACCCCACGACGAGGAACGGCGATCGTGTCGTGCCTACCGCGAAAAACAGTCATTTCGGCATCTTGGGACGCGGCGGCGTTTAGGGCTTGCGCAGTTATTCGGAGAAGAGTTTGGGTTGGGCGGCAGCGGCGGCGCCTGCGCGGGAGTCGCGTGGGGAGCGGCGGGCGATGCCTACTACGCCGAGGACCTTCATTTCGGCGAGGGCTGAGCGGGGGATGAACATGCGGAGGTTGTTGCCGTGGAGGTCGGGGGGCGTTAGCTGGACGCCTGTGTCGAGCATGTCGAGGAGGTCGTTGGCTACGATGCCTTCCATTACGTCGTCGTCGCGGAAGCGGAGGCGGACCCAGAGGCCGTCGAGCTTGGGGCGGCTGAGGAAAGTTTTGCGCTCGGGCTCGAAATCGTCGGTGAATTCGCGGACGAAGTAGATGGACTTCACGTCGTCGAGGGCGAGGGAGCGGTGCTCGCCGTCCAGGGTGAGCAGATCGATGGTTTCGGAGCGGCCTAGGGAACTGGGGTTCAGGTAGCCGCGCATGGGCGTGCCGTCGAGATGCAGGACGACCACCTTCTTGTGGGTTGACGACGCGGCGGCGCGGCTTTTGACGGCTTGAGCCACAGAACGAGCCATTTTAGGGTAGATTGTTGCTAAGTTCCCGGATGTTATGTTATCCTTACGCGATTTTTTGTCAAGTTATTGGTGCTTAAAGGGTTAGCACCGGAGCCCCACCGATTGACCGTAAAAGGACACCTCCTAAAGTCGGCCTCGGTCATAGCCCTTGTCACCGTTATCAGCCGGATTTGCGGATACTTACGAGATCAACGCGTAGCCTTACTCCTCGGGACTTCACCCGCCGCCGACTCGCTCGTCCTCGTGTTTGGGATTCCCAATCTGATACGACGGATGTCGGGGGAGGGGGCGCTGGGGGCGGCGTTTATTCCGGTATTTACCGGATATCTGAGGGACAAGCCACGAAGCGAGGCTTGGTCGTTCGCGCAGAAGGTGTTCTGGGACATGGCGGCGGTGCTGGGAGTGCTGGCGGTGCTCGGGAGTGGTGTTCGCGCGGCAATTAGTCCACTTCTTCACGATTCTCTCGCAGCAATCCGGCGCAATGGGATCTGGCGGTTTTTCTTGAGGCGGATCATGATTCCGGCGATATTCTTCATGGCGCTGGCGGGGATCGCGGCGGCGATGCTGCAACAGCTTTCAGGTATTCGCGTTGCCCGCGGCGACGCCGATATTTTTCAATCTGGTGATGATTCTGTTTTCGCTGGGATTTGTGTATCGGCCGATGATGCAGAATGGCGCCGGATCGATTTCAAACGCCGGCGGTGGCGATCGCGTGCGCGATTCTGCTGGGCGGGATCGTCCAGTTTGCGATTCAGATTCCGGCGCTCGTGCGGCGGGGCATGCGATTTCGTCCGGAAATTTCGTTCAGCGATCCGGGCGTGCAGAAAGTTGGGCGGCTGATGGGGCCGAGCTGTCTTCGGGCGTGGGCGTTTACCAGATGAATTTTTTCGTGGACAAGATTTTCTCCACGTCGTCGCGGATGCCGACAGGAAGCGTGATGTCGCTGTTACGTGGCCGAGCACGTGATGCAGCTGGTGCTGGGGATTTGCGCGGTGGCGATGTCGACGGCGACTTTTGCCGACAATGTCGCAGCAGGCGGCGGCGAAAGATTTTGTGGAGATGAAGCGGACGTTCGGATTTTCGCTGCGAATCGTGTCGTTCATTGCGATTCCGGCGGCGGTGGGATTGATTCTGCTGCGCCAGCCGATCGTGCAAGTGCTGTTTCAACACGGAAAATTCGTGGCGGAATCCACGGCGCTGACGGCTCGCGCGCTTTTCTACTATGCGCTGGGGTTGCCGGCGTTTGCGGCGATCAAATTGATCACGCCGATGTATTACTCGATGCACGACACGATGACGCCGGCAAGGGTGGGAGCGTATTCTCTGGCGCTGAACATCGCGTTCAATTCGCTGTTCTTGCTGTTCTTTCTGAAGTATCTGTCGAACGGAAGTCCGGCGCTGGCGAGTTCGCTGGCGGCATATTTTAATTTTGTGCTGTTGTTTGCGATTTTTCGCAAGCGGCACGGGCGGCTCGGGGCGCGGGGGCTGGCGGCGTCATTGGGTAAGATGGCGGCATGCGCGGTGGCGATGGCGGCGGTTTGTTATGGCGGCGCTGAAGATGAGCCATTTTGCAGGGCGTGAGCGATTTCCTGCGGCAGGCGGCGCTACTTGCAGGAATCATCGGCGTATCGAGCGGAATATATTTCGCGTTGGCTTGGTTGCTGCGATGCGAGGAATTGAATGAGTTTTTTCTTTTGCTCCGGCGGGCGGAAAGCGTAGCGCCTGCCGCGGCGGTGGATGTCTAAAGAAGCCGGCGAGACCTAGCGCCTAGAACACGATGCCGGCGCGATAGAACGAGGGGCCTGGAATGGCACTGGAAGCGGATGTCCGGACATTTCTGAGTTATCTGCGAGTCGAAAAGGGGCTCTCGGACAATACGATCCAGTCGTATCGGCGCGACATGCTGAAGTTCGTGGGATTTCTGGATAAGCAGAACCTTGTTACTGCGAAGATTCAACGCGCAGGATGTGGTGGATTTTCTGGCGATGCTTTATAAGCGGCGGCTCGACAGCCGCTCGGTGGCGCGTCATCTGGTGACGATCCGGCATTTTTTCCGGTTTTCATTGATCGAAGGATTCATCAAGGAAGATCCGGCGGCGACGATCGAATCGCCGAAGTTCCGGCAGAGCCTGCCGTATTTTCTGAGCGTCGAGGAAGTGGAGCGTTTGCTCGCGCAGCCGGATACCTCTTCTGCGATCGGCCTGCGCGATAAAGCGATCATCGAGTTGATGTACTCGACGGGGATTCGCGTTTCCGAACTGGCGGGCATTCGGGTTGGCGATTTGCAGCTGGACGCAGGATGCCTTCGCTGTATCGGCAAAGGAAATAAGGAACGCCTGGTGCCGGTGGGGAAGAAAGCTCTGGCGGTGGTCGAAGCGTACATGAAAAAATCCCGGCCCGAGCTGTTGAAAGATAACGCGTCGGCGCATTTGTTTCTGAATCAGCGGGGACGGCCGATGGATCGCGTGATGATCTGGAAGATGATGGGCCAGTACGGAAGGAAGGCAGCATTGCGGAAGCCGTTGAAGCCGCATACGCTGCGTCACAGTTTTGCAACGCATTTGCTGGATCGCGGAGCGGATCTGCGCTCCGTGCAGATGATGCTGGGACATTCGGATATTTCAACGACGCAGATTTACACGCACGTGGTGGAAGAGAGATTGAAGCAGGTTTACAAGGCGCATCACCCGCGAGCCTGAAAACGGCTTCGCGCGGAATTCGCGGAAAGGCGTAACGCTCATGCCCGATTACATGTATTTGCTGGAAAGCAGGCTTTCACCCGAACAGCGCGCCGTGCTGGAGCGCGTGCAGGAATTATCGCGTTCGCAGGAGGTGAACATCTATTTGAGCGGCGGCGCGGTGCGCGACCTGATTTCCGGCCAGCCGATCCGCGATCTGGACTTCACGGTGGAAGGGAACCCGGTCCGGATGGTGCGCGAATTGGAGAAAGGCGGCGCGCGCACTCTGTGGGAAAGCGAGAAGCTGCGCCACTACGAAGTGATTTTTGCGGGGGACGTGGATGGCTCGATTTCCGGCAGCGCGCGACGACGTGTACGAAAAGCCTGGAGCGAAGCCGGAGGTTCGTTTCTCTGGAATCATGGAGGACCTGCGGCGGCGCGATTTTTCGATCAACGCGATCGCCATTTCGCTGAATACGCAGTCGCGCGGCCTGCTGCTCGATCCGACCAATGGGCTGGCGGACCTCGAAAAGCAGGAAGTGCGCGCGCTGACCAATCCACGCGTTTACGAATCAACCCATCCGGCTGATGCGGATCTTGCGTTATTGCGCGCGGATGAATTTCCGGATGGAATCGCGCACGCAGGAGTGGTTCGACCTGGCCATCGAACGCGAGCTGCACAAGAACCTGGGAGGCGCGGATGTCGGGAATGAGGTGCGGTCGCTTGCGCGCGAAGATAATCCAGTCGCTACGCTGAAGGCGTGGGAGTCGCACGACATGCTGGCCGCGATCCATCCGAATTTGCCGCGTCGAAAGCCGGACTACGACAGCTTGAACAAGCTGGCGCGCGTGCGCGGGAATCTGATGGAATCCGGGCTGAGGCCGCGTCTGAACGTGCCGGTGATGTATTACACGCTGGGCCGGCTGAAGGATCGCGAGGCCGGGGCGGCGATGCGCAATTTGGAGCTGCGCGCGTCTGAAATCAAAGAAGTGGATGAGCTGGTGGGGCACGCGCAGAAGATTGTGCAGGATTTGAAGGGACGCAAGACGAACGCGCCAAAGGATGCGTATTTTTATTTGGTGTCCGTGCTGCCGGAGATGATTGCGTTCATCGAAGTGGAGATGCCGAATCCGAAGGCGTCGGCGAAAATCCGGAATTACTTGCAGAAATGGCGCCCGCTGCGGCTGGGGCTGCCGGTGGGCGAACTGGATGCGTTGGGAATACCGCGCGGGCCGAAGTTCGACAAAATTATCGAGGAGCTTTTCGAACTGCAACTGCGCGGAAGAGGGCGCGATCCGGAGAGTCGCGTAAAGATTCTGCGGAACCTGGCGGGAATCAAAGAGGAACCGAAGAAAAAGCCGGAGAAGGAAAAGAAGCGGAAGGGCAAGGACGCTGGCGTGCCGGAAGGGAAGCACGGAAAAATCGAAAGGCGAGGCTGCGGCAACGGCTCCTCCAGCGGCGGCCGCGAAATCTGCGGCGTCCGGCGGGAAGCCGGCGATCGCCGCTGCGGGTACATCCGCGGCAAAAGCGAAAGGGAAGCCAGCAAAACCCGGCGCTGGAAGTGCGCCCGGCACGCATGCGGGTGCGGCAGCGAAGTCGAAAGGGCGAGCCGCAAAAACAGGCCGACGCTAGAGTCGAGCTCGACGATATTTCGAAGGCTGGCAAGGCGCGCACTGAGTAACGGGCAACGGCTCTCCTGAATTTCTGACCGGCGATTCGTGATGGCCGATTCAGCGAAGCTGGTTTAGAATGGATTTTGAATGGCTCCTCCGAATTTCGTTCACCTACATCTGCATACGGACTACTCTCTCCTGGACGGCGCTTGCGAAATCGGCGAATTAACGGCCGAAGCGGCGCGCCGGGGCATGCCTGCGGTGGCGGTTACCGACCACGGAAATCTTTTCGCCGCCGCGAATTTCTTTCATAAGGCCGGGACGCACGGCGTAAAGCCGATCATCGGCTGCGAAGTGTATGTGGCGCCGGATAATCACAAGAATCGCGGCAGCGACGCCGAGCGCTCGAATCATCTGGTGCTGCTCGCGGAGAATGAAGAAGGCTATCGCAATCTGATTCAGCTGGTTTCCACCGGATTCCTCGACGGGTTCTACTACAAGCCGCGCGTGGACCACGATCTGCTGCAGCAGCACAGCAAAGGATTGATCGCGCTCTCGGCCTGCTTGCGCGGGGAAGTGGCTGATGCGCTCGTCTCTGAAAAATACGATCAGGCGAAAACCAACGCCTATCGGCTGCACGACATTTTCGGCAAAGGGAATTTTTTCCTCGAAGTGCAGGACCAGGGAATGGAAATCGAGACGCGCATCAATCGCGATCTCGTCCAACTCTCGCGCGAAACGGGGATTCCGCTGGTCGCTACGAACGATTGCCACTACCTGACCCGCTCCGACGCTCATGCCCAAGAAGTGCTGATGTGCATTCAGACCGGCAAGACGATGAGCGACAGCCAGCGGATGAAATTCCCCACCGATCAGTTTTATTTCAAAACCGCCGAGGAAATGGCGGAGGTGTTTCGAGAGTTGCCGGACGCCGTCTCGCGCACTGTGACGATTGCGGATCGCTGCAACGTAAAAATCCAGCGGGTGACGAATCCGTTTCCGGAATTCAAAGTACCCGAAGGCTTCACGACGGATTCGTACTTCGAGAAAGTAGTTCGCGAAGGGTTTCGTCACCCGTGCGCCGACGCTGGAAAGGCTGGCGACCGAGAATCGCTTGCGCCATCCGCTGCCGGTGTACGAGAGCCGGCTGACATCTGAAATCGAAATGATCAAGAAGATGCGCTTTGCGGGCTACTTCCTGATCGTGTGGGATTTTATTCATTACGCGCGGGCGCAGGGCGTTCCGGTGGGGCCGGGCCGCGGATCTGCGGCGGGAAGTCTCGTCAGCTACGCGCTGCACATCACCGACGTTGATCCGCTGCAATACGATTTACTTTTCGAGCGCTTTCTCAATCCGGAACGCGTCTCGCTGCCCGATATCGATATCGATTTCTGCATGCGGCGGCGCGGCGAGGTGATTGATTACGTCCGCCAGAAATATGGTGACAAGAGCGTCGCGCAGATCATTACTTTCGGGACGATGGCGGCGAAGGCGGTGTTGAAAGATGCGGGGCGCGCGCTGGATATGCCGTACGGCGAGGTGGACCGGCTGGCGAAGATGGTCCCTACGACGCTGAACATTTCGCTCGAAGATGCGTTGAAGCAATCGCCGCAGCTGGATTCGATGCGCGAAAAAGACGAGCGCGTGAAGGAGCTGGTGGAAGTGGCGCTGCGGCTGGAAGGGCTGGCGCGCCACGCTTCGACGCACGCGGCAGGAGTGGTGATTTCTCCGCGCCCGCTCACTGAAATCGTTCCGCTGTACAAGTCGAACAAAGACGAAATCTCGACGCAATACGACATGAATGCGCTCGAGCGCATCGGCCTGCTGAAGATGGATTTCCTCGGCCTTACGACGCTGACAGTGCTGAGCGACGCGGTGAAGCTGATCAAGCAAAATCGCGGCACCGATATTGACCTCGACACGCTGCCGCTCGACGACGAAGCGTCCTACAAGATTTTTGCGCGCGGGGATACCACCGGCATTTTCCAGTTTGAGTCGCACGGCATGCGCGACATTCTGCGCCGCTATCAGCCCACTCGCCTCGAGGACTTGACGGCGCTCAACGCGCTGTATCGCCCGGGCCCGATTCAGGGCGGCATGATTGACGATTTCATCGCGCGCAAGCACGGCAAGAAAAAAGTCACCTACGATTTGCCGGAACTGCAGGAAATACTTGCCGAGACCTGGGGCGTGATTCTCTACCAAGAGCAGGTGATGCAGATTGCCAACCGGCTCGCGGGCTTTTCGCTGGGTGACGCCGATCTACTTCGCCGCGCGATGGGCAAGAAGAAGCACGAAGAGATGGCCGCGCAGCGCGAGAAGTTCGTTACCGGCTGCATCGCGCGCAAAGTTCCGCAGAAGAAGGCTGAGAAACTATTCGATCTGATGGCGGAGTTTGCCGGCTACGGCTTCAATAAATCGCACTCCTGCGCCTATGCGCTTCTCGCCTACCAGACCGCTTATCTCAAGACGCATTACCCGGTCGAGTTCATGGCCGCCATGCTCACTTCGGAAACCGGCAACACCGAAAAAGTGGTGAAATACATCAATGAGGCCCGCAGCATGAGCATCACGGTGCTGCCACCCGACGTGAATTCGAGCGCGATGAATTTCACGCCCATCGGCGACGAGATTCGCTTCGGACTTGTGCGCCATCAAGAACGTGGGCGAGAACACGGTGACGGGAATCTTGCAGGCGCGCGAAACGCTGGGCCATTTCACCAGCGTGTTTCAATTCTGCGAATCGATCGACACGCGACTGCTGAATAAGCGAGTGCTGGAAAGCCTGGTTCGATCTGGAGCGATGGACGGGCTCGGAGCGCCATCGCGCGCAGATGATCTCCGTGATTGACCGTGTGATGGAACGGTCGCAGAAGTTGCAGCGGGCACGCGAAGCCGGGCAGCACGGATTATTCGGAGGCGGCGCGTCAACGGCGACTCCCATGCCTCCGGAAGAATTGCCTGAAGTTCCGGAGTGGCCGGAGCACGAACTGCTCGCTGCGGAATACGCTACGCTCGGCTTTTATATTTCCGGGCATCCGCTCGACAAATATGCGGGGCGATTGAAGGACCTTTCCGCGATCGAGCTGGCGACGATCGAAGGAAAGCGCAACGGCGAGGACATCGTCGTCGCGGGAATCATCGTTTCGTCGCGGCCGATGCGCTCGAGGCGCGGAGCGCGCTGGATGATTGTCACGCTGCAGGATCGTACCGGCGTGATCGAGGCGCTGGTATTTCCGGAAGCGTTCCAGAAGCTCGAGCCGATTCTGAAAGCGGCCACGCCGCTGCTCGTCAAGGGCCGCGTTGCCGTGGAAGACGTGGGCACACGCCTGATGGTTTCCGATGCGCGCGTGCTCGATCAGGTGACCGACCGAGCGCCAAGCCTTTTGCGCGTTCGGGTGGATTTGAAAGCCATGGACCCGGGTGTGCTCGATCGGCTCGGCGAGCTGTTCACAAGAAGTCCGGGGCGTTGCCGAGTTTCCTTTGAGCTGATTCAAGACGATGGCAGCGAAGCAACGCTCGAATCGTCCAGCGCGGTGAAAGCCGATCGCGAGCTTGTCGAGCGCGTGCGCGAAATCTGCGGCTCTGATTCGGTCGCGCTTGTTCAATAAGCTGGTTTAATAAGATAACGCTCAGTGACTGATTCCGTGACGAAGAGAGACAAACTTCGGGAGCGGCTCCGCCAGCGCCGCGAACGCAGGAAAGCCTTGAAAGCAGCAGCAAGCTGGCCGAGCAAGCGGCAAAGCCCGAATGACAACGAGAACGTAGTGATGGCCGACTCAGCAGGCGACAGTCCACGAGAAAAAGAGCGCCAGCGGCAGCACGCCATCAACGCGCTGGAGCGCGACGTGGAAGAATTGGGCCGCCTATCGCCCACCAAAGAGGGCACTGCCGAAATCGAGCGCCTGCGCCACGAAGTGGAAGAGTTGAGGCGCGAATTCTTCGCCAACATCAGCGCCTGGCAGCGTCTCCAACTCGCGCGCCACCCGCAACGCCCCTACACGGACGATTTCATCCGCCTCCTGTTTCGAAAATTTCAGCGAGATTCACGGCGACCGGCACTTCTCAGACGATCCTGCAATTATCACCGGCATGGCGTGGTTTCAAGGCAAGCCGGTGATGATTGTCGGGAGCCAGAAGGGACGCGATACCAAGCAGCGGCTCGCGCGAAATTTCGGCCAGGCCAAACCTGAGGGTTATCGCAAAGCACTGCGCGCCACACAGCTGGCCGCAAAATTCCGCCGGCCCGTGATCGTCTTCGTCGATACGCAGGGCGCTTATCCAGGTGTTGACGCCGAAGAGCGCGGCCAGGCCGAAGCCATCGCCTACAACTTGCGTGAGCTGGCGCGGCTCCCGGTTCCGATCGTCGTGATCATCACCGGCGAAGGCGGCTCGGGTGGGGCGCTGGCCATCGCCGTGGGCGACCGCGTGTTTATGCTCGAGAATTCGGTTTATTCCGTGATTTCGCCAGAAGGTTGCGCTTCCATCATGTGGCGGGATGCTTCGAAGGCCGAAATAGCCGCTGAAGCGCTGAAAATCACGGCGCGCGATCTTCTGGAGATGAAGCTGATCGACGAAATCATTCCCGAGCCCGAAGGCGGCGCCCATATGGATCCCGAACTCACTGCGAAGCTGGTCGAACCGTTCGTCGAACGCTCGCTGCAGGAACTCTCGCAGCTTTCTCCCGAGCAGCTGATTTCGCAGCGCTACGAGAAATTCCGGAAGATGGGCCAGTTTTTCGCCTGACGTTTTCACTCCGCGATTCGAGCAAGGCACTCGGGAGGTGCGATGAACATGGCGAATAACACGTCAGTTGTCACATCGGGCGGTCGCAACGGAACGCTGGGCATCCTCTGGGCTCTCTACGGAATTTCCCGGCTAATCATCGCGCTGGTCTTAATTTTCTTCAGTGGAACGGCGACGCTCATGTTTGGCGCGCTGCTTTCTCGTGTGGCCAATCCGTTCGCCTTAATGGCTGATTTTCACCTCGTGTATGTGTGCATCATCATCTGGAACATTCTCTCGGGCATCGTCGCGCTCGTGGCCGCGGCGGATTTATTGGCCGGCAGGCGATCCGCGCGAGCGATTGCGATCCTGGCGGCTTTCGTCGCGCTTCCCGTTCCGTTCTTCGGGATCATGCTTGGCATATACACGCTCCTCGTTTTGTTCCCGTCAGAACGTTCCTGACCCCTGGCTCGTTCTGGGCGCAGCAAGCACCAGCTAGGAGCCTTTGGTAGCGCGGGCGGGCCTTAGCTCCTACGGACCCATTCTGTCCGGTCACCCGCGTCGGCGCTTGCAGCCTTCAGCTCTGTTCGCTTTTCATCCGCCATTGGAGCATTGAACACGGCCCGCCTAGTTCTCATTGCTCCGCGCCTCGCGCTGCTTTAGTTTCGAGTCACGGGGTAACGACCATGTCGGAAATCGGAGCGTCATTGATGTCGGATATCTTTCGGCCGTACGAAAAGCTCGTAGAAATTTCGATCATGGGCAAGACGTTCCTCGTCCCGGAGCGCAATTCGCTACTTCGCGCATTTCAATTCATCAGCCCGGAGACGATCCCCTACGGCCGCTTCTGCTGGAATCAGGACTGCCAGTATTGCAAAGTAAGTTGCCAGCTCTCTGACGAAGATCAGAGCCGGCCAATCCTCAGCTGCAAATTCCTGGTGTCGGAAGGCATGGCCATTTCCAATCTCGCGCCTGAATTAATCGGTTGCCTGCGCACGAAGCTGGGCGCAGGCGGCGGCCGCCAGCACGGCTCCCGTCGAAGAAGACAAGAGTTCGACCGTCTAGCAAACGCTCCCACCCACACCTGTACCGTTTCCCGTTTCTACAGCAGCGTACGCAGGGAATCTCAACAACTTTCCGATCTCGTTCCGAGGAAATTGCACGGCTTACGTTCCTGCCGGAGGCGTACCCGTCCAGACATGCTGAACGATTTGCCAGTCGCCGCCAGCCTGACGCTTGTAGATGATTATGTAGCTGCCCTTGGAAGAAATCTTCGCCCCGGTAGCGATGTTGGTTAAAGTCTCCACAAATTCGCCGCTGTCATAGGCCAGATCGCCCGAAGTTTCGAGTTTCAGGCTGCGCAGGGTAAGGCTGCTATCGAAGGTGGCCATTATATTCTGGAAGAGATTGCGGAGCGCCGTGGCACCCGTGATCCGGTCGCCGGAAGGCTGAAGGAAAGCAGCGTCCGGTGCGTAGAACTTCAAGATCGGTTCGAGTTTTTGTCGTGGAGATCTCGCACCCAGGCGTCGCGAATTTCGGCAAGCGCCGTTAGTGTCTTGCCTTGAGGGACAGGCTGAGCGTTAGAAAGAGAAATCGGCGCGAGGATGGCTGCAAGAACAAAGAACAGGATGCAGCGCAAGCAGGGAATCGAAGAGCGATTTGCCTGATGTAGTGGCTGGAAAAGTCATGTCGTCTCCCACTTGCCGGAATTTCTTTTAGACTTGAAGGCGAGGCCGATAGTACACCCATCCTGTGGTTCACTGTTTCCTCGACGGTATGAACGACCGATAAACTGTGATTGCACCAAGAAGTCCGAATGCATTACATTGGCGCGCCAGTGTCGCCTGATTTTCTTAGGGGGAGTGGAATGAGACTCGGACTTAGATATTTTGCGTTGGGTACCGTATTGACGATCGGGCTGATGGGTTGTGGCGGCGCCGGATCCGAACCCTCGGAAGCGCAGATGAAGGAAGCCATGTTAAACGCCATGAATCACCCGCCCGGTGAAACCGTCTCCGATCCAATCGAAATCAAGTTTTTCAAGAAGGAAGCCTGCGACGCACCCACTCCGCAGGGTTTCAAGTGCACATTTGACGTGAAGGTGGCATCCAGAAACATCGGCGCTTCGATGTACAACAACATACCGTTCGGCGAATTTTACAAGGATAAAGAATCGGGCAAATGGATGATGCGGCCGCCTTTCTAGGCCTGTCGAGCGGAGCCAAAGCGGCTATCTACACCGGGGCGAGTGTTTTCACATGTCCCATCAGCGCCCTTGCATCCGTCTTCGGAACGATTCGATCAACAATCATCTGGAAGCCGGAAAGGCCTTTACTGGCATGCGCGTGCTGAGTAAAGAGAATAATCGGCACGTCGGGCATAATCTTCTTTAGTTCTCGAGCTGTCTCCAAGCCATTCAATATGGGCATCGCGAGATCGAGGATTATCAGATCGGGACGATGATGCAGCGCGAGTTCAATCGCTTCCTGTCCATTTTCGGCTTCCGCGCAGATATCGTAATCCTCTTCAATTTCGAATAGGCGGCACAGCATCTTGCGTATCATCGGATTGTCGTCTGCCACCAGAATCCGTTTGGCCATTTGCCCTCGGGGCAAAGGTGAGGGCGAAATCGCCTTAGCCTGGCCATCAAGATTTAACATGCCCGGGGGAACCCGCCCATACCGCCCTTCACCTAAGGGAGGCACCGGTCAGGCAGCAGAAAAGGCCACGTTTTCCGGTGGCTTCAAAAAAAAGGGCAACGACTGAGAGTCGTTGCCCTTTTTCACTTTTAGCCGCCTCAAGAAGGCGGAATGGAATTATGGTTAGAAGCCGAACGGACGTACCGTAGCGAAGAACGTGCCCCAATTTGCGAGCGAAGTTCTGCACGGCAGCGCGTTCACCGGACACTTGTTGGGAATATATTCGGAGGCAAACCAGATTCGGTCGCCATCCGCCACGGCGGCAGAATAATCGCCCCAGCGGCCGGTTCCATCGCCACCTTCCGCAACGTAACCGGTGAATCCGTCATCGGAGTCTTGACCCGCTCCCGCGATATGAACGATGGGCAAGGCAAAACCTGCGAAGACGTCCGTGTACGCTGCACTTGGGAAAAAGCCGTTGCCCGCGAGGGTGTAGGCAATCACGCCGTTACCATCCTCATTGATACCGAGAGAGGGGAACATCACATCATTGCCCTTAACGGCGACGTAGCCCTGCCGGACGATGCGGCCCGTCAGCGTGGACCCCTTGAACGAGGGCTGCACGCCAAACCAGGCGATGCCTTGCTGTTCCGCGCCGCCCACTTTCAGCAGAGAATTCACGCCGCCGAATAGGATGCCCTGGCTGAAAACAACCTGGTTCATCCGGTCATCGTTGGTGTTCAAGAACTCCAGGCCCTCGCCAAACGAAGCACCCAGCGGAATATCGCCAAGCTTCTGCGATGCTGGATTTGGCTGCCCGTAAGTTTCCGAACTGAGAACGTCGAACGCTAAGGTGAGGCTCGGGGACTTCGAGTCAGCGATTTGGTATTCGTGAGAGCCCAAACCGCGATGCGATTGTCGAAAGTATCCACGAATTGGAGAGCGCTCAAGAAGTACTCAACTCCGCCATGCGCGGAGCCGCCCTGATCGTGATCCCAATCGTCTTGTCCCGGTGCTGTAGCCGGCTGGATGGAATAAGACTCGCCGCCGAACGGCACCAATTGCTGAGAGGCATCGATGCCAATCACGGTCGGAAGGGGACCGCCATTGGCCGCCGCCACCAGCTTCGCTTTGGAAATCGCGTAGACTTGTGCTCCGTTGAAGAAGTCACCGAATTCGTTCGTTGTTTGGTACACACCGAACTTGTCCGTGCCAAACAGCGGCTGGTCGCCGAAACATGGGCAACCCGCATGGCTGGGAGTTCCGTTCAGGCCGTCGTCCGTCACGTCGTACTTGAAGACACTGAAAGGCTGCGTCGGATCGGCGGTTTGGCTGACGGCGATGAGGTTGAAATTGCGGCCTGTTGCGCCCGGGTTACCTCCGTCGTCCTCCATTAGCTCAGTGACGAACCAACGCTGCGTCTGAGAATCATAGAAACATCTCGGGTCGCTGAGGAACGGACCTCGGACGCCGGTCGTCCTGTTGATCTGTGTAGCTAGCCCAAAAAAGGAGTTCATATCTTCTACACCGACGAGGATGGTTCCTCGCGTGTTGTACACCTGGATGACGTCATTGACCGTCTCGATTACGAAGCCATTGCCCGCGCAAAGACCCTGATCGGGTGGCTCAAGGCTGAATTGATTTCCACCATTCGCCAATCGCTGGTCTACATGGCTCAATCCGTTGAATCCGGCAAATCCCGGTGCCTGAAAACCTACAACGAAGCTGGCCGGGACATTGGGTTCCGGGGGCGGAAATGTGCTGCTTGAGGTGTTCGGGCGAGCTGCTGCAGAGGCTCGGGCTAGCCGCAAACTTGCTCGGAATTGCGAGATTCGTGCGATGCCGCGGCATCTTCGATGCCGCAGGCGTTGCAAACGGCCGAACGACAACATCAGGTCCCAAGCCGGGCTTGATACCAGGCCCATCGCCTTCACCATCCCGACTATCTGTTTCGGGGTTCGCCACTGCGCCGCTCCCGAGCGGGGTTGAATGGATTGTAGATGCGCCAATCAGAGTCATCTGCCGGGTCGTTTGCGGAGCAGTCGCGGATGCGCCCGTCGCCTGCCCCTGTGTAAACGCGAAAGCGAGTGCAACTGCAATCACGACGAGCGACGCAAAGCCAATTTGGACGAAAGTGGCTTTCGCGCGCCGTCCTGATTTACTATTTCCAACGCCCATATGTTGCCTCCTCGAAGGTTTGTGCACAGCGGTTTTGCAGAATTCACTGATTACGAAGGTACGGACACAGTCGTGCGCGTCTCGATTTCACTACTAACCGGAGAACAGGGCCCGGAAGTTTTTGAAGTCGAGACGAGGTGGCGGATTTTGGAACTGTTCTAGTTAATAGTCAACCAAAATACATAGAAAACTGTGAGTTTTCGGACGCTCAGCGAGTACTAGCCGCACCAGAACATGGAACTACTTCAAATTCTGCTCATAGCCATGGGATAGGGTCCACAGATCACTTGAAACTGGAAAGCCGCCCGAAATTCGGAGGTTTCTGCTCGAGTGATGAACGAACGCCTGGTAATGTCCACGCTCGATCCAACTTATCCTTCGGTACATCGGTAGTGTTTGTGCTGAGGCTTGAACCGGAAACGTCCAACCGTTCCGATGAAAGCCAGCATCGAAGCTCCCAAGGCGCGCGGTCCTGTAAGAAGTCAAATTTCGCTTTCAAATTCACGGGTTGCCGAATCGGGGCCCTTGCGCAGCGGTCGGCTTGCTCGAAAGGACTCGTATGCTCCTTTTTCGCACTGTGGCGCCGGTTGTTATCCTCGCGTCTGCCGTTTATCTGAGCGGAACCGCCACACCGCTCGGTGAAAATGTGTACACGCACGATATGGATCGTTCCATCAAGCCCGGGGACGACTTCTACCGCTATGCCAATGGGGGCTGGCTCGCAAAAGCAGCGATACCCGCTGGCCAGTCGAGCTACGACACCCGCGCCATCTTAAAGGCGAGAACAAGCCAGCGCGTTCGCGACCTCATTCAAGATGCGGCCGCTTCCCAGCCCGTCAAAGGCAGCGGCGCACAGAAGGTAGGCACCTACTACGCCAGCTTCATAGACGAATCCGCGATCGAGGCGAAGGGGCTCACGCCGCTGGCCGGCGAGATGGCCACGATTTCAGCGATCACGGACAAGGCGTCGCTCTCAGCCTATCTCGGAACCACGCTGAATACTGAAGTGGATGGCCTCACCGCCAACGCTGACCACGTTTTCGGTGTCTGGGTCAATCAAGGTTTTCAGGACTCACAGCGCTGCCTTTTCCACCTGTGGCAGGGCGGTCTGGGAATACCCGACCGCGAAGCCTATCTGGACTCTTCGCCCAAAGCTGCCGCCCTGCGCGGTCAGTATCAGGCGCACATTGCGGCGATCCTGAAGCTTGCGGACATTCCGGACGCGGAATCCAAGGCGGCGCGCATTTTGGCGCTTGAAATCCGGCTGGCGCATGCGCATGCGCCGGACTCCGATGCGACCGACGTTTTCAAGCAGAACAATCCGTGGAAACACGCCGACTTCGACGCCAAGGCCCCCGGCATGGACTGGAAGGCCTATTTCAAGTCTGCCGGTGTTGACGACCAGCCGGAGTTCGTCGTCTGGCAACCGTCAGCTGTTACGGGCACTTCTGCTCTGGTGGGCAGCGAAGAGCTCGCCGTGTGGAGGGACTATCTCAAGTTCCACCTGATCGAGCACTATGCCAGCGTGTTACCCAAGGCAGTCGCCGCGGAAGATTTCGACTTCTACGGCACGATTATCTCGGGTGAGCAGAAAATGGCGGACCGCAGCGAGCTCGGCATCGTCGCTACGAACGCCGCGCTCGGCCAGGCAGTCGGCCAGCTCTACACGCAGCGTTATTTCCCACCCGAAGCGAAGGCGAAAGCGAAAGCCATGGTCGCCGACCTGATCACCGCCTATCGCGCCCGCATTTCAAACCTGGCCTGGATGTCGCCGCAGACAAAAGAAAAGGCATTAGCCAAGCTGGCCGCGCTCAGGATCGGGCTCGGCTATCCCGACACATGGATCGACTATTCGACGCTCGACGTCGCGCGTGGAGACGCCTTCGGCAATATGCGCCGCGCCGAAGCCTTCAATCGCTCGCGTAATCTCGCCAAGCTAAAGCAACCTGCCGATCCCGACGAGTGGAGGATCGATCCGCAAATCGTGGGCGCGGTGATCGTGTTTACACCGAATACCGAAACATTTTCAGCCGGTATTCTGCAGCCGCCTTATTTCGACCCTGAGGGCGATTCCGCCTCGAATTACGGCTCAGCCGGCGCCCGAATGGCCCACGAAATCACTCACAGCTTCGATGAACTGGGAAATATTTACGACGCGCAGGGCCGCCTCGGCAATTGGTGGACTGCGGAAGACACGGCCAACTACCACGCCGCAGCGGCAGAGCTCGCGGCACAATTTGACGTCTACTGCCCGTTTTCCGACCTCTGCGTGAATGGCAAGCAGGTGCTCAGCGAAAATATCGCTGACTTGGCGGGACTATTGGTAGCGCACGACGCTTACATCTTGTCGCTGAAAGGGAAGCCAGATGTCGCGATAGACGGGCTGACAGGCGAGCAGCGCTTTTTTCTGGCGTTCGCTCAACGATGGCGCAAGGCTCAGGACGAGGCGGCGTTGCGCAGGCAAATCAAAACCGACACTCATTCGCCCGGTCCATACCGGAGCGATACGGTTCGAAATGTCGAGGCTTGGTACAGGGCGTACGAGATAGCACCGGACCAAAAGTTATATCTGAAGCCTGAAGAACGTGTTGTGATCTGGTGACGCCGCTGTCTCTCGGTTTATTTATTGAACCTTCGCAATCACTCCGCACGCGATTCGCGGCGGCGCACTGGCAGACACTTCTCCCGCCACCGCGTGTATTACGATGGAAGTTCCACCGTTGCTGAAAACGGAATTACTCTCGGAGCCCAGGGTTACGTACGGCGCAGTCGTGGTTGTGTGCGCCGTGCCATCCGCACTCACCGTCAAGACAAAATTGGGAATATCTCCAGCCATCATACCGGTATGGCTGTGATCTCCGTCGGTTGGATTGAAGTGGGGTCCGGCAGACTTAAAGTCGGGCGCGTCACATTTTGCGAACTGATGAATGTGCATCAGGTGCGGGCCGGGCGGCAGGTTCTTCACGTTCAACGTGATCTTCACGCCGTGCGTTGATTCAGATAGAACGGCAGTTCCAACGCTGTGCCCCTCCGCGTTGATGATATCTACGGTGACGGGTTTCGCCGGGGCACGCTTTGGTCCCTCTTGTGCGAAAAGTGCCGTACTTGAAAAAAGAATTAAAAATAGCGCACTCGGGATCGCTTTCTTCATTTCTCCCCCTCTGTGATTCGGGTATCCGGCCCGCACCGGGTTCTACTCAATGTTACCTAGGAAATGTCGTCTATGCGACGTAATGTGCCGTTTCGTGCAATCGCACGCGCACCCGTCCAATTTTCCGTGCCCGCCACAACATCAATTAGATGTAAACGTGAGGCTGTGGTGTTTCAGTGTTCTGAAGCCTGCGGAAGCGCGCGCCGTGCAACGTCACTGAATATGTAGTCGTGCTCGCTTTGCACGCCCCACCGCTCTAGAGGTCGCCAATACCAAGCGGGGTACAAATACGAAACGATGGTTGTGCTTCGAGTAAGGACCGTCTCATCTCCTTCACGTCGTAAATCGTACGTGGCACTCTCGAACCCCAACCAGTGCCGCCCCGGCATGTTCGTCCGGTCAATCGAAAGAAGCATCGTATTTGGCGGCGACCATCCGACGACCGTCTCCTGGATGTAGCCGTGGTCGAAATAACACGTCCTCTTGGCTCCTCGGCCGCTTCCTTCCAGTACGCATCGCACCGGGATAGGAAGTCCGATATGCATTAAGAATGGTTTTCTCCCTGCGACGCTGTCGAACGATTCGAGTTCGGCCCAAACTTGAGGTGGCCCAGCGGGGATTCGGATCGTGGAAATCACCATCTGACGTCGCGCTTGAATCGGGTTAGAGACCTCCAAGCGGTGACCTGCGAAAATCAGAAGGGGCATAGCCAGCAAGATGATCGACGTGAACGTAGCGTCGTTGCCTCCGAACCTGCCCCTGAGTTTGCTGAACAAATATCCAAGTGCAATTCCCAGCCCAACGCCGGCCAACAGTCCGGCAAGGAGAAAGGGAAATGCCATCACGGCACACACAGGAGTTTCCATTTTCGTAGCGATCAAAATGGCGAGTGATCCAATTGCGGCCAGGAGTGCGGCTGCGGAGATTCTCCCCACATCGCGTGAAATCACCGTGATCGCCACGCCAGCAGCAAACGGAACGAGCAGAAACATCACACCGCCCATCGCGTGTGTCTTGGGGATTTCTGCCAAAATAAAGCCGCCCAACCCCACCGCAATCCCGGTCAGTGCTCCGAACAGCACACCCTTTAGCGAATCGTTCCAGTTGTGCAATGAAATTCTCTCCTGACACCAAATAACACCGGTGAGGCCGTTAGCGCCCACGGGTATTATAAATTATGTATATATCACTCTATGTCGAGTGGCTGCGTTCGTTTGTGAATGGATGTTTCGAACGTGGACTATGTGACTCCGTTGCGCGTCGCAGGACTTCACCTGCGGCAGTTGGATCCGCCAGAAAAAGAGGCATAGGAGTATAATCGCGCGCGCGAATGGCTCTCACCCCCGGCACGAAACTCGGCCCCTATGAAATTCAATCACCGCTTGGCGCTGGTGGCATGGGGGAAGTGTATCGCGCGCGAGACACGCGCCTCGACCGCACCGTCGCGATCAAGGTTCTCACCGAAGGGCTAGAGGGCACGCCCGAAGTACGCCAGCGATTCGATCGCGAAGCTCGCGCTGTTTCCAGCCTCAATCATCCACACATCTGCGCGCTCTACGACGTAGGCCACCAGGACGGAATTGATTATCTGGTGATGGAATATCTCGAAGGGCAGACGCTGGCGGCCCGAATTGAAAAGGGCCCGCTCCCCACCCCCGAACTTCTGCGCACCGCTTCGCAGATCGCGGACGCTCTCGACAAAGCCCACCGCCGCGGAATCGTCCATCGCGACTTGAAACCCGGCAACGTGATGCTCACAAAATCCGGCGCCAAACTCCTCGACTTCGGCCTCGCAAAAGGCGGAGAAGTTCTGCAGGGCGACATCGGCTCTTCCCCGACCATGAGCCATCCGCTCACCGTGAAGGGAACCATTGTCGGCACTATGCAATACATGTCGCCCGAGCAACTGGAAGGCAAAGAAGCCGATGCGCGCAGCGATATTTTTTCCTTCGGCGCGATGCTCTATGAAATGGCCACGGGAAAGAAAGCATTCGAAGCCAAAAGCCACGCCAGCCTGATCGCCGCCATCCTGAAAGACGATCCCCGGCCCATGCGCGAATTGCAGCCGCTGGCGCCACCGCTGCTCGAAAGCATCGTCAAATCGTGTCTCGCGAAAGATCCCGACGAACGCCCGCAAAGCGCTCACGATCTGAAACTCGAACTCGACTGGATTCGCGATTCGAGCGGAATTACGCAGGTTCAGCAGCAGCCCGCAGTGGGAAAATCCTACGGAAGCAAGACCGCTCGCATCGCATTGCTGTCAGCTCTGTGCGCAGCCCTCGCGGTCGGCGCGCTCGCGTTCTTCTTCAGGCCGAAGCCCGCAGCAGCGGAACGCCTTGAATTTTTCATCCCCATCCAGCAGGAGATGACCCATCTCGCGCTTTCGCCCGATGGCCACATGCTGGCGTTCGTGTCACCCGACGAAGCCTCCGGCGCCAACATGGTGAGCGTGCAACGCATCGGTTCCTCTGCAATAACCCTGCTGCCCGGCACCGAAGGCGCGAGTTACCCATTCTGGTCGCCCGACGACGCGTTCGTGGCATTCTTCGCCGACGGTAAATTAAAAAAGGTCGCGCTTTCCGGCGGAGCTCCTCAGCCGCTCGCCACTGCCACCAGCGGACGCGGCGGAAGCTGGAGTCGCACCGGCGTGATCATCTTCTCGCCCCAAGCGGCCGGCTGGTTATGGAGGGTAAATTCCGACGGAAGCGGTCTCGCGCCTGTCACCAACAAATCATTCGACCCCTCGCGAAATGTTTCGCACCGCTGGCCCGTCTTTCTGCCGGATGGCGAGAATTTCCTGTTCACGATGCTCACTTTTTCAAGCAATGACGATTCGAGAGGCATCTACCTCGATTCCTTCAAAGCCGACCCAAAGACAGCTTGGTCCTGTCGCGTTCAAATTTGGGCTATGCAAACGGCTACCTTTTCTACCTCGACGACAAAACCTCGTTGCGCGCCACTCCGTTTGACCTCGCCAAGCGAGCGGTGGGAAGCGATTCGCAAGTCATCGCCGATCAGGTCGGTTACCAGCCATCGATTTCCTGGGGAACCTTCTCCGTGTCGGAGAACGGAACCATCGTCTACAACGCCACTCTCGGAGCCACGCTCTCCGTTCTCACCTGGTATGACCGCGCCGGCAAAGAGCTCGGCCACGTCGGCGATATCGGTGTTGTCTCAAACCCGACGTTGTCGCCCGACGGAAGCCGCGTAGCCATCGACATCGCGGACGCAAAAGCGAACGACGTCAATATCTGGCTCGGCGATCTCAACCGCGGAACCAATTCCCGTTTTACATTCGATACAACGGAAGATGTGGGAGGCGTTTGGTCGCGCGACGGGAGCATGATCGCCTACCGCTCTTTACAGGCGAAGACACAAATCTTTTTCTGAAACAGTCGCAGGGGCTGCAGCCTCCCCGATTGATTTTTTCTGCCAGCGCAAACGCTCACCCCACGGATGATCTCATTCCAAACTCCTGGTCACCCGACGATAAGCTGCTCCTCGCCACGTTGCAGCCCGCCGCGGGAGGATCTCAGCTGGTGTTGATTCAACCATCCAGCGGAAAAATGACGCCCTTTCTCAGCACCACAGTCCAGCGACTCCAACGGCCAGATTTCTCCCGACGGCAAATGGGTGGCCTACGCATCGAACGAATCGGGCGACTGGGAGGTTTACGTCACCACGTTTCCCGCCGCCACAGGAAAATGGCAGGTGTCCCGCGGCGGCGGCACCGAGCCTCGCTGGCGCGGAGACGGAAAGGAAATTTTCTACATCGGAGCCAAGAGCATGCTGACGGCGGTCACCGTCGATACGCGCGATTCATTCTCTTCCGGAAACCCCACGCCACTATTCCGCACTCAGATCCGAGCTCAGGTGTCTTCCACCGATCAGTTTTCATATGACGTGACGAAGGACGGCCAGCGCTTCCTGGTGAACAAGTACGCCAAGCCCGCGCAGGTCGCTCCCCTGCACATCATCCTCAACGCCACCGCCGGCCTGGCAAAATAGTCGCGGCCGCCTAATTTGAGTCCTCTTAACTGCGGCGAGATTGAAGCAGAGGCCTTATTCTGTCGGATATCCGCCCAGGAGGAATGAATGCCCCCTAAGCTCGATGGCATCCTCGAATCTTCGTTGTACGTTGACGATCTCCCTCGCTCGGTTCGTTTCTATCAGGATATTTTCGGATTTCCCGTGATCAGCGAGTTTGGTGAGCGCGGTTGCGCCATGCACGCAGGCCCACGCCAAGTACTGCTGCTCTTCAAGAAGGGAGCCTCGCGCGAAGATTACATCGCCGCACGATGGCGACGGCGAACTGCATATCGCATTCGCCATCCCAGCCGCCGAACTGGCCGCATGGGAATCATGGCTCGCAAAGCAGGGAATTGCGGTGGAAGAGAAACGCTCCTGGGAACTGGGCGGCTGGAGCCTTTACTTTCGCGATCCCGACCGCCATTTGCTCGAACTCGCTACGCCAGGCGTCTGGTCAGTATATTGAGTGGAACTGTGCGAGCTGAACTTCGCGCTAATCCTGCCGCAGCGCGCTGATAGGGTCGATGCGGCTCGCGCGCCTTGCAGGAATAAAACTGGCGAGAAGCGCGGCAGCCACAAGAACCGGAATCATCACGGCAAAACTCACGGGCTCGATTTGGTGCATGCCTTCGACCGAGTGTTCAAGCGAGCGTCCCGCCGCCAGAGCCGCAATCGTGCCAAAGCCAACACCAGCCAAAATCATCGCGATGCTTTGCCGCATCACCAGCCACATCACGTTTCCAGCGGTGGCTCCGAGCGCCATCCTGTACCCCGATCTCGGGAACGCGCTGCGTCATCAGGTATGCCAGCACGCCGTAAATCCCAATGCACGCGAGCAGCAACGCAAGGCCGGCGAACACAAAAAAGATCACCAGCAGGAAGCGCTGCGTTGAAAGCGAGTCATTCACAAGCTGTTCCATCGTGCGCACATCGTAGAGAACCTGGTCGTTGGCCACGCCGCGTAAAGTTGCGCTGCAGCGATTCGACTAAATTCAGCGGCGGCACATTCGTACGAATCGCGATCGACATAAACGACGAAAACAGATGTAGCAGAGGGTCGGGCACCTGCGCGAAAGGGTAGTAGATTTGATCTCGCACCCGCGATTGGTCGTCACCGGCGAGTCCCCAATGCCTCACGTGGCCCACTACGCCCACGATCTGCACCGGATCCTGGCTGATTGAAGGAATCCAAAGCGGTTTGCCGACTGCATCCTCTCCACCGAAGGCATGTTGCGCCAGAACTTCATCAACCACCACGACAAGTGGATGCCCGATGCGATCGTCGTCGTTGAAGAACCGGCCGTGGCGAAGAGGGATGCCCATCACGTTCAAATATTCCGGCGTTACGCCAGACGCCAACGCAAACGGCGTTTGATTAGGTGGCGGTTCTACAGCACTGGCCCAGTAGGGCAGATTGTTTTCACCCACTCGCATCGGGACGATGTCGGTCAGTGCCACCGACTGCACGCCGGGCACGGTGCGCGCGCTGTCCTGAATTTTCTGCCACGCCGCGCGCATCGTCGCCGCGTCTTTAAGTGCCGCAGGCGATAGAGCCACTCGCGCCGTCAATACATTTTCCACGCGAACTCCCGGATTCAGTGCCGCCAGCCGCAGTACCGTGCGTCCAAGCATGCCGGCGGAAACCAGCAGCACGACGGCAAGCCCGATCTCAGCTATCACAAAACCACTGTGCAAACGGCGAGAGCTTCCTCCGACTGTGCGCATTCCGCCTTTAAGCGATTCCTCGAGTTGCCGCGAAGGAGCGCGCAGCGCCGGCGCCAACCCGAAAAGAAAACCGCAAAGCAGCGAGGTGCCAACTGCAAAAAGCAACACGCGCCAATCGAGATGAACATCTTCCGCACGCGGCAGACCGCCCGGCCACTTCGCAAGGAAAGGCCGGAGCCCGGCGACCGCAAGCAATACTCCGAGCGCACCTCCTGCAAGTCCCAAGACACCGCTTTCCGTGAGACATTGACGTATCAATCGGCCTCTGCTCGCGCCCAACGCCACTCGCAATGCGAGTTCACGCTCGCGAGAGACTCCGCGCGCCAGCAACAAGCTGGCAACATTCACGCACGCAATCAGCAGCACCAGAGTCACAGCGCCGAGCAACAGCAAAAGAGTAGGTCGCGTTTCGCCGACCAAATCCGCTTGCAGCGGATGCGTGACGACGCCGCGCTCCGCATCAGCGTCCGGATATTCCTTCGCCAGACGAGTGGCAATCAGCGAAAGTTCCGTCTGCGCTTGTGCGAGCGTAAGACCCGGTGCGAGGCGCGCTAAGACATGAATGAAACCCGCGCGGCGATTCTGCATTCTCGGCTCGATGTTTTGGCCGATTGGCGTGAAAACGTCCGCCTCGTCCTCCAGGCGGAAATTTGGAGGCGCAACTCCAACAATGGAGTAAGGCTTTCCTTCGAGGATGAGCGACCCGCCGATCGCATCGGCGCGTCCTCCGTAAGCCCGTTGCCACAAGCCGTAACTTATGATGGCAACGGGCGCCGCTCCGCGCCGGTCTTCCTCACGCGAGAACGCGCGGCCACGAACGAGGGGCACGCCCAGCACAGAGAACAGCTCGGACGAGATCTCGCGGCCTTCCACATATTCCGCTCCCGCGGCTTCGCTTATTGTGCCGCCACCGTACGTCCAAGCCGCCATCTCTCCCACCGATTGGCCTGCGCTTTGGTAATCGAGAAAGTCAGGATATGAAAATCCCCACGGCTCACCGAACTGCTGTACTTTCCCGTGCAGCGCAACAAGCCTCTCCGGCTCGGGATATGAGAGGGGCTTGAGCAGCACGCCGTTGACGACCGTAAACATAACCGTCGTCGCGCCGGTGCCAAGCGCCAGAGTAAGCAACGCGACCGCTGCGAAACCGCGATTCTTGCCGAGCATGCGCAGCGCATAGCGGAAGTCCTGAAGCAAATCCTCGAACCAACGGGTGCCCCGCGCGTCGTGGCATTGCTCTTTTACTTGTTCGGGGCCGCCGAGATCGATCCGTGCGAGCCGCCGCGCTTCTTCCGGTGCGTAGCCCTGCGCAATTAGATCGCTGACGTGCTCATCCGATGTGGAAGGACAATTCTTTTTCGAGCTGCTCGTCCATCTGCTTTCGATGCCAGAACCGATTCAGCCAGTTCATTCCGCGCCGCCCTCTGACATTCTGAGAATCAGTCCCACCGCTTCAGACAATCGCTCCCAGCTCGCAGTTTCTGTTCCGAGCTGTGCCCGCCCTTTCCGCGTCAGACGATAAAATTTGGCCTCGCGCCCGGTCTCGGTCTCGTTCCATTCCGACGCGAGAACACCGCGAGTTTCGAGCCGGTGCAACGCTGGATACAGCGAGCCTTGCGGAACCTGCACCACGTCGCGCGATACCTGCTGAAGCCGCTGTGCGATCGCATAGCCGTGAACGGGGCCAAGCGCCACAATTTTGAGGATCAATAAATCCAGGGTGCCTTGCGGTAGGTCGGATTTCGCCGGCGTCATCGCTATACCTCGGTCTTCTACATATGTACCATGCAACCTGTAGAAGCGCAAGGTGTGAGCCACGGCAGGAACTCGCGAAACGAGGTCACCTGCCATGGCCGATGGCAATTCCTTGCGGCGCAGTCGGGCTCCGTGCGATTCTCGTCACATCATCAGGAGGATTGCGATGCGTGTGTGCGATGGTTGCGGCGCGCCGGCTGACGAAGCTCACATCCGGCAGCGAATCGAGCGGCTCGAGATGGCTACGCGGTTCCGCCCGATTCACATTCAAACTCTATTGCTCGCTGACGCTCCCACAGGTCGGCTCGAAGATTACTTCTATCGGCCACTCAGCGAGGGAGAATCGCGATCGGCAGAAGCCAGGGAGTCTTTCGTCGAGATGATGAAGGCGGCCGGCATCACTCCGGACGCCGCCAATGAAGAAGAAGCACTCGCCGAATTTCAGCGCCGCGGCTTTTACTTGGCGCACGCGGTGGAATGCCCGGTGGCAACACCCGGAGAATTAAACGAGCGCATCACGAGCGCCTGTTCAACTCTTCTGAAGCGCATCGAGTTCTCTTACCGCCCGAAGCACGTCGTTCTCATCGGCCCCGCCGTGAAGGCACTAATTCCCGTGTTGCAGAAGTCCTCTATCGGCGATCGCCTCGACGTGCCGACTTAAACGCGCAGGACTCAGCTTGGTAATTGATTGTCCGCGTCTCCAATGTAAACTCATGTCCAATCCCGCGAACAACCGCGAGGTGATGCGTTGGGAACAGCGGAGTTTCTCTATCTAGACCAGGAGACAGTTATTGCCGCCGGCGTACTCGACATGCGCCGCGCGATCGACGTGGTGCAAGAAGCACAGGCGAATTTCGCGAAGGGCGAAGTAAGAGAGCCCAATAAAATCGTCCTGCGAAACACGAATAGCGCAGACAGCGAAGCGCAGGGCCGCTTCAATGCGCTGGCCGCATCGATAGGGGTTTCGCCGCCCTCCGCGATTGGCATGAAATGGATAGCCAGCTTCCCTGGCAATCGCCAGGCAGGTTGGCCGCGCGCCTCAGCCCTGATCATTTTGAACTGCCCGCAAACGGGAGTTCCGCTGGCCGTCATGGAGGGCGGGCTGATTAGCGCAATGTGCACCGGCGCGATGACAGCGCTGGGCGTCCGCTATCTCGCTCCGAAACAGTCCCGCAAAATCGGAATCATTGGCGCAGGTCTCCAATCTCGGACTCAAATCCAGGGAATCCACACCGAGCTGCCTGGAGTCGAAGAGATTGCGCTTTTTAGCCGGGAGATCTCCATGGCGGAGACTGTAGCTGGCGACTGCCGTCAGCGGTGGGGCGCTCCGGTGCGTGCGGTGCCAACCGTCGAGAATGCTCTACTCGACGCCGACGTGGCATTAACCGTCACCACCGCCCAAGAGCCTCTAATTCGAGAACACCACATCAAGAAAGGGGCGCTCACGGTGCAGCTCGCAGGGCACGAATGCGAGTTCGGGGTCATTCAACAGTGTAAAAAGATAGTTGTCGACGATTGGGAAACAGTGAAGCAGCGCGATATTATGACTCCCGCCATCATGCGCCGGCAGGGTTTGCTTCGCGATGAAGATATTTATGCCAGTCTCGGCGAATTAATTCTGGGAAAAAGAATAGGCAGGGAGGGTGACGAGCGCATCCACTATTGCCACATGGGTATGGGAGTAAATGATGTCGCTCTGGCCTGGGAAGTGTATAAAAATGCGCGAGAGCGAAACCTCGGCATCAGCTTGCCGCTATGGGACAAACCGCTGTGGGTCTAGCCGGCAACTGTTCAAAACGAATCCTCGATGCAAGACAAAAACCAAATTCAGCTCGGGAACAATTCGACTCCTGTAGTTGTTCTCGTTTCATCCCAACACGGTGGTGTTGGGATTATTCGAAGTTTGGGTCGCGCTGGGGTTTCGGTCTATGGTGTCCACCAGGATCTCTGGGAGCCAGCTTCACGTTCGCGTTTCCTGAAGCGGACGTTCCGCTGGGATTTTTCCTCCGCTCCGCCCGAAGCTTCGGTGTCATTTCTACGAGACGTGGCGAAGCAGATCGGAGGGCGGCCGCTGCTGATAGCTACATCGGACATAACCGCTCTCTTCGTTGCCGAAAATGCCGCAGTTCTTGCAAAGGAATTCCTCTTCACGACCGCCGGCGCCGAAGTCGTGCGCTGTTTTATCAGCAAAAGACAGACTTTCGACCTGTGCCGCAGGTTGAACATTCCTACGGTTGCTACCGTTTCGCCGCACTCCCGGGAAGACGTAATTAACTTCGGGCGCGCGTCTGGTTTTCCCGTCGTCGTAAAGGGCGAATCTAGGGAATTTCTGGGGACACGCAGAAATCGCCTGCGGGTCGCTATCGTTCCTGACGAGAAAGAACTGCTTGAAATCTTCGATTTGAATGCTGCCGGTAGCCCGCCCGGCATAATCCTGCAGGAATATATCCCGGGCGGCGATGACGCGATTTGGATGTTCAACGGTTATTTCAATCATCAATCAGAATGCTTGTTTGGCGCTACCGGTCGAAAGCTTCGCCAGTTCCCGCCGCACCGGGGGAGCACTTCGCTTGGTATCTGCGCACCGAATGTCGAAGTGGAAGAGCAAACCAAGCGATTGATGCAAGCTGTTTCCTACAGCGGTCCTTTAGATATCGGCCTGCGGTTTGACGCTCGTGACGGCCAGTATAAGGTGTTGGACGTGAACCCGCGCATTGGCTCGACGTTCCGTTTGTTCGCAGCTGACAACGGATTGGATGTGGCTCGGGCGTTATATCTCGATCTTACCGGCCAGTCTGTGCCTTCAGCGCAGATTTCGCCAGGGCGCAAATGGATCGTCGAGACGAATGATCTTGCTTCCAGCTGGTTCCATCTTCGAGAGCATCAGTTTACTCTCGGAGCATGGTTTCGTTCTTTGCGAGGCGTTCGGGAAGGAGCGTGGCTCGCCACCGATGACCTCGCGCCGTTGGCTATGCTGCCGCTGCTTTGGTTCCGCAAGCGCTTTGGCGAAAGATCGGCCATGGCTTCAGCGAATTCTTCCGCAAGAGATTCGGTTGTTACGGGCACACCAAATCCCTCACCTCCTGAATGACGCGACAGCGAAACAGAATTTTGCAGCTAGTTGTTAGCTATGGGTTTGAAGCTTGATTCCCCAGCGCCGCAGGACCAGCAATCCCACCAGCCCGCCTCCGAGCATGATGAGTGTATTCGGTTCGGGAACCACAGCAACGTCTTGAACTATGTCGCCCGGAGGGTTCACATCCCAGACCAATGCATAGGTTCCCTTCGCCGCTGGGGCCGGTAGACTAGACGGTACAAGAGAATAAGTGTACGAACCCGATCCGCGAGTGGCTTCAAGGCAAGGCGCCGACGAAGCCTGGCACGTCAATTTGAAATAGGTGCCGCCCGCTTTTGTCACTACATGCGCTTCTGAAATGGTCGCTGTCCAAGCCGGATTGTCGAACGTAACTCGGCGGGTGGGAGCCCGCTGATTTATCAGGGGAACGGACTTCAGTCCGGCGAAAACGCACCCCCTCGCTCAATGGGCTCTAGCGGGGGAAGTCCAATCCTAACTATCACTCGTTGCGCGCGGTCAAACTGATGTCCCAAAACAATGTAATGCAAAGAATCCAGAAGCCCACTCCACCCCTCGCATCGCACAACTGCCAGGGCACCGTGCTAATGTGGCTATCTTCGCCAGTGATCATAAGGTGTTCGGGACAGAACTCATGTTACGCAAACTAGGCCTCGCAATTTCCTATTTCATCGCGATCGTCTACATCGCATCGATTCTGTGGCCCTCTATTTATTGTCTGCGACATGGATGCAAGGGGCCCGGTGAGCTCGATGCTTTCATGCCCGCTTTCGCGCTTATTCCGATTGGCGGAATAGCTACGGTATTCTCATTCCGCCACTCCATCCAGCAGATCAGAAAAAGGCGATCATCGTCTTGGGTTTTCTGGCCTGCTGCGATTGTCTTCGCGATCGTTCTCCTCGGTACTTTGGCCTTTATCGCGCTCCTGATTTATTTCACTGTATTTCATCGGCGGTAGTCCCTACGAAAGGTTGCACGTCACGCTGAGCGCAGCTAAATTAGGTGCGAGGCATGGAGCTAAAAATGACAAAGTCCATCCCGGTAAAATCCGCTTCTGCATCAATCGACGCAAAGATCGAAGAACTTGGTGACTGGCGCGGGACGACCCTCGCCAAAGCGCGCGACATCATCCACACGGCTGACCCAGAGATCGTCGAAGAGTGGAAGTGGGCCAAGGCGAAGTCGCCGGGCACTCCCGTTTTCTCCCACGGCGGCATCGTCTGCACGGGCGAGACCTACAAGAGCGTCGTCAAACTGACATTTGCCAAAGGCGCTTCGTTGAGAGATCCTTCCCGTTTATTCAACTCCAGCCTTGATGGCAACGTCCGGCGCGCCATCGACATCCACGAAGGCGAGAAAATTAACGAGGCGGCCTTGAAAGATCTCATTCGCGCTGCGGTGGCGCTCAATCTCGAAAGCCTGCTTGAACGAAAGACCGAGCCGAAGCCGCGGCGAGCAGACAGCAAGCGCGCCGGCTAGCTTCCTCGATATTCCGGTCGTATCTCCTGCCTGCACGCGCGGCAACCAGTTCTCCATATGACAAAAAATGTAAATACGTTTACGAAAATAGGATTCGTTGGAACGGGCGAAATTACGTCGGCCATGGTCACCGGCCTTAGTTCAGCCGGTGCCGCAGCGCACTCTATCCGACTATCTCCACGGAATCGGGCGATCGCTGCCGATCTTGCCCATCGCTTTCCGGGTATTTCTGTGGCTCGGTCCAACCAGGAGGTTCTGGATTCCTGTGAAACGGCTGTCATTGCTGTAAAGCCCCAAGTTGCTCAAAGCGTTCTTTCGGAATTGCGCTTCCGTCCTGACCATCACGTGATCAGCGTTGTTTCCGCGCTCCCGTTGCGAATCGTGCGTGATCTGGTAGCTCCCGCGACGCAAGTCACCAGAGCTGTGCCGCTTCCTTCAACCGCGCAAAGACTGGGCCCGACAGCGATCTATCCACGAGACGGGCTAGTCGAGAATCTATTCGCGGCGCTTGGAACCGTATATGCGGTTGAAACCGAGGACGAATTCAACGCAATGTGCGCCGCGACGGCAACCATTGCATACTTTTACGCATTCAATGATGCGCTTGCGTGCTGGCTGGCGCAAAATGGCATTCCAGAATCGAGGGCCCGGGACTACATCGCGCGAATGGTTTTCGGCCTGACGACTGGCGCGGTCGACACTTCGGAGAGCAGTTTCCAATCTTTGGCTAGCCAACATGCAACTGCCGGCGGAATAAACGAGCAGTTTCTGAAACATCTGGCCGATCGAGGAGTATTAAGAAGCGTTACCGAAGGCTTGGACGCCGTAATGCGTAGGATAACGACATCATCGCAGAAGGCATACTAGCGTCCTTGGCTGCTTCTTATAGCAGCCTGCTTCGACCTGAATCCAAACAAGAGCCGTACATTCTCATCGTGATAGTTGCATTCTCCGCCATTCCCGTGACATCCTCTCGCTTCCCCTACGTTCTTGTGCGGAGGCTGCCCGTTGCCGGTTTGCGAGGGATGCGGGACACGAACGGACGACGCTCACATCGCTCGCCGTTCCACGCGGCTTGAACTTGCGTCTCGATTGCGTCCCGCTCGAGTCCGCGTCCTTTTCCTCGATGGAGCGCCGCCCGCTCGTATCGAAGACTACTTCTACCGCCCCGCCCTGAATCCCGCCGATCGTTCCCTCGGCGCGCGCAGATTCTTCGAAGAGCTCGTGAAGGCGGCAGGAATTCCGCTCGCCGCAGATTCCCGGGAATCCACGTTGCTCTCCGAATTCCAACGCAAAGGATTCTTCCTCACCTACGCCATCGAGTGTCCATTCGAAGAGCAAGAGGATCCAAAAGGCGCGCTGCGTCGCCTCGCCCCCACCGTCATGAAGCGCGTCCAATCCGTGTACGACCCTGCCTACATGGTGCCCATCTCTCCACCCACCGCCGACCTCATTCGCCTCTTCGGCATGATTGGCTGGGGCGACCGCCTGGTCCTCGACAACGGCTTGCCTTTCACGGATTCCTACCTCGCGGATCCTCGCCGCAGCGCCAGCGCCGGAAAATCCCTCGGCGAACGCATCAAGACGGCTCTCGCCCACCTGCCCTAGGACGTGTTTCTTCGCCGGTCCTCAGCCCGAACCTAAGTCCAGGTGACAAAATGCACTTTTCGCGAGGAATCGCTTTAAGCCCTATCAGCGCGGTGCTAAAATCACTCCGCTTTCCGCATATGACTAAGAGGAGCTGGGAATGAAAGCCCGCGGCAAGTTTCTGATTGGCTCGGGAATCATTGTGGTCACGCTCGTCTCGCTCGCCTATGTCGGTTTCACCCAGAGCAAGACGTACTACCACACCATCACCGAGCTCTCCACGTTGCAAGGCACCGCGCTTCATCAACGCATGCGCGTTTCCGGCAATGTGCGCAATGGTTCGATTTTGCGGGCCGCGGGGCGAGTGGATTTCGTCCTCGAAGAGCAGGGAAGGACCGTCCCGGTAAGCTATGTGGGCCGCGATCCGCTCCCAGACACATTTAAGGACGGAGCGCAAGCCCTCGTTGAAGGGCGTCTGAAGCCCGATGGCCGTTTCGAAGCAGAGCAGATTCAGGCAAAATGCGCATCGAAATATGAAGCCACCCCAAACCAGGCGCCCGGCGCTGCGCAGCCCGGGCAAACGTCAAATAATGTGCCCGGCAGGGACGGAAAAAGCTGAAACTAGGTCAAGGTACTTGACCGTTTTAATGTCTATTTTTAGCCCCAACTCAAGCTTCGATTCGAACTCCACCACGAGTCCCAAGCCTAGCCTTCGCTCCACGGAGAAAATGTAGTGGATATTTTCGGATCCTTCGCGCTGCTGCTGGCATTCATCGCAGCCGTCTATGCGTTCGGCGCGGGAATCGCAGGGATCGTCACACGCCGCACTCTTCTGACGAAGAGCGCACAAAACGCGGGCATGGCTGTCTTCGCGCTCGTCACCCTCGCCGTTGGGTCGCTCGAATATTTCTTTCTCACCGACAATTTTTCGATGGAATACGTGGCGGCGCACAGCAATCGCGCGCTGCCTGCCTATTACAAATTTGCCGCATTATGGGCGGGTCAGGAGGGTTCGCTGCTATGGTGGAGCTTCCTCCTCTCCACCTACGTGTTCTTCGCGCTATTTCTCAATCGCAAAAAACATCCGGAGCTGATGCCCTACGTCGTCGTGATCTGCGCCGGCGTCCAGATCTTCTTCCTCACCCTGAATAATTTCGTCGCGAGCCCCTTCAGTGTGCTCGGCGGAGCGGATGCGGGCGGCACGATGCACCTGGCCACGCTAAGCGATGGCCGCGGCCTAAATCCGCTTCTGCAATATCCGGAAATGGTGATTCATCCCCCGATCCTCTACCTCGGCTACACAGGTTTCACCATCCCCTTTGCCTTCGCACTTGCGGCCCTTTTGGGCCGCTACCCCGGCGAAAAATGGATCCACATCACCCGCCGCTGGACCATGGTCGCATGGGGATTTCAGAGTGTGGGGATACTTTTGGGGGCGCATTGGGCTTATGCGGTTTTGGGGTGGGGTGGATATTGGGCGTGGGATCCGGTGGAGAACGCGTCGTTGCTGCCTTGGATTACGGGGACTGCGTTTCTGCATTCGGTGATGATGCAGGAGAAGCGCGGGATGATGAAGGTGTGGAATGTTTGGCTCGTCTTCACCACCTTCATGCTTTGCATTCTGGGGACATTGCTTACGCGCTCGGGCGTGGTGAGTTCGGTGCATGCGTTTGCGCAGTCGTCGATTGGGAATTGGTTTGTGGGTTTTTTGGCGCTGGTATTTATTGTTTGCTTCTGGGCTTACTGGCTGAACCGGGATTATTTGCGCAGCGACAATCAGCTGGATTCGCTGGTGTCGCGCGAGTCGAGCTTTCTGTTCAACAACCTCATTTTGCTCGCGGCGTGCTTTTCGGTTTTGTGGGGCACGCTATTTCCGGTGCTTTCTGAATGGGTGCAGGGGACTAAGATCAGCGTTGGACCGCCTTTCTTCAACAAGGTGAACATTCCGATTGCGCTCTTTTTGCTGTTTCTCACCGGTGTCGGCCCTTTGCTGGCGTGGCGTAAGACTTCGCTCGACGCGCTGAAGCGGAATTTCGCGTGGCCCCTGGCTGGCGGAATCGTGGCGGGGGTGATTGCGCTGGCATTTGGATTCCGTGAGTTCTACGCCGTGATCTGCCTGATCCTTTCCGTATTTGTGACGCTGACGATTGCTTCGGAATTTTATCGAGGCGCGCGGGTGATCTCTTCTCGCGACCATACGAACCTGCTGACGGCCATCGGCGAGCTGACGATGCGCAACACGCGGCGCTATGGCGGCTACGTCGTGCATTTCGCGATGGTGTTGATTTTTATCGGCGTGGCGGGATCGGCTTTCAACCGCGACGTGCAGATGGAAATGGGAGCGGGGCAATCGATCAAGATCGGGCCTTACACGGTGCTGTGCCAGAATTTCGACCGCATCGCGAATAATAATTTCGAATCAGAGCGGGCGACGCTGGAAGTTTTCCGCAACGGGAAATCGGAAATGATGTTGTATCCCGAGCGCCGGTTCTTTCTGGCGAGTCAGGTGACGGAGACGATGGTCGCCGTGCAGACTTCGCCGATTTGGGATTTGTACGTTGTGTATGCGGGACGCAGCCCTGAAACGGGCAAGCCTGTGATCCACGCGTACTTGAATCCGCTGGTGAAATGGATCTGGTTCGGCGGAGTGGTGCTTGTGCTCGGAACTGTGCTCGCGATGCTTCCGAACAAGCGGACGGCGCTGGTGCTTCGTCCTGTGGAAGCGCGGGAACCAGCCTGGAGCGAACCGCACACGTCTGCCGTAGGAGCAATTGCACGATCGGATGCTCATGATTAAAAACCACGGGCATTCGGCCGCTCGGCGTCTGCAAGCGCGATGCAGGGTATGCGCGCTTAGTGCGTTTGTGTTGGCTGCTATTGCGCCGCTGGTTCCGGTTGCGAGGGCGCAGGAATCCGCACACGCGAAAGAACTCGGCCAGAAGCTGATGTGCGTGTGCGGCTGCAATCAGATTCTCGGCTCGTGCAATCACGTGGGCTGCTCGTACTCGCACGAAATGATGAAACAGGTGGAGGATCGCGTCGCGCGCAACGAGCCGGACGATCTGACGTTGCAGGCGTTCGTGCAGGAATATGGGCCGACGGTGCTTTCCTCGCCTCCAGCGAAGGGATTCAACCGGATCGCGTGGATTGCTCCGATTGTGTTTCCATTTGTAGCGCTGTTGCTCTTATGGGACGTGGTACGCCGCTGGAAACGGAAAGGCGCTGTGGCGACTGCTTCGGGGCCGCGCGTTTCGGCGGACCTGATTGCGCGTGCGCAGCGAGAATCCGACAAGGATGAGGAATCGTAAGGGCTCATGAGCAGCATTGACATTGCGGTGGCTTGCGCTCTACTCGCGGTGGCGAGCCTTTATTTCATATTCAACGTCCGGCCGGATGCGTCAGACTCGACGCCGCACCGCACGAAGCTCGATCAACTAATGGAGCGTCGCGACGCAATCTACGAGAACCTCCGCGACTTGCGCTTCGAATATCGTGCGGGAAAATTCTCCGAAGCCGATTACGAAGAGACGAAACATTCTCTCGAAGTGGAAGCGGCGAAAGTGCTGGCTGAGATGGACGAGGTGACTGGCGGCACGCCTACGGCGGCGACCCGACAGGCAGCGACCGAAAGGCGGCATTCATGAAAGGGTTTTGCGGCGCTGGCAGTATTTCAGCCCCAGCGGTGCGGGTCAGCGTGGCTCGTTTGGGAGCGCTCGGGATTTTGGTCTGCTGTGCGTCGTTGATTGCTGCGGCTGGGACGCTGCAGGGAACCGTGCGCAATGGCACCACGGGGCAGCCGGCTGCCGGCGTGGATGTAATTCTGATTCAACTGCAAGGCGGAATGCAGCCGGTGGGAAACACAAAGACGGACGCGCAGGGACATTTTGAGTTTACTCACCCTCAGATTGGTGCTGGGCCCATGCTCGTGAGGGCTGTCTATCGCGGAGTGAATTACCACGAGCCAATTCCGCCGGGGAAAACCACCGCCGAGGTGCAAGTTTTTGAGCCGACGGACAAGGCCGGCACATTCGCCATTGCAGCCCGCGCCGTAATCCTCCAACCCAATGCGACCGATCTCCTCGTCGGCGAGGAATACAGTATCGAGAACAAGACGCAGCCCCCGATGGCATATTTTCACCAGAACGGCTCGTTTGTTTTCGCGCTTCCCGACGGCGCGGAATTAAGCCAGGTATCTGCTGCGGGTGCCTCAGGTATGCCCGTGGTGCAGGGAACGATCGATAAAGGCAAAGGGCTCGAAGCGATTGATTTTCCTTTCCGTCCGGGCGAAAGCAATGTGCGCGTGTCTTATAAAGTTCCGTACGCGGGGAGTGAGACGAAGCTGCGCATCTCGTCTCCCTACGCCGTCGCCCGGCTGGCCGTGTTTGCGCCGCCCGGAGTGACCGTTACCGGTGATGGCTTTGCGCCTGCTGGGCAAGAGCAGGGTTTCAACGCGTATATGCGTGAATCAGTGGCCGCGAATACGCCCCTGATCGTAAAGGTATCCGGCACCGCTCCGATGCAATCCTCCTCCTCGCAAGGAGGCGGAACCGGTGGTGGAGCACCTGCCGGAAGCGCGGCGGGAAGCCCTGGTTCGCAAGATCCATCGGTGAATTCCCGCGCGGAGTCTGGCGGAGAAGCGGCTACGGCGACGGCTACGACAATTCCTGCGCGGCTGGACAGCTTGAAATGGATTCTGGTGGGCGGGTTCGCTGCGATTTTCGCGCTGGGTTTTGTTTATCTTCTGAGGCGCCCGCAGCTGGCGGCAGGGACTGGCGGCGGCAGCGTGGCTGCGGACACCTATGAGACGCCGGCGCCCAAAAGAGCAGCAAAGGGATCTTCGACATCCGGGTCGGCGTCTGCCGCAAACGTCGCTGCGGAAGTTGACCGCGAGGTTCGCGGCAGCCTTGACGAGTTGAAGGATAGCCTGTTCCGTCTCGAATTGCGGCGGCAGGCGGGGACCATCGGCGAAGAGGACTATGCCCGCGAGCGAGAGCGCATCGATGCAACGCTCCGCGACCTCGTTCGTGGGTGAGCAGATCGCCTTGGGCGAACCGCGCGCCAATTCCCAACCCTCCGAACGCGGGCCTGCTGTAAATTCAATTGGAATTGTTTTTGAGAGTGTCGAGAAGCGCTTTGGCTCGCTCGTCGCTTTGAGAAATGTTTCGCTGCAGATTCGTGGCGGTGAGTTTGTGGCACTGCTCGGAGCAAACGGAGCAGGGAAGACGACCCTGCTACGTATGGCAGCGCAATTGATGAAACCGACGACCGGCGATGTTGCTCTTACCGGGACCACATCAAAATCTGAAGATGCGCGGCGATTCATCGGCTTCGTTGGCCACAGCACCTTTCTTTACGATGAGATGTCCGCGGAAGAAAATCTCAATCTGTTTGCGCAGCTGTACGGCCTCAGTGACGTGCGCACTCGCGTGGCAAATGCGCTGACGTCCTGCGGACTTTCCTCCCGAGCGGGCAGCCTGGTGCGGACGTTCTCGCGCGGGATGCGCCAGCGTCTGGCGATTGCGCGAGCGCTGCTGCATCAACCGAGGCTACTTCTTCTCGACGAGCCCGCCGCGGGACTCGACCGGCAGGGGTTGGCATGGTTCGGGTCAGCGCTGGAACGGCTGCGCGGCGAAGGCTGCACGATCGTGATGAGCACGCATGCGCGAAATGAATCGCTCGATCTGGCAACGCGGGCCGTGTCGCTGGCAGGCGGGCGAATCGAGCGAGACAGCGGCATGGACAGAGACCCGGTGGCGCTGCTCGCCGAACTTCGTTCCGCCCAAGGCACTGAGGGATAAGTGACGACCTCTCGTGCCGCCGCGATCTTGCTGGCCAAGGAGCTTCGGCTCGAATTCCGCACGCGCGAACTACTCACCACTACCGTTATCTTCGCGCTCGTGGTTGTGGTGCTGTTCAGTTTCGCGTTTGAGCCGACGGCGGCCGAATCGCGACGTTACGGCCCTGGCCTGCTGTGGATTGCATTCCTTTTTGCCGGTTCGCTAATGCTGAATCCTTCGTTCGCGCGGGAGCAATCGAACGAAACGCTCGACGCGTTGCGAATGGCGCCAATCGCGCCGTTTGCGATTCTGCTGGGCAAGATGTTGGCGAACTTTGTTTTTCTGGCCGTGGCGGAGGCGATTCTCGTTCCCGTCTTCGGCGTGCTGTACAACGTTTCATTCAGCGGCGTGGCTGGCCGGCTGATATTCGTGCTGGCGCTCGGCACGCTCGGCCTTGTGATAACCGGAACGGTTTTCTCGGCGATTTCGGCGCACGCGCGCATGCGCGAACTGCTTCTGCCTTTGCTTCTGCTGCCGGTCCTGACGCCGCTGCTGATCGCATCCGTGGAAGCTACTGCCTCGCTCCTGGCAGAACAGCCGGAACTCGATGGCACGTGGGTCGCATTTCTCGCCGGATTTGATATTGTGTTTCTGACCGCGTCATGGCTGATGTGCGATTACCTGCTGGAGGAATGAACCACCCATGAAGGGCCGCATCGCGCTCGTGCTCGTCGCCGCCGCGTTGATGGTGTTCGCCGGCTACGCGGCGCTCTATGTGGCGCCAGACGAAAAGACGATGCACGCAATCCAGCGCATTTTTTATTTTCACGTGCCGAGCGCGATCTGCTCGTTTGTGGCCTTCTTCGTTGTTTTCGTTGCGAACTTCGCTTATCTCGCCACTCGCCAGGCGAAGTGGGATTGGCTGGGCGTGGCAGGCGCGGAAGTGGGCGTGGTGTGCAGCACGATTGTGCTAATCACAGGGCCGATCTGGGCGCATCCGGTGTGGGGAATCTGGTGGACGTGGGACGCGCGGCTGACTTCCACATTTGTAATGTGGCTGCTGTATATGGCGTATCTTCTTCTGCGAGGTTTTCTTGACGACCCGCAGCGTAAAGCGATGTTCTCCGCGGTTTTTGGAATTTTCGCGTTTCTGGATGTACCGCTCGTTTATTTTTCGAACCGGCTCTGGAGGACGCAGCATCCGGAGCCTGTGATCCTGGGCGGATCTAATTCCGGGCTCGACCCGATGATGGGCAAAGTGCTTTTGATCTCCTTTGTGGCTGTGCTGTGCATTACCGCGGTGGTGATCGCCGATCGTTACAGGCTGGAGCAGCTGCGCTCGGAATTTGACGAGCTGCGATTCCGCGCCGAATCGCGCGATGCGGAACGAGCGCGCAAAATTCCGCAAGCGGCAAGGGAAGCGAGGGTGGAATGAAAAACTTCGAGAGTCTTTTCGCAGCCTGGATGGTGGTGTGGGCCGTGTTCTTTCTATACGAGGTGACGGTGGCGCGGCGTCTGGCGAAGTTGCAGGACGATATCGCGCAACTGAAACGGCAGTTGCGCGAAGGCTAAGCGCTTCGCTACGCACGTTCGCCCAGTTTTTCCCCACAGCACGACCTGACAAGCGCGACTCGATTCTGGTATCGTACGAATAGCGCGGGCGGTGCCAGGCTGGCTTCGGTGAGGGTCCCCATGGGCGGTCCAAAGAGAATCGCGATCATCCTGTTTCAGCTGGGCGGTCCCGATTCGCAGGCGGCCGTCGAGCCCTTCCTCTACAATCTTTTCTGCGACCCCGACATTATCAATTTCCCAGGTGCATTCCTCGCGCGTAAGGCTCTCGCAAAACTGATTTCCACCCGCCGGTCGAAGGTCGTCGGGCAGCACTATGCCGAAATTGGCGGAGGCTCGCCGATTCGACGTCTTACCGAGCAGCAAGGGCGAGCTCTCGAAGCGGCTCTGCGTCCTCATCTGAACGTGCGCGCTCTAATCGCAATGCGCTACTGGCACCCCGACACGCAAGAGGCTATCGAGGCGCTCGAGCGCGTTCCCTACGACGAACTGATTCTGCTGCCGCTTTACCCGCACTATTCTTTTGCGACGACGGGCAGCAGCTTGAAGGAATGGAACCGGAACTACACGGCGAAGGTACCGGTGCATTTGATCGACCATTTCTTTGACCATCCCGATTACATCGCGGGAATCGTAGAGCGGATCAACAGCGTGCTGCGCAAGGTGCCGCGTCCTGACGAGGTGCAGCTGGTTTTCAGCGCGCATGGGCTTCCGATGACGCTCGTTGAAAAGGGCGATCCGTATCCTCGTCAAATCGAGCAGACGGTGCAGATGATTCGGCAGCTGGGCGCGTGGCCCAATCCGCACGTGCTGTGCTTCCAGAGCAGGGTGGGGCCACAGAAATGGCTGCAGCCCTCGCTGACGAACACGATCGAAAAGATGGCGCGCAGCGGGATCAAGCGCATGCTGGTGATTCCGATATCGTTCCTCACCGAGCATATCGAGACCCTCCACGAAATCAATATCGAGGCACGCGAAGAAGCGGAGACGCTGGGTGTGAGCGAGTTTTACATGATGCCCGCGCTGAACGATTCGCCGCTGCTGATTCGGGCGCTGGCCGACCTGGTGTTGCGTGCGGTGGGGATGCGATCCGGTGTAGCATCCTTTGCGTGACGGCTGACGGCCGTTTCCCGATTCTTTTCGCCCCAATTGTCACTTTTCCTTGACACTTCCTTTCCCGCGTCATATAACCGCGTGTTCGCAATTTTGAGTGTGGTTGTTGTGAACTTTATAAGAAGTTGAGGTGCAGCCTAGCTTTCAAACGGGCCTATGCCAGATACTCCCGAAGAAAAGGTAGCCGGAAAGGCCCCTGCGTCTGCCGCATCGCAGGGGGCAAAAGCATCCTCAGCGGCAGACGCTAAAGCGGCCGCGAAAGACGTGAACACGAGCAGGCGCAGGCTCGTGTGGGCGTGCATTTGGGGCTATCTGGGCGTCAATTTCCTGATGTTCCTGCGGTTTTTCTTTCCTCGCGCGCTGTACGAGCCGAATACCGTTTTTAATGCCGGATTTCCTTCTGACTTCAGCCTGGGTATCGATCAGCGCTACCTGATGACCAACCGCGTGTGGATCGTGCGCGAGCCGGACCGTATTTTTGCGATTTTTGCGCGCTGCACGCATCTTGGGTGCACGCCGGAGTGGAAGTCGGCTGAAAATAAATTCAAATGCCCGTGCCATGGCAGCGGTTATGACAGCGAAGGTGTGAATTTCGAGGGGCCGGCGCCGCGTCCGATGGATCGCGCGCTGCTGAAGCTGGATCCGACGGGGCAGATTGTGGTGGATACGAGCCGGTTGTTTGTGGATGATCCGCGGGCGGGCGTGAATCATTTTAATGATCCTGGGGCGTTTTTGAACGTTTAGCGCGACAGATGCGGCGTGACGGCGACTGGCGGACTGGCCGGCGCTTGAGCTTGGGCGGATTTTGAAGCTGGGAAGGGGTCAGGCAGATGGCTGAAGAGAACGGCGGCAAGAATAAGACAGGCGTTCTCGACAAAGTGAAAGATGACGCTGCCGCTCTTCGCAAGACGCTGGAAGAGAAGGCCAAGCAGCAAGTTGAAGAGCTGAAGCAACCTGAGAAAACGCAGCTGTATCGCTCGATGTTCCGCGTGAAGCACGACGATGAGCCGCGGAATCGGGCGCTGAGCGTGTTGTCCAACGTTTTTTTTCATCTGCATCCTGCCAAAGTTAATCGCGACGCAACGAAGTACAACTTCACCTGGGGAATGGGCGGCATCACGTTTTATTTGTTTATCGTGCTGACGTTCACGGGCGTGCTGCTGATGTTTTATTACCATCCGACGAAGGTGCAGGCGTTTCGCGACATTTTGTACCTTGAGAACGATGTGCCGTTTGGCAAGCTGCTGCGGAATATGCACCGGTGGGCGGCGCACTTGATGATCATCGCCGTGTGGCTGCATATGTTCCGCGTGTTTATGACCGGATCGTACAAGCGGCCGCGGGAATTTAATTGGTGCGTGGGCGTGCTGTTGATGGTGCTTACGATGTTGCTGTCGTTCACGGGATACCTGCTGCCGGACGATCAGTTGGGATTCTGGGCGGTGACGGTGGGAACGAATATGGCGCGGGCGACGCCTTTGTTAGGACACGAGGGGCCGCTTGGCGCGCAGTTAGGAATGACGCCTTATAACGACGTGCGATTTGCGCTCTTGGGCGGCTCGATCGTGGATGCGAATGCGCTTTTGCGAGCTTACATCTGGCATTGCATCGCGATTCCGTTGATCGCGGCGGTTTTTATGGGCGTGCATTTCTGGCGCGTGCGGAAAGACGGCGGCATATCAGGCCCTGCGCCGGTAATGCTGGAATCGGAAATCAAGGACGAGCGTAGCCCGCGGCCGGTGGTGTTGCGGCCCAGCGGCATGGGACAAGGCGGCTGATCTCGATGGGTTTCGACTGGCGCCAAATTTGGGAAATTGCGTCGTCGCCGGACAACGTGCCGATCGTGGCGCTGTTGTTTCTCATTCCGTTTTACGTCTGGTATGCGATCCGGCAGGGAATTGCGAACGACAAGCTGATCGCCATTCTGGAAGGCGACGCGCAAGCCGCCAAAACGAAATACCGCAAGACGCAACCCTGGGATCCGAAGTGGGATCGCGAAGTTCACACCTGGCCGTTCCTGATGCGCATGGAATTTCTGGTGGCGATCATCCTTACGATTTTGCTGATGGTGTGGTCGCTCACGCTGAATGCGCCGCTCGAAGAGCCGTCGAACCCGAACGTCACAATGAATCCGGCGAAAGCGCCGTGGTATTTCCTCGGGTTGCAGGAAATGCTGGTCTACTTCGACCCGTGGATGGCCGGCGTGGTGATGCCGACGCTGATTATTGTCGGGCTGATGGTGATTCCGTACATCGACGTGAATCCTCTCGGCAACGGCTACTACACATATAAGCAGCGCAAGTTCTCGATTTGGACTTTCCTTGTGGGCTTCATCGGCCTCTGGGTGTTGATGATTGTGATCGGGACGTTCATCCGCGGCCCTGGATGGATGTGGTTCTGGCCGGGCCAAACCTGGGATGCGGAGCGCGTTGATTACGCGGTGAACCGGAACCTCGACCAGGTATTCGGGATTGACGGCTCGTGGCTCGCGGCCATGACGCACATGTCGAAGGATCAAGCTGCGATTTGGGCGCGCGTGATTTTCGGAGTATTCCCCACGGTGCTCTTTTTCATCGCGGCCGGATTTCTGGTGCATTGGATCTGCATGCGCACGGAGTTTGCGCGCAAGATGTACAAGCGCATGAGCCTGGTGCAGCTGGTCACGATGTATATCTTTTTGATTCTGATGATTTCGCTGCCGATCAAGATTCTGTTGCGGCTCGTCTTCACGATTAAGTATGTCTGGGTGACGCCTTGGTTCAGCATTTGATGCTCGAGCGAGGATCGTTGTCCCGGGAAGTAACTACGTCGAAGGAGACTTTGGGTGCCTGAGATTCCTCCCGCCTCACAGCCACCGCAATCACCGCCGCCGGACGATCCGATCACAAGCTATTCGTTCACGCTCCCGCTGCTGATTGCTTCGCTGCTTCTGATCGTGACGGTGGCGTGGTCCTTTTGGGATGAGGTGTATGGACTTCGTCCGTGGCGCAGCTATCAGAGCCGGTTCTCTTCGGCGTATTCGAAATATCTGGATAAAGCTGTCCAGAATCAGAAGGGGCAGGAAGATGCCGTCTATTCCTCACCTGAGTATAAGAAGCTTTCCGCGCAGGTCGACGATCTGCAGAAATCCACGAAGGCCCAGGACGAAGATATCGCCAAGCAGATTGCCCTTCTCGACGAGCAGCGCGCCGCGCTAGGTGACGCGTTCAAAGATGCGCGCGGCAAAATCGGCCACCTCGTCTACCAGTACGAAATCGTTCCGGCGGAAGACAAGAACGCCAAAGCGAAAGCTCTGAAGGAAGTCACCGACGGCCGCAAGGCAATCTGGAAAGTGGATTGGCCGCTGGCCGATGGGAAAATTCAGCAAGACAAGCCGTTCACCGGCGACGAATTGAACGATACATTCACCAGCATCATGGCCCAGCGCGCAACTCTAGTTGGCAAGCGCGCAGAAATCGATAAGCCCGCCAAGGAAGCCAGCGACACTCTGGCGCTGTACGTTTCCGAGAAGCTGCCGGGATTGAGCTCGACGTCGCTCGATAGTTTGCGCCGCAGCATGAAGGATTTCGACGAGCGCATCATCCAGATCAACGTGAATCCTCCCGGCGCTTCGCTGAACAATCTCGGCGGAGCCGGACTCGTCGACCGCTGCCAATCGTGCCACGTGGGCACCGATCCGCGCTACGTGCCGCCGCAGATCACGTTGACGAAGGCCGATCTCGGCATGGCCAAGAGCACAGACGCTCCGTTCACGAGCCACCCGGATATTGATTTGTTGAAATGGCATCCTCTCGAGAAATTCGGATGCTCCCCCTGCCATGGCGGCAACGGCCGCGCGATCGATTCTGTCCAGCGAGGGCACGGCCGCTACGAGCACTGGCTCTGGCCGCTCTATTATCGGGAGAATTTTGAAGCCGGCTGCCAACAGTGTCATGCGGGCGATATGGTCACCGAGCACGCTCCGGTTTTGAATGAAGGCAAACAGCTCTACCGCGCCAAGGGCTGCATCGGCTGCCATCGCTTCAACGGCTTCGACAATCAGGACGAACAGCTCGTCAGCGCGCGCCAGCGCATCATGGCGATCGAGAAAACAAAAGGTGACGACGAGCAGGAAATCCCGCGCCTCCAGAAGCTGGGCGACAACGCTCCCGACAATGCCGCTGCGGAGAAGTTCTACGGGCAGGCGACGAATCTAACCGTTGAAATCAGCCGCATGGATGCGGAGCGCGAAACTCTCGAAGGCCGCAGCCACAATCTGATTCAAGAAATCAAGAAGGTGGGCCCGGACCTGAAGGAAGCGCGCCAGAAATTGCACAAGGAATGGATTCCGTACTGGATCGCGCACACCACCGAATTTCGCCCCACAACAAAGATGCCGCAATTCCGGTTCGCCGCCGGAGACGTGGAAGCAATCTCCGCTTTCATTTGGCAGAATGCGCTCACCGGTCCTGCGCTCGACCACCAGCAGCCGGGAAATTCTGCGCATGGCAAACAGCTCCTCGAATCCCGCGGTTGTCTCGCGTGTCATTCAGTTGGTGAAGGATCGAATTCCGTCGGCGGCACGTTTGCCGCGAATCTGAGCCGCGTGGGAGAGAAGGACAATTACGACTATCTCGTTCGCTGGGTGCACAACCCGCGCCAGCGGACGCGTCCTTACTGTTCCTATGAGAAGCGCGATCTTGGCCCCGAAGATTACGCGAAGCACAATTTGCCTTTTGTTTTCGACGAGCAGCACTCGCGCTGCCCGAATGACAATCACGAACTCGTCGTGCAGCAGCCGACCGTGATGCCCAGCCTGCGGCTGTCTCCCGATGATGCGCGAGACGTAGCGAGCTACTTGATTACGCTGAAGCATGCCGACGCGACGTACGCCGATGCAAGCTTCATGGACGATCCCGCGCAAGCCGCCAAGGGCAAAGATCTGGTTCGCCACTACGGCTGCGCAGGCTGCCATGAAATCAGCGGCTTCGAAGATGAAGGCCGCATCGGCACCGAGCTGACGAACGAAGGCTCGAAACCAATCGAGCGCCTCGATTTCGCGCTTTACACGGAAGACGCCAAGCGCGGCATTTTGCCGGACGGGAAAAAGAACGAACGCGGCCCGTGGTTCGATTCGAAGGGCTTCTTCGAGGAAAAGCTTCGCAATCCCGGCCTCTACGATCAGGGCAAGTATCACGCGAACCCGATGGACGCCCTGCGCATGCCCAAACCGAATTTGCAATCGAACGGCGAGCTCGAAGCGCTCGTGACCATGCTTCTCGGCAGCACCGATCCCACTCTGCCGCCGGAATATATGTTCAAGCCCTTCGATCGCCGCCGCTACATCGAGGATGGCTGGTGGATCGTCACGAAATACAACTGCATCGGTTGCCACCAGATTGATGTGGGGCAGAAAACGGTGCTGCAGACGCTTCCGTTCTATCAGGGCGAGAACAAGGCGAATTTGCCGCCGGTTCTCACCACGGAAGGCGCTCGCGTGAATCCGGAATGGCTGCGGCAGTTCCTTGCGAACCCGTCGCTCAGCTCGACGGACACGAATCGCAACGGCGTGCGCCAGTATCTGCAGGTTCGCATGCCGACGTTCTATCTATCCGACGACGAGATTCGCAAAGTCGTGCTGTTCTTCCAAGCGCTGTCGTCGCAGCCGACGCCGTTTATTCCGCCGAGCGTGAAGCCGCTCGATCCCACGGAAACGGCGATGGCTCGCAGCCTGTTCACGAGTCCGGCCGCTCCTTGCTTGAAATGCCACATGACCGGCAACGCCGAGCACGACAAGAACGCCTCCGCGCCGAATTTCCTGCTCGCACACGAACGCTTGCAACCGGCTTGGACGGAACGCTGGATCACCGACCCGGCGAAAATCATCCCGGGTACAGCGATGCCTTCAGGGCTGTTCCGTAAAGAAGGCGACCGCTGGGTTTTCGCCGGGCCCGTTCCCGGATCGATGGAGCATTACACCGGTGACGAAGCGAATCTTTTGGTGCGTTACATGTTCTCGCTCACGCCGCAGGAGCAGGCTGCTCTGCTCGGTCGAACGCCGAGCGGTGGTGGCGCGAAACCTGCCGGGGGCAACTAGGCGGGAATCGGATTTCGCTCGCGGGGCGCTATGTGACCGGAAATTTAAGAAAACCGGCGCTAGTGCCAGTAGGTCTTGTTACACTATCCCTAATTTGTTAAGGAGAAAGATCCGCACATGAATATGAAGCTTTTGAATCTCACGCTCGCGGCGGTTTTGGCCGCTTCCGTCGCCGGTTGCGGCGGCAAGAAAGACGAATCCACTTCGCAACCCGCAGCTCCTGCTGCCACAGCCGGCAAGACTGTAGATCAGTCCACCGCCGGATCCGTTTCCGGCACGGTAACTCTCGACGGCGCTGCTCCTGCAGCAAAGCCGATTAACATGAGCGCCGAGCCCTACTGCCAGAAGGCCCACTCCAGCCCCGTGATTCCGCCGGAAGTGGTAACTGGCGATAAGGGCGCGCTTGCCGATGTGGTGATCTACGTGAAGGACGGCCTCTCCGCGGATTACACGTTTACGGCGCCTTCCACGGCCATGCCTCTCGATCAGAAAGGCTGCATGTACGATCCGCACGTGATTGCGGTGATGACTGGCCAGAACATCGAAGTGAAGAACGAAGACCAGACCACGCACAACATCCACCCGATGCCGAAGGACAACCGCGAGTGGAACAAGTCGCAGCCGCCCGGCGCCGCGCCGATCGACGATAGCTTTGCGCGTGCCGAGAACGCCATTCCGGTGAAGTGCAACGTGCATCCCTGGATGAAGAGCTACATTTTCGTTTTCAAGAATCCCTACTACGCGGTGACGACCAAGGATGGCAAGTTTGAGCTGAAGGGTTTGCCGCCGGGGACGTACACGATCGAAGCGTGGCAGGAAAAGTACGGCGTTCAGGATCAGACGGTCACCATTCCCGCCAAGGGCAACGCGACGGCTGCCTTCACCTTTAAGCCGGGATCGGGCGACTAGTCTTTCGCAGGTTTCGCAGGGGCTGGGATTTGCGCTGCTGGGGCGGAGACGGAGAGTCTTCCGCTCCAGCAGATGTTTTCTTCCTTACGTTCATCGATCAGGACGAATTGAACTTGGCTGAAAACTCCAACATTCGCGGCGTTCATAATTTCGCCATCGTGACGGCCTGCAGCACGATTTTGCTGCTGGTGGCAGGGGCGCTCGTTACGAGCAATGACGCTGCGGATTCCGTTCCCGACTGGCCACTCGCTTATGGCCGCATCATCCCGCCGCTCATCGGTGGCATTCGTTACGAATATCGCCCACCGCGTCGTGGCTGGGCTCGTCGCTATTCTCACCGTGGTTCTCGCCATCTGGATTTCATTTAGCAAGCTGCGCGGCTCAGCGCGCCGCTGGGCTTGGATTGCCTTCGCGCTCGTTGTTGCGCAGGCGCTTCTGGGCGCCGCTCGCGTGCTGCTGGGTCATGCGGCTTTTGTCGCTACGATTCATGCCACCGTCGCGCAGATATTTTTCATCACGCTCGTTAGCCTCACGATGTTCACCAGCGATTGGTGGCAGCGCGATCTTCCGCAACTTGATGACACAGGCAGCCCGAAGCTTCGGTCGCTGAGCGTCTGGCTTACAGCGGTGATTCTCGTGCAGCTCGTTCTCGGCGCGGGATTCCGGCATGGCGCGTTTGGCATTCTTCCGCATCTGATCGGCTTCCTCGTCGTCACGTTTATGGTGATCTGGACGGCGCGAATCGCAAACAAACGCTTCGGCCAGATCGGCGATATTCGCCGCTGGGTGGTGATGCTCCACGCGACTTTCGGCACGCAGGTAATTCTTGGTTTTCTCGCGTATTGGGCGGTGAGCCAGGCGCGGCTTGCGACGCAGCCGGTGCTGCTCTACACGATCATCGAAGTGGCGCATGTGGTGATGGGGGCGCTTGTGCTGGCATCGAGCGTGCTGCTGGCGCTCACGTGTAATAGATTGATTCGCCCTGCCGATATGGTTGCAGTAGAATCGCGGGCTGCGCGCTCGCAAGCGCAAGGTTCGAGAGCGTAACCGTAAAACAATGAGCACCACGCGCACCGCCGCCTACAGCTTGCACGACAAACCGTGGGCCTATGTTGTGCTTACAAAGCCCGACGTTACGTTTCTCGTTGTTATCACAACTGTTGCCGGTTTCTATCTTGCCTCGCCCGGTCATCTCGATTGGGCGCTGCTGATGCACACACTTTTCGGCACTACTCTAGTCGGTGCTGGCACCGCGGCGCTGAATCAATATTTCGAGCGCGACATGGACGCGCTGATGCGTCGCACCGCAGCGAGGCCGCTTCCCACGGGGATGCTGCAGCCGCGCGAAGTGCTGATTTTCGGAATCGCGACAATCGTTTTAGGCGGCGCGTGGCTTGCGCTCGCTGTCAACTGGCTCGCATGCCTACTAGCCCTCGCTACCACGGTGCTGTATCTCGGTCTCTATACGCCGCTGAAAACTCGCACCACATGGGCGACGGCGGTCGGCGCGTTTCCCGGCGCACTGCCTCCCCTAATCGGCTGGGCGGCTGCGCAGAGGATCGCTGTCGGCGGGAGCGTGGGTGCTGTTCGGGATTCTGTTCCTCTGGCAATTTCCGCACTTCATGGCGATCGCCTGGATGTATCGCGAAGACTACGCGCGCGCGGGAATCAAAATGCTGCCGGTGGTTGATCCGTCGGGCGACGCGACATTCGCGCAGATCATTGGAACGTCGGCGATGCTGGTGCCCATGAGCCTTCTGCCTGCGGTGATGGGAATGGCGGGGATTCATTATTTCTTTGGCGCGCTGGTGCTGGGGATGATTCTGCTGCAGGTGGCGCTGTGGGCGAATCGGCATCGCGCCAACGTGCGCGCGAAGTGGTTGATGCATGCCACCGTGGCGCATATTCCGATTCTTTTGGCTTGGATGATATTTGACAAGGTCAGTCGATGACCGCCGAAGCGACGGGGAGGGAACTGGGAATGCCGTCTAAGAGCACCGCGTTGGAAATTAGTGCGATTTGCGGTGTCTTCATATTGCTGGCTCTCTGGGGGATCGTCTGGGACATCACGAGCGGGCTGCTGACGAGCAGCATTGACGGAATCATGCTGGCGCTCGTTTGCGCGATGATGGCGGGGATTTTTTTTCTGATTATGCTGATGGAGCTGACGAAGTCGGGAATTCTGCCGACGCCTGCGTTTTTGCGACCTGCGCCTAAACCGGCCGCGGCTGCGAAACCCGCTGCTGCAGCTCCTGCGGCGAAGGCCCCTGCAGCGGGCACTCCCGCTGCGGCGCTGAAGCCAGGTGCTCCCGGCCGCCGGTGCGCCGGCCGCTGTTGCGCCGAAGCCCGCGAACCCGGCTGCCGCCGCCACGCCGGGCGCTCCTCCCACTGCGCCGCGGCCTGCTGCTCCGGCTCCCGCGGCGACGCCCGCGTCTCCGCCTGCGAAACCAGCGGCAGCCGCTCCGGTGGAACCGCCCACGCCTGCGGTGCCCGAGAAGTAGCGGCCTCGGCTGCGTTCATTTCATGATTCTATCCCGCTCAGAGAATTTCCTGCTATCAATGCCGGCTTGAACGGGGCCTCGGCAATTTTCTTGTTGCTTGGTTACGTATTCATCCGAAGCCGCAGAATTCTGCAGCATAAGATCTGCATGTTGAGCGCATTCACGTGCTCGATAGTATTTCTTTGCTGCTACCTCTATTTTCACTATCACGCCGGCCTTATCCGCTTCGGCGGCGAGGGATGGATCCGGCCCGTCTATTTCACGCTGCTCGTTTCGCATACGATTCTCGCCGTCACGATTGTGCCGCTTGCGGTGACCACGCTGAGCTATGCGCTGCGGGAGAAATTCGGCAGCCACATGAAAATCGCGCGCTGGACGTTTCCGCTGTGGCTCTACGTGTCCGTCACCGGCGTGATCATTTACTGGCTGCTGTACATCGCTTACACGCCCATCGGCGCGCCTGCTTGAATCTCGACGTGTTTTTCCGTCTTGCTAGGTCATCGCTCACTTGCCGCCCGTCACTTGTCACTCGTCACTGCTCCAAGTAATCTACTAAACGCATGACAACTGAATCGAAACCTCGCGCTTCTTTTGGCGGACGCTGGACGTACGGCATCCTGATCGTGGCGTTCCTGTTCGTGCTGATGCCATTCTTATTCTGGAATGCCACGTGGTTTGGCCGCCCGATGAACGACGCGCAAATCGGGAAGGCGCTTGCCGACCGCACTCATCCCCGCGAAATTCAGCATGCGCTGGCGCAGCTCGAAACGCGCATCGAAGCCCGCGATCCGCGCGTGAAGCAGTGGTATCCCCAAATCGTCGCGCTGGCCACCGATCCGGTAGATGAAATTCGCGTCACCGATGCGTGGGTGATGGGGCAGGACAATACTTCCGAAGAATTCCATCGCGCGCTGCGGCAGATGCTGACCGACCCGAACGTGATGGTGCAGCGCAATGCTGCGCTATCGCTCGTGCGTTTTAATGACGACGCCGGCCACCCGCAGATTCTCGCCATGCTCAAGCCATACGAGATGATGTCACCACTGACAGGCGCGCTCGATACGCGACTGAAGCCCGGCGACATCGTGAATCCCGGCACGATGATTGCGCACATCGAAGTGAGCGGTAAGAAGAACGAAGTTCGCGCCACGGTTCCGGGCACCTTGATTCGATGGCTCGCGGACGATCACGCCAATGTCATCGGCGGGCCAGCCTCTCGTCGCGCTTGCGCCAAGCGAAGGCATGGTGTGGGAAGCCCTGCGCGCGCTTTACATCGTAGGGCGTTCGGAAGATTTGCCGGATGTAGAACAGGTGGCGCGTGCCGCGTACGGCTCATCGCCTCAAATTGGCCAGCAGGCGCAATCCACAGCCCGCGCTATCCGCGACCGGTCTTCTTCCTGAATGATTTCTGAAAATGCTTCCTGAAAAATGAAGGCTCGATAGCGGCGCGTCGCTTAGTACGTCGTCACTTATACGTCATGACGGCGTGGCCGTCTTCAATTTTGATGTCGCCCACGTCTGGCGGCAGCCGCAGCTTCTCGCGATTCTCCGGCGACGACATCATCTTCTCGACCGCCGAATTCAGCACCGATTGCGGCAGCGGCATCGAGCCCAGCATTCCGCTGATGGGCTCAAACTTCACGTAGCCGCCCTCGGTAGTCAGATGGCCGTCGAGCTCGAGCGTCATGTCTTTACCATGAAAGTCGAATAGGACGTAGGCTTTCACCACGTCGCCGACCATATCCACCTTCACATCTTTGACCGACGACTGCACGTCTTCGAGCGTAGGCTCCGGGTCGGACGCGGCAGCGCCGCCTGAAGGCGCGCTTGCTGGACGTGACGCGCCTCCCGTGGCAGCATCGATTCCTATCGGCGTTCGCCCGCCTTCCACCTGCAGATTTTGCGCGAGATATGAATTCAATTCCGTGCGGTCGAGTGCGACCTTTGCGGGTAAGCCGGCGGCCTTCGCTTGATCAGCGGCTTCGAGTTTCTGTTCCGCCCGCGCAGCGGCGGCTGGGTCGTTGGGAACATCGGGCGCGGGTGATTTTCGGAGCACGAGCAGAATCACCACGACGAGCCCGGCGAGGCTCACCCAACTCAGAATCTGGTACGCCTTCTTGAATTGTTCAGGCAGCGGCATGGATTCACCACTTCCAGCGTAGCAGAGGGAAGCATAACCGCCAGGATCGTGCCCGCCTCGCGTGTACAAATCGCACCTGAACGAACGGACAGGTATGGAAAACGCTGATCAACATAGGGGATTCCTGCTGGGCTAACCGTAGAGAAGGATCAAAGAATGCAGAAAGATGTTCAGTTCAAAAAAGACCAATCAGCTCAGTACGGCATCGCCCCATACTCCGCTTCGAACTCCGCCAGCGGAACCATGTCGATCGCGTCCCACGGGCAGCCTTCGAGAAACGCGCCATCCGGGCCTTTGCTCGTGCACAGTTTGCAGCCGATACACAGCAGCGGATCCACCATGATGCGCCCAAACGGCGCATGCTCGGAATCCGGCACCCAGAACATGCACGCAGCCACAGGGCAATAATCAACGCACGCCGGCGAGCCCGAGCAGCCCGTGCACATCTCGTTGATCACGGCGACAATGTGCGGCTTGCGCTTGCGCTGCTTGGTATCGCCTTCGGAGATGGGATAGCACTTCTCGATATCGCCGTCGACGAACCGCGCTACGTCCAGTGTGGCTTCTTCGGGCACCAAATCCCTCCGAGTGTTTCGCTGCTAACACCTTCATTCTTCACAGCCGGAGCAGGGAAGTCAATGCCCCTTGGTGGTGTTAAGTAGCACAGGCATTCCTGCCTGTGCCAACGCAACAACGCAGCGCAATCGCTGTGCTTGACTCCGGCAAGCTCCCGTTCTTCGTACCTGGGTTATGTACCGCCGGCCTCTGGCCGGCGTTTTTGAATTCTGCGGTCGACGCGAAAGGCAAAGTCAAAGGCGCTGGCGAGGCGCCGACGGTACGAAAGAAACCGCGGCGTCGCCGTGCTGCGTGGCATTCGGGCGCGGCATGCCGTGCCCCTACTGAAGGAACGCCGAGACGGCTGAGGGTCACTTCAACGCGCGGGTTACAGCCGCCGTGAACTCCGCGGTCGTAGCGGTTCCGCCCACATCGCGCGTGAGCGATTTGCCTTCGCGGTAGACCTGATGCAGCGCACTTTCCACACGTCGCGCCGCATCCATTTCGCCGATGTGATCGAGCATCATGATGCCGCTCATCAGCAGCGCCGTGGGATTCGCGATGCCTTTGCCCGCGATATCCGGCGCCGTGCCGTGAACGGCCTCGAAGATCGCGACGCTCTCGCCGATATTTCCGCTCGGCACCACGCCCAGCCCGCCGACGAGTCCCGCCGCCAGGTCGCTCATGATGTCGCCATAAAGATTCGTCAGCAGCAGCATGTCGAACTGTTGCGGATCGAGCACCACCTGCATGCAGGCGTTGTCGATAATCAGTTCTTTGTATTCGATGTCCGGATACTTCGCGGCCACCGCACGCGTCGACGTGAGAAAAAGCCCGTCCGACAGCTTCATGATGTTGGCTTTGTGAATCGCGTGAATCTTCTTGCGCCCGTGTTTGCGCGCATATTCAAACGCAAACTTCGCGATCCGCGTCGAAGCGCGCTCGGTAATGATCTTCAGGCTCTCGACCACCCCCGGCACCACGGTGTGCTCGAGCCCCGCATACAAATCCTCGGTGTTTTCGCGGATGATGACGAGGTCCACGCCCTGAAAGCGCGACTGCACGCCCTCGAGATTCTTCACCGGCCGCAAATTTGCGTATAGGTCGAGCGCCTGCCGCAGTCCCACGTTGATGCTCGGAGCGCCGCCAGCCACGGCCGTCATCATCGGCCCTTTCAGCGCCACGCGGTTCTTGCGAATTGAATCGAGCACGCCCGATTGCATGAACGTCATGCCGCGCCGCTCGATCTCCGCGCGCGCGGGGATTTCGTCCCAATCAATCGCAACGCCCGCCGCCGCGAGAATTTCCTTCACCGCTTTCGATACTTCCGGCCCGATCCCGTCACCGGGAATAAGTGTGATGGTGTGCGTCATGTAAGCGAAGCATTTTAAGGAATTTGCGCGGCCCTGTATACCGCCTCATTGCCTTTCGGTTCCATTCAGGATGAATCGGCCGTTTTAACCTTGGACTGAATCGGAAATCTTTTGCTGACATCTAACCCCCTGGAATGCGAAGCCTTTACGGTGTTTAGGGATTGTTCCTTTGGCATACGCCGGGCCTCAAGCGTCCGAGAATCTGGTATAATAGCGGTGTAAGACGCGCACAAGCTTCAGCGCGAATTTCGGAGGGTGACAGAATGGTTCAACTAACGCCGGTGGCAGTCACGAAGGTCAAAGAGATTATCCAGTCGCAGAACCCGAGCCCGGCAGGGTTGCGCGTAGCGGTTGTAGGTGGCGGATGCTCGGGCTTCAGCTACCACATGGCTTTCGAGAATCAGATCAACGAGAACAGCGACAACGTGTACGAGTTCGAAGGCCTGAAGGTTCTCGTCGATCAGATGAGCGAGATGTATCTCGACGGCATCTCAATCGACTACATCGAGACCATCGAAGGCTCAGGGTTCAAGTTCAACAACCCCAACGTGAAGAGCACCTGCGGCTGCGGCAGCTCGTTCAGCGTCTAAGCGCGGCTTGGCTGGCTACTCGGTAGCTCAACCTGATTGATTCGTTGCCTAAAGTTTTCAACTCCCGGGGAATCGCTTCCCGGGAGTTTTGTTTTTAAGTAGCACAGGCATTCCTCTGCCTGTGCCTGCGTAACCCACGCCACACATCACAAATGCTTGGCCGAACCGCCCGAGCGTTCTTTCGGTTCTGTCGTTCCTTCTTCAGTAGGGGCACGGCATGCCGTGCCCGAACGCGATGCTTGGCAGACTGGCGGCCATCCTCTGCCGCAGGAGTGCGTCAGTTTTCAAAGACGCTGCAAACCCCGTAGTTGAAGGAAAAAGTAAGGAAAGCGAGAACTAAGGCTTCTTCTTCCCGCGAATCGCCCAGCCGCGCGCGGGCATCTCAATCGCCCCTTCGCTATTTGTCGGCAACGTCGCCCTCAGTCTCTCTCGAATCGCCGTACGGATCTGTTCATCCCTAGTCGCGAGGTAGTTCGGCGCCGATCCCTGCCCAGTCAGAAGCGGCTCCCAATACTCATCAAAGTCGCTGAAGCGCGTCATCACGTCAAGGGCACGCACAACGATCTCTTCAAGCTTCGCTTGTTCAAAGAGGCTACACAGCCCTCCCTGACTGCACATGGGGAAACGCAGCCCCTGATCGAATGACGCCGCCTCACTGTCGATTGCAATAGCGGCATCCCAAAACTCACGCAAGAACCTCGCTCCCTGCGCATAGTCCCAGACGTAAGCCCCGGCGCTGCCACCGCCACGGATAACTCGGCGAAATTCCTCGAGCGCGCGGGCTGGATTCGAAACGTAGTTCAACCCAAGGCCACACACAGCCACGTCGAAACTCGAGTCCGCAAAGGGCAGGGCAGTCGCGTCTGCGATCTGGAAGGTGGCATTGGAAGCCGCGCGATGTTCGGAAGCGAATTTAATCTGCGCGGCAGAAGCATCCACCCCCACGACGCTGGCAGGCGCGCTGCGTTCGACAATCGCCTCGGTTACCATGCCGCTCCCGCAACACACGTCAATCCAGCGCAGACCTGCAGGTAGATCCAGCCACTTCAAAAATTCCCGGGCCAGCAGGCGGCTCCAGCGTCCCATCCATTGGTCGTAGTGGATGCCCGAAGTCCATTTATCTATTTTCATCGATTGCATTATCATCTTCTTATTTCTCAAAGCTCCAGTAAGGTGAGCTAAGCCTAACGCTTCGCCTCCCGCTCCGCCCTCAGGCTCTCCATCACACTCTGAATCAACTCCTTCGCCTTGCTGATCTCCTGCGTCACGATGCGAATGTCCATCACCGGCTGCTCCGGGTTCCAGTTGCTGTGGCAATACACGCCATGCTGCCCGACGAGCACCAGCGCATTCGTCAACAGGTCGAGCGTCACCGCCAGCCTGCCGCGATTCGGGCCCATCATCGTCTCGTAGTGCTCCAGTTCGTCACGGTGCTCGTCAAAAGCCGTCATCGCTCTTTCTCTCCTCCACATCTTCGTCCACTTTGTACTGCTTCGAAGGTAGCTTGGCGCTTGCGAATTCGCAACTCTGCGTCGCGCACGTCAAAGCGCGATAAAACGGACAATCGCGCGCAATGGCCTTAGTCCTAGGACTATATGTTGCGCGCTATGGAACACTACGGTCCCGCTCTACTTTACTCAGTTGTACTACTCACAGCATAATTCCGCCGGTCGCTATCTTGTCGCAGTGCCAGAAGGCGGTGGACGGCCACGTTGCTTGGGTGCGAGCGATTTCGCTCGTCATGTCATCAGGCGCTTACGGCGGGCGATTCACGAAACACTTCACGAAATTATCGGGGTGATTGAAATATGAGACGTTCCGATCTGGTTCGCAATCCTGGGAAAGGCAAGTCCGTGCGGACATCGCAAATTGTCTTTGGCGAACGCCAGCATCTTCTTCGCGTACTCGATTCGGTGGAACGCAGCGCACTGCCTGCGCCGCGCCTCGAACAGGAGCGCCGCGTGATCGAAGGGCTGATTCATGCGCGCACGCAAGAGCTGAATCACATCAATCCAGGCTGGGACGAGAAAGTCGGCACAGTGCTGAGCGCCGAAGTGAAGCCGGAACTGCTCGATCAGCTCTCGCGCCAGGCGCCCAAGGAAGATTTTTATTTGCTGCGCCTGATCAGCGAGCATCCGAAAGTAACGGCGAAGACCCTCGGCCGTCTCTCGCATCATCCTTACTCCGCGATCCGCGAAAATATCGCGCGCCATCCGAATAGCGACGCATCCACCCTCTCGCGACTGAGCCGCGATCGCACGCAGCCGCTGTGGTATCTCGTCGCCTTCAATCCCAACGCCCCCGGCCCGCTGCGCAAAAAGCTGCAAGAGCGCATGCGCCGCCTCGGCGAAAAATCCGCCACCCAGTAGCAGTTCAGTAGCACAGGCATTCCTGCCTGTGCCAACGCAACAACGCGGCGCGGTCTGCTATTGCTTGGCTGAATCGACCGAGCGTTCCTTTCGTACTTGGTTAGCGCGAACCCACCCAACGCAGCCGACGCTTGCCCGCACCGCGACCACCGAAAGGTAGCAAGTTGCTGCACAGGCAGGAATGCCTGTGCTACTAAAACCCACGCTCATCACCTCAAAGACAAATTGGCTCTTTACTGCTACAATTACGCCTGTATATTGGCCTACAGGATCGAGCCAATGCTGCCACTCCATTTACAGCCCGAAAGCCACATTCCGCTCTACGTCCAATTGCGCGACCAGCTTCGCGCCCTCGTCCATTGCGGCGAACTGCGCGACGGTGACCGCATCCCTGCCAGCCGCGAGCTGGCCACACAACTCGGCGTTCACCGGACCACCGTCGCAAACGCCTACGCCGAACTCGAATCCGAAGGCTTGATTCAAGGCCACGTCGGCCGCGGCACCTACATTTGCGGCTCGGCGGTGCGCCAATTCACTCCGGCGCCGCGCACGAATGGCAACGGCGGAGGCATGCGCTGGGAATCGCTCTTCGCCGACGAACGCGGCGACGAAGGCCTGAGCCGCATGATGCCGGAAGTTCCGCCCGACTCGATTGCGTTCGTCACAGCGCGGCCCTCGGAGGAATTTTTTCCGGTGGAGGAATTCCGCCGCTGCTGCAATTCGGTGCTGAAGAATGAAGGCCGCCGCATCCTGCAGCTCGGCTCGACCGATGGCTACGAGCCGCTCAAAAAAGAACTAATCGCGATGTTCAGCGCGGAGGGAATGGCGGTCCGCAACGAACAACTTCTCATCACCGACGGCTGCCAGCAGGCCATCGATCTCCTGTGCAAAGCGTTTCTGCGCCCTGGCGATTCCGTGGCGATGGAAAATCCAGCATACCCGGGCGCGATTGCGATCTTTGCGGGTGCCCGTGTGCGTACGCTGGCGGTAGGAGTTGAAACCGATTCGCGCCGCACCGGTCACGTAGGTCTCGATCTCGATTCGCTCGAATCTGTGCTGCTGCAGAATCGCGTGAAATTTATTTTCGTCACTGGCGATTTTCACAATCCTACGGGCACCACGATGCCCGTCGCCGCACGTCGCCGCCTGCTCGAACTGGCCGCGCACTATCAGGTGCCGATCATCGAGGACTACATCTACGCCCGCCTGCGCGTGCGCGGCACAGCCGTCCCGTCGCTCAAATCGCTCGATCGCTCCGGCAACGTGATTCAAATCGACAGCTTCTCGAAGATTGCCTTTCCGGGCCTGCGCGTCGGCTGGTGCATCGCCGCCGAAAGCGCCATCGAGCGGTTGCGCCTTGTAAAGCAGTCCACCGACCTGCACACCGATCAGCTCGCGCAGGCGACTCTTGCCGAGTTTGTGCGCCGCGGCTATCTCGCGCGCCATCTTGCCAAGATCAAAAAAGTCTATCTGAAGCGCCTCGAAGCGCTCGAAGCCGCGCTCGAAAAACACATGCCCGAAGAGACCACCTGGACGAAGCCCGAAGGCGGCATGTCTATCTGGGTCACGCTTCCGCCGGGCTTCGACGCCGGCGAGCTGCTGATTCACGTACGCGAGCGTGGCGTGCTATTCGTCCCCGGGCGCTATTTTTATCAGCAGAGCCCGCAGATGAACACGCTGCGCCTTGGCTTCGCGGGCCTCGACGAAAAGAAAATCTTCCGCGGCGTCCAAACGCTCAGCGAGCTGCTGAAGATCGAGTTGCGCAAACGCCAGCGAGGCGCCCGCAGCGAATCAGTCTCGCGCGTAGCCCTGGTCTGAGGTAGCCCTGGTTTAAGCGCGCAGCCGTGGTCTAGGTTTTCGCCCCGGGCTTTCGTGCGCGGTTTTCGTACTCGGATTTAGTTCCGGGTTTTCGTACCGCCGGCGTCTCGCCGGCTCTTTTGCTTCTGATTTGTATTTTTGATTTTGTTTGTTGTTTTGCCCTTGTCTTAACGTTGTCATCCCGAGCGAAGCGAGGGATCTGCAGTTTCTTTTGTCGCGAAACGCGAGGAGGCGAAACGGAAATAGCAACCATGCTACTCACACCCAATCCGACCAACACCTGCTTCGGCTGCGGCGGCGCAAACCCGCGCGGCATGCAGCTGACGTACGAGCAGGACGATGCCACCCGCCGAATCCGCGGCGCATTCAAACTCGGCGCCGAATACCAGGGCGGCGGCGGATTCATCCACGGCGGCATCATCGCGCTCGTTCTCGACGAAGCCATGGGCAAAGTCAATCGCTTCCGCGGCGTTCGCGCCGTCACCGCCGAACTCACGATCGAATACATCCGCCCAATTCCAGTAGACGAGGATCTCGTCATCGAAGCGCATGAAGTCGAAAAAGACGGCCGCAATCTGCACTACGTCGGCGAGATCGCCAACCGCGCCGGAAAAGTGCTCGCCCGCGGCAAAGGCCGCTTCGTCGAAATCGACCCAGACAAATTCAAGATCGAGCGCTCCGAAGCATCCGCACCGGGGAATCACCGGGCTAGCGTGCGACAGTAGGGGCACGGCATGCCGTGCCCGGCAAAAGAACTTGGCAACAAAGCCGTGGATGCAGCCAAGGTTTTTGTAGCGCCGGTCTTCAGACCGGCAGGTTTAAAGGTTTTGGTACACGAATTCGAAATAACGCAATCGTAAAAAAGGGAGAAGAACGATGGACTTGATGAGCAACAACCTCTGGCGCGTAAAAGTCGGCCTCGCCGAAATGCTGAAAGGCGGCGTGATCATGGACGTCACCACCGCCGCGCAAGCCAAAATCGCGGAAGACGCCGGCGCCTGCGCCGTAATGGCGCTCGAGCGCGTGCCTGCGGACATTCGCAAAGAAGGCGGCGTCGCCCGCATGGCCGCGCCGAAAATCATCCGCGAAATTATGGACGTGGTCTCGATCCCGGTAATGGCCAAAGTGCGCATTGGTCATTTCGCGGAAGCGCAAGTCCTCGAAGCGCTCGAAGTGGATTACATCGACGAGAGCGAAGTCCTCACGCCCGCCGACGAAGAGCATCACGTCTGGAAGCACGGCTACAAGGTGCCCTTCGTTTGCGGCGCCCGCAATCTCGGCGAAGCACTCCGGCGAATTGCCGAAGGCGCGGCGATGATTCGCACCAAGGGCGAAGCGGGCTCAGGCAATATCGTCGAAGCTGTGCGCCACATCCGCGCCATCATCGGCCAGATGAAAAAGCTCACCACGCTCGGCGAAGAAGAGCTGGTGCACGAATCAAAAGAACTTGGCGCGCCCTTCGAGCTCGTCTCGTGGGTGGCCAAGCACGGCAAGCTGCCTGTTCCGAATTTCTCAGCCGGCGGCATCGCCACTCCCGCCGACGCAGCGCTCGTGATGCAACTCGGCGCCGAAGCGGTCTTCGTCGGCTCCGGCATCTTCAAGTCCAACGATCCAGCCCAGCGCGCACGCGCCATCGTGAAGGCAACGACGCATTACAAAGATCCCAAGGCGGTTCTCGAAGCCTCCGAAGAACTCGGCGAAGCAATGAAGGGCCTCGACATCCGCCAAATGGAAGAAAAGGATCTGCTGCAAACCCGCGGCTGGTAATTGCGCTTTTTGCTATTCTTTTTGCACCGTATGGACGGGTCTCAGACCCGCCCGCTGTAGCAATAGCATAGACGTCCCTGCGGAAGACAAAATGTCACCTCTCCCGCAGCCTTCGCATTTGTGCAGTGATGTTGTCATCCCGAGCGCAGCGAGGGATCTGCAGTAAGCTGGCCTAGTTCAAATGCGTGACTCAAGAAAAATCGGAATCCTCGCCATCCAAGGCGACTACGACGCCCACGCGAAAGTCCTCGATCGCCTGGACGCCGAGTACACCTTCATCCGTCGCCCCGAAGATCTCGCCGGCGTCGAAGGCGTAATCCTGCCCGGCGGCGAAAGCACCACGCACCTGAAAGTAATGCAGGAAGAAGGCCTCTTCGACGCGCTGAAGAAATTCGCCACAAATGGCGGCGCATTTTTCGGCACCTGTGCCGGCGCTATCCTTCTCGCCAAAGAAGTCCACGGCCCGCCGCAAGATTCGCTCGGCCTGCTCGATATCTCCGTCCTGCGCAATGGCTACGGCCGCCAGCTAGCCAGCGACGTTCACGCAGCCACAACGAAGCTCAGCAAGAATCCCCTGGAAATGGTTTTCATCCGCGCCCCAATCATCGAATCGGTGGGCAACAACGTCGAAATTCTCGCCGAAGACGCAGGCCACCCTGTCCTCGTCCGCGAGGGCAAGGTGCTGGCCTCCACGTTTCATCCGGAACTGACGAACGACTCCACCGTCCACGAATATTTCCTGAAGCTCGTCGGCAACGGCCGCAACGGCTCCTGAGCGATGGACGATTCCACCACGCGCCACTGGAAAGTGCTCTTCGTCTGTGTGGGGAATTGCGTTCGCAGCCAGATGGCGGAAGCGATTGCACGCCACGACGCGTCGGACGTCATCGTCCCCGAAAGCGCCGGCCTACACCCGCTCGGCTTCATCGACAAGACCGCAATTGCCGTTCTGGCCGAGCGCGGCATCTCAGTTGCCGGCCAACACTCAAAAGGCCTGCGCGATCACGCGCTTTCCAAGCCCGACCTCGTCATCAACATGTCCGGCGCCCCCAGCGCTTCGTTCTTTCACGGTCACCGCTTCGAGGATTGGCCAGTCGAGGATCCTTTCGGCGAAGACGTGGAACTCCACCGCCGCATCTGCGATGATATCGAGCGGCGCGTAAAGGATTTGGCCCAACGTCTCCGCTCCGCAAACGGTGCCGCTTCCTAACGCCACCGCCACTTAGCTACACGGCCGCTGTTACGTCAGTGCACGGCTTCAGCCGCTGAGGGAAATACGCTCGTTCTTCTATCGAGGCAACTTGCGCCGCGAAAAAACCAGCGTCTCGCAGGAAGATTACCTTAAAGCCATCTGGGAGCTCGTCCAGGAAGAGCAAGCCCCCATCAGCGCCCGACTCGCCGAGGACCTCGGCGTCACGCCGCCCGCCGTCACCGCTGCACTCAAGCGCATGACCCGCGGCGGCTACCTCCGCGTCCGCCGCAGCGGCCAGATCGAACTCTCGCCGAAAGGCCAGGAAATCGCCGAGCATCTCGTCCTGCGCCACCGCCTCGCAGAAAAATTGCTCACCGACGTAATCGGCCTCGAATGGACCCGCGCTCACGAAGAAGCCGAACGCCTCGAGCACGGAATCTCGCCCGAGGTCGCCAACCTGCTGCTCGAACGCTTCGGCCGCGACAGCCGCTGCCCCCACGGCGTCCCCCTCTTCGGCGGCATGCAAAAGCTTCGCCGCAAACACGGTGCCGTCGCGCCTCTCCGAAGCCGAAATCGGCCGTTCCTACGAGGTAATGCGCGTCTACGAAAAGGATCCCCACTTCCTCGAATTCCTAGTGAATTTCAGCCTCAGGCCTGGCGCCCGCCTCCGAGTCCATCAGCGCGAATACGACGAAACGATGACGCTCTCCGTCACCGGTCACCGCCCCCCGCGCATCCACCTAGGCAAACCAGCCACAGAACGCATCTGGGTCCGCCGCCTGTCGTAGTTCAGTAGCACATGCAATCCTGCCTGTGCCCCAAGCCGCTACACGCCGAAGATCGCCAATGCTTGGCGCCCAACGCCACATCGTTCTTTTCGCACTTGCCTTTCAGTAGCACAGGCAATCCTGCCTGTGCCGCAAGCCGCTCGCCCGCGAAAACCGCCAATGCTCGGCGCACGCACGATTCCGTTCTTTCGCAGTTGCAGTTTCTTCAGTAGGGGCACGGCATGCCGTGCCCGAACGCGCCACAATCACTCGCCCGCCATCCACCACCGCGATCATCTCCAAGAAAAGTTGCGACACACCCCGCATCGGACAGCGTAGAATAATCCCAGAGACAGAATCGCACCCGCGATTCTCTCCGCCCGCCCGGCAAACATTTAAGGGATCACCAGACTCTCATCTACGACCACGAGACCTATGCCAATTCGAACTCAACTCCACGAGCGACGCCGAATCTTCAAGCTGAACACCTCAGCACGCATCATCTTCGCATCCGTGATTCTCTGCGTAGGCCTCACCACCGCCGCCCTGGTAGCTGCCGACGACCAGCCCGCCATCAGCAGCGACACCATCATCCACCACCTCAGCTCCGTCATCTCCTGGTACCGCGACTCCACTACCAAAGTGCAGCCCCCCGGCTTCGCCAGTGACGCAATCTATCAAGGCGACGCCCGCACCCTCGCCGAGCAAGCCGTGCGCCTCGCATTCGATTCAGCTCGCGCCGCAGTCCCTCTCGTTAACGCGCAGGGCCAGCAGCCCGCCAGCGATGACGACGGCCAGCCAACGCAAGGCGCCACGCAAAGCCAAAATCTCGCCCGGCTCAAAGCCAAAACCAGCGCGCATCTTGCCGATCTCCAAGCGCAACTCGATTCTGTAAATAAACAGCTCGCCACCGCACCGCCTCGCGCCAGACCCGCGCTCCAAAATCAGCGCGACAACCTCCAGGGCCAGATCGGACTAAACTCCGCCATCCTCGATTCCGTCGGCAAGCTCTTAACCTTCATTGAGAATGGCAACGACACGCCAGCCGAAGGCCTGCAGGGAAGCATCGACGCGCTGGCTCGTTCGGTGCCCGAAGTTTTCAGCCTCGTCCCTACCAACCAAAAGACCGAAAATAAGCCAGCCGCGCAGGTCACTCCTGCAGCAACCCAAACGCAAGCCCCCGCTCCGCGCTCCAGCGGTCTCATTGGAGAAGCAGGTGCTCTCTACACCGAAATGACCAGCCTTCGCGAGATCGATCAGCTCGCTAACGAAACGCAGAACCTGCGCGATATCACCGATGCCCTGCGCCAGCCGCTTCGCAACGCGATGAAGGCCACAATCCAGCAGAGCACCGCTCTCGAAAATCAAACTCAAGCGTCTGGCTCAAATCCCGCCCAAGCCGCGAATTTGAAACCGCAATATGACGCTCTCGCCGCGAGATTCAAATCGCTCTCCGCTGCGCTGGTTCCGTTGAGCCAGGAAGTGGTCGTGCTCGACCAAAGCAAGGCGAACCTTCTCGAATGGCACCGGTCAATCACGCGCCAATCGGGTCGCGCTCTGCGTTCACTGCTGTTACACGTTGGAACGATCGTCATCGCTCTGGGTCTCGTCTTGGCGCTTTCAGAAGTGTGGCGAAGGGCCACCTTCCGCTACATCCCCGATGTGCGACGGCGCCGCCAATTCCTCACCGTCCGGCGCTTCGTGGTCGGCTTCTTGATGGGCATCGTTCTCATCCTCGGATTCGTGAGCGAATTCAGTTCGCTCGCCACATTCGCGGGATTCGTCACGGCCGGCATTGCCGTCGGCCTGCAAGCCGTTTTGCTATCCATCGCCGCCTATTTCTTTCTCATCGGGCGTTACGGCATCCGCGTGGGCGAACGCGTCAGCGTGGCCGGCGTCACAGGCGATGTGGTGGAAATCGGCCTTGTGCGCCTCTACATCATGGAGCTCGCCGCCAGCGGAGGCGATCTCTACCCCACCGGGCGCATCGCGGTGTTTTCGAATTCCGTCTTTTTTCAGGCAGGTGTGCCGTTTTACAAGCAGATTCCCGGCACGGACTATACCTGGCACGAAGTCGCTGTTCCCATCGTCGCCGGCAGCAACTACAAATCCGTGGAGGAAAAAATTCTGCAAGCCGTGAATTCCGTGTACGACGGATATCGCAAGGACATCGAACGCCAGCACACCGACGTCGAGCGCCGCATCGACATCTATATGCAAGCCCCCAATCCCGAGCCGCAACTCCGATTCACCGACAAAGGCCTCGAATTCCGCGTGCGCTACCCGGTGGAATTGCGGAAAGCCTCTTCAATCGATGACGAAGTAACGCAGAAAGTGCTCGAGGTTGTGAATGGCGAGCAGGATTTGAAAGCTGCCGTCTCGGGTCCGCCGACGATTCGCACCCCGGTTGGCTCATGATGCAGTGCGACTAGCTTCCCGGCAGCCCCACAATTTCGAGCGCGTTCACTCGCGAATCGTCCAGGGTAAGCCCCCAATGCAGGTGCGGCCCTGTCACGCGCCCAGTGGCTCCCACGCGACCAATCACGGCCCCAGCAGCAACCGTTTCGCCCACCTGAACGCCAATCACTTTCATGTGTCCGTACAACGTGTACACGCCCAAACCGTGGTCAATCACCACAGTATTCCCGGCAAAATATAAATTATCGGCAAGCACCACCCGCCCTCGTTGCGAAGAATGGATCGGCGTCCCTTCCACGGCAGGTATATCCACGCCGCTGTGCGGAGAACCTGGCGTTCCGTTCAGCACGCGCCGCCGTCCGAAATTCTTCGCCGTATGAATACCGGGCAGGGGAAGCCGGAAAGCGCCCGTCCAAAATTTGTCTGGAGTCGCGGTAGCGAAAATTGCGCGCAAGCGTTCGCCGTCTTCTTCGGCCCGCTTCGCGTCTTCCGGATTCGGCTGGACAAACTTCGGCGCCACCGTCAGCTTCTCCTCCGGGAATTTACCAGCCATCACAGAAACGGAAACCGCGCAGCTCACCGCATCGCTCGCTTCCGGCTGCACGCTGAGTTTCAACTCATATTTTCCAGAAGGATGTGCGAGATCGACGCCCAGGAACCCGTGGAAGAAGCCCTTGTACCTTGCGTCGCGCCAGAAGGGAACCGAACGCACAGCTTCGCGCCCAGTCCATTCTCCGGTCACTTTGGCGAGCGCCGTCTGCCCGTGCACTTCGAGCCGCAGCACGCCGCCCTGCACTGCTCGCGCCGGAAAAAAACGCACCGTGATTCCGCCGCCGCAATCGTGAGTGTTACCGCTGGCCGCCGGCTTTGCCTGCGATTTTGTCTTCGCAGATGCCTGAGCCGGCGCGCGCGAGGGCACACCAAGCGATACAAACGCCGCCATCGCAGCGCAGAAAATATTTCGCCAGCCCGCAGTCGAAGCCTTCAGCTATTTGCTCCCGGTATAGGTCATGCGCCAGACGCTGTTCGATCCATCATCCGTAAAAATCAGCGCGCCGTCCGACGCCACCGTAACTCCCACCGGCCGTCCCCAAACTTCTCCGTTCGGCGTGACGAATCCCGTGACGAAATCCATATACTCGCCGGTGGCTTTCCCATTGTGCACCGGGACGCAAATGATTTTGTACCCCGTCCTCTTCGCGCGGTTCCAGGATCCGTGCTCGGCCGCGAATGCATACCCCGAATATTCTGAGGGAAACATTTTGCCTTCATAGAAAGTCATCTCGAGCGAAGCCGAATGCGATTGCAGCAGCACATCCGGCACAATTACTTTGTCTTTCAGCTCCGGATGCTTCCCGGCATGGCGAGGATCCTGATTCGGCCCGATGTAATACCAGGGCCAGCCATAAAATCCGCCGTCCTTCACGGTCGTGATGTAATCGGGGACCAGATCATCCCCGAGTGCGTCTCGCTCGTTCACCGAAGCCCAAAGCACCCCTGTGGAGGGATCGATCGCGATCCCCACCGGATTCCGAATTCCCGCCGCATAAATCCGCTCACCCGATCCATCCGGATTAAATTCCAGAATATCCGCGCGATGATCTTCTGCTGCATCATCGTCCACATTCGATTTCGAGCCTACGGACACGAACATCTTCTGCCCGTCCGCAGAGAAAGCAATGTCCCGAGTCCAGTGCCCGCCGCCGTGCAGCAGACCTCCGCCCGGAATCTTTGCGACCACAGTTTGCGCTTTCCCGCGCGCTTTCAAATCGCCATTTTGATAAGGAAACTTCACCACGCTGCCGGTATTCGCCACATACACAAACTGAGGATTCGCCCCGGGCGGATAAAAGGCAATTCCAAACGGCTTATTAAGACCGGTCGCGAACACCTCTAACGTCTGCGCTCGCCCGTCTGCTCCGATTCCGCGCAGCACACGAATCCGTCCTTTGCGACTCTCAGCGACGAAAAGGTCGCCATTGGGCGCCGTACAAATCAGCCGCGGTTCGCTCAATCCGGTCGCAATCTGATCCACCTTGAACCCCGGCAGCGCCTGGGGCCACGCATTATTCGGCCGCGATACCACGTGCGCGTCGTTGTCCGCCGATTTCGTCGCATACGGCTTCGGCAAGTCGGCAGGCGTAATCAATCTTCGAACACCCGGCGCATCCTCTCGCCAGTCGCCATACGCTCCCTCACCCTTTAGGAGTTTTCCTCCATCCGCCGCCACGGCACCAATCTTGTCCGCTCTGCGCTCAGCCGCGCTCGTTCCGGGATCCCCGGGCAAAGCTTTTCTGCGGCTCTCATCTCGCTTCAATGCCGTAACCCCAAGCGCCAAAAGAACCGCAACACAAGCAACCACCAGCCTACCTTTGAAGTACATCTTTCGACTGGTCATAGGAACCTCGCCTCCACACGAACAGGACCACAGGCCTAGATGTAAGATGATTTTGCGGGTCCGCTCGGTTCCAACCACCTCCTCATCAAAGCGCTGCCTGAAAATCGCTGCCGATCCTCCTCGTCTGAAATATACTCTCCCGGCAGCCGAAGGCTCCACGGACCATCAAGCCGATGAATTCAGTTTTGGGTCGGCGGTTTTCGGTGGGAGCCCCCCGCTTTAGCGGGGGGAGCTGGACTTCAGTCCAGCGAAAAAACGCTTCGCATTTGATGGGCTTTAGCCCTGGGAACTTGATTTGTTCGACCACAAAAAAATAGCGATCGTCATCCTGCGCCAACCGTGCCAAGAGACACGAGAACGCTGAAGGAGGCAAACCATGATCACCGGCACCCACGCCCTAATCCACTCCGACCACGCCGAAGAAATACGCACATTCTTCCGCGACACACTCAAACTCCCCCACGTCGACGCAGGCCACGGCTGGCTCATCTTCAGCCTCCCTCCCGCCGAAATCGGCATGCACCCGGCCGAGAAGGGAAGCCACTACGAGCTCTACCTCCTGTGCGACGACATCAACTCCACCGTCGCCGATCTCGAAAAACGCGGCGTAAAATTCAGCAGCCCGATCACCGACGCCCGCTTCGGTTTCGTCTCCTCCATCACGCTACCCGGCGGCGCCGAACTTGGCCTGTACCAGCCCAAGCACCCGCTCGCCCCGCCGTGGACCAAAGCGAAACGCACACCAAGCCGCGCCAGCGCGAAGCGCTCCAAATCGAAACCGCGCCGAAAACGCCACCGCTAGATCTTCGCGCGAAGCAGTTTCGGCCTATTGCCATCCACCGCCCCACGCGCCTATCATAGGCCTGCACCGAATCACTATCAGACCGGGCGAATTACGCTCCGGCCGAGTCAAAACGCTACTGCGCTGAATGCTCGTCCACTTCCAACCCGCAGAAAGCACTTCGAGCCGCACCGCTGGCTCACAATTTTCCAAAATAATAAAAAGCAGATCCCACGAGGAGGAATAGAAATGGCAACAGCCACGCACGCAGTTCAGCTCGACGATAAAGTCACATCATTCGTAGGCAAGAAGCAGAAGATGCTCATCAACGGCAAGTGGGTCGAAGCCGCTTCCGGCAAAACTTTCCCCACCTACAATCCCGCCACCGGAGAAGTTCTCTCGCATGTCGCCGAAGGCGATCGCGAAGATATCGACCGCGCCGTAAAAGCGGCCCGCGCAGCATTCGAAAAAGGCCCCTGGGCGAAAATTTCGCCCTCCGAACGCGGCCGCATGATGTGGCGCCTCGCCGATCTGATCGAAAAGCACACCGAAGAATTCGCCCAGCTCGAATCGCTCGACAACGGCAAGCCGCTCAAGATCGCCCGCATCGCCGACCTTCCGCTCGCCGTCGATCATTTCCGCTACTACGCCGGCTGGGCTACCAAGATTGAAGGCAACACGATTCCCATGGGACTCGCGCGCCAGGGCAGCTATCACGCCTACACCGTCCGCGAACCCGTCGGCGTCGTTGGCCAGATCATCCCGTGGAATTTCCCGCTGCTGATGGCCGCGTGGAAACTCGGCCCCGCGCTCGCCACCGGCTGTTGCGTCGTGCTTAAGCCAGCCGAACAAACGCCGCTCACCGCATTGCGTCTCGGCGAACTGATTGCCGAAGCAGGCTTCCCGGATGGCGTCGTGAATATCGTTCCTGGCTACGGCGAAACTGCCGGCGCCGCACTCGCCGCGCACATGGACGTCGACAAAATCGCGTTCACCGGCTCGACAGAAGTCGGCAAACTCATCGTTCACGCCGCGACCGGCAACCTGAAAAAAGTTTCGCTCGAACTCGGCGGCAAATCGCCCAACATCGTCATGGACGATGCCGATCTCGAAACCGCCATCCCCGGCGCCTCCATGGCCATCTTCTTCAATCAGGGCCAGTGCTGCTGCGCTGGTTCGCGCCTCTTCGTCGAAAAGAAAATTTTCGACAAGGTCGTCGACGGCATCTCCCAGGCCGCCTCGAAAATCCGCGTCCGTCCCGGACTCGACCCCGATAGCGATCTCGGCCCGCTCGTTTCCGAAGAGCAGCTGAATCGCGTCTGCGGCTATCTCGAATCCGGAATCAAGGAAGGCGCCAAAGCCACTGCAGGCGGTTCGCGCGAAGGCACCAAGGGCTACTTCGTCAAGCCCACCGTCCTCGTGAATACCAACGACAACATGAAGGTGGTGAAGGAAGAAATCTTCGGGCCCGTCGTCACCGCCACTCCTTTCACCGACATGAACGAGATCGTCACCCGCGCCAACGACACTGTCTACGGTCTTGCAGCAGGCGTCTGGACCCGCGACGTGAAGAAAGCGCACGCGGTCGCGGCAAAGCTGAAGGCCGGCACAGTCTGGATCAATTGCTACAACGTCTTCGACGCCGCCCTTCCATTCGGCGGCTACAAGCAATCCGGTTGGGGCCGCGAAATGGGCCACGAAGTCCTGAAGAACTACACAGAAGTAAAATCCGTCTGCAGCGCGCTATAAGCTGCTCGCAGTAGGGGCGGGTCTAAGACCCGCCCGCGCTGCAACAAGCAAGAAACTCAATTCACCAAGGGGCCGAGCCAAGCCGACTCGGCCCTTTTCTATTCCTGCCGGGGTAGGGTCTAATGCTAATCGAAGCGGCATTAAACGGCGGACGCACTCGCAGCCAGCATCCGGCGATCCCGCAATCACCCGAAGAGTTGGCACAAGCGGCTCGCGAATCGGTCGCCGCTGGCGCCGGCGCGATTCACTTCCACGTCCGAGGACCCGACGGCCGCGAAAGTCTAGCGCCGTCAGACGTCGCCGCCGCGGTCCGCGCCGTACGCGGAGCTGTTCCCGGAACGCCTTTCGGAGTCAGCACCGGCGCCTGGATTCTCAACGATCCCGCACTGCGCCACAAAATGGTCTCCGAGTGGAAAGTGCTGCCAGACTTCGCCTCAGTAAATTTCAAAGAAGACGGCGCGGTGGAACTTGCCCAGCTTCTGCTCTCGCGCGGCATGGGAATTGAAGCAGGTCTCAGCGACACGCTCGGTGCAGAAATTCTCGTCGCCAGCGGCTTGGCAGCAAGCTGTCTGCGCATCCTGATCGAGCCGCAAGAAAACTCAACCGATACCGCGCTCGCAAATGTGAGCGCCATCGAAGCGGCCCTCAAGGCCGGCGGCGTGAACCTTCCCTTGCTGCTCCACGGCCTCGATGCAACAGCTTGGGAGTTGCTCGACGCAGCCGCAGCGCGCGGCTACGACACGCGCGTAGGATTTGAAGACATCCTCACGCTCCCCAGCGGCGCCCCGGCCGCGAGCAATGCCCAACTCGTAGCCGAAGCCGTGCGTCGCGCGACCCGACGCCGCGCCTCCTAACATCTCGTCCGCTGCAAACAACGTCGTCATCCTGCTCGCCCTGAGGAACGAAGGGAGCGGAGAGTCGGCCGCTTCTGCTTTTCGTCCCGCTCCTGCGGGACGGCCGACTCGCAGTCGAAGGATCTCAGCGTGGCGCTTGCCGACCGGCCAGCCACGAGAACTGCGTCGCTTCTCCATTTTCTATTTTCCACTTTCCGTTTTCTACTTCATGCGCCGCCCTTCGCCTTCTGCTCCCGCAACTCTTTCTTCCAACCCAGCACGCGCGCCTTGTTCCCAGCCTCCTCCGCCTCCGGCACCATCCCCTTGCGCTGGTACGCGCGCGACACCGTCGTCCACGCCAGAATATCTTCCGGCTCTATCTCCAGAATCCGCCGCGCTGCCTCGATCGTCCGGTCAAAATCTTCCTTCGCGTAGTATGCTTGCGCCAGACCATGCAGCGCGTCCGCAAATTTCGGATCGAGCGCAATCGCGCGCTCGTATTCCGCGATCGCCTCGTCCAGTTTCCCCTCGCCGAAAAAATCAATCCCGGCGTAGTAGTGATCTTCAGCGCTCGTCGCTTCCGTCATCTTCACTCCGCCTCTTGCGCGATTTTACCATCGGCTCTGGAGTCCGCGCCGGGCGGGGCGCTTGCCAATTTCAAATTTCCAATTTCAAATTTCCGCTCCACAATGCTGAACGCCCTCCGCTACTACTGGATCATCTCCAAAGGCTACCGCCTCCGGCCCTGGGCGTCGCCTTATATCCAATGGCGCATGGAAACGTTCTTCGGCCACGAAGCCGCGAATCTCAGCGCCCGCCAATTCTTCGCCCTGATGTGGCGCGAACGCGCCCGCATGGAGCGTTTCCTCGACTGGGTCGCCACCCGCCGCCGCGCCCAGCGGTCTCGTTGAAATCGGCGCGAAATCAGAATTAAAAACCGCGAAATATTTGCGATTAGAAATTCTTAGTGAGCTGAGTTTTGTGTGCGTTAGCCCGAATTCTAATTCCAGATTTGCGACTAGGATCTCAGTGACGAGTGCTGGAAAATTGTACCGCTGGCCTCCGGCCGGCGTTTTTGACGTTTCCGCAGAGCGCGCACGCGCGCTCTGCGTTGCGCGGGTAAACGAAGCGGTAGGGAAGCAGATGACGCCCCGCCGTTTCTTGGGAGCGGAGGCACCAGAGGCGAATTTGCGCGGCGTGGGGCGGGGCGAAAAGGGTGTGAGTCGAACGACTGATTAGAATGAAGGCATGGCGGGTGAACTAGCGCAAGCGGTAGGGAATTCGTTTGACGGTCGTTTAAGGATCGGGGATCCCCGACGGCAGAGTCGGGACGCGAAAGGCGCGGAATCCCCTCCCTGACGTTTCCTTGCGCGGGTGAGGATGCGCAAGCGGTACGAGACCGGACGGCGGTCTCGAGATTCTGCAAACTGCGGTCTGCTGCAGCGAATCGAGGTTCTCGGGTGAGCTGCGCCCTTCGAGACGCAGGGATTGCCCTGCGTCGCTCAGGGTAAACGAGAGGTACGAGACCGGACCACGGTCTCGAGATTCGCGGATGGCGCGACTGCTGCGGCGAGTCTGCGAGCCGCCGCGGCGGGGGCGAAAAGCGTGTTTTGTGTCCATTAGGATTTGGGTATGTCGTTTGTTTTGCGGAAGTTGAGTGATTTTCTGACTGTTCAATTGTTCCTATTAGGAATTTGGGCGGTTCTGCCATCCGCAGAGTTTTCGCAGGGTCCCAGCCGAATCCCTTCGACTCCCGCTGGTCGCTTCCTTCGCGTCTCAGGACAGGCAGGATGCCGATCCTAGCCGGATCGTCAGTTCCTATTAGGAATTTGGGCGGGGTTGGGGTGGGGGCCGCGAAACGCGGTCGAGTGCGCCTGCCGTCCGATAGTGTCGTCTTCGTCATCATATAAAAACGGGCAATGGTAGCATGGATTTGGGCGGTTGTATATCTGAATAACTACGCGTCGCTGTTGGAGGTCGGGGGGCTCGATCGTGCTTCAGTGCCTGGGGCAGGTTTCGGCTTCGGAGCCGAAATTTTCTTCTATCCCACCTTCTTTACCGCAGGGGGCTTCCACGAACCGTTCAGTATGGTCGGGTCTTTTTCCTTGGGCCAGTACAAGCGCATCATCAAAACGAAGTCGTCTTTTGGTGCAGGGAGCCAGTTCGATTCTTTGTCTTTTCCAGGCGAATCGGCTTGAATGTACAAGTCTGTCGAGCCATCGGAATTCGTCTTGAGGCTATTGCGTTGGCTCAGCGTATATCGATTGAGCGGATTGTCTACGAAGAAGTATTTTGCATTGTACATCGTGAGAGACCAGAAGCCATCCACTGGCGGCATTTCACCCTTGTTGAAATGCACCACGTACTTGTTGGCTCCATTGTACTTCGTAACGATTTCGGGACCTTCGGAAGTCGGGTAGACGGCATCCTTTGGAAGGTTCGCCCCCAAGCCGTACCACGCGACCATAGCTCGTTGAATGTAGTTGGTGCCATACGTCCCCACCTTCGTGCTGAACGTCCAACCATTTTCGAGCGATGCATCATGCGCAAGAAGGCTTTCCTTCATCCATGCAGCAATCTTTTCCTGTGCGGGCTTGGGAGCTTTGGCTACTCCGCTTGATACTGCGGGTTCCAGCTTTGTTGGATCGAAACTCTGACCGGGTACGATTCCGATTTTCGCCAATTTTGTAACCATCGACGCGTCTTCGGCTGCTGGCGGATTTGTCTTCAATAATTCGGCGAAGAGTTTGAAATATGAAGCGCCATCCATTGCATTCAACTGTTCGCGAACGGCAGTTTTGCCGTCGACAGAAGTGTCAACTGTTCCGGGGGCGGGTGTATATGGCTTGCCGTAAGAGGAAAGAGGAACGAGGCCGATCTGGTCCTGAAGCGCATGGACGGCTTTGTAGTCTTCTGGAGTGCCAGTGCAATAAATGCGCCCAAGCAGCCATACAATGCCGGTCGGCGCTTTGTATTCCGTTACGCCTGCAGGAAGCGTTCCGCTCCAGCCGGGTCCCGTAATGGCGAATTTCTGTGCCTTGGTTCCAGTGGTTCTTTTGCCAGGGTCTTGGAATACGTTCGTCCATCCGTCCAGCATCGGGAATAAGAAGTAACGGTCTTTCATGTCCGGGATGCTGACAACCCACGGTTCTTTGGAGACGTCGAGCCACGCTACTGTGTATAAGGTGTCGGCGTTCGGGGCGGTGACGGCGTTGAAAGACGCATTTGGATATTCTCGCAGCTTGGCCAATTGGCCCATGGGCGCGAACGTTCCTTCGGGCTTTACAAAATTGGTAGACACTCGCCGGGTCATTTCCATCGTCATCAAGGGATAGGCGTAGACGTATGCATCTTTGGCGGTTTCAAATGACTCAACTTCTTTAGCGTCCTGTGCAACCTTCGATGTGCTGCCGCAGCCCGGGATGAAAAGGCACACGAAGGCGACGAAAGCCAGGGTACTCCGCTGTATCCTTGCCATGTGTTCTCCCGTCAAAGTCTGTCAATTCGAGCGCGTAGATTAGGGGAGGTGACGCCGGGACGGTATGGTCAAAATGTACGGGGTGTAGTTTCCCGTGGCGACGAGTCCAAGGTGAAGCCCTTCAGATAGGTGTCGAGAACAGGCGGCCGAATACCGGCATTTCGACATCGCGGGAGTCTGCCAAAGGATGAAGGTCGAGGTTAAGAAGGGAAAGCTCGCTGAGCTGAAGCCGAAGGAATGAGTTCAGCGCTTTTAAGATCGCAGCGAACCAATATCACCCTTCGCAAAGAGGGAAGGGCACGCGGCAAGCTATTCTGCGGCGTTGCGGAGCTTATAGAGGGCACGTGAATAGGTCCACGTATTTTGAATGAGGTATAGCGGTGTTACCACTAACGAAATCATTCCCCAAGGCCCAAGCAGGACATTCTTTCCCGCGAACTCCCAATATAGCCTGTGAATGCACGGTCGGCACAAATCGCCTTTGGCCGTGATCGTCCTGCGAGCGAAGAGCATTCCGACATTCCGGAAGTACATTACGAACTGGAGCTGTCGCATGTTTTTGCAAAGCTGGCAAGGCCCCATAGTATTCAGCGGACTTGGCGTAGGTGTGGAACCCACTAGCGTATCAATCCTCTATCGAAATTTGTTGATGCGTTACACTGTGCAGCGATAAGGGTTTCAGTGCGACTCGCGCCCTCCAACGCGAAGTATGGCATGCGCTCGATCGTTTAATGCTGTGTAATTGCTATGTCCGTACACAATGACTAACGGGAGTCAATCCAGGCGGGGATCGCAAATCAAATCCCACCCTTCGTGAATCAACGAAGGGTGGGGCCCGGCGGTGTCTCACACCTGCGTACTAAAGCTTTAAGGTAGTAATACAGAATTAACTTGCCAGGAACTAAAAATCGACACTAAATGAGTGTCGCTTCCGTAGAGAGCTCACTCCATTTCAAGGAGCCGAGAATGCCCTCAACCCCGGTCGTAAAAGCAGCTTCCTATCGTCCTTTGGGTCGGTTCCTCGTTACGCTCCTAATTTTGCTGGTGTTTAGCGCCAAATCGTTCGCGGACTGTGCCTGTTCAAGCCCGTGTTGTGCCTGCTCGCCGATCATCATCGATGTGGACGGTCACGGCTTTCATCTTACAAGTGAGGCGAACGGAGTCGTATTTGATATCTCAGGAACTGGCAATCCAAGGCAAATCGCCTGGACTGCGCCAGGGTCAACAAATGCCTTTCTTGTTTTGGACCGAAACGGAAATGGAATCATCGATAACGGGAAGGAACTGTTTGGCAATTTTACAGACCAACCTGATGCACCTGTCAAGAACGGCTTCTTGGCGTTAGCTGTGTTTGATCAGCCTGAAAATGGAGGAAACGGGGACGGAGTTATTGATGCTCGTGACGCAATTTTCAGTAAGCTTCGTTTGTGGGTTGATGCCAATCACGATGGCATCTCACAGCCCGAGGAGCTGCACACACTTCCTTCGCTCGGTGTAAATTCGATTAGTCTCGATTACTGGATGTCGCAACGGCAAGACCAGTACGGCAATCGCTTTCGTTATCGAAGCGAAGTAAATCCCGGTGAAGCCATACCAGAAGCCCGCATTGCGTATGACGTACTTTTGATTTGAAACAGGTTGTCTAATTTCTTTTGGAGGGAGCACCGTGTCAAGAGCAGCAAAATTGCGAATCTTCACATTCTTATTCGCTACTGGAACCTTCCTTCTTGTTCTCGTCCCAGGTACTGCTAATGCGCAGACCTGTTGTGGAAGCGGATGCAATCCGCCTCCACCTCCACCCTCAGTGTGTGTACTAAGTGATGATTCTGTCTTTGGCTTGCCTTCTGAGACGGGATGTCCAAGCACAGTTCATGCAACAGTAGTGTGGGGCATGGTGAAGAACTCTACCTATGACCCAAAAAATCCAGACACAGCAGCTTCGTGTTCGTTCGCTTGTCTCATGAACACAGGTAATGATCATACCAACTCTTTCGAGCCCCCCGGCGAGTGTGTTACTTCCACAATTGGGTCTCCGCAGCCAAGCAGCGAAAACTCCACGCTCACTGTCACCTTTCAAGCTACCGATAAAATTGTTCACAATATGAACATCATAACCACGGTTATCGACTCAAGGGGGGGATATCGACTTTTAACAGCCCAACCTTCGGTACGAAATGCTCGACTTGATTATTCGTGTGCACGAAACAATAAAACGGGGAGGCGAGCATGGCTGGACAGACCAAAATGTGGGTATGTACAACGGTAGGGATTGTCGCGATTTTGATTGTCCTGTCGTTCCCACTCTCAGCAATTGAGAAATTGAGCATTCGATCCGTCCTACCTGACAGCGCTGTCACTACCCCCGGAGCGAAAGTGAAGTTGACAGGAACTGGCTTCTTGCCAGACGCGGTAGTTTATTTCGACGGGATACAGGCAAGGCAGACGAATTTTGTTAGCCCTGCGGAACTCGATGTCGAGACACCGTATCTCAGGCCCGGAACCCACCTGATTCAGATTGCAGTAACAAATGTAACGGTTCGTTCTGACATAGGATTTACCGCTCTAGCATCAGATGTAGACTCAGTGATTGATCGAGCCATCGAGACGGCAAGACAAGGAAAAACGGACGAGGCGCTTTCTGCTCTGGAGGGTGTCGGAACCACTGATAACGATTATCAAGTGCGGGCAGCGGCGTACTACCAGGAATCCGAAATAGCCTTGAATAAGGGAGATTTGTACAACTGGCACAGAGCTTCGATGCTAATCTATTTAGACGCGGCAAAATCAGGGGGAGCGGTACAAACCTACTGGCGTTACCGACTAGCAATGGCACAGTCGCTCCATTATCTTGATGAGCAGATGACGCTAAAATTCGACCTCAAGTTCGCAGACCAACTCGTTGACTTCGACGTTACCCAAGACCCTGAGCCTCGGTTTTACCGAGCGTTATTAAATGCGCGATCAGGAAATCTTGCAAAGGCAAAGGTAGATAGTGATTTCGTCTTAAGCGTTTTACCGAAAAGTTCATCTGCTCAAGCTCTAGCTGCCTTCGTAGCCGCCCTGGGTGGCGATACGCAACTCTTGCGCGCCATGACCTCAGGACCGATGCCCATTGACCCGACATCATTAGAACTTCTAGGTGAGGGACTATTCCTCACGGGTGATTCGACGAAGGCAAATAAATTCTGGGCACAGGCGGGCGCAGACAATCCCGCTGGCGCAACCATGGCATTCTTGGCTGCTCAGAAACATGTAACGAGCGGAGAAACGGCGATGGCCAAGACTCTTTTCGCGCAAGCCGCTGCAATGGCTCCTAACTCAAAGGAAGGGCTAAAAGCGCGTGACGCCTTGTCACACCTCGAACATTAGGCGACCTTCGTAAGCGATCCCCTTTCGGGCAAAGCCATTCTCGCGCTCTCTCGGAGTGCGGCATTCGATTGTTTCGCAAATCTCAGTCACCAAACACGCGTTAGAGGTCGCTTGCTCCCAAGGCGTATAATGTCTTTAAGGGCTGACTCGCTGTGTCTCAACTGAAGATCCTGCACAAGACGGACACGATGCACGAGGCGCGCTGGTGGGACGTTGAGCCCGGCGGCAAAGTGCACTGCTATCTTTGTCCGCGGCATTGCCATATTGGGGAGGGGCAGGCTGGGTTCTGCTACATACGGGCGAATGAGGGCGGGAAGCTTTACAGCCTGGGGTATGCGCATCCTGCTGCGTTGCAGATTGACCCTATTGAGAAGAAGCCGCTGAATCATTTTATGCCTGGGACGAAAATATTTTCGATGGGGACGGCTGGGTGCAACATGGGCTGCTTCTTCTGCCAGAACTGGGACATATCGAAGTCGCGGTCGGACCAGGTGAACTCGCGGTACATTCCGCCTGAGGATGTGGTGCTGCTGGCGATTCGCAACGGGTGCCCTTCGATTGCGTTTACATATAACGAGCCGACGATCTGGGGCGAGTATGTGATCGACATCTGCGCGGCGGCGAAGGAATACGGGCTCAATACGGTGATGGTGTCAAACGGTTACATCACCTACGAAGCGTTTCACGATATTTACGATCACATTGACGCGGCGAATATCGATCTGAAAGCGTTCACCGAGAATTTCTACGGGAAGATCACGCTGACGCATTTGCAGCCGGTGCTCGACACGCTCAAGTGGCTGAAGAACGAGACGAATGTGTGGTTCGAGATTACGAACCTCGTGATTCCCACGTTGAATGACGCGCCGGAGGAATCGCGCGCGCTGGCGGAATGGATTCTGGAGAATCTGGGGCCGGATGTGCCGCTGCACTTCACGGCGTTTCATCCCGATTTCAAATTGCAGGATAAGCCGCGGACGCCGGCGGAGACGTTGCACGGGGCGCGGAGGATTGCGCTCGAGGCAGGCTTGCATTACGTGTATGAGGGCAATATTTATAGCGATGGCGCGAATACGGTGTGCCCTGGCTGTGAGACGACGCTGATCGAGCGGTCGTGGCACAGCGTGGAGAAGAATCGGCTGACGGGCGACGGGCGGTGCCCGAAGTGCGGGTGGGCGGTGGCTGGGCGGTGGGTGAATCCGCGTGGGGGGACGGCGGCGAAGGTTGCGGGGCGGGCTGCTGACGTGGCGGATGAGAAGTATTCCGATTTGAATCTGTAGGGCAAACCCGACAACAAGACAGAGTCAAAAGAGCCGGCAGGATGCCGGCGCTACAAGGGACGAGATTGGTGTTCGAGCCAAGCATTGGCGAGTTGCGATGCTTGCTTACGGTGGCGCAGGCTGAAGCCTACGCTACTGGAAGGCGGGCGAGTAGAATGGCGGCGCGCTGGTTAGGGCTGGCGCGAAGGACACGTCACTGGAGGTGACTATGAGCGCGTTTCGCTCGCAGGATGCTGAAGATATGCTGCATCGATATGGTTCGGGGCTGCCGCAGAAGATTGGGTTTTTGCTGCTTGGGATTTTTATTTTGATTCTGGTGTGGGCGTCGGTGGCGTACGTGCCGTCTGGGCACGTCGGGGTGCTGACGCTGTTCGGGCGCGTGACGGGCGACGTGCTGCAGGAGGGCACGCATTTTGTGAACCCGTTTAAGGTGAACAACACGATGTCGATTCGCACGCAGGAGCTGAAGGAAACGGCGAGCGTGCCGTCGGATGAAGGGCTGGTGATGACGCTCGACACGTCGCTGCTGTTTCGATTGAGCCCGGAGAAGGCGGCCGAAGTGTTCCGGACGATTGGGCCGAACTATGTGGAAGTGGTAGTCGAGCCGAACTTGCGTTCGACGATCCGGGCCGTGACTTCGCAGCACAGCGCGAACGCTCTTTACACCGGCGCGCGGGAAGAAGTTGCGCAGCAGATTACGAAGGAGCTCGTGGGGCAGTTGGGAGCGCGCGGTGTGGAGGTGCAGAGCGTGTTGCTGCGGGATATTCAGCTGCCGCAGATGCTGAAGGGCTCGATTGAAGCGAAGCAGCAGGCGGAACAGGATTCGCTGCGCATGGCGTTCATTCTGCAGAAAGAGAAGCAGGAAGCGGACCGCAAGCGGATCGAGGCACAGGGAATTCGCGATTTCCAGACGACTGTGGCGCAGGGTATCAGCCAGCAGTTGCTCGAATGGAAGGGAATTGAGGCGACGGAGCGGCTGGCTGCGAGTACGAACGCCAAGGTGGTGATCATTGGCAATCCGAAGAATGGATTGCCGTTGGTGCTGGAGCCGAAGTAGGCGGAGCGCGTAAGGCGTAGTTGCTGGAACCTGTGCGAAGGGACAGTGCGGCGTACAGTAACGCATTGGGAGATGAGGGCGGGAGGTAGTGACTGCGGCGGCGGGAGTCGGTTATCGTAGAAGCAGGCTGATATTTTGGCGATAACTGGAGCTGCGGTGAGCCGCATTTGGGATGCGTTGAAGCAGGCGGAGAATGAGCGCTCGCGCGCGAAGGGGCGCAAGCAGGCGGGCGGTTTGTCTGGCGCAAGCGCGGCTGAGGAATCGGCGCCTGTGGTGCCGGCGCATCTGAACTCGGATGGGGCGGATCGGCGTCGGAGCGAGCGGTGGGGGCAGCCGGTGCCGGTGCTGGTTTACGGGTCGGATTCGGAGAAGCAGCCGTTTCATGAAGAGACGGAGACGGCGGATATCAACGACGATGGGTGCTCGTTTGTGATTGGAACCGCGGTGGCAAAAGGGCAGCGATTATTTCTGGTGAACATGCTGAACGACGCCGAGCGCGAATGCCGGGTGGTGCAGGCGAGCCGTCGCGCGAGCGGCAAGGCGCAAATCGCGGTGGAATTCTCTGCGGCTGATGCGGACTTCTGGCTTCCTCGCGGTAACAACTGACCTGAAATTTGTTTCCTGAGTCGAGACGAGGCGCATTTTGATTTTGCGTCGCTCGCAAACCCTCAAGCATCTATTATAGGTAATCGCAGTAGCCTCACTTTTTTACCGCTCTGCCGCGGCCGCGACGGAATGCTGTATTGAATCGCGGCGCGGATAACTCTACAGTTCAAGTTGCGGATTGCGCTCGCTCATGGCCAACGAATCCACTCCTCCTCCTTTCGTCCAAACAAATCCATGGTTCATTGCCGCCGCGGTGATGCTGGCGACGTTTATGGAGGTGCTGGACACGTCGATTGCGGCGGTGGCGCTGCCGTATATCGCGGGGAGCGTTTCGGCGACGAACGACGAAGCGACGTGGGTGCTGACGAGTTATCTGGTGGCGAATGCGATCGTGCTGCCGGCGAGCGGATGGTTCGCGCGGAAATTCGGGCGCAGGAATTTCCTGGTGATCTGCATCGTGATTTTCACGGTTTCGTCGTTTGCGTGCGGGGCGGCGACGAGTCTGCCGATGCTTCTGGTTGCGCGGGCGGTGCAGGGAGCAGGCGGAGGCGCGCTGCAGCCGCTTTCGCAGGCGATTCTGCTGGAGAGTTTTCCGGCGGAGAAGCGCGGGCAGGCGATGGCGGCGTTTGGATTCGGCGTGGTGGTGGCGCCGGTGCTGGGGCCGACGCTTGGGCGGCTGGATCACGGTGAACTACAGCTGGCGGTGGGCGTTCTACATCAATATCCCGATCGGGATTCTGGCGGTGATCTTGATTTCGCGGCTGGTGGTGGACCCGAAATATATTCGCGAGGCGGTGGCGGGGAAGCTTGATGCGATCGGGCTGGGTTTGCTGGCGTTGTGGCTGGGCGCGTTGCAGATAATTTTGGATAAAGGGCAGGAGGACGATTGGTTCGGCGCTATCTGGATTCGCTGGGCGACGGCGGTGCTGATTCTGGCGTTCATTGCGTTCTTATGGCGCGAATTGAAGATAGCGAAACCGCTCGTGGATTTACGAATCATGCTGAATCGAAATTTCGCAGTGGGGTGCTTGCAGATCGCGATTTTTGGCGCGGTGGTCTATGGGATGATCACGATTTTGCCGCTTTTCTATCAGACTCTGCTGGGATACACGGCGCTCGCGGCGGGCTTGGCGGTGGCGCCTCGCGGGATCGGCGCTATTTTCGCGATGCCAATCGTCGGATATCTGCTCTCGAAATTCGATGGGCGGAAACTGATTGCGATTGGATTCGCCGGAGTGGCGGTGGCGAATTTATGGCTCGGGCATATGACGCTGGACGTGGGGCAGTGGTCGATGTTCTGGGCTGTGGCGGTGAGCGGATTTTTTATTGGGTTCGTGTTCGTGCCGCTGGCGACACTGGCGATGGGAGCGCTGCCCGACAACCAGATTGGAAATGCGAGCGGCCTTTACAATTTGTTTCGCAATGTGGGCGGCAGTGTGGGGATCTCGATCGTGAATACGATCGTCTCGCGCCATGAACAGCTGCATCGCACGGAGCTGTCGCATTCGTTCTCGCCGCAGAATCCGGTGCTGCAGCGCGCGATTGACGGATTTCACGGACTGATGAACCAGCATACGGATCCGGTGGATGCGCTGCATCGAACTTATAAGTTGCTCGAGGGCGCGATTGATACGCAGGCGTCGTTGTGGTCGTACATTGATGATTTCCGGTATCTGGCGCTCCTGTGTTTCGCGACGGTGCCGATTGCTTTCGGGTTGAAGAAAGTGTCGTCGAGGAAAGCCGTGGCGGCCCACTAGAGTGGCCAGGCCGAGTAGTAGCCGGGGCCGACGCGCAGATGGTGATGCCAGGCCAGCGGGAAAGCCCAGAAAATCAGCGAACCTAGAATTGCTTGTCCGATGGCGAGTGGGATGATGTTGCGTTGGCGGCTAAACATCCAGGCCATGGCGGTGCCGCCGATCAGTGTTAGCGGCACGAGCACTGGATTTGGCCAGTGGCACGCTGCGAAGATCAGCCCCGTGAGGATGGCTGCGATCCATTGTCGTCGGACAAGCGAAAGCATGCGATTGTGCACCAGTGAGTTCAGAAGCACCTGCTGGAGCACGCAGAACGCGAAGTAACTCCAGAGCCGGTGCGAGGAAATCAAGTTTGGCGGCAAGCGCAAAGGTGCCCTCAGTGACGCGCCGATTGCGAGCAGGCCGACAATCATCACGCCAAAAAAGAGCAGGGCCTGCTGGGTTGCGGCCCACAAGTTGTCTGCGCGCCAACCGAGCGTCTTAGGCGTGTCGCGATGCAGCACGAAGCTGAAAATCATCCAGCCGACGAACACAATCCACGTCCATCGAGCGGTGAATTGCAGTTGCCAGATGAACCACAGAATAAAGGCAGGCAGCAGGGTTACGTCGGCGATCGTGAAGTAGCGGAGGGTAGCGCGCGTTCATTTCTGGCTTGCGAAGTCAGGGCCCGCTGCCAGCAAAGCGTTTGCGAGCCCAACGATTTCAGCTTTCGTTAGAGTGCAGGGATTGAAAAATGGTTCGACGTCGATATCCGGAAAGCCGAGCCGCGTGATTTCGGCGACGATATGCTCGCGCAGGGCTGGTGATTCACGCTGGCGCGAACGCCGCAAGGCTTCGTAGATCACGCGATGGTCAGGATGAATCCAGTTGTATTCGGCAAGGCTGCGAAGAATCTCGCTGCGATCTTCAGGGGATAGTGGGCACCGCGCACAAAGCGCCGAGAAGCAGCCGTTCAACTTCCTCGGTGCTGCGGGATTGCGTTGACATCGGAACAGGATTCAGCTCGGCTAGCGATTGTATCCGGGATGAAGGATTGTAGAAGGGACAAAATCCGAAGAAAAATGAGTGAATTCTGAAATCAGGTCAGCAATCTCGAACGACCTTATGCAGCCGACGAAACGACCGGCCGCACAAAATCGAGGCGGTCGATTGTAGCCGCCACGCCGTAAAGCGGAGAGATCTCGCCGGGTAGCGCGTTTACGCGAAGTGCTTTGGCGCTGGCTCGGACGAGGACTGCTGTGCCGCGTTCTTTTTCGCCAGGAAGAGAGAAGGTGAGTTCGACATGCGTGCCTGGATCGAGCGGAACGTGCGAATGGAAGAAGATACCGCTTCGGGAGACGTCGCGGAGCTGGCCCGTATGAAAGTCGGCGGGACGGTGTCGCGCCAGGCAAACCTGGACCGGAAGGTAAACTTCGTAACGCCTGGCCTTTCTTCGCTCTCCCATTTTTACCTCGTACTGATGATTGGATGCAATAGTGTCGCCGTTGGTCGTCTGATTTCTCCTAAGCTGATATTGTTTACTTTAAACCAGTTACGAGAGGCCCGGGAAACCGGCTCTAATGTAAAATTTTCCTAAAGCAGGGAAATAGATACCTACCGTTGCCTAGTTCGCTAGTCCTATTACCACCTCGCCAATCCATAGTGGCGATTAGACTTCGCCGGTCCGGCACTAGATGCCGCCCCGTTTCGGAGCCTATTCCCGATAGAGGCTGGAGTCAAGCACGAGCCCTTTCGCCCCCAGGCTAGAGAACGGGGTCAATCAGGACTGACGCGCCTTCGGCTTCAGTCAGGATGCCTTTACCGATCATTAGCTGGACGAGCCGAACGAGGGAGGTATTGGCGCTACCTCCGCGCTGCGGCGAGGAACTCAAAGTGGCGCGCGTCTCATAAGTCACAACGTCATGCGATTGGCGCTCGCCTGTGAGGTCCGCGAGCCACGATTCCAGGGCAGAGCGACGCTCCTGGGCCAGATCGCTGAAGGCGATTCCCATTCCCAGACCGTTCTGTGAGTAGACAACGACACCTGCGGTTTCAAAACTGGTTTTGCCCTTATGCAGCCTTACGTGGAGCTTCGAGCCGACCGGGAAGGGATTCGTGGTGTCGACGAAGCAACCGCCCGGTCCCAGGTCAGTGGTGCGAGTGGAAAAACGAGCCCCCGAGGAGATTTCGACAACATCCGCCGCCGCGGTAAAGATATGGCGGTTTCCTTCGCGGCGCTCCGAATCAGTGACGGCCGCCCCAGCGGCGTGCTTCGAGTGCTCCGAGTGTTTCGACTGGTCGGGGTGATGGCCTTTGTGTCCCTCATGCGTGTGCCGCTCATGTGACATCGTTTTTTCCTGGTTGCCCGCGCAAAAAGGCGCTCTCAACTCACACTGGACGACGGGCAATGCGATTTGGCGCTACGGGTATTTTCGCCGGGCATCGTGGAGGTGACAAGCCGGAATGCGGGTCGGCTTGCCCAAAGGCAAACGACGGTGGAAATACGGGCGAGAGAATTCGAACTACAAAACGAAGCGAACAGCGATTCCGCGATTCCCGTCCTCGCGGTCTTCCATGCGAACGATGGTGCCGAGGAAGCGCTTGTGGGCGGACGCTTGGTCGCCAAAAGGGAATGTGACGATGAGCCGCATCCCCATGAAATAATGGGGCATACAGGTGCTGAAATAGAGGCCGTCGCGGGTAAAGTCACTTACCTCGCCAACGTCGATAATGTCGATAAATCGGGCGTCGAATGGCTGAACTTGTACGGGCAGGGAGACTTTCAGGCGTTCTCGCCGCCGGCCATGGCTGCCGCCATGCTGCACAACGTCCGGGGAACCCTGAATCTGGACAGCGGTTGCCATCTCGTTGCCTCCTAATGCTCGGTGCTCACTAAATCTACTGAATCCACTGGGGATAGGCTATAGGACGGGCGTACTAGCGCATACCAACCAAAGTTGAAGATTTTCATCCCTTAAGCGTGACCTTTTAGCCCTTGAGTTGTTTATGTTATGAGAAGGCGATGGTTTTAAGCGGAGCGCGCGTTGAAAGACGTCAGCAGCGAAACTGACGAGCGGATCCTCATCGAAGAGGCGAAGAGGGATCGTCGCCGCTTTGGGGAGCTTTACGAGCTGCACTTCGAGCGCGTGTACGCGTTCATCGGGCGGCGGGTGCAGGATCGAGCCACGGTGCAGGATCTGACGGCGGACGTGTTTCGCAAGGCGCTCGAAGGGCTCGACCGTTTTGAGTGGCGAGGGGTGCCGTTCGCGGTTTGGCTTTTCCGGATCGCGAGGAACGCGATTGCAAATCACCGGCAGCGCACCGCTAGAGAGACGACTGGCGCTGATCTGGAGATGAGGGAAGCGTCGGAACCGACGGCTGCGATATCAGGTCCGGTAGAAGACCACGCCGCGGTTTATCGGTTCGTCCGGGAATTGCCTGACGACCAGCGTCGCGTGATTGAAATGCGTTTTGCGGAAGAGAAGGGAATTCGCGAAATTGCGGAAACGATGGGACGCACGGAAGGCGCGGTGAAGCAGTTGCAGTATCGCGCGATGCAAAGTCTGCGTGAGCGAATGGGTGCACGAAATGGCTGAGCGAACCCAATTTGAAATGCTCGACGAGTTGGTGAGCGCGGTTCTGGCCGGTAAGGAAGTTGCGCCCGGGCGAGACCAGGCAGATATCTCCGCGCTCGCTCGCGTTGCGTCTGCTTTGCGTGGACTACCCAGCGAAGATTTCAGGGCAGAACTAAAAATGGACCTTGAAAGGAGAGCACAAATGGCTACAAGCGCGGTGAAACCGGTTCGAGAGGGATTTCATACGATTACGCAGTACTTGATTGTTTCAGACGCGAATCGCTTGATCGAATTCGTGAAGAGCGTTCTCGGAGGAGTGGAAAGATTTCGAGCGCAAAGGCCCGGGAGCAGCGCCATCATGCATGCTGAGGTGCAGATCGGCGATTCGGTGATTGAAATGGCGGATGCAAATGAGGAGGTTCCGCCCAGACCTGCAGCGTTGCACATTTATGTGGACGACGTGGATGCGGTGTACGCCAAGGCCCTAGAGAAAGGGGCGAAATCCATTAACGAGCCGACAGACCAGGAATATGGCGAGCGCGGCGCGTCGATCGTGGACGAATTTGGGAATCATTGGTACGTCGCAACTCCATTGAAGGGCGAGAGGATTCCGGAAGGACTTCGAGCGGTGACGCCCTATCTCGCACTCGAAAATACGGGGCGCTTCATTCAGTTCATCAAGGAGGCATTCGGAGCCGAGGAGAAATTGGTGGTGCCGGCGCCTGGGGGTGGGATCGCGCACGCGAAAATCGCGATTGGCGATTCGATCCTGGAAATGAGTGACGCGCATGGACCGTACAAACCAATGCCGTGCGGGCTCCATTTGTATGTACCGGATACGGACGCGGTCTACGAGCAGGCGCTGCGCGCGGGCGCGAAGTCGCTAACGCCTCCGGCGGATCAGCCGTACGGAGATCGCAGCGCGGGAGTGGTCGATCCATTCGGGAACCAATGGTTTATCGCGACGCACATCAAGGACGTGGCTTTCTAGCGCAGGTCGAACTGTTGAACTAAGGGTGGCCGTGGCGTGAATGGCGGCCACCGCCGCTACGGTTTGGGAGCAAAATTGTCGGCGGCTTCTGCGGCAGTGGGGTAGATTGCCAGCACCTGATAGAGCTGCGTCATTTTCAGAACGCCCTCAACCATTCCGTGCACTCCGGAAAGGTGCAAAGCGCCACCGGATCTTTTCAGGCGGCTGAGGCATTTCACGATCTGTCCGATCACAGCGCTATCAACGTGGTTCACGCCGGCTAAATCGAAGATCACGCGATTTTCATTCTTCTGGATGTGGCGTTCGACTTCGCTGTCGAGGAGCGTGCAGTCGTCGCCCATGGAAACGCGCCCCGCGATTTCGAGCAGGACGATGCCCGGCTTGATTTGCCGCGTGGATAGCTTCATGGGCATCGGCGGATCGCTACTCCTCTTCGTAAGGGAAATCGCGAATCATTCGCAGGCATCCGGCCAACGCTTTCAGGACCGAGTCGCCCCATCCGAAGGGAAGTAGAGCGATCGATTTCTGATTCACTTTCTTATCGGCTTCGGCGAAGAAGCGCGTGTGCTGGCCCGGCGGAGGCGAGACGAATTCTTTGAGCGTGATTTTGAATTCAATCTCGCGGCCGTTCTGGTGTTTCTTCGCGGAATAGTAGGAGATTTGCGCAAGCTGCTCGGCGCGATCGGATTGCGCGTACTGCCAGTCGGCCACCAGTAAGCTCCTGAGCTGAAAAACCGAGACTCGAAAGACGCGAGAATGGCAGAATCTTAGGACGCGCTGACAGGCAAGTCAATCACGTGCGAGAAATTTGAATCGTGGGACGAAGCGTCCGGCGGTGCAATCTATTCGGCGCGAACCAAGCCGCGCTTCAGCGCAATGCGCGCCGCATCGGTGCGGCCATTCGCTCCGAGCTTCGCGAGGATGTGGTTCACGTGGCCCTTCACGGTGCCTTCACTGACGAACAAGGCGCTGGCGATTTCTTTGTTGCTCTTGCCGCCGGCCATCAGCCGCAGGACTTCCAGTTCGCGGCTGCTGAGTTCGGGACCCTTCATTCGCTCGGCGAGCTTCGCGCCGACCATGGGAGGAATATAGTTCTTGCCATCGTGGACGATGCGGATGCAATGAATCAAGTCTTCGAGGCGAGTGTCCTTCAACAGATACGCGCGGGCGCCGGCGCGCAAGGCGCGGTAAATATCCTCATCGCCTTCGAACGTGGTGAGGATGATGATTCGCGCGTTGCCGAAGCGCTCGCAAATGGCTTCGATCGCTTCGACGCCGTCCATCTCGGGCATGCGCAGGTCAACGAGAGCGACGTCAGGCACATGCCGCGAAAATAAATCGAGCGCTTCTTGTCCGGTGGCGGCTTCGCAGACGACGGTCATATCCTGAACGCGATTGAGCGAGGCGACGAGGCCTTCGCGCACGACGGGGTGATCGTCGGCGATCATGATGCGAATTGATTCGCTCCTGCTCATTACTAGGAAACCTGCGTTAGGAAACCTGCCGCCACAATACTACGAATGGTCGCTTGCCGGTGAGCGATCCTCTCCGGTCTTCGTGGTACGCAGAATTGGCAACAGCAAATGAATCTTCGTTCCAGAGCCCGGTTTGGTGAGGATCGTCAAATCGCCACCAATACGATCCGCCCGCTCCTGCATACTAATCAATCCGAAGCCACGACTCAATGAGTTAACGTGAGGATCGAAGCCGGCGCCATTGTCCTCGATGGCTAGCTGAATGGCTTCCGATCCCGCTGAGAGGCGCACGTTGATTTGATTTGCGCCAGAGTGCTTCATCGCGTTGGCGATAGCTTCCTGAGAGATGCGCAGGAGATTGCTTTCGATGTCCGGCGACCAAGTGAGGCGCTGAGCATCTCCGTTTGAAAAGAAATGGATGCGAACCAGGGTATCAGTGGCCAGTTGGCGCACCAGCTGATCGAGAGCCGTGACAATGTTGCCATCGCGGAGCAGTTGCGGGCGAAGCCCCTGCACAGACCGGCGCGCCTCCGTGAGACCAACTCGCGCGAGGTCGATTGCGGATTCCAGATGCTGGGTGGCTTCCGAGTGAGCGCCGTTAAGAACCTGTTTCGCCGCCTGTAATTGAATCAGAATGCCGGTGAAGCCTTGCGCCAGGGTGTCATGAATCTCGCGCGCCATCCGGTTGCGTTCTTCGGTGATGGCAGCTTTGCGGGCTTGCTCGGCAAGCCGCGTGAGTTGAAGGGCTAGGGTAGCCTGTTGAGCCAATCCTTGAGCGAGTTCTAATTCAACCGAGCCGAACTGGCGCAGATCGGAGAAGCGGACAACGATTGAGCCAATTGCTTTGTCGGCAAGAATCAGCGGGATGCCGAGCAGGGCCTTCACACCTTGTTCCTGCAAGTAGGCTCTGGCTACGTCATCGAGCGCTTCGCTGGTGGCCACTTCATGCCACACCGGGCGTCCACGGCGGAACACAGCGAAGGCGAATAGATCCTGGCGCGATAAACTCAACGTCTGACCGGCAAGACGATGGCCAGACTCCGCGCCGCTCACGAGATGGCCATCTCGGAAGAGAAGATGCAACTTCGCCGTTTCGTCATCGCGATCTCGCAGCCAGAGAGTTGAAACGGTTCCTTCGAGCACCTGCGTAATAACGGTTAAGACGTGCCCTAGGACTTCGTCAATTTCCGGATCGTTGGCCAGAACATCGAGCGTCTGCTTCAGAGCCTGGTTGGCGCGAGCGAGTTCTGCGGCGCGTCCGGTTGCGGCTAGGTTTCGCTCTTCGAGAATTGCGACTTGCCGCGAGCGCTGGGCAAGATGCGTGAGATGAACGGCGAGGCTGGCCTGTTGGGCGAGGGCCTGCGCCAGTTCAATTTCAGCCGGACGCAGCTCGCGACGCTCTTTGACCCGAATACTGAGAGTGCCGACCAGCTTATTGTGAACGAGCAAGGGAACCAGCAGAAGCGTGCAGATGTCCTCGGCGAGCAGGTGGGCGCGCCGCACTTCGTCAAGCTCAGATGAGGTGGCCACATCCAGAATCACCGGTCCGCGGCAACCGTCTTTTTGTGCCTGCCAACGCTCGGTGGCGCGCGCCACGTGTTGAGGGTGGAGGGCCGATGGATCGTCGATATCCTCGCCGCGCGTGATTTGTCCATGATCGTAGTTCATATGAAGGAGAGCTTCGTTCGCATGCAAGCCTGCGAGGTGAAGCCCGGAGGAGGTCACGCTGAGCTGTTCGCTGATTGCCTTCAAGACGTGGCTGAGGGCTGTATCGAGCGAGGGCTCGGTGGCGAGCAGCGTCAACGTCCTGTTCAGCGCGGCAATCTGGCCATTTGCAAGGGATTCCGCGTGCTGCCGCGTGGCTTGTTCGGTGCGCTTATGTTCAGTGATATCTACCACGAATGTTATGGCTTCTGTGGTTGACCCTTCGAGTAGAGCCGAAGTAACAAGTACGGGGACTCTGGAGCCGTCTTTGCGGATATATTCCTTTTCGATCGGCCTGAATATGCCGTTGGCGCGGAGCTCTCTGGCGTTCGATTCTGCCTGAGCTTTGTATTCCAGAGGCGTGATGTCGATCCAACGCAAGCCGGCGCTGATATCACCCGCCGAATAGCCGACCATGTCGAGAAATTTCTGGTTCGCGTCGAGGATTCCGCCTTCAACGCTCGTATAGATGGCGCCAATCAAGTTCGAAGCAAACAGCTGACGATAACGTGTTTCGCTGTGGAAGAATGATTCCGTGGTTTTTTTTGAACTCGAGATATCCACGGAGTAGCCGACGCAACCGGAAATTCGGCCCGCGCCATCGATCCGGGGTGCCAGGGTGCAAAGAAACCAGCGATACTCTGCGACGCTGCTCCGCATCCGGAATTCGATTTGTCGCCGCGAAGAGGCATTAGCCAGGCTCGCGAGATGACCGATTAGATTCGGAAGATCATCCGGATGGACAAAGCCAGCCCAGTCCTCCGCGAGCACATCCTCTGGCTTCTTGCCTAGAAATGCCAAGCCGGCTTTGTTTTGAAATACACAGCGTCCGCGTTCATCCGCCAGCCACACGGGAAAGGGAAGAGAATCGAGAAAGGCGAGATAGGCTTTTTCGTCTCCATCGCCAGTCCAGGCAGTCTTGAGACCTGCTACCGACAATTTGCGCTCCTTGGCGAGGCTCGGAGCCAGCGATGTTTGCCAGGATCACGTGCTTGGAATGGGACCATTTTGAGGTTTGGAGCCCCGGAGTCCTACCTCAGCGGCCTAGACACGCGGATTCTCTCATAGATTCCGGGAATCCGCATTATGGCCCGTATTGAAACGTGGCCGCGGTTGGTTGCGGGTACATGTCGAAGGATATGTTTTGTAGCTGGTCTTTCGGCATCGGGATACCCATGCTACATTGCCGACGAAAAAAGATACCCTAAGAAGAATTGCAACCTTCTGATTCCAAGGTATTTTCGTCATGAGTATGAGTGCTTTTCTCCCCTTTCCACAATCTATTGTTGGGCTTAGAGGGCAAGTGTCTTTGCTTTTCTTGCTGAGTTTGGGCTCGATCGTTGTCGAAGCGCGCGAAGGTTTTCAAATCAGGAGGCACGGATGAATTCCCATTCGCCGTCGAAAATGATTAACCGAGTTGTCGCGGCTTTGCCGGCACTCATATTACTTGCGGCCGTGCTTTTCCCCGCGCCGAAACCGGCCAACGCAATTCCTGCGTTCGCGCGGAAGTATGGCCTGCCGTGCTCGGCCTGCCACATCGGTTGGCCGGAACTCAACAACTTCGGCCAGGTGTTTCGCGATAACGGCTATCAAATGATGAACGAGCGCGACTCTCCGATTACTCGCGATCCATCCTACTTCCCGATTACGGTGCGTATTACGCCGCAGTGGCACCGCGAAAGCGCGAACAATCAGGTGGTCGACGACACGCCGGGTAGCGGTGAAGGCGGCTCGCATCCAGGTACGTTAACGACAGACGGCTTCGATCTGTCGGGGTTGGACTTGTGGTTCGCGGGAACGCTATACAAGAACATTTCGTTCAGCGTACTTCCGTCATCCGACCAAAACGCTTCGTTCCATTTCGAAAATGCTTTTGTCCGATTCGATAACCTCCTTCACTCTTCGTGGCTAAACTTCAAAGTTGGAAAGTTCGAACTCGATTTGCCGGTTTCCGAGAAGCGGCTACTCACACTTTCGGGAGATGGGGGCTTCTATTACATCTACCATTTCACTCCCCTGAATGATCAGAACCCGTTTGGCGGAATCGGCGACAACCAACTGGGTATGGAATTGGCGGGCCACAACGCCAATAGCTACACTCGCTACACTTTTGCCGCCCTGAGCAGCGTGGACGGTAATCCCGGCGTGTTGCTCTCCAATGGCAATCCCGCGGGCCGGACCTTCGATTATTACGGCCATTTCGAACAAGGATTTAACACATTTGGAAACGGCTTTATGAAGGTGGGCGCGTACGGATACTTCGGGTATGCCCCGACATTCTTTCAGACATCTGGCGGAACGCCGATCTACGGCAGGGGCAACAAACCTTTCAGTCGAACCGGTCTTGAGTGGAAATGGTATTTCAACAAGTTTTTGGTGAAGGGCGTGTACTTGCATGGATATGACAACGCCTTCCTCGCAAATGGAATCCCCTCCAACACGGGTCCGCTTCCTTCGGACTCGGGCCTACGCGCCGCCAAATGGAATGGTGGTTTCGTAGAAGGCCAGCTCATCATTTCCCCTCAGTGGATCGTTATCGCCCGTTGGGAGACGGTGCATATGGCCCAGCAAGCGGACCCTTCAAGCACTCCGGGCGACACCGGTAACTTGAACGCGTTCACGATTGCGAATCGCTGGTATCCGTTCATGTTCAGCCGCGCGGGTCTGGCGCTGCAGCAAGAGTATTCCTTCGTCCGATCGAATGGAGTCACGAACCAAGGCGGCGCATTTGGCAGCCTGTGCACAGACGCGGGACGGTCGTTCAACTGCACGATCAGCAGCAGCAGCCTGATGTTCGGTTTCGATTTCGACTTCTAAAGGAGCGAGGAGCCCATGGCACTGTCGAAGAAAATCACGCGCAATCTGATGCTCACGGCTTTCGGTATGGTCCTCGCGACGCCCGTCGTAGCTCTTGCTCAAGACACGGGAGCGAGTGTGAACGGCCTGACGGGAAATGCCGCGGCGGGCAAGCAGGATTACCGCCGCTGGTGCGTCGGCTGCCACGGCAAGGAAGGAAACGGCGAAGGCGAGAATGCTCCCTATGTCGATCCGCGGCCCAGGGATTTCACGGAAGCGCTGTTTCGCTGGAGATCGACTCCTACCGGAACGCTCCCGACCGACCAAGATCTGTACGATACGATTACGCGCGGTGTTGTCGATACTCTCATGCCCACGTGGCGTCCGCTAACCCCGCAGACCCGCGTGGATCTGATTGCCTACATCAAGACCTTCTCGCCCAAATGGCAAACACAGAAGGCGGGTACTCCAATTACGATCCCACCGGAGCCGCCGCAGACGATCGATAGCGTCCTACATGGCAGGCAGCTTTTCGATCAGATGCAGTGCTGGAAATGCCATGGGCCGGAAGGGCGGGGCGACGGTCCCTCCGCGATTACACTCACAGATGACAAGGGCGAGCCAATTCGACCCTACAATTTCCACGATGGCACGCGCTTCCGCTGCGGGGAAACGAATCAAGATCTCTACAAAATCTTTATGACCGGCTTGGACGGAACGCCGATGCCGTCGTTTGCGGATTCACTCAAGCCGCAAGACGCCTGGGATCTGGTTCATTTCCTCCGAACGCTGCAACCGAACGTGCCATCGGAATCACAAAACGTCTGGCTGGAGTATGTCAAGACGCACCAGGGACAGATCAAGCCGATTGGGGCCGAATCAGCAGGGCAGTAGATACGCGTTGCGACCGGATCCCAGCTAACGGTAGCAAGTCAAAATTCATGTTCGAGTCATAAAAGGGGAGTCGAGATCATGCGAACGAAGTTTTTTGTTCTGTTGGCCGTTTTTGCTCTGGCCGGTTCGGCGATGCTGGTCACCGCCGCGCGACCAGCAGGGGGATCAATCTCGGGCAAGGTAACGTTCACCGGCACGCCTCCGAAGATGAAACCGATTGATATGTCGAAGGAGCCGTACTGCCAGAAACTGCACAACCCGCCAATCAAGACTCAGGATGTGGAATCTGGGCCGGGCGACACGCTTGAAGACGTAGTCGTATTTATCTCCGCTGGCGATCAGGGCTCAGCACCGGCCAGCACTCCGGTGAGATATGACCAGAAGGGATGCCAGTACATTCCTCACGTCGCCGTGATGATGGTCGATCAGCCGCTACAGATCTACAACAATGACCCGAATGCACATAACATTCACCCGTTGCCGAAAGTGAATTCCGAGTGGAATAAGTCCCAGCCTCCTGGCGCGCCTCCCATCGACACCAAATGGGATAAGCCCGAATTTATTTCCGTCAAGTGCAACATCCATCCCTGGATGCATGGGTATTTTGTGGTGCTCAAGACTTCTCACTACGGCATGACCGGAGCGGACGGGACATATACGATCAAGGACGTGCCCCCTGGAAAGTACACGCTGACCGCGTGGCAGGAGCACATGGGCACTCAGACGCAGGAAGTCACGGTCTCCGGCGGGGCGGCGACCGCGAACTTTACCTTCAAAGCGATGCCGTACTAGGAAGCGCGCGCTGCGGATATGGGGCGCGCGGCCCGGTCGGTCGGGCGCCACAGCACTTCGGTTTCGATTATTGTGTAATCGCGGAGGCGAGCTCCAATGGGCAAGTTTTTTGCGATTCTGCTTGTCATCATCACGTTAGTTTCGGTCTATCCGATTCTCATGCACACGTGGTGGATGCCGCCCGTGATCTCAGCGCACGGTCCGGAAGTGGATCATCAGTTAGGCGAGACGATGATTGGCTCGGGAATCCTGTTTATCGCATCGCAGTTTGTTCTTGCGGGATTTATCTGGACCTTCGGGAATCGCAAAGGGAAGATTAAGAACTGGCCTGGCGGGCACAGGCCGGTGGTAGCGTTCGGCGTGATTCTCGTGGGCTTGGAAATCCTGAGCCTTTCCTTTGTCGGATCCAAGGTGTGGGCTTCGATGTATATCGCGAAGCCTGATCCGCGCGCTCTCCACGTAGACGTGCAGGCTGAGCAGTTCGCCTTCTTTTTCCGCTACGCCGGACCGGATGGAGTATTCGGCGGGATTCATCCGGACAAGATCAACGACGGAAATGGAAATTATTTTGGACTCGATCCCGAAAACGACGTGGCTGCACGCGACGACATCGTAGTAGGGTCGCTCACGATTCCGGTGGACACCCCGATTCTGCTGACTCTCCACTCAAAGGATATGATTCACAATTTTTACGTGCCGGAATTGCGCATCCAGCAGGACATCGTTCCGGGCATCGATATTCCGCTTCACTTCACCGCGACGAAAACGGGGAAGTGGGAAATTGTCTGCACGCAACTCTGTGGATTGGGCCACTACAGCATGAAGGCCTATCTTGAGGTGAAATCACAATCTGAGTACGACGATTGGCTGAAGCAACAGTCTGGAGATTGATTGATTTCGACACGGCGCCGCTGGCTATTTTCCTGGCAGGTCGCCGAACGCAATCCGTGAGGTAAAGCGATGCATGATATGTCCGCACAACCGGCGGTTCACCATCATTCTCCGCCGCAGGGATTTATCAAGAAATATGTCTTTAGCCTGGATCACAAGGTAATCGGGCTGCAGTATTACGGCCTCGCGCTTGCCGCCGTGTTTATCGGCATGATTCTTTCCTGGCTGATGCGCCTCCACTTGGGCTGGGCTTCTCTCTCGATTCCCGGCTTGCAGCTCTTTTCGCCCAACGGCGCGCCGGGCGGCATGATTACGCCTGAATATTACCTGTCGCTCATGACCATGCACGGAACGATCATGGTCTTCTTCGTGCTGACCAACGCGCCCTTCGCAGGTTTTGGAAATTATTTTCTGCCCATTCAGGTGGGCGCGGAAGACATGGCGTTTCCGCGCTTCAACATGATGTCGTTCTGGACGACCTTCGTCGCTTTCCTCGTCTTGATTACGGCCTTCTTCGTGCATGACGGGCCGCCAATTGCCGGCTGGACCGCCTATGCAACGCTGAGCTCCGTTGGCGGAATTTCCGGTCCTGGCGAGGCCATGGGACAGAACCTCTGGGCCGTTTCCATCGCGCTCTTCTGCATCGGGCAGTTGCTTGGCTCGTTGAATTTCATCGCCACCACGCTAGACCTACGCACAAAAGGCATGACGCTCGCGCGCATGCCGCTATCCACCTGGGCGTGGTTTATCACCGCTTGCATCGGCTTGCTGGCGTTTGCAGACCTGCTTCCGGCGTGCATCTTGCTTATTCTCGATCGCACGGCGGGCACCAGCTTCTTCAATCCCGCCGGCATGGTGGTGAGCGACACGCTCTTGCCGCATTCCGGAGGCTCGCCACTTCTGTGGCAGCACCTGTTTTGGTTCTTCGGGCATCCGGAGGTTTACATCGCGATTGTTCCCGGCTTCGGAATCATTTCGCATATTCTGCCGGCTTTCACGCGCAAGCCGCTGCTCGGCGGAATGCGCGTGATGATCGGCTGCATGATCGCTATCGGATTCCTGAGCTACATGGTGTGGGGCCATCACATGTTCGTGAGCGGAATGAATCCGTTCTCGGCGATTCTGTTCTCGGTGCCGACGCTGATCATCACCATTCCTGCGACGGTTGCGACGCTGATGTGGCTGGGCTCGATTTATGGAGCGAATTTGCGCTTTACGAGCGCGTCGCTTTTCTGCCTCGGCTTCATCTCAGTGTTCATCAGCGGCGGAATCAGCGGCTTTTTCCTCGCGCAGCCTGCCATCGACACGTACCTGCACGCCACCTACTTCGTGGTCGCGCACTTTCACTTCGTGATGGCCGTCGCAGCGATTTTTGGAATTTTTGCGGGCACCTATTTCTGGATGCCCAAGATGATTGGCCGCATGATGAACGAGACGCTCGGCAAGCTGCATTTCTGGCTCACCTTTATCGGCGTCTACTGCATCTTCATGCCCATGCACTATCTCGGACTTGCTGGCAACGTCCGCCGCTATGCCTCATTCACCGACGACTATTTGATCCCTCTGATCCCAGTGCATAAGTTCATCACCATCGCAGCCCTGCTCACTGGCGCTGCGCAGCTCATTTTCCTATACAACCTGATTCACGCGCGCTGGTGGGGTCCCCCGGCACCCGATAATCCGTGGGAGGCGACCTCGCTCGAATGGTCCACAACATCACCGCCACCCTTCGACAACTTCGGCGGTCGCCACCTCGTCGTTCACCAACCGCCGTATGAGTACAGCGTTGAAGGGGCTTCGACGGATCACATCATGCAGACCGATCCCGGGCCGGTCGCAACACACTGATGAGGCAGAAATAGCTGATGTCAGTTACAACCTATACGCCACCAGAAGCGGCTGTTCGTTCCCGGCCGCCCGTAATCGCAGCAACAAAAGGCATTCCTTCGCAAACTGGCGTCTGGGTGGCCGTGTCCGCGATCGCGATGTCGTTCGCTGCGCTCACCAGCGCTCTCGTGGTGCGCCAAGGTTCCGGCGCGGATTGGCAGCGGTTTGCTCTCCCTCGAATTCTTTACTTCGATACGTTCATCTTGATCGCCAGCAGCTACACGCTCGAGTTGGCACGCAAGCGCTTTGCCGCTGGGGCTTTACTGCACTCGAATAATGGAGCGCAAGCCCGCACGCTCCGATCCAATGGTCTCTACTGGCTGAATATTACGCTGACGCTCGGATTATTCTTCGTGGCCGGCCAAGTGCTCGCGTGGCAGCGCCTCGCATCGCAAGGCTTGTTCCTTGCGACAAGCCCGAGCAGTTCATTCTTCTATCTGCTTACGGCGATGCACGGCCTCCATCTGCTGGGCGGCGTTCTGGGCCTGATCTATGTCGGATACAGGCTGCGCCACAACGCGCGCAATGCTCAAACCAGCCTCGGGACTGCGGCCGTCTACTGGCATTTCGTCGACCTCTTGTGGGTCTATCTGCTGCTGGTAATCGCGATTCGAATGTGATGATTAGCTACGGGCTACGGGAGGTTTTGTGAGCGATACCGAGCTGACCATGGGATCCCCGGGGCACGGCGCCCTGATGGAAGAAACACCCTATGGAATGCAGTCGAAGAAGCTGGCGATGTGGTTGTTCATCGCCTCTGATGCGGTCACCTTCACCGTGGCTCTTGTCGCATACGGCTTTTTGCGCATTGGCAGCCATGACTGGACGCGGCCGTTCTATTTCTGGCCCAGTATCGCCAATGGGCTCGTCATGACTTTCGTGCTGCTCTCAAGCAGCCTGACGATGCTGGTCGCAGTGCGCGCCGCCAAGGCTGGCGATAAGCACAAATCGATCCAGTGGATCGGTTTTACGATCCTGCTCGGTATTGTTTTCGCGGCGCTGCATCTTCGCGAGTGGTTCCATATGTTTGCCGATGGTTGGGGCCTGTTCCACAATCCAACCGGCGGTTCGGTGGACTTTGGCGCCGCGTTCTTCAGTGTCACGGGCCTTCACCTGCTGCATGTCACTTCCGGCGTAATCGCGCTCGCCGTGATCGCCTGGGGCTACAACCGCGGCCGGCTGGACGCGAACCACGTCGAGACCACCAGCCTGTATTGGCACTTCGTGGATATCGTGTGGATGTTCGTATTTCCGCTGATGTACTTGATGAACGCGCACTGAGCCGCTCGAAGGGGAGGGTTGGACTATGGCGTCTGGCGCATCTGAACACGATCCTGGTATGGGGACGTACGTGGGCATCTGGGTGGGATTCCTGGCTATCGTCGGGATCGAGGTCTTCATCACGTATCAGCGTCCCGAAACCAAGCATCTCCTTTTCACCCTGCTGATATTGGCTGCGATCGAGGCGCTGATCGGGCTTCTCTACTTCATGCACATGAAATACGAGCGAAAAATCCTATTTTGGACCATCGTGCCCATCACTATTTTTGTGCTCTTCATGATGGACCATTTTTGGGCGGATGCTTATCGTCTCTTCAATCTGCGGTTACAGTGAACGACCCGGGAAACAGACGATGGCCGTATTCCGAGGGCAGTGATATGATTCGCGACGTGAGAGTGACGCCTCTAAAACGGCTTGTAATAGGCTTTCTGGCCCTTCTGAGCCCTTCAGCGCTGTTCGCCCAGGGTTGCGCCATGTGCTATCAGACGGCGGCCGGATCAGGCGCCCAGTTCATTCAGGCGCTTCGACACGGGATCCTGATCATGTTTTTCCCTCCGATTCTGATCATGGGCGCGATCTTTTACGCGGCGTACCGCAAGCGCAATCAGTTCAACTCCGCGGAAGGCGCGGCAGCTGGCGACGCGGCTCTGCAAGAGGATTCTGCGCCAGACTGGACTCTCGCGGATGAAGCAGAGCTTCGCAGGCTGACGGGAAACGAATCGTAAGCAAGCGTTCTGGTGAACTCCTTCTTTCAGTATGTCGGGGCCACGCATCGATTGATCACTCTCCGGGCTATTTCGCTGCTTCTCACTTTCTCCTTCGCAGCTCTCTCCGCTTCCGCGCAGATCTACCACGACCCGCACAAGAAAACGACTATCGGCTTTTCGGTTGATCTGAATACGCCTCCCGATACGGTGTTGCAGATTGTGAAGGGAGTCGCGAACGATTCCATCATCCGCGGCACTTCGATGTACGCGAAGGAAATCGATCTCCCCGACGCGGAGTTTGTGAAATCGTCCACCGTCCTTGCCGCGCAGCCCGGTCCCGGCCAGGTATTTTACAAGGTGAGAACAAAGGTGTTGGCTCCCGAGCATTTTCCAGCCTCCTCCGATATGGGAACGGTCACCGTACGTTACGTGGTCGAAACGGTGAATCCGCAGCGGGCCCATCTGGCGATTGACGCGGTGTTCGTCACGGACGCCGGCCATCGTCTCTATGCCTCTGACGGAAGCGTCGAGACCGCTGAGTACGCCGAAATCATTACGCAGATCAAGGCTCTCGAAGCTCCCAAGGTGCGCCATCACAATCCGCAAACTGTCGCCAACCCGGGCCAGGAAACGCTGGGACTCCAGAGCACGCTGGCCGATGAGCAGTCGCGCCTCTTCGAATCAAAAGCGGCTGAGAAGAAACTGCAGGAGCGGGTGAGGCAGCTCGAATTCAACACGCAGGGCCGTATTCGTGGTCAAGCCGTGCCTCTGAAAGCCTCGCCCTATGACCATTCCACCACCGTGCTCTCGCTCGACAAGGGACTAACCGTGACGGTGTTGACGACCACGAAATACTGGTATCGCGTGCGCACCGCGAAAGGCGACGAAGGTTGGATCTACTACGCCTTCCTCGAGCCGCTATCGTGAGTGCGGCTTACAAGAGTTGCGGTGAAACTCGCGCTCGCCGCCACGGGATGGTTCCCGGTCGATGCCTGCTCTTGTTTTTTGCGCTTCTGTTTTCTGCGTGTCTCCCAGCGCGCGCTCAGGAGGCAGAGTCGACCGATCGCGTCTACAAGCACAGGAAGGCGGAAGTCGAAGAAGCTTTGCAAGCTTTGAAGGCGTACACGACAAACCGCCTTCCGGTTCTGGACGGGTTCGTGAATGCCAACGCCTCCACGATCGCCAAGCTCGAGAATCCGCACTATCAGCTTCGAATCGAGATCGAATCGCAGGGCCCCAATCAAACGCTCGTCTCAGTGAGCGCGAAAATCACCGCCTGGAACGCTGAAGAAGATCCGTCGCGATCTCAATATGTCGTGATTCCGTCGAATGGCAGGCTCGAGCAAGATATGCTCGACCGCCTGAGCGTTTTGCTCGAAAAAGGCAATATCGATCGAACTGGAGATCGGAGTGGCGGCATGAGCCCTGATCGGCCCGCCTCATCTGCAGCCGATTCTGCCGGTTCGTCGGCCCCGCCAACGCGATCCGTCGCGCCCGGTGGAAGCGCACCACCCTCGACGCATTCGACATTGCCGGGCACCTCAGCTTCCGAGGCCACGGCGAATCCTACCGCTCCTGTTCCGCCATCCGGCTTCGTCGCACCCGCAAATTCCAGCGATCCCGCCGCTCTCGCAAGCGAAATCGCTTCCGTTCGAGCCCAGCTCCAGGCAGCTGAGATGAATCAGCGCAAATTGCAGCAGCAGGTCTCAGAATTGGAAGCGAACGCGAGCTCTCAGAAATTTCTTTCGAATCTCGCAGTGATCAAGACGCCGCAAGCCTCCGTGTATCAGCTGGACGACGACACATCCAAAGTTCTCTTCCGCGCCGACCCGGAAGATGAATTCGAAGTACTCAATGTGAAGGGGAACTGGGTCCATGTCCGCCTCGAAAATGGCGCTGAAGGCTGGATTCGTGGGGCGCAGCTGCAGCCTCCGCAGGAAGTAGACGACACGGAAGACGCAACCGCAGCCGTCAATTTCTCGACGCCGAATCAGGAAATCAAGGCGTTCGGCGGCGATTGGACGCCGCTAAAAGGGAAGCCGTCTCTTTTCGTATTCGCCCAGCCCAACCGCGCGATTCCCGGCGCAATTCTCGGACAGAGCCAGTTCGCCTTCGCGAAGCACATTTTCACCGAGGGCTATCGCGAAGCCATGCACTCCGAGCAGCCCATGTCCGGCGTCGTCGTCGTGTTTCTCGGCGATAAGGGCGGCGTCGCTGCCGCTACGCTCGCCGACATTCGCCGCTGGCGCGACGGCGCGATTACCGACAAGGTCTTCTTCGAGCGCTGCTCGTTCGACCCTCCTGAATCATTTCGCGACGCAGCCGCAGCAAAGCCCGTAAGCAATCGCTAGCGCCCTACAGTAATTGCGATATGCACTTACACCGAACCCCGCTTGGCACTTCATCGATTCCCTCGCATAATAGATGAGGAGTGGAGCGCACATTTTCGGCGCTCGAAGGACTCAGCCATTCGATGCGACGAAAATTAAAACCCGGCCTCACCACCCGCATACTGGAGACTTCGTTGCGCGCTGGCTTCCGCAAAGCCTACGACACGGTTCGCGTGAACCCGGATCAATATCTCGCTCACCTGAAGCGAGTACACCAGCTTCCTGTCTCGTCATGGAAAGACATGCTGCGCATCGACGAGCGCACGCTTGAATTCCATCGCGGCCCGCGTGATCTCAGCCTCCACGAAAACCGCTGCGCTCGAAGGAATGGGCTTCGGCCTCGGCGGATTCGCCACGATCTTGCCTGACATGGGAATCCTCTCGGCAATCACCGTTCGAATGCTGCAGAAGCTGAGCCTGATTTACGGTTTTGAGTACACCAGCTCCGAAGAAGAGACAGAATTGTGGTTCGCGGCTGCCACGGCTGCTGGACTCGATTTAGGGCGCGACTTCATCGAAAAGCAGGCTGTCGAGCGTATCGTTCCGCGAATCATTGATCGCATCGCGGTGAAGGTAGGCACAGAAGTTGCGGAAAAATGGTCGGCCCGCGTGATTCCGGTGCTAAGCGCGGGCGCGGGCGGCACATTGAATTACTATTTCGTGCGTTCCTGGGGACGCCGCGCGCAAAAGCATTTCCTCGATCGTCACCGCGAAGCGCGTACCCTGAACGCCTTGCCTCATCCCGCGCTGCCAGCCACGACGCCTCACACCTATCGCCGCCCGGCACATTGACGCCATTCGGAGTTAGCCGTCAACGATCACGCGGTTAGGTGATTTTCAGCTCGCTACCGCCCCCGATCGTTTCTCCGCCACTTCATTCAAGCGCCCGGTCTTCACGTCGTACACAAAGCCCCGAACCGGAATGTCCTTGGGAATCCACGGATGCACTTTCACTTTCTGAATTTGCTCCCGCACATTTTGTTCCAGGTCACCGAACGTGTGGAACGCCGTCGGGAACCACGGCCGCGGTGCCAGTGGCGGATTGCAGTTTCGACCGAAGGTCTTCGTCCTTGAACGTCAGCATCCCGCAATCGGTGTGATTGATGATGATGAATTCCTGCGTCCCCAGCAGGTAGTGCGAAATAATCAGCGAGCGCACCGCATCTTCCGTCACGATTCCACCGGCGTTGCGAATGATGTGCGCATCGCCCGTCTTCAATCCCAGCATCGCCTCTACCGACATGCGCGCATCCATGCAAGCCACGATTGCGAGTTTCCGCGCGGGCGGCATCGCGAGATTGCCCAGTTTGAAATCCGCCGCATACTGCCGATTTGCCGCAAGCACGTCATCCGTCACGCTCATTTGAAAAACCTCCGCTCTAGATTAAACCCGACCGCTTGCTGGTTCGGGGGATGTGATGCCGACGAATTCGGAACGGTCCACGAATTTGGGGGATTTTCGCGGACGCCTGGAATCACGAAAAAAAACCACCGCCTTGATATCCTACGAAAAACTGGAACACGGTGATTGCTAGGGCGCGGCTGAATCAGCCTTTTCGCTCCGCTCCAGCGCCGCACGATCCCAATGCGCCAGATTCGCTGCTCCCTCGTAAGTGGACTGGCAGAAATCGAGCAGCGCCGCGCGAGGGTCGGCCGCATTTCGCACATCGTCATATCCCAGCAGGAACTCCTTCATCTTCTCGTCGTACCGAGCCTGCGCAGGCTTCACCGGGCAATCTTTGAACCCATCTGGCTCAGGCGCCACGTATGCATAAAACGCCGGGTTGTCCAAACCTTCGCCGCCCGGCCACCAACCAACGCTGCTCGCCTCGTGCGAATAAGCTTCCCGCGTAATTATGTCCGCCCCCGGCCGCTCCGGCGCCCGCCGCCCCGAAAATCGCGTGACCGCAAGATCGAAGCTGCCCCAGAAAAAATGCACCGGGCTGTCCTTGCCGATGAATCGCCCGCGAAACTCCTGAAAGATCGGATTCAGCGTCGTCAAAATATGAAAGAACCGCTCAACATACGCGGGATCGTACGACGCATGCGTCGTATCTTGATCGAACCGAATCGGATTCGGAATCTCCACCGCCATCGGCCAGATTTTCACGTCGATTCCCAAAGATTTCAGCGACGCCATGAATTCCTTGTAAAAGCTCGCCACGGTCTTCGGACCAAGGTCGATCACATCCGTCTCGCCGGTGCTCGTCTCAATCCGCAGCGCGTGCTCGATGAAATCAAATTCCGCCTCGAAGACTCCCGCCCGGTAGGGAATCGCGGAAGTGGTCAAGCCGCGCGCACTCACGTAGAACGGCACCTCCCACCAGTGATTGATGAACGGGCTCAGCGCCAGCCGCACCTTCCCCACAATCTGCGTCCACATGTGCAGCGTCTCGCAGGTATCTTTCCATTCGGCATACGGCAATGCCGGCCACATCAGTTCTTTGGGCGGTGCGGATTCCGTTGGCATGCTTCGCTCCTCAAAGTAGTTGTTACGCGAAACTATGTTACAAGCTGGCTTTCGTTCGCCATTTGCTCGCCATCAAATCGCGGCGGCCGAATCGGCCGCAGCGCCCACGAGTTTCGCTCATTCGCGCCGAACCTTCAAATAAAACAATCGCGAATCTCTCCAAAATACTCGCCCTCTGACGGCATCTTCGATATTATAGATTCCCGAATCATGGCCCAGACTCAGTCTCTTCGCTCCACCTCGTCCGGCTCGACCAGCGCTCAGATCCGGCGTCCACATTCGCCGTCTTCACTTGCGCAACCTGCCCGCTGGATACGGTCGAACTCGCGAAATTTCTCATTGGCAAATCGCTCGTGCACGAAATGCCGCAAGGCCGCCTCAGTGGACGAATCGTCGAAACGGAAGCCTATCTCGTTGGCGACGCCGCGGCCCACTCCTTCCGCGGCCTCACCCCGCGCAACAAATCGCTTTTTCTCGAGCGCGGCCACGCCTACGTCTATTTCTGCTACGGAAATCATTTCATGCTGAATGTTTCAGGCGGCAAAGAGGGAATTGGCACGGGCATATTGATTCGCGCCGTCGAGCCACTCGAAGGCATACACCTCATGAAGCGCACCCGCCACACCAACGCAGATACTCGATCTGGCGCGCGGCCCGGGCCGGGTAGCCTCAGCATTCCGCATCAACCGCAAGCTCGATGGACTGAACCTGGTCGACGGCGAAGGCTCTCTCTGGCTGGGCTCAGCCGTCCGCAAGACCGGCCCAATCGGCGAAAGCATCCGCATCGGCATCACAAAGGACGCCGATCGCGTCCTGCGCTTCTACGAACTCGGCAGTCCCTTCGTCAGCGGCCCCAAGCGCCTCAACGCAAGCCGCGTCATTTAGCCTGCCGTGAAGCCGAGCGTTTTCCCTTTTCACCTCCGCGTCTTTTCCGTAGAATCGTTGATTGTCTCCGTGCCGAGGTAGCTCATCGGTAGAGCGCGGCCCTGAAAAGGCCGGCGTAGGCAGTTCGATTCTGCCCCTCGGCACACTCGCACCTCCATATTGCCGACTGGCCTTAGCATTACGCTTTCGCGGCCTGCGAAACCGCAAGACTATCCGGGATTTCTCAGGCTTGCTTCCTCTCGCTCCCGGCGGGCTCGGCGATTGTGCAAATGACGCGGCTGCCCGACTGTAAAAGTTAGGGTGAATTTGCTGAATAAGCGGTGACGCTTATTTTGCTCTTCATCAGATTCACCGGCGCACGGGTGCTGCCCAAGTATGGACGGTTTCGTAAAACAGGTGATGTCGCTTTCCCTCCTCGGTAAGTGTGTCGCCGCTCTCGTAGGTATCCTGATCATTCACTTCGGCTTTCGCCTGCTTGAGCAGACTGTCCCCCGCCACTTTGGCCGCGCCAATTCCCGTTACAGGGTTCGCAAGTTCGTCGTCTTCTCCGGCTACTTCGTGATCCTGCTTTTTCTCGCGCTTCTCTTTGAAGACCGTTTAGGGCAGGCTCGGCTTCGCCCTCGGTCTGATAGGCGCGGGTGTTGCAGTCGCGCTGCAAGACGTGCTGGCCAGTATTGCCGGTGCTTTCTCAATCGGCTTTTCGAAGCTTTACGCGGTCGGCGACCGCGTGCAGATCGGCGATACCAGAGGCGACGTGATCGACATCGGTCTCCTGCGCACAACTCTGCTGGAAACAGGGAACTGGGTCAGCAAGGATTCGTACAACGGACGCATCGTTCGCGTTCCCAATAGTGCCGTCTTGAAAGGATCCGTTTTCAATTACTCGCAAGGATTCCAGTTCGTATGGGATCAGATCAAGGTGGTTATCACCACCGGTAGCGATTTCCAATTTGCGAAGGACATGCTTACACGGGTAGCCAAAGAAGCGATTGGGGATTATCTGGCGGGAGGCGCAGACCTCATGGAAAGTCGTGAGTGACTACTATGAAACCGTGAGTCCCCCATTAGAGCCCACCGTCACGCTCGTCGTGAACTGCGGGCAACCTGGAATTCGACGTCAGTTACGTCGTGCGACTACACCAAGCGGACCGCCATGCAAGATCAGCTGTTCACGAGGATTGTCCAGGAAGTTGCCAAGAGCAACGGCCGGCTCCAATGGTCCTCCACGCCGACTGCCGGTGATAATTCAGCCGCCACTCTCCGAGCGCAGCCGCACCGCAGCCGCTCGACTGCCACCCAAGGAACGGCGAAGGTGGCAACTCCATCAGTAGAATCGTTTAGCGCTGGGATTGACGTCCTTTGAGCGCCCTGCCTGTCGTCGTGGCGAACTTTATCGAGCCTCTGCCGTCTTGGAAAGCTGCGGTTTCGTCTTGGTGGTTTCGTCGAGAAAGCTCTCTACCTTGGCGCGAATCTCGTCTCGAACGCGCCGAAACACATTCTTTTTCTCTTCTGTGGAATGCAGCGCGCTCTCCGGATCGTAGACGCTCCAGTGCACCAGGTTCGGCGTAAACGGAAATATCGGCGCACGTTCGCGGGCTGAGTCGCACACCGTAATGACATAGGCGAAATGTTCCTTTAGAAGTTCCTTCACATTCTTCGCCTGCTGATGAGAGATATCCATTCCGACCTCCTTCATCGCCTCGATGGCCAATGGATTCAGCCTTCCCGGCTCGATTCCCGCGCTCGTCGCTTCAAACCTTTCTGCCCCAAGGCTCCGCAAAATTCCTTCCGCCATCTGGCTTCGCGTCGCATTGCCCCTTGATAAAAACAGCACCTTGGGTTTCTTCTGCACGGAGTCCTCCTCGTCGTTGGGGCATGGGGCTTGTGAGTTCTACTTGGCAGGATGAACGCTATTGCGCAGGCGATTCAATACAGCTTTTTGCGGATTGCGTCGCTTTGGATCGCCGACCCTTTTTCATCTGGAAGGTTCGGATATCTGAAGCGGTTCGAGTCCAGCTATTGTGCCGCAAGCGATCAAGGCCGCACATTCACCTGTATGCTGGTGGCGATCCCGTCGCCCGTCCGCGGTATTACGATCTCCTCGGACGCTATCACTCGTTGCTCCGCGCCGCGCACCAGAGTGACCGCCACGTCCTCGCCTCGCGCCGGACATGCCGATGTTTCGCCCGCGCCGTCATTGCGGGCATACACGTCCGTAGTGACGGAAGATCCCACGCAGGTTGCGATCCGAATCGTTCCCACAAAACCTTCTTTTACGTGGACGATTAAGCGGCGAGTCGGCTGGCTCGACGCGCAGGACAGCATCAGGAAAACCACGAATAGCTGAAGTGCCAGAAGGCGAGGTACTTCGGATCGTCGGGTACGCACTGATTGCTCCTTGGTTGGCCGGCCGCGCGGCGGGTACGCGGCAATTGCTCCACTATTGATATCGTACGCTGGGATGCAATCTACGATAAAATTCCTTTCTTGTCCAAGGCCACGCGGCCTTTGCGAACACTATGTGGCGCCAAATCAGCCCCCGCAGCATTTTCCTTTCCGCCCTTGTCCTGCTGCTTTTCAGTGCCATCGCTGCGGGATGGATGATTTACCGCCTTTATGACAGCGCACGCTGGGTGCAGCACACCTTCGAAGTGCAACTGGCTCTCGATACCGTCGAGAAAGACGTTGCCAAAGCCGGGCGTTCGCGAAGCTTCTTCGTAAGCAGTAGCAACCCGCAATTCGTGAAGGATTTCAACGGTGCGCGCCAAGGCGTCCTCTCAAACCTGGCGCGCCTAAAAAACTTGTTGAATGACAATCAAGAGCAGCAGCAGCGCTGCAACCAGTTGGAAGCGGTTACGCGTGAGAGGCTTACAGACAGCGAAGAAAGCATCCAACTCGCAAACTCCGGCGCCAACAATGAGGACCGGCAATCCGAATTGACGTTAGATATCGTCGATTCGGCCACTCGAGGAGCCGCAATTTCCGATCAAATCAATAATGCCGAGCAGATTCTCCTCAACCAGCGGAGAGCATTGGCTGAGAGGCTCTTTCGCTTCACGGTAATCGTGCTTGCGGCCGCATTCCTTCTCGCCGTTTTTTTAATTTGGGAACATTATCGAAGGCTTGCGCAAGAGCTTCGGGAACGCACCATCGAGGAGCAAAAATCCCGCAGGCTTAGCATTCAACTGTTGCAAGCGCAGGACGAAGAACGCCGCCGCATCGCGCGGGAACTCCACGACGGCCTCGGGCAAAGCCTCAGCGCCGCCAAGATACTGGCGGACACGCATCTCACCAATCACCCGAATGACGAGGTCATCATCGATCTGGCGTCAATTCTGTCCGAGAGCCTGAATGGCGCGCGCACCATGTCGTACCTGCTGCATCCGCCCCTGCTCGACGAAGTTGGCCTGGCTTCCGCGGCAGAATGGTTCGTTGAAGGCTTCTCGAAGCGCACCGGCATCAACGTGAATTTCGAGGTCGAAGGCGAAAAGCGGCGCTTGGGTCAGGCCACGGAGCTGACGCTATTCCGCGTGCTGCAGGAAAGCCTGACGAACATTCATCGCCACGCTAAAGCTTCCGCTGCCGAGGTAATCTTGAGATTTGACGGCAATCAAGTGGGCCTGCGCGTTCATGACTACGGTGTCGGAATTTCCAAGGGGAAACTGGCAGAGTTTGACGGCAATGGGGCGCATCTCGGCCTGGGATTAACCGGCATGAAGAACAGGGTTCAAGAGCAGCAGGGAAAATTTCGAATCGTTTCGACAGGTTCTGGCACAACGGTTCAAGTGGAGCTGCCCGCTGGCTGAGATTTGCCGAATGCCTCACAGCAGGGAAGCGAAGCCTGCGCAGCAAATCCGCCGCTATTTCATCGAGTCGTCGAATTCTTTCATCCAGCCCTTGGCTTTCAGCACTTCGCGAGGCTTCGCGCCATCGGGCGGCCCAACGATTCCGTCCTTCTCCATCAAATCAATCAGGCGCGCCGCGCGGCCGTAGCCCACGCGCAACCGGCGCTGCAAAGTGGAAGTGGAAGCGCGGCCCATCTCGCAGACCACGCGCACGGCATCCTGGTAGAGCTCGTCGTCCACTTCCTCGCCGTCGCCTGCTTCGTCGCCGCCGCCTTTCGCGGAATTTTCATCGCGCGGCGGCTTGAGCAGCTCTTCGTTGTAGATCGCTTTGGCCTGGTCGCGCCAGAATTCGCATACGGCTGTGACTTCTGATTCGTGCACGTACGGCCCGTGAATGCGGTGCAGCCGCGACGAACCCGCCGGCAGATACAGCATGTCGCCCTTGCCGAGCAGCGATTCCGAACCGTTCGCATCGAGAATCGTGCGCGAGTCAATCTTGCTGGCCACGCGGAACGAAATGCGCGCCGGGAAATTCGCCTTGATCAAGCCGGTGATCACGTCCACCGACGGCCGTTGCGTGGCGAGAATCAAATGAATGCCCACGGCGCGCGCCATCTGCGCCAGCCGCGTGATCGATTCTTCCACGCCGTTCGTATCCACCATCATCAGGTCGGCCAATTCGTCGATCACGATCACCACGTAGGGCAGCGGCTTCGCTTCTTCTTCCTCCGAATTTTCAAAGAGCGAAAGCGAGTGGCCCTTCTCGAATGTCTGGTTGTACTGCGCGATATTGCGCACGCTGCGCCCGGCCAGCATCTTCAGCCGCCGCTCCATTTCGCGCGTCGCATTCCGCAGGACGTTCGCCGCCACCTTCGCATCGGTCACCACCGGCGTCAGCAGGTGCGGAATGTCGGAATAAATTCCCAGCTCCACCTGCTTCGGGTCAACCAGCACCAGTTTCAATTCTTCCGGCGTCGCCTTGTACAGCATGCCCATCAGCAGGGAATTGATGAAGACGCTCTTGCCCGTTCCGGTCGAGCCGGCGATCAGCAAGTGCGGCATCTGCGTCAAATCGGCCGCGCGAATTCTGCCGATTAAATCCTTGCCGAGCGGCATCGTGAGCTTCGAAGGCGAATGGCTGAATTCGGGCGCCTCAACGATGTCGCGCAGCGCAATCGTCTCGCGATGCGGATTCGGCACTTCGATTCCGACGGTTGATTTCCCCGGAATGCGTTCAATTAGAATGGACTCGGCGCGCAGGGCGAGGCACAGATCTTCGGCCAGGCCGGTAATGCGGCTGTACTTGATGCCCGCTTCCGGCTTGAATTCAAACGTGGTCACCACCGGGCCGGGATTGATCTGCGTCACCTGCCCGTTCACTTCGAATTCCTGGCACTTGAGCTCGATCGCGCGCGCGTATTCCTTCAGCTCGCTCTCCGTCATTTTCTCGCCGCGCTCGGCTGCCTGCAGCAAGCTTGGAGAGGGAAGCCGGTAAGCGGTTTTGCCCTGTGCGATCTTTGGCTCGCGTGAAGTTTTCTTCGGCGGCGGGGCGACGCGCTCCTGCTCGTGGAACTTGATCACTGCAGGCCCGGGCGCGACACGCGCATCGACATCCAGTTCAGCGTCGGCAATGATCTTCCTCCTCTTCCTCATCCACGGCGGGAAGCGTCTCGCGCGCCGAAGCCGACACGCGTTGCGGCGCCACCGCGGGACGCCCGGCAATTTTGATTTCCTCCACGCGCTTTTTCAGCCGCTGCGATTCGCGCTCCTCGCGCCAGTCCTTCACCCGCGTCGAAAGCTTGCCGAAGATTCCTTCGCGGATTCGTCGGCTTCTTCAGCCATGCGCCAGCGGCGCGAAGTGAAAAACTCGTCGTCAAAAATAGCGCCGTGAAAAAAGTAACGGATGTTACCAGTAGCGCGCCAACCGGATTAAACGCCGCGCGCAAACCCTGCGCCAGCACGGTTCCCAGCAATCCGCCCGACGGCAACGCCCCACGCACATCCGGAAAATGCAGCAGCACCATTCCCGCGGAAAGCGACGAAAGCACCATCGCCGACCCGATCAATTTCGCCACAGGCGCTTCCAGCAGTTGGCTGCGGAACCAGCGGAGAGCCACCAGAATCATCGCGACAGGAAACAGAAACGCGCTGAACCCGCAGAACTGGAAGAAAAGATCGGAGATGTGCGCGCCGACCGGGCCAATCCAGTTGTATGCCGGCCTCGACGCCGGCGCGCGCGCAGCCACGTTGAACGACGCATCGTGCGGCGAGTAGGAAAGCAAGCTGAGCGCGAGCAGCACCGCCATGCTCAGCCCGACGAAGCCGATCATCTCGTTGATGCGCTTATTCTCGGTCGGTGTAAGGATGCGCACTTACTTCTCCTTTGGCCTTGAGGACAAGGATACCCCCGTATGTCGACACAACGGAACCCGGAAGATAAAGCAAAGGGGAAGGCAGCTCGCTCGAATCTGGGCGGCGCGGGCGCTGTCGCGCGGAAGCCCAAAAGCGCTCGCCTCGAACGGCGAGCATCGCGAGTGACCCGCGAACTATAACAAAGCGCGGGAGAAAGCAAATCAGGTAATTCATGGATGTGTGTCCAATCAAGCGTTTCAGTCAACAGAGAAACCCGGGGCGGATTGGACAAAAGGCTTGCAACCTGTGGAGCAGGAAGAAAATCTGAAAAAAGGGCCCACGCTCTTCGTGGGCGAGAAAGCGCATAAGGAAATTCCGAATGAAACTGGCTAAGCTGCAAGAAACCAAGTCAACGATTCGCTTCAGCGCCAAATTGTTTCGGCCTAAGGCAACCGAAAAGATCGGATCGTGGACCTTCTAACTCTGCCCAAGAACGCGAGTGCGAAGCTTCCATCACGAGGCATGACGATGGTTGAGGGAACGATCAATGGCTTCCCTTTTCGAGCCGCTCTCGAACCAGACGGCAAAGGAAGTCACTGGCTCAGGGTTAACAAAGCCATGCGCGATGCCGCAGGCGCAGACGCTGGAGACACGGTAACGGTGGAGATTACGCGGGCCGGAGAAGAACCGGAGATCAGGGTGCCAATGGATCTACGCAAAGCCCTTGCAGCCGCCCCGCTGGCGCAGGCAGGGTGGGAGGACATCACACCAATGGCGCGCCGGGACTGGATTTTCTCGATAAGCTCAGCCAAGCAACCGGAAACGCGCAGGCGCCGGATCGAGAAAGCGTGCGACATGCTTGCCTCTGGAAAGCGACGATTATGTTGTTTTCCCGGTATAAAGTGGCTTATGAAAGAAAACGCAAAATCATGCGGAATGTGGCTTCCGTTGCCGAACTCAAAAAATCGTTTTTCGCCGAGATCGACAAAGTAGGCGTCATCCGCCGTCCCCCGGCAAGCCGGGCCTTAAGAAAGTGACGGCAAGCCGCACTCCAAATTTGCGGTCTGTTCGCGAAGAAGTTGGAAGAACGTGATTTAGCGGGCGGAGCCGGTGTCGCGGAGGAGGACTACGTCGGAATCGAGGCGGCCGCGGAGGATGGCGAGGGTTTTGCCGTCTGGGGACCAGGCGAAGCCGCCGCGGCTTTGTTCGGAAGCGAACTTGGTGATGTAGTGGCCGGGACCGCCGTCGATGGGCTGCACCCAGACGTTGTCGACGCCGTTTTCGCGGACTGCGTAGGCGAGCGATTTGCCGTCAGGCGTGAAATGGACGCTGCCGGTGATGTGCGGATTGGGCGTAATCAGCTGGCGCGCGCCCTTGGAAGCGGGATCGAGACTGACGAGCGCGATTTTCTCGTCGCTCGGGGTCCCCGGGGAAGACTGTCGCTTCTGAGGCTTCCGTGAGGACGAAAGCAAGCTTGGAGCCATCGGGAGAAATGTGCGCGGCAAAACCGCCGTAAATCGTATTGGGAATCGTAGTGCCGGCAACGTCTTCCACCGCGCCGCCATCAATCGAGACGCGGCGAATGCGGTCGGGATTGTTGTTGATGAAATAAACCCACTTGCCATCGGACGAGCAGCTGGGATCCTGATCGCCGTGTCCGGTGGTGAGTTGCTTGAGATTCGAGCCGTCGAGATCCACGCGCCAGATACTGCGGCCTGTGGCATTCTCGGCATGGCCAGCCCAGGCAAAGACGATGCGGTGCGATTCGGCCGCGTTGGAACCTGCGGCCACCGCGTGGAGCAGGTTTCGGGCGCGTTGAGAAACGCATTGGGATCGCTGGCGAGGACGGCGCGAGATTTTCCGTCGAGCGAAAAGCGAACGAGTTTATCAGCCTCGGAGACGACGATCTGCTCGTTACCGGCCCATGCAAAATTGGCGATGTCGCGCTCCTGCTCGAAAATGGGGCGCGGAGAGGCATTGGCGCCGCCACCGTCAGCTGGCAGAAGGTAAAAGGTGCGAGACGCTTTTTGCTGCGAGGTGGCGATGGTTTTGCCGTTGGAGGAGAGGCTCAGGTTGGAATAGTTGTTCGTGTCCTTGGTGATGGCGGTGGTTTCGCCCGAAGGCAACGCGACATATGCAATCTGATTGCGGCTGTAGCCGGACTCGCGACCGAGATGTGAAATCAGCAGACCGCGCATGTCCGGGAGCCACGCGAGATCGGTGACGACGCTGGCCTTCACCGAAGCGAGCGGCTGCCAGTGGGCTTCCGCTGCGGTGGAGGCGACCTGCACGGCTTCGAGCGAAGTAAGACCGCGATCGTTATGAAACACCGCGCCAGCAACTAATTTCCCGTCCGGAGACCACACTACGCTGGTAGGCGCGTCGTCGG
>CAVYDF010000022.1:0-266502 GCA_963767205.1 uncultured Acidobacteriota bacterium
TGCGCAAGGCTGGAGCTGGTATTCACTAGTGCAAAATCCCAAAGCAGACGCAGCTCTCGGAGGCGAGGCCCGAATTGCAAGGGGCAACGGAGTGTCCAGAGGAACTAGGGATTCTTCTTGTGAAGTACTTTGCGGCGTATATCCGGCCAGAATTCCTTGAGTTCGTTGGCCAAGCCATCGTAGAGAATCAGATAACCAAAGGTGGCTGCGTTTCGGGAAGCGGTTCGGTCCTGCGCGGGGTGGTAAATATTAGAGATTGCCGCGGCCGCAGCATTGCCGACGGATTCGGAATAGTTGAAACTCGTGGAGCCTGCATCAGTACGAGAGACAAACAGCCGATTCATCGCATAGTAAGCGCGGTGATAGAAGGACCCTTTCCCTAACTGGTAGTAGCGCGGATCTTCGTGGAGCAAACTGGGAAAGACGGCGGTGGTCATATAGGTGCCGATGGAGTTGTCAGCAAATGAAGCGCCGTAGCGTTTCCCATAGGCGCCCCAGCCTTGTCCCCAAGAACTCGGATCATTCTTGGCCTGAGCGATCGCCGCCAGTACGCCGTTGAACGGATAGGCGGTCCAATCAAATACGCTGGCTGTCGCGAGTTTGAATTTCTGGCCTGAACTGAGCGGAGGGAGTGTCTTGCTGGTTTCGACGGTCCCGTAATTTGGCAACACGTCGAAGATGCGATCGTTTACAGTTCCCGTTTCCTGTTCGAGCTTGCTCTTGCCGATCGTGCCATCTGGCTTCTTCGTGTCGTCCGGCTTCTTCGTGTCGTCCGGCTTCTTCGCAGCTTGATCGGTTTTCTGATCCTGCGACCCGTTTGTCTGAGGAGCAGGTGTGGTGGCTGGCGGCGGTGTCTGCTGCTGGGCCATCGCTGGAGAACCCAGGACCGCAACCCCAATCAAAAATGGAAGAATGAAATGGCGAAGGGTCTCGCATGGTTTGATCATGAGCAAGAAGAATAGTCTCATAAGCCCCATCCAGGATGCAGGAGGAAACGGTTTGCGAGAGTTCGCTTGGAGCGCATCGTCGACGGCGAAGAGCGATGGCAAACGCTAGGCTCCGTAGGAAGGATTCTCATCCTTTTCGTCGCTCACACGTGGCACCGGGAGGATGGCGAAGAATCCGTTCGCATTATTTCCGCCCGAAAGGCCACGGCGCGCGAAAGGATAGTTTATGAAGAATCTTTCTAGGAAGCAGAAAAAAGAACTGCGACCGCTGGCATCAAAGCCCGACAGCGAAATCGACCTGACAGACATTCTGGAGATCATCGACTGGACCGGCGCGGTCGTCGGGAAATTCTATCGACCAATCAAGAAGTCACTTACGATTCGCGTCGATGCGGGTGTAGTAGCCTGGCTCCGGTCGCAAGGAAAGGGCTACCAGACTCGCATCAACCAACTACTTCGCGCCGCAATGAACACGCCGGCCCGCAAACGCCGGGCTTGATGTCTCGCCTGTCGCGTCCTACTCGTACCGCAGCGCAACCATCGGGTCTACCCGCGTAGCTCGGCGCGCAGGAATATAGCAAGCAAGAAAAGCCACCGCGCTCAGAATCACACTCACGACAATTAGTGTCGCCGGGTCGCTAGCCCGCACACCGAATAGCATTTTCGCGAGCAATCGTGTGAGCCCGAGTGACGCGGCGAGACCAATTGCAACTCCCAAGAATGTTAGGCGCGCGCCGTCCCCTAGAATCAATCGCAGCACATCACTTCGTTGCGCTCCTAGTGCCACCCGCACCCCAATTTCACGCGTGCGCTCGCTCACCAGGTACGAAATCACGCCATACACCCCGATCGTCGAGAGCACAAGGGCCAGCACCGCGAAAATGCTCAGCAGAATCATTGCAAACCGCTGGCTCGCAACTGTGCCAGAAACCTGTTCGTCTAGCGATTTGAACCCAAAGAGCACCTGGTCGGGGTCAAATTGCTGCGAAGCCGCACGGAGCGCACCTACCGAGGCCAGCGGATCGCCGGTTGTGCGCACGACGACATCCATTCCGGTAAAGAGCTTCACGATCCGATCCGGCAACTGATTGAGCGCGTAATAGAATTGGCCTTCGCGATCTTGTCTCGCGCTATCGTTGAGGCCCATCTGCTTCGTGTGGCCAACAATGCCAACGATTTCCGACCGCACCAAAGGCCCCATGAGATCGGTGTCGATCTGCTTGCCAATGGGATCTTCGTTCGGGAAAAACTCACGTGCAAAATTCTCATCGATTACGACGACACTCCGTGAGTTTTCAGTATCCTCGGGAGAGATGAACCGTCCGCGCAAAAGCGGAATTCCTATCGCATTCAGGTAATCGGGCTGAACAGCGTACCAGATTCCAATACTCGTTTCGTTCTGCGATGAAGGTTTGGGCCTCCCCTCAATCCAGAAAGGCATTTGCGCTGCATCGCCCACCGGGGGCCCCCCCGCCAATTCCAGACGCGGCGACAATACCCGGTAGAGATTCGATATTCGCCGTTGCCTCACGCAGCGCTTGGCGCTGAACAGAGACCTCCGTTCGTTTCGAGGCCGAAAGTATTAGGCCAAAAGTGAGGGTGTTGTGCGGATTAAATCCCGGATTCACTTTCCAGATTTCGACGACGCTGCGAATCACCAGACCCGCTCCCGCGAGCAGGACGATGGAAAGGGCCAGTTCAACGACAACGAACACAGCCTGAACGCGGTGCCGCGCACCGGTTGAGCCACGCCCATCTGCTTTCAGGCCCGTAGATATGTCGGCACGGTAGGTTTTGAGGGCTGGAGCCAATCCGAACATGATCCCGGTGAGAACTGCCGCCACGAGCGTGAAAAGCAGGACCGGCGCATCGAGCCGAATTTCAGCTGTACGAGGGAAAAATGCAGGCAGGTTGGCGAGAACCCCTTTTGTGCTCCAATGGGCGACCAGCAGACCCGACACGCCGCCTGCAACTGCCAGCAAAACGCTTTCAGTCAGCAGCTGGCAGATCAAGCGTATTTTCTGTGCTCCGAGCGCGCGGCGGATGGCAAATTCACGAGCGCGGGCGAACGACCGCGAGAGGAGCAGATTACCTATGTTCGCGCATGCAATTAGCAAAACGAAGCCGACCGCGCCCATCAGAATGATCAGCGTATTGCGAACGTCTCCGACCGTATCTTCCTTGATCGGCACAACATTAATACCCGCGTGTTCGTCCTCGTGCGGATACACCAAAGCCAATTTGCGCACCGTTACATCCATCTCCGCACGAGCCTGCGCGAGCGTGACGCCTGGTTTCAGACGCGCGGTCGCGTAAGTTCCATTGCGAACCTTGCGGTCTCTGAAAACCGGATCGTTAAACCGATTGATGGGCACGAATACGTCGATCGAGAGCGGATCGAGAAATGCTAAGCGCGCTGGAATGACACCAACGATAGTATAGATTTCTCCGCTAAGGTTTAATGCCGTTCCCAGACAGAGGGAGACGAATTGAACTTGCGTTTCCAAAGGTAGTCGCCGATGACGGCGACAGGTGCAGCTCCAAGCTTATCTTCCTGATTACGAAATGTGCGGCCAAGGATGGGCCTTATGTTGAGGAGAGAGAAAAACTCCGCTGAAACCCTCTCTCCGGAGAGACGCTCAGGTTCACCCACGCCCAGAAGACTGAAATTGTCCCAGCGATACCCTGCCATCGACGAAAAAACGTGATTTTGCTTCTGGCAGTCGAGGAAATCGGGGAACGAAAATGGCTCCTTCTGATCCAGGGGCGTTGTCCAGTAGACAGCGACGAGTTCCTCCGGATTCTCGTATGGCATCGGTTTCAAAAGTACGCCATAGACGACGGAGAAGAGCGCGGTGTTAGCCCCGATGCCGAGTGCCAGGGTGAGAATGGCAGTCACAGCGAAGCCGGGATTCTTTGCGAGGAATCGCAGACCGTAGCGGATGTCTTGCCAGAAGACCGACATCGGCCTCCCTCAATTCAGGTGTTGCGTGGAAATCATCTCAGAATTGTTATAAATTGGCATGTCAAAGTTCGGGCGTCCTCCCAAATCCACTCGTTTTCCACAGGCTTGCGTAGTTCTACGGATATCCAAACCCTAAAATCCGCGCTACCATTGCCCGTTTTTATATGACGACGCTAACATCACTATCGGCCGCCACTTCGGTTTCAGTGGCACAGGCACTCTCGCTTGCCCAGAGGATGGTCACCGACGAAGGGCCTGTACGTTTTTCTTGCGGCAAAGATCGAAACATGGCACCTGTCGCCATATCGCTACCAATTCCATTTCTAATCGCAAATCTGGAATTAGAATTTTGCGCAACTCATAGAAAACTCAGCCCTCTAAGAATTTCTAATCGCAGATATTTGGCGGTTTTTGATCCTATTTTTCAAGGCCAGCCCTCGGCCCCACCTGTCACTCGTCACTTGCTTGCGAAGAGTCTCGATGCCGACGAAGGGCCGCTGGCCACTCGATTTCTAATCTACGGTACCGCGATTAAAATCCGCTGTAACTCGCTGAAAACATGAGCCCGAGACCACTTCTAATCGGCGGTAAAAGGGGGGCACGGAACGCGCCATCAAGGCCCGCTTTGAGCTTTTCACGAGTCACAAGTCACGAACTTCGAGTCACAGAATTTCAATCAGCGGGATCAGCAGCAGAGACGCGCTTGTCAGCTGCCACGCCAAGCCGCGTCCGGCGATTCTCCAGGCTGGCGCGAACGAACGCAGCAAACAGCGGATGCGGGGCAAGCGGCTTCGATTTGAACTCAGGATGAAACTGGCAGCCAACGAACCACGGATGGTCAGGTACTTCGACAATTTCGACATACACGCCATCGGGCGTCCGGCCGGTGATACGAAATCCGGCGCGCGTGAGCGTCTGCTCGTACTCGCAATTAAATTCGTAGCGATGGCGATGGCGCTCGGAGATTTCGAGCGCGCCGTAAGCCTTATGCGCAAACGAGCCGGGCTCGAGTTTGCACGGCCACGCGCCAAGTCGCATCGTGCCGCCCATTTCGTCGACGCCGAGCAGTTCGCGCAATTTGTAAATCACGCGATTCGTAGTCGAAGGATCGAACTCCGTGCTGTCGGCATTTTCGATTCGCGAAACCTGCCGCGCATACTCAATCGTCGCGCACTGCATGCCAAGGCAAATCCCAAAGAACGGGATTTTCTTCTCGCGCGCATAGGTAATCGCCTGAACCATTCCCGCAATGCCGCGCTTCCCGAATCCGCCCGGCACCAAAATCCCGTCAGCGTGGCGAAGCAGCCTGTCAGCCGAGGCGGGCGAATCAAGATCCTCTGCTTCGATCCATTCGAAGACCACGCGCTGCCGATTCGCAAGACCGCCGTGAACCAGCGCCTCGCGCAAACTTTTATACGCGTCCTCGAGCTGCACGTACTTCCCCACCACACAGATGTGAACCTCGCCCTGCGGATGCTCGAGCGTCTCCAGCATCGCCAGCCAGCGGCTCAAATCGCGCGGTGGCGCTTCGAGGCGCAGCAGCCGAAGAATCTGCTCATCGAGCCGCTCGGCTGCGAGCGACATCGGCACTTCATAAATATTCTTAACGTCGGGCGCGGATATCACGCACGACTCGTGCACGTTGCAGAACAGCGCGATTTTGCTCTTCAAATCGCTGCCCAGCTGCCGGTCGCTGCGGCAAATCAGAACATCGGGCTGAATTCCGATGCTCAGCAGTTCCTTCACGCTGTGCTGCGTCGGCTTGGTTTTCAATTCGCCGGCCGTGGGGATAAACGGTACCAGCGTGAGATGAACGAACAGAACATTTTCCGAACCCATCTCCAGGCGCATCTGCCGAATCGCTTCCAGGAACGGAAGCGACTCGATGTCACCCACCGTGCCGCCAATTTCCACGATCACCACGTCAACCGCATCCGCAACCTTGCGGAATGCAGCTTTAATCTCGTCGGTAACGTGCGGAATCACCTGCACGGTCTTACCGAGGTAATCGCCGCGCCGCTCTTTCGCGATAATCGATTCGTACAGGCGGCCGGTGGTCCAGTTATGGTCGCGCGTCAGATGCGAATTCGTGAAGCGCTCGTAGTGCCCCAGGTCCAGATCGGTCTCCGCGCCATCGTCTGTCACAAACACTTCGCCGTGCTGATAGGGCGACATCGTGCCGGGATCAACGTTCAGGTACGGATCGCACTTCTGGAGGGTGACTTTAAGACCGCGACTTTCGAGGAGACAACCGATGGAGGCAGCGGCGACGCCTTTGCCTAGGGAAGATACTACACCGCCGGTTACAAAGATGTATTTCGGGGCGGCCCGCAAAGCGCTCGAATTCCTCCACTGGAATCGGCGTACTCGGCATTATGTTCGGAAACGCGCCGCGTGTCAAATCGCGTTCAGAAATTATTTTCGCGGCGCGCGAACAGCACAGCGTCAGGAAGCAGCGCGCTCCTGCAGAATTTTTTCCACGCGCTGGATGTCCGCAGGCACGTCAACGCTGATCGCATCGTAATCCGTTTCCACACCGCGAATCCGGAAACCATTCTCGAGCCACCGAAGCTGCTCAAGCTGTTCCACCGCCTCAAGCTCGCCGGGAGGAAGCGTAGGAAATTCGAGCAAAGCCTCGCGACGAAAAGCGTAAAGCCCCACATGCTTCCAATGATGCGGCGCAGCCGCCGCCTTCGTATCGCGCACCCACGGAATCGGCGCCCGCGAAAAATAAAGGCAGTTCCCGTCAAAATCGCGCACCACTTTCACGATATTAGGATCCATCACGTCATTCGCCTGAGTAATCGCCGTGCAGGGGGTGGCGATCTGGATGGAATCATCGTCGAGCATTTCGGCAACAACCGCGTCAATGGTGCCAGGGTCGATGAGCGGCTCGTCTCCCTGGATGTTCACGTAGATCTCGGCTTCGAGGTGAGCCGCGATTTCGGCGACGCGGTCCGTACCGGTACGATGGTCGCGCCGGGTGAGGACGGCTTCCCCGCCAAATTCCTCAACCGCCTTCTTGATGCGGTCATCATCGGTGGCGACCACCACGCGCGCTACGCGAGCGGCTTGCCGTGTCCGTTCCACCACGTGCTGGATCATCGAACGGCCCGCAATCGAAGCCAAAGGCTTGCCCGGCAAGCGGGTAGAGGCGTATCGAGCCGGAATTATGGCGAAAACCTTCACGTTCGAGCCAGTATTTTGCGTGTCCATGGCAACCGTCAACCCTTTCTCGTGAAACTGAGTCTAACACCATGCGCTGGGGTGCGCGGCAGGCAGAAGTGGCAGGCGGAAGGACGACTGGCCCGGGACACACCCAGCTGGAAATACATATTTCACTGCTTGTTTTCGAAAAGCATGGTGATACAATTTCGGCCAGTACAGGGCCATCGGGGGCATCCTTGAAATACGGCGCGACGCAGCCCGGAGCAAGATGGGGGCTCGCGGCGGTTTGCGCGGTGGCAATTCTCCTGGCGGCTCCCCTCCTCACAACTCCGGTTTGGGCTCAGAACGAAGCGCCCGGTCCCGTTAAGCCCAATCACTCAGAAAAGCCCGGCAAGAAGCTCAAAACCGAAACAGAAATGACTTTGGTCAACGTGACCATCACGGACCCTTACGGGCGCCTGGTCACCGGGCTCGAACAGGATGCCTTCCGCATCTTCGAGGACAACACCGAGCAGGAGATTGTCCGGTTCTCGAGCGAGGACGTACCCATCTCGATCGGCGTGATCTTCGACATGAGCGGCAGCATGACGGACAAGATCGATAAGTCGCGGCTGGCCGCAGTGCAATTCTTTCGCACGGCGAATCCCCAGGATGAATTTTTCCTGGTCGATTTCAACGATCGTGCCGAACTGGTGAGTTCATTCACCGCCAGCGTCGAGGAATTGCAAAACCGGCTGATGTTCACAGCGGCAAAAGGCGAGACGGCGCTCTTCGACGGAATTTACCTGGGCCTCAGCCAGATGAAAGGAGCACACAACACAAAGAAGGCGTTGCTCATCATATCCGACGGGGGCGATAATCACAGCAGGTACACGCTGAACGACGTTCGCAACTTTATAAAGGAAGCGGACGTGCAGATTTTCGCGATCGGGCTCTATGACGCGACCGGCGGCCGCACGCCGGAAGAAACAAACGGGCCTTCCCTGCTAAGCGATTTAACCGCCATGACCGGCGGCCGGACATTTGTAGTGAACCAGATTGCGGATCTGCCGGACATTGCTTCAAAAATCAGCATGGAGTTGCGTAACCAATATGTCGTGGGATACAGGCCGAGCGATCATGCGCACGACGGCAAATGGCGCAAGATCAAGGTCAAGCTGCACCCTCCAAAGGGACTTCCTCCTCTCACCGTATATGCGAAGACGGGCTATTTTGCGCCCGGCCACTAGAAGTCTCCGTTCCGCAATTTTCTTTCTGACGCTCGCGAGTTTTTGTCTGCTTGCGCCACGTGTTCACGCGCAGGGTGCAATTCCCGGCCCGCCGCCACCGCAGAATCCAGCACAACAGAAAGGCGTCATCAAAGCCAACGTCGACCTCGTGGTGCTGCACGCCACTGTGGACGACGAGAAGGGCCAATTCGTCGGGGATCTGAAGCAGGACAGTTTTCGCGTATTCGAAGATAAAGTGGAGCAGAAGATTTCGCTCTTCTCCCGCGAAGATATTCCCGTGACGATGGGCCTGGTGATCGACAACAGCGGCAGCATGCGGGAAAAGCGGGCCCAGGTGAATGAAGCGGCACTCACCTTCGTGAAAACGAGCAACCCGCGCGACGAAGCGTTCGTGGTGAATTTTAACGACGAATATTATCTCGACCTGAACGAAGACTTCACCAGCGATCAGAAAGAATTGAACGAAGCGCTCTCGCGCATCGACTCACGCGGCAGCACCGCGCTCTACGATGCAATCATCGGATCGCTCGACCACCTGAAAAAGGGACACAAGGACAAGCGCGTCCTGCTCGTCATCACCGACGGCGACGATGATGCCAGCCGAAAAACTTTTGAATACACGATCAAGGTGGCGGAACAATCCGACGCTGCCATCTATGCGATCGGCGTCTTCAGTGAGGACGATCGCAAGCACAGCAAGGGCATGGTGCGGCACTCGAAGAAGATTCTGACGGAGATTACGACCGCCACCGGCGGCCTCGCTTATTTCCCCGACAACCTCGAACAAGTGCAGGCAATTTGCGCGCAGGTGGCTCGCGACATTCGGAATCAGTACGAACTGGGCTACTATCCGAGCAATTCCGCGAAAGACGGAACGTTCCGCACCGTGCAGGTCCAAGTGATGGCGCCAAAGGGCCACGGAAAATTAGCGGTCAGGACGCGGGCGGGTTATTACGCTCAGAAAGCTTCGCAAGGCCAATAAGCCCGTAGCAGAAAATCGTCGCGCAGACCCTCACCGGCGCGATTACCTCGAAAGCAATTCCAAAAAGCTGGTCCCGTGCGGGATTTCTCCGCCGAAATTTTCTGCGACGGTTTGTCCCATGTCCGCAAGCGTCGAGCGTGTGCCCAGTTTCCGTCCGAATGCGGACCGCGGAGTGTAAGCCAGGATCGGAACGTATTCGCGGGAGTGATCCGTGGTGGGATTCACCGGATCGGGATCGCAACCGTGATCCGCCGTGATAATCAACAAATCGGAAGGCTTCAAGAGGTCGAGGAACGGCCCGAGCTGTTCGTCGAATTGCTCGAGTGAGCGCGCGAATCCCTCCACATCTTTGCGATGGCCGTAGAGCATGTCGAAATCAACCAGATTCGCGAAGATCAATCCCGACTCGCGTTGCGCGAGCGCTTCGGTGAGTTTCGCCATCCCATCGGAATTATTCTTCGTCGTGACGTAGTCGGGCACACCTCGGCCGTTATAGATGTCGTGAATTTTGCCGACGCCGAATACGGGCGTGCCTCGCTCGGCGAGAATATCCATCAACATCGGCTTCGGCGGCTCGACAGCGTAATCGTGACGTCGCTCGGTGCGCTGAAAATTGCTTGGCGGCCCGGCAAACGGGCGCGCGATCACGCGTCCCACGCGATTAGGCCCATCGAGAATCTTCCTCGCGATTTCGCACATGCGATATAGCTCTGCGATGGGAATCACGTCTTCGTGTGCGGCGACTTGAAAAACGCTGTCGCCGGAGGTGTAAACAATCGGGAAGCCGGTGGTGACGTGCTCGAGGCCCAGCTCCTTGATGATTTCAGTTCCCGACGCCGGTTTGTTGCCGAGTGTGCGGCGTCCGATCTGGCGCTCGAATTCTGAAATCACATACTTCGGAAATCCATTTGGATAGACCGGAAAGGCCTGATCGAGCCAGACGCCGGCCATTTCCCAATGACCAGTCGTCGTGTCTTTCCCCGGAGATTTTGTAGCGCCCTTGCCATAGCTTGCGGCGGGGTGTTCCGGCGGAGTGATGGATTCAAGCGGAGCAATATTGCTGATGCCGAGTCGCTGAAGATTTGGAATTTGCAGCGGACGTGAGCGAGCGATATGGCCGAGCGTGTCGCGGCCAACATCTCCGTAGTCCTTCGCGTCCGGCAATTCGCCGATGCCGACGCTGTCGAGCACGATCCAGATAATGCGGTCAAACCTCGGACTTTCGGATGTCATCGCTCGCGGCCCCGTTTAAGAACTAACACAGAACCGCCGCGAAAGGCGAGGCTTCGATTGGTTCGAGATTTAGCCGACGGCTGCTTGTCTCAGACAGACCATTTAATTCAAGACAAGACCCGCGATTTCGCGCTGATCCCGACCGTTCTCGATTAAATAGGACCGGACAGTGAAACGTTTTGGCGGTTGTGCACACTATGTCCATAGAAATCCGCCGAACGATTATTAAACGCGCTACGGAGCATCGCCGATCCACTGAAACGATCAAAGCCAGGAGAGACCCATGAGCCCAATCGAAGCGATTTCATTGTTCCCAAATCCCAATTCGCCGGATCTGGGATGTTTTGTAAGAAGGAAACACGGATTCGAAACTGATCCCGACGTAGACTTTGAAAATGTTCACGTGGATTTCAGTCCATCCATCGACTTCAGTCCGCAATACCACCAGGCGTATTTTCGCGTCAGTTGTGGCGACGCCGCATTCTTTGAGAGGTGTCTGGTCTACATGACTCCTGACGCGACGGTTCCCGCTCCAATTCTGGAAACCTTCCCGCCAGGTTTCGTCCTGGGTGGGGACTACACGCCGCATCCTTCCGACTGGAGCCGGTTTCCCACGCAGTCCGGCCAGCGAATTTATTGGTTTTTCGGACAATCCCGTGATCCCGCGACCAGCGTGTGGCAGCCGGATGCGCTTGTGCGCCATAGCTATGACATCTACGAAAACGGAACGCTGAGTACCGTCGAGTATGACGACACCGGAGTTGATCGCGATTTCAACGACTTGATCCTGGAAGTCGCAATTGTTGGAAGACGTTCCTGGGTAAATTTGCCGAATGCGCCAAAGCAAGCCGCCGTGAATCGAACCATCGAAGAGAAAAGCTTGCCCAGATTGCGATCGCTGCTGGCCAGAAGTGCGAAGTGAAACTTTTCAAATGGCACAATTGATTGCGCGGTTCGTGCCGCGCAAGAACTCTACTGCGCGGGCGGGAGCCAGATGTCCTGCTCGACGTAGGCCGTGAGAGGCGTGCCCGCGGGAATTTGAACTTCCTTGCCGTGCTTGATCAATCCGATGGGGCCGAAAAGCACAGTGAGGGCCACGGTCGCACCAACTTTACTATCACCCTCGCGGCCTTTCGTGCCTCGAAGGCGGACGTGGTTGTCGGGCACCGCCAAATATTGCAGTTGAATATTTAGTTCGCCGCCTTTCCCCATCATCCCGGCGCGGTGGGCGTGAGAAACGATCGCTGTGGCGTGCGCACCCTTCGGTATGACGACGGTTTGCCCAACCTTCACGTCGTCATCCAGGATGAATTCGACCGGATCGCTTTCGGTAGCTGTTTTCGAACTCAGGTCGCTGGCAAATTTCAGCGGCACTTCAGTTCCCTCGCGGATCAAACAGCCTCTCGTGGCGCTGCACACTCGTCTGGATGGATCGGGACTGGTGGTGTCGTCAGGCGGCGCAGCGGCGCCGTGAAGCGCCTCGACCGAGGCTGACGGCTTGCTGCCCTGCGTGGATAGCATCGCTTCCATCACGGACGCATCGACTCCCGCGTTCTTCAGGTCGAGAAGCGCCTGCGCGGAAACGTCGAAATCCGATTGGTTGGCTTCGATCGCTTTGACGATGATAGGCGGGGCGAGCGCTTGCTTGGTCATATCAATGACGTCTTGATTCGTCAGCGGCTTTCGCGTTTGCGCGCCAGCGATGGAGAGGTGCATGGAAACCAGCATCAGCGCGAGGAACAGGGCGAGGTGGCGGATTTTCACGTGTTTGAACCCTCCAGGGATTCGCATCGGCGAATTCAGTATACGCTGTGAAGCATCTTCCATATTTCCGAATCAGTTTACTTGTCGAATGATTAATCAGACGCTTGAGATGCAATTTCGGTTTCGATGAAGGCGGGGCGGATTTCGGCTCGTTTGCCGCGCTTGACTGGACGGCGTATAATTGAATGTTTACACGCATGCCGAACAAGCCTACTGACAAGGTGGCACTCGCAAAAGCGCTCCGTCGCGGATCGGAAGAGGCGGTTGCGGCGGGCCCTCCGACAATTCCGGGCGATATCGAGGAGATCCGCGTCCGGGGAGCCCGGGTTCACAACCTGAAGAACCTCGATTTCACGATTCCCCACAATGCCATCACTGTGGTGACCGGCGTTTCGGGCTCGGGCAAGTCCAGCCTGGCGTTTGACACGCTCTATGCCGAGGGCCAGCGCCGGTATATCGAATCGCTTTCGGCTTATGCGCGGCAGTTTCTCGAGCGCATCGAGAAGCCGGACGTGGACGAAATCACCGGAATCGCGCCGGCCATTTCGATCCGGCAGAAGAATTCCACGCGGAATCCGCGGTCGACGGTGGCAACGGCGACTGAAATCTACGATTACTTGCGGCTGCTGTATGCGCGCGTGGGCCACACGTTCTGCCTGAACTGCGGCGAAGAAGTGCGCAAGGACACGCTCGACGAAATTGCTGCGCGCGTGCTGGCGCTCCCGCGGGCCGGCGATTTTATGTGCTGTACGAGTTGAAGCTGACCCCAGAGACGCCTGCCGCCCGGGACGAAGGCTAAAAAGCAAGCGCGTCCGGGCCCCGAAGCAATTCGCCAGGCGCTGGTGAATTTGCGCAAGCGAGGATTCAACCGGCTTTATCAGGACGGCCGCGTCTTCGAATTCTCGACGCCTGAAGATCTGCTGGACATGGATTTCTCGAAGCCGGCGTACGTGCTGGTGGACCGGCTGGTGCTGGCGCCCGAAATTCGTTCGCGCTTGATGGATTCGATCGAGATTTGCTATCGCGAAGGGCAAGGCGAAGCGATTCTCGAATTCGTTCCTGAGGCGCCGGCCGCAGCTCGGAGCCGGATTCGGTGGCTGCGGCAGGAACAAGCGCGGGCGCGAGCGAGCCTGCCGCGCGCGGCGCCGCGGTGCCAGAGCGGCTCGTCTTCAACGAGCGCTTCGATTGCAAAAAATGCGGCGCGACCTATCAGGAACCGGAGCCGCGGCTATTTTCTTTCAACAATCCGTACGGCGCCTGCCCGCGCTGCCAGGGCTTCGGCAACACGATCGATTTCGATCTCGATCGCGTGGTGCCGGACAAGAGCAAATCGCTCGCCGATGGCGCAATCGAACCCTGGACGAAGCCGCGCTACCGGCAACTGGCGATGGATATGCGTTCGTACGCGCGCGACAAAGGGATTCCGCTCGACGTGCCGTTCCGGCAACTGAGCGCCGCGCAACGCGACGCGATCATCGAAGGCGACCGCAAGGCGGATTTTCCCGGCGTGAAGGGATTTTTCGGCTGGCTCGAGCGCAAGAAATACAAATTGCACGTGCGCGTCTTTCTGAGCCGCTATCGCGGCTACGCGCTCTGCCCCGATTGCCGCGGGACGCGACTGCGCGCCGAAGCTCGCGCCGTGAAAATCGCGGGGCGGTCGATCACCGAAGTTTGCCAGATGACGGTAAAGGAGGCGCGGCCGTTCTTTCAGGCACTGCAGCTCACCGCCGCGGAATCCACGATCGCCGACAAAGTGCTGGAAGAGATTCAGCTGCGATTGCAATTCCTCGACGAAGTCGGCCTCGATTACCTCACGCTCGACCGGCTGACCTCGACTCTTTCGGGCGGCGAAGCGCAACGAATTCAACTCGCCACGTCGCTCGGCTCGCATCTGGTGGGCGCGCTCTACGTGCTCGACGAACCTTCGATCGGCCTGCATCCGCGCGATACCGACCGCCTGATTCGAATTTTGAAGGGCTTGCGCGATCTGGGCAACACGCTGGTGGTCGTCGAGCACGATCCCGAAACGATTCTGGCCGCCGACCATATTCTCGATCTGGGCCCCGGCGCGGGCGAACACGGCGGCAAGTTGATCTTCGCCGGCTCGCGCCAACAACTGCTGGCCGACGCCGATTCGATCACGGGGCGTTACTTGCGCGGCGATCTGAAAATCGCTGTGCCGGCGCGGCGGCGGAAGCCGCAGGGAAAGTTTCTGAAAATCATCGGCGCGCACAGCCACAATCTGCAAAGCGTCGACGTGATGATTCCGCTCGGCGTGCTGGTGGCGGTGACGGGCGTGAGCGGGTCGGGAAAATCCACGCTCGTTTACGACGTGCTGTACAAAGCGCTCCAGGCCAAGCGCACCGGCGGAAATTAGCGCGAATTTTGCGATCGCCTCGAAGGCGACTCGGCGCTGGCTGCGATCGAAATGGTGGACCAGTCGCCGATTGGGCGAACGCCGCGCTCGAATCCGGCTACTTACCTGAAGGCGTTCGACGCGATTCGCGAAATTTTCGCGTCCATGCCCGAAGCGAAAAAGCGCGGGCTCACAGCCGGCCATTTTTCGTTCAATATTCCCGGCGGCCGCTGCGAAGCGTGCCAGGGCGATGGAACCGTGACGGTGGAGATGCGATTTCTGGCCGACGTGGAACTCGTGTGCGAAGAGTGCCGCGGGACGCGCTACAAGAGCAGCGTGCTCGACGTGCACGTTCAAAGAGAAAAACATTCACGACGTGCTGCAGATGACGGTGCGCGAGGCGCTGACATTTTTCGCGGCGTATCCAAAAGTGACGACGAAGCTGCGCGTGCTCGACGAAGTGGGCCTCGGCTATTTGCGGCTCGGCCAATCCGGCACCACGCTTTCCGGCGGCGAGGCGCAACGCTTGAAACTCGCCGCGCATCTCACGCGGCAGGAGAACACCGGCATCCTGTATATTTTCGACGAGCCGACGACGGGCCTGCACTTTGACGATATTCAGAAATTGCTGACGGCGTTTCGCAAATTGATTGACGGCGGAGCTTCGGTGCTGATTATCGAGCACAATCTGGACGTGATCAAGTCCGCGGACTGGATGATCGATCTCGGGCCGGAAGGCGGAGACGCGGGCGGACACGTGATCGCCGCGGGAACGCCGGAACAAGTGGCGCGCAATTTGCAATCGCATACGGGGAAATTTCTGGCGCGCGCTCTGAACGGACGGAACGGTAACGGAACAAACCACGGTAATGGCGGCGCTTCGCCAAAGCAGCCGAACGGTTCGGAAGATAATTCCACGGTGCAATGAAGGATCGGGCTGCGGCACGCTACGCTCGATTCACGCGGTTTGCCGTCCTTGCTTTTTTCGGCTTTGCTTGCGGCGGCTATTCTCCCGTCGCCTCTGCACAATCCAACACGACCAGAACCCGCATTCACGTTCCAGACGACACGCCTGATCCCGCGCTCGTCGCGGCACGCGCCGCGATGGATCACCAGGACTATGCAGAGGCGGTGCGCTCGTATCAGAAATATCTCGCGACCAAACCCGACGATGCGGATGCGCATTTCGATCTCGGCAATGCGTATGCGAGTTTGAAGCAGAATGCGGACGCGAAAACGGAGTACGAGAAGGCCATTTCGCTCGATCCCAAGCTGGATGCGGCTTATATGAACCTTGGAATCACGTTGATGGAGACTGACCCGGCTGCGGCAGTCGCGCCGCTTCAAAAAGCTGCCGAGCTTCTGCCGAAGGAGTTTCGTCCGCAGTTTCTATTGGGCTGGGCTTACGAGCGATCCGGAAAGCCGGATCTCGCGATTCAGCACTATCGCGATGCGCAGAAGCTTGACGAAAAGAATTCCGATATTCACTTCGCGATCGGCCGCGTGCTTCTCTCGTCCCATCAACCGGCAGAGTCGGAAGCGGAATTTCGCGCCGCCATCGCTTCTGATCCTTCGAACGCGCAGGCACATCTCGGACTTTCGCAGGCACTCATTGCGGAAAAGAAATATGAAGAGGCGGCCGCTGAGCTTGGGACGTATCTCGAAGCGGAGCCCACTGACACCGAAGCTCGCACCATCCGCGCGCTGGCGCTCGCCAAGCTGGGCAAGAATGAAGAAGCGCTCGCGGAGACTCGATCGCGCTGCGCTTTCGAGCCAGGAATCGCTTTCGGCCCTGAAACTTCGCGGCCAGGTTTTATTTCAATTGAAACGCTACGACGACGCGATAGCGGTGCTGGAAAAAGCCGCGAAGCTCGCTCCGCAGGACGCCGACATTCCCGCGCAGATTGGTCACGTATACCTCGAAAAACGGGCCTACCCGGATGCCGCGCGCGAACTGCTCGTCGCGTTCAAAATGAATCCGCAGTCGAATGACGTGCTGGGCGAACTTGTAGCCGCTGAATACCTCGGCAAGAATTACGAATCGGCCTTGAAGGCGCTCGACCTCCTGTCGCAACGGGAGGAATTGCCGGCCGGCACAGTTTTCATTCGCGCCACTTGTTACGATAAACTAGGGCAAGCGACCCAAGCGCTCGACTGGTATCAGAAATTTCTGCAGTTGAACAAAGATGAGAACAACGACATGTATTTCGAGGCGACTGCGCGCGTTCGCTTCTTGACTCGCGAGATTAAAGAGAAGAAGAAATAATTCCGTGATTCGCTTCGCTCCACTTTCGGCGCTGGCACTTGCACTCGCGATGGCGATTGCGCCTCTCACGGCGCAACAAATTCAATCCACCGAGCAGTGGCGGGCAAAATTTGAACACGAGGCAGACCCGGTCCACAAAGCCAAGTTGCTGCTTTCATTGGGCGATTCAGAGTTCAAGGATGCGGAAAGCGCTCTCGCGAATGACAAGAACGATGAAGCGCTCGATATTTTAAAGAAATATCTGAATGAAGCGCAATCCTGCGAGAAAGCGCTCGCGAGATAAATTTCCCGACGCCGAAAAACACGCGAGCGGCTACAAACAGCTCCAGATTTCGCTCCGCGGGTCTCTTCGCAGGCTCGATGCGATGATCGTCGGGCTCAACGAGGACGACCGCAAGCCTTTCGTCGAAATTCGCGGCCAACTCGACGAAATCGATCGCCATCTGATTCAAATGTTGTTTCCGAAGCAGCCGCCGAACGATGCGGCCGGAAAACCGAAGCGATAGGAGGCGATCATGCGAAGCACGACGCTCGCGGTCGGACTGCTCGTTGCATTGCTCGCGTCTTCGGTTTCTCGGTCGACTACGCATTCGCCGCTATCGCCTCAAGACAGGAAAGATTATCTAAGTGAAGGCGAAGCGGACCAGATTCGCGAAGCCTACGAACCCGCGGATCGTATCGCGTTGTACATGAAATTCGCGGAGGACCGGCTGAAGAAATTTCAGTACGAACTGAATCGCAAAGTTCAGGATCGCCGCCGCGCTGAAGTGTTGAACAACATGCTGAATGCCTACACCGGCTGCATGGACGATGCCGCCGACCAGATCGCAGTCGGAAAGGAGCGCCAGTCGGACATTCATGGCGCGCTGAAGCTGATGAAGTCGAAGGGAAACGAGTTTCTCGACATTTTGGAAAAGCTTCAGGAGAAAGGGCAGGAGTTGGATACTTACAAGGACACCTTGTTGGACGCAATCGACGGCACCAAGGAAGCGCTCACGGATGTTGACAATGCGCTGAAGACTGCCGCGCCGCCGCCCGTGCGGAGAAAACAACCGTGAAGCGTTCGAAGCTGCGTTCCCGCCTCGTTCCCGGCGGCGAGCGCATTTTCCAGAGGATTTACACGCGCATTGGCTGCGAAGGCAGGCCGCCTCATTTTGTCGTGGAGTATCACCCTTACGCGGACCTGACGCACACGATTCGATTGCGCGACGACACTGCGTATGTGCGCGTTTCGGATTTACTGCGCGACGCGCCGAGGGACGTCTTCGAAGCTGCCGCGGGAATCCTGCTGGGCCGGCTCTATCGCCGCCAGCCGCCGGGTGAATTTCTCGCCGCGTATCGCAAATACACTTACGCCCATTCCACGCGTCGCAGACTGTTGGTGGTTCGCCAGCGGCGCGCGCGCCGCGTGGACGATCGTCCGGCAGGCCGGCACCACGATCTCGGGCCGATGTTTGAACGACTGAATGCGCGCTATTTTGAAAATCTGCTCGTAAAACCGACACTTGGTTGGAGCAATCGCGTGTGGCGGACGCAGCTTGGTTGTTTCGATCCTGCGCTCGAGCAGATCGTGATCAATCGCCAGCTCGACCGCGCCAATGTGCCCGAATATGTTGTTGCGTATGTTCTCTACCACGAAATGCTACACCTGAAGCATCCGATGCGCTTCGCTCGGTGCCGGCGGGAGTCGCACTCACCTCAGTTTCGGGCGGAGGAAAAGAAATTTCAGGATTATGAGCGGGCGATGAAGTTTCTCAAGACTTTTCCGTCCTATTAAGCCGGCGGGGCGCGAACGGCGCTATTCTTTCGAGAGCTTTTCGATCTTCTTCTGGACTTCTTTCGCGTCGGGCGCCCCGGGCAGCACCTTCAGATATTCCTTGTAATATTTCACGGCCGACTCGTTATCGTGCTTTTTCTCGTACGCTTTTCCCAGCAGCAAACGCGGCTTCGCGAAGTTGGGACGCTGCTGGATGGCATCGAGAAAACGGTCGATCGCTGCGTCAATATCGCCTTTGTGAAGGTAATACATCCCCACTTCGATGTCCTGCTGAGCCGGAAGCGGATTGTAAGTGGCGGCCGCTTTGGCCTTTTCCGCATCGGACGAGATCGCGGGCGGCGCGTCCGGCGTAGCGCCTTTGCCCCCGTTGTCATCATCCGCTCGCGACTTTTTCGAACTGGATTCTTCCGGTGCAGGCGGGGCGTCAGAACTTTGCTGGCTTTGCCCGGACTGCTGCTGGTTCTGCTGCTGACTCTTCTGTTGATCTTGCTGGCTTTGCTGCCCTTGCTGCTTGTCCTGTTGCTCCTTGTCTTGCTGTTGATGAGCGGGCAATAGCGCCCGAGAGAACGAGAAGCAGCGAGGCGATGAATGCGAGTCGGGTCATGTCGATTCGTGTTGGTTTAGATTCCGTTTGCTATCATGAAAGTTGCTTCGCCACAGCTGCAAACAGTGTAACGCGTATCCATGGAACTCCGTGAAAAAGTCGCCAATCTCCCCACTCAACCCGGGGTGTACCTCTTTCAGGATGCGGGCGGTGCAATCCTGTACGTGGGGAAAGCGCTCTCCCTGCGAAACCGCGTCCGCTCGTATTTCTTGGAGAAAAGCCAGCAGGACGCCAAGACGGGATCGCTTGTTCGCGAGATTGCCGATCTGGAGTACATCGTCGTCGATAACGAGAAAGAAGCGCTGGCCCTCGAAAACAATCTCATCAAGAAGCATCAGCCAAAATTCAATATCCTGCTTCGCGACGACAAAACATATCCCTACATTCAATACACGGCGTATGAGAGGTATCCGCGCGTCTATGTAACGCGCCGCCTGAAAAAGGATGGCTCGATTTATTTTGGGCCGTATTTCCCTGCGAATCTCGCGTACCGCATGGTCCATTTGATCCATAAACATTTCCTTGTTCCCTCCTGCACGGTGGACCTCACGCGCAAACATCCGCGACCGTGCCTTCAGTATTACATTCACCGCTGCCTCGGCCCGTGCGTGGAAGGCCTGGTGACCGACGAGCGTTACGTGGAAGCTGCGCGCGACGTGCGGTTGTTCCTGGAAGGGCGGCGCAACGATCTTTCGCGCAGCCTCGAGCAGCGCATGGCGAGCGCATCGGAAGGCGAGCGCTTCGAGGAAGCCGCCGGATATCGCGATCTTCTGCGCACGCTGGCGGAGATGGAAGAGCGCCAGAAAATCGCAGCCGCGTCGGGCGATGATACCGACGTGATCGCGTGGTACGCTGAGCCGCCGCAGGTGGCCGTGAATCTGTTTCACATTCGCGGCGGCCGCGTGGTGGACCGGCGGGATTTTTACTGGGAGAATCAGGAAGAGTTCAACCCGGCGGAGTTTCTTCCTTCCCTGCTGAAGCAGCTCTACCTCGACGCTGCGTATCTTCCTCGCTGCATCCACACGCCGATTGACTTCGAAGAGCGCGAAGTGCTCGAAGAAGTTCTCACGAGCAAGCCAAGCATCGCGTGGAGATTCCTAATCCGCAGCGCGGAAAGAAGCACCACTTCCTCGAATTGGTCGAAAAGAATGCGCAGCATTCTTTCGTTCAGCGGTTTCGCGTGTTGCGGCCTTCGTCTGCGGCGATCGCGGAGGCGCTCGAATCGGCGCTCGGGCTTCTCGAGCCACCAAAGCGGATCGAAAGTTTCGACATTTCTCACACGCAAGGCACAGAGACGGTCGCGTCGATGGTGGTGTGGGAAGCGGGACGAATGAAAAAGTCCGACTACCGAAAATTCATCATTCGAGGTGAAGCGGCAGTGGAAGGCGAAGCCGCTCAACCCGGCGGATTGCTTCGCGACGATTTCTCCAGCATGCGCGAGGCGGTTGGAAGGCGCTATCGCCGCGTGCTGGAAGAAAGCAAACCGCTGCCTAGCTTGATTTTGATCGACGGCGGCATCGGCCAGTTGCACGCGGCCGCGCAGGCGCTTGAAAAGTTGGAGATCATCAATCAGCCCATGGCCAGCATCGCTAAGAAAGAGGAAATTCTCTACGTGCTCGGACGTGAGGACGAACCGATCATCCTCGACCGCCACTCGCCCGTGCTCCAACTGATCCAGCAGATTCGCGACGAAACGCATCGGTTCGCGATCACTTTCCACCGCCAGCGCCGATCCAGCCGGCGCCTGCGCACTTCTCTCACCGAAATTCCCGGCGTCGGCGAGCGCACAGCTCGCAAACTGCTGCGCAAATTCGGGAGCGTCGCACGGCTCAAGGAATTGACGGTCGAGGATCTCGCCACAGAGCTTCCGCGCGCTCAGGCGCAGCGTGTCTTCACCGGGTTGCATGAGGCTAGTTCCGCGGAGCCAACTGTAAGGTAAATTCTTCACGCGAAATGCACTTGCGCTCTGCTTGCTACCCCTATACGCCTGTGCTACTGTCACCTTTGGAGGTGAAAAGATGGGTGATAACAGCGCAGGGTCGAAGGCGAGTTTTTTCCTTGTCGGCCTTGGCATTGGGGCGATGGTAGGTCTTCTCTTCGCGCCGAAATCGGGCGAAGACACACGCGATTACTTGAGCGATAGGGCCGATGAAGGCCGCGAATATGCGCAACGCAAAGCCCGCGAACTGCGCGAACGCGCGGAAGATTTAATCCAACGCAGCAAAGAAATTATGGCGCGCCAGAAGGATGGCCTTTCGGCCGCGGTTGACGCAGGAAAAGAAACGTACAAGCGGGAATCGAAGGTCTCGTAGGTTTTCGTAGTCGGCGCGGCAGTTTCGTTTCGTAGTAAGGAGACGTGGATGTCCGGCTGGCTCCAGGCGTTCATCGTGATAGCGGCGGTTGCCATCGTGATTCAGATGGCGATCCTGCTGGGCATGTTCTTTCAGGTGCGGACTGCGATCGAGCAGTTCACGCGAATCGCCACGGACCTGCAGAACCGGATCGATCCTATTCTTCTGCGAACGAACCGGGTTCTGGAAGATTCCGAGGACCGCATCGCCAGCATCATGGGCGACGCCGCGGAAATCACGCGCGTCGCACGCGGTTCGGCGCAGAAGATCGATCGCGTGTTCACCGATGCGGTGGAACGATTGCGCGTGCAGATCATTCGCGCGGATCATATTCTGACGGGAACGCTCGAAGTGGTCGAAGAATCCGGGCGCGAAATTCAAGCGCACGCTGTGGACGCCGATTCAGCAAGCGTCCGCGATTTTGAAGGGCATGAAGGTTGCGGTTGATATGCTTCGCGGGCAACAGAACCGGCGGCCGGAGCCGGATGCCGCGACGGCGGACGAAGAACTCTTCATCTGATTTAGTCCTCAGCGTTTGAAGTTTTCCGCTTTCCCCTTATTACATTTTTCTTTGGTCGAACTTCATTAAAGAGGCTGCGTCTGTGCGTGATTAAAAGCCAAAAGTGATTCAGCCGGCATATGATTTAAAGTTCTAAATCCTTTGGGGCTTCATCGTTTTCGTCATCAGCGTCGTCAGCGGCAGCGTCTGCTTCGTCGGCTTCGTTATTCTGATACTCGCCTAGTTGTTCGAGCTGGCGGTGCCAATCGAGTTGGCGAACCATCGAGGAATTGTCGCGCCAGTTCGGCTGAACCTTGACGAAGAGCTCGAGGAAAATGTGGATGTCGAGAATGGATTCGAGTTCTTTGCGCGCTTGCGTGCCGATCGTCTTGATGGCTGCGCCTCGCTTGCCGATCAGGATTGCTTTCTGGCCTTCGCGCTCCACATAAATCGTGGCGCGGATGCGAAGCAGTTTTGGCCCTTCCTCGAAGCCGTCGATCATCACCGCAACCGCGTAGGGCACTTCGTGGCGCGTGGTGAGAATCGCCTTCTCGCGAATTATTTCCGCGGCGAGGAAACGTTCGGGCTGGTCGGTGAACTGGTCGTCGGGAAAATAGGGCGGATGCTCGGGCAAGCGCTCGAGCCAGGAATTTACGAGATTGAGGCAGCCTTCGCCGGTGAGCGCGGAGATCGGGAACACTTCGGCGAATTCGAATTCTTTGCTGTAGCGCTCGATCAGCGGAAGAAGATGCGGCTTGGCGACTCGATCGATTTTATTCAGCAGCAAATAGACGGGCCCGTGAAAGCGGCGCGCCCATTCGATGGCGAAGCGGTCGCCGGCGCCGAAGTTCACGGACGCATCGGCAATCAACGCGAGAATATCGATGCCTTCGAGGGCGTGCTGAAGCTCGTCCATCATCTGGCGGCTGAGGACGTTCTGCGGGTTTGTGGATTCCGGGCGTATCGACGAGGACGATTTGCGCGTCGTCGCGATTCAGAATTCCCTGAATGCGATTGCGGGTGGTCTGCGGCTTGGGCGAAACGATAGCGACTTTGCGTCCAACGAGAGTATTGACGAGCGTGGACTTGCCGGCGTTGGGACGGCCGACGATTGCGACGAAACCGGATTTAAATGCCATGAAACTAAATTGTACGCCGATGAGCGGCTGCTTGCGCAGGTTTACGCCGACGAGGACGAGGCTGCGCCAGCGGGGACGCGGCGAGCGCGCACGCGCAGCACTTTGCGCTGATTGGCTTCGAGCACTTCGAAGCGAACGCCGTCGGAATCGATCACCTCGCCCATGCGCGGGACGTGGCCCGCCACCGAATTGAGCAGGCCGGCAATCGTAGTGGCGCCGGAATGCTCGGAAGAATCGTCGAGCTGCACTCCGAGAAGCTCGGTAAGTTTGTCGACGGGCACGCTGCCGCGCATCACCATGCTGCCGCCGGATTCGCGCACCACGTCGGGCGCCGGCCGGCGATCCTCTTCGCCGAGGTCGCCGACAATTTCCTCGATCAGGTCTTCGACGGTGACCACGCCGGCCATCAGGCCGTACTCGTCAATCACAATCGCCATCTGCTGATTCTTGCGCTGCATTTCCTTTAACAATTCCGAACCTGATTTCGTCTCAGGGATAAAAAGCGCCGGGCGCATCAGCTCGCGCACGGTGCGAAGCGGCCGCGTCGCGGTCGGAGACTTCCAGAATGTCGCGCGCCATCACCACGCCGACGATGTCATCGAGCGATTTTTCATACACAGGGATGCGCGAGAATTTCGTCTCGACGATCAGCTCGCTCAATTCCTCCAGCGTGGCGCCGGCGCGGATGGCGACCACGTCGGGACGCGGCGTCATCAAGTCGCGCACGCGCTTATCGCCAAACTCGATCACCTGCTCGATCAGCCGCGCTTCGTCATGCTCGATAATCCCTTCCTCCGCGGCCGCGTCGACGAAAGCCTCGATCGATTGCTGCTCCTCCACTTCCTCCGTCGGCTCGTCTTCCGAAAGATGGAGCACCGAAACCAACATCTCGAGCACCACTTGCACCGGCCAAATAATCCACACGAATACGCGGACGGCCGGCACGAAAGGCGCAATCCAATTCCCGCGCACTCCGGCGAGCAAAAGTGACGGAAGAAATTGCATCAGCACAATCACTTCGGCGGAAAGAAAAAAGACCATCTCGAGCGCCGCTTCCCACGAGCCCGGCACAAAGAAAATCACTCCGCGCGCGGTGACGGCTGCCACGAGAACGAGCCAAAGCCGGGCCAGCAGCGTGAACGCCAAAGCGGCGCGTTGCCGGTCCATCTTGAATCGCGGCTCGATATCCGCTTCGAATGTTTGCAGGTGCGCGAAGATTCGGCCTGTGACGATTCGCCCAAGCTCGCGATACACGCGATCCAGGTAGGCGAACAACGCCAGGCCCGCGGTGAGCGCAAGTACACCAATCGTGTAAAGGATTTGAGGCATCGCCTAAACCAGCCTCAGCTCGCGGCGGAGTTTATTTTCCCGGCGTTCCATTTGGCCGTCGTCGGCTTCGTGGTCGTAGCCCATTAAGTGGAGGATACCGTGAAGAATAAGAATGCGCATCTCGTCGTCGAAGGTGCGGCCGAAGCGGCTCGCGTTTCGTTTCGCCACAGCCGGAGCGATGGCGATATCGCCGATATATTGCGCCGAGTGATTTGCGGTAGCGGCGTCGAGAAGGTCGTCTTTTCGCGCGCGTCCATTTCCGTCGCGCGCCTTCGCTTGGTTTTGCGAGCATTCGTTGCGAAACGACAATACATCGGTCGGGCCACTTTTGCCACGATAGGCGCGGTTCCAGCGGGCGATCTCGGCGTCGGTTACCAGGCAAACAGTCAAAGAATCCTTCGGCAGGCGCAACCGGCGCCGCGCACGAGCGAGAAATTTGTCGAGCTCGCGTAAAGGAACGGAAATGCGCGATTGGCGGTTGACGATCATGGAACGAGGGGAAATCAGTCGCGCCGCGCGCTGCCCTGCGCAGTGCCGCCTGCAGTGCCAGGCGAACTGGCGCCCACATTTTGCGTCCGCCCAGGCGCCACGTTTTGCCCGCCCTTCGCAGATGCTCCCTGCGTTGCGGGCTTGCGCTCGTCGTACGCCTTGATAATCTGCTGCACCAGATTGTGACGCACCACGTCGCGCTCGTCGAAATAGATAAAAGAGATGCCTTCGATATTCCCCACCACGTCGATCGCCTCGACCAGCCCCGAGCGGCGCTCGTTGGGCAAATCAATCTGCGTGATGTCGCCGGTGATCACCGCTTTCGAATTGAATCCCAGGCGAGTAAGGAACATTTTCATCTGCTCGCTCGTCGTATTCTGCGCTTCGTCGAGAATCACGAAGGAATCATTCAGCGTGCGCCCGCGCATGAACGCAAGCGGCGCCACTTCGATGATGTCCTTTTCGAGAAAGCTTTCGAGCTTCTCCGCTTCGAGCAGATCGTGCAGCGCGTCGTACAGCGGGCGCATGTACGGATCAACTTTTTCCTGAAGCGTGCCGGGAAGAAATCCCAGCCTTTCGCCCGCTTCCACCGCCGGCCGCGCGAGAATGATGCGGTTCACCTGCTTCGACAGCAGCGCCGACACCGCCATCGCCACCGCGAGATAAGTTTTGCCCGTTCCGCCCGGGCCGATGGCAAACACCATGTCGTAAGTTTCAAGCGCTTCGATATAGCGCCGCTGATTCGTGCTTTTCGGCGCGAGGCTTTTCTTGCCAAACATGCGCGTGCGCGTCGGCGAAAACGCCCCGCGCAATTCTTTCGCAGGAGCCTGCGTCGCAATTCGCAAGAGCGATTTCACTTCCTGGCTATCGGGAATCCGCCCGTCGCGAACGCGCTGATTGTATTCGTCAAGGATCAGCGCGGCCCGCTCCACCTGCGCAGGCTCGCCTTCAATTTCCAGATCGTGGTCCTTCAGATGCGTGGTGACGTGCAGGTTGGCTTCGAAAAGCTTGAGGTTTTCATCGAGGGTGCCAAACAGCTCGCTGATCCCTCCGGCGATTCTTACAGTTTGTTTCATTAATTTTTGGCGGCTCTAACTCCGTTGATGTCCTGTCAAAGTAGCCTAGCGCGCCGGAATGCATGGGTCAAGATAACCGCATGCATAGACCGCAGCCCGGCGCGCAATCCGTTTCGCACAGTTGTAACAATCCGATAGCAAATCCTAGCGAGTGGCCGCCGGGAATTGCACCTTAGGCGTTTCGCGAGAGCCCTCCGACGCCTTGAAATACGCGTCATTCTCCTTGAAGCCGGCCCAGCTCGCGAACAAGCTGTTCGGGAATTGGCGGATGAAAGTGTTGTAGGCCTGAATGGAATCGTTGTAGCGCTTCCGTTCGACGGCAATCCGATTCTCAGTGCCCGCCAGTTCATCCTGCAGCCGCAAAAAATTCTCGTTGGATTTGAGCTGCGGATAATTTTCCACCACCGCCAGCAAGCGCCCAAGAGCGCCATCGAGTTGCCCGTTAGCCGCGATCTTGTCCGCAGGGGTTTTCGCATTCAGCAACGCCGAGCGCGCCTTCGCGATATCGCCATACACAGTTTCCTCATGCGCCGCGAAGCCTTTCACCGTTTCAACGAGGTTCGGAATCAAATCCGCGCGCCGCTGCAACACCACATCCACCTGCGCCCAATTCGATTTCACCTGCTCGTCCATCGTTACAATCTTGTTTTTCGTGCTGACGTACATGCCGCCAAAAATCAAAACCAGAATCACAATCACTGCCACCAGTCCCAAGAGCGCTTTCATCTGTGCGTGCCTCCGGTGCGGAATGTAAACAACCGCGACGCCTGGCGTGGCTGTGCGCCCAGCTTCGCACTACTGTGCAGCGAATCTGCGATCCACTTCGCTCGTCACCACTTCAACAAACTCCAGATACGCGTGGAGCGACGCTTCGATATCAATTTCCCGCTCCTTGCGCTTCCCTTCCCGCAAATCCAGCACCGCGTGAAACGCGCTCGGATTCGCGCCCGTGAGCGACGCCATCGCATCCACCGCCTGCCGCTTCGTATCCGGCATCGGCTGGCCGAGCGCCGCAAGCGCATGCCGGAAAAGCGAGCAGAACGCGGAGACCGACGCCATCATGATTCCGATGTGCGCTTTTTTGGTTTGCGGCGCTGCAAGCACTGCCTGACGCAGGCGCAGCCAGTCAATCCGCAGTTCCCTTTCCACTTGCAGCCGGTGCAGATGCAGCGGAACTTCAAGATGCGAGAAAAAATCTTCGCCGTACAACATGCGATGCCGCGCCTTGATGTCGAATAGCTCGATGGAAAAGACGTCGGCCGAGCGCTGCAATTCCTCGTACGTGAATACCAGCGGCGCAGGATGGCCCTTCGCGCATCCACCACTCCGCCACTCCGTGCAGAGCTTCCAGGTCAGCAGCCGTCGCGCGCTTCACGAGGCACACAATATTCAGATCGGAATGGTGCGCTTGAAATTCGCCCGTAACGGCGGACCCGTAGAGCACCGCCGCTTGCAGGTTGTCACCCGCCGCCGATTGCAGTTTCTCTACGATCTGTTTGAGCTTCGCTTCCATCGCACGCCTTCTAAGCTCGTCCCGGAAAAATTAGCCGACTGCTAAATCCGAGCGATACTACCAGCTTCCGCTTGCCCCGCCGCCACCGAAAGAGCCTCCGCCGAAGCCGCCAAAACCGCCTCCGCCACCACCACCGCCACCAAATCCACCGCCGCCCCAACCCCCGCGCCCGCCGCCCATCCCGGAGCCAATCATCGGCCCGATCCACCAGCCGCTTCCGCCGCCTCGTGTGTAGTTACTACGGCCACCGCCGCTGCTGCCTTTCATAAACCAGTACACGACGAAAATTATGAAAAGCAGAAGCAGGATCTGACCAATGGACCAGCCGGTATCTTGCGGAGGCGCGCGGCGCGCCGGCAAAGGCGTGCTTCCCGACAGCGTCACGCCGCGATCAGCGGCAATCACATCTGCGATTCGTCGCGTGACGAGCGATAATGCGCCATCATAATCGTTGTCGCGCAGCATCGGCACAGCTTCGCGCAAGAACCCGCCCACTTTTCCATCGGGGAGAATCGGTTCGAGCCCGTATCCAACCTCCACCCGGCTCTTGCGATCCTCGGTCGCAAACAGAATCATTATGCCGCTGGCAGATTGCTTCGGCCCCACGCCCCACTTCGTCGCCAAATCGAGCGTGAAATCTTCCACCGGCTGCCCATCCAGCGATTTCACCGTGACGACCGCGATCTGCGCCTTGGCTTTCTGATCCACCTCAGTGCACAGCGCCGTGAGCTGAGACTTTGCCGATGGGCTGAGCACTCCCGCGAAGTCGTTGACGTAACCCTGCGGCTTGAGCTGGTCCGTCTTCTCGGCGTGAGCAACAGCGCTCAGAAACAAAAGCAGCGTCAGGCAAACCGCCGCGCGAAAAGAGTTCAAGGATGAGAAATGCCGTGGCATGGAGGGTTGGGCTTTGGCCAGCGCCATGGTAGACGCTGCCAACTAGCGTGTCAACTTTGGGCCACTCGCCGGCTCCTCGACGCGATGCAACTTTGAGCATCCTCCTTGAGCATTCTCGGCCATGCGAATTGTCACGCCGCAGATTGCAATGCTACACTCCTGCCCGCGCTTGTTCGGATACGCACAGCACTGACCGAAATCGAACAGGCGGCGAATCGAATTTCCCCTTTACTCGTCTATATTCTGGAAGTTACGCGTGGCCGCTACTTTGCACCGGAATACAGTTTCTGAAACAAATTGGCGCGCCGCACGTTGTAGAAGCTTGAGGCTTGCGTGAATTCAAAGGTCCAGATCAGCAATCAGACTCCAGAGGTTCGGAGAGGAAAAAACACGATGATCGGAAGACTTGCGGTCGAAGCGTTTCTGAAGTCGGTGGTTTTGGCGTTCATTATTGCATCGTTGGTGGTGGCGCCGGTTTCCGCTCAGGTTCAGCAGGCCGCGCAGACTCAACAGGGCCAGCAGGGCCAGGGCGCCGCGCCACCGCCGGCAGCGGACCAGAATCAGGCCCAGGCACAGGTGCCCCCCGCCAGCCAATCTGCCGCGCAGCAGACCGCGACGGCCGACTATTTCTCCCCACGAAACCTCGCGCCAACGAAAGGTTCGGACTATTCGAAAGGCCAGCCCTGGTTCCCTCAGTTTTGGAAACCTTACACTCCGGTATCCATGCCGGAACCCATGCTGACGAATACGCCCAGCATCGATCAGCTCATCCAGAATGGAAAGCTGATGCTCAGCCTCGACGACGCGATTTCGATTGCGCTCGAAAATAATTTGGACATCAGCCTCCAGCGCTTCACTCCGTTTATCGCCCAGACCGAACTGCTCCGCGCCAACGCGGGAGCTGTTGCCCATGGGCTCGGGGCATCGCAGGCCGTAATCCTGGGCACTTCACCGCAAACATCTTTTGATCCCACGTTGGTCGTCAATACCGACTGGGGCCGGGCTTCGATTCCCGTAAACAATCCGCTGGTTTCGGGAGTTGGCATTGCGGCCACGGCGTTTGACCTGATCAACAACAACGCTTATGCGAACGTCACCTATACGCAGGGATTCCACACTGGAACCTCGATCCAAGTCGCATTCGACAATCGTGCGAAGCTCCACAAATTCTCCCGCCACGATTTTCAATCCTGCCGTCCAGTCCACCTTGGCTTTCATCATTCAGCAGCCGCTCCTGAATGGTTTCGGAATTCTGCCAATACGCGCTACATCATCGAAGCGAAAAACACTTTGAAAGTGGCGGACTCGCAATTCGCGCAACAGGTGATCGCCACTGTTTCGGCCGTGCAGACGGATTACTGGGAACTGGTTTTTGCCCGGGAAAATGTGAAGGTGGAAGAAGCGGCTGTTGCGGTATCGAATAAACTCTACGAGGACAACAAAAAACAGCTGCAAATCGGGACGATGGCGCCGCTCGACGTCTTGACTGCCGAATCGGAGCTCGCCACGGACACGCAAAACCTGATCGTCGCGCAAACCAACAAGTTGCAGCAGGAAACCGTGCTGCTGAACGCGATCACGCGTAATCCAACCGCCCAGTCGCTGCAAAATATCGAAGTGGTTCCCACCACGCCGATCGCCACTCCGAACATCACCGAAAACCTTCCGCTGATGGACGCGGTACAGGAGGCATGGCAAAAACGCCCGGAGATTTTTCAGGCGGATCTGAACTTGAAGAACGCCGAAATCGAAGTGAAAGCCACGCAGCAATAGCTTGCTTCCCATTCTAAACCTTGTCGGGCAGTACAGCGCCACCGGCTTGGCGGGAAACACGACCGTACAGAATCAGACACAGACAGGCTTTGAGGCGGACACCAACCTCCCCGGTCGTTGGCGCGAACGGGCTCCCGTTCAGCGTCGGAAATCCGGGCGCGCCGGGTATTCCCGCTTTCGTAGGTATTCCCGTATTCAACACGACGACACCCGGTGCAGAGGAGTGGCCTGGGAACGGCGCTCAACTCGATGATTGAAGCTGATTTCCCGACTTACAGCGCTGGCTTGAATCTTGTGCTTCCGATTCGAAACCGCTCCGCGCAGGCCGATAGCGCCCGTGCGCAAATCGATAAGCGCCAGCAAGTGGTGCAGTACCGCCAGCTTCAGAACACGATTTTCGTCAATGTGCGCAACGCTCAAATCGCATTGCAGCAGGACCGCTCGCAGGTGTCTGCCGCCGAAAAAGCCCGCATTCTGGCGCAGCAGACCCTTGATGCCGAGCAGAAGAAATATCAGCTCGGTTCGTCCACCAGCTATCAGGTCGTATTGCGATCGCGCGACTTGACCACCGCGCAAGGGAACGAGCTGCGCGCCAAGATCAATTTGATTGAAGCTTCCGTAAACTTCGATCAGGCCGTAGGCCGCACGCTCGACGTGAACCACATCATCGTCGCCGACGCACGCCGCGGCAAAATTTCTCGCCAGCCAAATATTCCAGGCGCGCCCGACCCCAGCGCCGGGGTCCCTGGAAAATAAGCTCCGGCTCTGAGGACGGTTACCGGGGAAGTTTTCCTGCGACAATCGATCCTCGCCCGAATAACTTCTTGCAGCTCGCGTCGCAATTTGCTACCGTTACGTTTGAGTTATGATGATGCACTGTAAAACAGGCTATAGGGCAGCGCGCCGAAGTCGAGGAGACGCGAGAGCGGAGCCGATCCTCGGTCGCTACTCGAAGCATTTCTAATAGGAACATTGCGTCTTTCAGAATTTCACCTAACGTCCTGCAGAATCACCACTTACGTATTTTCTAATGGACACAAAATCGGCTTTTTCGGGATTTCGCGACCTTGGCCTGCGGCCTCCTTGTTGCCTCCGCCTCAATGCCCTAGAATGACTGGAATGAGTCTTTTCGGTAATTTGCGAGCGGCCGAGGCCGCGTCGCTTCGGAGGCGCGCCGATGAGTAGGGACGTGAAGACGACTAAAGCCGTGAAGACACTGCCCACGCAGAGTTTCGAATCCGTCCGCAAGCCGTCGGCGGCCGAACGCGAGTGGGAAGAGAAAACTCTCGCGCCCACGCTGCGAAAAACTCCCGATCGCGACGCCGATTTCACCACCGTCTCGAGTTATCCGATTCGACGCCTCTACACGCAGGCCGATCTCGCAGGCTGGGACGCGGAGCGCGATCTCGGTTTTCCCGGCCAGCCGCCTTACACGCGCGGCATTCATTCCACGATGTATCGCGGCAAGCTTTGGACGATGCGCCAGTTCGCTGGCTTCGGAACGGCCGAAGACACGAACGCGCGCTTCCGCTATCTGCTTTCGCAAGGCCAGACCGGGCTTTCCGTCGCGTTCGATCTGCCGGCGCTGATGGGATACGACTCGGACCATCCGTTGTCCGAGGGCGAAGTCGGCAAATGCGGCGTGGCGATCAGTTCGCTGGCCGACATGGAAGTGCTCTTCGACAAGATTCCGCTCGCCGACGTCACCACTTCGATGACCATCAATTCGCCCGCAGCCGTGATCTGGGCGATGTATCTGGCGGTCGCCGAAAAACAGGGCGCCGATTGGAAGAAAATCTCCGGCACTTTGCAGAACGACATTCTGAAGGAATACATCGCGCAGAAAGAATACATCTACCCGCCGGAACCTTCGATGCGACTGGTGATTGATACGCTCGAGTTCGGCGCGAAGCACACTCCGAAATTCAATCCGATCTCGATCAGCGGCTATCACATCCGCGAAGCCGGCTCCACTGCGATTCAGGAGCTGGCGTTCACGCTGCGCGACGGAATCGAGTACGTGGATTACGGCGTGCGCCGCGGAATGAATGTGGACGATTTTGCGCCGCGGCTTTCCTTCTTCTTCAACGCGCACAGCGATTTCTTCGAGGAAATCGCGAAGTATCGCGCCGCGCGCCGCATCTGGTACAAGACGATGCGCGATCGCTTCGGCGCGAAGAGCGAACGCTCCTGGGCGCTGCGTTTCCACACGCAAACGGCCGGCTGCTCGCTCACCGCGCAGCAGCCTTACAACAACGTGGTGCGGACAGCGTTGCAGGCGCTCGCCGCCGTGATGGGCGGCACGCAATCGCTGCACACGAATTCGCTCGACGAAGCCTGGGCGTTGCCGACTGAGTTTGCCGCCACACTCGCGCTTCGCACGCAGCAAATCATCGCTCATGAAAGCGGCGTTACGAACACGGCCGATCCGCTGGGTGGCTCTTACTTCGTCGAAGCGCTCACGGATGAAGTGGAACGCGGCGCCTGGGATTACATCGAGAAAATTGACGCGCTGGGCGGCATGGTCGCGGCGATCGAGCGCGGATTCCCGCAGCGCGAAATTGCAGAAGCGGCGTATCGCTATCAGGTGGCCGTTGACCGCAAAGAAAAAATCGTCGTCGGCGTGAATGATTACGTGGCCAAAGAAAAGCCGCTCGATATTTTGCAGATTGACGAGACCGTGGCGCATCGCCAGGGCGACCGTCTGCGGAAATTGCGCGCCGATCGCTCGAATGCAGAAGTCGAACGCCGCCTGAGCGCGCTGCGCAAAGCGGCCGCCGGAACCGAGAACCTGATGCCGTATCTCTTCGAGGCCGTAAAAGCCTACGCCACGCTCGGCGAAATCTGCGACACAATGCGCGAAGCATTTGGAGTCTACGAAGAAGTGGCGATCACCTAGCGAATCCCGCCTGGACTCCAACACGGACGAATCGAGGCTCAAGAAAAAATGAGAGACAGAGTGCGCAGGCGTTTGAACGGGAGTGCGAGCGCAAGTGGAAGTGCGATCGTTCTCTGCATTCTGCTTTCGAGCTTTGCAGGCCGCCGCCTCGGCCGCGCCGCTTCCGGCTAAGGACAAGAATCCGCATCCGAAGGGCGGGTTCGTCACCTCGTGGGATGGAGCGAAGATTCACTACGTTGAATCCGGGCGCTCGAAAACGCCGGTGGGAAACGCCGAAGTCGGCAATCCGCTTGCCGCCTTCCGTCACGATCACGAAGGGCAACATCTCCGTCACCGGGCCGCACCAGTTCCCTTCCATTTTATTTATTCCCGGCTGGACCATGCCCGGCTGGATCTGGGAAAACCAGATCTCGCATTTTTCTGCCGACTATCGAGTGGTGGCGATGGACCCGCGATCGCAGGGCGACTCGTCGAAACCCGGCGACGGAAATTATCCCGCGTCGCATGCCCGCGATATCAAAGCCGTGATCGACCAATTGCATCTCGCGCCAGTGGTCGTCGTGGGCTGGTCGATGGCGGTTACCGAGATTGCATCCTACGTCGATCAGTTCGGGACGAATGGAATTGCGGGCATCGTGCTTGTTGACGGCGTCACGACTTTCGGCCAGGCGCCGGAAACTCTGAAGAGTTACTTCGGATTTCTGAAGTTCGCACAATCGAATCGCGAAAAGTTCACCAACGATTTCGTGCGCAACATGTACAAAAAACAGCAGGCCGAAGAATACCTGCAACGCGTGATGAAAGCTTCGATGGCGGAACCCACCGACTCTGCGGTGGCGATGGCATTTGCCGGTTTCACGACCGACAACAGCCCGGCCTTGTCCAAAATCGACAAGCCGACGGTGATCGCCGCGGCTAACAAAGACCTGATGCCCACATTTCAGGACATGCAGAAGCGAATCCCCGGCTCAAAAATTGAAACATTCGATGATGCAGGACACGCGCTCTTTGTTGATGACGCCGAGAAGTTCAACATCCTGCTCGAAGAGTTCATCACAAGCTTGAAGTAGGCGGCGATTGTTGTGCGGAGCGAGAACCCGCGGTTAGTGCGGTCGGGCTGTTTTGAAGTATTCTTTCAGAGCGCCGATTGGGTCGGACAGCGCGCGCGCAGCGTGAATGGAGCATGAATGGCTGAGAAGAAAATTCGAGTGTTGATCGCGAAACCGGGCCTCGATGGGCACGACCGCGGCGCAAAGGTGATTGCGCGCGCTTTGCGTGACGCCGGCATGGAAGTGATTTACACCGGCTTGCGGCAGACGCCGGAAATGATCGCGTCTGCGTCGGCGCAGGAAGACGTGGACGTGATCGGCCTCTCGATTCTTTCCGGCGCGCACAACACGATCTGCCCGCGGCTGATGGAACTGCTCCGCGAAAAGGGCATGAACGACGTCACCGTGCTGATCGGCGGCATCATTCCGGAACCCGATATTCCCGCACTGAAGAAGGCCGGCATCGCCGAAGTTTTTCTTCCCGGCACACCTACGCAAGCAATCGTAGATTTCATCCGCCAGCGAGTTTCCACCGCGCCGAAAGGCGCGTAACTTCTGCGGTGGCTAGTCGTCTCTCGGTCGAGCGGCACGACGACATTTTGCTTCTCACCCTCGAAAGCGACGACGGATTCCCGCGGCTCGAACGCAGCATCTTGGCAGAAATCGAAGTAGAGATCGTGAAACTTGCGGAGCAGCGCGAATTGGCCGGCGCGGTCATCACCGGAACCGAACGCGCGTTTGCAGTCGGCGCCGAGATTTCGGAAATCGCGAGTCTCACGCCGGCTGCGGCGTTCGAGTTCTCTCGCTACGGCCAGAGTGTGATGCGCGCGGTAGCAAATTCACCGAAGCCCATCGTCGCAGCGATTCGCGGGTATTGCATGGGCGGCGGGCTCGATCTGGCGCTCGCGTGCCATGCACGAATCGCGTCACGCGATGCGGTGTTCGCTCATCCCGGCGGAAGCCTCGGCATCATCACCGGCTGGGGCGGAACGCAGCGATTGCCGCGATTGATCGGACGCAGCCGCGCGCTCGAAATGCTGGTAACGGGCCGGAGACTCGACGCGAAAGAAGCGTTCGCTTGCGGCCTGGTTCAGAAAATCGCTGATGGCCCAGTGGTCGCCGAGGCGATTGAGCAGGCGCGAAAGATTGCCCGGGCGATCGATTCGCACGATTGATTCGCGACTCAATTCCACTCGCGAGTGAATTTGGTTCGAGTGTAGACGACGCGAAAACCCTGGCGCTCGAGATTGCGTTGCGAGCCGCTTGACGGCTGCGTGACGCTCATCGCGAGGTCGCAACCGGCTGCGCGACCTGCTTCGAGGCGCGCTGAAATCAAGGCTGCCTGAACGCCGCGCCCGCGATATTCGTGGAGCGTGCTCATGCCGAAAAGGCCGGCGATTCCCTTTCGAATTCCGAGCGTTCCGCCACCGATCGGTTTCCCGTCAATCCAGACTAAGTACGGGATGAGGCCGGGGCCGGAGAAGAATTCCTGAATTGTGCTGATTAAATCTTCGGTGGGTTCGAAGTGATCGGCGAAACCGCGAGAGACGGTTTCGGCGAAGAGACGCGATTCGGATGGTTCGGCCAGGCGAATCGTGATCTCGGGAGCGATTCGCGGAAACTTCTCCTGCGGATCGATTTCGCGAATCAGCATGTTGGAGAATTCGAGCACGCGATAGCCGCGCTTTCCGAGCATTTCGATGAAAGACGGATCGGCCATCGGGCAGACTTCGATGAAAACCGCCGAGCCGCGGCAGCGATAGAACTTTTCCATGCGCTCCATGTCTTCTTCGCTGACGGGGCCGTTGAGGCCGAGGCCTTCCGCCTGAGTGACCGGCGAATTTACGCCACGAAATTCCGCGACGCCGCCGCCTACTGCGATGCGGACGTCTCCCGGGCGTTTCAATTCCACAGGGCTCGTCGCGTCGTTTCCTTCCGAAATGCAATCCGGATGGCCGGCTAGTTCCAGGCGGCGGGCCAATTCCATGTCGACAAATTTCATTTTGAATCTCCTCAAAAATTCTAGGCCCTCTCGCGAGGGATGGCGGAAATCAATTCGGCAATTCTTAGCAAAAGCGTCAGCAGAAGATCTATGCATACGCTGGAAGAGCGAGTCGGGACTCGGTCTGATCGAGGCTAGACGCGAAAGACCGGAGACAGACCTATTCCCCGCAACAGGACAGCAGCGCATAGGCGCCTCCGGAAGGAGATTTGCTCGCAGACCGCGTGAATCGCGGCGCGAGACCGCGATTTTATAGCAGGGGCGGAAGAAGTCAAAACGATATGTGAATGGTACAATGCGTAGTTTCGACGTGAGCGTTTGCGAGTATCGTGCGGCCCGGCGGCAGTGAATAGCGGAGCGCGCGAAGGAGACCGGTGAGCGGGACGGTGATTGAGACGCAGGTGGATGCAAAGTCTGGCGACTTTGAGAAGAACAGCCGGCAGATGGTGGACCGCCTGACTGAAATCAAGAATGAGGAAGAGCGAATTCGGCAGGGCGGCGGCGCGAAGGCGATCGAGTCGCAGCACAAGAAGGGGCGGCTGACGGCGCGCGAACGCATCGCGAAGCTGATCGATCCGAAGACCGAGTTTTTCGAGCTGGGCCTCTACGCCGCGTATGAAATGTACGAGGAATGGGGCGGCGCGCCGGCGGCCGGAACGATTGTGGGGCTGGGCGCGTGTCCGGGCGGCAGGTGATGATCATCGCGAATGACGCGACGGTGAAAGCCGGCGCGTTTTTCCCGATGACGGCGAAAAAAGTGATTCGCGCGCAGAATATCGCCATCGAGAATCGCATTCCGACGATTTATCTGGTGGATTCCGCCGGCGTTTTTCTTCCGCTGCAGGAGGATGTGTTTCCCGACACCGATGATTTCGGGCGCGTGTTCCGCAACAACGCGGTGATGAGCGCGCAAGGGATTCCGCAGATCACGGCGATTATGGGGATGTGCGTGGCGGGCGGCGCGTATCTGCCGGTGATGTGCGATCACATTCTGATGACGGAAGGCAGCGGGCTATTTCTCGCGGGGCCGGCGCTGGTGCAGGCTGCGATCGGGCAGAAAACTTCCGCGGAAGAACTGGGCGGCGCAAAAATGCACGCGCAGATCAGCGGCACGGTGGATTTTCGCGAGCCGGACGACGAAGCGTGCATCAAGAGAATCCGCGCGCTTGCGGACAAGATTGGCCATCGGCCAACGGCGCCGTTCGATCACAAACCTGCGCGAGCCGCCTTCGCATCCCGGCGAAGAAATCTACGGGGTCTTTTCGTCGGATCCCGGCGAAGCAATACGACATGCGCGAGATTATTGCGCGGATCGTGGACGGCAGCGAGTTCGAGGAATATCGCGCCGAATATGGACAGACGGTGCTGTGCGGATTTGCGCGGATTGGCGGATGGGCGGTGGGAATCGTGGCGAATCAGAAGAAGCACGTGACGGTGGCCGCGCCGGGAACGGGAGAGAAGCGAATGGAGTTTGGCGGCGTGATTTACACCGAATCGGCGGATAAGGCTGCGCGGTTTATTCTGGATTGCAATCAGAATCTGATTCCGCTGATTTTTCTGCACGACGTGAATGGATTCATGGTGGGCAAAGAAGCGGAGTGGAGCGGCATCATTCGCGCGGGCGCGAAGATGGTGAATGCCGTGGCGAACAGCGTGGTGCCGAAGATTGCGGTGATTTGCGGGGGGAGTTTTGGCGCCGGGCATTACGCGATGTGCGGAAAGGCGTACGATCCGCGGTTTATTTTTGCGTGGCCTACGGCGCGTTACGCGGTGATGGGCGGGGATGCGGCGGCGGGAACGCTGGTGGAAATAAAGATCAAGCAGCTGGAGCGCGAAGGCAAGAAACTGACCGACAAGGACAAGAAAGAATTGTACGAATCCGATGCGCGCGACTTACGAGCACCAGACCGATCCGCGCTATGCGGCTGCGCGGCTGTGGGTGGACGCGATTATCGATCCGGCGCACACGCGCGAGGCGTTGATTGAGGCGCTGGAAGCGGCGTCGCTGAATCCGCATGTGGCGGAGTTTAAGACGGGCGTGTTGCAAACGTAAGGAGTGCCATTGGGAAATCAGGCCGATAGAAATACGGCAGAAGAGCAGATGACGATCGTCGAATGCCCGCGCGATGCATGGCAGGGACTGCGGCAGATTATTCCGACGGAAGAGAAAATAAAATATCTTGAGCAGCCTGGTTTCGCTGGGATTTCGGCATATCGATGCGGTGAGTTTTGTGTCGCCGAAGCATGTTCCGCAGATGGCCGATAGCGAAGCGGTGATGAAGGAACTGAGCCGCGTGAAATCGCCGTCGGGCGAGGCGCCGGAGATTATCGGGATCATCGTGAATGCGCAAGGGATTGGAACGAGCGCTTTCGACGCCGGGAGTGACGACGATCGGATATCCGTATTCGATTTCGGCTTATTTTCGGCGGGCGAATGCGAATATGTCGCGGGCGGAATCGCGGGATTTGGTGCAGAAGATTCAGCGGGATACGAAGGCGGCCGGGAAAAAGCTGGTCGTTTATGTTTCGATGGCGTTCGGGAATCCTTACGACGAGCCGTGGGGGCCGGAGATCGTCGAGGAAACGGTAGTGTGGCTGAAAGATATCGGCGTGCGAACGATTTCGCTGGCGGACACGGTGGGCACGGCTTCGCCGCATGATGTGGCCGCGGTTTATAGCGCCTCAAAAGCCGCTGTTGCGGGCGTCGAGATTGGAGTGCATCTGCACAGCCGGCCGGATCGCGCGGCGGAGAAAGTGCTTGCGGCTTACGAAGCGGGCTGCCGGCGATTTGACGGGGCGCTGACGGGACTCGGCGGCTGCCCTTTTGCGGGCGATGAGCTTGTGGGCAATATTCCGACGGAAGCGATTCTGACGACGCTGGCGGCGCGCGGCGTTGCTACCGGCATTGACGCCAAATCTCTCGCGATCGCGTGCGCCATGACGGGCGAACTGCGCGAGAAATACACGCACACGGAAGCGGCGGCGAAACCGAATTAGAGCGACGGATTAAAAATAGCCTGCGATGACATACAGCACACTCAAACTCGAGCAGCAGAATCAGATTGCCACCATTACCCTGACGCGGCCTGAAAAACGGAACGCGATCTCGTCGCAAATGATCCAGGAACTGATGGCGGCGTTCGACGAAGCGGAGAACGGGCCCGCGCGCGTGCGTGATCATCACCGGCTCGGGAAAATCGTTCTGCGCGGGAATGGACCTCGATGGCTTGCGGACGATTGCAAGCCAGTCGCTCGACGAAAATATGGCTGATTCGAGAGCCATGGCGCGGATGTTTTACCGCATCTACGAATTTCCGAATCCCGGTGATCGCTATCGTAAATGGCGCTGCAATCGCGGGCGGTTGCGGAATTGCGACGCTGGCGGATTTCACGCTCGCGGCGCCGGAAGCGAAGCTCGGATATTCGGAGGTGCGGATCGGGTTTATTCCAGCGCTGGTGTCGGTTTTTTTGAGGCGGCAAATTGGGGAAAAGCGCGCGACGGATTTGCTGCTTGACCGGACGCATCGTGGATGCGGCGGAGGCGCTGCGAATCGGGTTGATTACCGAGGTGGTGCCGGCGGAGAGGCTTCTCGAGCGGGCGCACGAGATTGCGGCGCAGCTGATCGCTGCGAGTCCTACGAGTATTCTGCGGACGAAGCGGCTGCTGCGCCGTTTCAATGAGGCTGAAATTCGAGCGGAGATTGAACTTGCGACGCGCGAAAATGCGGAAATTCGCGCTACTGCTGATTTTCGCGAAGGGGTCACGTCGTTTCTGGAGAAGCGCGAGCCGAAGTGGACCGGCCAGTGAGCAGGGCGCCGAACGAGAATCGAGCCGGCGGCGGCGATGCAGATCTGACGCTCAAGGAATTTGCCGATACGACGATTCGGGTTCGTTATGCAGAGACGGATCAGATGGGCGTGGTGTACTACGGAAATTATTTCACGTGGTTTGAAATTGGACGCGTGGAGCTTTGCCGTCAGATTGGGTTCGAATACAAGAAGATGGAAATCGAGGACGATAGTTTTCTGGTGGTGGCAGAGGCGAACTGCCGGTATAAACGGCCGGCGCGGTTTGATGATTTGCTCACGATTCGGACGCGGGTGACGGCTGCGCAGCGGCGGACTGTGCGATTCGCGTACGAAATCATTCATCAAGAGACGGGCGAGACGATTGCGACGGGCGAAACGACACATGTGATTTGCAATCGTGCCGGGCAGACGAAATCATTGCCGGAGAAATATCGCAAGTACCTGCCGCTACCAATGGAGAGCCACAGCGCGTGAACGCCGACGCGCATCTGCTGGATATACCGCTTTCGTGTGCCGGTCGAAATCAACATGAGGATAGGAATCCAGGATAGGAAACGGGGATGAATAAGATTCAAATCGACGGCGAACATCTGACGCTTGCGGAGCTTTATGCCGTCGTTTTCGATGGGGCCGAGGTGGAGCTGGCGCCCGCGGCGCGGCGAAAAGATGAATGCATCGCGCGCGGTGATTGAACGGCTCGTGGAATCGAATGCGGCGGTATATGGCGTGAACACCGGATTCGGGAAGATGGCGTCGGTGCGAATTTCTCGCGACCAGATACGGCAGCTGCAGGTGAATCTGGTTCGGAGCCACGCGTGCGGAGTGGGCGCGCCGCTTACGGAGCATGAAACGCGGGCGATGCTCGTGTTGCGCGCGAATGCAATTGCCAAGGGGCTTTCGGGCGTGCGTCCGATTGTGGCGGAGACGCTTTGCGCGATGCTGAATCGCAAAGTGCATCCGGTGATTCCGTGCCAGGGATCCGTGGGCGCTTCTGGCGATCTGGCTCCGCTTGCGCATCTGGCGCAGGTGGCGATTGGAGAAGGCGAGGCTATTTTTCAGGGACGAACGGTTTCGGGCGAATCTGCGATGCGAGAAGCGAAGATCTCGCCGCTTGCGCTCGAAGCTAAAGAGGGGCTGGCGCTGTTGAATGGAACGCAGGGGATGCTGGCGCTGCTGGCGCTGGGGCTGCGAGATGCGGAGACTGCGGTGGATACGGCCGATGTGGCCACGGCGCTTTCGCTCGATGCGCTGCGGGGGAGCCCGGCGCCGTTTGACGAACGGATTGCGCGCGCGCGTCCTTATCCTGGGCATTTGATTACGGCTCGGAATTTGGAGCGGCTGACGCGCGGGAGCGAAATTCGCGAATCGCATCGTTCGCCGGAACGCGATCCGCGCGTGCAGGATCCTTACAGCCTTCGTTGCGTGCCACAGGTGCACGGAGCGGTTCGCGATGCGCTGGCGCAGATTCGCGCGACGATTTTGATCGAGTTGAATAGCGCGACGGATAATCCGCTGGTGTTTGCGGGCGAGGTGGCGGTGGCGCGGGTGAGGTAATCAGCGGGGGAAACTTTCACGGACAGCCGCTGGCGATGGCGGCGGATCAGTTGGCGGTGGCGCTCGCGACATTGGCGGGAATATCGGAGCGGCGGACGGAACAGTTGACGAATCCGCATGGCAGCCAGCTTCCTGCGTTTTTAGTGCGCGAAGCGGGATTGAATTCAGGATTTATGATTTTGCAGGTGACGGCTGCGGCGCTTGCCAGCGAAATGAAAGCGCAGGCTGCGCCGCATTCTGTGGATTCGATTCCGACTTCCGCGAATCAAGAGGATTACGTTTCGATGGGCATGGCCGCGGCGCGGCGAATTCAGCCGATGCTCGCGAACCTGCGGAACATTCTAGCGATCGAATTGCTGGCTGCCTGCCAAGGACTGGATTTGCTTGCGCCGCTTCGCACCGGGCCTGAGACGCAGAAGGCGTACGAATTGCTGCGCGCCGTCTCGAAAAAGGTGGATGCCGACCGGTCGCTTTCGCGGGATATTGAAGCTGTGGCCGCGCGAATTGCTGCGGGCGATTTCAGCAATCTCCTGCGCTAGGCGTACGATTCGATTCAGAGCTATGCGTTTTTATTTGGCTTCGCCGGATTCTGATTCGCTCGAGCCTTGCGCGCTTTTTGATGCGGCCTGGGCTTGACTTGCGGCTGCGCCTGATTTGCTGATCGAAACGGTGTCTTGAGGGATGGCATGTTGCTTTGGAGCTGGGTGTTGCGTCGCGAGCTTGGCCTTGCTGAGCAATGTGCGCGGACTGCAGAGCACTCGAAACTGAGCTAACAGGGTTTGCCATGGAAGTACCTCCAGCATGGTAATCGGCATGGGCGAAGCAAACTTTAGGCTCATCGAAGATTTTTTTGTGAAGCGGAATTAGGACGCAAGAGATTGAAACAGGAATGTGCCGAAACGGAATCCGACCAGCCATTTGAACGGCGCGACTCCCATCGAATAGTGGCCGCACGGTAGAGACAACCTCTCGACTTCCACGCCGCCTCGCGGAGCCTCGTCGAAAAATGCATTCGTGAATTCGGGCCAGAAGGTGGGATCGTAGCGGCCGGTGATGGCGAGGATTTTTTTTCCGGTGCCGAGAAGCTTGGGGATGTAAGGAAACGGGCTGATGGGCGACCAGTAGCGGCGGATATCTTCCTGCGAAAGCTTTGACTGCAGCGACTCCCAAACGTTCATGGTGGTGAGGCCGTTTGCCACCACATCGCCGCAATAGGTGGCGACGTGCAGGAATGCGCCGGCGCGAATCGCGGGCTCGTGGCACATGGTGACGAAAGCGATTGATGAGCCGATGCTCGTGCCGAGAATGCCGAGGCGGTCGTAACCTTGTTGTTCGAGCCAGCGGAGGGTGCGGCGGGCGTCGAGAACGGCTTGGCGATTTGCTTGGAGCGTGAGGCCGACATTGGGGCCGACGAGATGATCGGCGCGAGGATGGCCTGGGACGGCGCGGCGGTCGTGATACGGAAGGCTCATTTTCACGGCGGTGATTCCGAGCTTGTTGAGCCAGCGGCAGACGTCGGTCTGTTCTTCCCAGCGGGAATTCCATTGCGCGAGAACTACGACGGCGGGGCCGGTGTGGCGGGCCTGGAAAAATTGTGCGTGGACGAGATTGTTTTCGGGCCACGGTGATTCGATGGCGCTGGTGAAGGTGAGGACGCCGTTGTCGAGCGAATAGTCTGTTGCTGGGCCGGTGGCGTACCACTCGTCGCTGTGGGCGAGCGTGTGCTCGACAAAGTGATCGAGGTAGCCGCGTGGGATCAGGCTCGTTGGCGGAACCGCCGATGTGTTCGAGGCCCCAGGCGAAGGGGAGCGACTTGCGATTGGGCTCCTGGGCCCAACGCATGTGCTCGTAGCGCCGAATTTTTCGTTCCAGTAATGACATGGCTGCGGTTGATTCAATTCAGCTTACCAGAGGCGCCAACCAAAGCCGGGCGAGTGGCAGGGATTGATGCGCCGAAGCGGGAAAAACGGCGAGTGAACGAGGCGTAGGGCGTTGCGTGCGTTAGCAGTCGGGCACGGTTTCTGCTAGGCGGCTTGAGTGACCGGGAGGTATGTGGCACATTCGATTTGTGGCTTCCGGGATGCTTATTGCGGCGTTTGTGTTTCTTTTCGGGCTGATCATAGGCAGCTTTTTGAACGTTTGCATCGTGCGGATTCCGGGCGGAAAATCGATCGTTCTTCCCGCCTCCGCGTGTGTTAAGTGCGGGGCTGCGATCCGGCCTTACGACAATATTCCCGTTATCAGTTATCTCCTTCTGCGCGGCAAATGCCGGAAATGCGGGAATCCGATCTCGGCGATGTATCCGGTGGTGGAGCTTTTGACGGGGCTGCTTTTTCTTGGGTGCTACGAAGCTTTTGGTCTTACGGCGGAAGCGCTGAAGTGGGCGGTGTTTTCGGCGATTATGGTCGTTCTGGTTTTCACGGACTTGCGCGAGCGAATTCTTCCGGACGTGGTGAATTTTACGGGTTTTGGCTTAGGGCTTTTGTTGAGCTTTTTCACCACACCTGTGGACGGGACGGCTCTAGCCATCGCAAAGCGGATCTTTGAGTTTCCGCCACCTGCGCCGGTTCTGTCATTTGTGGACGCGCTGTTGGGCGCGGCGGCCGGCAGCGGTCTGCTATGGCTGGTGTCGGAAGTCTATTTTCGTCTGCGCGGGCGCGAAGGGATGGGGATGGGCGACGTGAAGATGATGCTGATGGCCGGCGCATTTCTTGGGTTGAAGCGGACGTTGCTGACGATTTTCACGGGCTCCGTGCTGGGAAGCATCCTGGGCATCATCGTAATCGTGGCGCGGCGGAAGGATTCGGATTACGAGTTGCCTTTTGGCACGTTTCTGGGAATGGCTGCGCTGCTGGTGGTATTTTTCGGAACGCCGATTGTATATTGGTATCAGGGACTGCTGGTGGTGCGATGATGGCTAGAGACGCATCTAACAGAGCGAGGCGTGTGATGGTTTCGCAAATCCCATCGCGAATCCCGGGCGTTCAGCCCTTCGACCTTGGCTTTCTGGCCGGGGGACTCCTGGTTCTACTCCTTGTTTTGATCCTTTTCGCGATTGTCGTGCGCAAATTCCTGCGCAGGGGCGATGCGTCTCCCGAAGGCCAGTTTACGGCTCCGGTGCCCGACTCCGAGAATGCTTCGGCGTTTATGGCCGCCTCGATGCAGGGCGTAATCGAGAAACTTGCGGACACAGGAAAAGGAACTCGCGCGCCTGCATCTGGTGGCGCAAGAACGCGCGCAGGAATCCGAGCGTCTCACCGAAGAGGTCACGCGGAATATGCCCACCGGTTTACTTCTGGTGAATGCGACGGGCGCAATCAGCAGCACAAATCCGGCAGCCGAAGAAGCGCTGGGGATTCGCACTTTGCGATACCGGTCGTACAAAGAAATTCTCGGCGCGGATACGGACATTGACGCGCATGCTGACGGCGTGCTTGCGCGAGGGGCGAACGTTTCATCGCGGCGAAGTGGAGCACGTGACAGCGGAAGGTGAAATGCGCCACCTCGGCGTCACGATTTCGCCGATTTTCCGCACGGTCCGCAATCCGCCACGACCGGGCACCGAATTCCCGGTGTGCCGCCCGAAATGAAAGTGAGCGGCGCGCTGTGCCTGATGAGCGATCTGACGGAACTTACCGCGCTGCAGAAGCAGATGCGCTGGAAAGAGAATCTGGCGGCGCTCGGAGAAATGTCCGCAGGTATCGCGCACGAATTCAAGAACGCGCTGGCGACGATTTCCGGCTACGCGCAGATGATTCGCAGCGAAGCGCGCCCGGGCCCCGGAGACATTCGGGAATCTGCCGAGCGCATTCTGGACCAGACGCGCGCGCTCACGCACGTGGTGACGGAATTTCTCCGCTTCGCCAAGCCGCTCGAAATTTGCTACGAGACGGTGCCGATGAAGACGCTCGTCGAGCGCGTGACGGAAGAGCTGCGGGAAGCGAACCCCGGTTGTGCCGTTGAATGCGAAGGAGCTTTCGAGGATCTCCCGGGCGACGAAGCATTGATCCGGCAAGCACTCGTCAATTTGACGCGCAATGGAGCGGAGGCCGCGCGCGAATCCGGTGGCAGCGCCCGCCTGACCGTTTCGGGGACGATTGAGGAACTGGGTGGACGGAAGTGGCAGCGCATCTGTATCGCAGACAATGGACCGGGTATTCCGCAGACTGACTTGCCCAAAATCTTCCTCCCGTTCTACACCACGAAATCCGAAGGCACCGGCCTGGGGCTGGCCGTGGTCCAAAAGGTGGCGCTGCAGCATGGCGGCAGCATCGAAGCTCGCAACCGCACCGGCGGAGGCGCGGAGTTCCTGCTGTGGTTACCTTTGCGGCAGGAGCCCTCGCCGTCGCTATTCCCCTCCGAAGCCGCCCGCATCTAAACTATATCCAGGGCCTATCCCATAGGTGCCTCTCGGGAGGCGTAGCTATGCGCAGAGCACTCTGTTTGGCGGCAATTGCCGCGATTGCGGCGTTCGCGCCGAGCAGCTATTGCCAGCAACAGGACCCAGCAAAGCAGGCTTCGCCGGACTCCGCCGCATCGCAGAGCGCCGCGCAGGCGACCGCCGCAAGCCGCTTCGTCAGTCGCAGGAAACACTGGCGCGAAGCAGCGCGACGCGCTCGCGAACAGAAGAAAGACACTCCCAAGCAGGCCAAAGTCATCACGAACGACAATATTCCGAAGGAGGGCGGCATATCAGCCGTCGGCGAGGAGCCACCCGCCGCGGAGAATGCCGAGAATGCTCCGAGCGACGCAGCGAAGTCCGACAAGGCCGCGAAAAGCGATGAAGACAAATGGCGGGCGCGATTCGAAAAACTGCGTCACAAGCTCGAACAGGACCAGGCTGACCTCGAGGTGATGCAACGAGAACTCGGCGTGCTCAATCTGCAGTATTACAACGATCCCGTGAAAGCCATGCAGCAGGATCTGACTCGCAGCGATATCAATGAAAAAACTGCGAAGATCGCGGCGAAGCAAAAAGAAATTGACGCGCGACAAGCAAGCCATCTCTGATGCAGAGGACGACCTTCGCCAGGCGGGCGGCGATCCCGGATGGGCTCGTTAGACAGTTTCCATGGAGCCAATTCTCCTTGTCGAAGATAAGCCCGAGCTTCGGGCGATGCTGCGCAAGGCGCTCGAGCGCGCGGACTATTCGGTGGAGGAAGCGCCTGACGGCAACGCTGCAATCGACAAGATACGCGCGCGCCGCTACCTGCTGGTCCTCACGGATTTAAAGCTGCCGGGAAGTTCGGGATTGGACGTCCTTCGCGAGGCTCGCCGCGTGGAACCTACTCTGCCCGTGATTCTCGTTACGGCCTATGGCTCCGTGGAAGAAGCTGTGACGGCGATGAAAGAAGGCGCGTTCGATTTCATTCAGAAGCCGGTCGATCTCGATCATTTGAAGTTGCTGCTCGATCGGGCTACGAAGCAGCAGGAACTTCTGCGAGAAAATCTGCTGCTGCGGGAAGAATACGCCGCGCATTACGGATTTCCCCGGATCGTCGCCGAGCATCCCAGCATGAAAGACGCGAGCCAGATGACGCAGCGCGTGGCCGCGACGGATTCTACGGTGCTGCTTCTGGGCGAGAGCGGCACGGGAAAAGAGCTTTTCGCTCGCGCGGTCCATCACCTGAGCCCGCGCGCGGACCATTCTTTTGTGGCGCTGAACTGCGCGGCGATTCCCGAAGGGCTGGTGGAAAACGAGCTGTTCGGCCACGAGCGCGGGGCTTTTACCGGGGCGGGGGCGCGAAAAATCGGAAAACTCGAGCTAGCGCATCGCGGGACGCTTTTCTTGGACGAGATTGGCGAGTTGCCGCTTGCGGTGCAAAGCAAGCTTCTGCGAGTGCTGGAAGAAAAGCGATTCGAGCGCGTGGGCGGCACGCAGGAAATCGAAGTGAACGTACGAATTCTCACAGCAACGAACAAAGACCTGCGCGCAGCGGTGGCGGACAAGAAGTTTCGCGAGGACCTCTATTTCCGAATTTCCGCGGTGCCGATTACGATTCCCCCTCTGCGCGACCGCGGCGACGATGTGCTGCTGCTCGCCGAGCATTTTCTCGAGCGCTTCAAGCGCGAATTTCGCAAGCCGGCACTAGCGCTGACGGAAGACGCACGCGAGCGCCTGCTCACTTATCCGTGGCCGGGTAATGTGCGCGAGCTTCAAAATGCGATCGAGCGCGCGGCAATCCTGGCGAATGGTTCGGATATCGACGTGGCTGGTTTGCAATTGCCTTCCGCGCGGCCGACCGCCGAGCAACTGCCCGAGCATATGGTCGAGGAGGAATTTCTATGGGAAGGGCCGCTGGAGGAAGTTTCTCAGCGCGCCGTGGCGCATGTGGAGCGGTTCAAGATCCAGAATGCGCTACGCGAAACGAAGTGGAACAAAACGCGCGCGGCGGAAAAACTCGGCGTGTCGTACAAGACGCTGCTTCACAAGATCCGGAACCTGGGGCTCGATAACTAAGTTTTCGCTTCTTTGGATTCCCCTCTGGGATGCTTCCGCCGCTCTTTCCAAAAGCCGCCGGCGACCTTGTCTTCGGATTCGACCATGGTTTTTCCTGGCTCGGGAAGGCGCCCGGTGTGGAGCACAACGCTTCCGAAATTCCAGGCCTGATGGCGGACTCCCAGGAACCCGGCGTTGAACAGCAATTTCGCGAGCTCCTGCGGGCGTCGGAAAGTTGGACACAGAACTGGGCAAGTATGCGTAGGCAGCCCTATTGCCCGAAATCACTCCGCCGATGACGGGCAGGATGCGCTTGAAGTAGAAGCGATACATGCCAGCCATCGCATGATTGGTCGGCTCGGAAAATTCGAGGATCGCGATTCTTCCGCCTGGCTTCAACACGCGCGCTATTTCGCGCAGGCCGCGCTCGTAGTTGGCGAGATTTCGAAATCCGAAGGCCGAGGCTACAAGGTCAAAACTCGCATCGGGAAATGGCATATTCAGCGCGTCGCCATTGATGAATTCGGCCGTATGCGAATCGGTTCGCGCTTTTTTCCGGGCGCGTTCCACCATGGGGTATGCAAAATCGCAGCCCAAGATCGGCATTCGGTGCGCTGTGGAGTCGCGGATCACGTCTACGCGCTCGACCTCGAAGGCGAATGCCAGGTCGCCCGTGCCGCAGCAGAGATCAAGAACGCGAGCGTCGGTGCGTCGAAGGATGCGTCGGAATTTTTCCGCTGTCAGCCGGCGCCATCGGTTGTCCATCGAGAAGGAGAGGAGGTGATTGAGGAGGTCGTATCGAGGCGCAATGGCGCTGAACATATCGCGCACTCGGCGCGCGGAATCGCGCTCGTCGCGAGCGCCTTTCGGACGGGCCCCCAAACCTTGCGTGGACGATGATTCGAAGATTTTCATGCTTTGTGCAACTCTCGGGACCTCGTTCCGCTTCGCTGCCAATCGTCAATCAGTCCGGGAAACGCGCGAAAACTCGCGCTAATGACGCGCCACGGTATCGCGATTCCCCATTTCGCGTTTCCGATAGCGGAAGGCAACACCCAGCCGATTTCGCCGGCATGCACTTTCTTGTCGCTCAACAATAGCGATCGCAACTGTGATTCTGAGAGCGACGGCATCCGCGGCAGCGGCCCGACCGATAAATCAGGCCGACGATTCGCGCCGCATCCTTTACGTCGAGCTTGCCAATCGCGAGCGCAAGGAGCGTCGCGAAAATCATGCCGTGGCCAACCGCTTCTCCGTGAAGAAACTTTTTGTAGCCCGTGGCGGCCTCGAGCGCGTGCCCGAGAGTGTGGCCGAAATTCAAAATCTGCCGCAGGCCGCTTTCGCGCTCGTCTTTGGCGACAATTTTCGCTTTGATTCCGATACATCGTGGAATCACGAATTCGAGCGCCGCGCGATCACGGCGCAGCAGGGCGAGCATGTGGCGTTCGAGATAGCGGAACAGGGCCGCGATCAGCGATTACGCCATATTTGATTATCTCGTACAGCCCCGCACGATACTGCCGGTGAGGCAGCGTGCCAAGAACATCTGGATCGGCGATCACCAGTTCCGGCGGGTAAAATGCGCCGATGAGGTTCTTCCCTTCCGGAAGATTTACGCCGGTTTTTCCGCCGACTGCGCTGTCCACCTGCGCCACAAGCGTGGTGGGAACGTGAACGAGGCGCACACCTCGCAGATACGTGGCTGCAACGAATCCTGCAACGTCGCCAACTACACCGCCGCCGACGGCCACCAAGGTTGCGTCGCGATCCGCGCCCAGGCTGATCAGCGCGCGCGCGATTTTTTCTACGGTGGCGAGGCGTTTGGCGGGCTCGCTGTCGTCGAATAAAATCGTGGCGCTTCGCGCCCGGCGGGCCTTCCCTGTCAGCTTCCTGCCCCAATGGTTCCACACCCGGGGCGACGATAGAAAGAAAATCTCGCCGGGACGATTGCGGTTGCCGATAAGCTGCGGGACGCGTGAAACGGTCCCGCGCGAACAGACCACCACGTATCTTCCGAGAGCGCTATCAATGCGAATTTTGGCCATCTTGGAGCCCCAAAATGTAGCACAGTTAAATGCGAGGTAAATTCAGGGGTATGCGTGTGCTACGTTACAAATCTATAAAAAAGTGACCCTACTTGCAGGAACTTTATCGTTTGCCCTGCGACAGACCGGCGATCGCAGGCGCGCACTGCTTGGATCATGCCCAAGCGGCCATACCTGAGAGAAATGGCGTCGCTGTGCCAAACTCTAGCCGAAAATATCCTTCACTTTGTCGAAGAAATTCGACGCCCGCTCGATCGGCTTGTTTTCCACTTTCATTGTCTGCCCGAGCTGTTCGAGCAATCGCCGCTGCTCGCGCGTTACCTTGGCAGGGATTTCCACTCGAACGCTCACGTACAAATCGCCGCGTCCGCCATGCGGATTTGGCAGGCCCTTCGATTTTTTGCGGAAGATTTGACCGGACTGCGTTCCTTCCGGTATCTCGAGGTCCTCTTCGCCGGAAAGCGTGGGGACTTTGATCGTTGTGCCCAGAGTAGCTTGCGACAGACTGACAGGAATCGTGCAGTAGAGGTCTGCTCCGCGGCGCTCAAAGAAAGCATGGTCCTTCACTTCGAGGAAAATATACAGATCGCCGGACTGACCGCCGTTCGTGCCGGGCTCGCCATGGCCGGCCATCCGCAATCGGGTGCCTGAATCCACTCCAGCGGGGACGCCCACTTCGAGCGTTCGTTCGCGCTCGATGCGTCCCTGGCCGCGGCATGTGACGCAAGCATCGCGAATCACCTGGCCGACGCCCTGGCACGCGGGGCATGTGCGCGTGATGGAGAAAAATCCCTGGCTGTAGGAAACCTGGCCGCGGCCGCCGCAGGTCTTGCAGGTGGACATCCCGGTGCCGGATTTTGCGCCTGTTCCGTGACATGCTTCGCAGGCTTCGCGCCGCGAAACGTGAATCTTGGTGCTGACGCCGGTCGCGGCTTCTTCAAACGTAAGCGTCATGTCGTAGCGCAGATCAGCGCCACGCTGGCCGCGCTGTCCCCGACCTCCGCGACGCCGTCCGCCACCGAGAATATCCTCGAAGCCGAAGAGGTCGCCGAGAATATCTTGAAAGTCCTCGAAGATAGACGCGTTGAATCCGCCCGCCTCAAATCCGCGACTGCCCAGGCCTGCGTGGCCAAACCGATCGTAAATTGCGCGCTTCTGCGGGTCGGAAAGCACGCTGTAAGCTTCTGCTGCAGAGCGAAAATTAAGCTCCGCCTCCTGCTTATTCTCCGGATTGCGGTCCGGATGCCATTTCATTGCAGCTTTCCGGTACGCGGACTTAATCTGTTCCGCGGACGCTTCGCGCGTTACTTCCAAAACTGCATAAAAGTCCTGCTGTTTGCTGGGTGCCATCTCTTCTCTTGTTTCCTTTGACGATCAGATATGAATTCGATCAGATGAAAATGAATCACTAAACTCGGATTTTTTCACGCCTGTCAAAACAACGTGGGCATCAATTCTGGCGGCCGCTCGCCACGCGTACCATTGCTGGGCGCAGCACTCGATTGTGAAATGTGTAGCCCGGCTGGAATTCTTCGATCACCGCGCCATCGGGATAATCGGTTGTGGGCACGTGCTCTACAGCATGATGCACATTGGGATCAAATTCTTTGCCGACGGATTCGATCCGATGCACTCCCTGCTTGGCGAGTAAATCCCAGAGCTGCTTTCGAATCAGCTCAAAACCCTTGCGATAATCCTCATAGGCGGGATCGTCGTGGGCGGCGAGTGCTCGATCGAAACCGTCCAGCACGGGAAGGAGTTGCTCGATAAGATTTTCGACTCCGCGATGCCTGCGCCTGATCACGCTCTTTCTCAGTTCGCTTGCGGAAATTATCGAAGTCGGCCTGCAAACGTACGAGCGTGTTCGTCAAATCCTGTTTCTCTGCCGTGAGTTTCTGCACCTCGTCGGCCTGCGCCGACTCCGGCGCTGGGGCGGCCGCCGAACCGGCATCGTCGCCTCCAGATCCAACCGGCACGACACTCGGCCTCGGCCGTTCGTCTTCTTTCTGGCTTTTCTGCGCTGCCACGTTCTAGCTCCCCTCTTTTTCTTCGGAAAAGAATTGCGACATAAACGCCACCGCCGTGATCACCCGCTCGTAATGCATCCGCATCGGCGCGACGATACCCAGCGTGCCTTGCACTTCGCCTTCCGAGGAATACGATGCTGACACGACCGCCAGATGCTTTCCCGCATTCGAAATCTGGTCCACTCCCAATTCCACGTGCACGGGTTCCGGCGCCTCGATACATCCGCTCAAAATCGCGATCAGCCGACCTTTCTCCTCGATTGTCTCGAGCAACTCGCGCACTTGCTCCTGATTCGCGAATTCCGGCGACGCCGCCATTTGCGCTGTTCCTTCAACGTAAATCTTGCGCTCGTCGATGTCGCCCAGAACGCTTGGATCGCACAGCATCAAAGCGTCGCCTGCCAATTGGCTGTAGCGCTCGCGGTCGCGCGCAAGCTGCGACCGTAAATCCGCGCGCATCGCTTCGATCGTCCACCCGATGTAGTGATGGTTCAAATAGGCCGCGATCTGATCCAAATCTTCCTGGCGGAATTGCCGCTCCGGCCGGAGCAACTTGTCGCGTGTCTGACCACCCGCTGCAACCAGCACCACCAGCACCCGATTGTCTGGCAATAGCAGAAACCGAAGGTGCTCCACCACGCTGCGTGCCAGTGGCGGCGCGATGAAGATTCCGAGTCCGCGGGAAACAGCCGCAAGAACGTGACTGGCGCGTTCCATCACCATCTTCTGGCGTGTTTGCGGCTTCGAGCTCCCGCCGGATCCACAACCTGTCTTCGGGGCTGGCGGTCGCTTGCGCGGTAACCTGCTCAACAAAGAATCGATACGCCGCGGCTGTGGGCACCCGTCCGGCCGAAGTGTGCGGTTGATAAAGAAAGCCGCCATCTTCAAGGTCTGCCATGACGTTGCGTACTGTCGCGGGGCTCAGCGGGTCGAGATGCCGCCGCGCGACACTGCGGGATGAGACGGGCTCGCCCGTTTCAATGTATTCGCGCACCACGTCTGTCAGAATCTGTTGGTGGCGCCGATGCTGTAACACGGGGGAAACCATGAACTTACTGGCTCCTGAGTCTCTCTCTGCAAAGAAGGCGAGAACTACGCCCAGATAATTAGAGTTTAGTCGTGTCAGGAGGACGCGTCAACTTGGCGCTATTCCCGCGTCGCCTGGAGCTTACCTAGTAGCTCGCGAAGTCCGAAGACTTCGCGAACCTGGCTTGCTAGGATGTGCTCCGTATCGTATTCTTTCCGCATGCTTTAGGTATAGCTTGGTGGCTTCGCCGGGCGTCGGAGGCTGATGAGGTTTCAAATCGTTTTGGCGCTAGTCACTTGCGGGCTTTGCTCTGCCGGTGGGATCGGGTCAAACAACCGTCACACGACACGCTGCGTCGCCCACGCCCGTTGCCTCACCCGAGGCGGCACCACAGAAAACCCTATCTACTCATGTGGTCGCCTACCAAATCGATGCGCGCCTCGACACCGCGAAGCATACGATCGTCGCCACCGAAACTCTGCGTTACCGGAACCTCACCGGCCAGCCACAGAAGACGTTTCCGTTTCACATGTATCTGAACGCCTTCCAGCCCCAATCCACGTTTATTACCGAAGAACGCCGCGACGATCCCGACTACCAGTGGAAGCCGGAGCATTTCGGCGCGATCAACATCTCGCATCTCGAAGTCATCGGCATGGGCGACCTGACGAATCAGATACGCTTCATCCAGCCTGACAACCAGAACGCAGCCGATCACACGGTGATGCAGATCGAACTTCCCAGAGCCGTCCCGGCAGGCGCCGATGTGGAATTCAAGATTGCCTTCAACGACCAAATGCCCGAAGTTGTCGCGCGAACTGGGTATCTTCGCGATTTCTACATGGTGGGCCAGTGGTTTCCGAAGGTTGGCGTCTGGTGGAAAGGCGCGTGGAATTGCCATCAATTTCACAACACCACGGAATTCTTCGCGGATTTCGGGGCGTTCGATGTGAAGGTGACGCTCCCTCAAAATGAAATCGTCGGCGCAGGCGGCGATCTGGTTGCATCGACGAACAATCCCGACGGCACGAAGACGCTTACTTTCCATTCCGAAGACGTGCACGATTTTTCCTGGAGCGCGAGCCCGAGCTTCACCGACGTTGAGGATTCCTGGACCGGCAGCGCGGGCACTGTGAAGCTTCACGTTTTGATGTCGCCCGGACATCTGGCGTCTGCTTCGCGCTACATTCAAGTCTTGAAGGGCACGCTCGCACTCTACGATCAGTGGATCGGGCCGTATCCGTACGATCGGCTCACCGTAATCGATCCTCCGCACGGCGGCTCCGAGGCCGGAGGCATGGAATACCCGACGCTTATCACCGCGGATACCTACTGGTTTATGCCCAAAGGGGCGCTGCTACCCGAGGTCGTCACGCAGCATGAATTCGGCCATCAATACTGGTATGGAATGGTGGCGACGAATGAATTCGAGGAGGCATGGCTCGACGAAGGAATCAACAGCTACATGGAAACGAAAGGGATGGACGCGCTCTACGGGAAATACACTTCGGTGTTCAATCTCCCATTCGCTCAGATGGGTGAGGATGACGAGCAGCGTGTCGCATATCTCCACATACCTGACACTGATCCAATCACTCGATTCGCCTGGCGGTTTTACGACACCGGCGCCTACGGCGCCGTCACCTATGGGAAGACAACCTCGGTCCTGCTGACTCTCGAGAAAATCATCGGCGAAGAGACCTTGCGGCGGGCACTGCACACTTATTTCATGCGCTATCGCTTCACCCACCCTACCGGTGAAGACTTTATCAGGACTGTCGAAGAAGTCTCCGGCAAGGATCTGCGCTGGTATTTCGATCAAGCGATCTTCGGCACGCAAATGCTGGACTACAAAATCCTCGATGCGCATTCCGACCCCGTAAATTGGTACGAGCCCGAGGACGCGGCACCTAAGAATAGCGACGCGCTCTATCGCACCTATGTGACAGTGCAGCGTAAGGACGATTTTGTGTTCCCTGTCGACGTCAAAGTCACTTTCGATGACAAGCAGTCTGTGACCGAGCATTGGGACGGCCGCGACCGGTGGGTTCGTTATGTCTACGATCGAAAGTCTCAGCTCGTGTCCGCGGAAATCGATCCGGGACATCAGGTCTGGCTGGATCGCGATCTTTTTAACAACAGCTACACCGTGAGATCCGACAATCGGGCCACAAAAAAGCTGTCGAACATATTGGGCTTTGCCAGTGAGTGGCTAGCGCAACTGCTCGCCTGGATTGCATAGCCGGGATTCGGAAGCGGAGGATTCGCGATGGCGGAAGCAACACCGAGAACGTTCTTCTCCGGCGCCTCGCTCGTATGGAGTCGCCAACGCGTTCTCTGGTTGATTTACATCGTGAATTTCGTACTGGCCTACTTCGCGACTCGCGGCACCAATGAACGCATCGCCGCAATTCTGGATCATAGCCTGGCCGCCGGTCAGCTGGTGCACGGATTCAATCTTGGGGCTCTCGCTTCGCTAGCCGCGAATCCCGAATCGCCATTCGGAGGATCGATCTCAGCCTCCCTCTCGGGCGCAATACTCTTCACGGTCTTCATGATCTTTGCGACGGGCGGAATCCTGGCCACCTACTATTCCGGCCAGCGGCTTCATGCGGGCGCTTTCTTTGAAGCTTGCGGCCACCATTTCTGGCGCTTCGTGCGATTGACGATTTATCTTTTGATCGTGCTGATTCCGGTTGTCATTCTCGGCGGAATCGCCCATCACGTCTTCGATCGCGTTGACAAGCAATCGATCTCGCCAATGCCTGCGGTTCATTTCTTTGAGGCTGCGGCGGTCGTGGTCTTGTTGCTGTTGATCTGCATCCGCGTTTGGTTCGATATGGCACAAGTGATTGCGGTCGCCGAAGACGAGCGCCGGATGCACAAAGCCCTTCGCCGCTCTGCCACTTTGTTGCGAGCAGAATTTTCTTTCTCTCTACTGGCTATATCTGCGGGTAAGTTTGATCGCCTGGATCGTTTTCGCTATCGGTTTGCACATCTGGATGACACATCTGCGTCCCGAATCTATTCTCGCTCCGTTCCTGCTTTCTCAATTCCTGATCATCTTCTGGCAAGCATGCCGCTTATGGCAGCGCGCGAGTGAATGCCTCTGGTACCGTGACCATCAACGCGCCATCGCAGTCGCCACTCCCGTTTACGAACCGCCGCCGGTGATTTCTCAAGAGCCATTCGCCGCGCCAACGGCTTAAATCACCAAATTCTGCACCGCTCCGCTACCGGCCGCACCATCTTCGAATCCGCACCGCATTCAAATGCTTTCGCAAACGCCGGCATATTCGACACAGGCGCGTCCACCCGGTAACTATCCAGAGGATGCGGATTCGTTTGGACGATCATTCGCGCATACTCCGGCCTCATGTTCCCTGCCCACACCTGCGCCCAACCCAGAAAGAATCTTTGGTCGGCGGTGAATCCGTCGATCGGGGCTGGCGCAGGTTTACCTTCCAGCGTCTTTTGCAGCGCAGCATATGCAATCGTTAGTCCGCCGAGATCCGCAATGCTTTCGCCTTCCACGAGCTTCCCGTTTTCGTGCAAGCCAGGCTCTACTTCGAAGCTGTCGAACTGCTTCACGATGCATTCGCCGCGCGCTTGAAAGTTCTTCAAGTCTTCGGGCGTCCACCAGTTTTTCAAGTTGCCCATCGCGTCGAACTTGCTGCCTTGATCGTCAAAACCATGGGTCAACTCATGCCCGATCACCGAACCCATCCCGCCATAGTTCATTGCGTCGTCGCGATTCGGATCGTAAAAAGGCGGCTGCAAGATTCCGGCCGGGAAAACGATTTCGTTGCGTGTCGAGTTGTAATAAGCATTCACAGTCGGCGGCGTCATATTCCAAACTCCTCGGTCCACCGGCTTGCCGATTTTTCCCAACTCGTACGCGGCCTGGAATTCGTTACCCCGGATAAAATTCTCCACGTAGGGCCCGCGGTCCACTTTGTAGCCGGAATAATCGCGCCATTTATCGGAATAGCCGATTTTTAACTTGATCGCGCTCAGTTTTGCCGTGGCCTGTTCGCGCGTTGCCGGGCTCATCCAGTCGAGCGTCGAAAGATCGGCGCGCAGAGCCTCAATCAGATTGTGAACCATTTCGAGGGCTTTGGCCTTTGCTTCCGGTGGAAACGCGCGCTGCACGTAAAACTGTCCCAAATCTTCGCCGAGCTTCTGGTCGGTCGCTCGCACGCAGCGGCGCCAGCGCGGCAGGATTTCTGGCGTACCAGTCAATTTCTTCGAATAGAAGTCGAAATTCTCGTCCACGAACTTCTTTGGCAGCGCCGTGGCCTCGGCATGAACGAACTGCCAGCGCAGATACACTTTCCAATCCGCGAGCGGAACGGACGTCCATGCCGCGCTCACTTCCTTCATAAAGTCCGGTTGAAAAACATTGATCTGCGTCACCGGCGGCGCACCGATCTCCTTGAAATACCCTTCCCAATCCACATTCGGGGCGAGTTCCTGAAACTGCGAAACCGGCATTTTGTGGTAAAGCTTATCGGGATCACGCAAATCGACACGCGGCATCGAAACTTTTGCCAGCCGCGTTTCAATTTCCATTACAGTCTTTGCTTCCGCCACGGTTTTGTCGTCGCTGTCCCCCAACAGCTTGAACATATTCGCCACATGCTGCACATACTCGTCCCGCAGTTTCTTGGATTTTTCGTCGTCGCGCGTGTAATAGTCGCGGTCCGGCAAGCCCAACCCGCCTTGACCGATGCCCGCGAGCATGCTGTTGCTGTCTTTAAAGTCGGTCTGGGAGCCAAAACTGAAAATTGCGTCCACGCCTTCGTTTTGTAACCGCGCCACCTCCAGCTGCAAGCTCGCGGCGTCCTTCATCTGCGCGATTCTTTCGAACTCGGGCTCGAGCGGCTTTATGCCCGCCGCTTCGATCGCGTCCTCGTCTATGCAGCTCGCATAAAAATTGCCGATCTTTTGCCAATTTGATCCCGGTTGTGCGGACTTGTCTTTCGCCGCATCTTCAAGAATCGTGTGCAGCACATCCTGGTTATGTTCCTGAAGAATCGTGAATGAACCCCACCTCGGATACGCCGCTGGTATCGGATTGTTTTTCATCCAACCGCCATTCGCAAACTGATAGAAATCTGCGCACGGGGACACGGATCGATCGAGGTTCGCGAGGTCGAATCCGCCCTTCTTCGAATCGTCAGCGACAGCGGGGCTCGCTGGCGCAGTTGCTCCAGCGCCGATGCAATCGGGCAGTAGCGTATGGACCGCCGCAGAGGTGCTAGATCCTTCCTTCTGCGGACCTTTCGTCTGGGCCATGGCAGTTGCGCTGCTCGCCGCAAGCAAAACAGCTGATGCGAAAACTCGCATCATCGAAGTCATTGTCATGATTCCTCGCTTTTTATTTGGCTGATGGTGTACACACCTCAGCCGAGCCGCCACTTACACTTATGAATTTTGCCCCAGGCAGGACCTTCGAATCACCCGCCACACCATTTGTATTCTGATGGCCGATGAACGGCGTGTCAAACGCCGCCGTCCTCCGGCTTTGCTCATCAAAGCGGCCGCGAACCGGCCAGCCATTTTCGTTGCCTCGCTACGAATCGCGAATTATGGATATATAATCCGGCACCGGTCCTTCGGCTCGATGCAGACAGCTCCGAGCCGCACAATCACGAAGGACATCAGGAGGAGAAAAAACGTGCCCTCGCGATCCATTCTAAAATTCATGGCGACCCTGACCATTTTTCTTTGTGCTGCAGCTGTGAAAGCGCAGCAGATGCCGAATCCTTATGGCCCTCCCATCTCGCTCGAAAACGCGAAAAAGGCCGCTGCTGCCGCTATCGCGGAAGCGCGAAAAAATAATTGGACAATGGCCCTTGCGATCGTCGATCCCAATGGCACGCTCGTTTATTACGAGAAAATTGATAATACGCAAATCGGAAGCGCCCAATTCGCTATCAGCAAGGCGCGCTCGGCGGCGCTCTACAAGCGCCCGACGAAGTGGTTTCAGGATCAGGTATCCAAAGGCGGCGATGGCTTGCGGTACTTGGGACTCGAAGGGGCCACTCCTCTGGAGGGCGGAATTCCTATCGTGATCGAAGGCAAGATTGTCGGCGCCATTGCACTGTCCGGCGGCACTTCGTCGCAAGATGCCCAATGCGCACAAGTGGGCGCTGACGCACTGAAATAGCCCGAGCGATCCCTGTTCCTGACGCGGGATGTCGGAATGTGTTTGCTCTCGACGAGAAACAAGATTCTCATTTTATTAAACGGAGATACGCTCGATGCGAAGGTTTGCCTTGTGGGTGGCCGTTCTGACGATCTTAGCGGTTGCGTTACCGATTCGAGCTGTCGCGCAGGCCAAGGACGACACACCGGCAAGTAAACCCGAAGCGGCAAGGCCAGAGCAATTTAAGCCGGAGCAGCAGGCAAGCAAAGGCTCCGTCACCGTTGGCGGGAATCGTTATCAATTATGATGCGTTTGCCGGGACTTTCGTCGTTCACACGAAGGACTGGGACGATGTGCCTCAAAACAAAGATCCGAACGACAAGAGCCAGACGCCTGAAGCCAGCATGTTCTATGTGGCGTATTTCAAATCCGATAATAAAGGCGCGCCGCGTCCCGTCACATTCCTCTACAACGGCGGCCCGGGTTCTTCGACCGTGTGGCTGCATATGGGAGCATTCGGGCCCAAGCGCGTCGTCACCATGGACGATTCTCATACACCGGCCGCGCCATATCCCGTAGTCAACAACGATTACAGCCTCCTCGATGTAAGCGATCTGGTATTCGTCGATGCGCCCGGAACCGGCTTCAGTCGCATCAGCGGCAAGGATCGCGAAAAGGCGTTCTATGGGGTCGATCAGGACGCGCAGGCGTTCGCGGATTTCATCGTGCAGTTTCTAAGCAAATATGGACGATGGAACTCTCCCAAATTTATGTTCGGCGAAAGTTACGGCACCACGCGATCTGCGGTGCTGGTCAACGTGCTCGAAACGGAACGGGTTGTGGACTTCAATGGCGTCATTCTTTTGTCGCAAATACTGAATTTTAATTTAAGCGCAGACGGTCCGCAGTTTAATCCTGGAGTCGACCTTCCCTACCAACTCGCATTGCCAACCTACGCCGCATCCGCCTGGTATCACCACAAACTGCCGGATACGCACCAGGAACTGGCGCCGCTAGTGGCCGAGGTCGAGCGATTTGCAATGAACGATTACGCGCAAGCGCTCGCGGCCGGATCTACTCTCGCGCCAGATCAGCGCAAGGCGATCGCGCAAAAGCTGCATCAGTACACTGGCCTTCCGGTGGAATACATCGAGAAAGCGGATCTGCGCATTAACGGCGGAGAATTTGAGAAAACGCTTCAGGACGACACGGGTACGACGACTGGCCGGCTCGATACGCGCTTCTCCGGGCCCACATTGGATCCGCTCAGCAAAGAGGCGGAATACGATCCGCAATCGGCGGCGATCGGGTCGGCGTACGTTTCAGCTTTCAACGATTACGTGCGCAAAGAATTGAAGTTTGGCGAGAACAAGATTTTCAAGCCGGAAATCGAGATCTGGAAGTCGTGGAATTTTCTGCATCAGCCTCCGGGATCTCCGATACCGCTGCCGATGGCGACAAACGTGATGCCCGACCTGGCGATGGCGATGAAATATAACCCGGACCTGAAAATACTTGCTGAACGCCGGCTATTTCGATCTCGCCACGCCGTTTTACGAAGGCGTCTACGAAATGCAGCACCTGCCGATTCCGGCCAAATTGCAGAAAAACATCGAATTTCAGTTTTATGAATCAGGGCACATGGTCTATGCACGCGGAGCTTCGCTCAAGGCATTGCACGACAACGTGGCAGCCTTCATCCTCAAGGCAGAAAATTCCAAAACCAACTAGGAAATGGGCGATATTGAAATTCTGATCGGCTTGGTCTGTTAGTTCAGAGGATCCGCGCTCAGGACTTCCGTGCGTGGGCCTGCGCTTGAAATTTCGTAGGTTCAACAATGGCTCGATAGACTCGCCCGCGACCAATCACGTGTTCGCCGGCGCTGGCTTCCACCTCGAAAATCATGAAACGTCCCTTGTGTTCCACCAGGCGCGCGGTGGCTTGAACGGAAGTGCCTTCCGGTACCGCTTTCAAATGGTCCACTTCAATCCGCGTTCCAACTGTAATCGCTCCCGCGGGCAGCTCTGCCTGAACGGCTTGCGCGGCCGCTATTTCCATCATCCCGATCATCGCCGGCGTCGAAAGAACGGGCGGTAGCTGGGGATTGTAGTGAGCGAGAGTCCATTCACGCGGAACGATTTTCTCGATCGTAGCTTCCAGACCTATACGTGGGCGCTCTTCCTGCGTCGTCATCAGGAAGGTTCGCGGGTGGCGATTTCGCGCACAAGTCGTGGATCGAGGAAGCTGTGAACAAATTCCGCCATCGTGATTCCAAGCTGGCTCCACAAACGCCGCTTGAGGCCGCGATATTCCTGAGAACCGCTGAAAATATCGCGCATCAAGTCGCGAAACGTCGGAGAGTAGTTAATCAGCTGCACCATGCGCGTGGTGATCGCGCCGCCAAGAAATGTCCCGCGGAACACTTTGCGCGCGATATTCGCTGCGAACTCCAGGTCAGCGGAAAACGCCGCGCGCAGTCGCTCCGGATATGCCTGCGGCTGCCCATCCGCGATTGCTTGCGCGAGCAAATCGCCAGAACGCAGCGCGTAGTAGAGTCCCTCGCCGGTAATCGGATCGACGCAGGCAGCCGCATCGCCCGCGAGCGCCCAATTTCTTCCCGCAATCCTGCGGCCTCGAATCGTCTGCGCCTGCGGCGAGGGCAGAACGTGACTGTAGAGCTGCGCACCTTCCATAGGAATATTTTCTTTGGAAATAAAATCGTCAAGATGCCGCCGCAATTCCTGGCTCGAACTCTGACCCAACTTCGCGCAGATACCGACCGAAATATGGTCCGCCCTTGGAAACGACCAGAGGTAGCCTTCGAACTGTTTCAGAAATTTAACTTTCAGAATGTCTTCTTCGGTGGGTACAAAGTACCCCAAGCGTCATTTCCAAATCGTGGGCGCCGAGTGCGGTCGTTTCCGGAAGCAATTGATTGCGTGCGCCCGCGGCAAGCACTGCGAAATCGGCTTCAGCCTCTTCTCCGCCCACGATGGACAATTTCACACTCGCGCCATTCGTATCGATTTCCGTGACCCGCGAACAAATCGCCGTGCATCCAGCCGCCACAGCCCGATCCAGCAAGAGCCCATTCAGAACCTTCCGCGCATAAATGACGATCGGATTGTTCATTTCGAATCGGGCCCGATGGCCACGGCTCGAAATCAGTTCGGCCGTGCGAATAATCTTTCTTCGGATGCGGAGTGTCGAGCAGAAAAGGGTAAGTTTCGATGGCCTTGTGCGTCAGACCGCCGCCACACGGCTTCTCCCAGGCCAGCCGCTCATCGAAAATCGTTACTTCAAATCCCGCTGTGGCCAGCCGCTCTCCACAGAGCGCACCGGCAGGACCGCCGCCGACAATTGCGATTTTTTTCATTCCGCGGGTCAGGTTAGTGGGAACACCGACGCAATCAACCAAGCGCCGAGTATAGCACCAAAGAGTGCGGCGGCCGGGGCGGAGCCGGTGCGCCGGCGTAACGCATCGGTACCTAGCCGCTGCAAGATCGAAAATATTGCGAGCGCGGTCACCAAGAGCAGAATCAGCACTTGTCCGCTCACCAGTTCGTAGTAGGCAAAAACGCAAACGAGCCAGATCTCGAGCCGCAAAGCCATCGCAAGCGCAAATCGAATCGTCCGGCGCCTGCCCGAATTCACGGGCCCGAGCACCACCTCCTCCGCATAGGCAAAAATCCAAAGCACCGGAACAAGCGCGCAAAACCGCAGCCACCTCGGCGCATTGAGCCAACCAGTCCGTCAACTGCCAATTCAGCCACGCCCCAACTGCGAGGATCGTGCCAATGCCCAGCACAGCGGCTGCGATTTTCGTCGCTATATTGAGTGAAAATGTAGCGCGGGCCTCCGAGCGATTCAAAATAAGCAGCAGCGCTCCGTAGATTAGTAATAGCGATGCGAGATAGTCGCCCGAGTAAAGTGCAGGAATTTCAGAGGGAACGAAGAGAATCAATATCAGCTACTCCAATCAGCGCAGAGACAATTCCTTCGACCAGGATCAGCGCGCGACCGGGCACTCGATTAGATGCATCGATTCGTAAGTCGTTATGTAGATACGGTCGCCCGTTCCGAATCTGCTCGGTTCCCAGCAGTTCGAAAATTTGAGCGAATACCTGGACCGACAGCGCTGGCCGCAAGCGGAAAAAGTAGCACGAGCCCGATCAGCCCCAGCACAGCTCCCGCCAGACGCCGCCGGCCAAAATTGAACGTCTCGTAGGTCGCTAGATCGACGTTCAAGGCGAGAGTCTCGGTCGCCACGTTCGGAAACAATGCCCGCATCGCCCACAACTCTGACCGGTGCGCGACGCGGCGATCGAGCAACAAGCTGGTGTGCGACGCAAACGGAATACGCTCCAAATCAAAAGCGCGCAACTGCGCAAAATCCTCCGGCGCATCCCTATCGCCTTCCGCGGCCGCCTCCAAGTCCTTCGCTTCCTTCGCCAGCGGCGGCATATCAAATTGCGCCGTGAACACGAGCAGATTCGCCGGCATCCGCATCGGCAGTTTCATCGGCGCCGGTGAAATCGCAATCGTCGCAAGAACCGGTTCGCGATCGGCCATTCGAATCGCAATCGCTGCGCCCATCGAGTGGCCCACAAGCACCGTCGTGCGCGGGTCAATCGTGCCGTTGCGAATCAGAGTTTCCACCGCAGCCGTTGCGCATAGCTGCGCCCGCGGAAAATGTAAACGCTTCGCGATTGTCGCCATGCCCGGGTAAATCCAGCGCGTAAGTTCGCAAACCATGCCCCGCGAAATCTTCGCTCAGGTACGTCATCACCCTGCGATTCGCGGAAAGCCCGTGAAGCACAATCGCAGATCCAGCCGGATTCACATCCGCCGGCGGGTCATACTCCGTAACGGGAACCCGGCAGCTGCCCGCATCCAGCACGAAGTCCTTTCTCGGTAGCTCACTGCGCCGGATCCATGCGGCTCCCAGAAGCAGACAAATTGCTCCGCCGATCGCGAGCCCAAGTTCCCAGAGCTTCATCGCTTTGCGCCTGCCATTTTCAGCGCATGTTAGAATAGTGTGTTTGCAACCAAGCGCCGTAGTGAACAGGGAGAGCAGAGATTTGGGTTGCGTAATTTCTCAAGATGAATTGATTCTCCGACGCGCCGAGTGGAAACGCAACGGCAAGCGAGTGGTGTTCGCAAGCGGCGCCTTCGATCTGTTGCATCCCGGCCATGTTCGCCTGATCGAACAGGCTCGCTCGCATGGAGATATCCTTGTGGTAGGAATCGAGAGCGAAGCGAACTCGCGCGACCGTCGCGACGCTAAAGCGCCGGTTGTCCGGCCTGCCGATAACGCCGTCCGCCGAGCGCGCCGAAATTGTTGCCGCGCTAGCCGCCGTGGATTTCACTGTCGAGTTCGATCCGAATTCCTCGCCTCCGTTTGCGGACCGGCTTGCGCCAGACATTATCGTCCAGGGCGGCAATCCCGCCTCCGATAAGAAGGCCCTTCAGCTGGACGAATCGTCTTCATCCGCGGCGGGCAAAGTGATTCATATTCCTCTCGAGCCCGGCCATTCGACCGCGCGCTTGATTGAGCGCATCAAAAATCTCAACGCATGATTCTGTCCCTGGTATCTGAGCTTCTCGCTCGGGTGGGTCGCCGGCCCGTCGTCGAGGAAGCGGTCGACAAGCTGCGCCGCAGCGGCGGATTCGTCCGCCTCGACGGGCTTACCGACCCCGCCAAAACTCTCGTCGCCACTCTCGCCGCCACCGAACTTGGCCGTCCCGCCATCTTCATCGTGGAGTCAAACCAACGCGCCGAAGCACTCGTCGAACCGCTGCGCTGGTTCTATCGCGCCGTTACCGGCAAGCCGGGCCATCGAGTCGTCCATCTTCCCGTCGCTCGAAGTGCTGCCCTACGACGGCCGCTCGCCGCACGCGGAAATTTCCGAAGATCGCGCCGTCGCGCTCTGGCGATTTGCCAACGGCGACGCCGACTTGATGATCACGCCCGTACAAGCTGCGCTCTGGCGGATGCGCGAAGCGGAGTTCTACCGCCATCTCGCCCGCACCATCGAGCGCGACCAGGAAATTCCCCACCGCGAGCTTCTCGATTTCCTCTCGAGCGCCGGCTACGAAAAACAAACCACCTGCGAAATGCCCGGCCAATTCTCCGTCCGCGGCGGCATCATCGACGTATTTTCGCCGGAAGCGCCGCAGCCAGTTCGCATCGAGCTTCTCGGCGACACGATCGAATCCATTCGCGCCTTCGATCCCAATACGCAGCGCTCAACGAATCCGATGGAACGCGCCACGTTGCTGCCGCTCACCGAATTTCCCGCGCCGCGCCGAAGTGTTGCAGCGCCTGCGCGTCCCGGCAGCATCCGGCCGCGAAGATGACGAAGCTCCGGCAGGCTTTTATCCCGGCTGGGAATTTCAGGAGATCCTGCTCGAAGATCGCAAGTCCACTCTCTTCGATCTCGCCGGCGATCCGCTCGTGATCGAAGACGAGCCTTCGCTCTTGAAGGCTGCCATCGAACAATATCGCGAACAAATTGCGCGAATCCTTCGAAGCGTTCGAAAGCCCGCGTCAGCGAGCCGCCCAATCGCTTCATCTTCGACGAAGAAGAATGGTCGCTCGCGATGCAACTTGCGCCGCGCCTGGGGGTGGAGCATCTCGGCGTTGCAAGCGAAGACGCGCCGCAACGCACGCTGCAAACTCAGCCCACTACGCGCTACCACGGCAACGTCGCGGCGTTCATGTCGGAAGTTCGCGAAAGGCTGGCCGACCGGCGAACAGGTGATGGTTTCGGCCGCTACCACGGGCGAACTCGAACGCCTCGCCGATATCTGCCACGAATACGAAGTTCCCTATCGCCTCGGCGAGCTCGAAGAAAATGTCACGGTCAGCCGCCTCGCCGAAGAGTCGCACGGCGGCAATGTTCCCGGCATGATCCTGATCAAGGCGCCCATCAGCGAAGGCGTAGTGATCCCCGAAGTAAATCTCACCATCTACGGAAACACCGATCTCTTCGAGACGCTACCTCCGCCCTCGCAACGCGCACGCTCACGCCCAAAATCTGCCAGTTTCTTCAGCGATTTTTCGGATCTCAAGCCTGGCGATTTTGTAGTTCACGTGGACCATGGCATCGGCCAGTTCGACGGCCTTCGCCAGGTAGCCGTCGAAGGCGCGAACGGCGAATTCATGCTGCTGCATTACGCGGACGACGCCAAGCTCTACGTCCCGCTCGCGCGGCTCGACCTCATCCAAAAATACAACGCGCTCGGCGGCGCCACGCCCGCCCTCGACCGCCTCGGCACCACGATCTGGGAAGCGCGCAAGACGCGCGTCCGCAAGTCCGTTAGCGACATGGCCGAAAAGCTTCTCGAACTTTACGCCGAACGCAAGATGGCCACCGGCCACGCCTTCCCGCCCGATTCGAATTGGCAGCGCGAATTTGAAGACGCCTTCGAATTCGAAGAAACCACCGATCAGCAGAAAGCCATCGACGACGTGAAGCGCGACATGGAATCCACGCTTCCGATGGATCGTCTTCTGTGCGGCGACGTGGGTTACGGCAAAACGGAAGTCGCCATGCGCGCCACCTTCAAGGCCATCGCCGATTCAAAACAGACCGCCATCCTCGCCCCCACCACCGTGCTCGCTTTTCAACACTACGAAACTTTCCGCCGCCGCTTTGCAGCGTTTCCCGTCCGAATCGAAATGCTCAGCCGCTTTCGCTCCGAGAAAGAACAAAAGAAGGTGCTCGAAGAAGTCGAGCAAGGCAAAGTCGACATCGTCATCGGCACTCACCGCCTGCTCTCGAAGGACGTGAAGTTTCAGGATCTCGGCCTGCTCGTCGTCGACGAAGAGCAGCGCTTCGGCGTGGCTCACAAAGAGCGCCTGAAAGAAATGCGCAAGAATGTCGACGTCCTCACCATGTCCGCCACCCCAATTCCCCGCACGCTGCACATGTCGCTCGTCGGCTTGCGCGACATGAGCGTCATCGAAACTCCGCCGAAAGATCGCCTCGCCATCCAAACCACCGTGGCTCCGTTCAGCGAAACGCTCGTCCAGCGCGTGGTTCAGGAAGAACTCGCCCGCGATGGACAAATCTTCTTCGTTCACAACCGCGTCGAATCCATCGAATCTCTCGCTGCCATGATCACGCGCCTCGTTCCGAAAGCTCGCGTAGTGATCGGCCACGGCCAGATGCGCGAAAACGAGCTCGAAAAAGTGATGCTGAAATTCATCCGCGGCGAGGCGGACGTCCTCCTCTCGACCACCATTATCGAGAACGGCCTCGACATCCCGCGCGCCAACACCATCATCATCAATCGCGCTGACCGCTTTGGCCTCTCCGAGCTTTACCAGTTGCGAGGACGCGTCGGCCGCTCCAACCAGCGCGCCTACGCGTATCTACTAATCCCAACGGAAACCGCGCTTACATCCATCGCCCGCCAGCGTCTTGCCGCGCTCAAGGAATTCAGCGACCTCGGCGCAGGCTTCCGTATCGCCGCACTCGACCTCGAACTTCGCGGCGCGGGCAATCTTCTCGGCAGCGAGCAGCACGGCCACATCGAAGCGGTGGGCTTCGATATGTACTGCCAGATGATGGAGCGCGCCGTCGCCGAGCGGAAAGGTGAAGCACTTCCCCCGGAACGCCGCGCCACACTCAACCTTGGGCAGGAAATCCGCATCCCACCTGAGTACATCGAGAGCGAGAATTTGCGCCTGCGCATCTACAAGCGAATTGCCGGTGTCACGTCCGACGCTGAACGCGTGGAAGTGCGCCGTGAGCTCGCCGACCGTTTCGGCCCTCCTCCGCCCGCCGTCGAAAACTTGCTCGAATATGCCGTGCTGAAAGCGCTCGCGGAGAAGATGCTCGTCGCCACGATTGACCGCAAGCAAGACCAGATCGCGATCAAGTTTTACGACGACACGCCATTGGGACCGGAACGCCTCGTGAAATTGGTGCGAAAACGCCGCGGAATGCGTCTCGATCCCACGGGCGTCCTTTGGTTCGATTGGAAAGGCGACGCAGGTGGTCCAATGGCCGCAGCCAGAAACGTATTGCAACAACTACAATCGTAGGTCTACACTTTTGCCTATAAGGAACAAAATGAGACTTCGCACTTCACAGTTTTTGCAACTTCTCGCGCTTACGATTCTCGCGCTCGCTTTGCCATTCTCGGTTTTCGCTCAGCAACAGCCGTCTACCGTCATCAAGCCACCGCCAGCTCCCACGCCAACTCCTACGCCGGCTCCGGCTGCCGCTGCACCCGCAGCTCCCGTTCATCACGGAGTGGTCGCGGAAGAAATCGTAGCGCGCGTCAACAACGACATTATTACCCTCAGCGATTATTCAAAAGCGGAACAAGCGCTTCGCCACGATGTCACCGAAGAATGCCAAGGCTTGCCCGCCCGAGCGCGTCGAAACAATGTACAGGGATAAACAAAAGGACTTGCTGCGCGACTTGATCGACCAGCAACTCCTGATCCAACGCGGCAAAGATGAGGGCATCAGCGTCGAGGCCGATGTAATCAAGCAGCTGGACGAAGTCCGCAAGCAAAATAATCTGGCTTCGTTGGACGATCTGGAAAAGGCCGTCGAAAGCGAAGGCCTCTCCTGGGACGACTACAAATCGCAATTTCGCAATCGCTTGCTCACCCAGGAAGTGATTCACCGCGAAATGGGAACCCGCATCATCATCGGGCACGACGAGGTACAGCAATACTACGACGCGCATCAAAAAGACTTCGTAAAGCCGGAACAGGTGGAGCTTGCTGAGATTTTCCTGGATACAAAGGACAAGTCCCCGCAGGAAATCGAGGCGATCGAGCAAAAGGCCAACGACTATCGCAATCGCGTCTTGAAAGGGGAAGAGTTCAGCGAAATCGCCAAGCGCTACTCCGAAGGCAGCACAAAAGATAAAGGCGGCGCGCTTGGAACTTTCGAGCCCGGCCAGCTGTCCAAGCAACTCGAAGACATCGTCTTTAAAATGGATAAGGGTCAGATTACCGAAGTCATCCAGACAAAAACCGGCTTCGAAATTCTCAAAGTGGTCGATCACTTCAAAGCCGGCTTGCAGCCCGTTAGCAAGGTCGAAAACGAAATCATGAACCGGATCTATCTGCAAAAAATGCAGCCGCAGATGCGCGAATATCTCGCGCAACTTCGTGAAGAGAGTTATGTCACGGTAAAACCCGGGTTCACTGACTCCGCCGCCGTTCCTGGAGCAAGCGTAATCCAGGAGGTTGCGCCTACTCCGGACGCTCAGCAGAAAGCCAATGCCAAAAAGAAGTTGAAGCCGAAGCTGAATAGCTGATGAAGAGCCTCTACGTTTCCAGCCTTCAGGACGGACAGGCCGTCACTTCCCTCTTCCTCGTTCGCGAAAAGGAGATTCGCACTTCTCCCCGCACTGGATCATCATGGCTTCAACTCGAACTGTGCGACCGCACGGGAACCATCTCCGCAAAGATGTGGGAGAACTTCACTCCGATCGTAAGCACGTTCGAACGCGACGACGTGGTGCAGATTCGTGGCCGCGTGAAACTTTATAACGGCCAAAAGGAACTCACCCTCGAAGCCGTGATTCCTTCCGCGGAACAAGATTACGAGATCGCCGATTTTCTTCCTCACACGAAGTACGACGTGGAAGTGCTTTATTCGAAGCTGTGCGCCGCAGTCGCGCAGATGAAAAATCCTTATTTGCAGCAACTCCTTAACAGGTTCATCGAGGATCCCGCAATCGTTCCTAAGCTGAAGCGCGCTCCCGCTGCCATGACCATGCATCACGCGTTCATCGGCGGCCTGCTCGAGCATGTCGTTAGCCTCACCGGCCTCGCGCGCGCCGTTTCCGAACATTACCCCGAACTCGACGCCGATCTGCTTCTGACAGGCGTCGTCCTTCACGACATCGGAAAAATCGAAGAACTGCGTTATGCCCGCGGCATCGACTACTCCACCGAAGGCCGCCTACTCGGACACATCATGATTGGCGCAGGGATGGTCCGCGATCGAATCAAAGCAATTCCCGGATTTCCGGCAGCCCTGGCCGTCCTCGTGGAGCATCTGATTCTCAGCCACCACGGCACGCATGAATTCGGTTCTCCCGCACTGCCGCAAACCCGCGAAGCTGTTGCGCTCAATTTCATCGACGACCTCGACTCTAAAATGGCCGCTATGGGAGCGACGATCGATTCTCTGTCGGGCGATGACGAGTGGACTGGGCGCAATCCATCGCTCCGTCGCGCGTTGCTTCACGGAGCAAAGTATTTAGGCAAGAGAATCGCAAATTTTGTTACCGTTGACGACGCAGCGAAGAAAACTTGATCACGAAAAGCGAACACCTGTGACTGACGCCGTTCCGAAAACTCATTCTCCGCGCCGTTCAGTTCTCGATCTCGCGCCCCTCGAGCTCGATTGTATGAACACGCTATGGCCGATGGGTGAAGGAACGGTGCGTGAAATTCGCGATCGCCTCGCTGAGCGACGCCCTCGCGCCTACACCACGATCATGACGATCATGGACAGGCTTGCTCGCAAAGGCGTGGTCGAGCGCAGAAAGGTTGGCCGTGCTTACACGTATCGCGCCAATGTGACGGCCGACGAAGCCCGCGCACAAGCGCTTGGGCAGGTAGTAGATAATTTCTTTGGCGGCTCGAAGGAGGCCCTGATCGCTCAGCTTAATGGCGTCTTGCCGGCAGCGCGCGTCGAACCGGCGTACCCTGCGGCTCCCCGCGCGCGTGCGGCTGCTGCGGCTTCGCTTAGTGGAAGTGTCTCGCCGGATGCAATCGCGACACCCGCATCAGCTCCGCGTTCTGCCGTCCCCACCTCCACCCATCGGCCAGCGGGACGTCGCGTCCGCTCGGTCAGCCCACTCGATAGCGAACCAATAGACGACACTCTTCTCTAGCCATGTTTCCGTCAGAATTCACAATTCGCGATCGCGCCATTCGCCCCGCCACCATCCTCGCTCCGATGGCCGGTGTCACAGACACCGTTTTCCGCCGCGTGATTCGCGGCCTCGGCGGCTGCGGCCTCATCATGACGGAGTTCACCAGCGCCGAAGGCCTCACTCGCAATTCCGCCCGCACCCTGCACTATCTTTATTTCGACGACGACGAACATCCCATCGCCGCGCAAATCTTCGGCTCCGATCCCAAAGGTGATGGCCTCCGCCGCCGCGCTCACCGAGGATCTCGGCTTTGACCATGTGGACATCAATCTCGGCTGTCCGGTGAAAAAAGTCGTGAAGTGCGGCGGCTCCGGCCTGCTGCGCGATCTGCCGCACCTCGAAGTTCTTTTCCGCGCCATTCGCGCCGCCGTCCGCATTCCGCTCACGATCAAGATTCGCTCCGGATGGGACGAGAACAATATCGTCGCTGTTGACGTAGCACGCATGGCCGAACAAGCCGGCATCGAAGCAATCGCCATTCATCCGCGCACTCGCATGCAGGGCTATAGCGGCGCAGCGGATTGGAGCGTAATCCGCGATGTGAAACAGGCCGTGCGCATCCCCGTCATCGGCAATGGTGACATTCGCACGCCGCAAGATGCCGTTCGCATGATCGCCGAAACCGGATGCGACGCCGTCATGATCGGCCGCTCCGCGTCATCGAATCCTTGGATTTTCCGCCAGATCGCGCAATACATTGCGACGCAGCACTACAACGAGCCCACCGAACTCGACCGCTACAATCTGCTGTCGGGATATTTCCGCAGCCTGATCGCAGCCGAAATGCCCGACGCCGTCGGCAAAATGAAGCAGTTCGCCAGTCTCTTCACCCACGGCGTTCGCAACGGCTCCGAACTCCGCCACTCCGTCCACCACGCCCAATCCGCCCCCGAAATCCTGGATCGCGTAGACGCCTTCTTCGCAAATCTCACCGCTTCTTCATCCTGACCGCTTTTCTTTCCGCTGCCGCGCCGGTTCTCCTCAGCTCTTGTCTAGGACTTCGCCTTTTCAGTGGCACAGGCACTCCTGCCTGTGCGCCTTTGTTAAGGTGCAATGCATCTGACCTGGCTCCGCCACTGCATCGCACTCCATGAACGCCAAAAGGCCGCTGAAAGCTCTCCCGACTGAAACCATCAGTCCACAAAATGTCGACTTTTCAATTCGAACAAATATCCCGATCCCACTCCGCACGAATTTTCTTCAACAAAGCCGGATAAATAACCCATCTTCGAAACGGATCGATTAAGCCCATGTACAACGGCGTAATCCAAGTCCGCGGTCGCACATAAACCGCAAAATAGAACCGATAACCATCAACTTTTTCCGCAAGCGCGCTCAGCGCAGCAGCATGGGCAGTGCGATTCTGTATTTCAACCAGCTGTTCGTTTTCGAAGCGATAGACACAGCGGAACAGCCCCTCTGCCGTTCCCGGTTCGACAATGGAACGAGCACGATCCTCAATCGTCAGCCGGTTTCCAAACGATGCTGCCGGGGCATCCGTCGGTTCAGTCTCAAGCCCTAAAATGCGCCCCAGAAAGAACCGAAGCCCGAAAAGCGCTCGCGCTACGAGCGGAAATCTACTGATCTCAGCATCGGCTTTGTGCGGATCTGTTTTCATGCGACCGGCGGAGAAATTCACAAAGAGTGACGTCGTTGCGGTACCCAGGTAGGTCAACCGCCCAGACGTCGTGCAACGGAATGTCGGCAAGGAACGTATGCACGCGAAGCGGCAACGCGTAAAACTCCGCTGAAGAAATCTGCGGCATCTCTGATTTTTAGTGCCATCCGTCGAACCAAACTAGAAATTCGCTTCTACGCTTCATCCCGCGTAATCAACAGCTGCTTGTAAGCTTCCCGCCGCGTCAACCCGCGCTCCCGCGCCGCCACCTTCAAAGCCGACTTCGTATCGACGCCTCGCTCCAGCGCTATTTCCTCCACGCGCCTCGCCAACGGCACCGCCGAAGCCGAATTCCCCGCCCCGCCTTCCGCATGCGCAGCCTCCTCATCCGGAGGCGCAATCAACAGCGTGATTTCCCCGCGCGGCGCTTTTTTTCTCAAGTCCTCCAGCAGCACCTCAATCCGCCCGCGCATGAATTCCTCATACAGCTTCGTCACTTCGCGCGCCACCACCACTTGCCGGTTCCCTAGAATTTCCAGCGCATCTTCCAGCGTGTCGAGCAATCGGTGCGGCGCTTCATACAGCACCAGCGTCCGCTGCCCGCCGCTCAATTCCCGCAAAGATTTTCGCCGCTCGGTCTGCTTTGACGGCAAGAATCCGATAAACGCAAACTCCTCAATCGGCATCCCCGACGCCGCAAGCGCCGCCACAAACGCCGAAGCCCCCGGCACCGGCACCACTTGAATCCCATGCCGCAAGCACAGACTCACCAGATGATGCCCAGGATCAGAAACCACCGGCGTACCCGCATCGCTCACCAGCGCCACTTTCGCGCCTTGCTCCAAATCAATCACGATCTCTGCCGCTCGCGTAATCTCATTGTGCTCGTGATAACTCACCAGCCGCTTTTGAATATCGAAGTGCGTCAGCAGTTTCATCGTCTCGCGCGTATCCTCGCACGCAATTAGATCCACTTCCTTCAAAATGCGAAGCGCGCGCAGCGTTATGTCCTCGAGGTTTCCGATAGGTGTTGCCACCAGATACAGGCAACCCACCCCCGGCTCATCGATTTTTACTGTTTTTGCCATGTTGTCCGTCTCACGAGACTATGCCCACGCGCACCATCTTGCAAGCCGCTAGCCCCGGCACAGGCTGCCGTATCGTGCTAAAATTTTGTATTAGCTGAAGCACGGGGGAGGAACTCCGCTTTGCCTTTATACGAGTACAAGTGCGACAAGTGCGGCCACCGCTTCGAGAAAATCGAGAAGCATTCGGCCTCTGAAATCAAGAAATGCCCCAAATGCGGCGCCAACGCGCCACGCCAGATCTCCGCCGCCGGAATCCAGTTCAAAGGCTCGGGCTGGTACGTCACGGACTACGCGGGCAAAGGTTCCTCGTCGTCCGCGAGCGAAGGTGACGGCGCCTCATCCAAGTCAGATAAATCTGGAAAAATCCGGTAAGTCAGAAAAATCGGAGAGCAAATCGAGCGAGACCAAATCGTCCGAGAAATCCTCGAGCGAAAAATCCTCTTCCAAAAAGGACAAAAAGTAGCGCCGTTTTCGCGTTACGCAGTCGCTATAGCTTTAACCCCTGCAAATACGTCCGAAATTCCGCCCCAAACTGCTCGATTCTTCAACGCAATTTCCACGGTCGCTTTCAAAAATCCCAGCTTGTCTCCCGCGTCATGAGTCTTTCCGTCGTAGACCCACGCGTACAGCCCTTGCTGCTTTTTTCCCGCCAGCTTCCGCAATCCATCCGTCAGCTGAATCTCGCCTCCCGCACCCGGCTCGGTCTTCTCCAGATAGTCAAAAATTTCAGGCGGCAGCACATAGCGCCCCGTGACGCCCAGATTTGACGGCGCCTTTTCCGGCTCCGGCTTCTCCACCAGATCCTTGATCCGCAGCAATCGCTCGCCCCAGCGATTCGACTTTCCCTTCTCCGCCACCGCGTCCACGATTCCATAGAAATGCAATCGCTCGCGCGGCACTTCCTCTACCGCGATCGCCCCCACGCCCGTCTTTTCATAAATCTCGACGAGCGACCGCGTCGCCGGAATCTTCCCATCCATAATCACGTCGCCCAGCAGCACCGCAAAAGGCTCATCGCCCACCAACTCGCGCGCCGTCAGCACCGCATGCCCCAATCCCAGCGCCTCGCTCTGCCGCGTATAACTGAAATGCAGGCCGCCGCTGATCTCGCGCACCATCTTCGCCTGCTTCGCCTTCCCGCGCTCCTCGAGAAACTGCTCCAGCTCCGGCACCGAATCAAAATGATCTTCAATCGCGTACTTGCGCCGCCCCGTCACGAAAATAATATTTTCGATTCCCGAATCGATGCACTCCTCCACCGCGTACTGAATCAGCGGCTTATCCACCACCGGCAGCATTTCTTTCGGCATCGCCTTCGTCGCGGGCAAGAAACCGCGTTCCGAGCCCCGCCACCGGCAGCACCGCCTTGCGTACTCGCTTCGGCTTTCCCGTCATCGTTCAGTTCCTTTTTGATTGGCTTGGGAAGAATCCAACGCGCCGATGGCTGCGAAATACGGGACGCGCGTTTCAGTTTCGACGTTCCATCTTACCCGAAGCTCGCGCGCTCGCGAAAGCCGTGGAATCCTGTATGTTACGATAATGAATCGGTAGCTTCTGAGGAAGGAATCACTTTGGACGCCCGCGAAAAACTGATCCTCGGCATCGAGTCCTCCTGCGACGAAACCGCCGCAGCAGTCGTCGCCGACGGTCGCCGCATCCTCTCGAGCATCGTCTCCTCGCAGATCGACATCCACCGCAAATACGGCGGCGTAGTTCCCGAACTAGCCTCTCGCGAGCATCTCCGCAAAATCGTGCCAGTCGTACGCGAAGCGCTCGACCAGGCCAAAATCGCGCTCACCGATCTCGACGCCGTCGCCGTCACCCAGGGCCCCGGCCTCACCGGCGCGCTCCTCGTCGGCATGACCTACGGCAAAGTTCTCGCCCTTGCGCTCAACAAGCCGCTCGTCGCCGTGAATCACCTCGAAGGCCACGTCCACGCCGTAATTCTCGAAGCGCATCTCGCCGCGCGCCATCCGCAAATGCCCGCCGTCTGCCTCATCGTCTCCGGCGGCCACACAGTTCTCTACCATGTCACATCGACCTCATCGAATGGCGACGCGAGCCGCGCCAAATTTTCATACGCCCGCATCGGCGGCACTCGCGACGACGCCGCCGGCGAAGCCTACGACAAAGTCGCCCGCATGCTCGCCCTCGGCTATCCGGGCGGTCCGATTCTCGATCAACTCGCCGCGCACGGCGATCCGAAAGCCGTCCGCTTCGGCGAACCAAAAATGAAAAGCAATCCCCACGATTTCAGCTTCAGCGGCATCAAGACCGCCATGCTCTACCATCTACGCCGCCACCCCGAGCTGCAGCCCGAAATCGACACTCGCCAACAAGCGCTCGCCCGCGGCGAACGCACCGCCGACGCCCTCCGCCAGCTTTCGAGCCGCGCCACGATCGATCTCATCGCCAGCTTCCAGCGCGCCGTCGTCGACGATCTCACCACCCGCACGCTAGTCGCCGCCGAACAGCACAACGCGCGCACCGTCCTCATCTCCGGAGGAGTCGCCGCCAATCGCGAACTCCGCGTCACCTTCGAATCCGAAGCCCGCCGCCGCGGCATCGATGTCTATTTCCCCAGCCGCGCCCTCTCCACCGACAACGCCGCCATGATCGCCGCCGCCGCCCACCCCCGTTACCTCAACGCCGACTTCGCCGACGCCACACTAAACGCGGAGCCAAATCTATCCCTCGCCTAATTTTTCCCTAGTAGCGTCGGGTCGTCCTCAGATACGAATGGCATCCCGCGCGCAGTTTGCGTCCCGCTCGAATTTCCGGGGCCGGCTCTTTTGAACTTGTATTCGCTTTTGAACCTTGTAGCGCTGGTCTTCAGACCAGCAGGGTTTGATTTGCTCTTCTCCCAGTGTCGTCATTCCGAGCGCTGCCGAGGGATCCCTCTTCTTCTTTCCTCTTACCGCCCTCGCGCGGTACGAAATCATTTGGCGCTGCGCCGCAATTCTGCTACACAACAATCCCTAGGAGGCCGACGCCATGCCCGCACTTCCCTCATCCACCACTCCAACAGCCGCCCAGACGAACCTCGCCCTGCTCCTCATCCGCATCGCCGCCGCGCTGGCTTTCCTCTACCACGGCAGCGCCATCCTCTTTGGCGCATTCGGCGGCCCCGGCCCCCACGGCTTCGCCGCCTACATGCACGCGCCGGATATCGTCGGCTACCTTGTCGGACTCGCCCAAGTCGCGGGCGGCATCGCCATCCTCACAGGCATCCTGATTCGCGTCGGCGCCGTCTGCGTCAGCATCGTAATGCTCGGCGCAATCTTTCTCGTCCATCTACCGCACGGCTTCAACATCAGCACGGGAGGCATCGAATACGCCCTCACGCAACTGCTCGTCGCCGTAGCTCTGCTCATAACAGGCGCAGGCACCTACTCGCTCGCCGGCGCTCTTCCGCCAGCACTGCGCAAGCTGTAGTTCAAATACAAGTGTCGCCTTCCACTCTGGCGGGAACGTATTCCAGTGTATAATCCCCCCGCATTCGCACCCCGCGAGGCGCTTGATGGCTGCCGATAAAGCTTCCACGATCTGGGTTCCCGTATGTTGCGCACGCGCCATGCGCTGCAATATGTTCCGGCAAGCGGATGGTGGCACTTACGCAGCCCTCGTTTGCACACAATGCAATAAGAACATCACGCTCGAACAAGAACCTCTCGCGGCCGCGGATTCATTCGGAGAAGGCTCGAGCGTCCTGAGCCTGATCGCATCGCCCAAGCCGCCAAAAACGGAAAGAAAGAGATCGTTCGCCGAAGCCGGCCCCGACGATCCAACGTTGTAGTCTAAAATTTTCGACTCGCCAGAAACCTTGCCTGCCCGTGATCGGTCAGACACACAGGTTTCCCAGACAATGATTGGTCAAACGATCTCGCACTACCGGATCGTCGAGCAACTCGGCGCCGGCGGCATGGGCGTCGTGTTCAAGGCTCAGGATAATCGCCTGGAACGAGCGGTGGCGCTGAAATTCCTCCCCGAAAATCTGGCGCAATCACCTCAGGCGCTCGACCGCTTCCGTCGCGAAGCGCGCGCCGCATCCGCTCTAAACCATCCAGGCATTTGCACCATCTACGACATCGGCGAGCAAGACGGCCACCCATTCATCGCCATGGAATTCATCGACGGCGAAACGCTTCGCGCTCACATCCACGGGAAGCCGCTTCCGCTCGACGAACTGCTCGAACTGGGCGTCGAGATCGCGGAAGCTCTCGATGCGGCTCACGCGGAAGGAATCATTCACCGCGACATCAAACCCGCGAATATTTTCGTCACCAAGCGCGGACGCGCCAAGGTTTTAGATTTTGGCCTCGCCAAGCTTGTTCCCAAAGGCATCACTACAGGCGCCGACTCCGAAGCCGATCTATCGGATTCCAATTCCATCGTCGGAATCATAAGCGGCACTCCTTCCTACATGTCGCCAGAGCAGGTTCGAGGAGACGGCCTAGATTCGCGCACCGATATTTTCTCGCTCGGCCTCGTGCTCTACGAAATGGCGACCGGGCGGCAGGCATTCGGCGGTGGCACAGGCGGCATGATTATCGAAGCGGTTCTGACGCGCCCTCCGGCCCCGGTGCGAAGTATCAATCCCGCGATTCCCCTTAGGCTCGAAGAAATCATAGACAAAGCGCTGCACAAAGATAGAGACCAGCGTTACCAACGCGTGTCCGATCTGTGCGCTGACCTGTTGCACTTAAAACGTGAATTAGATTCGGGCAGCCGCTCCGCAAGCGAGATCTCACAATCAGCGGCAGCAATATCAAGCCCAGGCCCCCTATCTTCGACCGGCGAGCATCTGTCACGCTCATCGACAGACGACACACGCGCACTCCGCGCCCGCCGCGCCTCAAAAACCATCGACTCGCTCGCAGTCTTGCCCTTCGACAACGCCAGTCGCGACCCCGAGTACGAATACCTCAGCGACGGCATCACCGCGAGCCTTATCAACATCCTCGCCACGGTCCCAAAACTCCGCGTGATGGCGCAGAGCACCGTATTTCGATTCAAGGGCCGCGCGATTGACCCTCAAGCCACCGGCCGCGATCTCAATGTCCGCGCCGTCCTCACCGGACGAGTGATGCAGAGCGGCGGCTCATTGCGTATCGGCGCCGAGCTGGTAGATGTACCAACAGGCTCCCGATTGTGGGGCGCGCAATACGACCGCAAGTCGGGCGACATCTTCGCAATCCAGGACGATATTTCCAACGAGATATCGGAAAAGTTGAAGCTGCAGCTCACCCACGCGCAGAAAAAAAAGCTCACCAGGCACCACACCGAAGATCCCGAAGCCTACCGCATCTATCTAAAGGGCCGTCATCACTGGAATCGCTGGACAGAAGAAGGGTTTTACAAGGCGATCGAGTATTTTCAACAAGCTGTCGAAAAGGATCCTGCCTATGCTCTCGCCTATGCTGGTCTGGCCGATTCCTATGTGCTGCTCGGATGGAATAGCTATCTCCCGCCCAACGACGCGTTCCCTAAAGCCAAAACGGCCGCATTGACTGCTCTGCAGTTCGACCCGGATCTCGGTGAAGCCCACACGCCTCTGGCGGCGGTGCTGTGGCTGCACGATTGGCAGTGGCCAGAAGCTCAGAAGCAATTCAAACGCAGCCTTGAACTCAATCCCAACTACCCGACTGCCAATCATTGGTACGCCGAGTATGTGATGACCATGGGCCGCCACGCAGAAGCGATCGCCAAGATAACGAATAGTCAAACCCTCGATCCGTTGTCCCTCATTATCAACGTCGCAATCGGACGGGACTACTATTTGGCCCGGCGATACGACGATGCCCTCGAACACCTTCTGCAAACTGTCGAACTCGACCCGAACTATCCCGTCACCTACTGGGTCGTCGAGCCTGCTCTACGTCACAACGGGTCGCTACGACTTGGCCATCGCCGCAGGTGAAAAGGCGGTGACGCCTCTCAGGCGGCAGCCCGCTCATGCGAGCAGCCCTCGCACATTCCTACGGCAAAGCTGGAAGGAAACAAGAAGCCCTGCAAATCCTCGACGATCTCACCAGCCTCTCCAAATGCAAATACGTCGCGCCCCACTTCTTCGCCGGAATCCACATCGGCCTCGGTGAAAACGCCCTCGCCCTCGATTACCTCGAGAAATCCTTTGAAGATCACTCCCACTGGCTCATCTACCTCCACATCGATCCCGTCATGGACGGCCTGCGCAACGAACCCCGCTTCCAGGATCTGCTCAAGCGCGTCGGCCTCCCCGCAGCGAATGCTTCCTAGCGTCGCGCTCTCGCAAAAAAGAACCGTCTAGAGGTGTTGATCCGTTCGCGGATATGCGCTGGGCAAATTAATCCGTCACGGCGTTGACGATTTCGATGCTTGCATTCTCGTGAATCGCAGCGGCTTTTCGAAGCCTTTGCAGTAAATCAACAAATACGGTTCCTTCCACTCGAAATGCTCGGCTGCCTGGAGAGCATCAAGGTATTTCGTCTCCTGATTCATCACCGTCTCTGGGCAACTCATTCGCGTCGAGCCTAGCGGACCCAATTTGATCGCGCTCCCGCTAATCTCCGCGGCACCAAAGAAGCGGTTGCACGACCCGTTCCCCGCAGTTTTCCCGGCCTCCGGGAAAGCGAGCGTCGCTTGAACATTAGTCAATCACTCCACCTCCACCCAAATCTTCCAGCAACCACTCCGTCCCTGCCAGGTTGAAAGGACCTTTCTTCGCAGATTCTGATTCGCCGGTAGCCTTCACTTCCTTCATCGAGGACGCGACAAGCACGAGCCGCTCGCCCGTCTCCACTCCGTGCCGATGGGAAAGCGTGCCAGTCGCCTTAACGTGCTTGTCCGCCAGTTTTTCCAATCTTGCGCTGTTGGGATAATCAACCTCGATAGAACCGACTCGCTTATCGTCAATGGTCGTTTCCGAGTCAAGTTGAATCGCCCAACCCGTCGATTCTCCCCCTATCGCCATCACGCGGCCGAGCTTGCCGGTCACAGTCGTCTGTCGTTCCGGTGTTTGCGCCTGCAGGTGAACGCCTAGAATCCCGAGAATAAGTGCCATAGATACTCTTCCGAGCATTCACGCCACCTCCTCTTGAGGTCCGCGCGATTCTACGCTGGATTCCGATTCGATTTGACCACTAATCCGGAACCTATCTCTTCTTCCTCAGGTAGTCGTCGATCGCCAGCGGCCCGGAACCACCTAATACCAGCGCCACAAGACAAGCCAGATACAGCAGGTCACACTCGTAGCCCGGAGGCCCGAATTGCGGCCGCCCGGCGACCACACTCACCAGCTTGATCGAGGAGAACCCGTAGGGGAGATGGACAGTGAAAACCGCCACCAACAGAAGCATAGCCAGCGGGAAACTGATGATGGAAACAAACGCGCCCAGAAGTATTGCCAAGCCGCCAAGCAGCTCGGTGACGATCGTGGCCCATGCCATGAAATGTGGCGCAGGCACAGCCAAGGCCTGCAGGATACCGGCGAATACCTCGGGGCCCTTGGTCAGCTTGGCAAAGCCATGCTCCATAAATCCAAAGCCGACAATCAGGCGCAGTGGAATCGGAGCCCAGCGCGCAATTGGGAAAGTTCCCGGCAAGTCAAAAACAATGTTCCGCAAGAAAGCTTTAGGTTCGCTTGCAGCAGTCGAAATCGTGTTCATATTTGATTCTCCTCAACTCTAACGTGGTTTGAAACAAACTTGGCGGTGAACGCACAGGCTAAAGCCACCGGTAAGGAATTTTGCATCCGCGAAATAGTGCGCATCTGGTGCGGCGGAACAGTTTCAATAGTTTCTCCTCGCTCCTGAATCGAAGAGGCGCGCTCCTTGCCGCGTCTGCCCGCCAAACCCACAACGAATCCAAGCAAAATCACCGTGAGCACCAGCAGCGCTATTGCGCTCAGGCGATAGTCGCGCTGCCGGACATAAGCGACGAGCATCACGATCACGCGAGCCACCGGCAGCAAAATGAACAGCGCGATGCCAATCGTGGCGATGCGCATGTCGCGCAAGATCGCGAGCCTCGATGCGCCAAATCGTCCACCAATCATTGCCAGCCCCAATCCGAGACAGACGACCGTAGATGCCATCAAGGTCCCGTAATAAAGCGTGACTGCCAATAGCCTTTCCAACGGCGCCACTCTCTGCGTGGTGCGATTCATAGCGGGCCTCGCAAGAAGTGGATACCGAAAGCCTGTAGCAGCATCTGCCCGGCAAGCAGAACGAGCACCACCACGAAGAGCAGCCGAATACTGTTGTTGGACGCACGCATTAGCGTCCGCGCGCCAAGCACCGCACCCACCACCGAACCAAGCGCAACAGGCGCAGCTACCGAAGTAACAATGTCTCCGCGCATGAAATAGGCGCCCGCGCTTGCCGCGGCCGTCACCCCAATCATAAAATTCGACGTCGCGGAGGAAACCTTGATCGGCAGGCGTAGCGCAGCGTCCATGGCTGGAATTTTTAGGACGCCGCTGCCGATGCCCAATAACGCCGAAATAAGTCCGGCGCCAAACATCAACGTCATCCCCAACGGCAAACGCTGCACGCGATAAGCTACTTCGCGGCCGAGGACGCGTTCCGGATAGCTCGAATCGAGCCCCAGCGCATCAGTCCATCGCTCAGTCTCGACGAAACTCGAAGAATCGAGCGGCTCGCCGCGCCGGGCCATCATCTGCTGCGCCGACAGCAACAAGATCGCAGCGAACAGAAAAAACAAATACGACGTAGGGATGATGCCGAATAAAAACACCCCGCTCAGAGCTCCCAGCGTCGTGGCAGTTTCCAGAGTGATAGCAAGCCGGATGTTTGTCAGCCCGCCGCGAAGGAATGGTGCCGCGCCGCCACACGAGCACGCGATCACCGAAACGATGCTGGCGCCGATCGCCACGTGAATGTCCACATGACCGAAAATCGCCAGGATGGGCACAATAAAAATTCCGCCCGCCATGCCAAGCATTCCACCCAGTGCGCTCGCACTCAGCGATACCGCAAACAACCAGATCGCGAATCCGCTATCCATCTTGCCTGTCTCCCGTTCGCGATCCCGCAGCGGTTCTTCGGCTCAACGTGGTGACGAACCGGATCTGATCGCCGCGGTAGTAAAGCTTTTCATGATCGATCGGCCGCCGCCCTGTCGTGTACGACGTCCGTTCGATTAGAAAAATTGGGCTGCCCGCGCTCACTTCGAGGGCCCGAGCCACGGCTGCATTTGCCAATACGGCCTCGAGGCGGTATTCCGCCTCCACCAATGGCGTGCTGTATTTCTGTTCGAGCAGAGTAAAGATGGGTTCGGTTTCCAGATCGTGTTCCACGATCTTCTCGCCGATTTCTCGCGGCAAATATGTTTCGTCGAACGACAAGGGCATCTTGTCGGCCAGCCGCACGCGTTGAATCCGAATCACCAGCGTGCCCACCGCGAGCCCAAGCCCTCGCGCAACGCTCTCATCAGCCGGGACGATCTGCTGATCCACCAGCCGCGCAGAAGCATGGCGGCCGAGCACCTGCATGTCCTCAACGAAGCCAGTCAGCTCTGTGAGTTCTTGCGAGATTTTCGGCAGCGTGACAAACGTTCCTTTGCCGCGCCGAATCTCAACCAATCCCCGCCTGATCAAGTTCTGAATCGCCTGCCGGATCGTCGTACGGCTCACCGCAAAGCGTTCAGTCAAGCTCTGCTCGGCAGCAAGCCGCGCACCCGGCAGGAGCGCGCCATTGGCAATGTCCGAGGCCAGCACATCTTCTACCCGTGCGTAAAGCGGCTCTGAAATTGTCTCACCCATAGATGACATAATGACATCATTATGTCCTAAGGTCAAGACGATGTCATCGGGTCTCCGACCAGGAAAGCGATCAAATTTGCGGTACCAGGAGCGGGTCACTACGTTCGGGGGGCCGCCAGAGGCGTTCCGACGGCAGCCGCAACCTCCCGGTGACGCTCTACTTCCACAGAGACCCTACGCTCGGCACGGCCCATTTGGAATACGAGCGGAGCCGAAGGGCGGCTTGCCACCACTTTCGCACGTCCCGGCTTGTCGAAGCGGTTTGGATTCGACGAATGCGTCACGGCAGTGTCCCGCCATCCAGCGCCTTCGGAGAGCTGTCAAAAAAAGCGATATCGATATTCAAAACGCCCAAGACATGCTACCATTACCCGTTTTTATATGATAACGCAGACGACACTATCGGCCGCCACACCAGCCAGCCCCGAACCACAAGGGGCGGCCTTGAGAGAATGGGGTTCCGCCCCATCCATCAGGAATCTCGAAACTCGCCTCGATGCGGTTTCAGTGGCACAGGCACTCCTGCCTGTGCGCTGTTGCCGCAGCAAGCCTGTAGAACAAGTACGCACCGCCGCATCGCACACCCCAGAAATCCTAATCGCAAATCTGGAATTAGAATTCGGACTAACCCACAGAAAACTCAGCCCTCTAAGAATTTCTAATCGCAAATTTTTGCAGTTTCGCGTTCGCCAAGCGTCTACTCGGAGAGTCGAAAGGTTCAGATCGCCCGCACGAGCACTTCGTCCTGGCTAGCCGGTCGCGGCTAGTCACTCAGCACTCGCCACTCATCACCGCGTTTCTAATCCACGGTACCGCGATTAAAACTTCCTGCAAATCATTTGCAAACAGCAATTTACAAATTTCTAATCGGCGGTAAACGGGGCCTAAGATGCGGAGCCAAAATTCAAAAAAGCCGGCAGCATTCCGGCGCTACAGAGGAGAAGCCTGGCGTGTCGCGAGAGAACGCTGGGCCTCCCTTCCGAGCAGACGCGACGCCCTTGCACGGTGCCGCGGAGAATCAGACCCGGAGCAAATTCACACTGCGCCTCTCGATCGGGCGCGGACGATGAGGAGACCCGCCAAGCCTGCGGCCAGGAGCATCAGGCTGCCGGGTTCGGGGACTGAATTTCCGCCACCTCCGCCGGTGCCGGAGAGCACGTCTAGAAATACGGCGTTCTTTTCCTGGTCGAGTTTGAAGAACAGGCCGTCGGGGAGCATTGGGAAGAGGACATTAGCAAAAGCGCCGCTGATGTTTCCGCTGAGGATTTCGAATATCTCGCCAGACTCGGGATCAAAACCGGCAAATAGTTCGACGTCGAGCGTGCCGTCGAGCACAGCGTCTCCATTTACGATTAGCTGGCCGAACTGGCCTGCTCCTGTGCCGCCGAGCAGAATGTCGAGTGTGCCCTGTGCATCCTGCTTGTAGGTTCCGTTGATCGTAAACGTTCCTGGCGAATCTCCCGGCCGCATCGTCCCCTGATTCTCGACGACGCCAGTTACTGCGCCGGTGCCGCTGAGCGTGCCGGTGGACGTGACGAGCAGGTTGGGAGCTGGAGTGAAGATGGGCGGGTCGCCGAACGGGGGCCCGGGCATCAGGATGATCGAGCCGTCGTTGCGAAGATTGCCGGCGATATTGACGCTGGGGCCAGCGAGCGACATAGAGCCGGTGTTTACGACGGTGCTGCCGGAGGCGGTGCTGAAAGTGGAGAGAAAATCGTTGAGCAATGAGCCGGAATTATTGAAGTTGCCGCCAGTCAGAACAGCGAAGGAGCCGCCGAGCGAATTGCCGATTGCGCCTGTGTTATTGAGGACTCCACCGCTGCCGATCTGAAAGTTGCCGGAGTTTCCAATGCCACCGGAATTGTTGATGGTACCTAAATTATTGACCGTGCCGGTGGATTGGTTCAGGAGGTTGCCGGCGTTGGTGACCGTGGAGTAGTTGACGAACAAAGCGGCATTCGTGAAGGTGCCGTTGTTCACCAGCGTGGCGCCGCCGTTATTGTTCAGCACGAAGGTGTTGTTGAGCATGGCGCCGGCGGCGTTGTTGATCGTTCCGGAATTTTCAAGGTCGTTGTGATTGTTGAATGTGGCGCCCATTCCGTTGAGGAGTGTGGCGTCAAGGTTGTTGTTCATCATGCCGTTGTTGTCAAACACTCCGCCGCTATGATTCTCAACGAAGCCGCCCCTAAGATTCGTCAGTGTACCGAATGCTTCGTTGGTCATCGTACCTTCATTCTGAATTGTGGCACCGGGATTGCTTACTGGGTCCGAGTTGGTCAAAGTAGCGAAATTGCTAAACGTGGCGCCAGCGCGGTTATCGAGAAAAGATCCGCCTTGGTTGTCGAACGTACCGCCGTTGATGGCGGTGTTGTAATTGACCATGACCCCAATATAACTTGTGAACGAACCGGCGTTATCGAATACGCCCACGGTAGGCTCGACAGTAATGATGCCCCTGTTGAGGAAGTTGCCGTCGTTGACCAGCGCGCCGAAGAACGCGGGTGGCTGGTGGTCGTCGCCCACCAGGAGGAGCCCAGAATCCTGGTTGAGAAATGTGCCAGAGGTAGAGACTTGCACGTTCGCATAAATATTGCAGTGCACGTTGTTGCGGTAGTCTCCGGTGAGGTTGGCATCGGTCCTCACGGGGCAAGGAAGCTGCGTGCCAGTGTCGGTCTGGGCGTGTGCGGGCGCCGGTGCGAGCCAACCGACGAGCAGGGCCAGGATGCTCAGGCGGAGGACGAGAGCGGCACTCGCCCGCCAAGGCTCTGTCGTCCTCACTGTCAAAACTGATGAATGCAGAATGCGGCGACAGTTCTTCATTAAATTCCTCCGCGGAGCAGCCGATGCAGGCAGCCTTGGGATTGAAAGGTAGGCGGCCGGCAACTGGTCTTTTCCTATTGGCTAGGCTTGTAGGCTGAACGCGAAAAAGGTTCAATGCCCGGCAGGTAAGATCCCGGTAACATCGAGGTAAGGGTGCAAACCACTTATTCGGGAAACTTTATTGTTGCGGCGGGCGCGCGATACGGGGCAGAATGGCGACTCGCCCCGCGGTGAACTACAGTGCCAGAACCCCAGCCTGCCACCTTTCGATTCGGCCCCTACGAATCGCGCAGCCGGACGCGCGAACTCTATAAGTATGGTTTGCGCCTGAAAGATTCGGCCACAGCCGTGGCAAGTGTTGAACCTACTGTTGAGCCGGGCCGGCGACGTGGTAAGCCGCGAAGAACTTCACCAGCGGCTATGGTCCTCAGAGACATTCGTCGATTTCGAGCACGGGTTGAACAATTCGGTGAAGGAACTGCGCGCCGTGCTGGGAGATTCCGTTGGCGAGCCGCGCTATATAGAGACGCTGCCCCGGTTAGGCTATCGGTTCGTCGCACCGGTTGAAGTCGGCGAGCCTGGGCTCGCCGATGTGTCCGACCCGGAGCTACATGACGCGTCCCCAGCCGGCGCTGAAGGCATCGCCGCGCCAAAAACTTCGCAACCGATGCCGCCGCTCGCATCTGCGCGTGGCACTGGCCTCGTCGCTCTCTCGCTGTTCTTGCTGGTCTGCATCATGGTGGGCATTCGATCGTCGCGCTCTCCTGTCCGGCCTCGAACCGTGAATACCGACCGCGCGATGGTGGCCGTGCTTCCGTTCGAAAATCTCACTGGTGATCCGGCGCAGGAGTATTTCAGTGACGGTCTTACTGAGGAAATGATCGCGCAGCTAGGCCACACGGATCCGCAGCATCTCGGCGTAATCGCGCGCACGTCGGTGATGCGCTACAAGAACACAAAGGAGCAAACGGACCAGATCGGGCACGAACTGGGCGCGCAATATATCCTCGAAGGGAGCGTCCGGCGCGATGCCGACAAGATGCGGATTACGGCACAACTGACTCAGACGAAGGATCAAACGCGCTTATGGTCACATCAATACGACCGCACGCCGAATAGCCTGCTTTCGCTTCAGGACGAGATCGCGCAGGAAATCTCCGATGCCATTCAGCAGACGCTCGGGGACCACAAGACGGCCGACACCGTGCATGCGTCGGCGGCTCCCTCACCGAAATCGTACGAAGCTTACGACCTTTATCTGAAAGGCCGTTACTTCTGGAACAAGCGAACCGCAGACGGCTTCGAGCGGGCAGCCGAATGTTTCAATCAGGCGATCGCGAAGGATCCACAATATGCGCTCGCTTACGCCGGCTTAGCCGATACGTACGCGTTGATGAGCGCGTACACTTTTGCTCCACCGGCTGAATTCATACCAAAGGCGCGGGCTGCCGCACTGAAGGCCTTGCAGCTCGACGAACAACTCGCCGAAGCCCACGTTTCGCTTGCAGTTATCGCACAAGGTTACGATTGGGACTGGCAGACGGCCGAGAAGGAATATCGGCGCGCCATCGAACTAGATCCGAATTACGCGACCGCGCACCATTGGTACGCTGAGAATCTTGCATTGCAAGGGCGCTTCGACGAAGCGTTTTCCGAGATGGACCGGGCGCGAAAGCTCGATCCACTTTCGCTGATTGTGGCGACGGACAACGGAGTGTTTCTATATTTTTCGCGGCAGTATGAACGCGCCATCGAGCAATTTCGCGCGGTTCTAGACATGGAGCCGGGATTTTCACGCGCTCACATGGTGATGTCTGCCTATGTCGAAAAAGGAAAATTCGCAGAAGCGATCGCCGATGCAGGAGAGTGGCAGCGGCGGGATGACAACGAGTGGAGCCGGGCATTGCTGGCCTACGTATATGGCCGGGCGGGCCGGGACGCGGATGCCCGACGCGAACTCGAACGCGCGAAGAAAATGTCCGCCCGCCCGGCTTTCGATCCACTCCCGATTGCACTCGCCTACATCGGCCTCAAGGATAAAGATCAGGCGTTCGCCTGGCTTAATAGCGCCGTGGCCAACCGCTCGCCAAGCCTGGCTGCGTTGAAGGTGGATCCGATTTACGACTCATTGCGCTCAGACCCTCGTTTTGCAGCGCTTCTTCACCACGTGGGCCTCGCTCAGTAGAAGCGCGGCGCCTCACACAGCACTTCGTCGCAATCAAACCAAATCAACGGCTGCCGGTCTAAAGACCGGCGCTACAAATGCACGCTCCGATTCCTACAGCGAATTCAGAAATGCGATCAGGTCGGACATTTCTTCTTGCGTTAGGTTCATCTGAAAGCGCTGGTTGTAGAAATTCACCAGCTCGGTGAGGTTCTGGGCGGCGCCGTTGTGAAAATAAGGGGCGCGGGCGGCGAGGCCTCGGAGGATGGGGCCTTTGATGCGGTTCGTGTCGCTGCACTGGCCGGAGATGAGGCCTTTGCCGGGATCGGTGGTGTAGATGACGTAGGGGGCGGCGGAGGGCGACGTGGCGAATGGATTCGGGCAGCCGGTGATTTCGTAGACGGGAACGTCGGGGAAATTGAGCTGCGAGAGGGCGTTGGCGATGAGCGGATCGGGTTCGTTGGTGGCGTCGTGGCCGGTGCCGATGTCGAGCGGCAGCGGGAGTGAGTGATCGCCGACGTTGGGCGCGTCGTGGCACGTGGTGCAGGTGCCCTGAAACGGGGCGATGGGGACGGCTCCGAGAGCGGAATTGTCGTTGAGGCCGCGGACATTGGAGATGGTGAGCGCGCGGGTGTTGAAGAGCGTTTCACCGGCGGCGATTTTCTTGCGGGCTGCGATGCGGAAACGCTCGAACGGATTGTAGGAGGGCTGCAAATTCGCCCAGGCCTGGAACATGGTGAGCGCGGTGGGATTGAAGGCGCCGCCGTCAGGATCTTTGCCGAGCGAATCGTTGGTGCCGGGGTAGTAGGCTTGCTGCGAGAGGTTGTAGGCGCCGGCTTGCGCTCCGTCGACATTGAGCAAGCCCGCTTGGAAATCCGCGGCCTGGGCGCTGAAGAGGCCGAGTTCAAAATTCACGATTCCCTGCTGCTGCGCGAGCGTGGGTGGCTCGGCTGCTTGCGCGTGAGTGTTGGTGGCGTCGATCGATTGCTGCATCAGGTCGGCGGTAAGGTTGGCCATGAAGGTAGCTTCGCTATTGAGCGGGTTGGTGCCGGATTCGCGACCGTCGAACATGATGGTGCTGAGGAAGCGCAGGTTGGTGGTGGGCAGCGGGCGGCGGTAGATGGAAACGGTGCGCACGCCCGTGGTGGCATCGGTAACGATGGCGCAGCCGTATGGATCATGAACAGCTTTGATGGTGAACTGCGCGTTGGCCGGCACCGGGAGGAAGATGCGAATCACGCCGCTCTTGAGGAGCAGACTGTGGTCGGCGGGATTGCTGGGCGAACCGGTGGGGCAATTCGCGCCGTCGATGGCGGCGAACAGCGGATCTTTGCCGCGCGTCTGGACAAAACGGGCGCGAATGTTTTGAACGCCGAGGCCCATGGCATCGCTTGCCTGGTGGCAGGTGCCGCAGGAGCGGCCGTTGGTGCCGAGGCTTTGGAAGAAGGGGCCGTCTTCGCGGATCGGGCCGTTGGTGTTGTAGGTGGAAACGACGCCGGTGGGATCGAAGAACGGGAAGAGATTCGGGATCACCGTGGCGGAAAGAGCGCCGGCGAGCGAGAGAAATACCGCAATCACGATCCACTTTCGCGTGCCGATTTTTGCAGCAAACTTCAAGACGGGGCTGGGAATCAAGTAGCACCTCTCATCGCTTAGACTGCGCGGCTCTTCTCTGCTTCGGCGAATTGTCGAGTGCCGATTGGAAGCCCACATCCAGAGCTTCCGCTTACCTGTTAATGCGGAAAGCGCAGGCGGAGTGGCTCACGCATTTTTAAGGGGGCATGAACCACGCTGCCTGTGTGCTGCGTGTGGTGCGAGCTTGCCGTCATCCGGAGTTGCGAGCGGATGCCAGTTGGATCGTTTTGCCTTTCTCTTTTGCCGGTGAAGTGATGGCTCGTGCAGGAACGACTGCGCGAGGACCGCGAATTTGGTGAGCTTGCGCGGCGTTGCAACCGGTTCGCTTGGAGTCTGCTGCCGCCTGGGTTTCTGCGCAGGTGCTCGCATTCACAGCGGCGCCGTTTCGGTTGGCAGCGACAGGTTGGGTAATTGTTGCAGGACGGATTATCGAGGAGGAGGACGGAGCTTCGTCGTAGTGATCTGGATTAATTTCCGCCTGGGCCCGGCATGGTCGCGCTGTAATGCACGCGAGGCCGAGACCGAACATGACGATCGAAATGCGGGAAAGCTTCAATGCGTTCATGTTTTGTTCACCTTGGGACGAGATTCGGCGCGGGCCTGATTCCGAATTAGCCCGCACACTGCTTCTAATGGGAGATGCGGAAATTGCCGCCGAATCGGCTCACGAAAATTGCAGGGGTGCGGCTTGATATTTCGTGAATGTCCGATAGTTACATTGACTCTAAATCAAAGAACGGCTTATCCTGCTGGCAAATTTGGTGTCGATGCTTGATTCCAAATCTGTGTTGAGATCGGTGTTGAGGCCCTGGGCGTGGTCCAACTTCCATCACAGCCGGTGACGGAGCTACTGGTCAAGTGGAGAGGCGGAGACCAGGAAGCGCTGCAGGCACTCCTTCCCCTGGTTTATAAGGAACTTCGCGATATCGCGCATCGCCAACTTCGGCGCGAGCGTTCAGGCCACACCCTACAAAGCACGGCGCTGGTTCACGAGGCGTATCTGCGCCTGATGGATCAGGGCGCGCCGGAAACGCAGAATCGCGCGCATTTCGTCGCGGTGGCGGCGCGGTTGATGCGGCAGATTCTGATCGACTACGCGCGTTCACGCGGCGCACAGAAACGCGGCGCGAGCCTGCGTGTGGACGTGGAACTGGCCGGCGATCCTGCTGCGATGTCGCCGAAGCAGGGCGCGGACATCGTCGCACTCGACGATGCGCTGAAAAATCTTTCAGAACGAGACGAGCAACAAGCGCAAATCGTCGAGATGCGGTACTTCGGTGGACTCACGATCGACGAAACCGCAGAAGTACTGAAGATTTCACCGGCCACCGTGAAACGCGACTGGAGCATGGCCAGGGCGTGGCTAGCGCGAGAGATGCAGAAAGGAGTCCGTGGAGAGTCGGGAAAAACGCGAGCAGTGGAAGAACCTTAAGGAACTGTTCGGCGCAGTTCTTGAATGCGAGCCGAAGCGGCGAAGCGAATTTTTGCGGCGGGCTTGCGGTTCTGATGTAGAGCTGCGCGCCGAGCTCGAGTCCCTTCTTTCTGCTTACGAAGACTCGTCCGAACTTTCGCAATCCCCATGGCAGGTCGAGGCTACCGAAGCGGCGGCACCGCAGTTCATTGGCCCCTATCGCCTGCTGGAAAAACTTGGCGAAGGCGGGATGGGTCAGGTGTGGCTCGCGGAGCAGAGCGCTCCAGTGCACCGCCGCGTAGCGCTGAAATTAATTCGCACGGGGATCTACGACAACGCGCTGCTGCAGCGGTTTCAGGCTGAGAAGCAATCGCTGGCCCTGATGGATCATCCGGCGATCGCGAAGGTGTTCGACGCGGGCACTACCGAAGCAGGCCAGCCTTACTTTGTGATGGAGTACGTGCCGGGCCTTCCGATTACTGAATATTGCGACAGCAAGAAATTGAGCATCCGGCAGCGCATCGAGCTCTTTATGCAGGTGTGCGAGGGAGTGCAGCACGCGCATCAGAAGGCGATCATTCACCGCGATATCAAGCCCGCGAACATTCTCGTTGTCGAAGTGGACGGCAAGGCGAGGCCCAGCATCATCGACTTTGGCTTAGCCAAAGCTGTCACTTCGCAGGTATCCGGAGAAACTCTCTTCACACAAGCTGGAGCTTTTCTAGGGACCCCGGGCTACATGAGTCCCGAACAAGCCGATTCCGGATTACAGGACATTGACACGCGAACGGATGTTTATTCACTCGGCGTGGTGCTCTATGTATTGCTGACCGGTTGCGAGCCGTTTGATACGGCGTCGTGGAAGAAGCTGCCGTTCCATGAAGTGCTACGACGGCTGCGTGAAGAAGACGCGCCGACACCGAGCACGAGAGTAAGTTCGCCGCACGATGTATCCGAACCTGCCGCAAGCGTCTCGCGGCACTGAGCAGCGGCAACTCGTGAATGAGCTGCGAGGCGATCTCGACTGGATCACGATGAAAGCGGTGGAGAAGGATCGGAACCGCCGCTACGGCACTCCCACAGAACTGGCCGCTGACCTTCGGCGATACCTGGAGAACGAACCGGTGATGGCGCGGCCCGCCAGTGCCGGATATCGGCTGCAAAAATATGTGCAGCGACATCGGGTGGTCGCAGTCTTTACGATCGTCATCGGGGCGCTGCTAGTGTCGTTCGGCGCAGTTCAGGCAATTCAATTGCGGCGCATCACGCGAGAACGCGATCGCGCGAACCGTGTTTCCGCGTTTATGACCAACATGTTCAAGCTCTCGGATCCAACCGAAGTACACGCGAGCAATGTCTCGACGCGAGACGTTCTGGACAAGGCGTCAAAGGATATCGAGACGAGCCTTTCGGGCGACCCGGAGATGCAAGGGCAATTGATGCGCGTGATGGGAAACGCATACAAGAACCTGGGAGTGAACGATCGAGCGGAGTCGCTGCTCGAGCAGGCTGTCCAGGTGGACCGTCGGAGTTTTGGTCCATCCAATGCGGAGACACTTGACGCAATGACTGATCTCGCGTGGACCCTAAATCAAATAGGCAGAATTCCAGAAGCAGAGACATTACAACGAGAAGCGCTGCAGATCGAAGAACAGAAATTAGGCCCGGACGATCCGACCACACTGGGAACAAAAATGGGACTGGCAGTGACTCTCGATCAGGAGGGCCGGCACGAGGAAGCCAAAAAACTGGCTCGGGAAACGCTTGCTGCACAGCGGCGCGTGCTGGGGCCGGAACACACCAGCACGCTCGCCAATATGGAGAATCTCGGGGCCATGCTGGGAAATCAGGGCAAGTTCGCGGATGCCGAGAAATTGCAGCGAGAGACATTCGAACTCGAACGGCGCGTGCTGGGGCCGGAGAATCTGAAAACGATCGTTGCGTCGGACAATCTTGCCGAAACACTTGTCTACGAGCGGCATGACGGAGAGGCCGAACAAATTCTGCGCAGCAATCTTGTGACGGTAGTACAAGTGTTCGGACCGGACCATCCCGAGCTCGCGAGTATTCGCTATAGTCTTGGATGCGTCGCCCTTCATCGTGGCCAACGCGATGAAGCAATCGATTTATTTCGCAGCGCTGTAGAACATGGATTTACACCTCAGCAGTCTCTGGAGTTAGAGAAAGATCCTGAACTCAAGCCGATTTACGGCGACCCTCGCTTTGCGGCCATTGTGTTGGAGGCTCGAAACCGCGCGGCCGCGATACAAAACACGAAATGATCGTAAATCGAATATCCAGGCAATTGAGTCGCAAGAGGCCGAGGGGAATTCGTGGAAAAGCAGGGAAAACCTAAGCATTGGGAGAGCGTAAAGGATATCTTCGGGGCTGCTCTGGAAGTTGCACCGGAGCAGAGGAATGAGTTCCTGAGGGACGCGTGCGGGTCGAACGAATCGCTGCGTGTGGAAATCGAGTCGCTTCTCTCCTCCTACGAAAAATCGTCCGAGTTGTCGCTATCTCCCTGGCCTGCCGCTGTGCTGGACGCAACGGCGCCGCAATTCATTGGTCCTTATCATCTGCTCGAAAAACTAGGCGAAGGCGGAATGGGGCAGGTGTGGCTTGCCGAACAGAGTGCGCCAGTGCGACGGCGTGTGGCACTGAAACTAATTCGCGGCGGAATTTACGATAGCGCGCTGCTGCAACGATTCCAGGCTGAGCGGCAGTCGCTGGCGATCATGGATCATCCAGCAATTGCGAAAGTTTTCGACGCCGGGACGACCGAGGCAGGCCAGCCATATTTCGTGATGGAGTATGTTGCCGGCCTTCCAATCACCGAATATTGCGACCAGAAAAAACTGAACATCCGGGAACGCATTGAACTCTTCATCGCAGGTGTGCGAGGGCGTGCAGCATGCGCACCGGAAAGCGATCATTCATCGCGACCTGAAGCCTGCCAACATTCTGGTGGTGGAAGTGAATGGGAAGCCGATGCCGCGGATCATCGACTTCGGGCTGGCCAAGGCGGTGAGCGGAAAAATCGAAGGCGAAACATTTTTCACGCAAGCCGGCGGCTTCATGGGAACTCCCGGGTACATGAGCCCGGAGCAGTCTGATCCGGGAGTGCAGGATATCGACACGCGAACGGACGTCTATTCACTGGGGGTGGTCCTGTACGTTCTGCTGGCAGGCTGCGAGCCGTTTGACGCGAGCGAGTGGAAAAAACTGCCGCTGCACGAAGCGCTGCGAAGGTTGCGCGAGGAGGATGTCGCGAGCCCGAGCACGAAGCTCAGCGCGGCGCACGATACGTGCAGCTTAGCCGCTGCCGCGCGTGGCGTCGAGCCGAAACAACTTGTGAGCCAGCTTCGCGGCGATCTCGACTGGATCACGATGAAGGCGGTGGAAAAGGACCAAGCTCGCCGATACGGTTCGGTTGGCGAGTTTGAGGCGGACCTTCGCCATTACCTCAATCACGAACCCGTGCTGGCGCGACCTGCGAGCGCGAGCTATCGATTGCAGAAATATGTGCGTCGTCATCGGCTTGCCGTGGGCGCAGCGGCCGTGATTGCCGCTTTACTGATTTCATTCGGTGCGATTCAGGCCGTGCAGCTGCGCCGCATCACGCGGGAACGCGATCGCGCGAGTCATGTGACGGACTTCATGACCAGCATGTTCAAGGTGTCCGATCCGAGCGAAGCACGCGGCAACAGCATTACCGCACGCGAGATTCTCGATAAGGCGTCCAAGGAAATCGATAGCGGGCTGGCGAAGGACCCCGAACTGCAAGCGCAAATGATGGACGCAATGGGGGAGGTTTACAGGAACCTCGGCCTCTATACCAGTGCACATCATCTTTTTGAGCGCTCGGCTGACATTTGGACTCATAGCGCCGGTCCGGAAGATCCGCACACACTTGCCTCGATCCACAATCTGGCGATTACTTTGGGGGGTGAAGGCCGCTATCCCGAGGCCGAAAAGCTGGAAGCGCACAATTTGGAAGTGTACCGGAGGGTACTCGGGCCGGAACGCGCCGAGACGATTCGATCTATGTCCGGGCTCGCCGTTACGCTGGAGAATGAAGGACGATACCCGGAGGCAGAAAAACTCGCGCGCGAAGCGCTCTCGCTTTCCGAGCGAACGGCCGGCGCTGAAAATCCCGACACGCTGCGGATCATGAATACGGTGGGAGACATTCTGGGCCGGCAAAGCCGGTTACGCTGAGGCTGAGCCATTTCATACGAAGGTTCTGGAGATCCGGCGGCGCGTTCTCGGCCCCGAGCATCCCGACACACTTTACACCATGCACAGCCTGGCCACCGATTTTCGCGGCGAACACAAATACGCGGAAGCGGAGAAGCTCGACCGTGAGACTCTGGACTTGCGATCAAAAATATTAGGTCCTGAACATCAGTCGACACTGGGCTCGATGAGGGATCTGGCGCGCGACTACGTCCGCCAAGGAAAATTCCAAGAGGCGGAGACGATGGATCGGCAAGCGCTTGCTATCACGCGCCACGCGCTCGGGCCTCAGCATCCCGAGACGGGTTCGCTGCTGATTAACCTGACGGATATCTTGACGCGCGAGGGGCACTACGCCGAGGCTGAAAAAATGGGGCGCGAGGCGGTCGAGATCGACCGGCGCGCGCTCGGGCCGGAGCACGCGTTCACGCTCGCCGCGATGAACAATCTGACTCTCGCGCTGGCGCACGAAGGCAAGTTCGGCGAGGCCGAGCCGCTGGCCCGTAGCACGTTGGAAGGTTATCAGCATGCGATGGGCCCGAATCATCCGGGCACTATAGGATCTTTGGATACTTTGGTTTATTGCTTGTACCTCGAACATCATTACGCCGAAGCAGAGAAACTGGGCAAAGAGCTGGTCGATTTCGAGCGCCGAGTGCTGGGGCCTGACGATTCCTCTACCGCGCAAGTGACCTACAATCTCGCGGCGTATCTCGCGCTTCAAGGCAAACGCGATGAGGCGCTTTCAACGCTGCGCCAATCCGTCGAGCATGGGCTTGCGCCGTCGGAAGACTTGAAAATCGAATCGGATGTGGACCTGCGGTCGCTTCACGGTGACCCGCGCTTCGCTGAGATTGTCGCCATCGGGAAGCAGCGCGCGGCTGCTGCGCAGGGCGCAAAGTAGTTGGTTTCGGGATCGCACTGTCGACGATTTTGCGGGGTGCAGCCGAGCCGCTGTCGATCGAAGCACGACAGTTTTTGGCCCGAGTGGCGCGGTGCGCGGCAATTCGTTAAACTAAGAATATATGACACAGAAGCGGCATAAGACTGTGGGCGTGAAGGTGGGCAACGTCCAGGTGGGCGGAGGCGCGCCGATCGTCGTGCAGTCGATGACGAATACCGATACGGCTGATATTGCTTCGACGGCGCAGCAGTGCTTTGAGCTGGCGCAGGCGGGGTCGGAGCTGGTGCGGATTACCGTGAACGTGCCGGAAGCGGCTGCGGCGGTGGGCGAAATCAAGAAGCGGCTGCTGGATGCCGGTTGCAATGTGCCGATCATCGGCGATTTTCATTACAACGGGCATGTGCTGCTGACGAAATATCCCGATTGTGCGGCGGCGCTCGATAAATACCGGATTAATCCCGGCAACGTGGGGCACGGGCAGAGGCGCGACGAACAGTTTGCGACGATCTGCAAAGTGGCGCGCGATCACAATAAGCCGGTGCGCATCGGCGTGAATGGCGGGTCGCTGAATCAAGAACTTGTGATGCAGAAGATGCAGGAGAATACGGACGACGATCTGGGCAAGACGTCTGAAGAAATTATCAACGAGTGCATGGTGCTTTCGGCGTTGCAATCGACGGAGCTCGCGCTCGAATGCGGGTTGCGCAAGGATCAGATTATTATTTCGTGCAAGGTGTCGCGGCCGCACGATTTGATTGAGATTTATCGCGACCTGGCGCGGAAGACGGAGCAGCCGCTGCATCTTGGATTGACGGAAGCGGGGATGGGCGCGAAGGGGTTGGTGTGGTCGGCGGCGTCGATGGGAATTTTGCTGGGCGAAGGAATTGGCGACACGGTGCGCATTTCGCTGACGCCTCGGCCGGGCGGCGACCGTCGCGAGGAAGTGTACGCGGCGTGCGAATTGCTGCAATCGCTGGGGCTGCGGACGTTTGCGCCGAGCGTGACGGCTTGTCCTGGATGCGGGCGGACGACGAGCACAACTTTTCAGGAGCTGGCGGAAAGTATTCAGGGTTACATTCGCGACAAGATGCCGGAGTGGAAGCGCGAGCATGAGGGCGTGGAGGAATTGAAGCTCGCGGTGATGGGCTGCATCGTGAATGGGCCTGGAGAATCGAAGGCGTCGAATATTGGAATTAGTTTGCCGGGGACGGGCGAGGCGCCGCGGTGTCCGGTTTATATTGATGGGCAGCATTTCACGACGCTTGAGGGGACTTACGACGAGCTGTCGAATGCGTTTCAGGCGCTCGTGGATGATTATGTTTCGACGAAGTATCGCAAGCGCGAGACGCCGCTGCCTGTGGCGGCGGGGATGGGCGATGCGCGAAAGACGCCTGCGCTTCGCGTGATTGCCTGAAGACAAAATTAGAAGACTTACTCTGCTATGACTGATGCTGTGGCGAAGGCGACGCCCGAGTCGGCTGTTCCGCAGCAGCAGCTTCGCGACACACATTCCTCTGCACTTCCTCCAAACTGGCAGCGCGGATTTTGGGCGCTGATCGTCACGCAGTTTCAGAACGCGTTTAACGACAACGCGATTAAATTCCTCGTCATTTACATCATCGTGGCGATGAATTTCCCGGAGAACCGGCGCGATTTCCTCGTGCTGGTGGTCGGCGCGCTGTTTGCGCTGCCATTTATTTTCTTCTCGATGACCGGCGGCTATTTCGCTGACCGTTACAGCAAACGTAGCGTCGTGATCGGCACGAAGCTGATGGAAATTGGCGTGATGGCGGTCGCGATTGCGGGACTCGCGATGCGAAGTCTTCCGATGGAATGCGCGGCTGTGTTTTTGATCAGCACGCAGTCGGCGCTTTTTGGCCCCTCGAAGTACGGACTGCTGCCAGAGTTGCTGCCGGATCAAAAACTTTCCTGGGGAAACGGAATCATCGAGCTGGGAACATTTCTTGGCAGCATTTCGGCGGTGATGGCGGCTGGTTTTCTGGCGGCGCATTATCGCGGGCGGCAGGAAGTCTCGGGCGTGATTCTTCTGGGATGCACGCTCATCGGGCTGGCTACCAGTTTCGCGATCTCGCGCGTGCCGGCAGCTGATCCGACGAAGTATTTTCGCTGGAATCCTCTCGGCGATCTTTTTTCGAACCTCAAGATTATCCGCGCCGATCGCATTCTCAGCTGGGCCGTGGTGGGCAATACGTACTTGTGGTTCCTTGCGGCGCTTTTGCAATTTACGATCGTGATTTATGGGCACGACGTGCTGCATGTGGATGAAGCGCACATCAGCCTGCTGCAGGCGGCCGTGGGAATCGGCATCGGGATTGGAAGTTTTGCGGCCGGCTATCTTTCAGGCGGAAAGATCGAGTACGGGCTGATTCCGATTGGCGCGATTGGGATGACGGTTTTCGGTGCGCTGCTTTACAACCCGGGTCACTCGCTACAGTCCGCTGCGTGGCATCTTGGGCTGCTTGGGTTCTTTGGCGGATTTTTTGCTGTGCCTTTGAATGCGTTGATCCAGCATCGGCCGCGGCGCGAAGAAAAAGGCGGCGTGATTGCCGCGGCCAATCTGCTTTCGTTCGTGGGCGTGTTTCTCGCTGCTGGGGCTTATTACCTGTTCGCAAGTGGGCTGCACCAAACGGCGCGGGGAATTTTCCTGGATGGCGCGATCCTTACGGCGGTGATGACGATTTATGCCGTCTACCTGCTGCCGGATTCGCTTTTGCGGCTGGTGCTGTGGATGGTGACGCATTCGATTTACCGGATTCGGGTGGAGGGGCGCGAAAACATTCCGGAGACGGGCGGGGCGCTGTTCGTGGCGAATCATATGTCGCTGGTGGATGCGCTGCTGTTGCTCGCGTCGACAGACCGGCCAATTCGGTTTTTGATGTACAAGGGGATTTACGATCTGCCGTTTGTGAAGCCGGGCGCGAAAATGATTCGCGCGATTCCGATTTCGTCGGAGCTGCGGCCGCGCGAGATGCTGCAATCGTTGCGCGAGGCGAGCAACGCGATTCGCGGGGGAGAAGTGGTTTGCATTTTTGCCGAGGGGCAGATTACGCGCATCGGGCAACTGCTTCCCTTCCGTCGCGGGATGGAACGCATCATGAAGGGCGTGGATGCGCCGATCGTGCCCGTGAATCTCGATGGCGTGTGGGGCAGCATTTTCAGTTTCGAGCGCGGGCGATTCTTGTGGAAGATGCCGCGATCGATTCCCTACCCGGTTACGGTGAGTTTCGGCAAGCCGATGCCGGCGAGTTCGACGCCTTTCGAAGTGCGCGAGGCGGTGCAGCAGCTGCAGACGGACGCCTACCGGTATCACAAGAAACGGATGCATACGCTGCCGCGCGCGTTTGTTCGCACGGCGCATGGTTCGCCTTTTCGCTTCGCGATGGGCGACAAGCGGCGGGCGCGGATGAGTTGGGGAATGGCGCTGCTGAGCGCGATTTTGCTGGCGCGACGGTTGCGCAGCCACTTGGGCGGGACAGGAAATGGTCGGGATTTTGCTGCCGCCGTCGGTGCCGGGCGCGCTGGTGAATTTTGCGGCGGTGCTCTCGGGGAAAATCCCGGTGAATTTGAACTACACGTCGTCGAACGAGACGCTCGAATCGTGCGCGCAGCAGTGCAAGCTCGAGACCGTGATTACGACGAAGCTTTTGCTTGAGCGCATTCCGCTGAAAGTGCCCGGGAAAACAATTTTGCTGGAAGAGGCGGCGGCCGCGCCGCGCTTAGGCGAGAAAATCGCCGCGCTGCTGCTGTGGTTCTTGCCGGGATATTGGCTTGAGCGGATTCTGAGCCACGCGAAACCGAAGACGCTGGACGATCTTGCGACCGTGATTTTTTCGAGCGGCAGCACGGGCGAACCGAAGGGCGTGATGCTGACGCACTACAACATCGCGTCGAATATCGAGCAGATGGGCCAGACGTTCGCGCTGGAGCACAAGGACGTGCTCCTCGGCGTGCTGCCATTCTTTCATTCTTTCGGATTCACTGTGACGCTTTGGCTGCCGGCGGTGCTCGGTTGCGGCGTTGCGTATCATCCGAGCCCGCTCGACCTGACTGCTGTAAGCGAGTTGGTGCGCGACTATCGCGTGACTTTCCTGCTGGCGACTCCGACATTTCTGCAAGCGTATCTTCGGCGCTGTTCGCCGGAGGATTTTGGCAGCTTGCAGTTCGTGGTTGTTGGCGCGGAGAAACTGCCGGAGCGCCTGGCGCTGGCGTTCGAGGATCGCTTCGGCATACGGCCGCTCGAAGGGTATGGCGCGACGGAATGCTCACCGGTGATTGCGGTGAACACTCGGGATTTTCGCGCGCCTGGTTTTCGACAGGTGGGAGCGAAGCGCGGGCACATTGGCCACCCTTTGCCGGGGATCAGCGTGCGGATTGTCGATCCTGAAACGCGCGAGCGGCTGCCCGTTGGCACGGCGGGTCTTTTACTTGTACGCGGACCCAATGTGATGAAGGGCTACCTCGGGAAGCCGGAAAAAACGGCGGAAGTGTTGCAGGATGGCTGGTACGTCACGGGAGATATTGCGGCGGAGGATGAAGACGGCTTCCTCACAATCACCGACCGGCTGAGCCGATTCAGCAAAATAGGCGGCGAGATGGTGCCGCACATCAAGATCGAAGAAAAACTTCAGGAGCTTGCGGGCGCGACCGAGCAGAAATTTGTTGTAACGGGTGTTCCCGATGGGAAGAAGGGCGAGCGCCTCGTCGTGTTGCACACGATACCGCCGGACGAGCTGAAGCCCCTTCTCGATCGCATGCCCGAAGCCGGGCTGCCTAATCTGTGGACGCCGCGCGCGAATCAATTCTTCCACGTCGAGGAGTTGCCACATCTCGGGAGCGGCAAGCTGGATCTGCGCCGCGTTCACGAGATGGCAGTCGACTTATCCCCAGCTGAAGCGTAAGGCCACGACGATAACGCCGTGAAGCGAACGCATTGTGTGCGCTACTCTTCGCGCAATGCGCGCATCGGATCGACTTTTGTTGCGCGGTAGGCGGGGAGGATGCTCGCGACGAGCGCGACCATGGCCAAGAGAACCGAGACGCTCAGGAAGGTGAGCGGATCGGATTCGCTGACGCCGAATATCAGGCTGGATATGGCGCGTTTGAGGGCGAACGCTCCTGCCAGGCCGAGCGCCACTCCAATCAAGGCAGGGCGCATTCCTTCGACGATGACCATGCGCAGCACGTCATTAAGCTGAGCGCCGAGCGCGAGGCGGATTCCGATTTCGCGCTGGCGCTGCCGCACTGCGTATGCCAGAACGCTGTAGATTCCCACGGCCGCGAGGACAAGCGCGAGGCCAGCGAACGACGCGAGCAACAGCATGCTGAAGCGCTGCTGCGAGAGCGAATCGGCGAGGATATCGTCCATCGTGCGCACGTCGCTGACCGGCTGATCGGGGTCCTGTTGGTGAACAGCAGCGGCCATGGCGGATGCTGAGCTTGCCGGATCGCGGGCGGTTCGCACGACCATTGCTTGATTCCAGAAGGTGATTTGGGCGAGCGGGACGTACACAGTTGCGAGCGATTTGAGCGAGTCCAGACCTCGAAACTTTACGTCGCCAACGACGCCTATAACCTCGCGGACCTTCTCTGGGTAAAACGAGAGAGTCAGACGCTTTCCAATCGGATTCTCATTCGGCCAAAACTCGCGGGCCATGGACTCGCTGATGACGATGGCGCCAGGGCTGTCGAGCGTATCCGTCTCGGAAAAATCTCGCCCGGCGAGAAGCGGTATGCGCAATGCGTGCAGATATCCGGGCGAAATCGTTCGCACTTCGACTTCTGGTTGCATCGCGAACTCAACAGCGGGGCGCCCTTCGATGGCCACCGGTTCCGTGGAACCGTCATTTGTAAAAGGTAGCGCATCGATCGTTCCCGCAGATTCCACGCCTGGTAGCGAGCTCACCCTCTCGACGAGCTGTTTGTAGAAGTTGAGCTGCTGTTCGGGCTTGGGATATTTTTCGCGCGGCAGCGTCACGCGAAACGTGAGAACATTGTGCGCATCGACGCCGGGCTTAACGCTGTGAAGCGCCCACAGGGTGCGGATCATCAGCCCGGCGCCAATCAGCAGCACGAGAGACATTCCCACTTCGCACACGACCAAGATATTGCGCGTGGCGCGACCACCGGAATCCGCGTCGGTTCGTCCTGTTCCCTGCTTCAATGCTTCGTTTACGTTGGTGCGAGCCAAGCGCCACGCCGGAGCCAGCCCCGCAAGCACGCCGGCCAAGATCGAAAGTCCCAGAGTGAACCCCAAGACTTTAGTGTCCAGTCCGACAGGTCCGGTTTGCGGAAGCTTATCGCCGAAGAATGCGACGATCAGCGCGATTCCTCCATGTGCCACCAGCAAGCCGAGTGCGCCGCCCGCTGCCGAAAGCAGCAACGTCTCTGCAAGGGTGTTTTGAATCACTCGCTGCCAGCTGGCTCCGAGCGCGGTGCGGATCGCAATTTCTTTGCGCCGTCCGAGCGTCTTCGCCAGCACCAAATTGGCAACATTGGCGCACGCGATCAGCAGGACAAACGCGACGGCGCCAATTAGTACGAGCAGCGCAGGCCGCACATCTCCTACGAGATCTTCGCGCAGCGGCACGACCGTCGCGCCCCAGCCTTTATCGTCCTCGGGATATGCCTGCTCGAGCCGCGCGGAGATCGTATTCATTTCGGCTTGTGCTTGCCGCAGAGCCCACGCCGCGCTTCAGCCGCGCAATCACAAGATAGTTGTGATTGTTGCGAACGGCGCGATCTTTGTCCGTCCAGCCGAGCGGAACGAAATATTCGCCTTGATAGAAAAAGTGAAAGTCCGCAGGCATTACCCCGATGATCGAATATGGCAGTCCATTGAAGGTGAGATTCTTGCCGATCACTTTCGGATCGGCGCCAAAATGGCTCTGCCAAAACGGATAACTCAGGACGACTACGTTTCCGTGACCATTCGTGTCTTCTTCGGAAGTGAAGGTGCGGCCCTGCATCGGTGTGACCCCGAGTACCTGAAAAAACTCGGAAGACACAACCAATCCCTGCACCGCTTCCGGCTGGTCTCTACCTGTGAGGGTCATAGTCGCGAAGTGGAAAATCGACATCACGTCAAAGCCGCTGCTCTGCTTCTGCCAATCGAGATAATTCGCCGGTGAGACCGCGAAAATTTTCGTTCCCGGGAAGCTCTTCTGTGGCGGGACGTGGTAGACCATCGCGAGGCGTCCAGGGTCGCCGTAGGGCAGAGGCCGGAGCAGCACGGCGTTGACGACGCTGAAGATCGCGGTGTTGGCGCCGATTCCGAGGGCCAAGACGAAGATTGCGCCCAGTGCAAAGCCCGGATTCTTGCGTAGCACGCGGAAAGCATATTTCAGGTCTTGCCAGATGTTGTGCATTCAGGCCTCTTGTCGCGCGCGCTGTTGTCGCGCAAGGTTGGGCGGTCAGAGATGTAACGAAGACGGGGCACGTTTTGTTCCAGCGATTCGGCCCGGAAGCGGCTCAAAACAAGTGCCATACCGTTCGGCGATGTCGAATCGTCGATTTCGACTGTTCATTCGCGGGATGTCTTGTTCGCGCGCGGGCAGAGTGCCACGTCACGTTCGAAGCGTTGTCCCGAGCCTTTTGCGGCACGGATACTGCCGTTCGCCAGGGATTTTCGTCTGTTCGGCGATTTTGTATTGAGGTGGAATCGTTCGTCGCGTAAAATAGCAAGGCTGGAGAATCTTTCGGTATGCAGAGACGAACACACAACTCGTTGCTTGGACTGGCGGCTAGGACGCTTGTCTGGGACTGCACCCGATTTGGATCCAGTCCCTCGCGATAGCCAGACAGCTTCGAACCTGATTCATTCCAAGCAACCGTAACGAGCGCAGTTGTACTTTCATGCGCCATGGAATTCGCGATGCACCGGAAGAATTTTGCACCGGATGCGCAAGCCAAAGTGTGCCTGCGGCACACTTCTAGAAAGGGTCGATGCCGATGGATCTGCGAATCAAGAACGGGACACCGTTGCACAGCCAATCACTGTGCGAAACGTGCTCGCGCGCTCACATCGCCAGAGGATTCGGCGAAGGAGAGGTGTTGGTGATTTGCCAGGCCACTTCCCCTGAGCATCGCGTGCGGTATCGCGTCCGCGAGTGCAGCAACTATCTGGACCTGCAGCGCGAAACGCTCTACGACATGAAACAAATCGCGTGGGTGCTGATGCCGCGTGAGGGCAAGCGTAAGGCGGGATTTGCGCCGGCGCGTGACGAGAAAACTGAATCGGAGATCGAATTGATCTTGAACGAACCCGAGTGAGGGAAAGGAGGTGCCTATGTTCATTGTCGCAGCCGCCATCACCTATTGGATGATTCGACTTCTGGCGCCTCGTGTTCGGACTTGGGTTGCGCGGCGAAAGGCGGAGCCGGCAATGATTGCGCTTCGAATTCCGAAGGCGCGTCCGATAAAAACGCAGCCAGACACACTCTGCAACTACTGCGCATACGCGCACATCGTGCATGGATATGGCATGGGCGAAGAGATGATCGCGTGCGGTTACATGTTTCCCGCGAGAGAAGTTCTCTTTCGGGTGCATGAATGCACCGACTACAGACTGAAGCGTGAACGCAATCGCGTGGAAATCGCGAGCGAGAGAGCAGTGTGTATCCTGCCTCTCGATGAAACGGCAACTGATTTCCACGCGGTAGCTGCCGCACGCGACGGGGAGGGCGAAAGTTGAATCGTCCTATCACTAAACGAACCGGGCAGGGCCGCGATTTTTCGATACTGGAGAATTCGTGGCCCTGATCCGGAAAAACCTGCCGGTCTTAAGACCCTTCGTACCTCAGGACCAGCCGGCGCTACAAAAGCGTCTTAGAAAATTGCCAGCTTGACGTGCAGGAATTTCTTCGGATTCTGGCGGAAATCGCTGACCATCAGGCGCATGTCGCCGGCGAGGCCGCTGAAATTGTCGTAGAACGCGGGATCGCCAAAGAATTTGCCGATCGTGCCCTCGTTTGTATTCATTTTTGCGGTGGCTTCCCGAAAGTTCGCGGATGCATCCTTCAGATTCGTATACAGCGCGTCGTCGGTGGTGAGCTTGCCGAGCGTGCCCTTGCCGGCGCGAACATCGGCGAGCAGTGCGTTTCCGTTGTCCATCAGCTTTTTCGTGTTGTCGTACATGGCCGGATCGTAGACGAGTTTGCCGAGCGTGCCCTGCCCACCGCGCACAGCCGCGATCACATTTTGCGCATCGCCGATCGAAGCATTCACGCGATTGTACAGTTCGTCTGACTTGAGCAAGCTTTCCGGCAGTTCCTTCGCCGCGCTGGATGCCTGCGATGAGGTCATCTACTTTCGCAATCGTATCGTTAGCATGATTGTAGACGCCGGGATCGTTGAGAAGTTTGCCGAGCGTGCCTTGGCCGTCATTCACTTTGGTGAGGATCGTGCTGACTTGCGTGGAGAGATCGCCGAATTTTTGCACCAGGTCGCTCATCTGCGGCTGCTGTCCGCCGGGCAGGATGCCGTTGTTCGGTATCTGCGTGCCGGTGAGGCCGCGTTTCACGGTGACGTAGCGATTTCCGAGCAGACCTTCGGTGATGAGGCTCGCGCTTGAATCGGTGCGGACGTCCTTCTGAAACTTTTTCTCGATTCGGAGGACGAGCGTGATGTTGTGCTGGTGATCCTGAGGCTGCGGCGTCAACTGAATCGACTGCACGCTGCCGATCTCGACGCCGTCGAGGCGGACGGGCGCGCCTACCTGCAGACCTTCGACTTCGGGCAGATAGGTGATCACGCGATATTTCGGCCCGAGAATTCCGGCGCCGGTGACATAAAAAATCGCTATCGCCAGGATGAATAATCCCGCGAGCACGAAGAGTCCCACGCGAAGTTCTGTCCAGCTAAGTTGCTTCCGTTGCGCCATTGCTATTCCTCCGTTGTTGCGTCCTGCTGGCCGAACTATTCCGCCGATGCCAGATATTTTTTCAGGTACTCGTCCGACGAGTGCAGCATCTCATCGGCCGGACCTTCGAAATATACTTTTCCATCGCGCAGCACGATCACGTTGGTTGCGAGCGATTGCGCGCGCGTGCCGTTTCCGCCGAGGCGTTCGACGCGATTGTTCGCTTTGTCGAAGCGGAAGTTGGCGAGACCGAAAGCGTCCTGCACGCGATGCGTGGCGAGAAGCGAGGTTACGTTCTGCGTATCGCGATCGCGCAGGATCAGAGTGATGATCGTCTGCGAGGTAACCGGATCGAGGCCCGCGGTGGGCGAGTCGTAGAAAACGATCGGAGGCCGGTCGACGAGAGCGCGCGCAATCGAAACACGGCGGCGCATGCCGCCCGAAAGCTCCGCAGGATATTTTTCGATCGCGTCTTCCATTTCTACGAACCGCAATGTTTCGCGGACCCGCTTGTCGATCTCTTCTTCGGCAACGTTGTCTTCGCGCAAGCCGGAAAGCGACATTCTCCTCGACCGTGAGCGAGTCGAAGAGCGCGCTCTCCTGAAATACGAATCCGATGCGGCGCCGGAAATCGAGAAGCTCACTCTCGGTCATTCCAGTAATTTCCTGCCCGGTGACCAGAATCTGTCCCGAATCGGCGCGCATCAAGCCCGCAGCGAGCTTCATGATAAGCGTCTTGCCGGAGCCGCTTTCGCCCAGCAAAACCTTTGTTTCGCCGGACGATACTTGAAACGAAATCCCGTCGAGCACGTCGGCTTCATCGAAACCGACGCGCACATCCTTGAATACGATTAGCGGTTCGCCTGGGCGCGGGTCCGTCATCGCTGCCATCCTGATGGGCACCCGAGTTCGCGGTTCATCGCTTTAAAAATGGATAGAGACAACGCGGTACTGACGATGGAACTCCTGAGTGCGCACACATTCTCGGGAAGGACCCCGAAGATCATTGCGAAGATTATAGATGGAAATCGGGCGGATTCGGAGTACGGGATTCCGCAGGCCCGCTATTTGTGAAACATGAACAACAGCAATCGCGACAAAAAGAAATCTCCCACCAGGATGAGCACCGATGAGATGACGACCGCGGATGTTGTCGCGCGGCCGACGCCCTGCGTTCCACCGCGAACCCGCAAGCCCTGGTAGCATCCGACCGTCGCAATAATCAGACCGAACATCACTGGCTTCGCAAAGCCCTGAACCAAATCGCCGAAATCCAGCGCGTCGATCGCGCGCGTCCAGAACTGCACGGGCCCGAGCCGCAGCGTGAAATAGGCGACGATGAAACCTCCGATAAGGCCCACAAAATCGGAAATGGCAGTGAGCAGAGGCAGCATGGTGACGGTTGCAATCACGCGCGGCGTCATGAGCTTGCGAATCGGATCGGTGCCCAGCGCGCGCATCGCGTCCACCTGTTCGGTGACGACCATCGAGCCGAGCTCGGACGCCATGCCGGAAGCGTTGCGACCCGCTACAAGCAGAGCCGTGATGGCCGGGCCGAGTTCGCGGACGAGGGCGAGCGAAACCGCATCGCCAGTGAGCGCCGTTTCACCGAACCGTTCGAATTGCGATGCGGTTTGCAGCACCATCACGCCGCCGATAAAAAAGCCCGTAAGGACGACGATCGGCAGCGATCCGACGCCAATCAGATCCATTTGCTCGAGCGCATCAAACCAATAGTGCGGCGGAGTAAAAATATTGGTGAGCGACTGAAAGGTGAGGAGCGAATAATCCTGCACCGCGAAGACTAGGCGCTTGAGCGCGTCCCCGATGATCGAGGGGAGTGATTGCGTTTCACTGGCTTCGAGCATCGTGTCTGGACGCGGCTGAAAGGCGCGTCCGCGGCTCATCGAAGCGTAGCGTCGCGAAGGAGTTGCGTCAAGCAATCATCGGCGGCAGCGGAAAATCGGCTGCGGCATTGCTTTACGCGCGTGAGTGCGTCCGGTAGAATTGCGAGTTTGCCCGGCGTGGCGGGCAGGATGCGGGGAGCATGCTTCGATTCGTCAGCGCGGGGGAATCGCACGGGCAGGCTCTGATTGCGTGGATCTCCGGTCTGCCGCTGGGCGTTCCGGTTGATACTGGATTTCATCCAGCGCGAATTGCATCGGCGCCAGCTTGGCTATGGACGCGGCGGGCGGCAGCGGATCGAGAAGGATCAGGCGGATATTCTCGCCGGAGTGCGGCACGGCAAGACCATCGGCGCGCCTATCGCGGTTCGCATTGAAAATCGCGATTGGGCGAATTGGGAAAAAGCGCTGCCGGTGGAGGACACGGAGGGCGCGGATCAGCGTCGGCTGGAGCAAAGGGCGCGCAGCGTCCTCTCACGGCGCCTCGGCCAGGACATGCGGATCTTGCGGGCGCGCTGAAATTTAATTTGCACGACGCGCGCTACATTCTAGAGCGAGCGTCGGCTCGCGAAACGGCTGCGCGGGTGGCGGCTGGAGCATTTGCAAAACTGTTTCTGCATCAATTTGGCGTGACGGTGCTGAGCCACACGATTGCCGTGGGCCATGTGCGGCTTGAACGCGATGCGGAGTGGGCGGAAATTGAGGCGGTCTGCGACAATCTGGATTCGCCGCTCCGCTGCGTTGATGCTGAGGCAGAAGCGCGGATGAAAGCGGAGGTGGACCACGTGCTTCGCGCGGGCGATTCGGTGGGTGGGGTTTTTGAGGTGGTCGCTCGCGGAATTCCGCCTGGGCTCGGCAGCCATGCGCAATGGGACGAGAAACTCGATGCGCGGATCGCGCGCGCGGTGATGTCGATCCAGGCGGTGAAGGCCGTCGAAATTGGCACGGGCATAGCGAATGCCGGGGAGCTACGGCTCCGAAGTGCAGGATGAAATTCGCTACGAGGCTTCGCGGAAGCGATTCGATCGCTCGTCAAATCGCGCCGGCGGAATTGAAGGCGGCATCACGAATGGCGAGGATGTAGTGGTGCGCGGGTACCTGAAACCGATTTCGACTCTAAGGCGCCCGCTGCTCACCGCCGATATGAACACGAAAGAAGCGGTAAAGGCGGCGTACGAGCGCTCGGATGTTTGCGTGGTGCCGGCGGCGGGAGTGGCTGGCGAAGCGATGATAGCGCTGGAGCTGGCTTCGGCGTTCCTCGAGAAATTTGGTGGCGACTCGCTCGAAGAAACGCGGCGAAATTTCGAAGGTTATGAGCATCAACTGGACAATTTCTAATCGCGGAGCGGAATTGAGGAACTATTCGAGATGATTCATCCGATTGTGAAATACGGCGACCCGGTGCTGGAAACGCCGACAAAGCGAATCGAAAAATTCGACGACGAGATTCAAAAGCTCGTCGCGGATATGTTCGAATCCATGTACGCGGCTTCGGGCGTGGGTCTGGCCGCTCCTCAAATTGGGATCGGACTTCGCATGGCCGTGATTGATGTCTCGAATGGAAAAAATCCCGAAGCGAAGCTCGTGTGCGCGAATCCGGAAATCATTCACGCCGAGGGCGAACAGCGCGAAGAGGAAGGTTGTCTCTCCCTACCCGGATTCCGAGGTCACGTGGCGCGGCCACAATACGTCACGGTGCGCGCGCAGGACGCTTCCGGCACTGAATTCGAAATGCGCGGCGAAGGATTGCTCGCACGCGCGTTCTGCCACGAGATCGATCATCTGAATGGGACGCTTTTCATCATGCATCTCGGCATGCTGAAGCGCGATATGATCAAACGCAAAATCCGCAAGATGAAAAAAGCGGGCGAGTGGTAGTGCCGCCGTGCCGCTGAAGCTGGTATTTTGCGGCACGCCCGCCTTCGCAGTTCCCTCCCTCCGCGCCTTGATCGCTGATCCGTACTTCCAGGTCGCCGCTGTCGTCACGCAACCGGATCGCCCGCGCGGCCGAGGCAAGAAAACGGCGAGTTCACCCGTGAAAGACGCCGCGCTCGAATCAGGCGTCCCGGTTTATCAGCCTGAAAAGATCAAGTCCGAGTCATCGCTCGATTATTTCAAGCGCCTCGCCCCTGATGTTGTCGTGATCATCGCTTACGGGCAAATCATTCCTGCCTCGCTAATCGCGATCCCGCGCCTCGGCTGGATTAATCTTCACGGTTCACTACTTCCAAAATATCGCGGCGCCGCCCCGATCAACTGGGCGATTATCAACGGCGAAAAAGTGACCGGCCTTACCACGATGCAAATCGATGCGGGGCTCGACACCGGCCCCATGCTATTGAAATACCAGACCGGCATCGGCCCCGACGAGACTGCGCTTGACCTCTACGCCCAACTCGCAGAAGCCGGCGCCCCGCTGATCGTGGAAACTTTGAAGAAGCTTGACCGAGGCGAAGTTCCCGCCCACGCCGCAAGACAATTCACAAGCCACTCTCGCGCCGCCGTTGAAAAAGGAAGATGGCCGAATCGATTGGTTTCTGCCGGCGCCCAAGATTTATAACCGCATCCGCGGACTGCAACCTTGGCCCGGCGCTTTCACCACGTTTCGAGGCGCGATGTGCCGCATTTGGGGCAAGCCGTTAAAACCGGTAGCAGCGGGCGGCATGCCTGGCATCATCCTGCCGACCCAAGAGGATGGCCTGCTCGTAATTTGCGGCGGCTCAACCGTGCTGCACGTGGAGCAAGTCCAGATCGAAGGTCGCAATCGCATCAGCGATCGCGAATTCATGAATGGCGCGCGCATTGCGCCCGGCGAGCACTTCGGCAGTTAGAGTCTGATGCCTGTCCTGGTCTCTTCTCGCTTCGTTGCGGATGTGATTTCATAGTTCTGTGCCAATTAGCCCAGCGCGAACGACCGCATTCGAAGTGTTGCGCCGCGTGGAAGCGGAAGGCGCATATGCCAGCGATGTGCTTCATGCCGAGCTTGGCTCTCGTGTAACGCCCGAAAACGCCGCGCTCGCTACCGAGATCACGTTCGGCGTGCTTCGATGGCGCAGGCTTCTCGATTTTCTGCTTGATCGCCAGCTCAAGAAACCTATCGCACAGCTGGATTTGCCGGTGGCGCTCGCGCTCCGCATGGGCCTTTACCAGCTTCGCTTTCTCGAACGCATTCCGCCACGCGCAGCAGTGAATGAATCTGTAGAGTTGGTGAAGCGAGCGCGCAAGTCCTCGGCAGCTTCCCTGGTAAATGCAGTCCTGCGCCGCGCCTCTGCTGACCAGAGTGAACGGCCAATCGTCACGCGGGAATCATTCGATCAGCTGATCCCGGACGACTTGCCTGTTGCCGATCGTCTCGGCATTCTGCATTCGCACCCTACATGGCTTGTCGAGCGCTGGCTAAACAACTTCGGCGAGGCGAGCGCAGTGTCGCTACTCGAGGCGAACAACCGCGCACCAAACCTCAGCTGCGCAATCCACCACCCCGCGCATCGCGACGAGGTTTTAGCCGCGCTAAAAAAGAGTGGCCTTCGTGTCGAGCATGGACAACTCCTCAACTCGGCATTCGTAGCAAGCGGCGGCAGCCCCGCGCGCACCGAGTCGTTCCGTCAGGGTGCAATCTCAATTCAGGATGAAGCCTCGCAAGCTATTCCGCTGCTGCTAGATGTTGAATCAGGAGAGACTGTTCTCGACCTCTGCGCGGCTCCCGGCGGCAAGACTCCGCCCCTCATCCGCGCCGCCGGTCAAACTGGATTGGTCGTCGCAACAGATCGTCACACCCACCGTCTCCGCGCGATGCGCAATCAATTCCGAACGGCTCAGTCTCGACGGCGTGCAAATCGTCGAACTCGACGCCGCCCACGACCTTCCGTTCGGCCGCCAGTTCGACCGTATCCTCGTCGACGCACCCTGTTCCGGCACAGGAACACTCGCGCGCCATCCAGAAATTCGCTGGCGCCTTCGCCCCGAACAGCTCTCTGAATTCCATCAGCTGCAAGTTGGAATTCTCACCTCAGCGATCAAACAGCTCGCACCAGGAGGTCGCCTCGTTTATTCAACGTGCTCGATGGAGCCAGAAGAGAACGAGGAGGTCGTATCCGAGGTGTTAACCAGCGCCCCATCTATCAAGCCCGTGGCACGAGATGAAATTGCCAGATCGCTTGCACCGCACCTCGTACCCGGACTCGACCCGCAAACTCTAATCGACGCCCGCGGCCAATTCCGCACTTCACCTGCCACCCACCGCACCGACGGCTTTTTCGCCGCAATCTTGGAAAAGGCGGGAGCTACAAAACCGTAACGCTCCTCGCGATTTCCCCTTCCCTGTTTTCGCTTTCCCCGCTAGGCTCATCGTCTGGAGCCGAGCAGACGAATGACCTTCCGTGAGCGCATCGAATGGATTTTTCGCATGGCGCTGATGCTGTTCATTTTGGCTTCCGTGGCATTCTTGAGCGCGCTGCTCGCCGTTCGTTTCACTATCCAGGGACGCGAAGTCGCTGTGCCGGACGTCGTAGGGAAAAAAGCCGTCGAAGCCCAGCAGATGCTGCAAGGCCGCGGCATAAATATCAAAATCGAAGATCATATCTACAATCCCCTTCCCGTCGACGAAGTAGTGCGCCAAAGCCCACCAGCGGGCTCCAAAGTAAAAATCGGACAATACGCGCACGTGGTGCTCAGCCTCGGCCCGCAAAAGGAGACGATCCCGCTCCTCGAAGAACGCAGCCTCCGCGCCGCGCGAATAGAACTAATGAGGACCGGAATGCAGATCGGCGAGATTTCGTCGCTCTATCTTCCCGGCACGGCGAACGACGAAACGGTTCTCCGCCAGGATCCCGCGCCGGGAAAAACGGACATCACCAGTCCCCACGTAAATCTTCTCGTCTCGCGCGGCCCGCGTCCCGAGTCGTTCATAATGCCGGAACTTGCCGGCCTGACACTTGCAGAGGCAGAAGCGAGAATGTCGTCAACGGGACTCAAGCTCGGCAAGCTCACCTTCGTGCCCACCTTGGGCGCTCAACACGGCGTCGTGATCACGCAGCCTCTAGCGCGAGGCTCTCGCGTACAAGCCGGCACCACCATCGATTTACAGCTATCTCAATAGCCTGCAATCGCTTGTGCTAAACTTCCCGCTGGCGTCATGAGCTATGCGCGCATAGAAATCGCCCCTTCCATCCTGGCCTCCAATTTCGCGAAGCTCGGCGAAGAAATTCGCACGATCGAAGAGGGCGGCGCGGACGTTCTCCACGTGGACGTGATGGACGGCCACTTCGTGCCGAACATCTCCATCGGGATCCCCGTCGTCGCTTCCTTACGCAAAGCAACCCGCCTGCCCCTCGACGTGCATCTCATGATCGAGAATCCCGAGGAATACATCGAGGAGTTCGTGCGTGCGGGCGCCAACCGGGTTCTGGTTCACGAGGAAGCTACTGTTCACTTGGACCGCGCCCTTGCGATGATTCGAGAGCACGGCGCGGAGGCGGGAGCGGTAATCAATCCGGCCACACCCGTGGTGATGCTGTCAGAAGTCCTCGATAAGGTGGATACGGTGCTAGTGATGTCCGTCAATCCGGGATTCGGTGGCCAGAAATTCATCCCTGGGGCATTTGAGAAAATTCGCCACTTGAGTGAATGGCGCGCGCGATATAATGGCAAGTTCCGGATTGAAGTGGACGGGGGAGTCGATCTGGAAAACATAGCCGAGCTTGCGAAAGCCGGAGCCAACACGTTCGTTGCCGGAACATCTGTCTTCCACACCTCTGATCCATCGGCTTCCGTGCGTCAATTGCGTCAGCTCGCAAACAATGCTCTGAGCCAGAAGGCGTGAGCGGGGATAGCCTGGCCCAGACGAAACAGCGGCGGGGGATAATGAAAAAGCAGCGATTTCTTAAAGCTCTTCTAGCTATAGCGATTTTTCTCGGAATCAATTCCAACGTCAACGCGCAGTTCATCAAGAAACCAGGAAAGAAGACACAGCCCGCCAAGCCCACGGCGGATACGGACCCCAACTCCTCCGCTCAGCCTGACAAGCTTCTATTCGATCGCGCCGAGGAAGATGTCAAGCACGGCCGCTTTACCGAAGGCCGGCTCTCACTCCAGACCTTGATCAACACCTATCCCGATAGCGAATATCTCGCTAAAGCCAAGCTGGCCGTTGCGGATTCCTACTTCAAGGAAAACGGCACCTCGAACCTCACTCAAGCAGTGGCGGAATACAAAGACTTCATCACCTTCTTCCCATTCCTCGAAGAAGCCGCATACGCGCAGATGCAGGTCGGAATGGCGCATTACAAAATGATGGAAAAGGCCGACCGCGACAACTCGCAGGCTCAAATGGCCGAGGACGAGTTTCAGGCAATGCTCCTGAAATACCCGCAGAGTCCCTTCGCGCCGCAAGCGGAACAGCGCCTGCGCGAAGTGCAGGAGGTGCTCGCTGATGGCGAGTATAAGATCGCTCACTTTTACTACACCAAGCAGGACTATCGCGCTTCTGCCGCTCGCATTCTGGAAGTCGTAACTCGCTACCCGCTATACAGCCAGAGCGATGAAGCCCTCTGGATGCTCGGCGACATCTATACCCGCGTTAAGGGGGAAGTGAAAAACGAGGATCAGCGCAACTATTGGAACTCTTTGTCCGGCAAGGTCTACGCGCAAATCGTCGAGCAGTATCCCCTTTCGCCGCGCGCACAGGACGCAAAGGCGCGCCTCAAGCAAATGGGCCTCCCCGTGCCGGCGTCCAATCCGGATGCTGTTATCCGGATGCAAAAGGAACGCGACTACGAAAAGCAGCACCACGAGAGCGCGCTATTGAAGGCCCCGAAGAATATGCTTCATGGCGCGCCGGACGTTCTCTCGCGGCTCACATAGGCCAACCGAATCTAAATCCTCCCGATGACGCAGTGGCCGCCAGCGAAGTCCTCAAGCCAAACTCGGGCGGCGGCTTCAGCTTGTCTGGATCGGCATCCTCTGACGGTTCCCAACTTTCCTCAACAACGACAAGTTCAAAAGACGCGACGAAGCACGAGGATGCACCTGCTTCTCAGACAACCGTCGAGCGCGGCCCCGGAGGCGGAACTATTCTCGGCGTTCAGATCCCCACCGGGGATACATCCACGAACGTGCCGAGCGCTGGAAGCGAGCAGCCCGCTCCTGCGGCGCCACCGGCGCAGCCTGCCGCAAACGCCCCAGATTCTAGCGGAACCGCCCCTCCCGCGACGCCATCCTCCGGGGCTGCATCCAGCGCGCCCGCAAGCTCTAATGACCAGCCGTCGGGCACGCAGGCCGCTTCTCAGACGGGCCAATCCGCGGCTGACTCCTCAAGTTCTTCCAGCAATAGCCAAACTGCAGCGCCAGCCCAAAGCGGCTCGTCCGATGATTCCAAAGACTCCACCAGCAAGAAGAAAAAGGGCGCCCGGAAGCTTATTCCCTGGTAAGCCGCCGTTAACCGCCTGCTAACATCTCAGGCACGCCTGTACTTCGTCTCCGTTGACGCCCCCGTTGAGGGGTGCTGCAATAGGGTAGCGAAAGGGGTCGGCGTGTCGCTGTGCGGGTGCGCCGCGAGGTGGTTCAAGTGCCCAGAATTCTGGTCGCGGACGACAATACCAACATCCAGAAAATGGTCGTGTTGGCGTTTGAAGAGCGCGGTGTTGATGTAATTGCCGTCGGCAACGGCGAAGCGGCGGTGCGCCGTATTCCCGATGCGAATCCCGATCTAGTGCTCGCCGATGTCTTCATGCCTGTGCGCAATGGCTATGAAGTCTGCGAATTCGTCAAGAAAGACACCCGCTTCGCTCATGTTCCCGTGATCCTCTTAGTCGGCGCCTTCGATCCGCTCGACGAAAAAGAAGCGCGTCGCGTCGGTGCCGATGGCGTCTTGAAAAAGCCTTTCGTTCCGCCTGACCCGCTGATCGCCATGGTAATGTCGGCGCTCGAAAAAAATCCCAAGGTTGCAGCAGAACTCGCCAAGGCGCGCGAAACTCCACCTGAACCGCCTCCGCCGCCTGTAATGGAAATTGCGGCAAAGGCCGAACCGAAACCGCTTCCTGACTTCCCTGAACCCTCGCCGGAAGAAGCTGCTGCCATCTATGGCTTCGGCAAAGGCGTTCGCTCGCTCGATGACGAGCCTACAACCGAGGCAGAAGAAAGAAAAGCGCCGAAAGCTCCCGTCGCGAAAGCAAAAGACGCTGACGAGGATGAAGACGATTTCGACGGAGCCGCCACCGCAACCGACTGGCGCCGCACCGGCGGAATGGATTTCGACATCCCTGAAAACACCGCCGTCGATCCGGCATATTCCTACGGCAAAGATCTGGCGCCGATCACGTTCCCATCCGAAAAAGAAGTTCCGCCGAAACGCATTCACGTCCGCGACGACGAACTCGATGGCGAACCCGCCGCACCACTGGCACCAATTGGACAGCAGCTCGCTTCAAAGCCTGTCGAAATTTCTCCTGCACCCGAAGAGGAGGAAACTCAGTCTTTCGCACCATACGGCATGAGGCTTTCCGCCGAGTCATCTGGCTCCGAACAGGACGCTCCTTCGGCATGGCACGAGAGTGCGGCGTTCAAGTCCGCGGCGAACAATCCCGCAACGCTTGAGGAAGAACCGGCGGCATCCGCTGCTACGGCGAAGAAGGACGAAGCTCCTTCTGTTGTCGAGATGAAGCAACCCGCGCCTGCGCCGGTCGTCGCCAAAGTTTCTCACTCAGCCACACCCTGGACAGACTTGACCGCGCCGCCCTCGGAATATCCCGAAGGCAGCTGGATGACGGATCCAAGCTCATCTCCCGCAGCCCATGTTTCTGAACCCAAGCCAAGCTTCAAGCCCGAGCCCGCGCGTGAACCAGAACCAGTCGCCTCCGCTCCTGCATGGCGCATGGAACCTGCCATCGCGCAGCCCACATCCTCAGAATCGTCGTGGCGTTCGCCTCTGGAATCGCGGCCGGAAACCGAGCATCGCGCCGAAGGCGAATCTCCGGAAGAGGCAAAGCCCCGAAAAAAATCCTGGTTCGCCGATGCCATCGAAGCCGTTCGCGAAGTCGTTCATGGCAACCAACCCACTGCGGCCGAACCTGAACAGCCGATCAGTACATCGCACGTCGATGCTGCATCTGAGCCTGTTTCCGAATTAGCGCCCGAGCCAGTCGTCAGCACTTCGCTCGTAGCACCGGTTCGCGAGCAACTCTCTGAAGAATTTCATCAGGAATCCAGTATCCAGGAAAGCAGCGTAGCGGAGACTACCGAAGTATCGTCGCACTTCAGTGAGCGCCCGAGTTTCGAACGGAGACCCGACGCCGAAATCGTCAATACCCCTGCGGCCAGCGCGCCGTCCCACAAAGATCCCGCACTCGAAATGCCGCCGGCAGCTCGCGTTACGCCCGAGCCTTTGCTTGTTCGTGACGAACCCGCGCCTTCATCCTACGAAGATCATCAAGAGTACGCCGCGCCGCTTCAATCGTTTTCGTTTCCGGTCGAATCCGAGCCCATGAATGGCGAGCCAGCCGCCGACCTCGCGACGTCGCACGAGGAAGAAGCGCCCATTTTTGTCGCCGCTTCTGAAATATCGGTAGCCGACGAACCCGTGCACACCGATTTCAGCGAACGTATCCCGACCGTGCCTCCGCCAAATCGCGAGGCTCTCGCGGGCATCCCGTTCTTGATTCCCTCGCCTGCGGTTCTCGAACAGGTGAATTCGCCGCAAGCCGCAGCGCCCCAGGCGAATCTTGACGAAGTCGTCCAGAGGGTTCTCGAGCGCCTCGAGCCTCAGCTTCACGAGCTGCTCTCGAAGAATCTGCTGAAGCCTCTCGTCGAGAACATGCTCCAAGCCGAACTCGCGAAAAAAGACAACAGATAACGGATCCGGGAAGCGCGCCTGTCGCTGCCCCTTCCAATCAGCAAAGCTCTTCTTGTCAACGTAGCTCAGGTCCCGTAGCGGCCACCGGCCGCGACTGACCTGAGGCTCTTTCTCCGACGCCTCGTCTCACACGATTTGACGCTCCCCACTCGCCGCCCTTATATTAATTGTTTCCTCTGCACGCAAAATTAAAACGTGCACTAAGGAACCAATGCCCCGCGAAATACCCAAAGCCTACGAGCCGCAGGAAATCGAAGCCCGCTGGGCCAAGACGTGGTTTGACGAAAATCTCTTCCGCGCCGAAAATTCCGGCACTGCCGACGGCCCCCGATTCTCCATCGCCCTCCCGCCTCCCAACGTCACCGGCTCCATCCACATGGGCCACATGCTCGAGCACACCCAGATCGACATGCTCGTCCGCTGGCACCGCATGCGCGGCGAGCGTACCCTCTGGCTCCCCGGCATGGACCACGCCGGTATCGCCACGCAGTTCGTCGTCGAGCGCATGCTCGCCAAGGAAGGAATCAAGCGCCAGGATCTCGGCCGCGAAGAATTCGAACGCCGCGTCTGGCAGTGGAAAGCGGAGAGCGGCGGCGTAATCAAAGGCCAGATGATTCGCCTCGGCGCCTCCTGCGATTGGACGCGCGAAAAATTCACGCTCGAGCCCGCGCTCTACCGCGCCGTACTCGAAGCGTTCCTCCGCCTCTATCGCGAAGGCCTCATCTACCGCGGCCGCTACATGGTCAACTGGTGCCCGCGCTGCCAGACCGCCATCAGCGACCTAGAAGTCGTTCACAACGAGCGCACCGGCCAGCTCTGGTACATTCGCTACCCGCTCGTCGGCGCCGACGGACACCTCATCGTCGCCACCACTCGCCCTGAAACAATGCTCGGCGACACCGCCCTCGCCGTCCATCCCGACGACGACCGCTACAAGCACCTCATCGGCAAAAAAGTAATGCTGCCGCTGATGAACCGCGAAATCCCGATCATCGCCGACGCTTACGTCGACCGCGAATTCGGCACCGGCGTCGTGAAAATCACGCCCGCGCACGATCCCAACGACTTCGAAGTCGGCAAGCGCCACAATCTCCCCGAAATTGACGTGATGACCGACGACGCCCACATGAGCGAAGCCGCCGGAAAATACGCGGGCCTCGAACGCTTCATCGCCCGCGCGCGCATCGTCGCCGATCTCGAAGAGATCGGCCTCATCGACCGCATCACCGAGCACACTCACTCCGTCGGCACTTGCGATCGCTGCAAGGCCATCGTCGAACCGCGCCTCTCCACGCAATGGTTCATGAAAATGAAGCCGCTCGCCGAGCCCGCGAAGAAAGTCGTCCTCGACGGCCTCATCGAAGTGGTCCCCGATAATCAGCGCACCATCCTGCTCAACTGGCTCGAAAATATTCGCGACTGGTGCATCTCCCGCCAGCTCTGGTGGGGCCACCGCATCCCCATTTGGCATTGCGCCGATTGCAAGGAAATGATCCCCGCGCTCGATTCGCGCGTCGAAATCGTCGACGGCCACGCCCGCGCCGCAAGCCCGCCAACGAAATGCCCAAAATGCGGCGGCGCAAAACTCACCCAGGACAAAGATGTCCTCGACACCTGGTTCAGCTCCGGCCTCTGGCCCTTCTCCACGCTCGGCTGGCCCGACGACACCCCCGACCTCCGCACCTATTACCCAACAAGCCTCCTCATCAGCGGCTACGACATCCTGTTCTTCTGGGACGCCCGCATGATCATGATGGGCCTCCACCTCAGCGCCGCTCGTTTCGCCGTTGATGTTCAGGGTGCCCCATCCTTCGCGCAGTCTGCGAAGGGTGGGGATTTTGACTCTGAGACCTCAGCTCCTGAACGAAACCTCGCGCAGGTAATTCCCTTCCACCGCCTCTACCTCCACTCCCTCGTCCGCACCGCCGAAGGCGCCAAAATGTCCAAAACAAAAGGCACCGGCGTCGACCCCCTCCAACTCACCGACCAATACGGCACCGACGCCATGCGCTACATGCTCGCCAGCATGTCCGCCCCCGGCACCGACATCATCCTCAGCGAAGACCGCATCCTCGGCGCCCGCGCCTTCGCCAACAAAATCTGGAACGCCGCCCGCTTCCTCTTCTTCAACCTCGAAAAAATCGAAGCCCAGGGCGTCACTCTCGAAGACCTGGCCGCGCCCGAAATCCGCGCCAAAGCTCCCTATCTCACAAAAAGTGAAAGCGATCTCGTCCACCGCTGGATGTTCTCGCGCCTCTCAGCCGTCGCCGCCGAAGCAAACAAAGCCCTCGAAGACTTCCGTTTCCACGAAGCCTGCCACATCATCTACCAATTCTTCTGGGGAGATTTCTGCGACTGGTACATCGAATGGGTCAAGCCGCAGCTAGCCGACGCGAACCGTGAAATCGCAATCGCCGCATGGCGCAACATCTTCGCCGCCTTCGACGCGGCCCTGCGCCTGCTGCACCCAATAATGCCCTTCCTCACCGAAGAACTCTGGCACCGCCTCCCGCAGCCAGCAGGCGCCCGCTCCATCGCCCTCGACAAATTTCCCGAGCCGCGCGCCCAATGGATCGACGCCGCAGCCGAACGCGACATGGCCACGCTTCAAGAAATCATCATCGCCGCCCGCAATATCCGCGCCGAAATGAAAGTCGACCAGAAGAAAAAGATCGCCGCCGATTTTTCATCGGCCGATCCAGCGATCCCCAAGCTCGTCGAACAAAATCTCGACCCCATCCTCCGCCTCGCAAGCCTTTCCGCGCTCCAAATCTCGTCCGGCCGCCTCGACGCCACCGGCGCCGCCCTGCGCTCCACCGCCCAATTCGATCTGCGCATCGCCTACAGCGAATCAATCGACAAGCAAGCCGAAATCGCGCGCCTCCAAAAAGAGAGTCGACCGCCTCACCAAAGACATCGAGTCCAAAAAAGCCCGCCTAGCCGACGAAACCTTCCTCAGCAAAGCCCCGCAAAAAATCATCGACGAACTGAAAGCTACCCTCGCCCAACGAATCATCGAGCACCAAAAACTTCTCGACCGCCTAGCCCAACTCGAATAGCCCTCACTCCCAGCTTCAAGCTGCACGACGTGCATGACCGATCAAGACTCCGCAGAACACGAAGCGCACCCCCTGCCATTCCGTACCGCCGGCGTCCCGCCGGCTCTTTTGAACTTTGCCGTCGCCTCAGTACCACTGGCCTCCGGCCGGCGCCTTTGACGTTGTCTCTCGCCGCCGCTTTCTAAACCACTCGCAACTCCGCTCCTGCTCCGTTATATAATCCCCAGCAACAAGTTCCCAAAACCCAGCATCCCATCGGGAGCCCCATGCGAAAACTCCGGCCCCTCGCACTCGTCCTAATCGCACTCGTCGCACGCCCAGCCTTCCCCCAAGACGCCCCCGCCAAGCGCCTCACCAATCAAGACATCATCGAAATGACCAGCCTCGGCCTCTCCGACGACGTCATCATCGCCAAAATCCGCAGCGCCACCGGCGCCGACGCCTCCAAATTCGACACCACCGTCGACGGCCTCAAAGCCCTCAAAGCCGCCAACGTCTCCGACGCCGTCATCAAAGTGATGATCAACCCCGCCCCGCCGCCTCCGCCCGTAGTCACAACGTCCGCCCCCATGACCCTCGACCCGAATTTTCCGCCACCGGAAGTCGGCGTCTATTGGAAAGACGGCCCCACCTTCGTCTTCATCGAAGGCGCCGCCCTCTCGCGCACCAAAGCCGGCGGACGCGCCGCCAGCTTCGCCACCGACGGCATTCGCGGCCAGCACTGGGACGCCGTCATCGAAGGCCCCACCTCGAAAAATCACGTGAAGGATCGCCGCCCGATTTTTTACCTGTATGTTCCCGATGGCTCGAGCGCCGCCGACTACGCGTTAATCAAACTCCAAAAAAAAGGCGACCGCCGCGAATTTCAGGTAGGCTCTTTCGGCGGCATCGGCGGCGGCAAATCCGGCGTGAAAAAAGACAAGGAAGTTTCCTGCTCCTCCGAACACGTCGGCATCAGAATGTACAAAATCACCCTCAACGAAGACCTCAAGCCCGGCGAATACGCCTTCTTCATGGGCACAGGCTCCCAATCCAACATGTCCTCGGGCCGCGTCTCCTCCTCTTCAGGAGGCGCAGCCAGCGGCCGCGTCTACGACTTCAACATCCCCGAGTAGTCGCGCGTCAACTGGAAGAAGTTGGCTCTTTCGTCGAAGCCATAAGCCGTGTCATCCCGACCGAAGTGGAGGGATCTCTCTTTTCGGTCGGCGGTAGGTCATGAATCTCGCACCCAGTCTGCGCCGTCCGGCATCTGATTTTTGAAACCGAACGGTGATGCCGGACGTAAAACAGCTTGGAGGATTAACCATGATTGAATCCTCAGATCTGCGAATGACGAGGATTCCCCTCAACCACGGAGCCGGCCATATCCCCGCACTCGGCTTTGGCACTTTAATTCCCGACCCAGCCGTCACCATAACTGCCACCAGAGACGCACTCGAAGCCGGATTCCGCCATTTCGATTGCGCGGAACGATACGGCAACGAGCGCGAAGTTGGCAAGGCGTTGCAGGCAGCGACTTGCCGCAGGAGCAATCGCGCGCGAAGATCTTTTCGTCACCACGAAGCTGTGGAACTCCAATCACCGGCCCGAGCGCGTCGAACCGGCTTTCGAGGCGAGTCTGGAAAGACTCGGCCTCAAATATCTGGATCTCTACCTGATTCACACTCCATACGCATTTCAACCCGGAGACAATCAAGATCCGCGGGATCACAACGGCAATGTGATTTACGACCACGACGTAACTTTGCTCGACACCTGGAAAGCGATGGAAACTCTCGTGGATCACGGCAAGTGCCGGGCCATCGGACTTTCGGACGTCAGCTTGAACGAACTGCAACCCATTTATGAATCAGCGAGAATCAAGCCAGCCGTAATCCAGGTAGAATCACATCCGTATCTGCCGGAGACAGAGCTATTGGAATTCTGCAAGGAGACGGACGTTGTGTTCTTGGCTTTTGCACCGTTGGGCCACGGAACGCGCCCGGGGCCGCTCGAAGATCCAGTCATTTTGGCTATCTCCGCGCGTGTTGGAAAGACGCCCGCCCAGGTGCTGCTGGCTTGGGCGGTGCAGCGCGGCACAGCTTTACTTACCACCCCCAAGAGTGCGGCCCGCGCCAGAGAGAATTTCGACATCTCGGCCCTTCCGCAAGACGCGCTTGACGAAATCAATCGAATTCAGACCAGACAGAGACTGAATACAGTGGTGAAAACCGGCGTGCCGGGTTTCATTCCACAAGGGAGATGAACAAGTCACATGAACACGAACGCGAAACCGCAACTGGAATGCTCAGATAGCGTGAGGTGCCAATGACGAAACTGACGAGCTTTCAAGCCGACATCCGTCCGCTTTTTACGGAGCGAGATATTGAAGGCATGAAGAAGGGGTTCAACCTGGCAAGCTATGATGAGGTCAAAGCTCACGCGGACGCCATCTACGACCGCATCCGCGGAATCAATGGCGCGTTAATGCCGCCGCCACCGCCAAGAGGAGAAGGTCCTTGGCCTCAATCTCGCATCGACCTATTCGCAAAATGGATGGCGGACGGCTACCAACCGTAGCCGAGGTCATCTCCTAGATGCGCGGCTGCTCCATCCTTCGCCGGTTCGGCGAAGGGTGGGGCGGCGTTGATGGCTGTTGCAGCCCGAAAAATTTCAAACACATCCATCGAGTCGATCCGTAGCTCAGGTCCCATTTCGGCCAAGCCTCAGGCCGGAATTGACCTGAGGCTTTTATGGCAGCTGCCCGGATCGTCTCGTCGCATCCTGCGAGGACACACACCGGATACGGACAGGATAGTATCGCGGCGAACGTAATCTCCCACAAAAACGAACGGTTTCTGCACAAGGTCCGTGCACGGCGGCTGTCGCACGGTATTGGGTTACAATGCCAGCCTTTAGGCCTTACTTTTTGTTGCCGATTGGGAGGTTTCTCCATGGCCTCGAGTCTCCGGCGAATATTCATCCTGCTCCTACTATTGCTGCGAGCATCGCTTCCGGCCGGCTCGTTCGCTCAGCAACCGCCCGCACAGCAATCGTCCGCGCAGCAGCCATCGCCACAGCCTCCCGCATCGTTGCAACTCACTCTAAAACAAGCTGTGCAACTCGCGCTGAAACAAAATCCGCAGCGCGTCATCGCTCGACTGCTTACATCCGAAAGCGATCGCAATCGCGACATTGCTCTCTCGGCCTTGCTTCCTCAAGCGCATATCGAAGGGAGCGGCTCGATAAATCAGTACAACTTTCAAAGCATCGAGCGCGCTCCAATGCGATCGGCGGCCGGCCCCTTTCAGGTGATTCAAGCCGGTCCTGCTTTTTCGCAAACCATTCTGGATTTTCCGCAAATTCGCGGATACCAGATCGGCCGGGAAGGCACGCGCCAGGCCCGCGCGGACGAACAGACCACACGCGAGACCGTGGTTAACTTGGTGGTGGATCAATACCTGCTGATTCTCCGCGCGCTTGCCACGCGGGATGCCGCACGCGTTCGAGTCGCTCTTGCCCAGCGACTCTACGAACAGGCCACCGAACTCCAAAAAACAGGAATCGGTTTGAATATCGACACGGTCCGAGCCAACGTCGAGTTGCAGAACGAACGACAGAATCTGATTGACGCGGAAACGCTCACCCACACCACCGCGTACGGCTTGGCAGAACTCCTCGATCTTCCCCGCGACCAGGATCTCGAAGTGGCCGACCGTCTCGATTTCTTTGACCTTCCTGTCCTCGACAAAGAAGTGCTGCTTAATCAGGCGTTAAACTCGCGGCCGGAGATTCGCTCATTGAATTCACAGAAACGCATTGCGGAACTGGCGACGGATTCGGCCCGCGAGCAGCGCCTTCCACAATTGGATTTCTCGGGCTTCTGGCTCTATCAGGGATCACGTTTCAACAACGGAATTCCGGCCTACACCTACGCGCTATCTTTGCAATTCCCTCTTTTTACCGGCGGCCGGATTCGAGCGGAAACGGCGCGGGCCACACTGGAAGAACAGCGCGTGGCGGAACTTCGCCGTCAGATGGAAGCACAAATCGTGGATCAGGTGAAGTCCGCTCTCGACCAACTCAGCGCCGCGCGCAATTCGGTCGAGGTCGCCAACTTAGGTTACGAGCTAGCTCAGCAAGAAGTGGCTCAAGCGCAGCGCCGGTTTCAAGCCGGCGTCACCACCAACGTGGAAGTGATCACGGCACAGGATGCCTTGGCCCGCGCGAGCGATAATCAGATTGGCGCGCTGTTTCAGTTCAACCTGTCTCGCGCGTCGCTTGCGCACGCCTCAGGCGAGATCGAGGCCATGTATTCGAAGTGAAAGGTGCACGAAATCAAAGCTACACGGAATGAAAGCTACGCGAAGTGAAAGGTGAACCGCAATCATGAGCTCCACTCCTACGGCGCCTACAACGCCACCGACCGGCACCCCTGCGACTGACGCCACGCCGCGAGCGCCCGAGGCCGCGCCGCCAGCGCCTCCGGCTTCTACTTCGTTGCGCCAGTGGCTGCACAATTTGAGCCCCTTCACGAAGGGAGCCTTCGTTGTCGTCCTGATTTTGCTCGCCGTCGCCTGGTACATCTTCGCTGGTCGCGTGTCGACGGACGACGCTCAGGTGGATTGTCACATCACAGCGGTTGCGCCGCAGGTTCCCGGTTACGTAGTCCAGCTGCTTATCAACGACAATAACCCGGTGAAAGAGGGTGACCTCTTAGTGCAGATTGACGCGCGGCCCTACCAGGCGGAAGTCGAGCAGGCCAGGGCCAACCTCGACTTCGCAGAGGCGCAAGCCAATTCCGCCAAGCTTCAAATCACTTTGACGCGCGAAACCACTACCCACAACACCGGCGGCGCCACTGCCCAGAAGGAATCCGACGCCGCCGATTACGTAAGTTCCCAGGCTCAACTCGAGCAGACCGCGACCGCCAATCTCCAAGTGGCTGAGGCCAATGTCGCTGCCAAGAAAGCTACCAACGACCGGGCACAAAGCGATCTGGCCCGATACACGCCTCTCCTCACGACGGACGATGTCTCCAAATTCCAATTTGATGCTGTGGACGCTGCCTCGCGCGTGGCAAAAAGCGACTTGCTGGCTGCCGAGCAGCAGCTTTCCGCAGCACAACAGGCCGTGCAGATTGCGAAAGCAAATACGCGCTCTTCCCAGGCGCGGGTATCGCGCTCACAAGCACTGTTCCTGCAGACAAAGGCTCAAGAGCGGCAGGTTCCGATCGCCGAAGCAACTTACAAGTCAGCGCTGGCCGCGGTGGAACGCGCGAAAGCGGCGCTGCAACAGGCCGAGTTGAATCTCGCCTACACACATATCATCGCCCCGATCACCGGCCAGGTGACGCAAAAGTCAGTGGACCTGGGACAGTACGTATCGCCCGGGCAATTGCTGTTCACCCTCGTCCCCCTCGATCAGGTGTACGTCACCGCGAATTTCAAAGAGACCCAGATGGCAAATGTGGCCGCCGGCCAGAAAGTTCGTCTTCACGCCGACACCTACAGCCAGGATTTCGAAGGCGTGGTTGACTCCATTGCCGGCGCCAGTGGCTCGCGGCAGGCATTGCTCCCGCCGCAAAATGCCACCGGGAATTTCATAAAAGTGGTGCAGCGCATTCCCGTGAAAATCCTCGTAAAGCCGAACAAGAATCAAAATCTGGTGCTGCGCCCCGGCATGAACGTAGAAGCGACCATTTACACCCGCTGACGTAAAGGAACCCATGGGCTTCCTGGCTCAAAACATCTCGCCAAACGTCGAGGAATGGGAACTGGAAGAGGAGGCCTTCCTCAAAAGTATCCTGTCGACCCTGTCGCCGCGGCGCCGCCTGGCCGCTCTACTGAGCGTCGGCATGGTTACCGCTGTCGAAGTCTCCAACCGCATCGCCGTCAACGTCTTCCTCCCCGACATGCAGGGGAATGTTGGTGCAAGCTCGGATGAAATAAGCTGGGTCATAATTCTTTACAACGTCGGATACCTTTGCTCCCTGGCTTTGGCGGCGTGGATGACGCGCGTCATCGGCACCCGGCGCCACTTGTTACTCAGCATCGGGCTCTATGCCTTGGGATCGATGGGCTGCGTCACCGCCCACACTCTCCACTGGTTGTTGGTTTCACGGCTGATTATGGGATTCGGCGGCGGTGCGTTTCTAGTGCGCGTCGTGATACTTTCCGGGATGTTGTTTCCCGGGAGAGAGAAGCTTGCGGCCGTCACCCGGCTCTATCTCCTTATCGCTGTTTTCGAGGTTTTCTATCCCGTTTCCACCGGATGGATCACCGACCAAGTTCGTTGGAACTATGCTTTCCTGATTGATTTTCCGTTTTTGACGATTGGCGCTGTCCTCATCTGGAAGCTTCTTCCGCCTGGGTTTTTGTTTGAGCGGAAAGCAGGGATTCATATCGATGTGTGGGGCGCGGTCCTGCTGATCGCATCGATGGCTTGCCTGGAAACTGCCCTCAGCCGCGGCGAACGCGACCTCTGGTTCGAGTCGTACTGGATTTTGCTGGCCATGATTGCGGCTGCCATTTTCTTAATCGCGTTTGTGTGGTGGGAATTCCGGCCCGAGAACACAGCGCCGGTACTTCATTTGCGAATGGTCTGGCGGCAAGGCTCCTTGCGAGGAGCCCTCTTCCTGGTTTTAATCGTGGGAGGGTTCTTCGGCGCAGGGCTCTACGTCACACCGCAATATCTTCGCTTCGTTCAGGACTACAGCGCTACGCAGGCCGGCGGTTTCATTTCCATGTACACCTTGGGCCTTGGGGTGGGGATCCAGATTTCACTGCGCTCGCTCATGCCTCACCTGGGCCCCCGCCGCACGCTGACAATCGGATTCGCCGCGTTGTTCGCGACATATCTTACGATTGTCTATGTCACCACGCCCACCACCCCGACCGCACTCCTGGCTCCCATGATTTTCCTGCAAGGCTTTTGCGTCGCGCCCACTCTCATCGCGGCTGGGAACATTGTCACCGCCGGTGCAAATCTCGCGGAGGTGAACGATATCTCCACTTCCTATTTCTTCGTGCGGCAGCTCGGAAATACTTTTGCAGTCACCGGAGCGACAGTTTTATTCGACCACCGCATGACGCTGCATTCCTCGCGGCTCCTCGACGTGGCCAACCGCCTCGATCCCACCGTTAGCTCCACTTTGTCGCAATACGCCGCCCTGATTCACCGCAATGGCGGCGGAGGAAGCAATCCCTCGCTCGGCGCGCTCCAACTTTTCCAAAACCAGGTGATTACCCAGAGCCGTCTGCTCTCCTATGTTGACAACTACTTCGGCCTGGCGTTGATGGCCGCCCTCGCGCTAATCATAGTTGCCTTCTCAAACTTAAGGAGCAGGCTAGCCCGTCACCATTTTCTCCCGTGGTAAGCGGACACTAGCTATCTCGGCTTGAGATAAGTGGTGAATAAGAGGATTCCCCAACATCTACTCGGGCAGGAGGTCGCAGTTCAATCGCAAGGCCGCCGCACCCTCTCGTTAACACAGTCCTCAATCGGTCCTGAGGGCGAAACACATTGACGCGTCCGCCGCGCGGTGCTAGCGTTCGCTCATCTCACTCTGGTCGTGGGGTTGTTCGTCCTCTCGCGGTCCGCCTCGATCCTCACGATTCGTTTTCCTCAAGAGTGATCTTTGGGGAGAGCCGTATGGATGCCGCACATGTCCGCGCTTCGGTGCCTCGCTTCGTTCGCGAGCCAGCTCACGACTTGTTTGGAGAATGCGGCGCCATCGATGCGATGTTCCATCCCAAGACCGTCGCTGTCATCGGTGCCGCCTCCCAACCCGGAAGCCTTGGCCATCAAGCGCTCGCCGCACTCACCGGCAGTGCTTTTGAGGGTTCGGTGGTCGTCGTCGACCCGCGCTCTCAAGCAAACGCCTTCGGGGTCCCAGTCTATCCAAGTTTCCAAGACCTGCCGACAAAGGTCGAGCTCGCCATCGTGGTCACGGCCGGTAGCGGAGTATTCGCCGCGGTGGAGCAATGCGCAGCCGCGGGAGTGAGGGGCGTCGCAGTGCTGTCCGCCGTGGATACAACCGACCAGCATTTTGGCGACCTCCAGCGGCACATCCGCCAGCAACTTCGCCAGACTCGGATGCGAATGCTTGGTCCAGGTTGCTGCGCCCTGATGAATCCGTCGATTGGTTTAAACGCCAGTCCCAACCTTCCGATGCCTCTTCCAGGCAGCGTTGCGTTCATCGGCCAGAGCGGCTCTCTCGCAACCGCCGTCCTCGATTGGGGACGCAGGAAAATCGTCGGGTTTAGCGCGTTTGTGTCGCTCGGCGCACTTGTTGACGTCGGCTGGGGAAATCTTATCGACTACTTCGGCAGTGATTCCAACACGCGCACCATCCTGATTCACATGGAATCCATCGTCAACATGCGATCCTTTCTCTCTGCTGCTCGCGAGGTGGCTTTGCAGAAACCGATCATCATCATCAAAGCAGGACGAACTGGTGCAGCCGCGCGCGCGTTCGCCTGGCACTCCACCTGCACCGTCAGTGACGACGACGTGCTCGATGCGGCTCTCCGCCGCGTGGGCGTGCTGCGTGTCGCCAGCGTCGAAGATCTATTCCACACCGCCGATGCGCTCTCGAAGGAGCGGAGGCCCGATGGACCGCGTCTCGCAGTAGTGAGCAATGCCGGCGGTCCCGGCGTTCTCGCTGCCGACCAGGTCGCCAGGGAAGCGGGAGAGATTGTTCCGCTTACAACCGACGCAACAATCGGAGTAATGGCTGTGCCGGACAGCGATGAAGCCGCGACCCCGATGGACATTCTAGGTGATGGGAGCAGCGCGCCGTTTCTGGAGGCGGCGGAAACCGCAATTAAGGATCCGAGTAACGACGGTGTCCTGTTAGTTCTCGTTCCACAGGCCATGTCCGATCCCGTCTCAGCAGTTCAGGGTCTACTGGCGATGGATCATGCGCGCAAGCCGGTTCTCCTCTGCGCGACGGCCCTGGGTGAGCTTCCGCGGGAGCAGGAGCTTCACGCCTGCTTTCCCGTGTTGCCCACGGTGAGCGCGGCAGCTCGCACGTTCAACCACATGTGGCGTTACAGCTACGACCTCAAGGCGATCTATGAGACACCGGAGCTGCACGCCGAGGTGACGGAACGCGCGTTAAGCCAACGCGTCGGTGAGCTCATTGCCGGCGCCCGTCGGGCCAGACGTGATCTGTCCGAGTCTGAGTGGAGAGAAGTATTGGCTGTCTATGGCGTTCTGATCCTCGATGCACCTGCTAATCAAACCGAAGGACAGAGAGAGGGAAAAAGACCGGCACCGCTGGATGTCAATCCGAGCACGGCGGCGGAAACCGTCGGATACGAGCTTCAAATTGGCAGCTGGACCGATCCGGAATTCGGCCCGGTTCTATGGTTTGGCGCGGGCGGCCGATTCGCGCACTTGTGGCCTCACCGTGTCGTTGGCCTTCCACCGCTGAACGCCACACTCGCGCGACGCATGTTGGAACGCAGTCCATTCTTCAGCGGCCTGCAGGACTTGTGTGCTCGCGGGGCGCTAAATCTCACAGCCATCGACGCGGCCCTTGTGCGTCTCAGCCAGCTTGTGATCGAACATCCGAGCATCAAGGAACTGCAAATCGACCCGCTCGTAGTCTCAGCGGCGGGCGCCATCGCGCTCGACGCGCGAATCACGCTCCACAGGCCCGAGCTAGAAGAGCACGACCTCCCCAGGTCCCCATTTCGTCCGTATCCGCTGCAGTACATCTCGAATTGGACGACGAAACCTGGTGAGACTGTCACCATCCGTCCGATTCGCGCGGAAGACGAGCCCCTGATGGTCGCCTTTCATAAGCGGCTCTCGGAAGATACTGTGTACCAACGCTATTTCCAGATGATGACGGTCGGCCGACGCACCGCTCACGAGGCGCTCACGCGAATCTGCTTCGTCGATTACGACCGCGAGATGGTCCTCGTGGCCGAAAGGCGGGACACAAATACCGGCGAGCGATCGATCGTCGCGATCGCGGACCTAACCAAACTGTACAACACAAAGAAAGCCGAAGTGGCCGTCGTGGTCAGAGATGACTGCCAACGGCACGGGCTCGGATTCGAACTCATTCGCCGCCTCGTGGACGTCGCTCGCGATGAGCGTCTCGAGAGCGTCGTAGCAACGACAATGACCGAGAATCGGGGCATGTGCGCCGTCTTCCGACGTTTGGGTTTCACACTGTCCACCGAGCCGGGCGATGACACAGTCGAGGCCGTACTCACCCTCTAAAACGCCTCCGCTCTTCTGCCTTTCGTACCGCTGGCCTCCGGCCGGCGCCTTTGCTTCCGCTGTTGCCTTTTCCCTTGTAGCGCCGGCATCCTGCCGGCTCTTTTGCCTTCTCTTAGCCCCTTTTACCGCCGATTAGAATTTCTCAAATCGCACAGCGCTCACGGGTCACCGTATTTTTAAATCACGGAACGGCAGATTAACTCTGCCTGTCCTTCGATTTTCTCTCCATTGAAACTTATGGAAGCCTGTCCCGTAGTAAGCAGTTGGGGGGCACATCAATGTCATCTCAAGAAACCACAATACGACATGATCCTCAGGCGCCGCCGGCGGACTCGACAACCAAGCGAATTTTCATTGGTCCGAATGGCTTGCGCGCGGGATGGCGCTTGCTAATCTTCATGGCGATCGTAATGGCAATGTCGAGAGTAGCGCGAATGATCATTACGCGCTTCTTCCCGGCCGCGCTGGACCCGGTGCAAATGACGCCCATGAGAATCATCGTGCCGGATCTGCTTTTCTGCTTCATCTTGGCGGTTGCGGCCTGGACCATGAGCAAGATTGAAGGCCGCAGGCTGGGCGAATATGGCCTTCCGGCGGGCAAAGCGCTGAGGAAAAACTTTTGGGTGGGACTATTGATCGGCCTGCTCGCCACCAGCAGTACGGTGCTTTCAATTTTCGCCCTGCACGGCGTGCGGTTTACAAGTGCGGCGATCCATGGCACCGCGATTTTGATCGCAGCAGCCGCCTGGGCGCTGGCATTTTTCCTTGCCGGCTTGGCCGAGGAATTTTTGTTTCGCGGATACGCACTGTTCACCCTGACGACGGGCATGGGATTCTGGCCGTCCGCATTTTTGCTCTCGGGTTTATTCGGGCTGGTTCACGCCACCAATGGCGGAGAAAATATTTTGGGTGATGTGTCCGTGATTTCGTTCGGTTTGTTGTTGTGCCTCTTTCTCCGCCGGACCGGAACTTTATGGTGTGCGATCGGCTTTCACCTGGGGTATGACTGGGGCCAAACGTTCTTGTTCGGCGTTCCAAATAGCGGCTTACTACCCTCCCAGAGTCTTTTCAACGCATCGCTTAGTGGGCCGCACTGGCTCACCGGCGGAACGGTCGGGCCTGAGGCCAGCATCTTTTGCCCAATCGTCTTGGCCATCGTGGCAATCGTATTCAGCTTGAAATACCGCGACGCGCGCTATCGACCCTCGAGCGTGAGCGCGCCGTCAGCTTCCTGACGAGGCAACTTTTCCGCGCGGGTGGGTCATTGAATAATTCGTCTGAAGTTCAGCCTCGGCAGCAGCCCTTACGGGGTGCCCCAACCTTCGCCGGTCCTGCGAAGGGTGGGACGGGGTTGACCTGACCTCGCCAATCAGAAGCGACGTTCGTAGATTCGATCAAGAGTCCAACAGGCTGCGACCATGACGAGGAGACAGATCACAACGGCATTGGACCACCACCAATGCAAAGGCCATCCTCGAACCGCCGCAAAGTAATTCACTGCCATCGGAATGTCTCCAATTACACAGGTCGTGAGGTAGAGCAAACAAACACGCAAAGAATCGCGGAGCCAAAATCTCAGAGTCCTCTGTGGCTCCCACGAAAATCCCGTAGCGGGATTACCCGCCTTGTTTTTCCTCTGCTGAGATAAATACTCGGCGACGAAGCAGACTGCCACAAGGCGGCACCGAAGAAAAACAAAACGGGCGCGTAGAGAAACAATTGCGGCCAGTTGAACGCATCCCACCAACCGTCCCAAGCAGGATTGCGAACCAAATGCCAGGCTGCGTAGGTAATGGCGAGAAGGGCTCCGGCAACGAACGCTTTGCGGAGTCGCCTGCCGCTTCGACCGACCAGAAGGAGTCCACGATAGGTCATTTCCTGATTGACACCACCGACGTGGCTCTTGTTCCTGGCTGGCGTTGTTAGAGAGGTTCATCCGGCGCTCGTGCGCGCCCAGATAGAATTTGAAGTACAAAACCGTTGAAACCTGTTAATCAATATGCTACCGTCATCGCTGGGTTATGCGAACACGGCAAAACTCGGGCTGTAGCACCGTTCCCAAATTGGGAATCAGCCTAGGTGCACCTCTGCCCCGTCGGCACAAACGTCTAATCGAGAATGCGCGATTAACATCCGAGCTAAATGGCAACGATTCCATCCACTTGCGATTTTCTAATCGCGAACGGATGACGATTTCTCCTCGCACCGTCTCGCGCCTTTCCAGCTTCGAGCCTCAAGCCCCGAGCCCCAAAAGTCTAATCGCAAATCCGGAATTAGAATTCCACCTAACGGGCTGCAAAACCAATCACATGCAATTTTCTAATCGCAAATTTTCGACGCTTTTCCGTTCGCCGCGGCGAAGAGCGATTTCTCATTGCCGTTTCCCGAGCCCGGGATCGACTCGTCCCACCACTCGCCACTGACCGGGCCTCATCACTGTTCTTCTAATCGAGACACCGCGATTAACATTTCCCGTAAGCCCAACAAACACATCGCAGTACAAAATTCTAATCGGTACAAAAACGGCACTTTCGAGATCCGTTTTTCATCGCACCGCGCTGCTACTCACCATGAGTCAAAACTCGCGAATCTCTAGGCTCGCCTCGCTCAGCCGTTCACAAGTCACGAGTTACAAGTCACAACTCACGCCTTTCTTGTGCCGCCCGCTCCCCTCAAGTATGCTTCCCTGCTCCCAATGCCCACCGCGCGCATGGCCACCCTCCCCGGCACCACCGACCGCCGCATCGACGCCCTGCTCGCCCTCCTCGCCGAAAACTCCACCATCGTCATCAGCGGCGCAAAAATCGCCAAGGAAATTGGCGTCTCGCGCCAGCAGGTCTGGCGCTGGATCGAAAAGCTGCGCGCTCTCGGCGTCCGCGTCAAAGGACACCCCGCCACCGGCTATCACATCGAGCGCGTTCCCGACATTCTCGCGCCGCAACTTCTCAGCAACCGACTCTCATGGCACGCCCTTCGCGCGCCGCATCTATCATTTCTTCAAAATCGATTCGACCAACAACGTCGCCATGCAGCTCGGCGAAGCCGGCGAACCGCACGGCGCCGTCGTTCTCGCCGAGGAACAAACCGCCGGACGCGGCCGCGCCGGCCGCAAATGGCTTTCCGAAAAATCCGCCGGCATTCATTGCACGCATGCTCCTGCGCCCGCCAATTCCGCCCGCGCACGCCCCGCTTCTCACGCTTGTCGCCGGCCTCGCCGCGCGCGATGCGTGCGCCGAAGAAATCGAAGCGCGAATCCAGAAAAAACGCTGTCCACAACCCGACATCCGCTGGCCCAACGATCTGCTCGTTCGGCGGACGAAAATTTTCCGGCATCCTCACCGAAATGCACGCCGAGCCCGACCGCGTCCACTACGCCGTCGTCGGCATTGGCATCAACGTGAACCAAACCAAAATGCCCGCCGAACTCGCCGACATCGCCACGTCGCTGCGCATCGAAACGGGCAAACCGCATTCGCGCCTCAACTGCTGATCCGTTTGCTGCGCCACCTCGACCGCTACTACAATCAGTTCATCGCCGAAGGAGCCGCGCCGATCCTGCGGCGTTTCGCCGAAGTCTCCAGCTATTTCAAGGGCAAGCGCGTGCAAATCACCACCGCCACCGAAACCTTCACCGGCACCACAGCCGGCCTCGAACCGAGCGGCGTGCTGCGCGTGTGCAGCGCGACGACGGCCGCGGCATCGAACTCGTCCTTTCGGGCGACGTCAGCGGAGGCCTCCTGATGCTCCTCGCGCTCGATGTCGGCAACACCAACACGGTCCTCGGCGTTTTCCGCGGCAACGAACTCGTCGCGCACTGGCGCCTCACCACCGCGCGCGACCAAACCATGGACGAGTACGGCATCCTCACGCGCGATCTTTTCACTCTCGCCGAATCTCGAGCCGCGCGAAATCGGCGGCGTCATCATCAGCTCCGTCGTGCCGCCGCTGAATTCCACTCTCGCCGGAATGGCCGAGCGCTACTTCAGCAACAAAGCGCTCTTCGTCGAGCCGGGCATCAAGACCGGCATGCCCGTCCAATACGACAATCCGCAGGAAGTCGGCGCCGACCGCATCGTCAATAGCGTCGCCGCGTTTGACAAATATGGCGGCCCGTGCATCGTCGTCGATTTCGGCACCGCGATCAATTTCGACGCCGTCTCCGCGCGCGGCGAATATCTCGGCGGCGTCCTCGCCCCGGCATCGGCATTTCCGCGGACGCGCTTTTCGCCCGCGCCGCGCGCCTCTTTCGCGTCGAAATCAAAGACCCCGGCAAAATCATCGGCACCAACACCGCCGCCTCCATGCAATCCGGCCTCTTTTACGGCTACACCGACATGGTGGACGGCATCCTCGAGCGCATGAAAGAAGTGATGGGCGCAAAAACAAAAGTGATCGCCACTGGCGGCCAGGCCAGCGCTGATCGGCGGCGCCTCGCGCCACATCGAAACCGTCGACGAATTTCTCACGCTCGAAGGCCTGCGCATCATCTGGGAACGCAATCAACCCAGCGCGCAAGATCGCGGCAGCGGTGCGGCGCCGCGCCGAAGAAAATCTCGTACGCCACGCCTGCCGGACCTGACGGCCTGACGAGGATCTGACCGGCCTCGCGGCCTTCATGGAATCTTTCAACTACTTCAACTATTTCACGGAAATCGAAGAATATTTCTGGCGCAAACGCGGCGCGCATCTGCTCGTCTCGCCGCTCGATTGGGCCATCGTCGAAACCTGGCAGAAAGCGGGCATTCCTCTCGAAGCGGTGCTGAAAGGAATCGATCGCGCGTTTGAAAGCTGGTCGCGCTCGCGCCGCGCGGCCGGCGGACGCCAGCTGAAAAGCCTCGCCTATTGCGTCGACGCAGTGCTCGACGCCGCCGAAGAAGCAAGGAAGCGGCAGCAGGCTCGGGCCCGAGGTCAAGCGAACGCAACCCGCCGCCGAGCCGTTCTCGCGCGAGGAAATGAAAAAATACTTCGAGCGCAACGCAGCGCGCCTCCGCGCGGCCGCAGAGAAACAGCGTGCTGCACACGCTGCGCTGGCAGCGCGACTCGACGAAACCGCGAAACGCCTCGACGAAGCGCGCACGCTGCTCGAATCGCCTTCGGCGCTCGATCTCGAAGATCTCGAACGCCGCCTGACCGTGCTCGAGGAAAAATTCACCGCGGCGCTTTCCGCTGATGCCGACGAAGAAGCGATGCTCGCGATCCGCCGCGAAATGGATCGCTCGCTTGCGCCTTACCGGCGTAAGATGTCCGCTGACCAACTCGCTCAGCTGGAACGCCAATACATGCAGAAGCGGTTGTATCGAACTATTTCGAGGTTCCGCGGCTGAGCCTTTTTTATCTCACGTAGCCGCACAATCGCACACACCGATGCCGACAATGGACGTCACAATCGAAAAGTTGATTTACGGCGGCGAAGGCCTGGCGCATCATGAGGGTTCCACCGTCTTCGTTCCGTTCGTGCTGCCTGCCGAACGCGTCCGCGATCCTGCCCGACCGAGCAGAAGAAGAAATTCATTCGCGCGCGCGCTGGAACGCGTGCTCGATGCTTCGCCGGACCGCATCGCGCCGCCCTGCCCGCATTTCGGCGTCTGCGGCGGCTGCGATTATCAGCACATCCCTTACGAAGCGCAGCTCCAATACAAAACGGAAATTCTGCGCGAGACGCTGCGGCGCATCGGCCGCATCGAATGGCCCGGCGACATCGCTGTTCACGCCTCCAAGCCCTGGAGCTACCGCAATCGCGCGCAATGGAAAGTTCGACCGCTGAAGGATTCTTCTGCGGACGAGGCATCGCCGGCCGAACTCAGACAAGCTCGGCATCGGCTACTTTCGCGCAAATTCCACTGCACTATGCGCAGTAAGCGATTGCCCGATTCTTTCGCCGCTGCTGCTGAAGACTCTGCTCGCGCTCCGCGACGCGCTCGCAGCGGGCGCGCTGCCACGCCAATTGCGCGAATTCGAAGCCTTCTGCGAATGCGGCTGATTCCAAACTGCTACTCACCGCCACATTCGCCGGGTTCCCTGCGCACGCCGCCGAACTTGCCGAGAAGATCCGCGCAATCGTACCGGAAATCGAAAGCCTGCTTTTCCACGATCCCGGCAAAGAGCGAATGGAGCTCTTCGGCCCGGGCTTTATCGAATACGAAGCTGGCGGCCAGACATTTCGTGTAGGCCACTTCTCGTTTTTTCAGGTCAATAATTCGCTCGTGGATGAGCTTGTCCGTGACGTAGCCGATCGAGACGAAGGCGGCCGCCTCGCGCTCGATCTCTTCGCGGGCGTAGGACTTTTCGCCACCGCGCTTGCGAAGAAATTCGGCCGCGTGATCGCCGTCGAGGCGAATCCCGCAGCCGCACGCGATCTTGAAACGAACGCTCGCGGCGGCGCGATCGAAGTGCGTGCGGCCGACGTGGAGCGCTTCCTCGAGCGATTCAAGGAGAAACCTGAATTCGTGGTGCTCGATCCGCCGCGCGACGGAATGGCTCGCCCTGCGCTCGACCGTCTCGCAAAAATTCGACCGGCGCGCATCACCTATGTTTCCTGCGAACCGCCGACGCTCGCGCGCGATCTCGCCGTCTTATCGCGGCCGGCTACGAGATCGTCGACATGCATCTCTTCGATCTTTTCCCGCAAACATTTCACATGGAGGTGGTGACCCGGCTTCGCCGGCGCGAATGAAGCTCCCTGCACTGTGGATCGCAGCCGCGTTTGCGGCGGGCATCGCGCTCGTGATGCGATGGCCGCATCAGCCGTCGACGTACGCGGCAGTTGCGGGGCTGGCGATCATCGCGGGTGGCGTTTTCGTCTGGCGCAGGCTTCTTTTCGCGGCTGCGTATCTGCGCCCTCGCAGCGTGGATGGCGCTCGGCTGCCTCGCATTCGGAATTGAGCAAGCGGCGGTGCCCACGAATCACGTCACGCGACTGATCGCGGCGAATCGCATTGACTTGACCGAGCCGCTGCGCTGGCGAGGGCGCCTGCGCGAAGACCCGCTGGTGATGCCCTGGGGCCGCCGCTACGAAATCGATATCGAGCAAGTGGAATCGGGCGGTGAGATTCTGCCAGCGAGCGGCGGCTTGCGCGCCAATATCTACAACAATCCCAAGCAACCGATTGAGATTGCCGAAACGCTTCGCGCGGGTGACCGAGTGGAAGCTCTCGTGCGCGCGCGGCCGCCGCGGAATTTTCTCGATCCGGGCGCGTTCGACATTCACGGCTATCTGGCGCGCCAGAGAATCGATTTGATCGGGTCGCTGCGGAGCGGCGAATTGCTGCGTCTCGTTGATCGCCCGACGCCGACGCTGCTGCAACGGCTGGCGCGAGCACGCGGCAACCTGCTGGCGCGACTCGATGTGCTGTTTGCAGGCCAGCCCGATCGTGAAGCGGTTTTGCGCGCGATGCTGCTGGGCGACCGCTCGTTTGTGGATTCGGAAACGGTGACGGCGTTTCAGAAGACGGCCGTTTATCACGTTCTCGTTGTTGCCGGGCTGCACGTTGGAGCGCTCGCCGTGTTTTTCTTCTGGTTCGGGCGCAAGTTGCGATTCTCCGTTGGCGCCTCGAGCCTCGTGACGCTTCTAGCGCTTGCCGCTTATGTCGGAATGGTGCAGGACCGCCCGCCGATTCTGCGCGCCGCGCTGATGGTGGCGCTGTATCTGTGCGCGCGGCCCTTTTTCCGGCGCGTGGAGTTGCTCAACACCATTGCGCTCGCGGCGCTCGTGATTCTCTTCTGGAAGCCTTCGTTGCTGATCGATTCGAGCTTTGAGCTTTCATTTCTTGCGGCCGGAGTGATTGCGGCGCTTGCGCTTCCCTGGATGGATCGCACGAGCGCGCCCTATCGCGCTGGTCTTGCGCACCTGGGCGACGTGACGCGCGACATCGTGCACTCGCCGAAAGTGATTCAATTTCGAATTGAAATGCGAGCGGCTGCGAACTGGCTCGCCGCGCGAATGCCGAAGCGCTTTGCTTCGCGCGCGTCCGCGGTGATCGCGGCTCCCGTCAGCATTGGGCTCAGGCTGTGGGAGATCGTGCTGCTTTCGGTGGTGATTCAGTGGGGCATGATGCCGATTCTGGCTCAGGATTTTCATCGCGTGAGCCTTGCGGGGCCGCTGAGCAATATTCCCGCCGTGATTCTCACCGGGCTGATCGTGCCGCTCGGTTTTCTCACGCTTCTCGCGACGTTCGTGTGGGCGCGCTTGTCTCTTCTGCTCGCGCGCGTTCTGGGCTTTTTTGCGGCATCTCTTCTTGCTGTCGTGAAGTGGGTTGGCGCGTGGCCGCGCATGTCGTATCGCATTCCCGGGCCGCCGGTTTGGCTAATCGCCTGCCTTTTTCGTTGCGCTCATTTGCGTGGCCATTGCTGCGCGCGCTGTGGTGGCGCTCCGAGCAAATCGCTTCGCTCGTCGCCAATTCGCGCCTCCGATTCGGCCGCTGGAATGGGCGGCCATCGTTGCGCTCGCCGCGCTGACGGCGCTCGTCGCGACACATCCCTTCGCGCCGCTATTGAATCGCGGCAAGCTGGAAGTGAGCGTGCTCGATGTGGGGCAGGGTGACTCGATATTCGCCGCGTTTCCTGATGGCCGGACGATGTTGATTGACGGTGGAGGACAGCCTGGGTCGGAATGGGTCGGCGGTCAGCGTTCGGGGCTCGACGTGGGCGAGCAAGTGGTTTCGCCGTATCTCTGGTCGCGTGGAATCAAGCACCTCGATGTGGTGGCACTCACGCATGCGCATCACGATCACCTCGATGGATTGCACAGCGTATTGCAGAATTTCCGCGTGGGCGAATTATGGATTGGCCGCGACGAGGAGACGCACGCATTCGAAGACTTGCTGAAGGGAGCGCGCGAGCATGGCGTGCGCATCGTGCACGAAGTGAGCGGAAGCAAATTCGATTGGGACGGCGTGACTGGCGATGTGCTCTGGCCTGCTGATTTGACTCCGGTCAATGAAGCCTCGAATGATGATTCGCTTGTGTTGCGGCTCGAGGACGGCAGCGTGCGATTCCTGCTGGCCGGAGACATTCAGAAGAAAGTGGAGCAGCGGCTCGTTCGAGAGGACGCCGAGATTGCGGCCGATTTTCTCAAGGTGCCGCATCACGGCAGCAAGACGTCGTCCACGCCCGATTTCGTCGCAGCTGTGGCGCCGAAAGTGGCCGTCGTTTCGGCGGGCGAGGCGAATCCTTTCGGTCATCCCGCGCCGGGGACTGTCGAGCGCTACGCTCAGGCCGGCGTGCGCTTGCTGCGCACGGACCGCGATGGCGCTGTGACGGCGCTTACGGACGGACATGCGTTGACGGTGACAACTTTCGCGGAATCACACCCGAACTAAAAATATCGAAAGAGGATTTGGGTCCGTCTGCTAGAGGTGACGTTTGGGATTATTCGTTCGAGGAGTCGTCGGAATCTGAGGAAGAGGAAGCGTTGTCCTTCACGTATTCTGCGATTAGTTTTCGTGCTTCGTCGGCTTGGGATTCGAGCACCAGGACGTCGACGCCGTGGCTGCCGTCGAGCGGCTCGCTCACCGGAAACGGATCGGTGGAAGCAGAGCCGGGCGAGTCAATGCCATTGCTGGCCAGCAGGCCTCGAATGACCATTGCTTCCTCGGCGTTCCCAGCAGCGTAAGCAACGACAACTTTTTCCTGCGAGTGATGCGGATCCGGTTTTGCGCTCTGGCTCATAGTTTCCTGCTCCCGAGTACTATTGCGCGAATCGCGCGTCGAAGTCCATACTATTTAGCGAAATGCCACAGGCCACTTCGGAAGACGGAATTATTCCCCGCCCGACCCAGGACCAGATCGACGACGAAAGCCGGCGTATCCGCAGGCTGCGAATCCTCGTTCAGCTGACGATCGAATCGATTGCGGCAGGCGATCTTACGCCTGAGGAAGCGGCCGGAATGGTGGCGGCTACGCGGCGCGTGGCGCTGGAAATGTTTCCGGGAAAAGAGCGCGCGTTCGATTTGCTTTATCGACCGAAGTTTCAGCGCGTGATGCACGCCGTGTATCGCCTGCAATAGCGAGTCGCCGGCCCTCTCCTCAGCTCAATATCCGAATCGCGCGCGAATGTACATCCGCAGGCAGACCATTGCCATGGCTGCGATGGCGCCGAAGAGGGCTCGATATTCACGATTGCGGCGGTATTGCGCCCAGGAAAATCCACCGTTAACTTCAACGTTCGTTGCCGACTGCGCCGGAGATTGAGATTTTCCGCTCGCGAAGGGATTCGGGAAGAACAGCGGGACGCAGGTGGCGTAGGCATCGAAATCTGCGCCGAAGCGCATGCGCAGATCTACTTCTTCGTTGCGCATCACGGCGTAGTAGAAAATTCCGAAGTATAAGCTCACCAATAGACCCGCGATCCAGGAATGAGATGCTACGACGAAACCGGCTGCGAGAATCGCGCTGCCCAGATAGAGCGGGTTGCGGGTGAGGGCGTACGGGCCGGTGACGGCGAGCTCGCGGTCTTTGCGTAGATAACCTGCGGCTGCTGCGCGAACCATCAGTCCCAATGCAGCGACGATCGTTCCGTAGGCGATTGAACGCCATGTGGGCGTGGCCAGGAGCCAGTAAATAATCGCCACGGGATAGCCGAGTCGGACGCGCCAGCGCATCCAGAATTTTCGCGGCTGCGATTGAGTGGCTGCTGCGATTCGATTCGCTTGGTGCGTGTGCGCCATCAGCGCAGTTCCATATCAACGCAGCCCATGCGGCGTTCGATGGCGTCTACAACCTGGTCTACTGTGATGGATAACATCGCGGGAGAGTACGATGCGCCGCGAGCGTAAGTGGTTATCGAGTGGCGCGGATTTCGCACTGAAATATCGGCGGGCGAAAATGGGCCATTGCGGGCCGGATCGGTGGGGCCGAACAAGCCGACCACTGGCGTGCCGAGCGCTGAGGCGAGATGCAGTGGGCCTGTGTCGGCGGAGACCATGAATTTCGCGCGGCGCAGAAGAGCCATGAGAGGGCCGAGCGCGAGCGGAATTGCGAGCGGAGCCGAGTCTCCGGCGGCATGGATTAGATCCCGTACAAGGTTTTCTTCGCCGGGCCCTACTGTGACGACGCCGCGCCAGCCGTGGCGTTCTGCGAGTTTGCGATGGAGTTCTCCGTAACGTTCCGCGGGCCAACATTTCGAGAGCCAGCCGCCGCCGGGATTCAGCACGTAGAAATCGGTGAGGCTGCGGTCGTTGAGTTCGCGCGCCACGAGTTCGTCATCTTCCGGGCGAATGGCGAGAGGAAATCTTGGCGGACCGAGCTGCGCTCCAGCGCGCTCGACGAGCGTGCGATTGTGATCGACTTTGTGCGGGCCGAGCGGATTCACACGGTCCGTGTACAGAATGGCGACCAGGCCTTCGCGCGCGTAGCTGCTTTGAAAACCGATGCGGCGCGGCGCGCCTGAGGCAAGCGCCAGCAAGGCTGATTTGTATAGCCCCTGAAAATCGATCGCGCAAGTGTATCGGGTTGCGCGCAGCTTGCGAATCGCAGACGAGAGTCGCGCCGGCTTGCTTGCGATCGAAGGCAATCACTTCGTTGAGGTCGGGATTGCCTTCGAGCAGTCGCTGCCAGCGCGCGTCGATTACCCAATCGATTCGCGCTTCTGGAAACGCGTCGCGCAAAGCGGAAGCGGCGGGGAGCGCGTGGATGACGTCACCGAGAGAGCTGAGCCGCACGAGTAGAAAGCGGTGGTGCGGGCTGCTGTCGGCTGATTTTTCGAGGCTGCGATCAGGCATCGCGCTCGCGGTGAATGCGCGCAATCACGTCGCGCGTGGAATGATCTTTGGGATCGCCGCAAATGGCGGTGCGGATGCCGAGGAGGATGGCGAGTTCTCGCTCGGGAACTGTGTCCACGGAGTAGTCGGTTCCTTTTGCGTGGACGTCAGGCTGAAATTCGCGAAGGAGCGGGTTGACGTCGAGCTCGTCGAAAATAATCACGTAGTCGACTGCGGCCAGCGCTGCGACGACCGTTGCGCGGGCTCGTTCGGTCATGACGGGGCGGCCGGGGCCTTTGCGCTGCTGGGTGCTTGAATCGGAATTGAGCGCGACGACGAGGATGTCACCTTCGGCCTTTGCGCCCTGAAGATAGCGGATGTGGCCGACGTGAAGCAGATCGAAAACGCCATTCGCGAAGACGATTTTCCGGTCGGAGCGCCGGTGTTCTTCGAGAACGGCGTGGAGGCCTTCGCGTGAGAGGATTTTTTCACGGGTATCCATCGGAGTTAGTGGTGCGCGGTTGCTTCGTGGCGAAGAGTGGATTCGAGTTCGGCGCGGGTGACGGTGGCGGTGCGGCGCTTCATGACCACGATGCCGCCTGCGTAATTGGCGAGATGCGCTGCTTCGAAGTAGGAAGCGCCTGCGGCGACGGCTAGCGTGAAAACTGCGATCACGGTGTCGCCCGCGCCGGTGACGTCGACCGGAGCATCGGAGCCGTAGATTGGAATATGGCGCGCGCGATGGCTGCCGCGTGCGCCATTCTCGAAGACTGCCATGCCGTCTTTGCCGCGCGTTACGACCAGCGCTTGCCCGCCTAATTCGCGGAGGGCGCGTGTGCCGAGTTCATCGAGCTTGCGTACGTCTGAGCCGATTTGCGTTTGATAGGCGGCTTCGAGCTCCGGCTCGTTTGGAGTGGCGGCGGTGACGCCTGCGGAGGCGTAGTCGCGGAGGCGATAGCGCGAATCGAGCATGATTCGATTTGTGGCGAGCTTGCGAACGAGGGCGGGAGTGGCGGCGCCGAGACCGTAGTCGGAAACGAGGACTGCGTCGGATTGTTTCGCGAGGCGGCGCGCTTTTTGTTCTACGGCTGCTTGCAGGCTGGCGGATAGAGTGCCGGCGGGCTCGCGATCTACTCGGAGGACTTGCTGCTCGGTGGTGTGGGTCCAGCCGGCGAGGAAACGCGTTTTGGTGGTGGTGAGCCAGTCGCGCGCGGTGACGATGCCGGAGGTGCTGATGTGTTTTCGGCGAAAATGCTGGAGGATAGCGCGGCCGCCGGGATCTGTTCCGAGGACGCCGACCGGAAGGACGCGGGCGCCGAGGTCGGCAAGGTTGTTGACGGCATTGGCTGCGCCGCCCGGATATGATTCGGTGCGGCGGTGACGCAGAATCAGCACTGGGGCTTCGCGCGAGACGCGGGAGATTTCGCAGGAGGCGAATTCATCGAGCACGAAATCGCCGACGACGCAGATCGTCTGTTTGGAAAAGGCGGAGACGATATCGAGGAGGCGCGTGAGATCTACGGCGGCGTCCAGGGCGGGACGGTTCGTGTCCTTCGTCGAATGCTTTGGTGTTTTGCGAGCCGGGCTCAAGGAATCTCCACCGCCAGTAATCGCGAGATGCGCCGCGCGGAAACGTATCATAGCGCGTTGGAGGGCGGCAAATCAGCTTGGGCACGTAGAGCGACGAAACGGTTCTGGACTATCGCGCGAGGCGGGATTTGCGGGATTGGATTGCAGCCATTATTGTGCGCCAGAAATCCTGTTCTCGTTCGACGCGCAACGATATGGCGCAGACCCATAAATGCATTGCTGCCGAGTGCAGATGGACAATTGAACCTGTCTTTTTCCGTGCAGATGAGGCCGCTCGCGCCGGCTGCTCGCGCTTGGGATTCGATCTCGCCGATGTCTCCCGCTGTGTAGCGGTGATGATCGGGGAAAAACTTGTGGCCAACGATTCGAAATCCCCAACTGCGCAAATCGGCGACGAAGGCGGCGGGATTGCCGATGCCGCAGAATGCGAAGAGGTCTTGTTCCCGCGCATCGTGACTCTCGAGGGGCGCGGAGCCTGGTGAATAGACAGAATCGAGTTCCGCTTGCGCGTAAAAAATGGGGGCGTTCGTTTCTCTCTGAACCGCTGCTTCCACCGCAGGCGAGTGCGAACTGCGCGTGACGACAATGAGGTCTGCTCTGGCTAGAGCCGTCTTTGGTTCGCGCAAACGACCGGCTGGGAGCAAGTGGCCGCCGCCGAATGGGTTCGTGGCATCGATCATCACGATGTCCACGTCGCGCTCGAGCTGCAGATGTTGAAAGCCGTCGTCGAGGACAAACCAATTGACGCCACGATTTGCGAGTTCTTGACCGCGGGCGAAGCGGTCTGCGCCAACGCCGAAGGCGACGCGGTCGCCGAGCCTTGCTTGCATTAACTGAACTTCGTCGCTTGTCGATGTTGAGGCGGTTGGCTTTGCTTGGGCGTTGGCTTTGTGGGCTGCAGGCTTTGGCGCGGTATCGCCTCGGTAGCCTCGGGTGAGGATCCCGACGTTCTTGCCCTCGGCCGCCAGCCGCTCGGCGATCCAGATCACCATTGGAGTTTTTCCTGTACCGCCCGTGGTGAGGTTGCCTACGCTGATCACTTTGCCCGGAAGATGCTGCTGCTTGAAGATGCCCGCGCGGTAGGCTCGGGACCTCAGGCGCGAAACGGCGCCGTATGGCACTGTGAGCGGCCAAAGAAGCGAGTCCTTGAGGCTCATGAGGATTGAGAGGAGCTGTTCAGTATCGCGGTTATGCGTTCGAGAGTGCGCTCCGTCGCACCGCGATTTCGTTCCGAAATCTCGTAGGCCGCGCGGCCCATCCGTTCACGTGTCGCATCGTCTTCGATCAACTGCACCCAGACTTTGCCCAGTTGAGTTCCACTGGAAACTTGAATTCCGGCGCGGGCCGCGAGGAACGCTTCCGCCATTTCCTGAAAATTCTCCATCGAAGAGCCGAAAACCGGAGGCCGCGAGAACCAGGCCGGCTCGAGGATGTTGTGACCACCGGCGGGCACGAGCGAGCCACCTACGAAGACGGCATCTGCGAGCGAGTAAATTGCCGCCAATTCGCCGATCGAATCGAGGAGCAGGACGTCGGCGCTCTCGCCGAGAGTCGAATTCAGGTCGAGATTGGATCGGCGCACCACCTCCCAGCCTGCGGCCGCCACGATTTCCGCGGCTGCGGAGAAACGATCAGGTTTGCGCGGGGCCAGCACGAGCAGAGCGTGGCGCCATTGCCGCTGCACGATGTCATAGGCAGCGAGCACGGCTTCTTCCTCCTCCGCGACTACGCTTCCGGCGACTACGACCGGCCAGCGTTCCTGCGTCGAAATCTGGTTCTTGAGCCAGCTAACGAATGGGCTCGTCTCTGGAGGCGAACCGTCATACTTCAGGTTGTCGGTGACTTCGATGAGGGCTTCGGGGGCGCCCATCGCGGCAAGGCGGTTGGCATCTTCGGGCGATTGGGCGAGAAATTGTGCGGCGTCTTGCAGGGTGCGGGCGAAGAAATCACCGACGAGAAATTTCCATTGATTGAATCGAGCGAAGGAGCGCTCGGAGATTCGGGCGTTGGCGAAAACGACGGGAATGCCCCGCCGCTGCGCCTCGTGAAGAAAATTGGGCCAGATTTCGGTTTCCATGATGATTACGAGAGCCGGTTGGATCGACTTTAGCGCTTTTCGCACCGGGACAACCCAATCGAGCGGAAAATAAAATATGCCATCCGCGCATTGCAGGCGGGTGCGGGCCAAGCGCTGGCCGGTTTCGGTCGTCGTGGAGACAACTACTGCCCGTGCCAGGAAATTGGCGCTTCAATGCTTCGACTAAGGGCTTCGAAGCGAGTACTTCACCGACCGACACGGCATGGATCCAGATCGCTCCGCCTGCACTCGCCGCCATGGAAGCTCTGGCTGCAATTTCGCGCGGAATAATTCCGAGGCGCTCTTGTAAGGCGCTGGCCGGTTCGCCACTCCGCCACCCTCGTAGCGCAAAATAGGGCGCGAGCAATAGCATTCCTACGGCAGTTAAGATACGATACAATAAATACATTTCAGGGGCGCAACGCTGGCGCCGACGTCCTTTCTTACTTGCGAGCCGGGTATTATAGTTGCACGCGTATGAGTCGCGCACAACTTCCCGCGCGGCCAATACATCTGAGCTTTTGAAAAGACAGGAACCCCAGATGAAATGTAAGCCTCGGTTGCGGATACGTCGCCGCAGATTCCTCGAGCTTCGGTGCGGATCAACTCACCTCCGGATCGGTGTGCTTACGGCTGCTTTTCTTCTTCTTTGCTCGGGTGCCTTCGGCCAGAGTGCTGCATCTCCTGCTGACGCAAAAGCCACAACGCCCGCTCCGCTGCCGCACGATCAGCATAGCGGCCTCACGGTGTCCGTCGATCCGTATACCGAAGCTGCGCGGACGAAGGACAAATTTGGAAAAGCGAATCCTCACGATGTAGGTGTTCTACCCGTCGAGGTATTTCTGCGTAATGATTCCGATCAGCCGATGCGGGTGAACCTCGAGACGGTGCAGCTGGAAGTTACTTTGCGCAATGGCGTGCGGCAGGAGGTTGACTGGCTTAGGCCAGAGGAAGTTGCCAAATTGATCGCGCATCCCAGCGGGGCGGCCGATCCTCATCAAAAACGGTTACCTTTGCCGATTAAGATTGGCGATAAAAATGTGGAAAAGTTAGCGAATCTGTTGCGCCCGCTCACGCTTGATGCTGATGTGATTCCTCCGAAAGGGACGATTCACGGTTTTCTGTATTTCGATGTGAGCCATGAATTTTCCATCGCGAGCAGATCGAGCCTTTATGTGCCCGACGTGTCGATGGCGCCCGGAAACGAGCCTCTCGTGTTCTTTGAAGTGCCCCTTCGCAAGGCTTCCGCGGAGTAGACCTCACTATAATCGTGTGCGGGCAATAGGCTTCCTTTGTTGACGAAAAGTGGGATTCCTGCTACAAAAGTTGTTTTGGAATTGTAGGTTTCTCGCGACCCTTAGACTCCCGCTCGTGGAGTCCTATTCCGGAGGAAGAATGTTGGCAGATGCAGGGGCATGTTGTCTCACAGGTGTGAGCGCTCGATTGAGCGGGCGGATTCGGCATGAGGATTGGAGCGCGCAGTTCGGCCGGATTGCGAAGACGCTCGGCGGCGGCGCCGGTCTTGTGATGCTTGGCGCATTTTCGGCGTTCGGGCAAGAGGAGGGTGCGGCTCCTGGCGGCGAAGCGAATCTGAAGCTGCCTGATCTTTCGCAAGTGAAATTTCTGGGCGTGGATGGTCATACGCTGCTTCTTTTCGGTATTGCGTTCTGTATTTTGGGGCTGATTTTTGGATTGACGATTTATACGCGGCTGAAGAATTTGCCGGTGCACCGCGCGATGCGCGAGATTTCAGAGCTTATTTATGAGACTTGTAAGACGTATCTCATAACCCAGGGCAAGTTTTTGCTGCTTCTTGAGAGTTTTATCGCCGTGGTGATCGTGCTGTATTTCGGATTGCTTCTGAAATACGAGGCGATGCGAGTGATCATCATCCTGCTTTTTAGCGTGGTGGGAATCGCGGGGAGCTACGGAGTGGCGTGGTTTGGAATCCGCGTGAATACGTTTGCCAACTCGCGGACTGCGTTTGCGGGGTTGCGCGGCAAGCCTTATCCGATCTACCGGATTCCCCTTGAAGCGGGAATGAGCATCGGCATGATGTTGATCAGCGTTGAGCTGCTGATGATGCTGATTATTCTCCTCTTCATTCCGCGCGATTATGCCGGGCCTTGTTTTATCGGCTTCGCGATTGGCGAATCTTTGGGCGCTGCGGCTCTGCGTATTGCGGGCGGCATTTTCACGAAGATTGCGGATATTGGCTCGGATTTGATGAAGATTGTTTTCAAGATCAAGGAAGATGACGCGCGCAATCCCGGTGTGATTGCGGATTGCACGGGCGACAACGCAGGAGATTCGGTGGGGCCGAGCGCTGATGGGTTTGAGACTTACGGCGTAACCGGCGTGGCGCTGATTACGTTCATTCTGCTGGGCGTGAAAGATCCGGTGGTACAGGTTCAGCTGCTGGTGTGGATCTTCGTGATGCGCATTGCGATGCTTGTGTCGAGTGCGGGCGCATATTTCATCAATAGCGCCATCGCCAAAGCAAAGTATGCCAACGCGGACAAGATGAATTTCGAGGCTCCGCTTACGTCGCTGGTGTGGATTACTTCTGTGGTTTCTATCGCGCTTACCTACGCGATTTCTTACCTGATCGTGCCGATGCTTGGCAATGACAGCACGCAATGGTGGAAGCTCGCTACGATCATTTCGTGCGGCACACTGGCCGGAGCGGTGATTCCGGAGTTGGTGAAGGTGTTTACGTCCACTGAATCGCGGCATGTGCGCGAAGTGGTCAGCTCGGCGGAAGAAGGCGGCGCATCGCTTGGGATTCTTTCGGGTTTTGTGGCCGGAAATTTTTCGGGCTATTACCTGGGACTCGCGATGGTCGCGCTGATGAGTATTGCGTATTTCTTCAGCCAGATGGGGCTGCACGCGTTGATGATCGCTGAGCCGGTGTTTGCGTTTGGTCTGGTGGCGTTTGGTTTTCTGGGCATGGGGCCGGTGACGATTGCGGTTGACTCGTATGGCCCTGTGACGGACAACGCGCAGTCCGTGTATGAGCTTTCGCTGATCGAGCAAATTCCGGGGATCGAAGGCGAACTCAAGAGAGATTTCAACGTTGACGTGCACTTTGAGCGCGCGAAGGAGCTTTTGGAAGAAAATGACGGCGCCGGGAATACATTTAAGGCGACCGCTAAGCCGGTGCTGATTGGCACGGCTGTTGTCGGAGCGACTACGATGATTTTCTCGATCATCATGGCGCTTACCAACGGCATTACGGTGAATGTTGACAAGCTTTCGCTGCTCCACGCGCCATTCTTTCTTGGGCTGATTACCGGCGGGGCGATGATTTATTGGTTCACGGGCGCTTCGACGCAAGCGGTGACGACGGGAGCCTATCGGGCGGTCGAGTTCATCAAGGCTAACATCCGGCTGGATGGGGTGGAGAAGGCGTCTGTTGAAGACAGCAAGAAGGTGGTGGCGATCTGCACGAAGTATGCGCAGAAAGGCATGCTGAATATTTTCATTGCGGTGTTTTTCGCGACGCTCGCATTCGCATTTGTGGATCCGTTCTTTTTTGTTGGTTATTTGATTTCGATCGCGATTTTTGGACTTTACCAGGCGATTTTTATGGCGAACGCCGGGGCGGCCTGGGACAACGCAAAAAAGATCGTCGAGACGGAAATGAAGCAGAAAGGCACCGAACTGCATGCGGCAACCGTGGTTGGCGATACGGTCGGCGATCCGTTTAAGGATACTTCGTCTGTGGCGCTGAATCCGGTGATTAAGTTCACCACGCTTTTTGGACTGCTGGCTGTGGAACTGGCTGTCGAGCTTACGGCGCAGAATGCGTTGCTCACTGAGATTCTCGCGGCCGCGTTCTTTCTGGTCTCGTTTACGTTTGTCTATCGCTCATTCTTCGGTATGCGGATTAAGGCGTAGTTCAGCGCTGACATATTCCGATGGCTGAGACTCAGCTTCCAGAACCCTGGCTGCGCGGAACTCTTACGGATGTTCCGGCTGTGCAGAGAGCGGTGCTGCACGCGCTTGAGCTTGCCAAGGAAGACCTTGAAAAGTGGTGCGGCAGCTTAAGTGACGTCGAGCTGAACGCTCGCCCTGGAAATCTCGCGCCCGTAGCATTTCATATTCGCCACATTGCGCGCAGTATCGACCGCTTGCTCACATACGCGGAAGGCAAAGAACTGAGTGCCGCCCAGATGGACGAGCTTCGTAGCGAGCTTGATCCTGGCGCGGGTCGCGACGAATTATTCGCGGAATTAGCGAGCGCGCTGGGGGAAGGGGCTTCGCGCGTGCGAGCCTTGCACGCGAGTAAGCTTGAAGAATTGCGAGCGGTGGGGAAAAAGCAGCTGCCTACAACAGTCGGAGGCCTTCTCGTTCATGTTGCCGACCATACGCAGCGGCATGTGGGACAAGCCATTACTACAGCGAAAGTCGTCGTGGCGTCTCGTGAGTAATCACGGGCGCTGGACGGATTAGGTGTTTACGACTCCGAGGAACTGCTTCGGATCGTTGGCGAATCCGGGGAAAACGGTTTTCAGGTTCTCTTCGCACATGTGCCTTGAGAGAATTTCGCCGACGACGCTGCGGTAGTCGGTGGTAACCGCGAGGTCGCGCCCATCGTGCAGTTGGCCTTCGCTCATGCCTGGCCAGCGCGAATAGATTCGCCCGCCCTTGATATCTCCGCCCATCACGAACATGCAATTGGCGTGACCGTGGTCGGTACCTCGATTACCGTTTTCGCGAGCTGTGCGGCCGAATTCTGACATGCTGACGAAAACCACGTCGCTCATGCGGTCACTCATGTCCTGGTGAAACGCCGCGATTCCCTGCCCCAGATCGCGGAGCAGATTCGCGAGCTGGCCTTGGGCACCGCCTTCGTTGACGTGATGGTCCCAGCCGCCGCTATCGAGGAAAGCGACTTCGAGGCCAACGTCGGCTTTGAATAGCTCCGCAATTTCCATCAAGCTTTGGCCGAAGCGATTCTTGGGATAATCGGCGCCGTTTTCGGGCTTGTATTTGTCTGGATTGATTTTCTTGAGCTGATCGACGGCTTCGAACGTTTCGTGTCCGACGCCGCGCAGGGCTTGATCGACTGTCTGCGCATACATTGCTTCGAAGCCACCTTCGACGGTTTGCTGCGGGCCGTACATTTTGAATTGCTTGAGATCTGGAATGGCGACGGCCGGAGCGGTTCCTTGTAACGTGCGCGGCAGGTAGGGGCCAAATGCTACGGCGCGAAACGGCGTTGCTTTTTCGTCGGGTATTGATTGCATTGCGCGGTTCAGCCAGCCGTCGTCGGTTGCCTTTCTGCCGGGCGTTCCTGATTCCATAAAATCCTGGGCGTCGAAATGCGAGCGGGTGGGATCGGGGGAGCCTACTGCGTGCACGATGGCGAGTTCGCGCCGCTGATAGATCGGCAATAGCGGTGCGAGGCTTGGATGCAACCCGAAGAAACCATCCAAGTCAATCACGGTGCCGGCGTTGCTGCGCCGCGGTTCGGGAATCGCGATGGTCGGTCGCAGATTGTAATAGTTGCGTTCGCCGAAGGGGATGACTACGTTGAGGCCGTCCATGGCGCCGCGCTGAAATAGCACGACCATTTTCTTTTTGTTCGGCGTTGTGCTGGCTGCGACGGCACGCTGCAAGAAGGCTGGTAGGGCGGCCATTCCCAGCATTGCGAGACCGCCGTTCTTGATGAAATATCGCCGCGACATATTCATTTTAACCTTCTCCTGGCACCGTTACCGCCGCTGAAACTCTGGCGCGCCTAGAACCAGACCTGCGATCAAGCCTTCGTTTACTTGCTTTACGGGATCGTCGAGGCGCGCTTGCAAAATCTGCGGGTCGCTCAAGCGCGATTCGAGCGTCTTCCTTGTTGAATCTGCGATGTCGCCAGCGAGGAAAATTTGAATCGATTGATCGAGCGCGGTGTTCGGGTCGGAAGATGAGGGCTGGCCGAGCAGGGTTTTCAGGTCGACCGAGGTGCCGGCCATTTTGTCGCCCGCGAACGTCAAGGCAAAATTCAAGCGATTGAGTAATGCGCCGGTGTTGACCCAAGTTTCAGACTTATCTGAATACCCCGTCGGCGGCTGACACAGAAATAGCGGCTCGCCCATCCGGCCTACCCATTGCGCAAGTGGAAGAGAAACCGGCACGTCCGCGCCCAATGCGCGCGCAGTGCTCGCCACAAGTTCAAGCGGAGTCTTCACCTTGGCGCGATATGCATCCTTCGACCAGAATTCCGGCGAATAGATCATCGTCTTCAGCACGCTGCGAATGTCGCCTCCGGTCGATTCATAGTTTTTCGCCATACGGTCGATTAGCGACTGCCGGCGGATTGTCGGAGACAAAATGACGCGCGAGTTCAGAGGAGATGAATCGCGCAGTGCTGGGATGGTTCGCCAGAAACTTCAGCGCTTCTTCGCCGTCCTTCTCTCCGCCGTAGTTGAAGGTGCGGCCCATCACAACTTTCTTGCCCTGCGCGTGGATGCGCTCGTCGAAAAAGAATTCCGGATCTTTGCGCGGCTCGTGAACGGTCCAGCCTGTGAGCGTCTCGGCCATCGCGATTACGTCTTGTTGCGTATAGCCGGCATCGACGCCTACGGTGTGTAGCTCCATCACTTCGCGGCCGTAATTCTCGTTCAGTCCGCGGTCCTCTTTTTTCTTTGGGGGTAGCACCGTTGCCGCTGGGTACCGGGGATTTTCCGGGAAATGTTACCGGCGGTGGCGGCTGCGCTCCCGTGAAAATTCCTTGATAGCGCTGGCGCCGAGCCTGCATTTCCGCCTGCATGCGCTTGAAGGCAGCCGGGTCAGCGCTCATCCAGTTATCGAGATAGAAAAGCATCGCCGGGCTCTTGGCCGTCGCGACGAGCAAATCCTGAAACTTGCCCATCGTGCGGGGGCGAATCGTGTCGCGCACGTAGGCGGTAACGAACCATTTGTCCGCGCCCTTGTTTGCAAATACGTTGAAATGATTGAACCAGAAATCTTCCATCACTGCTTCGAGCTGCCTTTGGCTGTAGACCGCGCGGTCCACTTTCGCCATGGAGAGCTCGGCGACGATGCGATTTGGTCCCTGGATTTTTGCGAGTTGATCGTTGGCGCGGTCAAAATTTTCGTTTCCCGTCGGGAGCATCTGCGCCAGCGCGTCCTGGCGCTTTTGCTCCATTTTTTCCTTATATTCGTCCTTCGTCACGCCTTCGCGCTTCACGACCTGCCCTGGCGGAGGAAATTCGTCGAGAAGCTTGGTTGATGATTGGTTCAATGTGGAATACTGATCGAGGCGCTGGTCGAGAGCTGCGTCATCGATGCGTTCGGGATGCAACTGCTGGTCAATCCACTTTTCGAGGCCCATTTGACGGATTCGTTCGACGTCGCCGGGACGCGGGCCGTATCCCAGCCGATTGAGCGCGTGCAGAGTGGCTTGGTCTGCGGTGAGCTCGGTGATTGGCAGGCCGCCTTTGAATTTCTTATCGAGCGGTATCGCGGTGAGAGCTGCTGATTTCTTTGCCTTGTCGGCGCTGGATCGAGGCGCGGTCGCGGTGAAAATCATTGCAGCGGCGAGACATAGGCTGCCGATCGCCACGCTTTCGATGCGTGGACGTGCATGCCGTAATCGGTCCGGTCTTCGGCCTACCATCGTCAATCCAGTGTCCCTCGGGAGGCAAAGCTCCCGGCCAAACCCCTTAATACGAACCCCATCACCACGCAAAAGTTGCATTAAAAGCGGGGGCTTAGGTCAATTATATCGGCGCGTAGCGGCGCAGATGGTGAGCGAAGCCCGCTTGTGGCTTAGGCTACAACTGGCGTGCACCACTCGCGGAGTTGCAAGAAATCAGGCAGATCTGGTTTAAGTCAGAGTCACTGAGGCGTCAGAGCGAGGATAAATCACGGTCATGTCGAACGGCACGAAAACCGTCGAGCGTCCACGAATCCTGCCCGATATCGTGGCGGAGAACATAGTAGTTCCCATCTTGGGCGCGCACTCGGAAATAGGTCGCATCCGGCGAGTACCATTGGCCGTCCAAATCCTGGACTTCGTATTCGTGCCCGTGGGAGACGAATCGAAGCGGCCGCTCGTCGGCGCGATAACCCGAATAGCACTCGACTCGCATTTCAGTCATAACATTTGTGCCTGACGGATCGGGAATCGCTGGGTATCGATTGCAGCGATCGCAGCAGGCGATCTCAAGTTGCGCGCTGCCATATCCTCAATCCCTTATGATGCACTTGGAGCGATTCTCTTGCTTCCGCGTTATACGCTGCCCCCACCAACACAACGATCGCGGTCAAGTACATCCATAGAAGCAAGCCAATCGCAGCGGCCAAGCCGCCGTATACCACGTCGTACGGCATCTTTCGTACATAAAAGCCGAAAGAAATGTCGGCAGCCCACCAGAGCACCGTGGCTACGAGCGCGCCAGGGAGCACCTCCCTATAGCTTCGCTCTCCGGGCCGCCCGAAGCGATACATCACTACCAGGACGCACATAGCCAAGAGAAATACGATTGCTATATAAGCAGCAAAGCCGAGGGCATGAATCAGAGTTGATAGCCCGATGCGTTTGATGAGCCATCCGCGGGCTTGCTTGCCGAAAACCGTCAGGACGACTACGGCGAGAAATGGCGCGGCCGTTAAACTCAGCAGAATTGTAGAGCGAAGATAAAGGCGCCAAAACGAGAGGCGGAGAAGATCGCCTTCAATGAGGCGGAATCCCTCGATAAAACCGACCATCACCTGAGAGCCGGCAAGCAACGCGCCAGCCAGCCCGAGCGTTATCCACTTGAGCGGATGAAGGCCTCTACGAACGAAATACTGCACGACAATCTGATCGCTGCCAGGCGGCAGGATGGTTGTAAGTCTTTGGGGAATTTCGCGAACGGCGTTGTGAAAATAAGCTGTGCTACTGAGGACGCCGAGAAGAAACAGCAATACCGGGAAAAAGGCGAGGAACATGTTGAAGGCGATGGCCTGGCTCAACGTGATGCAGTCGGGAAAGATACGTCCCAACCCGCGCAATGTGTTTTGCAGAATTCGCACCACTCGTCCGCCCGCCGGATTATACGGGAAGCAGGAGACGGCGCGCTGTTTTTTAGCGGTGAGAACCTGCCCAGGCCTGCTTCTTCCCGGCTCAACAGAATTGCTGCGCTGTTGCTTGCCGCGTTGCACACCACGGGGTAAACTTGCTCTTCGAATTTCATTTTGGTTTTGTGAAGCACACTGGCGGGAGGTGCTGATGGCTCGACTCGTGCGTTGTGGACTCATTCAAACTCACTGCGAGTGGTCGCCAGAGAAATACGCAATTAAGGACATCAGCAAGAAGATGCTGGACAAGACGGAGAAGCTGATCGAAGCTGCCGCCAAGAAGAAGACTCAAATTCTTTGCCTTCAGGAACTTTTCAACGGCCCGTACTTTTGCGCTGAGCAGCAAATCCGATGGCACGAGCTCACCGAACCGATTCCCGACGGTCCAACCACCGAGCGTATGAAAAAGCTGGCCAAGAAACACGGGATGGTGATTGTTGTTCCGATTTACGAGCGCGAGATGACCGGCTTCTTCTTCAACACCGCCGCCGTAATCGACGCGGATGGCAAATATCTGGGGAAATACCGCAAGCACCACATTCCGCAGGTTGCTCCGGGATTCTGGGAGAAGTTTTATTTCACGCCGGGGAATACTGGATACGTTGTTTTCGATACGAAATTTGCGCGGGTGGGCGTTTATATTTGCTACGACCGTCATTTCCCTGAGGGTGCGCGGATTCTTGGGCTGAATGGCGCGGAGATTGTATTCAACCCCTCGGCTACTGTGGCCGGCCTGAGTGAGTACCTTTGGGAACTCGAACAGCCTGCACATGCCGCTGCGAACGGGTATTTTGTGGGCGCAATCAACCGCGTGGGGAAAGAGGCGCCCTGGAACATCGGCGAGTTCTACGGAAAAAGCTATTTCTGCAATCCGCGCGGCAAGATTATTGCGCAGGCAAGCCGGGACAAGGACGAGCTGCTCACGCACGACATTGACCTGGATGAAATCGCACAGGTACGCGCCACCTGGCAATTTTTCCGAGATCGCCGGCCGGAGTCGTATGGCGAGATTTCCCGCACACAGGCACAAGCGCGAGCAGATGCAGCCAATTGAGGAACGTTCCAGAAAGTTGCACCTGGAGAATGGACAAACTGAATGACGACCACGCCAAAATTGACTGAGACACGATCTGACGAAATCGTCCGCAAGCATAAGGAATTCATTTGGCCCGCGGTCACAAACTATTACCAGAAGCCGCTCGTTGCGGACCATGCTTCGATGCAATATCTCTGGGACATCGAAGGCAACAAGTATCTGGATTTTTTTGGCGGCATCGTGACCATAGGCGTGGGCCACTGCAATCCGAAGGTGACGTCGAAAATCAAAGAGCAAGTGGACAAGCTCCAGCATACTTCCACGCTATTTCCCAACGAGCACATGGTTGCGCTGGCGGAAAAGCTGGCGCAGATCACTCCGGGGAAATTGCAGAAGAGTTTTTTCACCAGCTCTGGCACAGAAGCGAATGAAGCCGCGCTCCTTCTTTCGCGCATGATTAGTCCGAGCTATGACGTTGTGTCTCTGCGTCACGCTTACTCGGGCGGTTCGGCGCTGGCAAAATCCGTGACGGCGCAGGCGCCCTGGCGCAAATCGGGCGTGATCAGCGTCGGTGTGTCGCACGCCGTGAATCCCTACTGCTATCGTTGCCCGCTGCATTTGAAGTATCCCGAATGCGGCGTGGCTTGCGCGAACGACGTTGAAAGTACAATTCAGACCACGACGGGCGGTTCGATTGCGGCGTTTCATCGCCGAACCGATTCAAGGCGTCGGCGGGTTCATCACGCCACCGCCGGAATATTTCAAGATCGTGTATCGCATCGTGAAGAATTATGGCGGGCTATTCATCTCCGATGAAGTGCAGACCGGCTGGGGCCGTACCGGCAAGAAATGGTGGGGCATCGAGCAGTGGGAAGTGACGCCGGACATCATCACGTCCGCGAAAAGCATGGGGAATGGTGTGCCCGTCGGCTTGACGATCACGACAGCCGAGCTTGCCGATAAATTTCAGGGTCTCACGATTTCGACTTTTGGCGGGAATCCGGTTACTTCCGTGGCGGTTCGCGCGGTGATTGAAGTGATCGAGGAAGAGAATCTGCGGGAGAATACTTTTGTGGTGGGCGGCTATTTCCGCAAAAAGCTCGAGGAGTTGCAGGAAAAATATCCTCTGATCGGCGATGTGCGCGGAATGGGCATGATGCAGGCTCTGGAATTGGTGAAGGACCGGCAGACGAAAGAGCCAGCCGCACAGGAAGCTACACAGGTGATGGAGGCGGCGCGCAAGAATGGGCTTCTGATCGGCAAAGGGGGCTTGCTGGGCAACACGATTCGCATGGCTCCGCCGATGAACATTTCAAAAGCCGACGTGGATGAAGGTATCCGGCTGCTCGACAAGAGTTTCAGTGAAGTGCGCATATAATATTTCCTAGGATTATTTAAGGACAGCGATCATGGCGACGGCGACAGAAATAACGACGCTTTGCAGGAATTACATTAACGGCGAGTGGGTGGAATCGAAATCGCCGAAAATAGTAGAGCGGCGCAATCCGGCAAATACTGACGAAGTGGTTGCGCGCATTCCGCTTTCGACGCGGCAAGAGATGAAGGAAGCAATCGCGGCAGCGAAAATGGCTTTCCCCGCCTGGCGGGATACGCCTGCTCCTGCGCGCGGGAAAATCCTGTTCAAAGCGGTGCGAATCATGGAGGAGCAGAAAGAGGAACTGGCCCGGCTGCTCACGCGCGAAGAGGGCAAAGCACTCAAGGATTCGCTTGGCGAGGTGCAGCGCTCCATCAACATCACCGAATTCATGGCTGGTGAAGCGCGCCGCTTGAACGGCGAAACGCTGCCGAGCGAATTGCCGAAGAATTTCTCGTATACGATCCGCCAGCCGCTCGGTGTGGTAGGCGTGATTACGCCGTGGAACTTTCCGGTGGCGATTCCCGTGTGGAAAATCGCGCCCGCTCTTGTGTGCGGGAATACCGTGGTATTCAAGCCCGCGACTTTGACGCCGCTTACCGCGATGAAAGTGGTAGAGATTTTCGAGCAGGCGGGGCTTCCGCCTGGAGTGCTGAATCTAGTGATGGGCTCGGGACGCGATACGGGCGATGAGCTGGTTCAAAATCCTCATGTGCATGGGCTTTCATTTACGGGTTCGAACGAAGTAGGCAGCCAGCTCTATGCGACCGGCGCGCTTCAACTCAAGAAGTGCCAGTGCGAAATGGGCGGGAAGAATCCCATCGTGGTGCTTTCGGATGCGGATTTGCACCTCGCGATGGAATCGACGCTGTTTGGCGCATTTGCTTCTACGGGGCAGCGTTGTACGGCTACGAGCCGAGTGGTGATCGAAGAAAAGGTCGCGGATCAGTTCGTGGCTATGCTAGTGGAGCGCGCCAAGAAATTCTCCGTTGGCGATGGCCTTGAGCCCGGCGTCGAGATGGGGCCATCGGTTGACGAATCGCAGATGAATACCGTTCTTCGTTACATCGAAATCGGGAAGAACGAAGCCAAGCTGCTTTGCGGCGGCGAGCGATTGAGAGGGCCGAAGTACGACAAGGGGTGGTTCGTCGCGCCTACTGTTTTTGATCATGTAGGGCCCGATAGCGCTATCGCGCAGGATGAAATTTTTGGGCCGGTGCTGAGCGTGATCCGCGTGAAGGATTTCGATGAAGCTGTGGACGTGGCGAATTCCGTTCGATATGGACTGACGAGCGCCATTTACTCGACTGACTCGAACAAGATCTTCGAGTTCGTCGATAAGATTCAAACGGGCATGACGCACGTGAATTCGCCGACGGTCGGGGGCGAGGCGCACGTTCCGTTTGGAGGCACCAAGGCGACGAGCGTCGGCCCAAAGGAAGTGGGCAACACCGCGCTCGATTTCTACACGGACCTAAAAATCGTGTATATCGATTACACCGGACGCAAACGCGAATCGAGCATCTACTGACCGGCGGGCAAGTGTTGCGCACGTATAGTTTCGCCTGTTTGATCTTCTGTTTCGCATTTTCTGCACTTGCCAAAGATGACGGACGTATTCACTGGAAGCCGATCGATCGAGGCCAGGTGCACCTCGATGATAAACAACCGCTAAAGACGGCCGTCTACCAACCGGATAAATCGCAAAAAAAGCCGAATCTCGTCCTAATCCTTCTGGGGCATCGGTGGCTTGCGCTGGATATTAAAGCCAAGACCGTATATCAAGTGCTGCCGAGCGATTTGCAAGCGCAAGGAGCTGATTTCGAAAGCGGGGATCTTTTCACCAGCGACCGATTAGTTCCGACGAAGGACTGGATCGAGCGCGACGTCGGCCCTGCCGAGCGCATCAAGCTGACGCTGAACGATTACGGACGCGAACTCGAAATAATGCTGCCGCATCCGGCGGACCTGCGGGCTTTTTACTAACGACTTAGGCGTGCGGCGTGGCGGGGCCTGCTGCGCCCGCCATCTTCTGTTTCCAGGACATCGGCGGCAGGCCATTATCGATCTGCAGCATTGTGATGCAGCCGTCCACCGGGACATACGAGCGCACATAAGTTACAACCGACGCATTCCTCTTCGATGATGCGGGGCACGTGAACCTCCATTCCGTTTGCGTTGTGTTTGCCGTTTCCATTTTTGGCGGACGCGCGTTCGATGCACTGATGCGCGCCGTCTTCGCAAGCGACGTAGCAGAGCTGGCAGCCGATGCAAAGGTCGGTGTGAATCTTGGCGACGATTTTGTAGTTCAGATCCAGGTCGCCCCAGTCCAAGACGTTCGCCACGGCGCGGCCGCGAAAATCATCGATCGAGCGATAGCCGTGGTCGTCCATGTAGGCGGTCAGACCGTCGGCCATATCTTCAACGATGCGGAAACCGTAATGCATTGCGGCGGTACAGACCTGAACGGTTGAGGCGCCCAGCGCGATGTGTTCTGCCGCGTCAATCCAGTTGCCTATTCCCCCAATTCCGACGATTGGAATCTTCACTTTCTTGGCGACGCTTGAAACGAGATGCAGCGCGATGGGTTTCACGGCGGGGCCACAATAGCCGCCGTGCGAGGACTTACCTGCTACGTTCGGGGTTGGCGCGAACGTCTCAAGATTCACGCTCATCAGAGAATTAATCGTGTTGATCAGGCTTACAGCGTCGGCGCCACCGCGTTGAGCAGCAAGCGCAATGTGCGAGATGTCTGTGACGTTGGGAGTTAATTTTGAGATCACCGGAGTCTTTGCGACTTCCTTGGCCCACGACGTAATCATCTCCGTGTATTCCGGGACCTGTCCGACGGCTGCGCCCATTCCTCGCTCGCTCATTCCGTGCGGGCAGCCGAAATTCAGTTCCAGCATGTCGGAGCCGGCGTCTTCGGCGCGGCGGACGATGTCGTGCCATGTTTCGCGCTTCGATTCGACCATCAGCGATGCGATCACGAGGTGCTTCGGATAGCGCTTTTTTACTTCCGCGATTTCGCGGAGGTTCACTTCGATAGGGCGGTCGCTGATGAGTTCGATGTTATTCAGGCCCATCATCTTTACGCCGTTCAGATCGATCGACGCGTAGCGCGAGGATGTGTTTTGGATCGGTTCGCCAATCGTCTTCCAAACGGCGCCGCCCCATCCGGCGTCGAATGCGCGCATCACCTGGTCGCCGGTGTTTGTGGGCGGCCCGGAAGCGAGCCAAAAGGGGTTCGGCGATTCAACGCCGCACAGTTTCACACGCAAATCAGCCATCTCTCACCTCGCAACCACTTGCGTCGAACGAGTCACGTCCTTCAAGCCGCGCCAGATCAGCCAGCCGACCACACTTAGCATACCGATCCAGCCGAGGAAGCGAACCGTGCCCGCAATCTGAACATCATGCTGCAACATTCCAAATTTGCCAAACAGATAGTTCCAATCGTGAATTACGTAATCGCCATCACCGATCGTTAAGAGCGGCAAATCTTGCGCCCGGGCATCCGCCATGTACGTGGCAATCGGCAGAAACTGCTCAAAAAAGAAAAACATGCAGAAAGCAACTCCCTGCGCCTGCCGCTGGAATAGAAAGTAGATCGCCAGCGCAATCGGCACGCCGAGTTGCAGCAGCGTGCCGCCCGCGATATTCAGAAACTCTCCGAAGAATCGAAACAGCAGATGCCCGCCTTCGTGAATCGGAACAAAAACACCGTCCATCAGTAGCAGAAAGCCGTTGCCTCGTGCTGCCTGATAGAGAAACAGAAAGTAAAATCCTGACCAAGCCACGCAAAGCCCAGCGAGGAATCGGATCCCAATCGTTCTCAAGAGCCTCTAGTAAGGGCAGGCGGTCGGTGAGGCTTTCGGGAAGCTGCACGGAAACTCAATTCCTCGCACGGGGTGCGCCCAGCCATGCATCGATACTTTGTGCTGCTGCTTTGCCTTCCGCGACCGCGTCGACAACTTCTTTGCCACCATTCGTGCAGTCACCACCCGCGAAATACTTCTGCGCGCCTGTGTGATATTTATCGTTGATGGCGATCGTTCCGTTGTCGCGGACTTCGATGCCCGTAATGGTGCGGAACAAATCGGTCACAGGTTTTTGGCCGATAGCGCGGACGACCATGTCCACCTCAATCTTGAATTCGCTGCCGGGAATCGGCACCACTTTCCCGCGCTCTCGTCCGTTGCCTTGCTCAAGCCGAGTCCGCAGGCATTCGATCCCTGTAACTCTGCCCTCTTCACCGATAATCCGAACTGGCTGCGTGTACCAGTGGAAAAGAACGCCGTCCAGTTTAGCGAGGTCGTACTCGTAACGGAACGCCGGCATTTCCTTTTCGCCGCGTCGATAAATCAAGTGAACAGAGTCGGAACCCAGCCGCTTGGCGGCGGTGACGACGTCGATGGCTGTGTTCCCAGCTCCGATACAGGCGATCCGGCGGCCGACCTGCACTTCAGCGAACGAGCGCAGCTTGGTGGCCTCAATGAATTCCATTGCACCGCAGACGCCGACCAGGTTTTCACCGGGCAGCGCGAGATCCCACGTTTCGCCCAAGCCAACGCCGATGAAGATCGCGTTGTAATCCTTTTCGAGCTGGGCGAAAGACAAGTCGTGTCCGATTTCGACTTCTTGCTGAAACTCGACACCGAGTTTGCGTATCGGTTCTACCTCGCGAAGCGAGTCGTCGGCCCGCAGCTTGTAAGCGGCAATCCCATAAGTATTCAGGCCGCCGGGTACGGCATTGCGATCGAAGATGGTTACCTGGTAGCCGGCTTGTGCAAGCTCGGCCGCGCACGCAAGCGAGGCGGGCCCGGCGCCAATGCAGGCAACGCGTTTTCCGTTGGGCGTGCCGGCGTGGAAAAACTGAATCTTGCGATCGAGCACGTAATCGACGGCGTGTCGTTGCAAGCGTCCTATTTCGATCGGTTTCTGCCCTTTTTCGTGCATTACGCACGCGCCTTCGCACAACACTTCCGTTGGGCAAACGCGTCCGCAACTTGCGCCCAAAATATTCGCTTCCAGAATCACACGCGCCGACCCTCGCAGGTTACCGGTGTTGATTTTCTTGATGAAGGTTGGGACGTCGATATGAGTAGGACACGCGTGAATGCAGGGCGCATCAAAGCAATAGAGGCATCGAGCTGACTCGATAGCCGCCTGGCTAGGCGTCATCGGAGGCACGAGCTCAGCAAAGTTCTTTTCGTATTGTTCGGCCGAAAGAGGTGGAGCTGTTTCGTGTAAGTTCATAGGATTATTTCAGGTCGATGTTCAGTTTTGGAAAGACGCCATTCTAGTGCGATTGCTCCAGGATGTCTCCATGTTCCTTCCTGCTCTTGATGCGGACTAGTAAGGAGTGATTTCCTGGTAGCGCGACGGGGAATCCGCCTTTCTGTGAGATGCCAACGCGTCTGAATCCAGTGTAAGCTACTCGCCCTGCAGGGAACACGAGGAGGCCACGATCCATGCGCTTCGATACGGTGATTCGCAACGGTACGGTTGTTACTGCGACCGATACCTATGCGAGCGATGTGGGCATTGTTGGCGGCCGAATCGTGGCCATCGCCAAAGATTTGCCCACGGAAAATGCGGGCAAAGTTATCGACGCTACCCATTGTTATGTGATGCCGGGCGGCATCGACGTGCACACACACCTCGATATGCCGTTCGGCGGGACAAAGAGCGCCGACGACTTCGAATCGGGCACGGTGGCTGCGGCGCACGGCGGCACGACTACCCTGATCGACTTCGCAATTCAATACAAAGGGCAAACTCTTCATCAAGCCTTCGACACCTGGATGAAAAAGGCCGATGGCAAGGCTGTGATCGACTACGCGTTTCACTGCATCATCACGGATTTGCCCGACGCGCAGCTGCAGGAAATGAAGACGCTCGTTCATGAAGGCGTGCCCACCTTCAAGCTGTTCATGGCGTACCCCGGCGTGTTCATGCTTGACGATGCTTCGATCTTTCGCGCGATGTCTGCTGCTGCGGATTTCGGCGGCATGATCTGCATGCACGCAGAGAACGGCGGCGCAATCGATGTAATCGTGCAGCGCGCGCTGGCCGAAGGAAAGCGAGCTCCGAAGTATCATGCGCTCACGCGCCCGACCACCGCCGAGGCGGAAGCAACGTCGCGTGCCATCGCGCTTGCGGAGATGGCGGGTGCGCCAGTTTACATCGTGCACCTGTCGTGCAATGAGGCGCTCGAGAAAGTCCGCGAGGCGCGCGATCGCGGATTGAGAGCCTACGCGGAAACGTGTCCGCAGTATCTTTATCTTTCGCTAGAAAACATGGATGCTCCAGGTTTCGAGGGCGCGAAATACGTCTTTACTCCACCTCTTCGCGAAAAGTGGCACCAGGAAAAGCTGTGGCAGGGGCTCGCGCAGGACGACCTGCAGGTGGTTTCAACCGATCATTGCCCATTCTGCTTCAAGGAACAGAAAGAACTGGGAAAAGATGATTTCACCAAGATTCCGAATGGTGGCCCTGGAATCGAGCACAGGCTGAGCCTGGTCTACAGCGGCGGCGTGCACGGGAACCGTTTTTCGCCGAATCGTTTCGTGCAGCTCGTTTCGACCGCTCCTGCGAAGCTATTCGGCCTTTATCCTCGCAAGGGCACGATTGCAATCGGTTCAGACGCTGACATCGTAGTGTTTGACCCAAACGCGGAGCATGTAATTAGCGCGAAGACTCACCACATGCGCGTGGATTATTCGATGTTCGAAGGCATACGGGTAAAAGGCGCGCCGAAAGTCGTGCTGTCCCGCGGCCGTACACTCATCGAGAATGGCAAATTCGTTGGAAAGATCGGCGCGGGCGAATTCATCAAACGAGAAAATCCGGCGAGAATTTAGCCGTTGGCGTATCCTGGCACTTCAAGGCCGCGAAACACCTGAGACCCACGGGATTCCAACCAGCCCTCCATTAACGTGCACTTCAACGACGTCGCCAGTTGCGAAGCGGTCAAAATCGCTTGGGTCTACAGGGACGCGCTCGAAGCGCCGGTCTTCGCGCCAGGAATTGACGATTAGTCTGCGGCTTGGAACAGGGCCGCGCATTGCGAACTTGCCGACCACTCGCGCAGTTTCGATCTGCGCCGGCGTGTGGTCAAGCGCGCCATTTGCCAAGAGCAACAGTGCGAGTAGCCAAGGAATCGGTATCAGCCCGTAATATATGCGTTTTAAGGCTTCGACCTCGGCGTGCCGCAGTGCGCGCCGCTCCACCCAAATTGCTACTCCGAGCGTTAGGAAAAACAGCACGCCAATGAAAATGAGGATTCCATCGAGATCGAGGGCGGGATAGCGTCCGCTCGCCGCAACAAATGCGATTGCACCGAGCAGGAAAAGAGCAGTGCGATTCAATAGTTTGCTGCGAAGCGAAAATTCAGCAGCCGCCGAGCCTAGCCCACAAGCTTCGCAGACATCCGCGTTCCGATCCGCTCCACAGTTCAAACACCGCGTCATGTTTATGTCCGCGCCGACTCCAACAATAATTCATGCTAAGCGGTGCCTTTTGAACTGTCAATTCAGGCACACACCCACGCCCTTAAATTAGACACCAGAAATCCCGGCGATGGCTGACGTATAATCGCAAAATGACGCTGCCAGCAATTTTTTCTAAAGCAGAAGGAAGCCATACGAGCCCGCAGCCGGGACGTATTTGGCATGATTCGTCCGGAGGATATGGACTGGAAGCCGGAAAACGGGGCGCTGAGCGTAGGGGAATTGCTTGCGGCACTTGTGGGTGTCTGAAGAGGGCGTGCGGCGGTGCGCGCTTGATGGTGATTTCGCGTATTACGAGATTCGCGTGCCGAAAGGACTGCACGCCGTGATGGGCTCTCCCGGCTCGCTTGAAGACGAATTGAAGAACCTCGAGCGAGTGCACGCAGAAACGTATCAAGGCCGTGGCAGCCTTACCCGAAACTGCTTTTGACGAGGAACGAGCCCATGCTGAGCTTGGTTTTCGCCGGAAGGTTGCCGTGATTTTATTCGGGATCAACGAGCACGAGATTCATCATCGCGCTCAATTGATGACCTACTTGAGGATGCTTGGAACGCCGGTGGCGCTGAAGCTCGGCTACGAAGTAGCGCCACCGGAGACGGCTACTTGACTTGGCGGACGCTCGCTGGTTGGACGTCGTTGCAAGCCATTAATTCGTCGCGCCCGTTGGTGATTAGTCCGCAATCGATGTCTCGGGCGCTGTCGAATTGCTTCTTCCGCGGTGGAACCACGCGCGGTGGAGCAGTGCGAGCGGTCTTTGAAGTTTACGCAGACTTCGTATTCCTTCTGTGTTTGCTGCAACGTGGAATACAGGAGCACGCCGAAAAAGGCGATACCGCCAACCACCACGATCCAGCGCATCTGTGTCGACTTCTTGGCCATGGAGTTCCTCCGTAGCCTGCCGCGCGCTAGTCTAAATTATCGCGTTCCCCTGTCGCTCGCCGGTCTAATTCCCGCTCGATGTATTTCTTCAGATGTGGCGCGAGGGACTCGAGCGTTGCGATTTCCTTTAGGTCATGCACCGTGAGGTTTGGGAGCATAGCTAATACAACGGGCGCCGGGGTATGAGCGTTTCGCATCAATCCAAGCCGAACATTGTACTGGCAAGACCATTTCGGGTGTTGCGCAATTGCGACCACCACTCGTTCAGGCACGTCTGTCTTCGCGAGGACCTTCAGTATCTGGCTTTCGGTGAGAAATCCGTTGCCGAGGGCCAACTTGATTGCCTGCGGATGTCCTTCCGCCAAAACCGCTCCTGCAATTCGTGACGGACCGCGCCGCGCCAAAGTCAACTTCTCTCCGACCGGCATATGGGGGATCCGAGTGAGAATAATTCCCTCGGCCGCTCGCCGTACATCGGCGGGCGCAGATGGCTGCAAACTCACGCTCACCAAATCGAAAAGAAACAGCTGGCGGAGAAGAGCGAGCGTAATGCGTCTGGGAGTGTGGGGATGTCTCGCAAGGCGCAGGCGAACGGCTTCGCTCGAAGTCCATTTGCCCGCATCGGCAACAGCGGATAGAAGTTTCGAAGAGAGATCTAAGCGCTCAAGCAGGTGAATAACGTCAGGCTCGTCGAAATTCGGATTCTCAAGTAGCGCAAGCAGGGTCGCTTCGTTGGCATCGTGAACCAGAACTTTAATTTCTTCGGCACTGGCTGACCGCGCGTGCTGCGCGGCCAGGGCGGCGTCATCCGGCATGGGCCTTGCGTCGTCCCGAGCGGATCGCGAGCTGCGCTGCGGCCTCCGCGGGTTTCATCGCAAGCGAAATCAATCTCGCGCGAGGAGCGACGCGATTCAGTCCTTCATCAATCGCGGCGTCAAAAAATCTACTGCGACCGACGGCGCCGCCAGCTTTCGCGATCGGAACGTCACAATCGCTCAACTTCAGTCGAGACAGTACGCTGGCTACAAGCTCCGTAAGGGATTCGGCCGCGTTGAACAAGATGGACTCGCAAACCGGATCTCCCTTGTCTCCCAGCTCGGCGACCAGCGGAAAAATTCGGGGAAACACATCATCCGGATTCTTCACAACCCAATCGAGAACGCGGTTCCACTCCGCGCATCCCAGCCATTTCAGGACGCGTTCGGAGAGGGCCGTTTCGGGGCCACGATTTTCCTCAGCGCGCACCACAGCGGCAAGCGCACGCCTTCCGATGTCGAACGCGCTACCCTCATCGCTAAACCAAGGACCGCGGCCACCTGCTCGCGATGTCTCGCCGCCAGCCCCGCGCCCGTAAGCAGCCGATCCAGTGCTGATTATTAGCACGAGCCCTTCGCCGTCGCCCACTGCCGCTTGCAGAGTAATGGCCAAATCGGTCGTGACTGTTACCGCGGCTTGGGGAAACGCATTCTCGAGGAAAGTACCAATCCTCCTTGCGACCACATCTCTGCCTGCTCCGCCGATGCCGGCGTAAATGCCGCGAATATCTCCGGCTTTGATGTGCTGGTGCTCGAGCACCACATCGGCTGCGTCGCTAAGGGTGAACCACGCCTTCGCGTAGCCCGCACGAATCGGATTCGATGGGCCCGCCGTCGAACGGGCGAGAGTTTTACCCGAGCCATCGACCAGTACGCAATCCGTTTTCGTTCCGCCGCCGTCAAGCCCCAGGAAGTATTCTGCGTTGGCGTGCTTTTTTTCGGACATTCATCCTCGCTGTACTTGACAGGCTTCGAAGACGGCAGTTAGCATCGCGCGACCCGCCGGCCTTCATGAGAAACGGGCGCGATGCAAATCAGCCCAATCGATCTCGCTATCCTCGTTCTCTACCTTGCAGGTATCACGCTTTTCGGCGCGTATTTCCGGCGCGGCCAAAACAGTCTTCGCGATTATTTTCTTGGCGGGCGCACGGCGCCTTGGTGGGCAATTGCGTGCTCCATCGTCGCCACCGAGACCTCGACGCTCACAATTATCAGCACTCCCGGTATTGCTTACGGCGGAAACCTCGGATTCTTGCAAATTGTGCTGGGCTATCTTGTCGCGCGCGTGATTCTATGTGTTGTATTGATCCCGCAGTATTTCCAAGGCGAATTCTACACGGCTTACCAGCTTCTCGAAAAGCGATTTGGGACGCGAATGCGGTCGGCGGCTGCGGTGGTGTTCCTGGTTACCCGCGCGCTTGCGGAAGGCGTTCGAATATCGGCCATCGGCAAGGTGGTAAGCGTCGCGTTCGGGACGGGCGAACGGATCTCGATCCTGATTATCGCGGTGCTCACTTTGTTTTATACGTTTGAAGGCGGGATGCGCGCTGTGATCTGGACTGACGTGATCCAGTTCGCGCTCTACCTTACAGGCTCCGTGGCCGCATTTTTGCTATTGCTCCACAAGATTCCAGGTGGCTGGATGGAGGTTACCACGAGTCGCGGCTGCGGCGGGCGGCAAGCTCACGATTTTTGACTTCGCGTTTAGCCTCACAAAGAGCTACACCTTCTGGGCTGGCATTCTCGGCGGCACGTTTCTCACGATGGCGAGTCATGGAACGGATCAAACACTCGTGCAGCGATTGCTCGCGGCGCGGAATGAGACGGACAGCAAGACCGCGTTGCTCGCCAGCGGCGTGATCGTATTCGTCCAATTTTCTCTGTTTCTCGTGCTGGGGGTGATGCTGTTCGTATTCGCTCAACACGGAGCGCTGCAGAATCCCGGCAATGACCCCGATCGCCTTTACCCTCAATTCGTCGTTCACCACATGCCTGTAGGGCTTACCGGACTCGTTTTGGCTTCAATTTTTGCGATCGCGATGTCGAACGCCAGTGGTTCGTTGAACTCACTGGCCTCCTCCAGCATCATAGACCTCGGACGGCGGCGAACCGACCAGGGAACGCAGCCGCTGGGGCGCTCGCGGCATAATGACGATTGTCTGGGGTGTGATTCTCGCGCTGCTCGGATTAATTCATTGGGGGCCAGTTTTGGTCGCCGGTCTCACAATTACTTCGATTACATACGGGGCTATGCTGGGTGTGTTTTTGCTCGGGACATGGAACCGGCGCGCAAATGAAACAGGTGCGCTCGTGGGTTTCGCTGTCGGGTTGGCTGTCCATGCTCTGCGTTGCACGGTTTACGCGCTTGGCGTGGACCTGGTACGTTTTCGTCGGCACGATCATTACCTACTTCGTGGGTGGGCTTGCAAGTATCGCCGCCGACGGGACGACACGGTCCGCGTTGAATTCGCCGTCAGGCTAGGCATCACTTTCTACGAAATACTCTACGGAACAACGGAGAAATTTATCGCCATTTCTGCTGAAACGAAGCCGACACAGCGCCTCGAATTAATTCGCGGGCTCGGCGCTTGGGCTGCCGCTGCGATCGTCGTTGGCACGATGATCGGGACTGGAATTTTCCTGAAGCCGGCGGAGATGGCCCGCGAAGCTGGTTCAACCGCAGTCGTGTTTGCGGCGTGGATCGTCGGCGGAGTGCTGTCGATGTTTGGCGCGCTTAGTTTCGCCGAACTCGGAGCGGAAATACCGGAAGCCGGCGGCGAGTACGCCTACCTGCGGCGCGGATTTGGCCCCGTGTGGGGATTTCTATTCGGATGGACGCATTCAATCGTCGGCCGTCCGTCATCCACCGCATCGATTGCTGCCGGCTTGATGCGATTTGTTGGTTTTTTGTTTCCGGCTATCGCTGCGCCGATTTATACGCTCCATATACAATTGCCTTTTTTCTCAGGGCATCATTCTGAGTTTGCGTTTACGTGGGCGCAGCCGCTTGCGGTTCTCGCACTCATCCTGCTGACCTTTATCAACTATCTCGGCGTGCGGCTCGGTGGACAAGTCCAGATCGGCCTGACGATCATCAAAGTCACTTCGGTCGTCGCGATTATTGGCTTCGGGTTCTTTCTCTCGCATGGGCGTGCGGCGAATTTTCAACCGATTTGGCCAACTTCACTGTCCTGGAGCACAGCTACAGGTTTTCTGGCGGCGCTCGCCGCGGCGCTATGGGTGTTTGATGGCTGGGAGGACCTGAACCTGGTTGGCTCGGAAATCAGGGAGCCCGGTCGAAACATACCTCGGGCGCTGATTGGCGGCGTTGCGTTTGTCATTGTTCTCTTTAGCGTTTTTAGCGCGGTCTGCTTTTACGCACTCCCGTTCGACGTCGTCGCTGTGTCCCAGCACGTCGCATCGGATGTCGTGGAAAGCTTTGCGGGTCGCGGCGCGGCCGTGTGGGTCACATTGGCGATGGTGATTTCTGCGCTCGGTACTCTGAACTCATCCGTCCTCAGTGGCGCTCGTGTTGATTACGCTATGGCGCGAGACGGAATCTTTTTTCGGTTCGCCGGATCCATCCATCCGAAATTTCGAACTCCTGGCAACGCGTTGATTTTTCAGTGCTGTCTTGCCAGCGTGATGGCTTTGACCGGAACATTCGAAGATCTCACTTCCCTCTTCATTTTTGCCGGATGGATTTTCTACGGTTTGGCGGTTGTCGCGCTCTTCCGCTTGCGCCGCTCGGAACCTAATATGCCGCGGCCCTACAAGACTTGGGGCTATCCGATGGTTCCGTTGATTTTTGTGATTGGCGCAATGGCGCTGACCATCAGCATTTGGATTCAGCGACCTGTGCGTTCGTCAATTGGCCTGGCTTTGATGTGCGCCGGTCTGATTTTTTATCGGTATTGGAGCAGACGGACGACTGAATAGTAGGCTCGCTGAAAGCCAGCTAAAGGTTCTGAAACGCTTCACCGGGGACATTCGATGGCACGAGTTGCGGGTGAAACAGGTGCGCGAGGAGTTCTACTCCATCTGCGAGCCGTGGGCCTGGGCGCGAAAAATAACTATTAGCGTCAACCGCAAAGACCCGTTTGTCGCGTATCGCCGGCAGATTCTTCCAACTGGCCGGCACGCTCTTGAAAATTGAATTCATCTCCTGCGCGCCGTGAGCTATATCCGCACGGCATCACAACAATGATCTCCGCCGCGGTTTCTGCGATTTGCTCCGCCGTCGCGCGAAACGACGGCTCGCCCGCACTCCCTAATACGTCCTCGCCTCCCGCCTTCACGACCATTTCTGGAACCCAATGCCCGGCGATGTAAAACGGATCCATCCATTCGAGGCAGAGGACGCGCGGCCTGGGAGCGCCTGCGACTTTCATTTCGATTGCGGCAACCCTTTGCGCGAGAGTAATTGCCAACCCCTGAGCATCTCGCCGCCGGCCGGTCGCCTCGCCGATTCTGCGAATGTCTTCCCACACATCCGCAAGCGAGTGAGGCGTTAGAGAAAGGATTTTGGGCCGCTTCGAAAAACGAGTAAGTGCGGTAGCGAGATCCTCCGGCGAAGCCGCACATACGTGACAAAGATCCTGCGTAATAATAAGGTCAGGAGCGAGTGATGCAAGCAACTCCGCGTCCACCGCGTAGATGCTCTCGCCGCGTGAAACAAGCTCCGACACTTCTCGATCGATTGCCGCGGGCGATGCTTGAGGATCGACTCGCGGGCGGATCAGCGGCGGCTTCTTCGCGGCCTCCGGCGGATAGTCACATTCATGCGTCACCCCGACAACGGAATCACCGAGACCGAGAGCGTAAAGAATTTCTGTCGCTGACGGCAGGAGTGAACAAATCCGCACTGTTCAATGGTACAGGAGATACTTCTCACGCATCGTTCGAAATTTGTCGAGATCAGCCAGCCCATCCGCCTTCGATTTCCTTCGGGTCCTCGCCGCGCGCGAGTCTATCGACCGTGGATTGCGAGCCAAGAAGTTCGATCATTTTCTCCACATGGAATTGCGCGGGATACAGGTTGTGCAGGATTGAGGCAATTTGGAGACCAGTCGCAACCGGTCGAAAAGTATTGCGATCCTGCAAGTCGATCGAGACTCCTTTGCATAGCGCCCCACTGTAGAGACCACTCGCTGGACTAAACTCTGCCGCCGCGAAGCGCACCCCTTTCAGCTGGCGGCGATCCAACTCGGTTAATAGCGCAGTTGAATCGATCCACGGCGCACCAAGCAACTCGAACGGAGTGGGTGTGCCTCGCCCCACAGAAACGCCTGCTGCTTGCAGGATTTCGACGCCCGGGTATAGGAAGTTCTCACGCAAAGTGCGCAGCGCCGGCGAGGGTGCGATCCAGGCAAGTCCGGTCATGTCATAGAAATCGCGCCGGTGCCAATCCTGCATCGCAACCACGTGAAGGTCAGCAGCCAATTTTATTTTCGGAATTGAACATCTGCGCCAGCTCACCCATTGTCATCGCATATCGCACAGGCATCGGGAAGTAGCCGACGAAGGAAGTTCGGTCACGATCGAGCACCGGACCCTCAATAATTTCGCCGCCGAGCGGGTTGGGCCGATCGAGTACGACGAATGCGATGTGTTGCTGGGCCGCCGCCTCCATCGAGTAGGCCATCGTCGTGATGTAGGTATAGAACCGCACGCCAGCGTCTTGAATGTCGAATACGAGCACGTCAATACCGCGAAGCATCTCGCTCGTAGGCCGTCGCGTGGCACCATAAAGGCTGTAGATCGGCAGTCCGGTCGGGGCATCGGCTTGATTAGAAACCGAGGCGTCTGCCACACCGGCGATCCCATGTTCGGGACTAAAAATCGCTATCAGATTCACTCCCTCGGCGTGCGCGAGAAGATCAATCGTCCGGTGGCCGTACGAATCAAGCCCAGTCTGGTTGGTGATCAACCCCACTCGTTTGCCACGCAGTAGCGAGAATTTCTCTGCCTCCAGCACGTCAATGCCGGTCCTGGTACGATCGCCAGGTTTGTTGTCATCGTCGCCGATGAAGGCTCGAGCGGGCGCGAAGGATTTTTTCCCGGAATTCAACGGCAAAAATAAAGAGCGCTCCGGCTATCAGCAGTGAAAAATGAGAGTAAACGGTAACGAAACATCGGCTGGGAGGCTCGGTTGTGCCGCATGAAACCGTGTGCTATATACAGCCGCGGGATGCAGTCGTCAACATGGAACGCCCGAAGAGCTTCCTTCCGGATACTCGGGCTCTCCTCGATAGCGCTGCTCCTTCTCATGACACCTTCCGCCCGCTCCCAAAAGCCCTCGCCCAAAAAGGCTCGCGTCTCAACTGGTAGTTCAGTGTGGGTTGAGTCCACACTGAGGAAAATGACCGTCCGCGAAAAACTCGGCCAGATGCTGATGCCTTACTATTTCGGAGTTTTTGAGTCCACCGAAAGTCCGGCATACAAGGATTTGCTTCATCAGGTGGAGGACAATCACGTTGGAGGATTCATCCTCGGCACCATTCGCGCCCGCTTGGGAATTGAGCGCAGCCAGGTGTATCCCACAGCCGTGATTACAAATGCTCTCCAGGCTCATTCCAAAGTACCGCTCCTGATCGGCGCCGATTTTGAGAGCGGCACCGGCATGCGGCTCGATGAGGGAACGAACTTCCCCTCCGCGATGGCAATCGGCGCCACAGACGACCCTCAACTCGCTTATACAGCCGGTAAGGACACCGCGCTTGAGGCCCGCGCCGCCGGAATTCACTGGATCTTCGCTCCCGACGCCGATGTGAATGACAATCCTGGGAATCCGATCATCAACATCCGCGCGTTTGGCGAGGATCCACGACAAGTGGCTGATTTCGCCGGCGCAATTCATTCGTGGCATCGAAGAAAATGGCGCGCTTGCAACCGCCAAGCATTTCCCCGGTCATGGCGATGTGACCACCGACTCGCATCTTTCGCTGCCGGTTGTCCCCGATGACCGCAAGGAACTCGAGAATAACGAGCTCGTTCCGTTCCGCACTGCAATTTCTGCTGGCGTTAGCTCGATCATGCCTGGCCATCTGGCAGTACCCGCGCTCGAACCCGACGCTACTGTTCCGGCGTCGCTTTCGCGCAACATCCTAACGGGCCTTCTGCGTGATGAGATGAAATTTCGCGGGCTGATCGTGACTGACGCAATGGACATGGGCGGCGTAACGTCGATGTACCCTCCGGACGAAGCTGCCATACGCGCAGTCGAAGCCGGAGCAGACATCGTGCTGCAGCCTCCAGTACCGGACGCAGCCTTGGCGGGCCTTGAAAACGCTGTCAAGTCGGGAAGGCTTTCAGAGAAACGAATCGATGAGTCGGTCAGGCGAATTCTTCAGGCAAAGGCGCGACTCGGGCTCGACAAGAATCGTCTTGTCGATATCCCGCGGCTGAATCAGAAATTCGGGCTACCACAATTTGCTAGACGACGCACAGACCATCGCGGATCGCGGCGTCACTCTTCTGCGCAATTCCGAGAATCTCGTGCCTCTAAATGCTGCGCGACCGCTGCGCGTCCTGCTTGTCTCACTCTCAGCCGATCCAGATGCGTATCCAAGTGCGACACTCGAGAGTGAAATTCGCTGGCGCGTGGATTCGCTCAAGTCTCTTCGCGCCGATACGCAATTCGTCAATGTCAGCACGCTGAAGCTGCCACCGGCTGATTCCTATGATATTGCGATTGCTGCGCTGTTTGTTCGCGTCGCCGACCGCAAGGGCAATGTCGGCTTTCCGGACGATCAGCGGGCTTTCGTCAATGAAATGATCGCAAGTGGGAAGCCAGTGTTGTTCTTGCTTTCGGCAGTCCTTATCTGATTTCGAGTTTTCCTGGCGCAAAAAGCTGGATCGGCGAATTCTCGACGAACGACGTGTCGCAGCGCGCTGCCGTTCGCGCACTATTCGGCCAAACCGCGATCCGGGGGCCGGATTCCGGTAACCGTTCCCGATACCGTAAAGCGCGGCGACGGAATGCAAGTAGCAGCGAATCCGATGACTCTGGAAGCGGCTTCCCAGGCGCTCTCGAATCGTCTTGCGCCGGCTTATACGCTGCTCGAGCGGGCCGTGGCCGATGGCGCCTTTCCCGGCGGAGTTCTCGCGGTGGGTCTGGATAACAAGCTCGCCGTACACCCATTCGGAAAATTTACGCGCGATGCGAAAGCCGCGCCGGTCAGGGCGGATACGATTTACGATCTTGCGTCGCTTACGAAGCCGATCGTCACGACGACATCCGTGATGATCCTCGTGCAACAGAAACGGCTCGATCTTGATGCGCCGCTCTCGCGACTGCTGCCGGAGTGGAGCACTGCCGCAAAAAATGATCCAAACCCTGCGTGGCGCGCTCGCGTAACCCCGCGCATGCTTCTGCTTCATGATTCCGGCCTTCCGGCACACCGTGATTTCTATAAGAATGCCAAAGGACATGACGGCGTCCTCGCGCTGGTCTTGGCTGAACCTCTCGTTCATGAGCCTGGCAAGCAAATCGAGTATTCCGATCTTGGATTTATCCTGCTCGGCGAAATCGTCCAGCGCCTCACGGGTGAATCGCTGGCGGAATTCGCGCGAAAGGAAATCTTCTCGCCACTCGGAATGAAAGATTCGCTATTTAATCCGCCGCGCTCGCTTCGAGCACAGATTCCTCCAACCGAGAACGATCTGAGCTATCGCAAGCGCCTGATTCAAGGCGAAGTTCACGATCAGAATGCCTGGGCCATGGGCGGAATCGCCGGCGATGCGGGTTTGTTTTCAACCGCCGGAGACGTCGCCGTCTTCTCGCAGATGATTTTGAATGGCGGCATTTACGCGCATCACCGCGTCGTATCGCGCGCCACGATCGCCGAATTCACCGCACACCAGACGATTGGCAATTCCGCGCGCACGCTCGGATGGGATGTAGCGCTTGATCCCGCCGCGACCGGTCGTTTTTTCTCAGCGCGAGCTTTTGGTCACTATGGATTTACCGGCACGTCCCTGTGGATAGATCCCGGAACGCAATCTCTTCATCATCCTGCTAACGAATCGCGTTAATCCATCCGTGGACAACATCAAGATTCGGCGGGTACGCCCGGAGCTGCATGACGCGATTTTTGAGGCATTGGGCTTAATTTCAGCGCCAGCAGCCGCTCAATAGCTTCCTTGCATCATCGCGCAACTCATCCCGTGTCAGCCTCACCGCATCCGAGTGTATCGGTATACTGTATGTTCGTATCGAGGCATAGGCTTGAGGCTACCTAGCACCGAACAGAGAAATCCTCGCTCGAGAGGGCTCGACAAAAAATCGACAATCGAGATTCTTCGCACAATCAATCGTGAAGACGAACACGTGGCAATTGCTGTTCGTCGCGAGTTGCGGCAAATCGCTCGCGCGGTTGACGCAATCGTGCTCAGCCTTACGAATGGCGGCAAGCTTTTCTATGTGGGGGCGGGGACGAGCGGCCGATTGGCAGCTCTGGATGCAGCTGAGTGCCCTCCGACGTTCGGCACGCGGGCAGAGTCGGTTCAGGCGCTGATTGCCGGCGGCGCAAGAACGATGCGCGGGGCAAACGAAGCAGCCGAGGACTCGGCGACAAGTGGCGCAAGAGATCTCGCGGCAGCGGGCGTCTCGCATCGGGACGTTGTTGTCGGACTTGCCGCAAGTGGTACGACACCTTATGTTCTCGGCGCGATCGAGTTTGCACGGCGGCACGGAAGCGTCACGATCGGGATCACGTCGAACCCGCGGTCGCCGTTAGCTCGAAAGGCAAAAATTGTGATCGCCCCCGAGACGGGTCCGGAGGTAATCGCCGGTTCGACGCGCCTGAAAGCTGGCACCGCCCAGAAAATGGTGCTCAACTTGCTTTCAACAACTGCGATGGTGCGCCTGGGTCGCGTTTACGACAACTGGATGATTTACGTGGCGCTCACAAACAAGAAGTTGCGGCGGCGAGGGGCACGGATTCTTGAGGAGGCCATGGGTGTGACCGCGTCAGCTGCAGAACACGCGCTGCGGCAGACGGGACACAGTCTGCCCGCGGCTCTCATCATGTTGAAAACTGGAGCGAGCGCGCGAGTTGCCAAGTCTTTGCTAGCGAAATCTGGCGGCAATGTGCGCGCAGCTCTCGCTGCCTCCCCAGCGTTGAAGACTCAAACAGCCGGCAGGAGCAAGTAACGTGGACCGTTTCAAAATCCAAGGCGGGCGCAGGCTCGAAGGAAAAGTTCGTATCAGCGGCGCTAAGAATGCCGCGCTTCCCGCGATGGCTGCTTGCCTCCTGACGAATGAGCCTATGCATCTCCATAACATTCCCAGAGTCCGCGACATCATTACGATGGCCAAGCTGCTTGCGCACATGCGCTGCCGCGTTGAAAGTCCTGACATTCCGCCCAGTCAATTCACGATCCAAGCGGAAGCCGTTTCCCACGCTGAGGCCCCTTACGAGCTCGTCAAAACGATGCGCGCTTCGGTACTAACTCTCGGCCCGCTTGTTGCTCGATTTGGCTATGCGCGCGTTTCAATGCCCGGCGGCTGCGCCATCGGCGCGCGACCGGTGGATTTGCATATTCAGGGCCTCGAAAAATTAGGGGCTGAGATTTCAGTCGACCACGGGTACGTCGAGGCTCGCGCCAAGCGTCTCCGGGGCGGAACGTTTCGCTTTCCAAAAATTACAGTAACCGGAACCGAGAACATCTTGACCGCGGCGGTGCTGGCCGATGGGGAAACTGTCCTCGAAAACTGCGCTCTCGAGCCAGAAGTCACTGATCTCGTCGATCTTCTGGGCAAGATGGGCGCCAGAATCGAGGGTCGCGGCACTTCAATTTTGCGTATTCAAGGCGTCGAGCGCCTTGGGGGCGCCAGCCACGCCGTGATTCCCGACCGAATCGAGGCCGGGACGTTTCTTGTGGCTGGCGCGATCACCAGGGGTGAACTGCTTCTCGAGAATTGCGACCCAAGCCACCTGGGCGCGATCATCGAAAAGCTCAGAGAGTGCGGCGTCGAAATCCGCTGCGAAGGCAGCCACGCCATACGCGTGAAGGCCGCGAAAAAACTCGTCGCTGCTGATGTCACTACTGAGGAATACCCCGGCTTTGCTACGGACATGCAAGCCCAGTTTATGGCGCTTGCGACGCAGGCCGAGGGCATCTCGCATATCCGCGAGACCATTTTCGAGAACCGCTACCTACACGCCAGCGAGATGTCGCGCATGGGGGCGAATATCGCCGTGGACGGCAATCTTGCGGTCGTTACCGGTCCAACCCGGCTCAGCGGCGCACCCGTCACGGCATCCGATTTGCGCGCCAGCGCATCCCTAGTGCTGGCGGCACTCGTGGCGGAAAATACAACCTACATCGATCGCGTCTATCACATCGACCGCGGTTACGAACGCATCGAAGAGAAACTCAGCGGAATTGGCGCGCGGATCGAGCGCATCAACTGATGGGCTTTGCGCGGACGGCTTCCGCATTGCGAGTCGATAGCGCGAGCGCTCACCCTATCACTCTCGCTTCCGACATTAGCTCTCGCGCAAAATCCCTCAGACTCACGTCGCGCATCGCTCAATGGCCCACATCCGGTAATTGAAATCGAAAATCCCAAGCCTCCCTCGCAGAAGCCCCGCCGCAAGAAAGATCCGACTGGCCCGACGGTTCAACTTCGATATCGAATCCTGCCTAGCACCTCGGGAGTCACACCGCTCGCATCGAGATTTGGGATCGACCCGATTTGCTCGTAAAGATTCCAGTAAAGGTAGCGAAAACCGGCGAAGCCACTGGGCCTGACACCTCGTCTCCAACTCCGTCGCAGCTCGATTTCACCTTGATCGATCCGGATGCGCCACATTCCTGTGATCGCAATTGCAATGACGTTGAAGCTGGAGGCCCGTCCGTAGACGGTGGCAGGAGACGTTCCGCCATCATTCGCCTCCGATCCCGTACGTGTTCGCGCCGGCGAAGAAACATTTTCGCTTGATCTTGACGGTCGATTTTTCACACCCAGCACCAAAGTGCTTCTGGCGGAGCCCACTCCGAAAAAAGATATTTGGAAAGCATGGGAGTTTGTTGCCGACCGAATACATCGAGACCAATAAGATTCACGTCACAATTCCGTGGTCGTACCTGGCATCTCCTCGCAAGCTCGTGCTGTGGCCGTTTAATCTTGACGAAGTCGAGGCGGCTCAAGGCAATGGTCTGCCTTTGAACGGCACCGAACAGAAAACTCCAGTGGGCGGCGGAGCCCAGAAAATCCTCTACGTTGCCAACTGCGCTAGCCCCGTACTGACCCGAAGCCTCGAACCTGCGCAACTATCCGCTGATGCCGCCGATCGGGCCGAGGCCAAGGTGGTCCTTCACGGCAGCGGCTTTACACCTGCGAGCGTGGTGCTGGTCGGACGCAGATCCCTTCGAAGGGAAACATTTTGCGGAATCCGCCATTGGTAATCTCACCGAAATATCTATCGCCTGAAGCGCTTGAGATTCATATCCCCGCATCGCAACTCAGATTTTCAGACCTCGCATATAGTGAGCCTGGCCCCATCCGAATTTGGGTTCGAAACCCCGGCAACGGTTTCCAAATATCAGAAAGCCGCGACATTCAGATTCTCCCCACGCCAAAGCTTCCGCCCGCGCCACCACGCGGTCATCATCCTTGAAATTTCACCAAGTCCGTTGCCTGTGATGACTGCTAGCGGTCCTACCGGCAGAAGAAGTCACGGTAATTGGCAGCAATTTTCGGCCTAATGATTCAATCGTCGCAAGTGCAGATCAGGGTGAAAAAACTAAGCTTCCGACCCAATTCATCTCCCCACCGAACTGCGCGTCTCTCTCCCTCGCGAACTCTGGCGCGAACATCGCGTAAGCTATCGCTTCGTGATTGTCACGGCCTCAGGGCGAGCGAGCCAGTGAACTCTACGAAGACGAGGACGCGCCTGAAACAGAATCACCTTCCACAAAATAAAAACGGGGAGGCGATCGCTCGCCTCCCCGGATCCGTACTCTCGATTGGAACGGAACTAGCCGGCTGCCTCCGACTTCTGTTGTGGCTGTTGCTTGTCACGCTGTTCGCGCAATACAGCTTTGCGGCTCAAGCGGATCTTGTTTCCCTCGATCGCCAGCACCTTTACAAGAATCTGGTCGCCTTCTTTCAACTCGTCGCGGACGGAACGAATCCGTGCCTCCGCAATTTCGCTGATGTGCAGCAAACCGTCTGTTCCTGAAAAGATCTCGACGAACGCGCCGAATTCCGCGATGCGCACCACCTTGCCAAGATAGGTTTTGCCGATCTCGGCCGTGGCGGTCACGTCGCGAATCATCTTGAGCGCATCTTCTGCGGCGGGTCCGTTCGCCGCGAACACGTGGACTTTCCCGTCATCCATCACATCGATTTTCACGCCCGTAGCTTCGATGATCGACCGGATCTTCTTGCCGCCCGGCCCGATCAGGTCGCGAATCTTATCGGTTGGGATGCTGAGCATGTAAAGATGCGGAGCGTAAGTTGAAATTTCCGCGCGACCGGAGGAAATCGTCTGGTCCATGATGTCGAGAATTTCCAGGCGCGCCTTCTTCGCCTGAGCCAGCGCCTCGCGCATCATCGCAACGCTCACGCCCGATACCTTGATATCCATCTGTAAGCGCGTGATTCCCTGTCGCGTGCCAGCAACTTTGAAATCCATGTCGCCGTAATGATCCTCCGCGCCGGCGATGTCGGTGAGGATGGCGTACTTATCGCCTTCCACCACCAAACCCATCGCGATTCCCGCGCACGCCGATTTAAGCGGCACGCCCGCGTCCATCAGCGCCAGCGATCCGCCGCATACCGTTGCCATGGATGACGAACCGTTGGATTCCATAATGTCTGACACGACTCGCATCGCATATGGGAAATCCGCTTCCGGCGGAAGCAGATTCGCCAGCGCGCGTTCGGCGAGAGCACCATGTCCGATTTCGCGCCGCCCGGGCCGCGCAGGAATTTCACTTCGCCCACTGAAAACGGCGGGAAATTGTAGTGCAGCATAAACCGCTTGAACGCCTCGTCTTCGAAAAGCAAATCGAGCCGCTGCATGTCCTCTTTGGTGCCCAGGGTGGCCGTAGCAAGCGCCTGCGTCTCTCCCCGAGTAAATAGCGCCGACCCGTGAACGCGTGGCAGCACTCCTACTTCACAAGTGATCTGCCGAATTTGATCGAAAGCTCGAGCATCCGGACGCCGCCGTCGCAGCAGCATATCGTCGCGGAAAATCCTCTCACGGAGCCGCTCGAATGCGCGATACGCGAGTTTGTGGCGCGCTTCGTCATCCTCCGGAATCGACGCCATGATCTCGGCCTTGATCGTATCCACCAAGCCATAGCTTTCGCTCTTCGGATGCTTCGCCGTGTCAAGCGCGTCGCGCAGCCGCTCTCCATATTTCGACTTGATCTCGTTATACAGCGCTTCGTCAAACGCAGGCGGCGTCACCTTCACCTTCTCGGGATTCACGCGTTTGTGCAGTTCTCGAATCGCCGCGACGATCTTGCGAATTTCCGCATGCGCGAATTCGAGCGCGTCAACCACTGTGTCTTCGGATACTTCGAGCGCTCCGGACTCGACCATGACGATCGCTTCTTCCGATCCAGCCACCACCAGATTCAGCAGGCTCGTCTTCTGCTCTGCCACGGTCGGGTTCGCCATCAAGCTTTCCATCAATCAATCCGACTCGTACCGCAGCAATCGGCGTCTCGAACGGAATCTTCGAAATGAATAGAGCCGCCGAAGCCGCGGTCAGTCCGATCACGTCCGGATCATTTTCGCTGTCAGCCGAGAGCACCATGGAAACAATTTGCGTTTCCGTCGAGTAGCCCTCAGGAAAGAGCGGCCGCAGCGGCCGATCTGTCAGCCGCGAAGTCAAAATTTCGCGCTCAGAAGGCCGCCCTTCGCGCTTGAAAAATCCTCCCGGAATCTTGCCCGCCGAATAGGTGTACTCGCGATAATCCACGGTAAGCGGCAGAAAGTCTTTGTCAGTCGCTTTATTGTCCATGCAGGCGGTGGATAGAACCACCGTGTCGCCATATCGCGCTACAACTGCTCCGTGCGCCTGGCGCGCCATTTTGCCGGTTTCAAACGTCAATTTGCGTCCACCGACCTCGACGCTTACTTGTTCAAACATCTAATCACATCCTTCGCGCCCCGAATCTTCGGGTGCGCCATTTCAGATACGAGAGTTCGCTCTCGTGGAAAATTCGAATAGGAGATCGCTAGAGGTGCTTCTGAGGAAGGAATACACTTCGACGGCGCAATCCTACACTCCCGCATCCATCTCGAAAGCCCTGCACCAATTTGAGGTTTCTGCGGTGGGACAAGCGCGGCCTGCAAGACCGCTCGGGAAAGCGCTACTTGCGCAAGCTGAGTCGTTCCACAATCTCGCGATACCGATCCGGGTCGCGGCGGTTCAGATAGTCCAGCAGCCTTCGGCGCTTATTGACCATCATGATCAATCCGCGACGGGAAGCGTGATCCTTTGCGTGGGACTTGAGGTGGGTCGTCAGGTAGCTGATGCGTTCACTCAACAATGCGATCTGCACTTCCGGTGAACCAGTATCCTTCGGATGCGTCCGGAACTGCTCGATAACCTCTGCCTTTGCTTCCATCAGCTCGCCCCTCCCCCTCTGAAAAGCCGTGCCCTGCTCTCTCTCAATTTCCTTTTCGACACTAAAAATCGTAGCACATCGTCTGTACGAGCCGCAAAGCGCTTTTACAGTGAATCCTGTAGGCCGCCACCGGGTTCGCTGTATCCACGATTTCCCTCGAAAGGCGTGACTTGGCGGAAATAATCCGGAAGCAATCACGATCGCGAGCCAGAAGTTGTCGGCATCGAACGCGCCCGCACCCACTAAGCCTTGCCGTGGTTAATCAGTGACAGAAATTCATCGCGGGTCTGCTTGTTCTCGCGAAACGCTCCGAGCATCGCGCTCGTCATCGCCGCCGAGTGCTGTTTTTCCACTCCGCGCATCACCATGCACAAATGCCGCGCCTCAATGACAACTCCTACGCCTTCGGGCGACAGACTGCTCCTGAATCGCTTTCGCGATCTGGCTGGTCAAGCGCTCCTGAATCTGCAATCTCCGCGCGTACATGTTCACAAGCCGCGCGATCTTGCTTAAACCCACCACTTTCTTATTCGGAATGTACGCCACATGACACTTCCCAAAAAACGGCAGCAGATGGTGCTCGCACAGGCTGTAGAGTTCAATGTCCTTCACGACGACCATATTGTCGTAACAAACGCTGAACATTGCTCCGTTCAGAAGTTTTTCCGGGTCCTGCCGGTAGCCGCTCGTTAGATACCGGAACGCCTTCTCGAATCGCTCTGGCGTCCGGCGCAGTCCTTCGCGATTCGGATCTTCGCCGATCAGCGCAAGCATCTTGCGCACCAGGTCCGCGATGGTCTCCTCGCCCTTGCGTGTCAGGAATGATGATTTCAGTGGCTTCGCTCATCTTGTCTCCGCTTTTCATTCCGACTGCTCTCCGCTGTATTCAAAACTATTTTTGCTCGTCTCTTCGATCCGTACCCGCTCAAGCTTCGCCGCCGGAAATCCTGCCAGGCGGCGGTAGATTTCACGGCAAACATTTTCTGTCGTCGGCACGATCGCTTGAAACTCCGGCACATCTTCATTTAAATATTTATAGTCGAACGCCTCGATCACTTCTCGCTGCACGAACGGATCGAGATCCCCAGATTCGCGATCATTCCCGTGTCTCGATCGACCGGCCCGGTAATCGTGACCTCCACCGCGTAATTGTGACCATGCCCATAGGGGCTATTGCATTTGCCATAGATCGCTCATTCTCTGCCGTCGCTCAGCGCTGGCGAATGCAAGCGATGCGAGGCGGCGAAACCGGTAGCGGCGAGTGAGCGAAATCTTCATCGCCGCCCGCCATTCCCTTCCGCCGTGCAATCCGCAAACAGATCCTCTGACTCATACAGCCGCACTCGGTCAAGCTTTCCCCGACGAATCTTCGGCTCAAGCAGATTCCAGATCACCGCCGCGACGTTCTCGCATGTAGGAATCTTGCCGGCAGAGCTCCGGCACTTCGTAGTTCAAGTGCCGATGATCCATCCGCTCGACCACTTCGCGCTGCAAAATATCCTTCAGCTCCTTCAGATCCAGCACCATGCCGGTCGCCGGATCGGGTTCTCCCGCAATCGTCACTTCGAGCGCGTAATTGTGCCCGTGCCCATGCATATTGCTGCATTTGCCGAAGACGCGCTTGTTCTCTTCCGCCGAAAACTTCGGGTTGTGGTAAAAATGCGCCGCCGAAAATTCCACTTTGCGCGTAATCCGTATCATCGTCGTCGGCTCTCATAAATTCAGCTCGTGCTCCGAATCCAGCCGCATAACCCGCGGCCCTTCCATTCACCAGTTCCCCACGGAAATTCTTCCACCAGGATACGATAAGAACCAGTGAATACAGGACCCGCCGCAGGAACGTAATATTGGATGAATCGAAAGCGGATAGCGATTCTCATCAAAGATCTCGTCCGAAGCCGCGCCACGCGAAAAGAAAGCATCAGGACTGCCATCACAACCGCCCACCCCCAGTCAACTTGTCCGGCGTGCCACCCGGACCATACAAACCAGGCAATGAGCAGAATCCCAGCACCGGGGTGATTTTCACGAGTTCCTGGAATGCGGACGCCGCTGTGCCACCAATCAACGGAAAGAGATTTTTTGTCCAGCCCTCCCACATCGCACGAAAGGTTCTGTACATCCGCGTCCGAACGATTCCAGCTGGAGCCGTAAAATAAACTCCGCACTTCGCAGCTTTCACAAGGCGGGCCAGAGCCACATCCTCTAAAATCTCGCCGCGAACCGCTTGGTGGCCGCCCAGCTTCTCATAAACCTCCCGTCGCACCAAAATAAATTGTCCGTTCGCTGCAGCATCGGGAAGCACAGGATCGTTCACACGCTCAAATGAAAATCTCGCCGCTAGCCTGCAATACACGAAGGGGATCAGAGCCCGCTCCCACCACGTCTCCATCTCCTGCTCCGGAGAATACGAGACCAGCGCCGCATCGTGTTCCGCTGCATCTGCGAGCGCTCGCCGCATCGCCCCCGGCAAGTGGAAGGTGTCCGCGTCCGTGAACAGCAGCCAGTCGCCCTTGGACGCAGCCGCGCCCACCCACGCGGCGTGATTCTTTCCCACCCATCCGCCAGGGAGCGATCCTGCCGAAATTACCCTTAACTTCGCCACCCGCGTCGCAAGCTCGCTCAGGATCCTGGGCGTTGCATCCGTCGACCCGTCGTCGACAACGATGACCTCGTCGACCTCCGGCTGCGCCGCCACAGACTCAACCGTTCGCGCGATTGACGCTTCCTCATTTCGTGCCGGAATGATGGCTGAGACCACAGTGTGGGGTTTACTCCGCGGCGGCTCAAAAACGGGCATTCAATTCGCGGATATCTTATTATAGGTGCTGGAACCACTCATTGAAACGAAAACTAAACACCGCTCTCGTCTTGATCTTCATCGCGGGACTCCTCTACATGTTTGCCCGCGCAGACTATCGACAAGGTGAACCCAGCCTCCGCGGCCAGCCAGAAAAGGACTTTGCGCTCACTCTCGACGGCAAACCCGCCCGTCTTTCTGATCTTCGTGGCCAAGTGGTCCTCCTCAATTTCTGGGCCACCTGGTGCCCGCCCTGCGTCGACGAGGCACCGTCACTTAACGCCCTGCAGCGGCGGATTGCTCCGCTAGGCGGCACAGTCCTAGGCATCAGCCTGGACGAAGACCAAGCCGCCTACGACAATTTTCTTGAAGACCTATCAGCTCGGTTTTCCAAATTTCCGCGACCCATCGAAGAAGATCGCCCTGGATTACGGCACCACAATGTATCCAGAAACCTACATCATCGACCGCAAAGGCCGTCTCGACCGCAAAATCATTGGTCCGCAGGATTGGACCAGCACCGAACTGACGACTTATCTTGATTCCGTGCTGAAGTCGAAATAGTTTCGGCGAATCGGAAATCGGTGCCGTTGACTTTGAACCTCGCCAACCCCTAACATCCTCTCCATCTCCGGGTCCCACGATCGATTTCTGGCGGAAAATTCATGTCTCTGCCAAGCGTACAGCCCTCGCCCACCTTCCTGCGTATCCGCGCATTTCTCTCGAATCAAGGACTGTTCCTGGTGGTCGCTCTCGCGCTTTTTGCGATTCTGCGCCTCACAAATTGGTCCGGTGCGGATTTCGGCGCGATACTCCTCTATTCTCTCGTCGCAGGTAACTTAGTTTCCCCTGCGATGAATCGCATCGCTCCATGGTCTTCGAAGTTTCGAAGCCCGTATGACTGGATTGCCTATGAATCGTGTCTGGCACTCGTCGCGCTTGTCAGCTCCGCAGCGGCGGTGGGCATCACCATGGCCGCATATCGCATCCCTCTTTCGCGGTTCCCTTCTCAATTTCGGGGCGGGGGCCGGCTCGGTGTCGTCGTCGTCCTAATCGTTGGCACGATCGTTCATCTCTACCATCTGACTCGCAATAAGCTCGAGCACACCAGCCTCGAATTAAAGCGCACTCTCGAACTGGGGAAGACTCAATCTCAAAAACAGGAGCAGGATCTCGACCAGGCGCGCGAGATTCAAGAGCGCCTCCTTCCCAAACAAATCCCTCAGATCAGAGGCCTGGACATCGCCGGAGCTTGGAATCCGGCCGCCGTCGTTAGCGGCGATTATTTCGATGTCGTCAAATTTGGCGAGACGAAGATTGGCGTCTGCATCTGCGATGTCGTCGGCAAAGGAATCAGCGCCGCGTTGTTAATGGCTAATCTGCAAGCCAGCTTCCGGGCTTTCGCTTCCGAACCGGTGTCGCCAGGCGCAGTCGTCAGCAAGTTGAACGACGTGATTTGCAATAACATCGCCTCCGATAAATTCGTTACCTTTTGCTACTGCATTCTCGATGTAGCCAAGAACAACCTCACATATGCCAGCGCTGGACACTGGCCTCCCATCCTGCTTCGACGCTCCGGACAGACGCACTCTTTAAAAGACGGAGGACCACCGCTCGGTCTCTTCCCCGATCACGCCTACGACAACATTGAATTGGGCCTCGAGCCTGGCGATCGCCTGGTTCTCTACACCGACGGCTTAACCGAAGCTCGTAACTCCAGCGGCGTCGAGTTCGGCGAGCATAATGTCGCCCGTATCGGAAACGAGAACATGCGCTTGACCGCCGCCGAAATGATCGAGACGTTGAGGCGCGAGGCGACCAGCTTTTGCAATGGCGCGTTCGACGACGACTTGACACTGGTGGTCGTTACCGTGAAATAACGCGCTCTTCGGCCGAAGCCCGCCCAATTACTCCGACGACGCTTGACGCCAGAAGTCTTAGCTGCGTACAATACCCCCTGGGGGTATATGGTACACGCAAAGCAAATTGCAATGAAAGGCAGAGCGGCTTGCGCCTGTGAAGTTCCCTCGACTGCGCCGCGCAAAGCAGTCGCCGTGGACCCCGCCATTAAATCGGCCAATCTGAAACGCCTCCGCAGGATCGAAGGCCAGATTCGAGGACTTGCGCGCATGATCGAGACCGACCGCTATTGTCCCGATATCATGGTGCAGATCTCGTCAGTTCACGAGGCCCTGCGCGCTGTGGGCCGAGCCTTGATGCGCAACCATCTCAAGCATTGCGCGTCGCAAGCTATCCGCAAAGGCACCGCCGCTGACGCGGAGTCCACTTACGACGAGCTTATGAAGCTGATTTATAAACATGCCCGCTGAGGATGATGGCTATGGAACTTGACCCAGTTTGCGGAATGACCGTGGACCCCGCCCGAGCCAAATCGCACGTGGAGCACGCTAACAAGACCTACTCGTTTTGTTGCGAAGGCTGTGCGAAGAAGTTTTCGGCCGAGCCGGCGAAGTACCTGAACTCGCAGCAAAAGCTCCCTATGGCAACCGCAGTCAATCAAAAAGCAATTACCGCCGGGCATCCGAAGGTCGCGCCCGAATCCACAAAGACCTCGGCAAGTTACATCTGCCCAATGGATCCCGAAGTACGCGAACAAAACCCCGGTGCGTGCCCAAAGTGCGGCATGGCCCTCGAACCATCCGTGCCCAGACCTTCCGCCGCTCGTGTCGAATACACCTGCCCGATGCATCCGGAAATCATTCGCTCCGAGCCAGGCGCGTGCCCGATCTGTGGAATGGCTCTCGAACCGCGCACCGTCGGCGCGTCCGAAGACAAAAACCCCGAACTCGCCGATATGTCGCGCCGCTTCTGGATCAGTGTCGCGCTTACAATTCCCGTTCTCGTCCTCGGCATGTCCGACATGCTGCCCGGCCAGCCTCTGCAGAGATTCCTATCAATGCGCGCCATTGGCTGGATCGAGCTTCTTCTCGCAACTCCCATTGTTCTGTGGGGAGGCTTTCCCTTTTTTCAGCGCGGCTGGGCTTCAATCGTAAATCGTAGCCTCAATATGTTCACCCTCATCGCGCTTGGCACTGGCACAGCCTACATCTACAGCGTCGTCGCAGTGATCTTTCCCAATATCTTCCCGCCCTCATTTCAAACCATGTCAGGCGCCATTCCCGTCTATTTCGAAGCAGCAGCCGCGATCACAACTCTCGTTCTTCTTGGTCAAGTGCTCGAACTCCGCGCAAGAAGTCGCACGTCGTCCGCTATCCGCGCACTTTTGAACCTGACCCCAAAATTCGCGCGCCTGGTTCGCACCGACGGCACCGAGATCGACGTCCCCGTCGAGCACCTGCAGCCGGGCGACACTCTTCGTGTACGCCCCGGCGAACGAGTACCGGTCGATGGAGCGGTGCTAGAAGGCTCGAGTTCGGTCGATGAATCTCTGATGACCGGCGAACCAATCCCCGTCGAGAAAGCGGAAGGAAGCCGCGTCACCGGCGGCACAGTGAATGGCACCGGCACCTTTGTCATGCGCGCCGAGCGTGTCGGCAGCGAAACGCTGCTCGCGCAAATCGTCCACATGGTTAGCGAGGCGCAACGCAGCCGCGCTCCCGTGCAGAAGCTCGCCGATCGAGTTGCCGCTTACTTTGTCCCTGCAGTTGTTCTTATCGCGATACTCACCTTCGCCATTTGGGCCGCGTTTGGACCCCAGCCAAAAATGGCGCATGCGCTTCTAAATGCCGTCGCCGTCCTCATCATCGCTTGCCCCTGCGCGCTGGGACTGGCAACACCGATGGCGATCATGGTCGGCACTGGCCGGGGAGCTCTCGCCGGCATCCTTATCAAGAACGCAGAATCCCTCGAAATTCTCGAGAAAGTGGATACCGTCGTAGTCGACAAAACCGGAACGCTGACCGAAGGCAAGCCTCGCGTCACATCGCTGATTCCGACGGCAGAATCAACCGAAGCGCAACTGCTTAACGTCGCAGCCGCTCTTGAGCGCGCGAGCGAGCATCCGCTTGCAGCTGCGGTCCTCGCGGCCGCAAAGGAACACGCAATTGAAATCGGCAATGTCACCGATTTTCGCTCGTTCACCGGTAAAGGCATTACTGGGCGCCAGGACGAAACCAGAACTGCTCTCGGCAATCGCGCACTGTTCGACGAATTGCGGGTTCCGCTCGGTCCTCTCGCCGATCGCGCCAAATCTCTCGAATCCGAAGGCCAAACCGTAATGTTCGTAGCCGCAAACGGACAAGCGATCGGAGCCGTTGGAGTTTCCGATCCAATCAAGCCGACAACAGCTGAAGCGATCGATCGCCTCCATCGCGACGGCATCCGGATCGTCATGCTGACAGGCGACAGCCGCGCGACTGCTGAGTCAGTTGCTCGAAACCTTAAGATCGACTCAGTCGAGGCTCAGGTCTTGCCAAGTCAAAAGGGCGAGATTGTGAATCGGTTGAAAGCGGAAGGCCACATCGTCGCAATGGCCGGCGACGGCGTGAACGACGCCCCTGCTCTAGCCGCTGCGAATGTCGGAATCGCGATGGGCACAGGAACCGACGTCGCTATTGAGAGTGCCGGAATCACACTCCTTAAAGGCGATCTCGTCGGCATCGCCCGCGCTCGTACCCTCAGTCGTGCGACGATGCGCAACATCCGTCAAAATCTCTTCTTCGCATTCGCCTACAACGCACTTGGCGTTCCCATTGCCGCCGGAATCCTTTATCCCTTCTTCGGTCTTCTTCTGAGCCCTATCCTGGCCAGCGCCGCGATGACCTTCAGCTCTGTTTCGGTGATCACCAACGCACTCCGTCTGCGTCGCGTCGCTCTTTAACAATCGCATCACGCTTCCGCATCACTCGAAGCCGCCGATGCTATAATTCCGCGCATGACACTCATGACCGTCACCTACGAACTGCAGGACCGGCTCAATCCTGCGCAGTTTCGCACTCTCGGTGAATTCTCAAATACCTACGGTCTGCACAAATTCCGCTATGACGAAAAAAACAACCGCCTCATGTTTGATTATGACGCTTCGCGTCTCCGCGAGACCGTCGTCGAACACGTTCTGCGTCAGTCGAGAATCCCGGTGCTCCGCCGCGTCGAAAATTCTTAAGAGTCTCGCCTAGAAAAGCTCAAGTCTATCCGCGTCCTGTGGGAACATACGGGTGAACGATTGTCACGCCGAGCAGAAGGATCTCAACGCCGCTTGCGATTGAGCTGTTCCCGAAAGAGCAATCAAGCGAAGTGTACGCAAAAAAAGAGGGGCTCTCGCTTGGGATCGAGAGCCCCCAAAGGCCGCGTTCCATTGATTCGACCTAGGCGTGATCGAATCATGGGGTCATCCATCCTAGCTTCCCTCTCAGAGGCAGGTGGGAACGACCCGTTCCTTCCGATGTCTGGGCCCCTTCCTCCCCATTCACCAGTTGGGCGGATCGTGTTGGAACGCGACCCACTCCTCTCCTTATGCAAATGCGTGGCCCATCGTGGCGCTCTGACTCACTCCCAACATGCCTGCCTTTTCAACCACTTAGTTGCGCCTCTTCGAAATCATGTCGCGCTTTGAATTCCAATCTGGGAAGCTGCGTCCCAGACTGGCACCCTACACATTTTCTCCAATCCCGCTCTCAAATAACCTCGTCCGCTCCCCTCACTTTTCGCGCACAATTGCGATCCAAACTTGTCCCTCCTCTCGCGCTGCTGCATAATGAGGGTTCGCAACACAAATCATGGCGAAACCATTCATCGCAATTCTCGCAATCGCGGCCGGCTTGGCAGGCCTCGCGATTGGCATGGCGGCATCGAGCGAGCGCCATCTGACGCCTCGAGCCCTCGTATCCCACGCCCGAGAGACAGAGAAATCATCGAACGTTAAGCCAGTATCAGATTCGCAAGCGCAGCCCGACATGGCTGCATTAGTTGACGACGATGGTGACTGGGTGATTCGTTTCGCGAGTAACCCGCAGCCGGTCCCTCCGTTTCTTGTGCAAGACCTCGATGGCAACGTGGTTTCCACTGCGCAATGGCAGGGCAAAGTCGTAATTTTGAATTTCTGGGCCACGTGGTGTCCACCATGCCGCGAAGAAATTCCGATCCTCACTGAACTCGCCAAGAAGTATAAGGACAACTTGCTCGTCGTCGGCGTATCTGTTGACGATGGCTCTCCGGATGACGTCAGGGAATTCGCGAAGGCTTTTCACATGAACTATCCTGTCGTGATGTGGAGCCGCGAACTCATTTCTGAATATGGCGGCGTTCCAGCCCTGCCTACCACTTTTCTGATCAACAAAGATGCCCGCATCGTTCAAAAACATGAGGGTTTATATCCGCCTGAAGTGTACGACACAGAAGTCCGCGCCCTGATGGGCTTGCCTGTGAACGTGAAGATCGAAACTTTCGAGGATACGGGCCAAATCTTTTTGAAAAATGCGGTAAGGGCCACCGAACTTCCCGACGTCGATTTCTCCGGACTCTCGCCCGAACAGAAAACCATCGCACTCAAGAAACTCAATTCGGAAGGATGTACTTGCGGATGCCGTCTGACCCTGGCCCAGTGCCGAATCAACGACACGTCATGCGTTCGCAGTAGAAGCCTCGCCGCAAAGGTGGTTCAGGAAATAGTGAACGCGGGGCCGGTTCCACCATCCTCGACCACGCCGCTCGCACCTCCCACCACCAACTGATTTCTCGAACCGGAAATAAAAATCGCTCGCAGGCTCTCAATTCCATCGCATGGCGCTGCGAGCGATCGGGATTCACAATCTTCTTCTAGTGGTTCTCGTGCTCCCTGACCTCCAGGGCTTGATTTGCTTCTCCCAGCGCCAGATCCAGATGCTTCATCGCCTTTTCCCGGTGACCGCCAAAAGACCCAGGCGCACCAGCCAGCAGGCCGCGGGCCTGCTGCATCATATCGCGGGCGGTACGCACGTCCTTCAATGCTTCGTGTTTCTCTTGTGCCGCCACCACCGTAGTGCTGTTCGCACCCGGGATCAGGTGCGAGGCCGCGCCTGCGACAAACGCCACTGCAAAACCGCCCACAATCAGTAATCGAGAAATCTGCTTCTTCATCGAAAATCCTCCACTTTAGATTTGTTCATCTACCGGATATGTCGATATCTCAACAAAGGTTCCGCGCGGCTGGAGCGCGTCACCAAGAATGATACTAATTGAACTCGGCGATTGATTTGTCTAACCGTCTTCAGAATGTGTCGTAAGAGGTTCAATTCGTGATCCGGGGGTTGGTCAGTTAGGGCGTCGGGGACGAGTCTCCGGGAGCCTTCAGTGACACGGGTGGGGCACTGTCGGTTTGGGAGTTCAGAATCACCAGGTCGATTCTGCGGTTCATTGCTCGACCTTCTAAGGTTGCATTCGATGCCACGGGATAAAACTCCGAGTATCCCGATGCCGAAAGGCGCGATGGGGCGATTCCATATCGAGTGATTAGCAATTTTATTATCTCCGTCGCTCGCGCGGTCGAAAGCTCCCAATTTGACGCGAATCGCGTGTTGTGAATCGGCACATTATCGGTGTGCCCCTCGATTCGCACCCGAATCCGCCTCGGCCCGATTACTTTCACGAAGTCTGCCAGGGTTGGCTCCGCTTCCGGCCGCAACGACACCGAGCCGCTGTCGAAAAACCCCACTTCCCTCAGGCTCACTACAATCCCCTCTTTCGTCGGCGTCACCGCAACGGTGTGCTTTTCGATCTGCCCTGCCAGTGCTGTCTCGAGCTGCCTCTGGATTTCGTTCAGGTCGGGCCGATCCGGACTTTCTCCCAGCGCTCCCCTTGGAGAATTCACCAGCCGGCCCATTGACTGCACCCGCTCCTGGTTTTCCACCATCTGCACCTTCGAAAACGGCATCGGCTCGGAATTGGTCACCTCCGGCCTGGTGTTCGAGGCGTCGAAGACTCCCATCTGCTGGAACGCCACTTGGATCGCAATAGCCAGTTGGCCCACCTTTCGCTTGTCCACCTGAGCTGACGAATACAGCACCACGAAAAACGCGAACAGCAATGTGATGAAGTCGGCGTACGAAATCAGCCAGCGGTCGTGATTCTCGCGTTCCGGCTGCTTCCTCCGTCTGCGCCTCATGCCGGCACCACCCCCTTTTCGCCCTCTTTCTCACGCGTCTTCTTGTGGCTTTCCTCGATAAAGCTCAGGAGTTTCGTCTCCAGCATTCGCGGATTCATACCCTCGAGAATTGAAATCACTCCTTCCAGCACGATTTCGCGACGCAGTTCATCGTCCCTCTGCCGCAGCCTGATTTTTCCCGCCATCGGCAGAAAAAATAGATTCGCCATTCCCACCCCGTAGATCGTCGCCACAAACGCCACGGCGATCCCCCGCCCCACTTCACCGATGTTGTCCAGGTGCTGCATCACCTGAATCAAACCTAGCACCGCCCCGATAATTCCGATCGTCGGCGAGAATCCTCCGGCCGATTCGAACACTTTGGCGTTTAGCCCGTCCCGTTCCGCCCGATTGTCTAGTTCCAACTCCATGATCGTCCTCAGGTCCGCCGGTTCGGTTCCATCCACCGCTAACATCAACGACTTTTTCAGAAAGGGTTCCTCGATCGCTTCCAGTTGCGCGTCCAGCGATACGATCCCTTCTTTTCGCGCCTTTTGCGCGTACGCCACCATTTCCGCCACCGCTTCCATCGGGTCTTCGTTGCGCTCGAAGAACACTTTCCGGAGGTTCCCGAGCGCCCCTAAAACCATGCTCAACGGATATTGCAGCATCACCGCCCCCAGAGTTCCGCCGAATACGATCAATGCGGCTGTCGGTTGCAGCAGTTGCGCGATCCGGCCGCCCTCCAGCACCAGGCCCACCAGAATTCCCCCGATTGCCAGCGCAATTCCCCCAAAGCTCCCTTTGTCGATCGAAGATGCCATCTCAGCTTCTCCCGCTTTCCGGCGGTTTTATCCGCGGCAACGAAGCTGGGTTGTTATCAGGTTTCCCGGTGGAAGCATCCTTTGAAAGCCCGAAAACAATCCGGTGGGCTGACTGCGAATGGAATTCGTGAATGCGCTCGAGCACTTCCGCCGCCGATTCGCGCACCACCAGCTTTTCTCCGGTGATCAGCGTTATCACCGTGTCTGGGGCATTTTCGATGAACTTGATCAGATCTGCGTTCACCACGAGCGGCGTGTTGTTCAAACGAGTTAGGTGAATCATCTCAATTCAAGTGCAGAATTCCGCGAGAGCCGGTGGTCTTGGAGAAAAAAGCGCTCCGCACACACCCGAGTTCGGCAAACCACAATCGTCAGGGTTTCTATCGGCAGACCGCGCGCAACCAATGAGAGGGATCCAGCCATACCGGCCCATTACCGGCACGCATCAGCTTTTCAGCAGCCGCGCCATTCCCTCGGCGCTCGCCAGGTCCGGGTTCAGCGTCTCGAGAAACTTTGGGCAGTGCTCCACCGTCTTTGAGAAGCTTTGCACCAGCTTCACCACATGCGCGGTCGTAAACCCATCTCGGTAGAATGCCGCCATGCCGGTCAGCATCCCGTTGATTGTCGCGTACAGCACGCTCATCACCAGAAACTCCGTCTGCGGATCGTTGTCTTCGCCTTGGGAATTGACCCCGAACGGAAAACGCGTCTTGAACACATGGTTAACCAGGTAATTTTCCAGAATGTACGGGTGGGCTTGCAGAAATGGCTCGTAATACATCTTTCGCGCTTCCGCCAGCAAACGTGCTCGCACTTCCATCGTGGTTGATGAATCCTCGTGTCGGATTCCCTTCAAGAAGTCCTCAGCACACTCTCGAAACCGCAAATGCGTCGGTTCCTCCGTCTGAATCGCCAGATGACGCTGAATCATTTCTATCACCAGCGCCAGCTGAGCTTCCCCTGCCTTCGGAATTCCGTTCATCGCCTCCCGCAGTTTGCCCTCCACAATGATCTGCGCGTAATTTCGCAATAGTTGCGGAACAAATTCGTTCTCGCGCCTCGCAATTACCTCATTCAGCCGTTTGCAAAATACCCCCAGAATGACGAGGCGCTGCCATAGCGCGTAAGAACGGTCCTTCAACAGTTGCAGTGTAAAATCCCGAATCTCCCATAGAAATCGGTGCGGGTTCGCCGCTGTCTCTCGGGGCTCGGTGTCCGTCTTCAGAAATCGAACATACCTTGCTTCCTCTTCCCCGCCGCCTCTTGCCGACGGCACCAGGTTGGGGTTCAGCAGCACCAGCCTCGCCGCCTCTGGACAAGAGAGATAAAGCGCCGTCTCTATCAGCCCGTCGACACGGCGAGAAGCGCGCGGATAGCTCGTGCACATTTCCGACAAGTAGTCCGACCCGTGCTGCTGCTGGATTCCGCACAGCCGGTCCGTGGTAAGAAAAGGACACGTGAATGCCGGCGTCATCCTGATTCGGGCATATGCCTCTTCCGTTGGGTGCGGCGTGATCGGAACAAAATGTGTGTCAAGTAAAGGTCCAAATTTCGGACTTCTTTCGTAACGCTGGTACGTGGCTCTGTCGATTGTCACTGCAAATCCATGGCAGCAGGTATCTTCACACTCAGCCCCGATACATCGAAATGCCTTCGCATACTGCGGCCGAAGATGTTCGCGCGCGCTCAAGATTCACCGCCATTCTTCTCTTCTGCTATCGGCACGGTGAAATTGCCGCTTACGCCTTCTGTGTCGTAAGCCTTACGGTCCTCAGCCATTTCATTAAAGGCTGCTAAAGCTCGTCCGGGTCGTGCCGATAAGTTCTCTGAAAGGCAGGATTGGCTCTCCACCGGAACCACACGACGGTACTGCCTTGGAAGTAACCGCCAGGAGCGCCATCGGCTCGGCAAAGGCAACTCAACCAAAGGAGCTCTTCAATGGCAATCAGCATTCTTAATAACATTGCATCAATCGCGGCGCAGAACCAGTTGAGCATCACCAACTCGAGCCTGAACACGGCCCTGTTGCAACTGTCTTCTGGTTCGCGCATCAATACCGGCGCCGACGACGCTGCTGGTCTGGCAGTTGCTGACGGGTTGCAGGCGAACGTCACCGCTCTCACGCAGTCCGCCCGCAACGCGAGCGATGGTGTTGGTAACCTGCAGGTCGCTGATGGTTCGCTCGCCCAGGTCACCACCCTTCTCAATCGCGCCGTTACCCTGGCTACAGAAGCTTCCACCGGAACAATTTCCAACAGTCAGCGCACCGCCCTGGACACGGAATTCACAGCGATCAAAGCGGAAATCGACAGCATCGGCGCCAACACCAACTACAACGGCACGCAGGTATTCAACGCCGCTCCACTGAACATTTTCCTCAGCGATTCCGGCAGCAGCAGCACCATTTCCACCACCACGGGCGCTTTGACCTCTTTGGGTATCGGCCTGGGAGCCAACGCCAGCAACACGCTGAGCGCAATCGCCAATCCGACCCCAACAAAGGCAGTCGTCGTCGGCGCCACCACTTACACTTTCGTTGCCGCGCTCTCTGGCGCCGCCAACGAAGTGTTGGTTGGCGCGAACACCTCGGCCACCCTCGCGAACCTGGCGAACGCCGTTAACGGCGGCCCGGGAGCCGGCGTGGCATATGGTGTCGGAACGGTCGCGAATGCTTCCGCTTCAGCTGTGGCTGCCGCCTCAACCGTAACATTCACGTCAAAGGTTTCCGGCGTCGGCTCCGCAGGCCCACCGGCAGCCGGCAACTCGATCGTCTCGACGACCACCGACGCGAACCTCGGATTCAGCAATGCCGCCACTTTCTCCGGCGGCGTTGGAACCGCAGGCTTGACGACTGCAGCCTCCGCGCAAGCCGCTCTCACCACCATCAATTCGGCAATTCAGACCGTCGCCGGAACGCGCGGTACACTCGGCGCCAGCGTCAACCGGCTCCAAGCTGCCGCAAACGTAATCAACAACCAGGTACAGAACCTCACCGGTGCCGAAGACAACATCCGCGCGGCCGACATTCCGTCCACCGTCGCCTCGCTGGCGAAGTATTCGATTCTCGAGCAGACCGGCATCTCGGCTCTCGCACAAGCAAACCAGCAACAGCAGCTCGTTCTCAAGCTGCTTCAATAATTCATCGCTCGAAAGGGGAGGAAGTTCGCTTCCTCCCTTTTCGATTTTTCCCAACCATTAACTCTTCAGGCTTGACCAGCGAGAGAAAAACGAAATGGGCATCAGCTTTAACACCGCAACACTTCTCAACGGCAACGGCATCAACGTAAGCTCGCTCGTTAGTGAAATCACCGCCCCACAAACGGCGGCCATCTCAGCCCTCCAATCCCAACAATCGGCTCTCTCCTCCAACGCAAGTTTGCTTTCGGGCTACAACAGCGACCTGAACAGCCTCGCCTCCGCTATCGCCGTGATCGCGGATCCGAACGGCCAGCTCGCTTCCCTCACGGCAACCTCCGCCCAGCCCAATGTCTTTAACGCCATCGCTCAATCCACCGCCTCGCCAGGCACCCATGAGATCACAGTAGGAAATCTGGCGACCACCGGCACCGTATTCACCGACCCACTAGCCAGCGCCGACTCCTCGTTCCTCCCCAGCCGCGCCACTACCGGCGACATAAAGCTTCAAGTAGGCGGCGCAAGCGGCAGCACTTTCGACATCCCGATCACCCAGGGCGTCAACGACACGCTCAACACTCTCGCGAGTTACATTAATTCGCAATCCTTCGGCGTCACGGCCAGCGTTGTAAAGGACGCCACCGGCGCCCGTCTCGCCATCTTCAGCCAAACCACTGGCGCTCCCGGCGCGCTCGCTGTCACCAACAATTCCACCAGCCTCACCTTCGACACCCCGGTAGGCGGCGCCAACGCATCTTTCAACATCGATGGCGTTCCCTTCAGCAGCACCACCAATACAGTCGCGAACGCAATCCCGGGCGTCACTCTAAGCCTCAATGGCACCTCCGCATCCCAGCTGCAGCTCACCGTCGCTCCTGACGCCTCGCAAGCTTCTACCGCGCTCACCAATTTCGTCACCGCCTATAACAAAGTCATTACTGACCTCAACACGCAGTTCACCGTGGATCCCAGCACCAACACGGAAGGGCCGCTAGCGGCCGACAGCGGCTTGCGCTCCCTCCAATCGAGCCTTCTTGCCGACGTCAACTATTCGCCCTCAGGCAGCGGCAGCCTCACGAATCTCGCCGCGCTGGGCATCAATCTAAATACCGACGGCACGCTCACCATCGATAACTCGGCGCTCAGCAATGCCTTCAATACCAGCCCCGCTTCCTTCCAGGCTTTCTTTCAAAATTCCTCCAACACAGGATTCGCTGATAATTTCAACGCCGACTTGACCAACCTCACCGATCCGGTCAATGGCATTCTCAACGTGGACCTCGCCGGCAATACTACGCAGGCGCAGGACCTCACAAATCAGATCAGCGATCTCCAGGACAACCTAACCGCCCAAGAGCAACAGCTCACCACGCAATACGCACAGGTGAATGCCACCCTCGAAGCGTTTCCGTTTCTTTTGCAGGAAGTGTCAGCCGAGCTCGGCGCCATCAGCGGCATTACCAGCGGAGGATCGTCCTCGCCCTTCTTCACGCCTCAGGGCCCCACTAACACTGCGCCGGCCACCGGCACCGTGCAGGCATCAACGGGGAGCTAACAGACCATGGATCCACGCATCGCCTACCGCCAGGCCGACGCGCGCGGCGCCACCTCGCTTCGCCTCGTCGTCATGCTCTACGAGCAGATCATTCAGGATCTCAGGCTGGCGTCGCTGGCCATCGATCAAAACAACATCGAGCTGCGAACGAAACGGATCAATCACGCGCTCGACGTCATTTGCCTGCTTCAAGCAACATTAAACCTCGAGCGCGGCGGGCAGGTCGCTCAAAATCTAGTCCGCTTCTATGACGCCGTCCGTGCGAATTTGTGCGAGGCACAATTCCAGGCTTCCAAAGAATTGCTCGCGCGCCAAATCACGGACCTCCTCACAGTCCGCGAAGCGTGGGCACAGGTGGAACGCCTCCAAGGCGCTGCTCCGATTTCAGAAATGATCCAATGACAACATGCGCCGATCCAACACAACACAGAGTCCAAAGCTTCAGCCACGATGCAGCCATGTCTAAACTCCCATCATCGTCCAACGTGATCGGAACCAGGGCTTCAGAGGACTGAAGGTCTGTACAGACTGAAGGTTTGTAGGTCACGGACTGGAGGTTTGTAGGTCGCGGTTTCAACCGCGACATCAACTTCAGCAGTACACCGGGGGGCTTCAGCCCCAGAAAGTACCGTGCGAAGCGAAGCGCCGATGAAAATCGATCGAGGAAAATAAGGAAAAATTATGTCGAGTGAAACCGCCGCAACCCTACGCCTTGCCAATACCAGCCTGCGCGCCTGGCTCGTGCGCCTCAGTGCGCGAGCCGATCGCCCTCTCGCCCATTCAAGCCCAAGACTTGCACGATCTGCTCGCAGAACTTCTCCGCACCTCCGGCTGCCTCCGTCCCGGATCGGCTGGCACAGTCTCCAGACCTCGAACTGGAAACCGAAATCGCCGACTATCGCACCAACCTTGAATCGCTGGCAAAAGTGTTGCCGTCGGTGCAGGGACGTTTCCTGGCCGAGCGAGCCCGCCTCCAAATCGAGCAATCCCACATCGCCGCCAGGAAAGCCTGGGCTGAAGCCAGCCGTCGCACGCTTTAAAATATTCCCTGGCAATCATCGACACGTTAATTCGCTCCACCAATAAAACCCCCAGCCTCCGCTAAATACCCGATGGGCCACTGCGGGCTTGGAATTCTAGAATCCTCCATGCCCACGGTTCCACTCTTCGCTCTAATTGGGCTGGCTGTTTTGCTGGCACTTGTTGCCTTTTGCCATTTCCGTCAAGGCCGCCAACACAAAGACCACGCAAGCCGAAAAGGTCCGGACGACTCCGCACCCTAATTACGACCTCTTCGCCTCGCTGTAAGCATCGGCGCCGGTGTTGATCGCTTCCTGCACCTTCTGCTGCGCGGCGTTAACCGTCTTTTCTGCCTGGCGCCTGATATCTTTCGTTTTGTTGCGGAATTGATCCAGCCCATCGTTCAACACTTCGCTCACTTCGTCATGCAATTCGTCAACCCTCTTTGATCCCATCAGGATCACGGCCGCCGCTCCCACCCCTACTCCCACAAGAAACGTAAACAATGCTCCCGTTGAATTGTTTCTCGACATATTCAGCTCCTGTCTTTTCTTTGGATTTTTTTCTGTTTCATTACTCTCATTTCACTCTAACTCTAAACTTGGATGCGCGATCACCAACACGCCGCACTCGCTCCCAAAAATTAGTTGGATTGCTGGCACTTGCATAAGACAACGTCGCGACCGCCGCCACCATACAGCGAAAGAAGCATGCTCTTCAAAAGGACGGTGTAGAACCGTCCCAGGCACGCCGAATTCGATTCGGCACGCTACCGTACCGCTTAAAGCCAGCAAAATCTGCAACATGCCATTGCCGATTGAAGCACCGATTATCGTATCTATTCTGACCTCGTGCGCGTAACGTCAAAGGCGTCTCACTAGCATCCTGCCGTAGCCACCCCTTAATTTACGGCTCCTTGCGAAATCAGACGGTACCCGTCCGAGCGTAAAGGAAGCTGAATGACAGTCCCCCTAAAATCGAGCACCCGTGTATCCGGAAACCATTCGGAATCGAACCGCGGGAAACTACACAACTTGATTCTTCTCGCCCTGCCTGCCAGGGAATCCGACGTCGTACGAAAGAGCCTCGAATTTGTTGACCTGCCAACCCCCTCCGTATTGCACGAAGCAGGGGAACCGATCAAGTTCGTCTACTTCATTGAGAGCGGCCTGGCTTCCGTCCTTACCATGATGGTTGACGGGAAAAGCGTTGAGGTCGGACTCGCCGGCAAGGAAGGATTCATCGGGCTCCCGCTGGTAGTTGGATTAAGCACGAGTGCCACGCGCGTCATCATGCAGGTGGAAGGCTCAGCTTATCGTATCAACGCAAAAGATTTTTCGAAGCTTCTAGCCTCTTGCCCCGTGCTCGCAAAAAAATTGAGTCGCTATAGCCTGGAACTGGGGACGCAAGCGGTCCACGTGGCGGCTTGTAACCGGCTGCACGAGGTGGAGGAGAGGCTGGCTCGCTGGCTGCTCATGAGCCAGGATAGGCTCGGCGGAGATGTGGTGCCACTGACGCAGGAGTTCTTGGCGCACATGCTGGGAACCCGGCGTGCGAGTGTAACCGTCGCCGCTGGGATCCTGCAGAAAGCCGGATTGATCACATACAATCGTGGCCATGTAAGGATCGAAAGCCGTGAACGCCTGGAAGATGCCGCGTGCGAATGCTATGCGGCCATGAAGAAACAGTCGTCGATGTGGGATCAGGAAGCCAATCGGCTCGGTACGCTACCGCGCTGACAATCCATTTCTGCGAAGTAATCTCCTATGCCTCCCGTTTCAAGGGGGTCTATATGACCGACTATACCTGGTGGGAACCGTACAAATTCGCTGTTCTTGAGACCGATAGAAAAAAATTGAAATATCGCGTGATTGCGGCCGAACAGGCGATCCGTGCGCGCTCCTCACTTGACGGCCAGGTTTCCGGCGACGAGCGAATTGCCATTCAAGATGCGATGTCCGCTCTCCAAATGTTGAGACGTGAGAGCGAGCACGACGTCTCTCGTTAGCCTCTGCGCCTCGTCTCAAAAATTCGGAGTGGGAGCCACAACGACGCCGCCCCCGGTCGTGGGCTTCCGAATCTGTCACCGCCAAAACCAAGCATCCGTCTTTAGTTTCCGCCGCTCCCTATAACCCTCGCCGGACAACTCCCTACAGAGTATTGGGTATGGCAAGTATTTCGACGATTCAGTACGCTACCGTACGAAACCGGGTGCTTCCATCGGATCGGCATCGGATGCCCACCCCCTTTCCAGGGAGTGGGAATGCCTCATTCCATTTTCATAGTCGACGACAATTCCGACATCCGAGCAGGACTTCGGCGGGAACTTGAGCGCTCGGGGTTCCACGTGTGTGGTGAAGCTCGCGATGGAATCGACGCCCTCGACAAGCTATCGCGAGCTAGGCCCGACTTGATTATTCTCGACATGTCGATGCCGCGTATGAACGGCATCGATGCCGCCCGCGAGCTCAAGCGGATTTGCCCAAACGTCCCGGTGATTTTATACACGGCATTCGCTGACGTGTTCCGCAGGAAACAAGCGCTGCCTGAAGGAGTCTCTGCAGTCGTTGCTAAAGGAGAAAATCTGTTGGATCCGGTCGTTCGCTCGCTCGGTAAAACGCTGCCCAGCCCCTCGTAGCACTCCATCCTCGCCCTCACGCCTCGACTCCGTCACAGCGCGAATCTTCTTTCCAGAGAATCACGCTGGGTGTATCGTCGCTCCGGTTCGTTTCATCCCAGCTCTACTCCAAATGGAGACACCTGATGAGCGAGAAACTTTCAGAAGATAAGACCTCGCCCGAGAAGGCCACCGTCACGTTGCCCGGCACTGTCGAAAAGATCATTCCTCCCATTACCCCCAGCCAACCGGAAAAGGCGCAGATCGCGGTTGAAGGCGCGGAACACCTGTATCGAGAAATTCGTGTGGAGAACACCCTGCAAGACGCGGATGGCAACGAAGTCAGCCTGAAGAAAGGCGCAACCGTCGAAGTTACAATCGCAGCAGACCCCGAAGCAACGGCCCCTAAGAAATAGCCAGTTCGAATCGCAATCGAAACAAGGAGAATTCGCTATGGGATTTCTCGCGTGGATCGTTGTCGGTCTGATCGCTGGATGGCTGGCCGGGCAGGTGATGAAGGGCGGCGGTTACGGCGTCCTGGTAGACATCATCCTGGGCATTCTCGGCGGAATGCTGGGCGGCTGGCTGTTTGGCGCCCTGGGCATCTTTCCCGGCGGCGGCATGATCGGCTCGATCATTGTTGCGTTTGTCGGCGCAGTGATTTTGGTCGGCATTACCCGACTCATAAAAAGGGCCTAGCTCCATGCTCCGCCGGACGACTGCGATGGCCGCTCTGATATCGCTGGGCGCCTCACTTTCGACCAATGCTGCACCAAAACAAACTGACACCGCTGCTAGCGCGCACGTTGAAAAGGGTCTAGCGGCGTTCTACGGCCGGCGTCTGGAAGGCCACAAGACGGCCTGTGGCGGCACCTATTCGGGGTCAGAACTCACTACCGCGCACCGGACTCTGCCGTGCGGAACCAAGCTTCGCATCACAAACACAAAAAATGGCAAAAGCGCCATAGCAACGGTCAACGACCGGGGGCCCACTTCAAAAAAGCGGCTTGTCGACGTTTCACGAGCCGTCGCTGAACACTTGGATTTCGTCAAACAGGGCACAACCACAGTAGAAGTGGAAGTAGTGAAATGAAAAGCCGCATCTGTTCCTGCAGCATTACGAAGACCCTGCCTAAACTCCGCGCTCGGACCTCTCGCGTTTGAATCGAAATTGCGAGTTCTCGCGGGTGCGTGGTCAGCGGGAGGCTAACACTCGATCGACCTCGGCATGAATCCTGTCAGGTGTGCACGGCTTGGAGAGCATTCCGTCGAAACCGGCCTCAACCACATGCCCTCGGGCCGATTCGAGTCCGAATGCAGTCAGCATCACCACCGGAATCCTCTTCGTTCTTTCGTCAGCTCTTAGACGACGAGTCGCTTCCCATCCGTCAAACACCGGAAGAGATACATCCATGAAGATAACGTCCGGCTGGAGAGCAACAGCCTTGTCTACCGCATCCTGGCCGTCGGTCGCGAATTCCACCCGAAAGCCTTCCTGAGCCAGCAGATAGCGGTAGGGATACTGCACGCCCTCGAAGTCGTCCACTATCAGGAGCAGTTTGCCGTCGGTATCCATCTCGCTGGGCTCCGGGCTATGGCGTGCCTTGGTAACAGCAAATAGAAGAGTTAACGCCGAGGGGACACTAGCTTCCTATGCAGCCGGCCACAATACCCTGAAGGTTGTACCGGCGGCGGGGAATTTCTGCGCCTGATTCCACGCTTCGCAAAAAGTTCGCGTTTTCCACAGGTTATGCACAGCTTACGGATTTTCAGATCTCTTGACCCATGCTACCATTGCCCGTTTTTATATGATGACGAAGACATCACTGTGGGCCGCGACTCTGGTTCAGCCAGAAGCACTGGTCCCCCCTGCTACCATTGGGGCGGTGCCACCTCGCAAAAGGCTTCGAGTTTCTAATCGCAAATCTGGAATTAGAATTCCGCCTAAGTCACAGCGAATCAGCGTTCTACAAATTTCTAATCGCAAATATTTTGCGATTTTCGCATCTGTTTTCTGCTCTTTTGTCACCGGCTCGGACTTACTGCAAGAAGCTGATCAGGTTGGGCAGGCTGAGAACCTTGCCTTCGGCTTCGAGGAGGGCGGTATAGGCGACTTCCGCCTGACTGAAAGTGGTGGTGACTTTGGCAATGTCCGCCGCGTCGATGTTGCTCTCCTGCGAGCTGAGCTGCAAACCCTGGCTCGAGAGGAATGTGCTGGTGGATTGCAATTGGTTGAGAGCGGTGCCGTAGAAGGATCGCTGCGTATCGAATTCGCTGCTGGCTTGTCCCAGCGCGTCGCTCGCGGCGGCGATGCCGGTGTTGGATTGAACGGCGGTAATCAGTTGACTGATCGAACCGAGGAGACTTCCCCCGGAACTGAGAAAAAGCTGGTCCCCGGGAACGTTGATATTCACGGACTGGCCGTTCGCGATTTCAACCTGCGTAGTGGAATCGTTGCCGTTGTAGGTCACGCCGGAAGCCGAAGCAGAATTCAGAGTGAACGGCTGAGTCTCCACCTGTGTGCCGGCGAAGAGATACGTCCCGCCCGACTGCGTGTTGGCGATGCTGACGAGCTGTTGCTGAATGCCTTGCAGTTGCTGTGCAATCGCCTGCCGGTCGCCTGCCGAGAGGGTGGAGTTCCCTGCTTGAACGCCGAGCGAGATGGCCTGATTGATCACGCCAACAGCCGAGTTCAGCGCCGAGTCCGCGATTTGCAGCGTGCTCTGCAAATTTCCGATGTTGCGTTCGAACGTGTCTGTCGAAGACTGTGCTGCGTGGTTCAGCACGAGCGCGGCGGTGCCCGACGGATTATCGGAAGGCGAATTGATCGACCGGCCGGAAGCAAGCTCGAGATCGGCGGTGTTCAACTGCTGCTTCAGGCCATTGAGACCGGAAAGAACCTCGGGAACGATGTTGGGACTTACGCGGACCGTCATGTTAGCCACCTATCATGTTGATGGTTGTTTGAAACAGCGACGCGATAATGCTTGCGACGCGCGACGCCGCGGCGTAAGCGTTCTGGAATTGGACGAGGTTCGCGCCCTCTTGGTCGAGCGAAACGCCCGACACGGCGTTCTGCTGATTTTGCAGCTGCTGAATAATCAGCTGCTCGCCGGAAAGCCCTGCAGAAGCATTGGATGCGTCGTTTCCGACTTGGAAGACGATTCCGGAATAGTAGTTGATGGGATTTTGCCCCGAGATGATGTTCTGGGATTGCAGATTCGCGAGAGGGGGTGGCGGGCGCCGTGGCGTTGGCGTTGTTGCCCGCCGTGCCGTCAGCGCTCGCGGCGATGAGATTGGGATCGGTGATGGCGACGGCGAGATTGATGGCCGAGCCGGCAACGCCGGTTGGCGGAACGAAAATATTTCCGCCGGCGTTGCCCTTCAAGTCGAAACCCGCAGCATTCTGCGTATTCACCGAGTTCGCGAGTCCTGAAGCGAGAGTATCGAGACTCGATTGCAGCGAGGGAATCTCCTGATCGCGCAACTGAATATCGCCGGCCAGATTGCCACCGGTGATCGAAGAAGTAATGTCCGTCGCCTGCGAGAAAACATCCTGAAATCCGGTGGTGGGATTGGTTTGCGTTGTGAGGTTGAAGCTCTGATTGCCAACCACGAGCGCCGCGCCTCCCGACGTGGTGAGCGTGAGCCCGGTGCCATCAGCCTGGATCGACTGCACATCAACCAATCCCGAGAGCTGTGTCGTGCGATAATTCCAAACGTGTTCGATAATCTGAGACCGCGTCACCCGCTGGCCAGCGTTGCGCATCAGAAACTCCAGAAGCGAGTATTCCTTCGGCGTCAATTCAATCGCGCGGTCGCCGCGCCTCACGGAGTGCTCCACGCGATTCAGTTCCAGGTCTTCTATGCGCAACACGCTTTCCGGAGAACGGGCGCCCCTTTTCAAAAGCGCTCGTACCCTTGCCGAGAGCTCTGAAAAAGCAAACGGCTTCACCACAAAATCGTCTGCCCCCATATCGAGTTCGCCCGCGCGTTCCGTAATCTGGCTACGATTCGTAAGCACCAGTATGGGCATACCCTGCCGCGAGATCCGCAAGTGCCGCATCACGGCGACACCTTCTTCCTTCGGCAGGCTTAAATCCAAAATAGCCAGATCGTATTCGTTTTCCCGCACAAGGCTCCGCGCCTGCTCGCCGTTCTGAGTCAGGTCTACGGAATAGCGCTCGGCGCCAAAACCGCGTTGCAGGAAAATTCCTAACGATGGATCATTTTCGGCCACCAGCAACCGCATAAGAACTCCAGTGAAAGGGGGACAACGACAAAGAGAATCTCGAAGGGGATGTGAATTTAATGAAGAGTCACAAAGATGTCAAAGCAAATCGTTGTTCGACGCTAAGATTTTTCGAAGAAGTTACTAAGCTGTTTCATCGCGGAACATAAACCTCACCTCCACGAGGTTCGTTGAGCCATCTTAAAACCAAACTAGTTTCGCAACGGAACAATCTCACGGATGCGTCATTTTTTCTGGCCGCACAAGCTCATCAAATTCCTTCTCTGTGAGATATCCAAGTTTCAACGCCGCAGCTCGCAGGCTGCTGTGATCGTGATGCGCTTTATGCGCAATTTCGGCGGCCTTGTCATATCCGATTTTGGGAGTCAATGCGGTTACCAGCATCAGTGAGTTTGCTACATTTTCTCGAATGCGGTCGCGATCCAGCTGCATTCCCACGATGCAGTGGTCCGTAAACGAACGGCACGCGTCGGAAAGCAATCGCACAGAATTCAGGAAATTATGAATCATCACCGGCTTGTAAACATTCAGCTGAAAATTCCCCTGCGAACCGGCAAATCCAATCGCTGCGTCATTGCCAAACACCTGCACGGCAACCATCGTCATTGCTTCCGACTGCGTAGGGTTCACCTTGCCCGGCATGATCGACGAGCCTGGCTCGTTTTCAGGCAGCGTAATTTCGCCGAAGCCCGCTCGCGGACCGGAAGCAAGCCACCGAATGTCATTGGCGATTTTCATCAATGACGCAGCGAGCGTTTTCAGCGCTCCACTCGCAAACACGATCTCGTCATGCGCGGAGAGCGCCGCAAATTTATTGGGATGTGATTGGAAGGGCAGCCCCGTCAATTCCGAGATTTTCTGTGCCGCGCGCTCGGCAAACTCCGGATGCGCGTTCAACCCGGTTCCCACCGCCGTCCCGCCAATCGCCAGATCGTACAACCCAGGAAGCGTCATCTGTAACCGCGCGATGTCGCGGTCCAGCAAGCTCACCCAGCCGGACATCTCTTGTCCCACCGTGAGCGGCGTCGCGTCCATCAAATGTGTCCGGCCAATCTTTACGACATCTTGAAACTCGCGCGCCTTCGCATCGATCGCATCGCGCAGCCGGATCAACGCCGGAATCAGCGCTTCTGCCACCCGAGTCGCGGCCGCGATGTGCATCGCCGTCGGAAATGTATCGTTCGACGACTGCGACATATTCACGTCGTCATTCGGATGGATCGGCTTCTTCGAACCCATCACGCCGCCCGCAATTTCAATCGCCCGGTTCGAAATCACTTCATTGGCATTCATATTCGTCTGCGTGCCGCTTCCCGTCTGCCACACTCGAAGCGGAAAATGTTCATCAAGCTTCCCGGAAATCACTTCATCGGCAGCCTGAACGATGAGCCGCGCCTTTTCCGGCGAGAGCTTCTTCAAATCTTGGTTCACCAGCGCCGCAGCCTTCTTCAGAACCCCGAACGCCCGAATCAGCTCGCGAGGCATCGTATCCCGGCCGATGTCGAAATGAATCAACGACCGCGCCGTCTGCGCCCCATAATAACGATCGTTGGGAACCTCGATGTTGCCCATGCTGTCCGATTCGATCCGGACTTCCGGCTTCGGAGCGACCGTCGTATTCGCGTCCACTTTCATTCCTCCAAACCTCTGTCGTAGCGCCCTTTAGAGCACCTTCAACACTAAAGAATACTGCGGAATTGCACGGCGCGCAGCCCGATTCGTCGCAATCGCCATATCTGCACATATATATATGACCAGAATGAATGGTACCGGCCCTGAAAAATCGTCTGAACAGCTGTACGAGACTTGCACTTTCGTACAGGAGCGATTTCAGAAACGTTCGAGTACGATGCCCGGAGGCGATTCTCGAATCAGACTAAAATTGATGCTTGGGGATTCCACATCTTCGACGTTGACCCTCACCGGTAGGCGCGGCTCGTCCCCACAGAACGGGAGCACCTAGTCTCATGGCGTGGAGATTTCGGCTCGGCTCGCGACGCGAAGAAAACGGAGGCACGGGTGTACAGGTTGCCGAGGCTCTGCCCGAGGAAGCATCCCAAAACGTAGCTACCGAAGAGGCCGTCGCCTCAGTTTCCACCTCGAAACCAACTGTGGAAGCCGCCGAAGGCTACGACTCTTGGCGCGACAGCTGAATCTCCTAAGCTCACCGCCGTTACCGAAGAAGCTCCAGAAGGACGAATCGACCCAGATTGCATGCAGAGCCTGAATCACAAATCTCCCTCAACAGCGCTGCTGTGACTCAGGCTGCTGACGCTCCCGCCGCGCGCGAATCATCTGCGGAAACGACTCAAAGCATCTTGGCCGACGCAACCACCCCTCTCGCCCCGGCGTTCCCTGCCATCGCCAGCGACTGGGCCTTCGAAGAAAAGCTCGCGATGCACAAGGAATGGGTCGAATCCCAGGGTATCTCAGGTAAAAAAATCGATCTCGCCAGCGCCAAGCTGGAAGGGGCTGAACTGGTAGGCGTCAATCTCCGCTACGCCGACCTGCAAGAAGCCGACCTGAAAGCCGCCGATCTTCTTCTCGCCGATCTTCGCGACACCTGCCTCGCGCGCGCGAATCTGGAAGAAACATGCCTGGTCGGCGCGAATCTCGAAGGTGCCAACATGGAGGGCGCCGCACTCGCCTCCGCCATGGGACTTGTCCCGCGCCAGATCGCCGGCGCCAATCTGCGCGACGCCACACTGCCTCCGCAAATTCTGGAATTCCCGGGATTGGCAGATTTTGCGCGCGCATCGCGGACCGTGATGTCGTTCTTCACCGCCACGCTCTCTGTCAGCGCGCTTTCCTGGCTGATGATCTGGAAAACCAAAGACGTTCAACTAATCTCCGATTCCTCCATACTTCCATTCCTGCATTCCGCTGCCGCTTTCCCGACGGCTGAAATCTACCTCATCATGCCCGCCCTGCTCGTAGCCGTCTATCTCACCTTCCAATATCATTTGCAGCGGCTTTGGGACGCTGTCTTGGAGCTGCCTGCCATTTTTCCCGATGGCAGCTCGCTCGACGAGCACAAACCCTGGATCATCACCGGCCTCATCCGCGCCCACTTCCGCTGGATGAACCAGGACGCACCATCCACACGCTTCATCGAAAAAGCAATCTCCATCCTGCTCGCGTACTGGCTGGTTCCAATCACGATCCTCTGCGTCTGGGGACGCTATCTTTCAGCGCAAGATATGCACGGCACGCTTCTCCACGTGCTTCTCTTCGCTGCCGCCACTGGTGTCGCCGTCTATTCCACCACTCGCGTGGGCCGTCCCGAAGAAGCCTGGGCCTCGGAAAAGAAAATTTCCGCAGGAATTCTCGAAAAGGTGAAGTCTCTCAGCTTTTCGCGGCTGATCGCAGCCCTCGTCGTCGCCCTTTTCTTTTTCTCGCTCGGCACCGTCAAAGGCGTCCCGCACGACGTCGCCCGCGCCCCGCAATTTTTAGTCGGCGACATTCGCCGCTGGGCTCCCAGCGTTTTCTGGTCCATCGGCTACGATCCTTACGCCGATTTGACGGAAGCCGCAATCTCCACAAAGCCCACGGGCTGGACCGGCGCAGACGATCAACTCGCTTCCGTCAAAGGCGCGCGCCTGAATGGCGCCAAGTTCCGTTACGCCCAAGCCTACGGCGTTTTTCTCGCCACCGCTCATCTCTTCCGCACCGATTTCACCGGCGCATTTCTCTCCGAAGCGGACATGCGCGGCGCCGACCTCGGCCAGTCAACTCTTCGCCTCGCCATCCTGGATCGCGCGCAAATGGCTCACACCAATCTCGACCGCGCCAATCTCGATGGTGCCAATATGACTCGCGCCGACCTCCGCGGCGCCAATCTCTCCTACTCGTCGCTCGAAAATGTGACTCTCGTCGATGCGCAACTCGAAGGCGCAAGCCTCTATTCAGCGCGCATGAGTGGCGCCATTCTCATTCGCGCCAATCTCGACAAAGCCGATTTCCGCGAGGCGCATCTCGAGTCCGCCAATCTCGAACACGCCGCGATGCACCAGGCATATCTCTGGTCGGCCAAACTTTCCTCCGCTCACCTCGACAACGCGGAATTAAGCACCGCAATTTTTATCGATGCAGACCTGCGCAATGCCGATTTGCACGGAGCTCACTTCCAGGGAACCGTTCTCAATGGCGCGAATCTGCAGGGCGCAAATCTCGATTACGCGGACATGCACGGCGCTCTAGGCTTGAGCGCCAGCCAACTTTGTTCAGCAGCCTCTCGCAACGGCCTGCAATTGGACGACGCGATGCAGCTCCAGGTGGATGCTCAATGCGGCGGCGGAATTCACCCGTCGCTTCCCGCTCCGCCAACAACTCTCGCACCACAATCCGCGCCAGCCGCCGCCACCCCAGCGAAATCGAATTAAGGTTTCGCGTCTGCCTTCGCGGGCTTGTCCGCAGGTTTTTCATATCGACTGGGATCAATCGCCACATTCGCCTCCATCTTCTGCCACGTATATGTCGTCGTCCCATCCACCCGCGTCACCCGCACCGTAAACGGAATCTTCAGCCCATTCACGTCGCGATAGTCCTCGTAATCGGTCTGAAGCGGAAGCGCTCCCAGCGGACTTTCAATGCGATGCGTTATCCGCAGCAACAAGCCGCTCTGCACATCGAAATAAATCCGATCCGCCCCGCCACCCTTCCACCACGCCATCACCACGTACGCATCGTGACCGTTCACACTCTCCGTTCCCCGCACCTGAAACCGCTCATAATCTTTCTCGAATCGTTCGCCCGGATAAAACTCCGCCCACTGCCTGCTCCGCGCCAGTTCATCTCCGGACTCCTCCGTCACTTCCCCGTTCGCCCTCTTCCCCCAACCAATCTCTCCGCTCACTCCTTCGCTCACATCGCCATTCGGCCGATGCACAATCGCGAACGCCTTATCCGGCGCCGTGCGGTACGTTTCAATCGCTGCGTGAAGATTGTGCGGCCCTTCAACACTGCCTTGCTCCACACGAGTCTGATTCTTCTGGACCGCAGCGCTGCCTCCAATCGCGTCCACATATTTCGCCAGTATCTCGGTCATGCTCGGCATCGCGCCTTCGCTGCTTCAGTTCGAAACGCCGCCCGTCTCGCCGGCTTCGGTCGCGCGAGATGTTTTGCCACTCGAACCAGATTCCGCAACCGCCGTCGCCGCGCCATTCGTCGCTGCCGAAAGAGGACGCAATACTGGCCGCCTTCGCGGCTCCTCGATGGCACGTATAGCAAGTCACTTCCCGCTTCCCGTTGAAATTATCCTGGTTGATCGCAAACATCATCTTCATCATGTTCCGCGCTCGCTGCTTCGTCGGCTTATCGTCATTGTCGAAATGGTCGGCTTGATGGCAATAATCGCACCCCACACCGAGCGACGCGGCAACGTAGCGCATCGACGGAATCAATTCGCTCGCGGGAATATCCTTCAGCACCTGAATATTCTTGAAAGCCTCGCCGGCCGTCTTCTGTGCCTCCGACTCCGTCGCACGTCGCGCCACCGTAAACGGCGAGACCGCGCCGAATTACGTATCGCACTATGTGTGGAAGTACGCGCCGTAATCGCCGGCATCCACAGAACCAGCGCAACCGTCACAGCCAGCGCCGCATACTTGCCCCACCTCAGCCACCCTCTAAAATCCACTTTCATAGTTGCCGTTTCCTTTCAATGCAATCGTTTCGCACTTCACCGCATCACAGAACAGCACGCGAACATACGTCATTTTCTGCCGCAAAGGAAATGAACAGCACCTTCAAGCTCTCAGAAGGTATGCCATCGCATTAGGCCAAGCGCTCCGCCTCAGGTAAAATTATTCGCCAAATGATTCTATGAATACAGTCACCGCGACCCAAGGTCAGCGTTCTCTCGCTCCCAATTTCCTGCTCTCAAATGCGTCCATGCTCTGCATCATCTTGGGCGCCTGGCTTGTCGTCTACATTCCCGGCCTCTTTCATCCCTCACTCCTCGACGACGCGGACTCCGTCCACGCCGAAGCCTCGCGCGAAATTCTACTGAATCATGATTGGGTAACTCTCTACGTCGACGGCATCCGTTATCTCGCAAAAGCCCCGCTGATGTATTGGATGGTGGCGGTCAGCTATAAGCTTTTCGGAATTTCTGAATGGCAGACACGTCTGCCCCTGGTTCTTAGCGTTCTTCTCCTGGCGTGGGGTGTCTACGTATTCGGCCGAAGATTCTTTGGAAAAGAAGCCGGATTTTACGCAGCGCTTATCACCATCACCTCTCCGGGATTCTATGTATTCACTCGCTTTCTCATTCCCGAGGTTCTAGTCGCAATCTTCCTCACCCTGGGTTTGTATTTTTTCCTCATCGCAAGCGAGCAATCGGAACCGTCTCTCTGGCTATGCTGGGGGATTGCCGTAACGGTAGCCCTCAACGTTCTGACCAAAAGCCTGATTGGCCTGGTTTTTCCCGTGGGAATAATGTTGGCTTACCTGTTTCTCACCGGCGGCCTGAAGAAAATCTGGAAGCTCCATCCCCTGTCGAGCACGCTGGTCTTTCTTCTCGTCGCCGTTCCGTGGCACGCTCTCGCAGCAATCAGGAATCCCGCCCAGCCCACAGGCCCGGAAAAGGGTTTTCTCTGGTCCTACTTCATCAACGAACAATTCATGCGCTTCCTCAATAAGCGCATTCCTCACGACTACGGCAAAGTCCCGCTCTTCCTGTTTTACGGTCTGCTGCTCCTCTGGATTCTTCCCTGGTGCGCATTCCTTTTCCCTGCACTCAAAGAAATACCATTGAGCTTTCGAACCTGGCGCGATCGTTTGGACTCGCGTGGCCGCGCCAATCTCCTTCTCGCTGTCTGGATCACCGTAATCGTGGGCTTCTTCAGCTTCTCGAGCCGCCAGGAATACTATTCGCTTCCCGCCGTTCCAGCTCTCGCCTTGCTCACCGCCGGCTGGCTTCAGCGCGAAAGCAATTCCTCCGCCGACAGCCGCGAACGCCGCGCCGGCAGAATCGCGTCGGGAATCTTGCTCGCCATCGGCTGTCTCGTCTTTGTCACTTGCATGAGCATCTTTGCGCAAACACATCCGTTCCCTCCCGGCACAGACATCGGCGACGTCCTCACCGCGCACCCGGGACATTACAAACTCTCGCTCGGCCACATGCAGGACCTCACCATCGAAGCCCTCGGCATGTTTCGCGCGCCGCTCTGGGAGTTCGGTTCTGCCATGTTGCTCGGCACGGGCCTCAATTGGTTTTTCCGTCGCCGCGGCGCCGCGCTCAAGGCAAACCTCGCTCTCGCCGCCATGATGGTCGTAATTCTTCTTTGCGTCTACCAGGGCTTCGTGATTTTCTCGCCCGAGATCTCATCAAAGAACCTGGCTCTCGCGATTCGCAAGGATTTTCAACCGGGCCAGACCATCGTCTTCTACCGCAATTATGAAAGCGGCGCTTCGATCGTTTTCTACACTGGCGAACGAGTGCATATCATTGACGGACGCCGTGCCGATCTGTGGTTCGGTTCGCTCTTCCCCGACGCGCCTCCCGTTTTCGAAGATCAGGATTCGTTCGTGCGCCTCTGGAATGGACCCAACCGCGTCTATCTATTTACTGAAGACTCCTTCGTGGAACAGGCCCTGCAAGGAATTGATCCGAAAACCGTTCATATTTTCGCGCGCAGTGGTGGAAAGGTCGTCTTTACAAACCAACCCATTTCGCCTGCGAACATGTCGACCGGTTCCGGCTCCTGAGCGCAGCCTGGAGTAATACACCCGGCGCAATACAGCCAGCGCAATACAGCCGACGTAATACAATGATCCCGCGCTTTTATCGCAGCCCGAGAGGCTTCTATGACTCATCCTTGGCACGACCTGAGTCCCGGCAACAAAGTTCCCTACGAATTCGACGCCGTCATCGAAATCCCTCTGCACTCGAACGTTAAGTATGAGCTCGACAAAGCCAGTGGAATAATCCGCATGGACCGTGTTCTTTACTCCGCCGTCTTTTATCCCGCCAACTACGGCTTCATCCCTCAAACACTCGCCGAAGATCACGATCCCCTCGATGTCCTGGTGCTCTGCCAGGAATCGGTGGTTCCGCTCACCCTCATGCACGCCAGAGTGATCGGTCTCATGACCATGATCGACTCCGGCGACCCTGATCACAAAATAATCGCCGTTGCCACCAAAGATCCCGAATTCAACGGATATCACGAAGCGGGCGAACTCCCGTCGCACCGGTTGGCCATAATCCGCCGATTTTTTCAGGATTACAAACAACTAGAAGGTAAAGAAGTGGCGGTGGACGAGATCCTCCCGCCTTCCAAAGCCTATCCCATTATCAAAAACGCTCTCGCCACCTATAAAAAACAGTTTCCCGCAGAGAAGATCCACAAGGCGAAGCGATAGGTTCAAAACGCTATTCGGTATACATCATTAGCATCACGCCAAGAACGATCATGAACAGCGGCCATACCTTGTTAAAGATGTCGTACCAGCTCGCGTTGGATTCTGCGAGGCCTTTGGCCACCGCTGCTCCCGCGCCAGCCTCGGCAAAATGTAAGTGTTGATGCTGTACGCTCACCATCGTCTTCATCGCGTCCGGCCCGTGCATCCCGCCATGATGATGAAATAGCAGCAGAACACACCCCCCTAATGCCACCACTGGGAACACCCACGCGCTCCACGCAGCCTGCAAGCGCCCGCTGGCTCGCGCCATTTCCACCACGCCGAGCACCAGCAGAATGAGCGCGAATGTCTTGTGTTGCACGTCCTCGGGATTGTGTGTCAGCGCGTAAATCAGGCTCTGATTGCCAAACGGCCAGATTTCCGTGTCACTGAACAAAAGCAAGAAGATCCCCGAAATCAAGAAACACATGGGCCACGCATACCGCGCCGCGGGCCATCGCTTCGTCAGCATCGGCTGTCCCAGGAAAAATACGGCCGCCAGAATTACCAGCAATCCGGCGAGATGGTGATTGAATTCGCTTTCGCGCTTGTCCCTGGCATGCTTCGCTTTGAGTTGTGGACTCTCCTCCGGCACAGCGCTGTGCTCCATTCCCGGCATATTAGCCATTTCCTCCATCGACATGCCGGACATATCTCCCATGTCTGAATGCGGACGCGGTGGCGGATGGTACGTCCATGCGGGCGCCGCAAGAAATACGGCGCATATCACCACAATCAATGAGCTCAGGCTGATCCAGAAGATTTTCTCAGGCTTATTCAGCGGCAATGTTCTCTAGCCTCCATTTTGTGTTCGGATTTTCATCGAAATAATTGGTTTGAAATCAAAAATCCATCGGCAATCCAACGTAGTTTTCAGCCAGTGACTGCGATGCGGCTCGTGAACTCGTCACATAATCGAGTTCAGCCAACTGCCGCCGCTGATCGAATTGGTTGTCATTGTCAAACAAATGCAGCATTGCAGTCATCCACCACGAAAACCGCTGTACTTTCCAGACGCGCCTCAAGCAAGTTGCCGAATACTCATCGAGACGCTCGCGGCGGCCCGATTTGTAAAACTCCTCCAGCGCCCGAGCCAGCACGCGAACATCCGCAACCGCAAGATTCAATCCCTTCGCGCCCGTAGGTGGCACGATATGCGCCGCATCCCCCGCCAAAAACAGTTTCCCGCATTGCATCGGTTCCACAACAAAACTGCGCATCCCCGTCACGCCCTTCTGCGTGATCGGCCCTTCCGTCAGCTTCCACCCGCTATCCGTCGCTAGGCGCAGGTGCAACTCCTCCCAGATTTTCGCGTCGGGCCATTTGTGGATGTCCTCGTCCGGAGAACATTGCAGATAGAGCCTGCTCACTTCCGGCGAGCGCATACTGAGCAGCGCGAACCCGCGCTCGTGATAGCTGTAAATCAATTCATCACACGACGGCGCTACATCAGCAAGTATTCCGAGCCATCCAAACGGGTAAGTTCGATCGAACAAAGTAAGCACACCGCTCGGCACGCTCGGCCGGCAAATTCCGTGAAACCCATCGCAACCCGCGATGAAATCGCAGCTCAGCTCGCACGGCTCCCCGTGGCTTCGAAATCGAATGCTCGGTTTCGTTGCTGAATTCGCATCTGCAAAATCGTGGACGCTCACATGTTCCACTTCATAAAAGATCTGGCCGCCTGCTTCGCACCGCGCCTTATTGAGATCTTTGATCACCTCGTGCTGCGCATAGATCGTGATTCCCTTTCCTCCAGTCAATTCTGCAAAATCGATCCGGTGCGTCCGCCGCCCAAATCGCAAGTTCACTCCGTAGTGGACGAGCCCTTCTTTCTTCAGCCGCTCGCCAACTCCAGTCTCAACCATCAGATCGACAGTACCCTGTTCCAGCACTCCCGCGCGCACCCGCTCTTCCACATACTGCTGGCTTCGATTCTCAACGACGATCGATTCGATTCCCTGCAAATGCAAAAGGTGCGAGAGCATCAGCCCCGCAGGCCCGGCGCCCACAATTCCCACCTGCGTGCGCAGTTTTTTCACGCCACCATTCTAATACCGCGAACGGCCGCCTGCTCTGCGAAGATGTAAATTTCCGCTTCCGCTTGACGCTTCTCGACAATCTCCGGTAGCCTCACTCCGCAATACTCGAAATCGGTTTGAAGGAGTTTCACGCGTATGCTCGTCAGCCAAAAGCGGCTGCTCGTCGAATGGGGTGACTGCGACCCTGCCGGAATCGTCTTTTATCCGCGGTATCTCGAGTGGTTTGACGGTTGCACCACCGCTCTTTTTCTCGCGGCCGGCCTGCCGATCCAAAACCTGTTCCGCTCCCACGGCGTTCTGGGCGTTCCGCTCGTCGATGTAAAGGCGCGATTCATCGTGCCCTCCACCTTTGGCGACGAACTGCGCGCCGAATCTACCGTGATCGAATTTCGGCGCAGCAGTTTCGTGCTGCGCCACCAATATTTCAAAGATCAGGTTCTCGCGGTCGAAGGTATCGAGACGCGCGTTTGGGCCGGACTCGACCCGCAAGATCCGAAGAGAATGAAATCCCGCCCGTTGCCGCCAGAAGTGATCGCCAGGCTATCCGAGAATCGCGCCTGAACCAAAAGCCTAGCGCTTCACACGAGGACGATTCGCTACACCGGAAATAAAAAGATGACGCAAGCGAACAACGAAACCCAGGCTGCGCTCATACGCCACGATCGGCTTTTGTCGGTGGCCGATATTGCCGGAACCTTTCTCTTCGCGATCGAAGGCGCCACCGCCGCCGTCACCGGCGATCTCGATTTGCTCGGCCTGATGGTGCTGGCGTTCTCCACGGCGTTGGCAGGCGGAATCACTCGCGACCTGCTGATCGGCGCTGTGCCGCCGCAGTCGCTGCGAGATTGGCGCTACCCCACCGTGGCGTTCACCGGCGCTGCGATTGTTTTCTTCCTGCATCCGCTTTTTGAGAATCTTCCGACGCGACCTCTCATCGTGCTGGATGCCGGCGCGCTCGCTCTGTTCGCTGTCGCAGGCACCGAGAAAGCGCTGAAATACAAAATGCATTCTTTTGTCGCTGCTTTGCTGGGCACCATCACGGCCGTTGGCGGCGGAACGATTCGCGATATTCTTCTTGCGCAGATTCCAAACGTACTTCGCGCCGATGTCTACGCCACCGCCGCGCTGATCGGCTCGGCCGTGATGATCATCGCCCGCAGATGGCGAATGGGCGATACGCCGTCCGCCATTCTCGGCGGATTGTCGTGTTTCGCGATTCGCTTGATCAGCGTTTGGCGGCACTGGAATCTGCCGCACGTTCCCACCTGAGAGCCATTACGACCTATTCGCGAATCGAATCGCGCAACTGAATCAGCGCTTTATCGGCGGCGTCCACGCGGATGAGTCCTGACCGCGGATCTTCGAAATCTAAGACTGCATAAATCGTGATCGGAATCACCGTCGCATAAAGAATCATGTGCAACCAGCTGCGGCTTTTCCGTTTCGCCATTGCGTAGCCAGCCAGAAGCCCGCTCAGAAGCGCGACGCTCACCAGCAAAAGAAAAATCAGCGCCGGAAGACGACTCCCCGCTGCAATCATTCGCGCCGTAGTAACATCCATCATGTCATTGATTGCGGGCATCAGTAGCCGTGCGGAATTTTGCGTTGTGTCGTTCTTGCTCGCCGCCAGAGCGCGCGACCAGATCTGCTGCTGAATTTCGCCAGCACGCGCGAATTCTTGCCGAGCCTCATCCCTGTTTCTTAGCACCTCGAAAGCGCGAAGCCGCGCATCGAGGTACTCACGGAAAAGCGCGCGAATTTCCGGCTGGTCGGATGCAGGGAGCAGGTCGATGCGGAGATACGCCGTGTCGATCGTGTTGGCCTCGTTCACGATGAGCTGACGACGAGCATCGAAGCGCGACATCGCGCCCGCAAAACTGAATCCGAGAAGAAGACCGAGCAGCGCAAACACGGCCGCATCGATCGTCCCGGTCCCTTCATACGCCAGTTCGTGATTTCTTTTTGAACTCGCCAGGCCAATCCGGAAGCCAATTTCCAGGCAGAGCAAAATGCCAAAAAATAGCGCGACCGTCATCCCCACTTCGTTCGAGGCGGACAAATTCATGGATCGGTTCGCATCGGAATAATTGTCATCGGAGTCTCGAAGAAAGTGCTCATTTTTTCCCGTCTATTTCGGCGAACACTTCCTGGGCGATGTGGAAGGCGGTGTTCGCGGCGGGGACGCCGCAATAAATCGCGCTTTGCAGTAGCAGTTCCTGAATTTCATCCCGAGTTACTTTGTTATTCAACGCGGCTCTGACGTGCATCCGGAATTCATCGCTGCGATTGAGCGCGATCATCATCGCGAGCGTTATCAGGCTACGCGTATTTCGCGGAAGTCCGGGCCGCGACCAGATTTCTCCCCAAGCGTAACGCGTGATGAGATCCTGGAACGGCTCGTTGAACGCGGTTTTGTTCTTCTCCGCTCTATCGACGTGCGCATCGCCAAGCACTGCGCGCCGCACCTTCATCCCCGCCTCGTGCCGTTCGCGATCGCTCATATTTTTACCGGGCATTAGTTCCCCTCCGGCTCAGTCAGAAAATTGACCAGTGCCTTCGTGAATTCAACCGGGGCTTCCACATTCGAGAGATGCGATGCATCAAGCTCCACGAGCTTCGCTCCCGAAATCGTATCCACCAGATAGCGTAGGTCTGCTGCGGAAATCACTGGGTCATGCAACCCGCCGATCACGAGAGTGCGCGCCCGAATGCGCGAAATCGTTTCGCGCTGATCCATATCGCGGATGGCGCCGCAATTCGCGGCGTACCCTTCGGGAGATGTGCTTAGGATCATCTGGCGCGTGGCCGCAATCACGTCCGGTGCCTTGGCGACGAACGCGGGAGTGAACCAGCGCTGCGCCTGCGTTTCAGCAACCGGGTCCATGCCTTTCGTTCGCACCATTTCAATCCGCGTATTCCAACTTTCCGTCACGCCAATTTTCGCCGCCGTGTTGCACAGCACGAGGCGGTTGATCCGGTCGGCTGCGTACACACCGAGCCACATGCCAATAACGCCGCCCATCGAAAGCCCGCAGAAATGTGCGCGCTCAATTCCAACCGCGTCGAGCAATCCGACGACATCGCGTCCCAGTTGGGACATGCCGTAGGGTCCGGGCGTGACGGACGACTGGCCGTGGCCGCGCGTGTCGTAACGTAGGACGCGAAACTTCGCTGCCAGCGCTGGAATCTGCGGATCCCACATGGACAAATTTGTGCCCAGAGAATTCGAAAGGACGAGCACAGGCGCATCGGCAGGGCCGTCGAAGCGATAGTTCAGCCGCGCGCCGTTTGAGTCCGCAAAAGGCATGCTCAGAGTTCTCCGCATTGTGGCATTAGAGTTTTCGATCCAGGCTGGATAAGACTTTCTTGGCCATCTCTCTGGCTGAGCCGATGTAATTCTTGGGGTCCATCAGGCGGGCAATCTCTTCGGCAGAAAGGTGCTCGCGAATTTTGGCGTCGTTGAGAAGCACATCTTGCAGTGATTGATTTTGTTCAACGGCGCGGCGGCTCGCGTCTTCCAGCAACTCGTGCGATTGAGATCGACCCAACTTTTTGCGCAGAACCATCGCTACAGCCTCGGAAAAAATCAAGCCGCGCGTTTCTTCGATGTTTTGCGCCATGCGATCTTCGTGAATCTGCAATCCACCAAGCAGGTCAGCGGTCTGCGCGACCGCTCCACCCGCTAGCATGCAGATTTCCGGCAGCGTTTCCCATTCGGCGTGCCAGCCACCCAAACCTCGCTCGTGTTCCTGCACCATGCTCGTCAGCATCGTAGAGACCAGAGCTGGAACACGAATCGCCGCGGACAAAATCATCGCGCAGCCGACAGGATTCTGTTTGTGCGGCATCGTTGAGGAACCGCCCTTGCCGGGCGTCGAGGGCTCAGCGACTTCCGCGATTTCGGTTTGCGCCATCAGCGAAATATCGCGCGCGATTTTTCCGAGCGTGCCGACCAGCAAGCCGAGAGTGGTCGCAACTTCAGCGAAGCGATCACGATGCGTATGCCAGGGCAAATCCGGCAGACCAAGTTTCAGATCATCGGCTAGCGCGGATGCAACTGCAGGTCCGCGATCGCCGAGCGCCGCGAGCGTGCCAACGGCGCCTCCAAACTGAATTACGAGTACATCTTTTTGTGTTTGATTGAGGCGGGCATGATGCCGCTCGATTGCAGAAAGCCAACCGGCGGCTTTCAATCCGAGAGTGACGGGCGGAGCATGTTGCAGCCAGGTCCGGCCGACGACCAGGGTCGACTCGTGAGCTTCAACGAGCTTCACCAACGCGCTCGAAATTTTGGAGAGCCCGTTGCCGATTTCCTCGAGGGCTTCGCGAAGCTGAAGCACGAGACCTGTGTCAATTGCATCCTGACTCGTCGCTCCGTAGTGAACGAAGGCGGAGGCCTTCTCGTCATTCTTGGCGACGAGTGAAGTGAGCTGCTTGACGATCGGGATGGCGACGTTGCCGGCCAGCGCGCCCTCTCGTGCCAGCTTTTCAATCGAGAACAGATTCGCGTCGCATTGCGATTCGATCGCTGCGGCGGCTTCTTTGGACGCGACGCCGGCGCTCGCGAGCGCTCGAGCCAGCGCGGCTTCGAAATTCAGCATCGCTTGCAGGCGGCGATGGTCGGAGAAGATCTCGCGCATGTCGTCGGTGGTGAAGAGTGGACCGAGCAAGTGGACGGGGTGTGGTGTGGTCATTGGAGTGGTGCCAGCGCCGGTATCATATCGCGGGAAGTGCCTCTGCGAGGAGAAAAGCGGGCGCTAGAGCAAATCCCGAAAAACGTGATTTTGTCCCATTAGAAATTGCGTAAGTGGTGATACTACGGGGCTTAGTGAAATTTCTAATTGTCTGATTGTTCCTATTAGAAGTGGGCGGCTGAGCTATGCTGGAAGCGTAAGAGGGTGGCGGATTGAGAGAAAGAATCGCGAAATATTTGCGATTAGAAATTTTTAGTAAGCTTTGTTTTCTGTGGCTTAACTCGAATGCTAATTCCAGATTTGCGATTAGAAACTTGACGTTGTGCAATGGGGTGGGGTTGGACCTGCCTTGAACGCTTGGCGCGGCACAAGCGCACAGGCTCCTCGTGACTCTAGGAGAGCACGAGTGCGTGCCTCGCTGGGCCATCTCTTCGTCCGATAGCGTAGTTTTTTTCGTCATATAAAAACGGACAATGGTAGCGCGAATTTGATCGTTTTGATACCGAAAATTACGCATAAATGGAATCGGAACGGCTACCGAAAGGCGAAATTCAAAAGAGCCGGCAAGATGCCGGCGCTACAAGGGAAAGGGCGCAAGGCGAACCAACGCGGCCAGACCCTCGTTCGTGTCGAAGCGCGGTGCATCTGGCAACTTGGGGCACAGTCGTGGGCTTTTCAGTAGCACAGGCATTCCTGACGTGACTACCTGAGCTTCGAGACTTCGGTCATGTTATAAATTTGACGGAGATTTTATGCCGGAGCAATCACACGCAGTGCTGGCTGAGATTCGCGACAGTTTGCTTGAAACTTATGCCAGCAACGATGGGATGAACCAGGTGATCCTTTCGAGCCTGGAGCCGCGGGCTTGGCGGGCTGAGCCGCCTGGTAAGAAAGGCAACGGGCGGACCATTGCGGCGATCTTCGCGCATTTGCACAACTGCCGGCTTGTTTGGCTTAAGAACTCGGCGCCGCATTTGAAGTGTCCTGCGCCGCTTGATCCTGACCGGTGCACGATGAAGCAGGCTGTGGCCGCGCATCGGAAAAGCGCGGCGCAGTGTTTGCGGATGTTGACGGATGCCCTTTCGGCGGATCCGAAACGCCGGGTAACGAAGTTTTCTCGTGGGAGTTGGGCGCAAACCTGGCCGGCCGGAGGGACGATGTTCGCTTACATGTTTTCGCATGAGGCGCATCATCGCGGGCAGATTCTGATGCTGGCGCATCAACTTGGCTACCGCGTGCTGCACGATACGCCTGGGGTGTGGCATTGGGAGAAGCTTTGGAAGCAAGCTGGGCTGAGGACGCGGCCGCGGTGAACGGGCGAGGTGATTCGAGAGCGATATCATGAAGATGCCAAGAGCGGAAGGATGTCGCGTAGGAAAAGCGAGTAAAGTTCCAGGACGTCGTTCACGCCGCGTTATCAAGACATTTTTTACATAGCGCCCCGACTCCATGGTGTGCGGTTGGCGCCCACACATTTGCGTAAATTGACAGGAGTGCGCGGGTCGGATATTCTTTTTGTTTCCGATTACATTGCTAAGGAGCACTGAATGGCTCAGGGTGGGGCTGTAAAACACAAGAAGAAGACGAAGTCGGTGTTGAAGAATATCCGGCAGACGGAACAGCGGCAGGTGGTGAATCAAATGAACCGGACGCGCGTGCGTTCGGCGATTCGGCGGCTGCGGACGGCGCTTAGCTCGGGCGATGTGGCTGCGGCGGAGAAGCTGACGTCACCAACATTTTCGGCGTTGGATAAGGCGATTCGCAAAGGAACGCTGACGGAGAATACGGCGAACCGGTATAAGTCGCGTTTGGCGCTGGCGCTGAACGGGCTGCGAGCGAAGAAAAAGGCGTAATCGCGCGATTCGATTTTGCGTGGCGTTTGGATTTCGAGAGGCGTCCTGAGTAATCGGGACGCCTTTTTTTTGCGCCGCGGATTAGGGTCAGGCGGCAGTGGCCGGGGCGGCTGTCGAAGTAAGCCGCGCGATCAAGAATTCCATGAAGGCGCGCGGATTGGGATTCGAGGATTTCAGCTGGCTGTCGGCGTCGGCGAGAGCCACGAGACCTGCGAGCAGATCAGCTTTCGCGACTCGATGCGCGTTGCGGATGGCGGCTTCCGCATCGCTCGGACTCATTCCCAGTTGGCGCGCGGCTTGGTAGCCATTCATGGTGCGCGGCAATCCGCGGGCTTCCACCAGTTTGCGGTAGCGGAATGCGAGAGCGCCGACGAGGCGTATTGGCTCTTCACCTTCGCGCAGAAGATTATCGAGGAATTGGAGAGCTGTGGCTCGCTGCTTTACGGCCAGCATGTCGGCGAGTTGCCAGACGGTATTTTTTCGCGCTGCTTTCACGAGGGCTTCGACATCGGCCGTGGTGATGCGGCCTCGTTCGTGCGCGTAGGCGGCGAGCTTATCGATTTCCATGTGGATGCGCGCGGGTTCGAAATTCAGGCTTTCCGCCAAAAGTGATGCGGCGGCGCGATCGATGTCGATTTTCAGTTCCTTGGCCATTTGCGTGGCGAGACCGGCCGCTGATTCCGGACCGATGGTTAATTCTACGAGGAGAGCCTTCTCGTCGAGTAACTTGCGGAACTTCTGACGACCGTCGAGCGCGGCGGCTTCGATCAGGAGCACGCTGAACGGAGCGGGCGAGTCGAGATAGGCAGTGAGGGCTTTGATGATTTCGTCGCGCGATTCATCGCCCAGCTTTTCGATCAGCTGCGCGTCTTCGACGATGATCACCTGGCGCGGGGCGAGCATGGGCATGGTTTGCGCGCGCTCGAGCGCTTCGTCCCAGCCCTGCGCATCGCCGCGAATTCGAGCTACGGCCCAGTCGCGCGCGGCTTCGGGAACGCAGGCTTCGATGATCTGCTTGCGGCAGAGATCGCTGAGGTAAGCGTCGGTCCCGATCAGCACAATCGCGGGGACGGGCTTGCCGCTCGCGAGCCGCGCAACCAATTTTTCAGCTGAGACTTCTGCCATTACATCTCTCCGGGTGCTACTTCAGAAATTTTCTACGACGTTGGAGACGAGCTTCGAGGCAAAATCTTTGGACATGCGCCCCAGGGCTGGACTCTGCTCGTCGAAAAAGCTCTGCACGTCGCTGGAGATTTGATATTCGTCGCGAAAAACCATGTCGTCATTCCTATACATCGGTTTCGACGTCTTGTTATCGACGAGCAGCACTTTCGTGTGAATCGTGACGACCATCAACTCCACTTCGCCCGTCGTGGAGTTGAAAATTACCGGGCTCGTTTCAATCGAGAGAACTTCGCCGTGCAAGACGCCGTCGGCAGATTCCACATTCTGCACCACGCGATATTTGGTGCGCTCGATGAACTCGCGGATTACTGCTTCGGTGAGACGTTGTTCGAGGCGATAGCGCGTGGTGTCGTTCTTGAATGCCGGAATTGCGATCGAGCTCCAATCGGACGGAAGGCGCGAGGCGCGTCCAGCTACATGATAGCCGCAACCGGCGCAGGAAATTCCAACGAGAATTGCGAGGCCGAGCGCGATGCTACCGGTGCGCGCGTGCAATGGGCTCGGGCGCTGGTGATTACGCAGCGGCTTTCGCAAGCAGCTCCTCCGCAATGCGCACCGCATTCGTGGTTGCCAGCCTCAAATTATCTGCAACTCCCCAGAGCCACACGCCGGCAGCGACGTTCGGGTCCGCTTGAATCGGGGCCAGCTGAATTTCGCTCTCGCCTGCGACGCCGATGTTAGTCGGCGCGGGATCTTCGGGGGCGGCGATCTTCACTCCCAGATTCTGGAACGCGGCGGCCAGTTGCTCGAGCGCGGGTGGCGCGGCAAATTCCGCGTAGGCGGAGAATGCATAACCGTAGAAAACCGGCGTCTGAATCAATTGAATCGCCGGCACGGGCGCGCGGCCCGCGAGATATTGAGCGACGTCGCGGGCGATTGCTGCTCGGGTGGATTCGAGGCTGGGTTTGCTTTCGTCGCCATACTTGGAAAGAAGATTGAAGGCTACCTGCGTGTCGAAAATCGTCTCATCGATGGGACGAAACGAAAGCAGGTTCGTGGTCTGCGTTTCGAGCTCGTCGATTCCGGCCTGATCGCGCTCAGAGACCGGCGGAAAAAGCGTGGCGGCGATCGTTCTGGGCGAAAGCTTTGCGAGTCCCGCTGCTAACGTGCAGGAAATTACAACTGGAGAGGCGGGAGAAGCGTATGCGAGTTTGTGCGCAGAGCCGTTTGCGCCTGGCCCGGGTTTTGGAGGAATCGAGGGGGCGAGCGACGGTATCCACGACGTGGCTTTCCCGCTCGCCGCGAGAACGCCGGTGAGATCGATCACGGTGGCGCCAGCGGCCTGTGCTGCTTGCCAGTTTCGCTCGGTGTCGGCGGGGAGTCCGGCGAAAAATGCGAAGCGCACTTTTTCGAAACTATCCGGCGCGAGCTCGCGGATGAAGGTCGGTTCGCCACCGGCTTCCGTGAGGGTTCCGGCCATCACGCTCACGTCGAGCAGAATAATTTCATCGGCCGGGAAATTACGCTCTTCGAGGACGAGCTTCAGCTCTTTGCCTCGAAGAGAGGACGCACCGACAATCGCTACGCGGTTAGAATTCGGAAGGCCCGAAGGCATGGATCACGCAGTTCTCGAAGCAGGACGGTGACGCGCGAAGCGAACCACCTGAAGAACGATGCCGTGCAGGCTGTAGGCGGTGGCGATAGCCAACAGTGTGGGACGGGACAGAAAGACAACCGCTCCGATGAGAGCAGCCCAAAGGACGATGGCCAGCGACGGTTGCCGCTTGGTCCACTGAATATCTTTGAAGCTGTAATGCCGCAAGCTGCTCGACATCAGGATTCCGAGGGCGGCGATCATGGCCAGCCAGAGCAAAGAGATGCGCGAATCGTCGATCGGGTTGCGAAACGCGTGCACAACGGCGGCGATCATGCCGGCAGCGGCGGGCGTGGGCATCCCGACGAAGTAGCGATTTCCACCCGATGCCATTCCTTTGATATTGAAACGCGCGAGGCGCCAGGCGCAGCAGCCGACGAAAAAGAATCCGATGAGCCAGCCTAGTTCGGTAAGGTGCAGCGCCGGTGACGAATCCGCGGCAGCCATGGCGCGAACTCCCCAGGCGTAGGCGAGAACGGCAGGGGCGATGCCGAAACTGACGACGTCGGCGAGCGAATCAAATTCTTTTCCGAAGTCGCTATTGGTGCCCATGGCGCGCGCGATGCGTCCGTCGAGAGAGTCGAAGAGGATGGCGAGGCCGATGGCGCCGGCGGCGTGGTCGAAGTCGGACACTTTGCCGTCGAGTGTGGCGAGAACCGCATAGTAACCGCACAAAAGATTGGCGACGGTGAAAATACTGGGGAGGATGTAGATGCCGCGGCGGAGGCGGTCTTTGCGAAACGGATTTCGCGGCCTTTCTTCGTTACCGATCGGATCTAAGCCGTTGAATTCCATCGCGCCAGGATGCTTTCGCCGCCTTTCACTTTTTGCCCGCGTTGCGTCACGATCTGCGCTTCCGCGGGAAGCCAGAGGTCCACGCGCGAACCAAAGCGAATCAGGCCCACGCGTTCGCCGAGCGCTACTTTTTCGCCCGGTTGTTTCCAGCATATCACGCGGCGCGCGATGGCTCCGGCGATTTGTTTGAAAACCAAACGGCCTTTTGCCGTATCCATACTGATCACGTTCTGCTCGTTTTCTTCGGAGGCTCGCGAGCGAAAAGCCGCCAGAAATTTGCCGGGACGATATTCCACTTTCGCGATGGTGCCTGCGACCGGCGCCCGTTGTACATGGACATCCCACACCGCGAGGAAGATGGTGACGCGCTTTCCGGGAACGGATGCGAAGGGTTCGTCTACAATTTCGACGACATGCCCGTCAGCGGGAGAGACGACAGCAGCGGGATCGCTCGGAATCGTGCGATTGGGATCGCGAAAGAAATAAAAGACAAATAGACCGAGGAAAATCAGCACTCCGCCCGGCCATTTCGACCCAATAACTACGCAAATGATTCCAGCGATGAGCGGCGGCAGAGCAAACCTGTAAGCGTCTTTTACCATGAGCGGTTCTATCGGATCCTAAGGGCGAATTTCAGCGGAACAATTTCAGTTCGTCAATTCCAGCGCCTCAATTTCAGCGCAACTGGTTCAGCGCAACTCTCCAGGAATTTCTCTCCCGGACGACGCGCGAATATATCTTACGGATACACCTGTAGTGTACGACAGAAACCACGAGGGCATTCCGCCGGTTATGTAGGCAGCGCGATTTGCTGTCTGCTGCGCGCGACGATCATTTCCATCTGATCTTTCAGGCGCAATTTGGTTTTTTTGAGGGTTGTTTCGAGGGCGAGGTCTTCAGAACTTAGATAAGGTTCAGTGAGGAGTTGCTTCAACTGCGTTTCACATCTGGAGTGCTCTTCTACTAGGGACCTGAATTCTACATCCGTTTCCAATAGGGTCTGCCGTACATCGCGTGTCGTAATCGGCATGCGTTTCCCTCCTGGTTGGAACATGGTGTTCACATAATCGTAACAATTACCATACTGCGGGGCTCCGCGCAAATGATGAATTCGAGCGTCGGTGGAAAACCCGGGCCGGAGATTAGTCCGCCTTTTTTGGCCGAAGCCGACGGAACGCAACGCTGTAAACTGAGCCTCATTCACGGGACCAAGAACATTCGGTGGAGAGCCGAGCATGATCGCAGGCCATTTGGCGCTGATTGTTGCGGCTGTATTTTCTGGAGCGGCGATTTACGTCAACCTTGTCGAGCAGCCGGCGCGGCTCGGCCTTGACGATCGGGCGTTGCTTGCGGAGTGGAAGCCGTCGTACAAGCGCGGATTTACGATGCAGGCGCCATTGGCGATTGCGGGTTTTGTCTTCGGCTTGGCTGCGTGGTGGCAAACCCGCGATTTTCTATTTCTCGCTGGCGCTATTGCGATGCTCATGAAATTGCCTTGGACGGTTCTGGTGATCAATCCGGTGAACGCGGCGCTGAATGCGACCGAACTAGAGCAAGCTGGCGCGCAAACGAGAACATTGATTGCGAAATGGGGACGGCTGCACGCTGTGCGGACGGCCTTAGGTTTCGTCGCCGTGATTTCTTTCTTTGTTGCTTGCCTTTCGCACTGACACCGAACCAGGAGCGAACCGCGGAAGAACCTGGGGAGGAATTGGGGCAGCTATGAAAGCTGAGCGCTAAGGACGAGCGCGTCTTCGATGGGGGCTGTGTAGTAGCGGGGACGGCGGCCGCTGACCTGGAACTTGTGCTGCTCGTAGAAACGCAGCGCGGCGAGATTTGAGGCGCGCACTTCGAGAAACACCTGCTCGGCGGAAAATGCGCTGGCCCATCGCAAGACCTCGCCCAAAAGTGCTGCGCCAGTTCCCTGCCGGCGCGCCGTGGGCCGCACCGCGAAATTGAGAATCTCGAGGTCGTTCGCGATGCGCCGCGCTACGATAAAACCGGTGATGTCGCCGCTTTCGCTTTCCGCTACCCACCCTGCCATTTCGCCGCGCGCCACGCGGTCATAATCCCACAGTGACCATTGCGCGATTTCAGGGGATGCCGCTTGAATCGCGAGCACATCTTCGATATCGCGAAGCTCGAGCGTGCGGAGCACCAGCGCCTTCAGCTCTCTTTCCAATGGAGTTCGGCGTCGGTGCGGCGGACGTAGTTCGCATCGAGGGTGAGCGGATCAGCCAAGGCGCCGCGCTGCGCCTGTTGGAATCCAAGGTGACCGATAAACGGCGCAAGCACAGACGATGCCGGTTCGACGACGGTCTTCAGATTCGCAATCTCGTCCCGCGATGCCGCCCCGGAAAACAACTCAGGCTGAGGCGTGACGATCGCAAATTCGGCGCCTCCGCCCTGCGCACGAAGCGCCTCGAAAAACTCCGCGGGCGTCATCACATATTCCTCTCCATCGAGCACTAACCGGCTCTCGCCCGGCGCTCCTCCCGTGGCGCGCCGATACAGCCCGAAATAAACCTGCCCCCGCCGCGCGTCGAGCACCGGCACAATCAGCCCGGCATTCGAATGCGCCTGCACAGCCACCGCTGCGAGCGCACTAACCGCCGCAATCGGCTTCCGGTACACCTCCGCCCAGCCTTTTACGGCGGCCAAGCCAACGCGTAGCCCTGTAAACGACCCCGGACCTGCCGCCACCGCAAATAGCTCAAACTCGTCCATCCGCAGCGAAAGCTCGCCCAGAAGGAACTCCAATTCCCGAAACATCCTCGACGAATACACCTCGCCCGTCGCCGTGGAGACCACTCCGACGACTTTTTCATCGCGTAGTACTGCTAGGCTGCCGGAGGGCGAAGAGGTGTCTAAGGCTAGGACAAGCACGTGCACCATTATAGGGCAATTCGGGGGCCAATCCTGCCGAAAACATCTGTATTTTCAATCGCTTCTGACCCCTGGTTATTAGCGGGGATTTCCTTGACGCGGGGCTTGCATGTGTCTAAAATTTAAACAAGCTCGGGGAGGCTACTTCCACCTATGGAATTCAAGCTAGGCGAAAAAGTCGTATATCCGAACCATGGCGTAGGTGTTATTGAGCAGATCAGCTATGGGTACTTGAACGGTAGGTCAGAGCGGTATTACATGCTTAAGATCGTTTCCAGCGGATTGAAAGTGATGGTACCGCAGTCCAACATCCTCAACGTAGGACTCAGGCCCATCATCCGTACAACCCAAGCCGGTGCGGTCCTTTCGTTCCTCGAGAAGGGACGTTCCGATTCGCACCATGATTGGAAACACCGCTTCAAGGAAAATTCGGATCGGATGCGGACGGGATCGCTGATGGAAGTGGCCGCTGTACTGAAAGGCCTCGTCGCCCTCAGCCGGACCAAGCCGCTTTCCTTCCGCGAGAAGAAAATGCTCGAGAGAGCCAAGTATCTTCTCGTCAGCGAATTGGCTACCGTGCGTAATACCTCCGAGCAGGCAGTCGAAGTGAACATCGTTCGCGCACTCGCCAAAGCAAAGCTTCAGATGCCGGAGATGGCACCGCCGGCAGAGTAGAGCCCCAATCGTATTGGTTTCCGCCGGGCACGATCTGAAGAGATTGTGCCCGGTGGTGTTTTAGGAGGGCCTTTCGGGCAATTGCGATGGGTGCCGCGGCTTCTACCGCTTTTCAATCCCCTGCTGTTGTTACTACGTTTGTCACCGAGCCTTTAACCAGGCCGCCTTACCAGGAATTTCCGCCTTCGCCGAAATTTGCTGCGCATGTGGAATGCTTTTGGATGCACCGTACGGAGGGGTCTGTCCGCGATTTTCACGTGTTTCCCGATGGTTGCTCGGACATCATTTTCGAGCAGCCGGCGCGCGATTATGGCGGCCTCGCGATTGTCGGTACCATGACGCGCGCGCAAGCGTTTGACATTCCCGCCCGGCATTCAACTTTTGGCGTGCGTTTCCGGCCGGGCATGGCGGCGCGGCTCCTGCGAGTGCCGGGCTCGGTCGCCGTGGATCAATCGATTCCGCTCGCTGACGCGTGGAAAGCGGCGGCGGTTCGCGATCTTCTCGACCAACTGGCGGGCAGCCGATCGCCACGCGATGCAATCGCTCGGTTTGAGGCGTCGCTCGCTGATCCTGTGCCACTCGATCCGGTGGAGAAATCGCTCGCGTGGCTGGCGGAGTGCGGTGGACAGGTTTCGATGGACGCGCTGGCCGACGCCGCCAGCCTTAGCCCGCGCCAGTTTCGCAGAATTTGCTTCGAGCGCACGGGTCTGAGCCCTAAGCACTTGGCGCGTGTACTGCGTTTCCGCCAGGCGGCGAAGTATGCGGGAGGGCAGCAGCCGGATTGGGCGGACGTTGCGGTCGCTTCCGGCTATTACGACCAGGCGCACCTCATCAACGAATTCAAGGAACTCGCGGGCGTTTCGCCCGCGCAGTTTTCGTCGCTTACCGTGGCCTCGCACTTCCGTTCGGAATCCGCGCTTTAGATTTCGTCCCAGGATGTCCGTTTTTTCCAATCATCGCCCGATAGCTATCCGCTAGGATGCCCAGCCATGAGGACACTACTTGCTGTCGCACTGTTGACGATTGGCCTTTTATCCGGCCAAAACGCGCAACCAACAAAGGATGGCTTAAAAATGAAAATTACCGCTTTGATCTACGCACCGGCAATCGAACCGTCGCTGAAGTTCTGGGTAGACCAGCTTGGCTTCACGAAGACGGTGGAGGTGCCGGACGGCGACAAGCTCGGGTTCGTCATTCTCATGAAGGGCGACGCCGAGCTGATGATTCAATCCACGGCCAGCATGGAGAAGGACAATAGCGAGATGGCGAAGCTTGCGCGACCTGCGGCGTGCCTTTACATCGAGGTGAGCGATTTTGACGACCTGCTCAAGCGCTTGGCTTCGGCGCCCGTAGTTGTGCCGGTGCGCACCACGTTTTACGGCATGAAGGAAATTGGCGTGCGTGAGCCGGGGGGAAACATCGTTCTTTTCGCTGCGCCTGTGCCGAAGCAAGGGGCGCCGGCACACTAGTCGCTCATCGTCGGCTCGAAGCCCGCGCGAAGAGAAAGGCCCACGACGATAACAGCGTCGTCGTGGCTACCGTTGGTTATCGGCGCGACGTGCCGCTCTCGGATGATGCGACGCCTGCGGGCGCGCGATCGTAGTGCAGCCCCTTGGGGCCGACATAGACCGATTGCGGCCGGATGAGTTTGCCTTCAGCAAGTTGCTCTAGGCAATGTGCCGACCAGCCAAGCACGCGCCCGACGGCGAAGGTCGGAGTGAACAACTGAGTGGGCAATCCGATGCCGTGCAACAGCAGCGCGGTGTAAAACTCGACGTTGGTGTCCAGCCGCCGCTCCGGCTTGTATTCGCGGAGCAGGCGCAGCGCGGTGGTTTCGACGCTCCGGGCGAGGCTATAGAGGCGCTTGTCACCGTCGCTTGAAAAGAAACGCTCGGCTGCTTGCGCCAGCACATCGGCGCGCGGATCGCGTACGCGGTAGACGCGATGCCCAAATCCCATGATCCGCTCGCCTCGATCGAGTTTGGCGCGGATGAAAGCTTCGGCTCGCTCGGGAGTGCCGATTTCAAAGACCATGTCGAGCGCCGGCCCCGGTGCGCCGCCATGTAGCGGGCCTTTCAGCGCGCCTACAGCGCCGGTGATCGCGGAGATCACGTCCGAGCGCGTGGAGATGATGACCCTTGCCGCGAACGTCGAGGCGTTGAGGCCGTGGTCGCAGATCGTGTTGAGATAAGTCTCGAGCGCGCGGGCGCGTTCGGGCGTTGGTACGGTTCCGAAGAGTTGATGGAGATAATGAGCTGCGTGCGAAAGGTCAGTGCGGATAGCCACTGGCGCTTCGCCGTTGAGGAGGCGCCAATACGATCCGACGATCGTCGGGAACGACGCGATGGCGGTCATCGAATCGTCGAGCGGATCTTCTTTGCGGCCGAGGCTGAGAAGAGCTGTCGCCATCCGCAGCGCGTCGATCACCGGCGCCTTCGCTGCCGCAGCCTCGCGAAGAACTTCGAGTGCCACGCGGGGCAACGCGCGCCGTGCCGCCAGGTCCCGCGCGAACGCAACGAGTTCCGCGGGCTCCGGCAAACGGCCGTGCAAGAAAAGGTAAGCCACTTCCTCGAACGTCGCGTGCGGCGCGAGATCTTCTACCGCATATCCGGCGAGAATCAGCTGTCCGGCTTCTCCGTCCACGTGGCTCAGCCGCGTAGAAGCGGCAACAACACCTTCCAGTCCTTGTGTCATGTCCTAATGCTGAGACGGCGGTTTTTAGTTGTCAACATTGATTGTGGAAAGCACGCGTCGCGGCCGTGCACCGCGCGGGTAGCCACGACGACGCCGTCCTCGTCGTGGGCCTTCCGCCCGGCGGGCAGGGTCTTAAAAAGGGCGCCGCAGCGTCGCGCCTACTTCGCTTTTTTCAGCGCGAGAATCCGTTCGATCTGCGCGATGTGATTCAAATCGTGCCCCGCAAACATCCGCACGATGTGCTCCACGGTTTCTTCGCCGCGCTCGGAGTGCATCCCGTGATGCTTCCACTGCTCCGGCTTTAGCGATTTGTAGAGCGCCAGATTCGCTTCGCGCAGCACGCGGAATTGCGCCACCGCTTGCCGCGGATCGCGCTTGGCGTAGTGCGTCGCCGTCACCCACGCGTCCTGATCGAACGCTTGAATCGGCGTACCAGGCGCACCCAAGATCGCGCGGATCCGCCAGCTGCCTACAATCTCTGTATCCGCCAAGTGCGCGATGATTTCCTGCACCGACCATTTTTCCGGCGCAGGCCGCTTCTTCAACTTCGCCGCCGGCACTCCCTTGATGAGTTTTTCTAGCTTCTTAGCCGTAGCCGCTTGCACCTTGGCTGGATTCTCACCGCCGGCCGTGTAACCGAGCATTCGCTGAATATATTCCTGTGGCGTCTCTTTCATCGTCGTTCCCCCTCCTCCTTTGGACGATCCGCCCCGAATCGTTTGTCGCAGTAATGGTAGTAAAGATGTGCCAATTCTGAAAAAGGCGCGGGAGCGAAAGCAGCCTCGCGGGGAATCCAATTTGGCGTTCCGCCTGACCTGACTAATCAACAACGCCCTTGGCCCATCCGCGTTAGTTCCTAGGAGAGAAGGCCGACCAAAACCATATGGCGAACAAAAAGCGAATATGATACTTTCTCGCTATGGAGATCCGATCCTGCCGCGTCACGATTGCCGACATGGACGGCGTCGCCCATACCGTCGAAGTAACGGCTGCGACACTCTTCGAAGCCGTGGCACTCGGCCTCAAGCAGCTTCAGGGCAATGAATGGGTGGCAGGCATCGGCCGGCCGATGGATACTGTCACTGTGGCGGTGAAGAGCGTGCCCGTGGAGCATCACGTGCGAATCGGCGAATTCACAAAATGGCTCGAGCGCAGCGGAACCACTCCGGCTGAAGTGATGAGGAAGAGAAAAGTGCGCGAAATATCTGGGCCTTCCTGCGCGAAACTCATAGCGCATTCAGATTGCAGAGTGAAAGCCACGGCGATGCTGTCGTCGTCGTGGCATCATGCCGAGACCTCGCCTGCAAGAACCGGCCGCAACGCGCGCCCTAGGCCTTCGCCTCTGTAATTTCGCGGACCTGGATCGTGTCGGTACGCCCGTCGAGGACGCCCGTTACCAGCACATTCTTGCCAGCGAATTTTCCGGCTTGTTGCTGGTCGTCCAAGTGGTACCAGACGTCATTTGTTTCATCTCGCAGAATAAACCGCTCGCCGTTCTGCGACAGCACCTTGCCCGTGAAGGTTTTTACTTCAGGTGCGCTCTGATTCTGGCTGTTTTGCATTATGAGCGGAAGCCCGGAGGCCTTCAACGTGTGGAGCTGCATGCCTCCGGCTAGAAACAACGTGCATAACCCGAATAAAACCGCGATTCGTGAGCCCGATCCTTTGGCCATGAAAATCACCTCCAAGGAAATTGAGCTTGGCAACTCAAATCCTAAAACAGGTCATCAGCCTTCCCTCTCGGGCGATCGCTGTAGTTGGACGGGGCGAATTTTGTAGTACGCGATGGGAACGAAATGTGACATAGCTGGAATTTGCGATCGTACAGAGTCCTGTTGTCCAATCTCGACCCTATCACATTGAAATTGGCCTCGTGGACTGACCGTCCGGCCAAAAAAAGAACAGGCGAAAATTGATGTCTCGCGTACTAAGGGAGGCAGGAAGAGAAACAAGGACGTGAGAATCTCAGTTGTCGCGCACGATTCGCATCGCACTGCGCAATAAGTTCTCAGATGTTTGCACCCGTACGCCGCGGCCCAGCGGAATGCTCACGCCGAACCCGTAAAGCTCAGCCGAACGGGCTTGTGCCGGGGCATGAAGAATCTCGCTTGCCGGGGTCGGGCCCAACATCACGTTTCCATTGCGGAGATTGAGCATCGAGATGTTCAACTGCAGGCGCGCACCCAACAGAGGCGCGATCGGAACGCGCGACTCGGTTGCGAATGGCGTGGTCGTGACTTGTAGGGGGATGATCTCATGCTGGTCTTCCTGTGTTCTGAATGCGAAACGGTGTTCCTGATCCGAATTCGTGCTGGTGGCGTTTGCGACTGACCGGCTGGGAAATATTGACGCCGAAGAGAAACCTTTCATCGAAACCGTGCCTACCGAATGCGACGCAAAGGCTGTGGCGTTCGTGGCAGTGGACGCGGACTGGCGTGATCCGGCAGGCAGAATCGATTGTGTTCGTTGTGCAAGGGCGAGAGACGGAAAACCGACTATTAAGACCACCGAAGCCAAGATTCGTCTGCTGGAGCGGAACATTGGTCCCACCGCCAATTTGCTGTGACCACATCTTAGAGCGAACACCCCTTTTAGGCAATACAGGTGAAATCGTAGATGGCGGCATTATCCGCTCTAGACCATTTTCGCCCGGATGCCGCCTGCGTCGTAACGTAAGCGGAGCAACATTTAGCTATGGTTTCGCGATTCAATCTACGGTTCCGCGATTAGAAATTTCTGCAAGTGATTGAAAACATGGAATTGAAGCATTCTTAATGGGCGGTAAATTGCCGTTTTGTGGCGCATCACGGCACGCGAAGCCAGCGCCATTTTCTTTTCTGGAAACTGATGCCACGTAGGCAAAAACGCGAACTCCGCCGCAGGCTACAATTTGATGAGCGAGAAACGCTATGGCGCTGAAATCGCCCGACGTTGCACCAATCAAACCCGAAGAGCGAGAGCTCGCGCGCAAGGTGCTCGAACAAACCACCCTGGAAACCGAACTGACCGAACGCGAGTTGCGCACGGCGAACTTGCGAGCCGAACTGGGCGCATTCGAGCGCCGCTACCTGCATTTCGTCGGAGCGCGCTATGCGGAGCTGGACGAGCTCAAAGCGCGCATCGCCGAGCAGCTTGCCAACGAACAACCCGACAACGATCGAGCCCAACAAGCAGCGCGCGACGCCCGCGCCCGCGCGAACGAAACCAAATCCGCCGCCGGCGAGCGCGCTGAGAACGCGCCACGCGCTTTCGAAGCCTCGCCCGAAATGAAGCGAATGTACCGTACGGTCGCGAAACGCATCCATCCCGATTTGACGTCGGACCGCGAAGACCGCGCCATCCGGCAGCAGCTGATGAGCCAGGCGAATGAGGCATACGAGCACGGCGATGAAATGCAACTTGCCAGGATTCTTACGGAATATGAACACAGCCCCGAGGCAGTGCGAGGCGAGGGCCCGGGCGTGGAGCTCGTGCGCGTGATTCGCCGCATCTCGCAAATGCGCAGTCGCCTGGCGGAAATGGAAGCGGAGCTGCAGGAACTCCTGCGATCCGATCTCTTCCAATTGAAATCGCGGCTTGACGAGGCTCAGCAGGTGGGGCGCGATGTGCTGCAGGAAATGGTGGCAAAGGTAGACGAGCAAATCGAGCAGGCGCAGCAACGATTGGCAAAACCCAGGGCCGGCGGCGAGCCAAGGATTATCTGACGGGCGATGGCAACGCACGACACATCGACAACAACACAGATTGCGCGAGCTGGAACACGAGCGCTTGCAGTGCGTTCGTCCGCACTCGTGGCCCGGGGATTGCGCGATCTCGCGCGCGATTCGAATTGGCTGATCAAGAAGGTTTTCACCGGTCGATCACAGCATCTCGCTGTTTCGCCAGTGGGGCAGGTTTGCGCAATTTCCGAACACGTGCATCACGGTACTGCGCAAGTTGCGCTCTACGATATCGAATTGAGCGTCCCGACCATGACGCTTGCACCACCGGCGGGAGAGGTTTCGAACCCGCCAGAATCAGGGGCCGTTTTCTCCTGGTCGCCGAACGCGCATTATTTGGCTGGGTCGTCGAGCGCATGGCCTTCCGGGCTACATCTGTTCGACCTGCAAGGCAAACTCTACCTGGGAAAAATCGGTGGAGCGAATCTCGCGCCCGCGAATCTGGCCTGGTCCGATTCAGGCGACTACTTTGTGGCGACTTCGCGAGGAAAGCGAGCAGTCCTGCGAGTTTGGGAACCACGCGGAGGATCTCCGGGAGGCGAAGCCGCGAGAGAACTCGCGACGCCCGATTGGCTCGAGCCTCAGCAGGCCGGTGAGGAGTTCGCGGAGGAAGGTTCATTTGGCGGGTACGGAAAAGCCGTATTCAGCCCGAACGAAGAAGCGCTCGCGAGCGTGATTGAAATCAAAGGCGAGTGGGCGGACGACTCGATTATGGTGGCAGACGTTACGAAGCTTTCGCGGCGCAAAGTGTTCGACGCGCGAGGACACGTGACCGATCTCACATGGACACCCGACAGCGAGCAGATTATTTATTGCGCAGCGGGCCAGGCGTACCGGCTCGAACCGCAGAGCGTGAATTCCGAGCCTCTGCCCTTTGGCGCGGAATTATGCGTGTGCCATCCGCACTTGCCGCTGTGTGTGTGCTTCAGTTCCTGGCTGAAAAATTCGGCAAAAGGACGGCTATTCCTAATCGATTTGAGCCGCTCGAATGCGTTCGACGAATATCCCGCGGAGGGCGTGGCCGATTTGCGGTGGAGCGCAGACGGTTCGCGGGCGTATGCAGTGACGCGCGATGGGATGGCGTACATATACGAGCCGCCGCTGATTTGACGGGTGGGTGGTTGAGGTAAAGCGCGGCGCAGAGTGATTCCGCGAGGCGAATCTGGGCGCTGAGATCCTTCGCTTCGCTCAGGATGACAACAAAAACCTGGTATTCAAGTTAAGGTAGATCGAGTGATTTAGTATTCAGGCCGGCGGGCGGCATTTGTTGATTTTCCGTTGCGCGGCGGCGGTATTACCGTGGCCATCTTGCGGATCATCGCGAGAACGAGCTTTTTGTCGTCGTCCGATAGAGTGGTGGAATATTTCTTGATGTCGGCGAGAAATCGAATTTCTTCCTCGGACAGTTCCCCCAGCACTTTGCGGGTTTCGCGATCCTGAGGCGTGTCGCTGCCCGGAAAGAAATCGGCAAGGCTGATTTCCATAGCCTCTGCAATCTTCGCGAGCGTCTCGAGGGACGGAACGGTGTGGCCGTTCTCGACCCTGGAGAGATAGCAGCGCAGCAGTCCGGTGCGGCGTTCGATGTCGCCCTGGGAAAGGCCGCGGTCGCTGCGATACGACCGAATCACTTCACCAATATTTACCTTGGGCTTCTCTTTCGGCATAGTGGCAATCCTGACAACCGGGCGTAGCATACGAGTAACCCCGGGAGCGGCGCAAGAATATTTTTCAGGTCATGTTCCTGTGATGAACACCGGGTTGCGGGGTGAAGAAAACGGGTCAAGAAAGATCGACCACGATTTGTTGATCCGATTGATTCGGCTACATCAGGAGACAGACTGTGGAACAGCCGCTGAAATCGTCGGGCTCACGATACGCTTCCCCGAACGCTTATTCGCGTAGAGCGCATCGTCGGCGCGTTTGAGGAGTTCCGCAGAGGACTCGCCCGACTTGTAATCCGTGAATCCGCTCGAGAAATGGCAGCGAATTTTTTCTCCCTGATATTCCAGTTCGAGTCCTTCGACGCGGCCAAGAACATGCCGCGACTTCCTCCGCGCGGCATTCGGGCAGCAAGGCCATGAATTCGTCGCCGCCGAGGCGTACTGCGAGATCAGAGCCGCGAATGGCGCGCTGCAGGCGCTCCGCGAATCCTTTGATGACGCAAGTCGCCCGCCGCGTGGCCATGCTTATCATTTATGGCTTTCAATTCATTGAGGTCCAGAAGCAAGACGGTCAGCGGACGGCCATGGCGTTGCGCGCGGCTGATTTCCTGCGCAAGCCGCTGTTCGCCGGAGCGACGGTTATAGAGGCCGGTGAGCTGGTCGAGCGCTGCTAGTTTATAAACCTCCGAAGCAAGGCTTTCGACTTTCGCCAGGGACTGAATTTGCTCAGCGAGCTGGTGGCGCACGCGGTGAATCAGCACTTGCTGATACACCACGTACACGCTGAAGATCAACACCATCCCCACCAGCGCCCGCACAGATTGATTCAGAAAAAACGAGTAGGTGCCTTCGTCCCTGCTCAGCATAGCGGGGAATGCAAAGGAGGCGACGGCGAGCGTCAATAACAGAATGACGGCCACCGTGCTCGACCACAGCCACCACTGGCGCCGGTCAAGATGCTTCAAATGCGTCTGGATTTCTTCCGGGCGCGGAACAGAAGCCTCGGAAGGCGCTGCGTCTCGCATGTCAGTCATTTGTCAGGGCTAATGTGCCTGCAATAAGGAATACAGGGCTTCGGCTGCAAACTCCATCCGTATGTTCCGCAGCGGTGTCAATCCCGTTAACTGTCCTTTTACCCGTGCGATAGGGATAACCGTGATGCCGCTTTTTTGACTCTTTCGCTAGAGCTTCGTTAGGCGCTGTTCGGTCGGAATTCTGGCGCGTCCCCTGGCGCCAGACGACCTCCATTGCTTCGTTTCCCAAGCATTTCTTTCCGATTCGCTATCCGCCCGCGCCCTTCTTTTATTTTCTCCCCGGCCCAAGGGCCAATTCGATCGGGAGGAAAGAAAAATGAAGCAGGCCAAGAGGGTGATTCTGATCGCTGCCGCCGCCATCGCAGTATTGACAGTTCCGGCTACAAGTTTTGCAAAAGGTCCAAGCGTAGCTGCACAGGGTGCTGGCGGAACAGTTTCGGCCACCCTGCACATGGACGGCACCCAACCAATGCCGCCCTACCCGGGTTTTACCGGAACGGTTTCGACCACCCCGCACACGGACGGCACCCAACCGATGCCGCCCTACCCAGGCTAAGGCCATTCCGACTCGACATCAGGGGGAGAACGTAGGTTCTCCTCTTGAAACTATGTTAGGATGTACGTCCATAGGAGGTACATGGCTACCTCACTTCTATGGATTGCCGGAATTGTGCTGGAGCTGGTGATTTTGTTCCGGTTCCTCAAGGGCCGGCTGTATGCGCACTATCCCTTCTTTTTCGCTTACATGGCAATCGTGTGTTTCTTCAGCGCCGCGCTTACTCCGGTTTATCAATACCACCGCGGTTTGTACCCACAGTTCTACTGGATGAGCCAGTTCCTGGGCCTGCTGGCGGGCTTCGTGGTCCTTTTCGAAATCGTGCAGAAAAGCTTTCAGAGGTATCCAGGTGCTCGGAAATTTGCGACGCCTGTCTTAGTGATGATGTTTGCGATGCTTTGCGCCTACTTTGTGTTCCGGTTGCTGCCATCGTCTCCAACTGTCTACAAAGGATTCTCGGGCCTGGAAAATGACTTTCGGGCCGTCCAGGCGCTAACGCTATGTGGCCTGCTCATCGTAATTTCCTATTATCGAATCGACGTGGGTAGAAATTTGCTGGGGATCATGATGGGGCTTGGGTTTTACGTGGGAAGCATAATTTTGAGCCATGAGCTGCGAAGGCATATCGGACCGGCGTTTGACGCCGGGTGGAATGCGATTCAGCCCTACACATATCTCACTTCGCTGTTTATTTGGACGTTCGCGCTGTGGTCGTATGCGCCTGCCGCGGCTCCGGAGATACCGCCGGAAATCGACGATGGCTACGAGGCATTTGCACGACAGACGCAGAACGCGCTAGGAACGATGAAGGCGGCCGTGGGTAAGGCGGACCGGCCATGATGCAGCTCATCATTTTCCTGGCAGTCGTTGCGGCGCTCTTAGTCCTTCTCGTGGTCGCAATGCGCCGGCAGCCTACGCGCGCCGCGGGTTGCGCCGGAGAACTGGTGACGGCCAAGAAGACGCTGGAATCACTGCAATCTGGACTGCTGCCACCCGAACTTGTGGAGCAAGTGTTTGGCCAGCGAGACCTGGCCTACGTTGAAAAAATGGGATCAAAAGACATTCGCGATCTTTTCCTGTCGGAGAGAGAACGTCTGGCTCTGACATGGATCCGCATGGTTCGAAGACAAGTTCGCGCGCTGAAAGAGTTTCACGTAAGCCGCTCCCGCATGTTCACCCAGATGAGTTGGTGGAAAGAGTTCTCGTTAGCGCTCGATTTCACGAGTCTTGAGATCAGATGCGGGATCTTGCATTTTCTGCTGCAATGGCGCGGGGCGTACGCTGCACCCGATTTTGCACGCCGGACCGCAGCCGCGGCAGGCCGGGTGTGCTCGACCCTAGATCAATCACTGGCGTTCTTGACGCCGTCTATTCCGGTCTCGCTGGGAACTGAATCAGACGCCGACGGGTCGATGGTGTAGGTGGAAAATGGCCGCGAAAGCCAAAAGACCAGATGTGATTGCGGCTTCCGAAGACCTGCGGAGGCGAACCTTAGCGCAGACGTCGGGTGCGCTGGACCGCTTAATCTATCTCGCTTCGATGAGGGACTACAACACAGGGCTCTATGTACACCAGGGCCTTGCAGCTCGTTTTTCGGCAGAAGTGGCTTGTGAGGCTTTGGCCGATTGCCATCAGGAATGTTTCCGAGAACTGGTATCGCTAGAGTTAAAAGACTTAACGAAACAATTGAACGTGTATATGCGATCCACCGGCACTGCAATGGACGATTTTCTGCGAACGTGGAGAGAACTTGAGCCGTATCGAGTGGCCGTTCCCGTAGGAACAGACTCGCTGAGTGGCGCAGTTTCTGTTCTCCAACCTCAAGGTCGCTTTGGCAATCCTGGAGCATCAAAACTCACGGGTTCCGGAGCCGATACCAGTCGCATAGCCACCGCGGTCACCTGCCCCACGATTTCGGCCTCGTCAGGATAGCTAAATTGACGAACTGAACACGCCGAAAGCGGATGAGGCAAGAGCGTCAGTTGCGAACCCGCCAAATCACACCAGGCGCAGGCATAACTATCCCGCAATTCGATGAAGTAGATGGGCCGGTCGAATTCTGTTCGCCAGGCGGACGGTCTGATGCTGGCGATTTCGCTGTCAATCTGAACGAAGGTTCCGGGACGAAGTAGGGGATACATTGTGAAATCGCATGTGCCGATGTACCCGTACTGGGTATGGCGCAGGTCCAGCCGCTGGAAGAGCGACGCAGGCACATTTCCCCACACCTCGACAGCGCGCGAGACCAGATTTGTCTTCTCGAGGCTGAAGCTCCGATCGAGACGTATTGGAAATGTTACAGCGGATGCCGGATGAGGCGTCTCGAATGCGACTCGATGAGTATTCGCCAGCGGAACGTCCAACTGAAATCGGGCGCTGTTAGCCAAATCGATTCCGAAAACCGCCAGAAGGTCGGAGAACGTCGAACGGTAGATCACGCTCAAACTAAAGAGTTTATAGATACTTGGAACAGAATCCTTGTTTTCCAGCTGAGTGAGCCAGGCGTTAGAAATGTAATATTCGTCGTTGCCGGTTCTCTCTGCGAGCTTCCGGCTGAGTTCTTCGACCTCCCTGGTCGTAACGCCAAGGCGATTGCGAAGTTCTCTCAGCTGATCTCCGGGACGTGGAGCGCAGGGCATCGTCTGACTCTCACTTCTGAACGGCACCGTCGCTCAGCCTAGAACGATTCGTCAAGTGAATCAACCGTTGCGACGATTATCTGTAAGGCAGCTGAATTTTGGGGGGCTCGGACCATATTTGCCTGTAAACAGCGGCCATTGGGTTAGATGCTTCGTATTGAAAGCACGGTGGGAGCGCGATTCCCGATTTGGGAATCCGGTAACCGCACAAATACGGATGCCTTACCGCGATAAACCCGATGGCAACAGGGCCTGGTTTCGTCAGGCCACGCCGGTAAATAAGCTTATTACGACGCCCGTCCGCACGAACAGGGTGCCTTACGCGTCACAAGAAAGAAGCGAGTCTCGCCGGGCGTTGGCGATTGTGCCAATCTGAGAGAACACTGGAGCACCGCGATGGGCGAAACGAGCGACTTGCCGATTGACGCAGGTCAATCTTATCGTGAAAAAAGAACGGTGCCGCGATACAGTTTTATCGCGCACGTTGAAGTAATCGAGCCGGCCAGCGACACGCACATCGCCGGCCGCGTATCGGAAATCAGCCGCAAAGGCTGCTATATCGACGTTCTGATTACCTTGCCGCCCGGTACCTTGATCCAATTGAAGGTTCTGCGCGACCTCGGCACTTTCTCAACCAAAGGGAAAATTATCTACGCGCAGGAATGCATGGGAATGGGTGTGGCGTTCCTCGAAATTGCGGATAGCGAATTGAAGACGCTCGATGCCTGGCTCGCCGAACTGGCCGCTTAGAGGTTTCCTTTTTTGCTCGAACTCCGCTTGTGGGTTGCTTTCCGTTTCGGCTTTGGGCCTGTCGCAGCGACGAGACGATGGCTGCCGCGCACGAGATCTTTGACCTCAGTCCAATTGAGGCGAGCCGCGTAGACCTTCAGCGTGACCCAGCCATGCTTCCCGATATACGGCGTGCGGAAGAAACGCGGATCATCGAGAAAAATCCCCTGCAGTTCCATTTCGACTTTTACGCAAATTCCTAATTCGCCTTTATATTCCTCGAGCACAGCGAACATCCTGCCGTTGACTCGAAATGTGGGATGGCCGAAGGTGATTCCTTCGGCGACGCCGGGGAGACCAATACAAATCTTTCGCAGCCGCTCCAGGATTTGAGCTTCACTCAGCATTTAGGAAACGAAGCTGCATACGATAGAATAATCGACTCGAAGCACAGGAGAGTGCATTGAGTTTTAGTGCCAGTACCCGGCAGGTGGGAGACATCACGATCGTGGACGTCAGCGGCCGGTTCACGCTGATCGAAGGCGAGGCCGTGCACGAACTGCTCGGCGATCTCTTTCGAGACGGTCGAAAGCGCGTCCTGCTGAATCTTCGCAACGTCACGTACCTCGATAGCTCCGGCATCGGGCAACTGGTTCGGTCCGTGTTTACCGCGCGGAAGAATGATGCGGACTTGCGAGCCGTCGATCTGAGCAATCGCGCTCAGGAAATCCTGCGCCTCACCAACCTTCACACCGTGTTCACGGACTTCTCAGACGAGCAGGAAGCGCTTCGCAGCTTTCAGGATTAAGAAGCAGTCAGGCGCCCGCTACGGCGCCGCTCGAAAATGAATCGATCGCTGCGGCTTCGTTGTCTCTGATATCAAACACCGTGTACAGCTTCGTCATTCTCAGCAAGTCGCCCACTTGCTTCACCGGATTGATCAATTTCAACGCGATGCCATGATTTCGTGCCGTGGTGAGGGCGCCTACAAGCTGGCCCACTCCCGAGCTATCCACATATTTCACGCCGGCAAGGTTCAGGATCACTTTCTTGTGGCCCTCTTCCGCTAAGCGGCGAATCGCGTCGGTCAGCACCAAATCGCTGCCCGGGCCGAAGGCCAGCGCTTCGCCCAGGCTGAGGCGCCCCTTCAGGTCCAGGATCGTTACGTCCTGAATGTGGCGGATGTCGCATTCCATGGTCATCGGTGGGCTCCTTCAACGCGTCTTGCAGGTTGCTGGACTGGGAGAGTCTATATCCGCGATGGTCATAACACAACGAACGCGCAGCGAATGGCTGTGGTTGCGGAACCTTGGCAAGAGCTCGTACTGTAGGTACCCCGCCTGACCCGTAACCCATACCATACATTCCCGATGGAATCGTAGAACGCTGAGGTCTAAAATACGAGCGTATTAAGCGTTAGCGCATTACCTGTAGTTCGCACAATTGAGGTCACTTGCAGAATAACCCTTACACCCGCTTCTTTAGTTTCTTCGGCCTTCGAGAGAATCCCTTCGCGGTCAGTCCAGATCCACGTTATTTGTTTATGACGCCCAGGATTCAGGAAGCGTGGGGAGCGATTGAGTATGGGATTCGGTCGCGCGAAGGAATCATTCTTCTCACGGGTGAAGCCGGCACCGGAAAAACTTCGCTGATACGGAAATTGCTCGAATGGCTGCACGAGCACCGGATGCCGACTGCGTTCATTTTCAATTCACATCTGGAATCCAAGCACCTCTACGATTTTATGCTCGCGGACTTCGGTGTGCGGCCAGACCCACGATGGCAAGGCAATGCGCTGATGTGCCTGGGCCAATGGCTGCCAGAGCGCTGTCGCGAAGGACAATTCCCGGTTCTGATTGTGGACGAGGCCCAGGGCCTGCCTCTCCATGTGCTCGAGGAAATTCGGATGCTCTTGAATCTGGAGACTCCGCAGGAAAAATTATTGCAAATCGTCCTGGCCGGGCAACCGGAACTTGAGGAAAAGCTCAACCGTCCCGAGATGCGCCAACTGAAGCAGAGAATCACTCTCCGGTGCAAGACAGCGCCTCTTACGCCGAAGGAAGCGCGACATTACATTCAAGCGCGCCTGGATGTAGCCGGCGCTGGTGGCAGGCCAATTTTCTCGCCCGACGCAGTGATTGCCGCTCACGGTTACTCGCGAGGAATTCCGCGCGTAATGAATCTGCTATGCGAGCATGCGCTGATCAATGCTTACGCCGGGAATATGAGCGTGGTGCCGGCGAGAGTGCTCGATGAGGTGGCTCGCGAGTTTCACTTCGACCGGGACAGTTACGTACCTGCAATATACAGCGGGATCTCGGACGCCTTATCTCTTCCCTATCAGGAGCGAGTTCAGCCAGCTCCGATGGAATCGTCAACGCCAGCTACCCAGGCGATGCTTCTGACCGCTTTTGTTTCGACGGAGCCCTCAAACGCGCTTCCTCTTCCCGATGCGATCATGGCTCTGCCAGAAATCCAGACGATGCCTTCGCCTGCTCCTGTTTCGATAGAGCCCTCAAACGCGCCTCCCCTGCCCGATGCGGTCGCGCCACCGCCGGCGATCGCAACGGGGATCCAAGCCGTGGTTTTTCAGCCCCAGCGGGATGAACATGTGGTTCACGGTGCTCATGTTTCTGCGGCCACAGTTGCTCCATCCGCTGCTCGGCAGACCGTGAAGAAAGTGATGATAGGGCCGAGAAGACGAAAGCCGCCGCTTAGCAGCCGCCTGCTTGCGATGGTTCCAGACAACTGGCCGAAAACGCTTCTTTCTCCGTCGCTAAAATCCAAATTGAGAAAGCACAGTCACGATCTTCGGCGGTCGCTTCGCCATATCTGGAGTGACGTTTCTGACGAGCGCCGATTGCGAAAAATCAAAGCTGCCGTGGAATCGCAGAGCGAACGCGGGTTGCGGCGGCTTTCTGCCACATTCTCGAAAACGCGGGTCTCTCTGGAACATCAGTGGAAGAATGCTGCGCCTATCTGGCAACAAACGAAAGCGTCTTTGTTGCATTGGCTCGAGCAACCGCAACGCTGGCGGCGTTCATTAGCAGATAATCCCACTCAACGACCGAGTTCGGTAGCACCGTTAACCCCTCCGAAGGTCGCAGCATGGCCGAAGATGAACCGCGCACAGAAGCGCTTGCGAAAGCCGCTGCCTCAATCCGTAAGGTTGCCTTCAGGCAAGTCCGGAGTGAATGTCAACGTAATCGTAATGCGTTGGCTGCGCCAGCCGTTCCGGGGCGCCACTTCCGCACCTTCACCCCGCACCGCCACCTCGCGGAACCGGTAGGACCGGGCCCGAATCACAGTTCGATTGCTTGGAATCTTCCCGCTGCGACAGGTGTTCACGAACGAGTTCTAAACGCGAACGAGGCCGCCGGGCAATGCGACGGCACCCATCGCGCCGGAGTTATAGAGCCGTGTCCGGGCTATTGGCTCGGGCCGCCGCTCTCGATGAAGCGAAACGCTTCCTCGACAGTGCGCGTCGGAGCGTGAGACTCGGTCTTCGTGAATTGCGGACGTTTCCGCGGTGAAAATTTGCCCGGTTCAAAATTGCCCCGCTGCATCTTGAACACCCAGACATATTCGCGATGCGATTTGTCCGCTTCCGACATCGGGACCAGAGCTGTGTCGATCATAGTCAGCGGACTGAAATCCGAAAAACCGTTATGGTCTGTGTGAACGGGAGTGGGCAGAGTGGAACCGAAGAAGTCCACGTCATGCGTGAAGATGATCACGTAGTCGACGCTCGAAACATTTGGCGCTGGGCAGATGCTGGAAAACTGCTTCTTGCGGTTCTGCGCGATCCATTTCGCCTGCGCGGGCGAGATTCCGTATGCGGAGAAAAACAGCCGGCAGGCCGGGTCCGCGCTGGCGTTTTCCGGTTGATAGTCGGGATACTCGTCAGACTCCGTGGCTGCGACGGTGTGAACGCTCGCAACCTCGCGAGCGGGTTGCGGCTGGACAATCACAGCGGTTTCGAGTGGCTTCGCCGGCGTTGAAACGGCGGGCGTCGGCACCGAGGGGGTCGGTGCCGGATGCGCGCCGCTCGGCTGCGGCGGGGCCGCAGCAGACTTGGTGTTCGCCATTTTGCTTGGGGCTGGCGAAGAGGATCTCGTGTTGCTGGTTGCGGAAGTGGAGGTCAGAGCCGGAGCATGTGAGGCAGCTGCAGGCCCGGCAGGCGCTGACGGTTGCAGCTTGCTCGCTGGAGCCACGGCGGGAGTCGGTTTCCTGGACGGGCTCGGCGCGGGCGTTGATTTCGCGCTTGCACTCACGGCTGGAGCAGGCGGCGCTGCAACGACAGAAATAGAAGTGACAGCAACCGGCGCTGCGGTTGTTTCGGCGACCGTGCGCACAGCAGGCGTCGGTGCAGGAGCGGCGGCAGGAGCCACGGCGACTGCCGACGCGGGAGCAGGAGCTGCCGCCGGCGAAGGAGCTGAGATGTTGCTGGCCATCGATGCCGCAGATGCAGGCGCTGTAGCAGCAGCGCGAGGAGCCACTCGTTTTGCTATCGGAGCACTCGCCTGTGCATCATTCGGGTCAACATACGGAGGCAGATCCGGAAAAGTAGTCTCGGGCACGTAGCCTTGCGTACCGTTCGCCGCGCGGATCTTCACGTAGCCTTTTACGCGGCCCGTGATTTCGACCGTCTCGCCGCATTTGAGTTTGGCAGAGACATCAAAACTGTTGAGCGAATCGTAGACCCAGATGCGATCCTGCGTCGCATTGCACTTCATGGTGGCGCTGTCGCCGGCAAAGACGGGGGAAGCGGCAACTGCACTCGCGAGGAGGAAGAGGACTCCCAGTCGGTTGGTCATTTTGTCTCCATGAAGATTGCGCGCGGGGTGCGCGGAACGAGTGAAAGCGGCGTCGCGAATGGTGCGTGCCCCGAGGCCCAAGGTTCGTGTGCCAAGTTTGTTTCGTTCAAGGCATTCAGTTTGCCGAACGTACCGAACTGGAACAACTGTACGTTCGGGCAGAAAACGAGCAGGCGAAAGTACCGCGTTGGACGTACTAAAGTACTTAGGACTAAATTAGTAGGCAGCTTCGATTCTTCTTTGCCTGGGAGGTGCGCGATGCACTATGACTTTCTCGTGGAAACATACGATACCGAGCGGATCAAAGTGGTTAGCACGTGGAGCGAGTTTCGCGATGAGGAGATGCCCCTGCGTCCGAGAATCGGTGACGCTCGCGGGCGAAGCGTACACGAACAAATGGTGCATCAATGTGTGAGCGAAGATCTGTGGATGCGCACGATGCTCGGGATCGACGTGAGTGCGCCACCTCTTCCGAAACCGGAGACGCGGCTTGAATTTATCCGGCGCTACACGGAGGACAGCGGCAAACGTCTCGACGTATTGCGCGCCAAAGACGAAGCGTGGTGGGAAGGCGAAACCAAATTTTTCGATGTGCCGCGGTCGCGCGCTTGGGTGATGACACGCCGCATCACGCACACATCGCATCATCGAGGGCAGCAGATCGCAATGCTTAGAATGTTCGGCCACGATCTGCACAGCAACTATGGTCCCACCGCAGATACCGGCGGCCTGATGCAGAATCACGCGCCGACCATCTACGCGTATTCTAATTTGCAAGCATTGCTTGACGGAGAGTCCGCAGGCGGCCGCAAATCGCGACTGCCGGGCGGCGGGACAAATCCTGTTACTGAGCGGCCGGGCGAAAAGTAACCGCTACCCGGGCGCTTTGGAAGCTGGCTTCTGGTTGAAGCGCGCGACTTCTTTCACAGCGCGATACGCTTGATCGATTGCGGCGCTTGTGTAAGCGAACGCTCCCGCGTCGGAATTGGCAATCGAGATTCTGCCGAAGGGCTGCCGTCCGATCACACAGGGGCGTTCGTTTTCAGGCCAGTTTGGATCGAAGAGCGAATTGTATTCGTATGCGTAATCGATAGAGGCTTCATCGAAAAGTTCGTCAGCAACGACGACGAAAATACGGCTCGGCGCACCACCCCGCTGGGCCTGCAGCCAAACCCAGATAGGTTGGACCGAAGTCCACCGGCATGGGGTGCAAGAAGTTGCGCTGTATCGCCAACGAACTCGGGTGGTCCCCGGAGCGCAGTCACCGGGCCCTGGACGACGTGCGCACGATGGTGACGGTGCTGATGTGGCCAAGCACCGGAACCCGTGCACGACGTACCCGGAGGACGACGGGCGCATCCCGTTTATCGCCGACCTCTTGCGACGGGCGGCGCTGGATACCCATGTGGTAACCTCCCGGTGGCCTGCGACATGAACCAGTGGCCACGGGACAACGGCATGCGGTTCGCCGGCCGGTTGAAGCGGTGGTGGTTGGGAGGTGAACCGACCAGCAAATCGCCGAAGATATCCGCGCCGCCGTCTACGAAAAAGAAAAAGGCCATCGCATCAACGAACCAGATTTCCATCCGCCCTCCAGAACCATGGTCTTCATAGGCGGCTAAGAAAAGTGAGCGCATGAGCGAAGAAGAAAACGAAAACGAAGAACGCCAAAAATTGTTCACCCTAGGCGAAGCCGAACGCACCCGCGCTGAATTAGAGCCGTTACTAATCGAAGCCATGGAAACTCGCAAAAAAATGGCCGATCTCAAAATGGAAATCATGGCGCTAACCGAGCGCATCGTCCGTCAAGGCGGCGTAATCATCCCCTACGAACGCGCCGCGAACGCGCGCATGGAGCGCGACAAAGTAGCCGCCGAGCTGCAATCTTCGCTGGAGCGAATACAATCGACAGGCTGCGTCGTAAAGGATCTCGAGGTAGGCTTGCTCGATTTCCCGTCGCGCATCCATAGCGAGGCCGTCTATCTCTGCTGGCAACTCGGCGAAGATCGCATTCGCTTCTATCATCGCCAGGACGAAGGCTTCTCCGGCCGCAAACCAATCGATCCGCGCGATTCCGGCTATAAAAGTCCCATTCAGTGAGGATCACTCAAAAGAATCCGGCGGCAAAAATTTGAATAATCTAAAAGATTCCGCGAGCCCCTATCTACGTAGCGCCGCGCATCAACCAATCAATTGGCAAGAATGGGGCGAAGCCGCATTCGCCAAAGCCCGCGCCGAAGGCAAACCAATCCTCCTGGACGTAGGCGCAGTCTGGTGCCACTGGTGCCACGTAATCGATCGCGAAAGTTACGAAAATCCCGCGATCCGCGGCATCATCAACGGCTATTATATCCCCGTGAAAGTGGATCGCGATGAACGTCCCGACGTGGACTCGCGTTATCAGTCCGCCGTAAGTGCTGTTTCAGGCCAGGGCGGCTGGCCTCTAACAGGATTCCTTACTCCCGAAGGGCGTCCATTTTTCGGCGGCACATATTTTCCGCCCGAAGACGCCATGGGCCGCCCAGGTTTTCGCGAATCTTGCACGGCGTCGCCGAAGCTTCCGCAAATCCGCCGCGAAGAAGTAGACAAAACGCGCCGCCGTCGCGATCCTGGAAGCGGTAACAAAAGCCGAAGGATTTCCACGGCGCCCGCGGCGATTTCGATCCGCGCATTACGAACCATGGTCGTCGCCATCATTCGAATGTTCGATCTAAAGAACGGCGGCTTCGGCCGATGCGCCAAAATTTCCTCACTCCCAGGCGGTCGATCTCCTGCTGGAGCGATATCAATACCGCGAAAGAGCGCTGCGCTCCTCACAGTCGTGGAAAGAACGCTCGAGAAAATGGCCCAATGGCGGCGTTTACGATCAATTCGCCGGCGGCTTCCATCGCTATTCGGTGGACGAGCGCTGGCTGTCCCGCATTTCGAGAAAATGTCCTACGACAATTCCGAGCTGCTCAAAAATTACTCCACGCCTATCAGGTAACAGACAAACCGTTTTTCCGCGAAACCGCCGAAGGAATCATCAGGCTGGGTGAACGAAGTCGCTCTCCGATCAACAACACGGCGGCTTCTTCGCCAGCCAGGACGCCGACTAAACCCTCGACGACGACGGCGATTATTTCACCTGGACGTAGAAGAATCCGCGCCGTCCTGACCCCCGAAGAATCGCGCGCCACCGAAATGCATTTCGACGTAGAATCCCATGGCGAAATGCATCACAATCCAGCGAAAAATGTACTCTGGATCGCCCACCCAATCGAAGAGGTAGCGAGAGAATTAAAAGTAAGCGAAGCCGAAGCGCGTCTCACGCTAGCCCGCGCCAAAGGCAAGCTCCTCGAAGTCCGCCGCAAGCGCCAAACTCCAGCCATCGACACCACCAGCTACATAAGCTGGAACGCGATGTACGCCTCAGCCTACCTAGAAGCCAGCAGAGTTCTCGATCGCAAAGACTGCAAAGATTTCGCCCTGAAAACAATTGACCGAATTCTGAATGAAGCGTGGGATGAAAATCGAGGATTCCAACACAGACTAGGCGGCCCAAAATTAGAAGGCAGCTTGGACGATCAAATCTTCATGGCCCTGGCGCTCTTAGACGCCTACGAATCCACGCTAGAAATCCGTTACTTCGAAGCAGCCGAGCGTTCCGTGAAATTAACAATAGAAAAATTCGCCGACGCAGAAGGCGGCGGCTTCTTCGATCGCTCCCGCGACGCAGCAGCAATGGGCGGCCTGGATTTAGCCAGAAAGCCCTTCCAAGATTCCCCCACGCCCGGAACAAATTCCATGGCCGCAATCCTATGCGACCGAATGTACAGCCTCACAGGAAACAAGCTCTATCACGATTGGGCCGAGAAAACCCTCGAAGCCTTCGCCAAAATAGCCCCGCAATTCGGCCTGTTCGCAGCCAGCTATGCCCTAGCCGCACTGATACACCAGCGCCATGTCCTGCAAGTAGTAGTAACGGGCCCGGCAGACGATGCAAGCGCCAGCGCGCTCGAGACAAACAGCAAACAAAATCTACCGCTACGCCAAAGCAGTCCTCAGAGTAACCCCCGAAAAAATTAAAAGCGCAAAGTTACCGCCCACCCTAGCGGAAACAATTCCAAATCTCCCCGCGAACGAATCCCAAGCCCTAGTCTGCATAGAAACCACCTGCCACCCGCCAACAAAAAATCCCACCGAACTAAAATCAATCCTCACAGAAACCCGCGCCACAACCGCAATGTAGCTGACCAGATTGACCATTTTTCCGCAACGCCTGCAGCCGCGGAGGTTTTCTTTCCGGATGACGTTTTTCAGGTGGGAGCCCCCGCATTTATGCGGGGGAGGAGCGCTTCAGCGCTCCGAAAAAACTCCGAGCTAAACAATGCGCTTTAGCGCTGGGCACCAAGAGCGGCGTTTGCGCCGTGACCGACACCCCACGCGATGATAAACGTTCGATAGAAGCGCGATGCACTTTCCGCGATCCAGTCGTCGCGTCGCGGACGTTTTGCAAAGGTCGGGTGCCACCGCGGCCGCATTCATCGCCCGCGCCGTTCGCCGGCCGTACACACACACCCGTACCCATACATGTAAAAAACCGGTGTGATCCCAAGAGCCAATCAACGATCAACCACGCGAGCAGATCCAATCAAATTTAATCCAAACTCCGCAAACGCTTGGCGCGTCAGCGCAAACCCCAACAACTACTTCCCAAAAATAAACTTAAAAAACGGGTGCGTCTTCGCAGCCACCACAACATGCTGATCCTTCGACTGGCGCGGCTGCTTGGCAGCAAACGTAACGCTCGGCACAATCATCAACCCCAAAATCGCCGCCAAAATCATCTTGTTCGTCTTCATCGCATTCTCCCTGGAGGCCAGTTGCCTCGGTATGCATAACATTGCAACCAGGCGTCCAAAAAGGTGACACATCCGAATAACCCAGCAATTATCGCAGCTTCAGCGAGTTAGCCGATTCCCCAATGCCCGCGTCTCAATTTGCGATGGCCATTTATCCCAACAAGTTCCCATCCAAGGAGAAATCCGATTCCCATCACCTCTCCACTCATTTCTCCGGCAATTTATCATCAAGCTCGCTAGCCAATTTATGCACATCCGTTGCTTTGCTAAATGACTGCACTTCCTGCTTCGATGAATCCACGTTTACGCCCATATGCTGGCAAAGTTTTTGCAGCATCTGCAAAATCGTAGTCAACTCCTGCTCCGAAAGCATTCCCACCTGCAAATCCAAATGCGATCGCCGCTCCGATTGCCGCGACATCCGTCCCTGACTAATCAAAACAAAAATAGTAAGAAACACGCTCTCGGAAGAGACCAGCATAGCCAACACGCCAAACGGATACGGATCAAACGGTTTGACGCCAGGAATCACCCGCAGATTCCACAAGCACCAAACCAATATCAAACTCAACTGCAGCAAAAGAAATCCCACGTTGCCGACGAACCCGGCAATCACATCGCTAACCCGTTCCGTAGCACTTCGCCGGCGAAGCGCGTCCTCCTCAAGCTTGGCAATAGCCTCAATGTTGTACTGCGTAGGATTAGCAGCCGCCTGCCCCGGCAACGAACTTCCCATAAGCAATCTCCTAGATGGATCTCGAATGTCGCGCACTCAAATGTAGCTCACCCTGTTATAGGTGAGGTCTTTCGTCGTACGCATTAGACTTTGAAGGTAAGAGTTAGGTTTGAATCGAAAGCTAAAAGCAGTCCGATAAGTTAAGTCCGCCGCAAATGTTTTTTCCGACCGTAGGGCCCGCGCTTTATGCCGGGCCTCTTCATGCAAGATCGCCCCACAATCACCAGAGCGGGCATTACCAATCGCGAACAATCAAATCGCCGTTCTTAATGTGCCGATCGTATTTGAAATCTGAAATCCTAAATTTGACATTTCTTTGTACCGATCCTTCGTTTGCCGTCAGCCAACATTCGCCGCCAAAAATTCCCGCATGGCCCCAGCAATCTCCTCCAAATGCGTCTCCAAAGCAAAATGCCCGGTATCCAAAAACCGCACAATCGCATTCGGAATATCCCGCCGGTAAGCCTCTGCCCCAGGCGGAATGAAAAACGGATCGTTCTTCCCCCAAATCGCCAAAAGCGGCGGCTTCGAGCGACGGAAATATTCCTGAAACGCTGGATAAAGCTTCACGTTGTTCGCATAATCCAAAAACAGATCCAGCTGAATTTCCATATTCCCAGGCCGCAAAATCATAGCCGCGTCTAAAGTCCAACCCTCGGGCGCCATCACCTCTGGATCGGGAACGCCGAACGTATACTGCGTCCTCAACCCCTCCGCACTAAGCTCGCGCCGCACCGCCTCGCGATTAGCCGCCGATGGTTCGCTCCAATAACGCCGGATCGGCGCCCAAGCATCCCCCAATCCCTCCTCATAAGCATTCCCATTCTGCGAAACAATCGCCGAAACCCGCTCAGGCCGCGCCATAGCCACTCGAAAGCCAGTAGGCGCCCCATAATCGAAAACGTACAGCGCATATCGCGAAAGTTTCAACGCGTCGATAAAAGCCAAAATAGTCCGCCCCAAAGCATCAAACGAATATTTATACCCCCGCGTCTCAGGCACCTCAGTAAATCCAAATCCAGGCAAATCCGGCGCAATCACCCGGTAACGGTCAGCCAATCGCGGAATCAACTCCCGGTACTGAAACGAAGAAGTAGGAAACCCATGCAACAAAAGCACCACGGGAGCATCGAGCGGCCCAGCCTCGCGATAGAAAACGCGAACCCCATCAGCCTCGACCCGCCGAATAGAAGTAACCGGCACCCGCCCCGAATCGCGATTCATAGAATCCCCTGTAGCTCACCTCTTTAGAGGTGAGGGTTTTCGTGCCTACGCTTCTGACTTTGAATTACGCCGTCGAATTTGATTTAAGCCTTGATGTGATCTCAAATCTGAAATTTTAAATTTGAAATTCCTGCAGTAATCCTTTGAAGTCCCATCACTTCTTCCTAATAAAATTGAAATTCAGCGCAAACGCCTTATCATCCCCAGCATGAGCCAAAGCAAATTCCCGCAATTCCACAGTCCCCGCCGTCAAAACCGCCGAATTCTGCACCATCGCATGATTGATCAACGCCGCATTCGCCTTCACCGCCTTAGCCGTCCATTCATCATCCAAGAATCGCATCGAAATTTTGTCAGCCTCCAACTTCACAATCCCCACCATGTGTCCCGGAATAAAATTTTCCACCAGATCCGTATCCTTGAACTTCGACGTCAGCTGCACTACGTCCGCGAAAAGCTGCCCATTCACGCGAAACAATCGCAATTCCCAAGCCTCGCGCACTCCCGGCTGCTCCGGATCCTCAAACGAAACCGTATAGCCCTTCTCAAGATCCTGCACAAATTTCCATCCCTGCTGATCCTGCGGCTTATTATCGGTATCCAGCAGCAACCAGGCCCCGGCAAGCCCCGGCTCCAGCACCAATTCCTTCTCGCTGTACCAGGGATTCAGCGACAACTGCGGCACGCACGAAGTCAAAGGCAGCACGAGCAACAAAGAAATTACAAATCCCAATCGAGCCCACGTCTTCATAATCCACTCCCAAATAATTTCCTACAAACTACTCCACCAAATAAAATTGCGCAACGACACGCAGTCCGGCCCAGTAGCACCGCCATTCCTCGCTGTGTCCTGCGCCCACATTCTGCCGAACGCGCGAACTATCCACTCGACGTCGAAACACGGAAACAAACGCCGCCAAGAGTGGCTGTGCTACAAAAAAGTCTCAGCGCCGCCCGGGTGATGCAATAATGTAGGCCCTCGGCAGGCAAATGATTTACCGACTCGCTGGCAAATCCGACATCCCGTTCATGGCCCGCATTCGCGCCGCAGACCGGGAAATCGAAGACTACTGGAAGGTCCGAATCTCGGGCTACCTCGCCGGTGAACTCAATCCGCGCGAAGCGTTGTCCCCGCGTGTGATTTACGTGGCCGCCAACGCCGATTCCCTCGCGGGCTTCATCGCTGGCCATCTCACTCGTCGCTACAAATGTGATGGCGAGCTGCAATGGATCGACGTAATTCCCGAGCATCGACGCAGCGGAGTGGCGTCAGAATTACTTCGCCGATTGGCGGAATGGTTTGTCGAGCAAAACGCAATTCAGATCTGCGTGGATGTAAAACCCGAAAACACAGTCGCGCGCAAGTTCTACACAAAACACGGCGCAGAAAAGCTAAACGAGCATTGGCTGGTCTGGAAAGACATCAGAAGCGCGCTCACTGCCACAGCCAAGCACAAGAAATCGATCGGCTAGCAAGTTTGAAAAATCACATCCAGGAGTGGCTGTGCTATAACGGCAAGTTATTGCTCGCGGAGCAGCCTAGCGGGATGAATACGCAGCGCACGCCTCCCCGTCGAACAGCCAGCGTACATTTGCAGCGGCTTACGATTCACCCTCCCGAACCGCCGGCCGTAGGATTTGCGCGATCGCTCCAGCCAGTTTGTCCCACTTGGTGGTCTCGACGGCGAGTTGCCGTCTGCCCTTCGGCGTCAGGCGGTAAAATTTGGCTCGCCGGTTATTTTCGGAAGTTCCCGCTTCCACTGAAATCCATCCCCGCTTGATAAGCCGATGGAGCGCTGGATACAACGAGCCCTGCTCCACCTGCAACACTTCATCGGAATTGAATTCGATGGCTTTGGCGATGGCGTGCCCGTGCGCCGGCCCCAGCAACAGCGTACGCAAAATCAGCAGGTCCAGCGTGCCTTGCAGCAGCTCGACGCGTTCTCGTTGCTCTCTAGTAGACATGCTAGGTGAAGATACTCCGCTTCGAGTAGAACGTCAAGGGGAAGGACCCAGCACAGTGGCACAGCCACTCTAAGCTGTGTCGGACTTGGGCAGCATTTGTACAGGGGAGGAGCGCTTCAGCGCTCGGCGCTTCTGAGACACTCCATCACGCGCCGTCCGAACGACGAAGTGGCTGCGCGAGCCGTGCATTGCTGTCCACAAGCGGAAATGTAAAAATAAAGCCCGTTTCGTCGCTAGCATTCGTGAGGTTGAAATGCACACTGCCTTTATCCTCGCAGCGATTTACTCGTTACTATTTTTCCCGCCCCAAGATAGCCTTTGGCAGCAAGTCCAGGCCTACCGCCCTCTGCTGCCTAAGACCTACGTCCCGTCTCAAACTCAACTCGTGAGCGTCAAGAAGGCTCTCGATGCGCGCGCGGACCTAGATGGATGGCCTTGCGCGGAAGAAGATGATCCAGCGTGGACCGACAACCTCAAATTCGAAGAACTGCCAGTAGCTGTGAAGGAGAAGACTGTTCTCGTTGAAGCCGGACCCGGATGCGCACGTGGCGGACAAGGTTCGAATGGCGCCATGTGGATAATCCGTTTTCAAGGCGATAAATTTTCGTTTCTCGCCACTCCACAGCAAAAATTCAATGGATGGATCTATTCGATTCAGCCCACAAGCATTCACGGATTTCGGGATTTAGTAGTCGGGTGGCATATGGGCGCTGCGGAAGCCGATTTGAGCTATTTCCGCTTTGATGGCACGTCTTATCAGCGGATCAGTGAGGCAACTCAAATTACGAATGCCGATGGCACTCAGAAAATCGTTCCGAAACCCGCCACCTGAGTGATTGAAATCGAATGCAAACTGGCATAGTCCTGAAGAGCCGGATTTCTACTTGATGGCAATTAGCTGCATTATCCACCAGCCTGATTGCAACGGAGCGCTCGCGCTGAATTTACCCGTCGAAGTCACCGCCTCATCTTCGACAACATCCGATTGAGGCGTGGTGAGCATCCTCGAAGTGAAGCCCGGACCCGGCCCGGTAGTCGTCGTCTGAACGAAATCGCTAGCAAAAATCAAATCGTCCGCGTTGGTCGTCGCTGTAGTCAATGTAGCGCTCGCCGTCGTGCCAGTTCCGCCCGCGCCTCCAATAGCGTCAATAAGATTCGTCGCGGGCGCGCCAATATATTCAACGATTCGCAAAGTAGGAGATGTTGCCGAGCCATTGAAGCTCACCCTCACCGTATTCGCCGCCGGCGCCGCTCCAACAATATTCTTCGCATAATAAATCGATTGTGTGGCAAGTCCGCTCACCTGCGTCGGCCCCACGGCGAGTGTATAGATATTCCCCTTGAAGTCCTGAACGCTTCTAACGGTAGCGGTCGTATCATTCCATCCGATCACCACAATATTCATATCGCCGCTCGTCTGCGCTCCCGTATATGTGGCAGTCACCGAAGGAACGCCGCCTTGCACTGTGTTAAATGTCCCTTGCACGAAAGCTGCTTTTCCGGACGGCGGAGGCGGCGGTGGTGTTTGCGACGCGCTGCCAGCCACGCGAAACGCAGCCACATTCATCACCCACCATCCCGAAGGACTCACCGGCGCCGATGCCACGTACATTCCCGCCGCGGTAACGCTCTCGTCCTCGACGATGTCCGAATTCGGCGAAGTAATCATCCGGTTTGTGAATCCCGTGCCTGGACCTGGCGTGCCTGTCTCGATGAAATCGCCCGCGACAATTTGATCGTCCGCATTCGAGGTAGTCAAAAAGGCGCTGGCATCCGTACTCGTTCCGGCCGCGCCTCCGGCCTCATCGAGCGGATTGGTTTGATCCGCGCCGGCATATTCCAAAATTCGCAAATCGGGAGAAGTGGCTGGAACATTGAAAATCACCGTGACTGTATTCACTCCTGCGCCTGCGCCGAAAATATTTTTCGCGTAATAGATGGATTGGGTGGCGTTCGTTGCCTGCATGGTCGGACCGGTGGCGAGAATGTAGGTGTTTCCGGCCGTGTCGCTCACGCTGCTGATCGTCGCTGTCGTGTCGTTCCATCCAATTACCACCACATTTAAATTGCCGGACGTTTGCTGCGCCGTGAATGTCGCTGAGACCGGATTCGCGGTGTTACGCGGCACACTGTAAGTGCCTTGCACGAATGTGATCGCGCCGGACGGAGGCGGCGGAGGTGGTGCTGCGCTGGACACAACGAGCGCGGCGCGAGTCGTTGCCGTCAAAGTGCCGCTCGTGCCGGTAATTGTGAGCGAGTAACTTCCTGCTGCGGTGCTTGTCGTTGTGGTGATGCTCAGCGTCGAATTTGAGCCAGGTGCGAGCGGATTCGTTGAAAAACTCGCTGAGGCGCCTGAAGGTAGTCCGCCGACGTTTAAACTTACCGAGCTGCTGAAGCCATTCGCCGGCGAGACGCTTAGCGAATAATTAGCGCCGCCGCCTGCGGTGACCGACGCGCTTGCGGGAGTCACGTTCAGCGTGAAACTGGGGACTGCTGTAACGCTTAGCGTCACCATTTCGGTATGCGTTAACGAACCGCTCGTGCCAGTGATCGTCAGCGTGGAGTTTCCTGCAGGCGTGCTTGCCGTAGAAGTAACCGTGAGCGTTGAGCTCTTACCCGCCGCCACCGACACCGGATTAAACGCCGCAGTAGCTCCCGCCGGCAATCCACTCAACGCTAAACTTACCGATCCGGTGAAACTCCCCACCGCGCCAACGCTCACCGTATAACTCGCGCTGCTTCCTTGCGCGACCGAATCGCTCGTTGGCGTGGCCGCAAGAGTGAAGTCCGCCGTGGCGGAGCTTCGCAATCGCAGTATGTAGGGAGGAATATTCCAATCGTTTACCAGCACGAATGCATCAAGCGCCGGAAAATACCGGAAGCGCCCAAACGTTCCGTAGCTGGTGTTAGGCAGGTTATTCGAGTGCGACGAATTCGGCGGGCCGCCGGCAAACGTCAGCTTTTGGCAAGTCATCCGCTCGTTCGTCACATCAGGCGTCATGATGTAAACGCTGTTTCCCTGATTCGGCCAGCCGACAAAATCATTCGCTACGCTATCGAAAGTGAAGCCTGGATTCGATCCGTTAATGGGATTCACGCCGCCATCCAGAAATTCCGCGCACACGGGATCGGCCAGCGTCGCCGCGGTCCAATTCTGCTGCGTGGTTGAAGCCGGATTACTGATATCCGCAACAAACACACCACTTCCCGGCCCACAGCTCGAATCTGAGCACGCGCCTACCAGCACGAAAAGTTTGCGCGAGGGATCGATCGCCCCGCTCAAATAAATTCCGGTGGTGAATCCCTTCGAACTGGTGATTCGGTTGTACGTGTTTGTCGAATAATTGTAGGTATAGAGCGCTTCGCTATCGGAAACGAAAACCAATCCGCTATTCGGATCGTAAGCAGCGATGTTTCCGTAGGGCCCGTTGCCATCGTTATTCGGTTTGATGCCGGACATTGTCGGATCTTCGTGCAACCAGGAGCTGGAGTTCGAAAGATTGGCCAACGAAATCGTCCAGGTGTTGGCGCTGCCCTGGCCTTGCGTGCAAGCTAGCGACCCATCGAAAATCATCATGCGATTCGGCGTGGGAAGGAATGCTAACCCGCCATAACTCTCGCGCGAATTCGGCGCGAAGTCAGGGCTGCCCGGAGGAATGCCATCAACGCAGGTGGCCGCATTCGCGTAATTCGTGGGAACCGTGGGATCCTTGATGCGCGTCAGCGTAATCGGATTTGCAGTCAGATTGAGCGAATAAATTTCGTTTCCAAAATAGTTGCCGTGCCCGCCGCCCCAGATGATCAGCCTGTTGGCGTTCGTGTCAGCAATCGCGCCATTCCACGTGCGAATCACGTTCTGGCAGTTGTCGGCAAACGGATAAGGATCCCCGCCAAAATTATTAGCCGGGCAAGCTCCGCTACCTTCCAGCGAAGTAGAAGCGGGTAGCGCCGTCCAACCAACAGCAGAAGGAAGCTGTCCAAAAGCCGGCGAGGAAATGAAGCCTAGAAAAAGAGCCAGCGCCAGGGCGAATTTGTAGGCGAAGCGTCTTACTGCAGCGATCGCGACCAACCGCCGCGCACAACTGGTGCCGCCGCTCTTCGCTCGCCGCGCAATCGCGCACTCGACCCTCTTCAGGAGAACAAGATTCGAAACTGGAAGGAACCCACGGCAATCAGATACGCCGGATCACTGTTCGGTGACGCGAAAATTCAAGAAAACTCCGGCGCCAACAAGCACGCTCAAAGCAGCAGGTTTATACAGGAATGTTATATCGAAGTAAACCACTTAGTTGATGTTCTGCGAAGGACTAAAATCCAAAATTCTATAGACTTGCGGGCGGTTATCCCTCTTTCTTCCGAAGAGAAAGCACTGGTACGTTCAGTATTACTAGTATCTCAATCCAGGCCAGGAGACTGCACTTTCCGCAGGAGCGGCGATTCTGCACGCGCCCAACCGCGGCTCGCTACTCCTCAACAAGTTCCAGATCCGGGTTGATGTCACTCGAAGTATCCAGCAGCACAAAGCTCGTCGGCGAGATCAGGAAAAACACATTGTTGCAATTTGTGCCGGCGGTGCAGCCCGAAGGAACGACCCCCAAACCAGTGGAATCGATCGAATAGGTGCCCGTGAATGTCTGATTGGGTTTCAAAGTTCCCGACGTGTTCCCGTCGCTGGTCCCGGCAATATTTCCAGCCCCGTCGAAAGCAACAATACCGGTTTGCTGATCGACGCCGAGTACATCGGGCTGAGTCGTCCCGAAGGCAAAGCTGGCATCCAGCGTTGAGGTCGAGAACGGGCCGGCACTCTGCGGCCTGAAAGCGCCCGATTGTACTTTGGGATTCGGGTTGGTGCCGTCGGTAAACAGCAAGTAGCCCATGTTCGGTTTCACCAAATAGAGAATGGGCGTCTGTCCGCCGCACTCTTGCCCCGGGAGCGTGACGCGTCCATTCGAGGCGACGGTAAAGGCAAAACCCGAGGCGCTCTGCGCTTCTACAGTCCCGCCGCTAGTGGACCAGCCATTGAGCGATCCAACTCCGCTGCTGGTCACCGTGAAAATCGCTCCGAAGGCCAAGCTAGCCGGCGTTCCACCGTTGTTTCCGATGCCCGTCGCATACAGCACACTGCTGCCGCTCATCGATGAATCGGAGAAAGGCCCTCCGGACTGCAGCGTCGCCGATCCAGCGAACGGATCGTTGCAGGATTGCGCGTCGGTGCTGAAGATCAGCACCTCGCTCGAAGACAAGACGTAGAGAATTGCGTTCTTCGGAGCATGGCCCGCAGTGCCGGGAACGAACGAGAGCGTTCCGCGGCCGTTCGCACCAATGGAATACGATCCAGAGCTGATCGCGATCGGGCTCGCAGGGTAGGCAGTGCCGTAGTTGTCGATAGTCCCATTCTCATTGCTATCCAACACGCTGGTGGCCGGAGAGATTCCGCCGCTGCCGTCGAATGTAAGCAATCCAACCGCCGCGAACTTTCCTCCCGCCGCTCGAGGCGCAGAGACGCCAAACGCGTAGTTTCCGCAGAGCTTGCCTTTGGAAAAAGCAGATGAGTCCTGGAGACGAATCATCCCCGCGGAATTCGAACCCGTCGCATCAAATTCGATCGCGTTTCCGGCTGAAGCGACACCGGCTGTAATTCCACTCAGCGCGAAGCGGAATATCTGAGTTCCCGCTGAAGTCGCAATCGTCAAACAGCCGCGATGGTCCGAGCCAACCGAATACGAGCTGTTGGCCGAAATGATCGCGAGGCCCGTTTGCACCCCCGCGACACTGTTAATATCCTCGATCCCCACGGTCGTGGCGATATTTCCCGCGCCGTCCGCATCGAACGTGGCCCCGATATCGACTGGCCCTCTTGAATCAAAGCCCTGCAATAAGATGGCATATTGCCCATTCAACAGCGATTCGCTGCCCGAGCCGCAAGCTCCGGTCGCCGCACTCACGGTGATCGAGAAAGTTATTTGCGCCGTCATCGGAACGCTTTCGGAATCCGCCACGTCGATGATGATGTTGTTCGTCGTACCCGCGGCTGCCGGTGTGCCCGTGATAGTCGCCGATGGGCTGCCAGGATTGAATACCAGGTTCGCCGGTAGCTCCGTCGACCCAGCATCCATAGTGAATGTGTATGGCGCCACTCCGCCGCTCGCGGTGATCGTAGCGTTGTAAGCCACGTTTACGGTTCCGCTCGCCAACGAACTGGGCGTAATTGTTAGCGGCAACGGATTCACGGTCACTACCGCGGAAACCTGCGGCGATGGCGCGTCATGCGCCGTCGCCGTGATAGTCACGCTCCCACCCGATGGCGGCTGCGCCGGCGCATTGAAAGTCGTCGCCGTCCCGCTCACCGTATGAGCCGCGGTAAATCCGCCGCAAGCTCCAGTGGTGCAAGTCACCGTCCAGTCCACGCCTCCAGCTCCAGCGTCATTCGACACAGTAGCGTTCACGCTAAGCTGCCCGCCCGCAGTAACTGACGAAGGCGCTGCGGGAGTGAACGCAATGCTCTCCGTGCTCGTCGCATTATTCACCGTGATTGTGAAATCCGTGCCCGACGATTGCCCGAACGTATCACTCACCAGCAAACTAAACGCCACCGGTCCCGCCGCCGTGGGCGTTCCTGACACGACGCCAGTAGTCGCATTCAGAGAAAGCCCGTCGGCAGGAAGTCCCGCCGCGCTCCAAGTCAGCGTTCCTGTGCCGGTTGCATGGAATGTGAAAGTGTAAGGGGATTTGGCCGACGCTGGCGCCGCGGTTACTTGCGCTTGCGTAGTGGTGATCACTGGCGCGGGCGGATCATTCACCATAAGCACGAACGCCGTTGGAGCGGATGACTGGCCGGACGTATCGCTCAAAGTCACCACGAGGGTGAGCGTGGCCTTCCCACCCGGAGTGCCCGTCACCACACCGGTGCTCGCGCCCAGCGAAAGTGAATCGGCCGGAAGTCCCGTCGCGCTCCAAGTCAACGTGCCGGTTCCAGTGCCCTGAAAGCCGAAATGATATGCAGTGCCAGCGGTTGCCGGTGCCGCAGTCAGTTGTGCCTGAGTCGTAGTGATTGTGGGCGGCGCAGGATCGCTCACCGCCAGAGTCAGCGGAACGGATGAAGTGGATTTCGCGCCCGCCGTGCTCGAGTCCGTAACCGTCACCGTAAAAGTGACGGTCGCCTTCGAAGCCGGCGTCCCCAAAATTGTCCCCGTGTTCGAATTGATTGAAAGTCCATCACCAAGGCCCGTCGCGCTCCAGGTAAGCGCGCCCGATCCGCCGCTCGCCGCCACCGCCAAACTATAAGCAATGCCTGCAATTGCCGGCGCCGCTGCCACCTGCGCTTGAGAAGTTGTTACCGCCGGCGCTGCACTCACTGTAATCGCCAAACTCGCCGTTGCAGTGGCATCCTTCACCGAAGTCGCAGTAATCGTCGCGCCGCCGCTCGCCCCGCTCGCGTTAAATGTCGCCGAAGTAGCCGACACATTCGTTAAAGTGGTGCACGCTGCTCCCGCGCAAGACCACGTAACCCCCGCTCCCGCCGAATCGTGCGCTACCGCCGCAGTCATCACCACCTGTTGCCCCGCGTCGATCGTCTGACCTGCGTTCGGCGTCAGCGTCACCGCAGCACCCGCGACCGATCCACCGGCATTACACCCGGTCGATACCAAAGCCAAAACCGACGCAAGCACAGCCGCAAGCGACAGATTCTTCATCGAACTTTTCTCCGTGTGGACACACGTCTAGCGTCAGATTGGCTAAAACGAAAGAGCTCAGGAGAGAACTGGTCTACGTCGACTTCCTGGTGAAACACCGTCTAGGACTTGCCCCCACTGAGCTCAATGACGATGCTGTTTGGGAGATATGCAAACAATAGTACTTTTGAAAACGCGTACAAATGTGTGCCTCAAAGATAACTATTATCTTTGTGGTTGGGGGGCGCTACGCCGCGCGGGTTTGTGAGAGAGGCTCCGGCTCGGCGACGCTCGATTGGGGTTTTTAGTTTGGTCGGCCGAAAGACCCATCAGCGTCAATCCGAAGAGGCCCCGGTGGCAAGCTGCGCGGCAT
>CAVYDF010000023.1:0-151772 GCA_963767205.1 uncultured Acidobacteriota bacterium
CGAGACGGCGGTGGATCGCGGGGCGGTGGTGGTGATTGGGCCGCCGCTGCGCGGTGCGCGGTACGTGGCGGCGGATTCGTGTTGCGATGCGAGCCGGCATACGCGGGCGGCGCTGCCGGTGAATGGGCGCGTGTGGATCGCGCAGCGTTATGCGGTGGACTGGGAGCAGCTTGATGAGGAGGGGCGGATTTATCACGGGCCGCAGGCGGATGTGAAGAGTTACACGATTTACCGGAAGGAAGTGCTGGCGGTGGCGGACGCGAAGGTGGCGTCAACGATCGAGGGGCTGCCGAATCAGACGCCGGGGAAGATGCCGGAAAATATTGCGATCGAGGAGGCGGATGGAAATTCGGTGATTCTCGACCTGGGCGGCGGGAGGTATGCGTTGTACGCGCATCTGGACCCGGGGAGCGTGCGAGTGCACAAGGGCGAGATGGTGAAACGCGGGCAGGTGATTGGGCTTGTGGGCAACACGGGAAATTCGCTGGCGCCGCATCTGCATTTTCATGTGATGAGCGGGGCGTTGGCGCTAGCGTCGAACGGGCTGCCTTATGAGATTGACGATTTTCTGGTGACGGCGAGGACGGCTGGTACGGCGGCGTTTGATGCGGCGGAGGAAAAAGGAACGCCGCTGGAGACTACGCCGATTTCGCCGCCGCGGCATGCGAAGAACGAGATGCCGCTCGATCAGATGATCATTTCGTTCTAGGAATTCGGGGCTTCAGCTAGCAATTCGGGCTTCGGGCCGTGGTTTGTTTCACAGCGGAACGCCCGAGGACTGGGTCGAAACAGGAGGACGAGCAGCGGGCTGGGAATGGCCCGGCGCTATTTTGTCTCGTCGGGCACTGGCCCGACGGATTCCCGGATTGCTGATTCCGCCCTTTCGAGGAGCGATTGAATCTCCTGGAAAGTTTGCGACGGGAGGTCGCGGAGACCTGGAGCGATGGCCCGGAGAATTTTCAAGCGGGTCATGAAGATCGGGAGTAGCGAAGTTCGAAAATCCAATGCCGGACTAGCCATGATTCACCCCTACGAGATAAGGTTCTGATGCTGTGTGCCGCTCTATTTATTCGTGCGGGCTAGGGGGAATGCTGAGAAACCCTGTAGACCTGAAGCGTTAAATTTAAAAGCCACTGAAACTCAACCACACCTAGATTACAACAAAGCGAGCCATCGCGCCAAACTAGATCAGCGCGCTGCTGTGGAGCCATTTACTCATTCGCTCAGCAAATCCGGCCAGCGAATGCCTGAAAGTACTAGTCACAGCGGCCTCAGCGAATTCAGCTCACCTTAAGGCTGCTGAAGTAGGTTTAGCGCCGCGTTTGGTGGCATGTCAATAGACCGCTGCCAATTTCCTGAAAAAAGTTTCCTATCCTGTGCGAGCCGAAGAGACAGCGAAATCGATACGCCGGCTGCAATTTGCGAAGCGGTGGTTGAGAGCGAGCGATTGGCCACCCGCAGCGGCTGTGACCATTGACAGGGAACGGGCGGCAAGGTAGCTTTGCGGATAAGTTATCGCTTTAGAACTGGGTTCTGATTTCGCATCCTGCCGCGTGGCGGCGAGCCCGGTGAATGGTGTCACGGGAGACCAGCCCTTCCATGAGCCGACGTTACCGGTATCTCGCATCGATTTTTCTTTTCCTGCTGTGTGTGACAAGCACTCCTCGAAGTGCGCCCGCCGGGGATGATTGGCAACCTATCGCGCCGGAGGATTTGGCGCTGAAGGATAATCCGGCGAGTCCGGGCGCGCACGCGATGATTCTTTATCGGGAGAGCATGGTGGATGCGGTGCAGTCTTCGGTCCGCGAGTACGTGCGCATCAAGATTTTCACCGAGCAAGGGCGCAAAGAAGCGAACGTGGAGATCCCGTTCGTAAAAGGATTTGATGACATCCAGGACGTGCGGGCGCGCACGATCCGGCCGGATGGAGCAGTGGTGAATTATGAGGGTAAGCCGTTCGAGAAGATGGTGGTGAAAGTGAGCGGCTACAAGGTGCTCGCGAAGACGTTCACGCTCCCGGACGTGCAGCCGGGATGCATCATCGAGTATCGGTATCGGGACTGATCCGATCGAGGCTTTATTACAGCCAGCAGTGGAAGGTGTACGGGAATCTATTTACGAGGCAGGCGCGTTTTTCGATCAAGCCGGACAAGTCGAACGGATCGCCGGTGCTGATGTACCGGCATTATGGATTGCCACCCGGAGCGACACCTCAACCCCAGAAAGACGGATCGTACACGCTTGAGCTGCATGACCTGCATGGAATTGAGGAAGAGCCGTATATGCCGCCGGAGAGGGCTTTGCAGGGAACCGTGGATTTCTACTACCTGAGGCACGGCGATCTTTCGAACGAGACAGCGGAGAGTTATTGGAATCGAATCGGAAGCGAGTGGGGAGATGCAGGTGGACCATTTCGGGAGCAAGAAAGGCGCGCTGGAAAGAGAGCTTTCGCAAACGGTGGCGCCGAGCGATTCGCCGGAAGTGAAGTTGCAAAAGATTTATGCGCGGGTGCAGAAGATTCGGAATCTCGGATATGAAGAGACCAAGACGAAGAAAGAGGAGAAAAAAGAAAGCCTTAAAGAGAACAACAACGCAGAGGACGTTTTGAAACATGGATACGGCTGGCCCAGGGAGATCAACTGGCTATTTATCGGGCTGGTTCGAGCAGCGGGATTCGAGGCGGCCGAAATCTACGTGGCTCCGCGGCACATCAATTTGTTCATGCCGGAGATGAAGGATACGAAAGAGCTGAGCGCAGATGTGGTTTGGGTGCACGCAGGAAACCTGGAATATCATCTCGATCCCGGGGCGGCTTTTTATCCGTTTGGATTGCTGCCGTGGTGGAAAACGGCGACGAAAGGTGTGCTATCGCTGAAGACGGGCGGAAAAATTGTGGAGACACCAGTGCAGGGAAGCTCGTTTGCGACAATCGTAAGGAAAGGGACGTTGAAGGTAAGCGACGATGGAACGGTGAGCGGGACGCTGGTAGTGGAGTTCACCGGACAGCAGGGCGCCGTGGAACGCGAGGACGGGCAAGACAAGGATGATGCGGGGAGGCGGAAAGCTCTTACGGATGAGATTCAAGGGTGGCTGCCTGGCAGGAGCCACTTTCGAGATCACGAAATTGTCGGATTGGAAGCAGATTGCGGAGCCATTGCGAGTGGAAGGAGAGTTGAAAGCTCCGGGGATCGCGTCGCCAGTCGGCCGGCGTTTATTGATGCCGGCGACGATATTCGAGTCGGGGGAAACGAAGGCGTTCCAGACGGCACGGCGCGTGAATATGGTGTACTTCCACTATCCATACCAGGAAATCGACGACCTGAAATTCGAGGGTCCCCCGGGCTACAAGATAGAGACATTGCCCACGGAGCAGAAGCCTCTGCAGAGCTCTTTGACGTATCAGATGACGGCGACGCAAGAGGGAAACAACGTCGAGGTGAGGCGCAAGCTCGACGTGAAGGCAATTGTAATCCCGGTGGAAGTGTATCCGGCGCTAAGGTCGTTTTTCACGAGAGTTAAAAATAATGATGATGCGCAGATCATATTTCAAAGCTCGGAGTCAGCTAGCAACAATTAGCATCGCTGCGGCAATTGCGATTGCTGCGTGGATGTGGAGACCGGCGCAGTTGGAGGCGGATCAGGCGCCCGACTGGCTGCGGGCTGCGTCACAAGACAAGCTACCGGACTATCCGAAGGAAACGGAGGCGGTGGTTCTGCTGGAAGAGCAATACACGACGGTAAAAGACAACGGAGAAATCGAGACGCGATGCAGGCGGGCGTACAAACTGCTGCGGCCGGAAGGGCGCGAGGGATATGGAGGAGTGGCGGTCCATTTCGACAACGAAACGAAGCTGACATACCTGAAGGCGTGGACGATCACGGCGGATGGAGCTGCGATTGAATTAAAGGAAAAGGAAGCGGTGGAAGCGGGGCTCTCGAGTTATGAAATTTACAGCGACAAACGCGTGAAGTATTTGAAGTTTCCGGAAGCGAATCCGGGAAGCGTGGTGGGATACGAATACGTCCAGAAACACCGGCCTTTTGTATTCGAGGATGACTGGTGGTTTCAATCGCGGATTCCCACACGGAAGGCGCGGTTTGTGTTGCAGATCCCTTCCGGATGGGAGTACACGAACTATTGGGCGCACTATCCTGAGCAAAAAGCGGAGAGCCGCACGGCAAACCAGTTTATGTGGGAGTTGCAGGATATTCCGGGGATCGAGACGGAGAAGAGTATGCCGCCGTGGCTGGCAGTGGCAGGGCGGATGGACGTGAAATACTTCCCGCGCGATCCGAAGATGAGGACGAAAACGACGGGCACGTGGAAGGATTTAGGATAGTGGTATGGAGGCCTTACCGCGTCGGCGCGTGGCGTTTCGCCGCAAATGCAGCAGAAGGTGGCTGAATTGACGGCAGGTGCACCGGATCGCATGGCAAAAATGAAGGCGCTCGCTGCATTTGCGCAACGGCAGGTGCGATATGTGGCAATCGAAATAGGACTCGGCGGATACCAGCCGCACAATGCCGGAGATATTTTCGCGCGGCAGTATGGAGACTGTAAGGACAAAGTAACGCTGCTGAGCGCGATGCTGCATGAGATCGGAGTGGAGTCGTATTACACGCTGGTGGACACTGAGCGCGGCATCGTAGTTCCTGAGTTCCCCTCGATGAGGTTCAATCACGTGATTCTGGCGATAAAGTTGCCAAACGACGTGCCCACGGAGTCCTTATATGCAATGGTGAATAATCCGAACCTGGGCCGGATCGTGTTTTTTGATCCGACGGATGCTTATGTGCCGCTCGGCTATCTGCCGTCCTCGCTGCAGGACAATTTCGGGCTGGTGGTGGGTCCGGATGGGGGAGAACTTCTGGCAATGCCGCTTCTTCCGGCCGTGACGAACCGATTGCTGCGAACGGGAAAACTGAATTTGAGCGCGAGTGGAAACCTGGACGGAACCGTGCAGGAAACGCGATGGGGAGCGCCGGCAGAATCGCGGCGAGCCAGCTGCTGGAAGTGGCGCCGAAGATGAGAGCAAAGGTATTCGAGGATTTTCTTGGTTCGACGCTCAATGATTTCACGTTGACGCGCGCGACGGTGGGCAATCTGGATCACTACGATGAGACGCTGACGGTGGAGTACAGCTTCGTTTCGGAGCGATATGCTAAATCGGCGGGAAATCTGCTGATCATGGCGCCACGCGTGGTGGGGACGAAAGGCTCAAACATTCTGGCGGGAAAACCGCGAAAGTATCCCATTGAATTCGGGGAGGCGACGCGGCAGGACGATATGTTTGATATCACGCTGCCGGCTGGATATGTGGTGGACGAGTTGCCGAAGCCGGTGAAGGTGGAATGTCCTTATGGGTCGTACAAGAGCGAAATCGAGGTGAGCGAAAACGTGCTGCATTACAGGCGCACGTATGAGATTACGGACGTGATTGTGCCCACGCAGAAATTGGATGAGGTGAAGGATTTTTTTCGTCAGATTGCCGCGGATGAGCGTTCTAGCGCGATTTTGAAGCGGGAAAACCCCTGAGGATTTTTTAGATTCGATGATGTTTTTGCGGCGTTGGGATGGGTGTGTGTGGATGCGGTTGCGTGGCGGACGTGCGAAGGCCTGCGACGTGTTATCCACGTCAGATGCTGGTTGCTCGTTGCGCGTGGAGTGCATGGGATCAGCGCTGAGATCCTTCGCTGCTGCTCAGGATGACAACGAGTGGAGAGGGAGCGAGAGATTGCGCACGGCGAATGAAGGCAGAGTGGGGGGCGGCGCGGGGGTGAATGGGGCGGGGAGTGGAGTGGGCGGCGCGGGTGCGTCTTGGACGCGCCCCTACTGTGAGCTTGATTACGGCGGTGCGGGTGTGGCGTTGTAAAACTACGGCGAAGAGAAAAGAACGATCGCGCGGGTTTGCCGAGTATCTCAAGGCGAGTGGTCATTACTTGGGGCACAGGCAGGAATGCCTGTGCTACCGGGGGCAGAGGAATTTGGCTTGCGTGATTTGGGGGAGGATTGCTAGTTGAGGTGCGAGTGGGCGGGGGGCGTATTGGGCGGCTTGTTTGGTGAGGCTGGCGATTGCGGCGGGGGGGAGTGGCAGGGCGTAGACGTCGGCGCGATGGGCGTAGGAATATTCGCGGTAGGCGGGGGGTTGCTCGCGGGTGAGATCGAGGAGCACATCCCAGAGGCTGCGCGTGCGGAAGAGGCGTTTGCGTGAGGCATTCGTGCGATGTAGGCGAAGCGAGTGGCGCGGGGGAGTGCCGGCGGATTCGAGGATTACTTCTGTGCAATTTTCCTGGCGGAAAGGGCGGGAGGGATCGGCGTCGGGATAGGCGTTGAGGAGAGGGGCGAGTTCGGGTGGGGCGGAGTCGATTGCTTCCCACCAGTAGCGGTAGGAATTGAAGACGATTGTGCCGGAGCGGAGGATTTGCTGGACGCGGTGGGGGTCTTTTCCTGTGACGCTGACGATCATGTCGATGAGTTCTGCGGGGCGGAAGGTTTGGCGGACGAGTGGGCGGATGCTGATGAATTGGGCGTCGTCTTCGGAGTATTTGACGGGGATTTGGGCGGGGAGTGGCATGGGGATACTGTAAGCGAGAAAATCTTTGTCGGGGATGGAAAATGGACGCGAAGAGGGATCGAGATTTTGTGCCGCGCCTACGGCGCTGGAGATTGCTCGGTGTTCGTGTTCCCACCCCTTTCGGGGTGGGCTAACTTCTTCCGCGCCTACGGCGCTTGTGATTTGTTTTCGCGGGCGGCGGAGTGAAAGGCCCACGACGAGAAGGGCGTCGTCGTGGCTACCCACTTCACGTGCGGGATGGATGGCGCGAGGCGTGGGGTGGGCGGCGCGGGCGCGTCTTAGACGCGCCCCTACTTGGCATCGCCGCGACGGTCGCGAAACAAGATTACGAGCACCGTCGGGAGATTCGCTTTACGGGCGGCGAGATTCGATGACCTAAACGTGATCAGGATTTGGGGGTTAGGCGGTCGCGGACTTTGTCGCTTAGGGCTTTGCCGTCGATGGATTTGCCTTCGAGGCGGGCGCGGGCGGCTTTGATAACGGCGCCCATGTGTTTCAGGGAGTCGGCGCTTTGTTCGTCGACGGCTTCGTCGATGGCGCGGCGGAGTTCGTCGTCGGTGGGAGCGGCTGGTAGATATTTTTCGATGAAGGCGATTTCTTTTTTTTCTTTTTCGGCGAGGTCGAAACGGCCGCCCTTGGTGAATTGTTCGGCGGATTCGTGGCGCTGCTTGACGAGGGTTTGCAGGACTTGAAGGGATTCGAGATCGTCGAGCGGGCGCATCTTTTCGATTTCCTTGTGCTTCAGCGCGGATTTCACCATGCGGAGGACGCTTAGGCGGAGCTCGTCCTTTTCTTTCATGGCGGCGGTGAGATCGGATTGGATGCGGTCGATGTAGGACATTTTCTCCTCGGGTTGGTGGGAAAGAATAGCATACGAGGCGCCGCGGTGAGTGAGTGCGCGTGGCTCGATTGTGCTGGGTGGCGCGGGTAGACTGGAATGGGGAGTGGAGTTGCGGAGAGGATTGAAGGCGGGGCGGTGGGAGGCGTGGGGCGGGCGCGCTGAATGCATGGCGCGGGGCGTGGGGTGGGCGTCGCGGGCGCGTCTTAGACGCGCCCCTACTGTGGTTGCGGCTTGCCTCGGGTTACGGGTGGTGCTAAGTTGCCCGCACGTTTGGGTGCCAAATTGGATGGTCGCTTGTGATTGAGCGCGTCGCGGTGGTGGGTCTGGTGACTGGCGCGCGGATTTTGGGGAGGTGAGGCTTGGCGATTGCGAATAAGGCTTGGAGTTCGACGGCGCCGCCTGGGGAATTTAAGCCGTATGTGCCGGCGGAGGAGTCGCTTGCTGAGTTTACTTTGCGCGCGGTGGTGCTGGGGGCGCTGTTCGGGTTGTTGTTTGGCGCGGTGACGGTTTATGTGGGGTTGCGGGCCGGGTTGACGGTGTCGGCGTCGATTCCGATTGCGGTGCTGTCGATCAGTATTTTGCGGGCGTTTGGGCGCTCGACGATTCTTGAAAATAATATCGTGCAGACGACCGGGTCGGCGGGGGAATCGCTGGCGGCGGGGGTGATGTTCACGATTCCGGCGCTGATATTTTTGGGATTCGGATCGGAGTTTACGTTCTGGCGGATTTTTCCGCTGGCGCTGCTGGGCGGGTGGCTGGGCGTGTTGTTCATGATTCCGCTGCGGCGGCAATTGATCGTGAAGGAGCACGGCAATCTGACGTTTCCGGAAGGGACGGCTTGCGCGGACGTGCTGGTGGCGGGGGAGCGCGGCGGGTCGTTTGCGGGGCGCGTGTTCTGGGGGCTGGGGCTTGGCGGCGTGTATACGTTTTTCATGAACACGATTCAGGCTTGGAACGGGCAGCCTGAAGCGCGGCCGTCGTGGTTTCCGGGTGCGTCATTTCGGGCGACGATCACTTCGGAATATCTGGGAGTGGGATTTATTATCGGGCCGCGCGTGGCGGGAATTCTTTTTGCCGGGGGCGTGATTTCGTGGCTGCTGGTGATGCCAGCGATTCAATTTTTCGGGCAGCTTGCGGGGAACACTCCGATTTATCCCTCGACGATTCCGATTCCGCAGATGACGCCGGATGATATGTGGCGGCAGTACATCCGTCCGATGGGAGCGGGGGCGGTGGCCGCGGCTGGTTTGATTACGCTGCTGCGGACGCTGCCGACGATTATTTCGGCGTTGCGGGCGGGGTTGAAGGATGTGCGCGCGGAAGGGGCGGGAGAGGCGGCGGAGAAGAGCCGGCTTGGAGCGCGATATTTCGCTGCGGACGGTGCTGATCGGATCGCTGGTGATCGTGGTGCTGATGTGGATCATGCTGACGTTTGAGCCGATGAAGGGCGCGAGCACGACGTGGTATCAGAATTTGCTGGCGGGACTTTTCGTGGTGGTGTTTGGGTTTTTGTTTGTCACGGTGGCGGCGCGGATCAGCGGGTTGCTGGGGAATTCGTCGAATCCGGTGAGCGGGATGAGCATTGCGACGTTGATGGCGACGTGCGCGATATTTTTTGTGGCGGGATGGACGGCGCCGAATTACGCGGTGCTGGCGCTGATTATCGGCGGCGTGGTGTGCACGGCGGCGGCGATTGCGGGGGCGACGTCGCAGGATTTGAAGACGGGATTTCTGGTGGGGTCGACGCCGGTGAAACAGCAGTGGGGATTGCTGGTGGGCGTGACGGTGTCAACGATTGCGATTGGCGCGACGCTGAATTTGATGAATACCGGGTTGCAGAAATATATTCCGACGCAGATTCCGGTGAACGTGCAGGAATTGCCGACGGGCGTGAAGGTGGAGCGCGAGTCGTTTACGTATCAGGGGAAAACTTACGAGCTGATTAACGCGCTGGGATCGCGGACGATTCCTGACGGCGAATATTTGTACGACCCCGGGACGAAACAGATTGAAGTGCAGTGGGTGCAGGGGATCGGGAGCGATAAGGCTCCGGCGCCGCAAGCGCGGCTGATGGCGACGGTGATCAACGGGATTTTGAATCAGCGGCTGCCGTGGCGGCTGGTGCTGATGGGCGTGGCGCTGGTGCTGGCGGTGGAAATTCTTGGCGTGCGGTCGCTGGCGTTTGCGGTGGGAGCTTATCTTTCGATTGGAACGACGGCGACGATGTTTGCCGGCGGGATCGTGCGATGGATGGTGGAGGCGAGTTCGAAGGACTCGAAGGATGAGGGTGAGGCGAGTCCTGGAGCGCTTTATTCGAGCGGACTGATTGCGGCGGGCGGGGTGTTTGGATTGCTGGGGATCGTGATTGCGCTGCTGCAGGATCCGGAAATTTCGACGCGCGTGCCGCAGTGGGTGACGACAGTATTCAGATTGCCATGGCGGCCGGATTTGTTTGCGTTTGGGCCGAAATTGCTGGGATCGCTGGCGACGAGCAATCTTTTCGGGTTGGTGATGTTTCTGCTTTTGGCCGCTTCGCTATTTTATTTTGCGCGGAAGAAGCTCAGCTAATTGGCGAGGGGCAGGACGCGCTGGACTAATTCTTCCTTGAACTTCTGTTTTTCTTCGAAAAATGGGAAATGGCCGGAATCGTCGAACCAGACGACTTCCTTTTGCGGGGCGCTGATGGTTTTGGTGTAGTCCACAACCAGCGAAGGGCGGCAATATGGGTCGTATTTTCCCTCGAAGAAAAAAACCGGCACGCGGAAGTCCGGCCCGAGCGTATTCAAGTCAATTTTCATAACTTCGGGAAGGAATGTGTTCAGGGAAAGCATTTGGCCGCGGAAAAAGCCAAGGTCGTCAGCGAGAGAATATTCGGGGGTTGACACAATTCCCGTGATGATTCTCTTAATGTCCAGGAATCCCGCGGCGTCGGGCGATTGCGCGAGCAAGTCGCGTTCCCAATTTCTGGCGGTCGCCATTTTGTTGGAGTCTGGATTTGGAGGGGGATACGGCGCAATACTTTCCAAGTCTTTGATGGCTTGCTCATTGTGGCGGGTTCGCGCTTCCTGCAGAGCGTCGTTGTAGGCGACCGCTTCATTCTCCGGCATGTTGACGACCTGCCCAGTTCCCACGTAGGCGTAAATGAGTTCGGGATGTTCGTGTGCGAGCCAAAGACCCAATATGCTTCCCCACGAATGACCTACGACAAATATCTTTTCTCTTTTGAACCGGGTGCGAAGGTAGTTCGCGACTTCCAGCGCGTCTTGCTCCATTTGAGGGACGTTCATTGTTTTGCGCTGAAGGTTCAGATCGTTTGAAGCGTATGTTTTTCCTGCTCCGCGCTGATCCCATTGCACTACGGTAAAGGATTTCTCCCACGGGTCCTGAAACGCGCCGGACATGGGGATAAAAGCGACGCCGGGTCCACCGTGGATGAAAAGAAGAATGGGATTATTCACATCCTGGCCGCGCACCTCGATCCACTGATTGATACCGCCGATGCGTACGGCTTCGAGGCTATTGATTCCGTTGGGTGAGGTGATGGCGCGTTCTTGGGCAACTTTGTGCTGCAGATACGCTCTATAGAGCAGCGCGGATGAAATCACTACTACGATTAGACAGATGATCACTAACCCAACGTATTTGAGAATCTTCTTTATCACTCGTCGTGTCCGCCGGAAAGCGTGTCTCCGGGTTATACGCAGAGGGACGTTGGTTTGTTCCTGGGCTCTTGGAGAAGGATCATGAGGTACAACGAAAGGTATCCGAAGAAAGTCGCAACGTGAGAGTGCGGCCTCTCGAGCGTGGAAGGCGGCCAGGCAGAAATTGGGGCAATCGCTCGCCCCAATTGCCTTGCGATGTTGGCCGAAATTACTCGACTTCGGTCGGCCTAAGGATTATTCGATTTTGCCGAGGCCGAGACTTCAGAATTCGGCTTCATGGCGACCACTAGATAGGTCATCTGTTTGTTGTCGCCATCCGCGGCCTTTAAAATCATGTGGTCCTTCTTAATCTTAAAAACAATCTCCTTACCGACTGGCAGGACCGCGGGATGTTTGGTGTCGGTTGGGCGGATGTGATATTCCATCTGGTCGGTTATCACCATGTATTGCGGACACAACTTTTCATCATTGTTCACATGAGTGATGCCGGCGGATGCCCATATCGTACCCAATCCCGTCACACCTTTTTCTTTCGCGCCACAGGGCACTGATTCCATTTTTTCGACCATGGCGCGGTCGCCTTTCTTCTTTTCGCCGCCAGCATTGGCCGGAATGGCGGACAATAGAATTAATCCTGCGATTAGTGCCGCTCTGACGTTCATAAATGCCTCCTGAAAACTTCCTTTCACGATCGTGAGCATCGAGCTATTAGAACTCGGGTCACGATTTGACTTGGAACGCCTGAAGACTGGAAGGCCGGTGAAGGCCTTCCAATCTGTCCGGGCAATCTTGCGCTACTGCTTCGGCTTGCGTCGCGTCGGTAGCTGGTTTGGCTCCGGTGGCTGGCGCCGTCTGCGTGCTACCGCTGTAACTGCCGTTCTTGTTGGTCGTGTTGAACTGCTGTGAAGACTTGACGAAGGTTTCAGGGTTCTGCATCAAGCCCTGGCGCACGTCGGGATGCTGGTTGAGGTAGTCCTTCAGCTCAGGATGGCTCTGCATGTACTCCTGGTTCTTTACCAGGGACGGGTCCTTCGAGAGCTGCTCGTTGATGCTGGAATGGCCGCCGAGGAATTCTCCGAAGTGCCTGTGCGGTTCGTCGGCCTCGCCGGTATGCATTCGATATTCGTTCTGATCGTAACGGGCTTCCTGCTGCATGAAGGCGTTGGGGTTCTCTTTGATCGCGTACGCACTTCGGGGTGTTGCTGCAGATAGGTTTGCAGCGAGGGATGGTTCTTCACGAATTCGTCGTTGTTAACGAGTGAAGGATTTTTTCGAATTTGTTCTGCGGTTTCGCGGTGGCTGTCGAGGTAATGGTCGAAGTTCGCTAGCTCGTCGCGGCGAGCATCGCCGTCGCGACCATCCTCGTCACGTTGTTTGTAGCGATTGTCATTGTCACGGCGGGCGTCACGGTCCCGGTCGTTGTCTGCACGGGCATCACGATCACGGGCGTCGTTATCGTTACGGGCGTCGCGGTCGCGGTCGGATTGTCGTTGTCGCGGTGAGCGTCGCGATCCCGGTCGTTGTCTGCACGGGCGTCACGATCGCGATTGTCGTTATCCGCGCGAGCGTTGCGGTCCCGGTCATTGTCCGCGCGGGCATCGCGTTATCCGCGGGCGTCGCGATTATCTTATCGCGCGCGCATCGCGGTCGCGATTATCGTTATCCGCGCGAGCGTCGCGGTCCCGGTCGTTGTCCCCGCGGGCATCACGGTCCCGGTCGTCGTTATCGTGCCGAGCATATCGGTCATTATCAGCACGCGTGAAAGCGTCGGGATCCTTTCTTGCCGTTTCCCGAAATTCTGGATGATCCTGGAGGTAGGTCTGCAGCTCGGGATGACCCTTCACGTACGCTTCATCGTTGATCAACTTCGGATTCTTCCGGATCTGATCGGCGATTTCGCGATGGCTATCGAGGAACTGATTGAAGTGGACGCGCTCTTGGCGCATGCGTTCGTCTTCGCGGCGATCATAACCGGCTTCCTGATGCATGAACGCTTTTGGATTTTCTTTCAGCTCCTCGCGAACCGACGGGTGCTGTTGCATGAAGCTCTGCAGGGCAGGGTGATTTTTGGCGAATTCATCGTTATTTACGAGAGAGGGATTTTGTCGGACTTGTTCGGCAATCTCGCGGTGAGAGTCAAGGAACTGATCAAACAGGCTAGTTCTTGGCGCGTTATGTCGCTGTCGTGAGCCGACTGCGTGTTTTGAGATTGAACCGATGCGCCATGAATGACGGCGGGGACGCCGAGCGAGATTAGGGCTGCCAGCATGGGCGTTGCAGGCCAGCCCTTCGCGTGCCATTTTCTCTTTGTCATCACATATCTCCTTATGATGCGTGGAAGGTGAATATGTCACCCAAAGGAAGGAGTTGCACGACCTGTGCCAAAGGTACCCCGTGAAAGCAAAAGCTAAATGATTCAGTAACTTGGGGAAAATCAGCGAGGCTATTCAGGACAGCGAAGTGGAAATTCGACATGTTGGGGACAAAATTGTTATACGGGATACATAGTACGAAAAACGTTGCATATAACGGTCGGCAACTGCACTCGTTTTAGGGCTTACAGTATCTTACCCATGCGCGAAATCGGAATACTTGGGAACTCAAATCGGATTTTCTGAAAGTGACGGAACCGAGAGAATTTTCAAATTGTGAAGCCCGGTTTACTGATGCCAGACGCTTACAGTAAACCGGGCTCGGTGATTAACAGCAGGAGCTATCGGCGGCCGGCGAAGTGGCGGACGCGAACGGGGCTGTGATGCTTTGGCGCTGGCGCAGACATGACTTTTTTGAACGGGATGTCAGTGCCGGAGATTCCAGAGCATGCGCCTGCGAGGCCTTCGTAGATCATGAAGAGGCCGCCGTTGGGGAGCGTTTTGCCGTTCGCATCGGTATTGCTGGCGACGAAGGCGACGACGTTGCCGGTGTTGTCGGAAGCGACGGTTTCGAGCATGTCTCCCGAGGCAATGCTGGGCTCAAAGGTGTTTGCGAGAGGAGTGCCGATGGTGAGCGTGGAGAAGCAGAGATTGGCGTTCTTCGCCGCGGCGATGGAGCCCGTGACGTTGAACGAGGAATCGGTCTTGAAGGTGACGGAGACGGTCGCGGCAGGGCCGCCATTTGAGCTCTCGAATGAACCGACGTAGGTGCCATTGACCGCAGAAAACATGGTGGCTGTAAATTGCCCTGAGTCGCCTTTCATGCATGAACCTGTCGAGCGAAATGTTCCGGAGAATTGGTTCGGGTCGACGCTGGGACTACCGGTGAACGTGACAGTGGCTCCATTGTCGAGGGTTACGGTTAAGGTGGCCTGGTAGAAGCCGAAGATGTCGTAACCAGTGACAGTCGCGCTTGCGAGGCCGCCTGAATTCGAGCAGCTCGAATTCGTAAACGTGTCGGGGAGAGCTGTTGAGAGACCGATCGCGATTCCGAATTCACTCGTGAGCGTCCAGTCCGTGGTGATGACGAGCGGGTTGTAGCAATTCGCATTCGAGTCATTCGGATTGTCTATGTTCTGCCCGCTGCAAGGATAGGGATTCCCGTTGGCATCCAGCAATGGGTAGGCGTTGGGCGCGGATTCTTTGGTGGTAACGATCGTCCATTGCTGCGGGGTGGTCTCAATTTGCGCGGAGGCGGCGAGTGTGGTGAGGAAAAAAGCCGCGATTAGCATTCCGATTCTACTGAATCTCATGTTTGGTTCTTCCTTGAACTGCTCGATTTGACTGGCTCGCATCACTTGCTGCTTGCGTCACACTTGCATTCTGGCGATGGCCGCTGTGATCCGAAATGGCGCAGGCGTCCTACCACGGTGGAACTGTGCGGATTGGTTGAGCTAGGACAGGAGTACTGGAACCGGATGTAATTCCAAGCCTTAGCATTACCAGGGCTTAGCTGGATCTGGGGCTCATCTGCTTTGGTGGTTCGCTGTGTCGCGAAAGGAATTGGGATAGAATCCATGTACTCGAATTTCTGAAAAAGGAGCTGTGATGCGTAAGGTCGGCTTGCTTGTGCTGGCAACCGTGCTCACGCTGGCGGCAGACAAATTCGCTTCACCTCCAGTGCCGCCCACAGCAAAAAGGGTTCCCAACGTGACTGAGGTGAATGGACACAAGCTCGTGGACAACTACTACTGGCTGCGCGACAAGACGAACCCGGAAGTGAAGGCGTATCTCGAATCCGAGAACGCTTACACGGAAGCGGTGATGAAGCCGACCGAACCTTTGCAAAAGCAGCTTTACGACGAAATGCTGGGGCGGATTAAGGAAACGGACGTGGAGGTTCCGTACAAAAAAGGGCGATTACTTCTATTACACGCGGACGGAAGCCGGCAAGCAGTATCCGATCCGTTGCCGCCGGAAGGGCAGCATGGACGCGCCCGAAGAAGTGTTGCTGGATGTGAATGAATTAGCCAAAGGCCAGATTTTCATGTCGCTGGGTGAGTTTGAGGTGAGCGACGACGGCAATTTGCTCGCATACAGCACGGACAACACGGGTTTCCGCCAGTACGTGCTTGCGGTCAAGGATCTGAGGACGGGGAAGACACTGCCCGACCATGCGGAGAGAGTCGGGTCGGTGGCATGGGCGAATGATAACAAGACATTTTTTTACACGATCGAGGATGAGAAAACCAAACGGCAATATCGAATGTACCGGCACACGGCGGGAACTACGGGCGCGGATACCTTGGTATATGAAGAGAAGGACGAGCGATTCAACGTGACATGTGGGGAAGTCGCGCAGCAAGGCTTACATCTTTTTGGTTTCAGCGAGCCATACCACCAGCGAGGCGCGCTATGTTCCGGCCGACCAGGCGACGGCTGAATGGAAGGTGATTGAGCCGCGCAAGCAGGACGTGGAGTATTACCCGGGCCACAACGGGGATTTTTTCTATCTGCGCGTGAACGACACGGGACGGAATTTCCGGCTGGTGAAGGCGCCTGTGACAGATCCACGCCGCGCGAATTGGCAGGAAGTGGTGCCGCAGCGGCCGGACGTGATGTTGAGAGACGTGGACTTCTTCCAGAACTATTACGTGTCTTATGAGCGTCAGGATGGGCTTGCCGCAGATTCGGGTGACCGATTTGCGGAGCGGGAAGTCGCGACGAATCGAGTTTCCTGAGCCCGCTTACTTGAGCTATGGCTATATCAATCGCCGAGTATCGACACCAACAAAATTCGCTATGGCTATCAGTCATTTGTTACGCCGCCGTCGGTTTTTGAGTACGACGTGGCGAGTGGCGCTTCTGTGTTGCTGAAACAGAAGGAAGTGCCCGGCTATGACCGTGGGCGTTATCAGGTGAAGCGGATTTATGCCACTGCGCCGGACGGCGTGAAGGTTCCGATCTCGCTCGTGCATTTGAAAGGCGAGAAACTCGATGGAAAAGGTGCGCTGTATCTCACCGGCTACGGCTCTTATGGCTATGCGTACGACATCAACTTCAATTCGAACATTTTCAGCCTGGTGGATCGCGGCGTGACGTTTTCTGTTGCGCATATTCGGGGCGGCGGCGAGATGGGCAAGGCGTGGCATGACGCCGGGCGCATGATGAACAAGAAAAATACGTTCACCGATTTCATCGCGTCCGCCGAGTATCTGGTGGCGCAGGGATATGGTTCGAAGGACCGTTTGGTGATTGAAGGACGAAGCGCGGGCGGATTGCTGATGGGCGTGGTACTTAATATGCGGCCGGATTTGTTTCACGCGGCGCTGGTGGGGGTTCCGTTTGTTGACGTGATAAATACGATGCTGGACGAATCGTTGCCACTGACCGTGCCGGAATTTGAAGAGTGGGGCAATCCGAAGGAAAAGGCTGCGTTCGATTACATGATTACGTATTCGCCGTACGACAACATCGAGGCGAAAGCTTACCCGAACATGCTGGTGAAAACGTCATTCAATGACAGCCAGGTGATGTATTGGGAGCCGGCGAAGTATGTTGCGAAGATGCGCGCTATGCGCACGGACCACAACACTTTGCTTCTGAAGACGAATATGAATCCGGCCGGGCATGGCGGAGCGTCTGGGCGATACGACCGGCTGAAGGAAACGGCGTTTGATTACGCTTATTTCCTGACGCAGATGGGGATTGACAACTAGGCTTGCATGCGTCCTCCTCAACTCTTCGTGGCCTTTGCTTTGCGGCTTTGACTCGGGTGGGCTGACGCTTTAGACTTGGTGGACTGTGAGCCCTGTTTTTCGCCGCGGATATGGCCATCGGTTTGACCTGACTGAGTATTTCCCGCCTGCTATCAAGACGATCTGCATTGCGTGCGTTTCGGTGTTTGTGCTGCAAAAACTTTCGGCGCTGCTTTTTGGCCAGAGTGGCGCCCGATTCTGGGAAACGTGGTTTGGGCTGGTGCCGTATGCGGCGGTATTTGGATTCCGGATCTGGCAGCCGTTTACGTACCTGTTTCTGCATGCGGGCATGCTGCACATTCTGTTCAACCTTCTTTATCTGGCGATGTTTGGGGCCGATCTGGAGCGGATGTGGGGCGCGCGGAAATTTTATATTTATTATTTTCTGTGCGGAGTGGGTGCGGGAATCATCAACGTGATCGTGAAACTGATTATCGATCCGCACGGGCAGGGCAGCGCGTGGGCGCCGACGATTGGTGCGTCGGGCGCGATTTATGGAATTCTTCTGGCGTGTGCGGTGCTGATGCCGCACCGGCAGGTGTGGGTGTTTCCGTTGCCGGTGACGGTGTCGATGCGAATTTTTGTGGCGGTGATGGGGGCGATTGAGTTTTTTGCGACGATTGGAGCGAGCGGCGACAACGTGAGCCACGTGTGCCACCTGGGTGGGATGCTCGTTGGGTATATCTATTTGCGACGCGGCTCGTATTTATATGGGTTTCGCAATTCGGTGTCTGACTGGCAGCGGCGGCGGTTGAAGAAAAAATTCGAAGTGTATGTGCGCGAGCATCGAGATAAGCCGCCGTCGAATCCTGATAACTGGGTGAATTAGCGCTCGCGATTGGACCACGCCGCCTTAGAAGCTCGATGCGACGGCGCGGCGCAGAACATCTGGTGCGATATTTGCGCCGCTGACTAGAAGCGCCACATTCCTACCTGCAAATTCCTTTTCTGATTTTAGCAATGCCGCCGTTGCAGCTGCGCCTGCTGGCTCTGCGACCGTGTGCTCGTTGATGAGCAGAAACGCTATGGCGCGCAGCATTTCTTCTTCCGAGACGAGACGGATGTCGTCAACGAGGTCGATGAGTTGGCGGACGTTGTCTTCCGTGGTCGTGCGGGTGGAAAGGCCGTCGGCGATTGTGTCGGCGGTTTCGGTGCTGAGCGAGCGGTGTTCCTTCCAGGATTGATAGTAGGCCGGGGCTTTTTCCGCTTGCACGCCGATGATGCGAATGGCGGGACGAATTTGTTTCGCGGCGTAGGCGATTCCGCGAATCAGATTGCTATCGCCGACGGGAACCACGATCACATCGGTCGAAGGCGCTTGTTCGAGAATCTCGCAGGCGATTGTGGCGGCGCCGGCGGCGATATGAGGATCGTCCACATCGACAATCAGCGGCCAGCCGCTTTCCTTTGAGAATTTCGCGGCGTGCTCGCGGCTTTCTTCCAGGTCCCGGCCCACTTCGACAATTTCCGCGCCCAGCTTGGCGATCCTTGTCGCGTTTCACGGGATTCGGATTTTCGGGAAGGTAGATTCGCGACCGAAGATTCATCTGGCGGGCTGCGAATGCGATGGCTGCGCCATGATTGCCGGTGCTGCTGGTGACGACGCCGTCGAAGCGGGATTGTTGCGAGCGATGACGCACGGCGTTGAGCGCGCCGCGGACTTTGAAAGTGCCGGTGGGATTTTCAATTTCGAGTTTGAGCCAGACCTGTGCGCCGGAAACTGCGTCGAGCGATTCGGCGCGGACCAATCGCGTCGGCGTAAGAAATTGGTTCAGAAATTTACGCGCATCGAGAACGTCCGACATCTGGAAGCTGCTAGCAGGCACCGCTGTACGTTAGCAGCCTATGCGGACCAGGCGCATCAGGTTTGTGGAGCCGCGGGTGCCGAGCGGCGTGCCGGCAATCACGCCGACGATATCGCCATCCTTGACGAGATTTTCCTGCTTCAAGCGGCGCTCGGCGGTCTTCGCGAGTTTATCGATATCGTGCACGCGATTGATGCTGCGAGGCAGCACGCCCCAGAAAAGGCTCATCTTGCGTCGAGTATCCTGATTCGGCGAAAAAGCGATGATGGCAGCGCGCGGACGGTATTTGGATACGAGCCGCGCGGAGCCGCCGGTTTCCGTGAAGACGGCGATGGCTTTCATTTTCAATTCTTCCGCCGCGTGGCAGATGGCTTCCGCAATCGTTTCGCTGATGAGCAGATCGCCGATATGCGCGGGACGCAGCGATTCGGTGGCATTGGCTTCGGCTTCGCGAATGATGCGGTCCATCATGAGGACGGACTCGAGCGGATAACGGCCGGCAGCCGTTTCGCCGGAGAGCATGAGGGCGTCGCTTCCGTCGAAGATGGCGTTGGCAACGTCGGAAGCTTCGGCGCGAGTGGGCCGCGGATTTTCCTGCATCGAATCGAGCATCTGCGTGGCGGTGATCACGGGAACGAGCGCGTCGCGCGCCTGCATGATGATTTGCTTCTGCACGACGGGCACTTTTTCCGGGTTCATCTCGACGCCGAGATCGCCGCGCGCAACCATCACGCAATCAGCGACGGCAAGAATCTCGGCGAGATTGTCGATGGCCTCCGGTTTTTCGAGTTTGACGATGACGGGAATGTCCTTGCCGGCGCGGCGAATCGCGGCCTTGGCCACGCGAACGTCGGCCGCGGTGCGCACAAAACTTTGCGCGACGTAATTCACATTGAGCGTGAGAGCAAAAGCAAGGTCGCGCCGATCCTTGGGCGTGAGTGACGGAATTTTAAGTTTTACTCCCGGAAGATTGATGCCCTGATGCTCGCGAAGCTCGCCGCCGTTTTCCACCTGGCAGAGTACCGTTTCGCCGCGTGTGGAAAGAACGCGCATGGCGATGTTGCCGTCGCTCACAAGAATTCGGTCGCCCTTGTGAACGGAATGCGGGAGCTCGCGAAAAGTGGTGCTCACTCCATCGGACGTGCCGGTGATTTTTTTCGTGGTGATCGTGAATTTCTGGCCGAAGTGCAGCTGGACGGGAACGCCGCGCTCGAGTGAACCGGTGCGGATTTTCGGTCCCTGCAAATCGGCGATGACAGCGACGGATTTTTCATAGTGCCCGGAAGCGCGGCGCACCGCCGCGACGCGAGCGGCGTGTTCTTCAGGCGTCCCGTGAGAAAAATTCAGGCGCGCGACATCCATCCCGGCGCCGACGAGGTTGTCGATTAATTCAGGCGTCGAGCTGCTGGGTCCCAACGTGCAAACAATCTTGGCCCTTCGTTCCATAGTGTAATTATCGCGAAACGGCGAAGTCATTGACAATCGTGTAGAGAAAATCGACACCCTTGCGGAAGGACTCGAGCGGAATGCGCTCATCGTCCGCGTGCATCCGGAGGAAATCGTTTTCAGTGAGTGGGAAAGGCATCAAGCCGTAAGCCTGGACGCTGCGCATTCGCAGCGGATAGGAATCGGTGGCGCCGGGCGACATGAAAGGAATCGCAACGGCGCCGGGAAACTGCTGTTTCGTAGTGCGCGTGATTTCGTCGTACAAGTCGGTGGTAAGGGACGATGACGGTGCGGCTTCACCCGCGCCCGGCTGTATTTCGAAGCGAATCTGCGGATCGTTGACGAGCTGCGTGAGTTTTGCTAGAAGCGCGGTGGCCATATTGCCCGGCAGCAAGCGGATATTGATGACGCCGCGAGCTTCGGAAGGGATCACATTGGGTCGAATTCCGGCCTGGAGCATCGTGGGCGAGATGGTGTCGCGCATCATCGCGTTCCAGAGCAGATTTTCGTTCGAAAGGTAGCGCGCCGCGTGCTCTCCGCGATCGGAGGTCTCGAGCGAACGCATCCACTTGGCGGTTTCTTCGTCTTCCACCTGCGCGAGGCCTTCGAAATAGCCGCGCGTGACGGAGTTCAACTGCACCGGAGTTTCATAGGCTGCGATTTTCGCGATGGCGGCGGCGAGATGCGCCACGGGATTGTCTTTTCGCGGCAGCGACGCGTGGCCGGAAACGCCTGTGGCGATCACGTCGACGCTGACGGAAACTTTTTCGCTCGCTTGTATGGCCATGTACTGCAATTTGCCGTCTTTCAGGACGTTGTAGCCACCTTCATTGATGACGTAACCCGCGGCAATCTTGTCCCAGTATTTTTCGACGGCCACTTTCATTCCGTTTACGCCGCCGGCTTCCTCGTCACCTTCCGCAAGATAGATCACGTCGCGATTGAGGCGGGCGCTGGAGCGCTTCAGCGAAATGAAGACTGCGAGATTCGCGATCGTCATGGCCTTGTCGTCGATCGCGCCACGGCCGTAAAGATAGCCGTCCTTCACGACGGCGCCGAACGGATCGACGGTCCATTTTGTTTTGTCGACGCCGACAACATCGAGATGGCCCATCAGCAAAAGAGCGCGAGACGGATCGGGCACGGCAGCTAGCAGAGAGCCGCGCGACGAGAAATCCGCGGCCAGGCGTGGTCTCGATAATCTGCGCGGTAATACCTTCGTGCTGAAGAATGTCTGCGACGTATTTTGCGGCAACGAGTTCGTTGCCGGGAGGGTTGGTGGTGTTGATGCGGATCAAACCCTCGAGCCATCCCAGCGCGTCACCTTCAAGCTTCGAGAGGTCGGATGACTGTGGGGAAACGGCCGGAGGCGCTTGCGGCGGAATTGCAACAGCACGTGATGGCGTTTGACGGCGAGTCTGCGCTGAGCTTGGCGCTGCGAATGAAACGATACAGGCGAGCGTGAGGAATGAAATTCGAGCGGCCATCCGCGCCATCCAATTGCCTCCGAATAAGATTGAAAACGCCAAGCAAACAGGGCTTGCAGCCACAGGGTGATGCCGGTGCAACTGAGACGCGAGCGAACTCATCTTAGCATGGCGGCGGAATGCCTCCGGGCAGCCCCTGAGGCTCGGTTTTCTGAATTGCAATTGACCATCCAAGTAAGCCCGTGGCAGCATCCTACGCTACCTATGAGGAAACGGCAAATGCGAGCGAAGGAATGCGTGCAGTGGCTGCTGGTGGCAGGATTGGTCGTGGCGCTGGGTGTGCCGCCGGGTGCGTGGACGGCGCACGCTCAACAGCAGGAAGGTCCGGCGAAGGCCGCGCCGTCGCAACAGTCGGAGCCAACGAAACCGCCGACCGGCCAGCAGAATGGTCCTCAAGGGCAAGCGCCCGCGCCGCAGGTGGCGATCGCAGTTGAATCGAATGTGGTGAACATTGACGCGGTGGTGACCGACCACGACGGCAATATCGTGACGGGATTGAAGAAGGAAAATTTCCGGATCCTCGATGAAGGACAGCCGCAGCAGGTGACGAACTTTGCGCCGAGCGAGGCGCCGATTACGGTTGTGATGCTGATGGAATTCAGCGCGCGCTATTACGGGTTTTTCGGTTACAAGGGCGAGACTTGGGCTTGGGGTTTCTTACAGGACCTCGGTCCCAAGGACTGGATCGCGTTCAAGACTTTTGATATCAAAACCGAAGTGACGGTGGACTTCACTCAGAACAAGTCGGAGATACGCCAGGCAATCGCGAGCTTGTTCGTTCCCGGATTTCACGAGGCGTGTTTGTTTGACGCGGTGATTGAGACGCTGGACCAGCTGAACGGCGTAAAAGGCAAGAAGGCGATTCTGCTTCTCGCTACCGGTTACGATACATTTAGCAAGCACACGCTGGATCAGGCATATCACCGGCTGAAGGAAGCGGACGTGCCGATCTTCGCGGTAGGCATGGGTGAGGACATTGATTTAAAAACGCGCAACGGCGGGGGCGTGGGCTACTTGCAGGCGAAGAATCAATTGACGCAATTCGCGAATATGACGGGCGGCTACGCGTGGTTTCCGCGGTTTCAGGGCGAGATGCCGGAAATATTTGGCCAGGTGTCTTCGTTTATGCGAAGTCAATACTCGATGGGTTTCGCGCCGACTTCGCCTGCCGACGGGAAGTTTCACAAGCTGAAGGTGGAAGCTGTGGACACGAACGGAAATTTGCTCGAACTGCCCGACAAGAAGGGCAAGATGAAGAAGGTGAACGTCTATGCGCGAAATGGTTATACGCCCAGGGTGCAGGCCGGCACTGGCGGCGCGAGCCAGTAAAATATTCGGGTTGGCGGCGCGGCTTTTTTCTGTGCTGTGACTGCGCTTGCGCTTCGTATTCGGCGGCCTTTTAGTATCCGCGATTCAGGTCCACACGATTCAGAAGTTCGTCCCCTGCAAACCAGCGTTCCAAATTCTCCATCAGTAGATCCGTTTGGCGCTCCCACAAATGCTCGCTCGCGGCGCTCATGTGGGGCGTGATGAACACGTTGTCGAGTTTCCAGAGCGGCTTTTCCGGTGGCAGAGGCTCTTGCGAAGCCACATCCAGCGCGGCACCTGCGATTTGTCGCTCGGCCAGCGCAGAGATCAACGCCGGCTCGTCCACTAGCGCTCCTCGCGAAACATTCAGGAAATACGCTGAAGGTTTCATGAGCGCGAACTCGCGTGCGCCCATCATTTTGCGTGTTTCGGGCGTTTCCGGCGCGGCCAGGACGACGAAGTCTGCTTGAGGCAATGCCTCGTCGAGCTTCGAAGCTGGGAAAACTTGCTCGGCGAGACCTTCTTCCGCGCGGCCGGAGCGCGTCACTGCCCAGACGCGCATCCCGAGCGGCCGGATGATTTTTGCCACTTCGCGGCCAATCGCACCGAAGCCGATGAAGAGCAGAATCTGTCCTCGCAACTCGCGCGGGCGCACCGGGGCATTCCACAATTCCTGCTGCGCCCAGCGCGCTTCCTGCTGGTAACGGAAGCAATCGGGAAATCGGCGAGCGAGCGCGATGAGAGTGCCGAGAATGTGCTCAGCCATCGGGATGCGGTGAACACCACTCGCGTTCGTAACCTCGATGCCGCTCGTTCCGCAGCTCCGGATACATCAGCTGGCCGACGCCGGCGGCCGTCGAGTGAAGCCATTTGAGTTTCCGCGCGAATGCAAATTGTTCGGGCCTTAGCGAGAAGCCGACGAAAATATCGGTGTCGGGAAGTTCGTCGAGTATGCGGTCGTAGCGCGGGAGGTGCACGACTCGCATTTCGGGCCATCGCGCGCGAATCCGCTCCGGCATTTCCGGTGGCGGATTCCATAGCGCGAATGCGTGCCACACGCAGATGAGCAGTTTGGTTTCAGCCGGCGATGTGCGGATCATCGTCGCGTGACGCGCAAATCCCGGCCCGTCATTTCGGGCGGCGAGGGCAGGCCGAGGACGCCGAGCAGCGTGGGTGCGATGTCACGAAGCGAACCGTTGGGGCTGAGCTGCAAGCTGCCATCTTCCGTGATGAGAATGAACGGTACGGGATTCGTGGTGTGATACGTGTGCGGGCCGCCCGTGACTGGGTCGATCATCGTCTCCGCGTTGCCGTGATCGGCGGTGATGATCCACGCGCCGCCGCGCGGACGCAAAGCCTGGAAAATTCTGCCGAGACACGCGTCCACCGTTTCGCAGGCCTTGATCGCCGCTTCGAGCTTGCCAGAGTGGCCGACCATGTCCGCATTCGCAAAATTCATGATGATGGCGTCGAAATCGCCCTTTTCAACCGCATGGACAACCGCGTCGGCAACTCCCGCAGCTGACATTTCCGGCTTGAGGTCGTAGGTGGGGACCTTCGGCGACGGCACGAGCACACGCTCCTCGCCACCGAACGGCTTCTCGATGCCGCCGTTAAAAAAGTACGTCACGTGCGCGTACTTTTCGGTTTCGGCTACGCGGAGGTTCTTGTACTGCATTTCGGCAAACACATTCGCGAGGATGTGCTCGAGTTTTTCAGGCCCGATGATGTACTGGAGCCAGGACCAGGTTTTTTCGTATTGCGTCATGGCGACAAATTTCAGAGTCTTCGGGCGCGCGGGATCCTGGAATTTATCGAAGCCGGGCTCGACGAGAGCGCGCGTGATCTGGCGGGCGCGATCCGCGCGGAAATTAAAGAAAATGATGGCGTCGTTGTCGCGGATCATTCCGCGCGGAGCTGCGGGCTTCCCTGGAGTGGCTTCCGTGGTGATGACGGTAGGCACGATGAATTCGTCAGTGACGCCCTTTTCATAACTTGCGCGAACGGCCGCGACTGGATCGCTGAATTTTGCTTCCGCATCGCCATGAACCATCGCGCGATACGCTTTCTCGATGCGTTCCCAGCGATTGTCGCGGTCCATCGCGTAATAGCGACCTATCACGGTCGCGATCTGTCCCACGCCATACTCGCGCATCTTCTGCTCGAGTTGCCGCAGAAAATCAATGCCGCTGTTGGGAGGCGTGTCGCGCCCGTCCATAAAGCAATGGACAAAAACACGCTCCACTTTATTTTCGCGAGCCATACGCAGGAGCGCCAAGAGATGCTCGATGTGCGAGTGAACACCGCCATCGCTGAGAAGGCCGATGAGGTGAAGCTGCCGCTCGCGGCCGCGCTGCATCGCTTCGAGAAGCAACGGCTGGCTGACAAGTTCACCGCTCGCGATAAGCGCATCAACGCGGGTGATGTCCATGTGAATGATGCGCCCCGCCCCCATATTCAAATGGCCCACCTCGCTATTACCCATCTGCCCTTCGGGCAATCCGACAAAGGGCCCGGAAGTGTGGATCAGCGTGTTTGGAAAATCCGCGATGAGCCGGTCGTAATTCGGTTTACGCGCCAGGGCGACGGCATTTCCCTTCGTTTCGGCGCGGAAACCCCAGCCGTCAAGCACCGTGAGAACGATTGGTTTCGGTCGTTTAGCCATGGTCGCGGAGGTAGGCTAGCACGGGAAGGAATGAATGCAAGAGGCGGGGCACAGTCGCGAGATATTTTCTGATTGCTTACTGAGAGTGGCCGCCATACGTCTAAGCCAGCCAGAAGAAGTACGTCAAAACAGGTCGAAGTTGTTGTGAGTATCGGGCTCAGTAATTTAGAGGAGATTCCAATGAAAAGGGTTCGACATACAGCTTTGCTTCTGAGCGTTTTGCTCGTCGCCGTAGCGAGCCGCGCTCAATCGGCCATCGATGACCTGCCGCGGCCGAGCCAGCACGCCGAGGTGGTGCAGCGGATCGGCGTGACCAACATTACGATCAATTATTCACGCCCGCTCGTGAATGCCCGCAAGGTTTTTGGGGGCCTCGAAGCTTACGGAAAGGTATGGCGAGCCGGCGCAAATGAGAACACGACAATCGCGTTCAGCGATCCTGTCACGATCGAGGGGAAACCGCTGGAGGCGGGTACCTATGGCCTGCACATGATTCCGGGCGAAAATGAGTGGACGGTTATTTTCTCCAAGGCGAACGCGTCCTGGGGCAGCTTTACTTATGACCAGAAAGAAGACGCATTGCGCGTCACCGTGAAACCGCAAACATCAGAATTCACGGAAGCACTCACCTACGAATTCGACGATCTCAAGCCCGATTCAGCGGTAATCACGATGCGCTGGGACAAGATCGCGGTGCCGTTCAAAGTGGCGGTGAATGTGAATGAAGTGGTCGAGCAGAATATGCGCAAGCATCTCCGCGGGCTGGCGCAATATACGTGGGACGGTTGGAATGACGCGGCCGATTATCTCGTGAATGCCAAGATAGATTTGGAGGAAGCGCTTGTCTACACAGACAAGTCAATCGCCGTCGAAGAGCGATACGAAAACCTGATGACCAAGTCGCAGGTTTTGGATCTGCTCGGGCGCAAAGAAGAAGCGGCGAAATTCCGCACCGAAGCGCTGGCCAGGGCCAATGCAACTCAATCGTACACATATGCCCGCCAGCTACAGCGTGAGAAGAAACTTGACGAAGCCTGGGCGGCGTATCGCGCCAATGCGAAGAAGTTTCCCAATGACTGGATTACACATTTCGGAATGGCGCGAGTCTATAGCGCGCAAGGCGACTACGATAACGCACTTAAAGAGGCAAAGATCGCATTGGCCGGTGCACCCGCCGACGGAACAAAGGACTTCGTCGAGGGGCAAATCCGGAGACTTGAAGCCAAACAAGACATCAACACATAGAACTCTTCGTAGTGGCTTGGACGGCTGCGTATTAGGCTGACGATGCGAGTTCGCGCATCGCGGCCAGCAGGCGGTCTACTTCTTCGACGGTGTTGTAGTGCACCAGGCCGATGCGAAGCAGGCCGCCTGTTTTTTCTACGCCAAGGCGTTCGGTAAGATTTAGAGCGTAGTAGTTGCCGTCCCACGTGAAGATGCCGCGATCACCGAGAAATTTCGCGCAGGCGAGCGGCGTTAGATCTTTCACGCGCACGGCCACCGTCGGGCAGCGCTCGTCAAAGCGTGCGGGATCGGAGATTCCGTAAAATCGCACGCCGGGAATTTCGAGCAAGCCCGCAATCATGCGCGTCGCGAGCGCCATTTCATGCTGGCGGATCGTGCGATACGCGCTGACCAGAGCCGGCGCGACGATCCTGCTGCGGCGCCGAATCCGAGTGCCGGCCTAAATCCGCAAGATAATCAATCGCGGCAGTCACGCCTGCCAATCCCTCGTGAATTTGCGTGCCGGTTTCCCAGCGGTCGGGCAAGATAAGCCGGCGCAGGGCGAACTTTGTACGGCTGGAACCGCAGGAGAAGTTCGCGCTTTCCGTAGATGCAGCCCATATGCGGGCCGAAAAATTTGTAGGGCGAGCAGGCGAGAAAATCGCAATCGAGCGCTCGAACATCGATCAAGCCATGCGGCGCGTAATGAACGGCGTCAATGAACGCAAGTGCGCCGGCCTCATGCGCCAGGCGAACAATTTCGGCGACGGGATTGATGGTGCCAACGGCGTTCGAAGCGTAGCCTACGGCGACGAGTTTCGTGCGCGGCGTAATTTTGCTGCGCAGGTCGTCCATGTCGAGGGTGCAGTCAGCTTCGCGGATGTCAACCTGGCGGATGACGATGCCGATGTCTTCAAGCGCGCGCCACGGAGCCACGTTGCCGTCGTGGTCCAACGTGGTCACCACGATCTCGTCGCCGGGTTTTAAGTCGCGGCCAATTCCGCGCGCGAGAGCAAACGTGAGCGTCGTCATGTTGGGGCCGAAAAACACTTCGTCAGACGTGCAATTGAAAAGATCCGCCATCGCGGTGCGCGCGGCTGCGATCATCTCGTCGGTTCGGCGGCTTGTAAGGAACTGGCCCGACCGTGTTGGCGTTCGAGATCTCAAAATATTCGCGAAAAGCGTCAATCACGCGCTGCGGTACCTGAGTGCCCGCAGGAGCATCGAGAAATGCGGCGGAATGGCCATTCACAGCGAGCTTGAGCGATGGAAATTGCGCCCGCACCCAGTTGATATCGAGTGGAGCGGGCGGCGAGTGTTGTGCTTCGATGCATTCATTTGGGAGCTCGTAGTTTACGACGGGTTCGCCACCGCGCGAATGAAATCGCCAAGCAACCCATAGGCGGTGGCGATCACGGTGGCTTTGTGCTCGATGATCGAGAGGCCAAAAACATCCATGTCGAAGCGCACGGCAGAGGTAGTGCCGTCGAGTAGCGCGAGCGGATCAGTGAGCGGCAGTTGCTCAGGTTTCACGCTGGCGCGGACACCGCTCGCAGTGCGTTCTGCCCGGCAAATTAATTTGTAGCGCATCCCGGAATCGCGCGCGGCGCGAACTGCTTCCGGCGAGAGATTGCGAATGCCGGTGCGTTCAATCTGCTCGAGCTTGATATCCACACCCATCAGCACGATGACGAGCGCCGCCACTTTCACCGTGGCATCCCAGCCGTCGAGATCGGCGGAGGGATCCGTTTCCGCCACGCCGATTTCCTGCGCTCTTTTCACCGCTTCGTCGAGCGTGAGTCCCTTCTCCATTTCCGTGAGCACCACGTTGGTCGTCGCGTTCAGCACGCCGCGAAAACCGCGGAGATCGACCGCGGGAAGCGAATGCGGAAACATCGAGAAAATCGGCGTGCCATCCATCACCGTGGATTCAAAGAGAAATTTGCGGCCCCTGGCTTTCGCGAGATCGCGGAGCTCACGATACGCGTGCACGATCGGGCCTTTGTTGGCGCTGATCGCGTGCGCGCCGGATTCGAGCGCCGCTTTCAAATGGTCGGTGGCGGGCTGGCCGCTGCGCCAATCGAGCGACGAGGCTTCAAAGAAAACTTGCGGATCGGCAGTCGCAAGCCACTGATGCAGGCTGTGCGGCGTTTTCCACGCAGGAAACACTGGAAATTGATGTGCGAGCAGCGCTTCGGGATCAAGAGAATTGCAATCGGCGATCCAGCCGATCCGTCGCGACGCGATCCCCGTGATGCGCCAGTCGATGTCGTACCGATCGCGAAGCTCCGCGCGTTTCGCAAGAAGCAGGCGCACGAATTCCTTGCCCACATTTCCAAAGCCCACCATGGCAAGGTTGTAGGTGCGAATGAGCCCGCTCCTTCACCGCGCGGTTAATGCACTGCGAGGGCTTTGCGGCCTGGAAAACGGGCGGCCGAGCCCAACTCTTCTTCAATGCGCAGAAGCTGATTGTATTTCGCGACGCGGTCGGTGCGCGACGCAGACCCGGTTTTAATCTGGCCCGAGCCCATCGCCACCGCAAAATCCGCGATGAACGCATCCTCCGTTTCACCCGAACGGTGCGAAATGATCGACGCGTAACCGGCCTTGCGCGCCATTTCGACGGCTTCGATCGTTTCAGTCACGGTGCCAATCTGATTCAGCTTGATCAGAATTGCATTGGCGATGCCCTCGGAAATACCGCGCGCAAAAATCTTTGGATTCGTCACGAACGCATCGTCGCCCACGAGTTGAATCTTCTTGCCCACATCGCGCGTCAGGATCTTCCAGCCGTCCCAATCATTTTCCGCAAGCCCATCTTCGATCGAGACGATCGGATACTGCCGCACCCACTCTTCCCAGAATTTCACCATTTCTTCCGAGCTGCGCTGCGACTTGTCGGATTTCTTGAAAACATACTTCTTCGTGTCGCGGTCATAAAACTCGCTGGACGCAGGATCAAGCGCGATCGCAATTTGCTCGCCGGGCTTGTAACCGGCCGCCGTGATGGCTTCGAGCACTCGCTCCAGCGCCTCTTCGTTCGATTTCAGATTCGGCGCGAATCCGCCCTCGTCTCCGACGGCCGTCGAGTAGCCGTTTTTCTTCAGCACCGCCTTCAAATTGTGGAACACCTCCACGCCCCAGCGCAGCGCCTCGCGGAAGTTCGGCGCGCCAAGCGGCATCACCATGAATTCCTGCACGTCCACCGAATTATCCGCGTGCGCGCCGCCATTCAGAATATTCATCATCGGCACTGGCAGAATATTCGCGGACGCGTCACTCGAATAACGCGCGAGATATTTGTAAAGCGGCTTCCCGGCCGCCGCAGCCGCCGCGCGCGCTGCAGCCATCGAAACCGCCAGAATCGCGTTTGCGCCGAATTTCGATTTATTCGGCGTGCCGTCCGCTTCAATCATGCGGCGGTCGAGCGCTCGTTGGTCAGACGCGTCCATCCCGGCCACCGCTTTGGCAATTTCCGTGTTGACGTGCCCGACTGCTTTCAGAACTCCCTTGCCCAGAAAACGCGATTTGTCGCCGTCGCGAAGTTCAATGGCTTCGTGTTCGCCCGTTGACGCGCCCGAAGGAACCGCTCCGCGGCCAAGCGTGCCGCCTTCCAGCCGAACATCCGCCTCGACCGTAGGATTGCCGCGCGAATCGATGATTTCGCGGCCGTGAACTGCAATGATCTTCGTGGACATCTTGTGCCTCCTGGAAATGATAAACAAAGGATTGCAGTCTACGTGAAAATCGAGGTTAGCTAACGAATTTGCCGGAACCGATGCCGGAAGCAAATTATTCCGGTTCCTCGATCATCGATTCGGGGCGGACCACCACCACCACGCCATTTTCGCTCAGGAAGCGCGCGCGATCAGCCTCATCGTCGTAGCCGATCACGGTGCCTTCCGGGAATGCTTACGTGGCGATCGATGATGGCGCGCCGAATGCGGAGCTGCCGGCCCATATTCACGTGATTGAAAATGATCGAATCCTCCACTTCGCTATAGCTGTTCACGCGCACGTCATATCCCACCACCGAGCGCTCCACGCGCCCTCCGGAAACAATCGACCCGCCGCATACGATCGAATCCAGCGCCGTGCCCATGCGCTCCGGGTCGGCGAACACAAATTTCGCCGGCGGATACTGCTGCTGCCAGGTGTGTAGTGGCCAACTCTTGTCGTAAAGATTGAAAACCGGCGAAACCGAGACCAGATCCATGTTTGCCTCGTGGTACGCGTCGATCGTTCCCACATCCCGCCAGTAGGACGTCTCTTTCTTATTCTCGTCCTGAGAAGTTGTAAGCGAAAACGCGATATTTGCTCGATGATGCGCGGAAGAATATCCTTCCCAAAATCGTGTGACGAAGTGGGATCTTCGGCATCGGCGATCAGGATCGGCACGAGCAGTTGCGTGTTGAAAAGATACACGCCCATCGACGCGTTCACTTTGCCCGGATGGATCGGCGACACTTTCGGATGCGCCGGCTTTTCCTCGAAGCCGACGATGCGCCAGTCCTTGTCGGTCTCAATCACGCCAAACCGCTTGGCCGCTTCGGCCGCATCCATCTCGAGCGTCGCCGACGGTCACATCCGCGCCCGCATCAACATGCTGCTCGAGCATCTTCTGGTAATCCATTTTGTAGATGTGGTCGCCGGAAAGAATGAAGACGTAGTTCGATTGCTCGCTGCCGATCGAATAGATGTTCTGATACACGGCGTCCGCCGTCCCCAGATACCAGTGCTGCGAGACGCGCATTTGCGGCGGCAGCACTTCGATGAATTCGCCATAGCCCCATCAGCGACGACCACCCGCGGCGCACGTGGCGGTTCAGGCTCAGCGCTTTGTATTGCGTCAGAACGAACACGCGGCGCAGGTCGCTGTTCAGGCAATTCGAAAGCGTCACATCAATGATGCGATACACGCCGCCAAACGGCACCGCCGGCTTGGCACGATCGCGCGTCAGCGGCCAAAGCCGCTCGCCCTGGCCACCCGCCAGCAGCACTCCCAGCACGTTGCGCATCACAGGCATTCGAAAAATCCTCGACTCAGCTCAGGCGCAACTTCATTCTACAGCAAGAACTTTGAGCGCATTGCAAATCTCGCCTCGCCTCGAGGCCATCGCGCGGTGAGCGAATGAGGCCCGCCGATGCAATCTCGATAACTATTTACGGTCTGGTTACATAACGGGCGCTCAGCCTCCTTACATAATTTAAACCTTGACTTGCGGGGTAGCCTTGGATAGAAGTTGCTGATTGCCGGTTCCCCTAGGAACCGGTTACACTAGTGTGAATCCAGCAAGACAAACTCAAACATCCATAAGGGACGGGGGTGAATACGCGTGGCAGAAGTTGTCATTCAAGAGGGCGAATCTTTGGAGAATGCTCTCCGCCGCTTCAAGAGGAAGGTGCAGTCGGAAGACATCATCAAGGAGATAAAAAAGCACAGCTACTACATGAAGCCGGGGGAGAAGCGTCGCGCCAAGGAAGCACTCTCGCGTAAGCGTCTCCGCAAGAAGCAACGTCGTGAGCAGGATTAGGCGAACATCAATTGGGCCCATTTAAGCAGTTCGTGCCGGACGGAAAGCAGGAATCGTCGCGCTCGCGATTGTTCCTTGCCCAACGTCCGGCGTGAGTTGCTCGCTGCCAGTCCTCTCCCAGCACGGTGGAGCAGCGCAATGGAATACCACGATAAGGTCCTGAAGTGCGCGGAATGCAACGCCGAGTTTGTTTTCACGGCCGGCGAGCAGATGTTTTTCTCCGACAAGGGCTTCAAGAACGAGCCCAAGCGGTGCAAAAACTGCAAAGCAAACCGCGCGCAGGGGCAACGGATCGAGTTCGACGAGCGTTCAGCGCGTCGAAACCAAAACCGTTTGCTCGCAATGTGGCAAAGAAACGACAGTTCCCTTCAAACCCACCCAGGGTCGTCCCGTCTACTGCCGCGAATGCTTCCAGCAGCGGCGCGCGATGGGCACTTCCCAGGCGGGCGCCACGGCCTAGCAGCTAGCAGCCGCAGCGACGCAGGAACTGAGGCGAAACAGTCAGTAACCCTGCAGGGGCAGGGCGGGCCGAGTAGGGACTCGGGGCATCCGGGGTTCTCTCTCCGCGCCGACGTGATTCATCGCGTCGAATCTCCCTCAGCGCACCTTCAGCGGATATTGCTGCGTAATCGGCGGCACGATCCCGTTCAATCGCAGATACACAACCAACTGTCCAAAATGATCGGTGATGTGCCAAAGCGCAGCCGTCGCCATGCCGAGTTTTGTATTCGGCCCCGCATAAGGACCCTCGACGCGATCCACTGCGTTTTGCGCAGTGATCGTCGCAAGCACTTTGTCGCCGTACTCGAATGAATCGCGCAGGTATTGCAGCAGTTCTGCCTTCGTCTTCGCCTTGGACGGCCCGCCTTTCTCGCAATGCTCCGGCGGGGTCTTCCCTTCAATCTCATTAAAAAATGCAAACTGTGCGCACGCTACATGCTTTACCTGCTCGCTGAACGACCGCACGCCATCGAAATTTCCCTGCGCAGGAATGTACGAGTACTTTTCCTCAGGCATCGCCTCCGCAACTCCGAGAAATCCCTTCTCCGCCCAAGCCAGCGCGCCACCAACGCTCCCCGCAATACCCTTAGGAACTTCCTCCTTCTGCGCCAACGCGGCCGGCGCAACAAGAACCGCCAACACAAAAGTTAAAAACGCAAAGAACCTCATAGCAACCTCCAGTTGAACGGAGTTTCGAAATTCGGGTCTGTAGCTCATCGTATGCCCTCCCTCCATCGCAGGCAACGAACTTGCCAGCTCGCAAGTTGACCGGGCATTGCCCCTTGAAGTATCGTTGCCTTTCAACCTGCCCGGGAAGCCACGGGAGCGGTGCTTCATGAACAACTTCCACCAATATTCAGTCCGAATCTTCGTCTCACCAAAGGAGCGTTATGCCCAAAAAAATCGACCCACTCAATAAAAAGCAATACTGTTCCGTAACGCCAATGCTAACCGTATCCGACGTGAAAGCAGCAGCGGACTTCTATCAAAAGGCATTCGGCTTCGCCAAACGGGGAATCATGAACGGCCCGGACGGCAAAGCGGTACATGCCGAGCTTACGCTTCGCGGTATGACAATCATGTTGGGGCCAGAAATGCCGCAGATGGGTTCGCGCAGCGCGAAAACGGTCGGCGCGTCGCCCAGCAGCTTGTATCTGCTGACGGAAAACGTAGACAAAGTAGTTGCAAAGGCTGTGAAGCTCGGGGCCGCCCTCAAGGGACCAGTGATGGATATGTTTTGGGGCGACCGCTGTGGAGCCATTGTCGATCCCGACGGTTACACATGGATGGTTGCCACTCACACGGCCGAACCCACGCCTCAGGAAATGAAAAAGAAGATGAAAGAGCAAATGTCAGGCAAACCCGGCACAGAGGAATTAGCCACCGCCGCTTCGGCCGGCTAGTTCCGAGCAGTGCCCAGATTAGTGCCCATTACTACCCCTGAGTGGACGATGCGGCTCTTGCTCGCCCTGGCGCTCCTACAAGGTTTCGCAGCGACGATCGCCGCGCAGAACGCACAAAACGTGCAAAACGCCCCCAGTGCGTCCACGATGCTCGATGCCAGTCGCGCATTTCTAGCCACTTTGGACCCGGCGCAAAAATCGGAAGCTGTATTCCCATTCAATTCGGAGGAGAGATTTCGGTGGTTCTACACGCCGGTATCCAGGAAGGGGATTCCCCTCAAAGAATTGAACGCGACGCAGCGGGAGGCAGCTCTGGCTCTGTTGCGCGCCGGCCTGAGCGAACAGGGCTACACGAAGGCCGAAACGATCCGGAAGCTCGAAGACGTTCTGCGAGAGCTCGAGCAAGGCAAAGGTCCCACACGTGATCCTGATCTCTATTTCTTTACCTTCTTCGGCGAGCCCTCCGAGACCGGCGCCTGGGGCTGGCGCTACGAAGGCCATCACTGTTCTCAGAACTGGACAATTCTGAACGGCAAGTCGATCGGGAGCAGCCCGCAATTTTTTGGCGCGAATCCCGCCGAGGTGCGCGAAGGCCCGATGAAAGGCACTCGCGTGCTCAAAGCCGAGGAAGACTTAGGCCGCTCGCTCGTGAAGTCGCTCACCACCGAGCAACGCGCCGAGGCGGTCATAAACACATCCGCGCCGAACGATATTGTCACGTCGAACCAACGCACCGCCGCCATCAAGGAAGACAAAGGTATCCCCTACAGCAAGCTCACCAAAGATCAGCAAGGCGCCCTCCTCGCCCTGATCGAGGAATACCTCAGTGCCCAACCATCCGCGCAAGCACGGCAACGCCTCGACAAAATCCGTCAGGCGGGCTTCGACCAGATTAAATTCGCCTGGATGGGCGGCCTGGAAAAAGGCGAGGGCCACTACTACCGCGTGCAAGGCAGCACGTTCCTGATCGAATACGACAATACGCAGAACAACGCCAATCACATCCACTGCGTCTGGCGCGACTTCAACGGCGACTTCGGCGAAGACCTGCTGGCCGACCACTACTAGAATTCCCCGCATCATCAGCACGCCAGCGCCCAGTAGAACAAAATCCACTCCATCACAAGGCAGCCTCGGCTGATTTGCGGCTGCTACCAGGATGGCCTCAAGCCTCGCAGCCCTTCTGTATTTTCATTACTACGAGCGTCGCGTCGTCCCGATCCGCTCAGACGTCTCAACACAACACGAACGAAGCAGATCTTCCATTCTTTGCCTTCCCCAAAACTCGCCGTCACCGTTCTCTACCTCCGTGATTCCGTCGGTGTAAGCGACAAGAAGATCATCAATCTCGAACTTAAAAGCTGTGCACGAAAACTCAGAGTTTGCCGAAATCCCCACCGGTACTCCTCCCGCTCTCAGTTGGTAAAGTTCACATGATTCACCTCGCGAACGGACGACAACCGGAGAATCATGGCCGGCGTTCACGTAATTCAGAATTCGCGTGGCCGGTTCGTATTCTGCGTAGAAAAGTGAAGCGAAAAAACCATCCGGAGAAGAATCGTAAACCAGCCGATTGACGTCACCGATGAGCGCAGAAATATCTAAATGCGGGTGAAGAGCTTGTGCCCGTAAAGACGCTTGGAGACAGGCCATAAGCAGGGCCGCGCCAATTCCTTTTCCGGACACATCCCCGATCGCGATGCCCCATCGCCCGCCCGGAAGGGACAAGATGTCGTAGTAGTCGCCGCCAATGCCGTTAGCCGGCTGGTAGAAGGTTTCACAGGATATGCACGGAATCGATAGGCTCGGTGGCGGGAAAAATGCCTTTTGAATATCCTTGGCACCCTCCAGATCCCTACGAAGTGCCCGTTGCGTTCCAGAGTCTGATTCGGACCTCTTAAGAAACTCCAGGAGCGTCTCGACGTGATTGCGCAACAGGAGCCCGGTTTCCTTTCCTTGCCCTCTGTCAAGAGCATCAATGATTGGCTGATGTGATTCAACTATTTCAGGAAGGTCCTTGGAAACCTTCCCGAGGGCACCCCGGATTCGCAAGTCGACAGCCAAGCTCTCCCACACACGCAACAAAACTTGGTTCCGAGCAGCTTGCACGATGGTTCGATGAAATGTGGCGTCGTGTTCTCCAAACGAATCGAGGTCGCGATGTCGGAATGCCAGCCGCATGGCATCGAGTTCGTGCCGTAAAGCTGCTGTGTTGCCTTTCAGCGCCGGTGCCGCAGCTCGTCCGGCGATCTCCTCCAATGCGGCCCGTATCTCGTAAGCTTCTTGCGTCTCTTTCGGTTTTGGCGACTGAATGATTGCCGAGGATTCTCCCAAAAGAGTAACCATGCCGAGTGTTTGGAACTCGTAAAAAGTTTTCAATACCAAGTCTTCGCCGAGATGATATTGGGCTGCGATTTCAGAAAGCTTCACCGATTGGCCAGGACGATAGCGGCCATTAAATATCTCTCCAGCCAACCGAACACGTGACAGATTGTCAGCTTGATCGTTGCAACTCGCTCCGGCCTGCATTGCGTTCGCACCGCGATTCCATGGAACCATTCTGCAACCTCCATCCTCCATGGTCCATCGGGGCGGGGTTTAGGCCAATGCAACGCGCGTCAATTATTTGTCAATCAAGGATAAAGCGGAAAACGGCAGGATATGCAAGGGTTGCAGAGATTCCGCGCCTTGCGTTGTCTGTATTCTCGCCTGGAAGTCCGCAACGAATTGCAGAAAACTCGCAATTCCACCTTGCGAATTTTCCCTCCGCAGGGCACCCCCGCAAAGGGACAGCCAAGCTCTACAACTCGTGCGAGGCGTGCGCTGTTTCGGGCGTGTGAATGTAGAGAAGCGACTGATCCACGCGTTTGGGCGGGGCGGCCTCGGGAAGGCGGATCGGGTAGCGAATTTCGCGCTGATGATCCTGCATCTGGCGCTTCGCGTTGTACACGCTCGAAAACTTCCAGAGCATTTTGACGAAATTCGTTTGCCCCTTGGCGAGAAAACCGAGCGCCATGAAGAAAGTATCCTTCAGCGCGGCAAAGCCCAGATGCTTCTGATTCAGAATCTGCTGCGTGCGCACCAGTTCCTCGTAGAAACGATCGAGAGGAAGTTTGGTGGGGAGCACGGCGTGCTGCACGTCGAAGAGGCGGTAATCGCGCGAGGTAAAGTTGCGCGACTCGGTGACCCAGGTTTCCGTTCCCGGGTACGGAGTATTGACGGTGATGTGCACGATTTCGGGAACCTGCAGCGCCCATTCGCGTACGGCTTCGAAGTGGCGCTCGTCCCAATTGGGATCGGCAATGATGTTCACAGCGGCATGGATATTCAACGCGCGGGCGCATTCGAGCGCTTCGATATTCTTTTTTACGGTGACTCGCTTGCGGTGGCTCTTGAGGCCTTCGTCGTCAATGGCTTCGATTCCGAGGAACATATATTTCAGGCCGAGGCGTTTCCACATGCGGAAAACTTCTTTGTTTCTGACGAGAACATCGCCGCGCGTCTCGAGGTAATACTCCTTCTTGATGTTGCGCTTTTCCACTTCGCGCGCAAGGGCCAGCCCGTGCTCGGATTGAATGAACGCCACATCGTCAACAATGAATACTCCGTGTTCCTGGATACTGGCGAGATCTTCGGCGGCCACTTCTGCGCTCAGCTTGCGGTAGTTGCGCCCGTAAAACGTCCAGGCGCTGCAGAACGAGCAATCCCAAGGGCAGCCGCGCGTAAATTCGATCGAGGCGCAAGGATCCAGCACGCCAATGAAATATTTCCGGCGCCGCGCGATCAGATCGCGCGCCGGTTGCGTGGCGTTCAGGTTTTCGACCAGGCGCGGCGCAGGCCCGTCGCCATAGATGCTCGTGACGCCCGGCAACGTACGGAGCTTGTCGGGGTCATCTGCTGCTTCGAGCACAGTCGGCGTGATCGCTTCGCCTTCTCCGCGGACGACACAGGCGATGGCGCCGTCGGCGTGGGCGAGAATTTCTTTCGCGGTGAAAGAAGCGCTGTGTCCGCCGGCGAAGATGAAACATTCCGGAAGGCGACGCCTGGTTTCCTTCGCGAGATCCACCACCTCGGGAATATTCGCGAGATAGTTCAGCGAAAAGCCAATGGCCTCGGGCTTGAAGTCTTCGAGAAGGCGGAAGTAATCGCGATGGCGGAAAACCTGCAGATCGAGAAGCCGGACGTCGTGGCCTGCTTTGCGCGCAGATTGGGCGACCAACTCAAGCCCAAGCGGCTCAAGGCGCAGGTAAATCTCCGAATACATCAGCGGGCTGGGATGAACGAAGAGGACTTTCATTGCGCCCTCCGGTCTTATAAACCTGGGGCTTCCCCTGCACTCTCCATTCTAACGTGGGAAAGAGATGGCAATCCAGCATTCTCGCTTGCGGCGACCACACCCTATTCCGCGCGGAGGGCCTCGACCGGATCTACCGTGGCGGCGCGGCGGGAAGGCAGATAGCACGCGACATAAACAGTCGCGATTACGCCGATGGTCACGGCGATGTAAGTGATCGGATCGAGCGGGCTGACGTGGAAGAGCAGAGACGACATCAGACGCATCACCGCGAACGATGCCGCCAGCCCGCAGGCGACGCCGATGCCCGCGAGCCACAGCCCATGCCGCACGAACATCGCCGTCAGAGTCTGCTGCTGCGCGCCCAAAGCCATGCGAATTCCGATTTCGCGCGTGCGCTGCGAAACCGAGTAAGCAATCACCCCGTAAATTCCCACGATTCCGAGCAGCAGCGCCATGCCGCCTGCCACGCCCAGCATAACCAGCGTGAAGGAAGTGCGCGCCATCGATTCCTTGTAGAGATAGCCGAGCGTGTGAACTTCAGCCAGAGGAATATTGGAATCGACCGACCAGACCGCCTGCCGGATTTCTTTCAGGAACGCTTCGGAGCCGGCGCGCGGACTGCGAATGGCGAAACGCGATGCCGCGGCGCAGACGTTTCTTTTTGACCTTCAAAGCGATTCATGATCACGGGCCAGTAAACGGACGAGCGTTGGATCTTTGTCAACGCCTTGTCGTAAGTGTTGCCGACGACGCCGATGATTTCGCGCCAGTCGTCATTGTTGCCGACGCGAATTCGCTTGCCCAGCGCGTTGCCTGCGTCATGCCAGTACTCGCGCGCGAGATTTTCAGAGACGATCGCAACGGGAATTCGCTGGTAGGTGTCGTCCCAGGTGAGATCGCGGCCGGCGATGAACGGAGTGCCCAGCGTCGAAAAGAAGCCCGGCGAGATGAACTTGAAGCGCCGCAATGGCGGAAGCTCTCCTTCGGCATAGGTGCGATCCTGCGCGAAGACGGGGTCAAAAGAGCTGTTGTGATCGAGAGGAATCGCGCTCGAAAAACTCACCTGCGAAACTCCCGGAATCGCGGCAAGCTTGTTCACCACTTCCTGATCCATGCGCACGACGCGTTCGGCCTGGGTATCGGGCACATCCGCTTCGGGAATGTAGTAACGGAAAGTTTGAACGGAATCCGGCGCCGTGAAGCCGGGCGGGACACGCATCAGAGCGCGGAAAGTGCGAATCATCAAACCCGAGCAAATCAGAAGCACCAGCGCGAGCGCCACCTGCACGACTACGAGAATGTTGCGGGCGCGATGCTGCTCGCGGCTCTGGCTCAGCGCGCGTCCGCCTTCGCGAAGGCCGGTGTTCAACCGCGAGCCGGCGTATTTGAAAATCGGGATCGAGGCGAAGAGAAGGCTCGAAAACAGCGCGATCGCGAGAGTAAACAGCAGCACGGGAAAATCGATGCCGATTTCGTGAATGCGCGGCAAGCCGGTGGGCGCCATCGCGACGAGAATGCGAAGTGCGGCATAGGCCAGCGCCAGGCCCAGCGCGCTGCCGAGCAGCCCGAGGATCACACTTTCAAACAGCAAGTCTGCCGCGATTCGTTTCCATCCGGCGCCGAGCGCGGCACGAACGGCCAGTTCCTGGCGGCGTCCTTCGACGCGCACGAGCAGCAGGTTGGCTACGTTCGCGCAGGCGATCAACAAGACCACGGCGATCGAGCCCATCAGCACCCACAGCACATTTCCGATGTCGCCGACCACGTCTTGCTTGAGCGGCCGCAGGTTCGGCCCGAATTGGGCTTTTTCAAAAAGCGAAACGCTGAAGCCTTCCGGCGCCGGGAAACTCCGTATCGAGATGGGAATCATGCGCGCCACGTCCGCGCTGGCTTGCGCCATCGTGACGCCAGGCTTCAGGCGCGCGAGCGCGCGGTAACTGAAATTGCCGAGCTTGATTTTGTTGCGGTCCCATTTGAAGGGAAGAAAGATGGCGGGATCGCCTTCGATCAAGAAAATGAAAATTCTGCGGCAGGACGCCGATGATTTCGCGCGGTTTTCCATCGAGCGTGATGGAGCGGCCGATGACGTTCGGATCGCCGCCGAATTTCTGGCGCCAATAGCCGTAAGAGAGAAGAGCGGTTTCGGGCGTACCCGGCGAATCATCTTCGCGCGTGAACAGTCGGCCCAGCGCGGGCTTGGCGCCGAGAAGCGGCAAAGTTGCCATCGGTCACGTCGATGCCGTGGACTTGCTCGGGTTCGCCGACGCCGGTGACGCTGATCGAATCGTCGTTATACGCGCCGATATCCTGAAACGTGGTGTTCTGTTCGCGGTCGATGAAATAAATGGACGGAGATATCTCGAGATCCTTGATGCCTACGCCCGGAGCGGTGTGCCATACGCCAATCAGCTGCTTCGGGATGCGGATAGGGCAGCGGCTTCAGCAGGACTCCTTCGAGAACGCTGAAGATCACGGTGTTCGCGCCGATGCCTGCGGCGAGAGTGATCAATGTAATGGCCGTGAAGAGCGGGGCGCGGCCGAGGCGTCGCAGAACTTGTCTCAATTGGTCGCTGATCATTGTTGTCTTTCGTTTTTTGCGGGCGTGCGCCCGTCACGGTAATTGTTACGTTGGGGCAGAGATGAAAGTTCCCCAGCAGGATGAAAAATTTTGGGAATGCGGCGAACTTTTTTACCGATGCGAAGCGGCGAACTGTGGCGCGAGCTACAGAGTTGTGGTGAATTTGCGGAGGGGTTCGTCGAACGGGGCGCGGGCGACGCCCTGCTCTGTGATTATGGCGGTGATGTAGCGGGCGGGCGTGACGTCGAAAGCGGGATGAGCGGCTTTTACATCGGTGGGCGCGAGTTGCGTGCCGGCGAGGTGCGTCACTTCGGCCGAGGAGCGCTCTTCGATGGGGATTTGGTCGCCGGACGCGAGCGACATGTCGATGGTGGAGATCGGGGCCGCGACGTAGAAAGGGACATTATTCTCGCGGGCGAGTACGGCCATGCCGTAGGTGCCGATTTTGTTGGCGGTGTCGCCATTGCGGGCGATGCGGTCGGCGCCGACTACGACGGCGCTCACGCCGCCGGTTTTCAGGAAATGGCCGACCATGTTGTCGGTGATGAGCGTGAGCGGAATTTGGTCCTGCTGCAATTCCCAGGCGGTGAGGCGGGCGCCTTGCAGGTACGGACGTGTTTCGGGAACGAGCACGTCAATCTGATGGCCTTCTTCGACCGCCACGCGAATCACGCCGAGGGCGGTGCCGATGCCGCCGGTGGCGAGTGCGCCGGCGTTGCATTGAGTCATCACGCGGCCGGATTTGGCGAGGAGGTCGGCGCCGAATTTTCCGATGCGGCGATCGGCTTCGCGGCGCTCTTCGTGGACTTTCTGCGCTTCTTCGATGAGGGCGGCGCGCAGATGCGCGAGGCCGGATGCGCCGTTTTTAGCGGATGCGGCGGCCGCAGCTAATTCTTCGAAACGGGCTTTGAAGCGATTGATGGCCCAGAAGAGATCGACGGCGGTGGGGCGGGTGTGGGCCAGCGTGTCGCAGATGGTGGCGAATTCGGCGCGCAGTTCGGGGAGAGTTTGCGCTGGCGAGTGCTCGACGCCGAGAGCTACGCCCATCGCGGCGGCTACGCCGATGGCCGGGGCGCCGCGGATGATCATGTCTTTGATCGCTTTCGCTACGTCGCGATAGTCGGTGTAGGTGTGATAGGTGACTTCGCGCGGGAGGCGGAGCTGGTCGAGGATGACGACGCCTTCGGGCGTCCAGCGGATTGCTTCGACGGTGTACAAGTGGTTTCCATTCTAACCGATCTCTGAACGCAGCGTGTTCGATGCGACCGTGGAATTCAACAACCTGCCGGTCCTAAGACCGGCGCTGCAAAGATCTTATGAACCTGGCGGGGAAGTGGCGGAGGCCGTGGGATGCGACGAGCAATGCGATAAACAGGAAGGAGTTGTAGCTGACGTGCAGGATGTAGCTGGCGACGACTGTGCGCGAGATTGCGCGAGCGGCGGTGAAAATAATTCCTACGCCAATCAGGAGCGCGATTTGGCCCCAGCCGCCCCAGAGTTGCGGGGCGTGGAGGAGGCCGAAGAGAGTGCCTGTGATGACTACTCCTGCGCCGATGCCAAAACTTCGCGCGAGGACAGGATAGAGGTAGCCGCGGAAGATAGTTTCTTCGACGAGCGGGGCGAGCAAGATGCTCATCAGCATCAGGAGGAGGTGCGCTGCGCGGGTCCTGGAAATATTCCTGGATGGGGAGCTTTGCTTTGGTTTGAAGCGCGGCGGAAGCGAGTTGGACCAGCAAGGAAAGACTGAACCGCCGAGAACCAGGCTGAGGTAGACGATGCGGCGCGGGATGGTGCCGGTCGTGGAGCTGATGCCAGCCAATGGTTCGCCAGAAGGGCGATTGAAATCGCACGCGTATTTGGGCGGCGAGATAGCGCGAGCAGCCCGAGCGAGAGAATGGCCTGATTGACGATTAGCAAGAGGCTTTTGTCGGTGGCGGAATTCTGCAAGGTGGCCGGCGTCATTCCGAAGGCTGCGAAGATGCCGACGAGAACGTATGCTGATCAGGAATGTCCCGAGCAGCGCAACGCTACAAGCGAAGCAGGTCGAGCCAACCCCAAGGAACGCGCAAATCTTCGGGATATTGCTGGAAGATGGGCGGCGGCGCTTCGGGCTGGACGAGTACGGGCGAGTGCTGTCGCGGCGGCGTGCATTTCCGGCCCGGGCGATCCTGCGGGCGGAGGAGCGCGACGGTTCTAGAAATGATTCGGGGAGGAGAGGATTGTTATCGTCGGGGATCATACAAGTCAGGCGGTCGCGTTTGCATCGGCTTGCGGGTGCGCGCTTTGGGTCGCCTTGCCATTTCCATTTTCGCCTGCACCATTGAGCGCGCGGGCGAGGATCTGGCCGGTGTAGGATTTTTTGACTCGCGCGACTTGTTCGGGCGTGCCTTGGGCGACGATGCGGCCGCCTTCGTCGCCGCCTTCGGGGCCGAGGTCGATGATCCAGTCGGCTTGTTTGATGACGTCGAGATGGTGCTCGATGATCAGCACGGTGTTGCCGAGCGAGACGAGACGGTTCAGCACGTCGAGAAGTTTTTTCACGTCGTCGAAATGCAGGCCGGTGGTCGGCTCGTCGAGAATATACAGCGTGCGGCCGGTTTGGCGGCGCGAAAGTTCGCGGGCGAGCTTGGTGCGCTGGGCTTCGCCGCCGGAAAGCGTGGTGGCGGATTGGCCGAGTTGAATGTAGCCGAGGCCGACGTCGACGAGCGTTTGCAGCTTTTGCTGAATCGCGGGAATATTTTCGAGCGCCTTCAGGGCTTCCTCGATGGGTAGATCGAGCAGATCGGAAATCGTGAGGCCTTTGTAACGGACGGCGAGCGTCTCGGCGTTGTAGCGCTTGCCGCGACAGACTTCGCAAGTGACGTAAACATCCGGCAGAAAATTCATTTCGATGCGGCGCTGGCCGTCGCCCTGGCAGGCTTCGCAGCGGCCGCCTTTCACATTGAAACTGAAACGCCCGGGACGATAGCCGCGTTCGCGCGATTCCGGAAGCATGGCGTAGAGCTCGCGGATCGGAGCGAAGACGCCCGTGTAGGTGGCGGGATTCGAGCGCGGGGTGCGGCCGATGGGGGCCTGGTCGATTTGAACGACTTTGTCGATGTGCTCGATGCCGGTGATGGCGCGATGTTCGCCGGGCTTTTCCATCGAGCGATAGAGCTTCGCTGCTAGCGCGCGATACAGAATGTCGTTGATGAGCGTGGATTTGCCGGAGCCGGAGACGCCGGTGACGACGGTGAGAAGGCCGAGCGGAAACGTGACGTCGATATTTTTCAGGTTGTTTCCGTGCGCGCCGAGGATGGTGATCGCTTTCCCATTGGTGGGGCGGCGGTGATCGGGCACCGGAATTTTCGCGCGGCCGGAAAGATATTGGCCGGTGAGCGATGCGGGATTCGCGGCGATTTCCTCGGGCGGTCCTGCGGCGACGAGATGTCCGCCGGCGGTGCCTGCGCCGGGGCCGAGATCGACCACGTAGTTGGCGCGGCGAATCGTTTCTTCGTCGTGCTCGACGACGAGGACGGTGTTGCCCAAGTCGCGCAAGGTTTCGAGGGTGCTGAGCAAGCGGCCGTTGTCGCGCGCGTGCAGGCCGATGGAAGGCTCGTCAAGAACATAGAGGACGCCGCGCAGGCGCGAGCCGATTTGCGTGGCGAGGCGGATGCGCTGCGCTTCGCCGCCGGAGAGCGTGGCGGCGGAACGGTCGAGAGTGAGATAGCCGAGTCCCACGTTGAGAAGAAAATCGAGGCGCTCGGCGATTTCGGTGAGCGGGCGGCCGGCGATTTTTCGCTGACGGAGCGTGAGGTGGCCGCGAATTTTATCGACGGCGGCGCGCGCTTCGGTGAGCGGGAGCGCCGTGAAATCGGCAATCGAAAGGCCGGCGATTTTTACGGCGAGGCTTTCGGGGCGCAGGCGGCGTTCGTTGCAAGCGGCGCACGGCGCCGGCGACATGTATTGCGTGAGCCATTCGCGGTAGGTATCGGAATTCGATTCTTCCAGGCTTTTCTCGAGATGCGTGAGAACGCCCTGAAAATTGAGGCCCTTCACTCCGGTGCCGTCCGCAGGATTGCCGTGCAGAATCAGATTTTGAACTTTGCGCGGAAATTGCTCGAACGGAGTATCGAGATCGAAGCCGTGCGCGGCGGCCGCGAGTTTCATGGTGCGTTGAACGAAAGTGGAGCCTGAGCCGGGACCGAGCCCGCCTTCGAAGAGCGGCTTCGACCAATCGACGATTACTTTGGACGGATCGAAATCGTATTTTGAGCCGAGGCCGTGGCATTCGGGGCATGCGCCGTAGGGCGAATTGAAGCTGAACGAGCGCGGCTCGAGTTGCGGGACGGAGATGCCGCAATCGGGGCAGGCGAGTTTTTCGGAGTAGACGTGCTCGTCGCCGCCCACGACCGAAATCGTGACGAGGCCGCCGGTGAGACGCAGGGCGGTTTCGATGGATTCCTCGAGACGCTGCGCGATGCCGTTCTTCAGCAGCAGCCGGTCCACGACGATTTCGATGGTGTGATTCTTGCGGCGATCGAGCGGAATCGGTTCGTCGAGATTGACGAGGTCGCCATCGACGCGCGCGCGGACGTAACCTTCCTTGGCGTATTTCTCGAGTTCCTTTTTGTATTCGCCTTTGCGCCCGCGAACGACCGGGGCGAGGACCATGATGCGGTCGTCGGGCTTGAGCGCGAGAACGGATTGCACGATTTGCTCGGTGGATTGGCGGGTGATGGGTTTGCCGCACTTGGGGCAATGCGGAGTGCCGATCGCGCTATAGACCACGCGGAGATAATCGTAAATCTCGGTGATAGTGCCGACCGTGGAACGCGGCGAGCGGGTGGTGGTCTTCTGCTCGATGGCGATGGACGGCGAAAGTCCTTCGACCGAATCGACATCCGGGCGCTCCATCTGGTCGAGGAACTGGCGCGCGTAGGCCGAGAGGGATTCGACATAGCGGCGCTGCCCCTCGGCATACAGGGTGTCAAAGGCGAGCGAGGATTTGCCGGAACCGGAGAGGCCGGTGATGACGGTCAGCGAGTTACGGGGAATCTCGAGGCTGATATTCTTGAGATTGTGCTGCCGCGCGCCGCGAATGACGATTTTCTTGAGGCCCATGGTGTTAATGACCGGTTACAGTGCCCTCTACAGTCGAGGACAGCGCACACTGGGTAGATTGCGCCCAGAGTAATCTTCAAACATAGCAAGCGCGGCGATTGCGGTCAAGGCGGCAACGTGATTCGCGAAAGGAAACTCTCACGCGAAAGAGGGCGAAAGCAGTTCCAAATGTTTTCCTTCGGAGAATTTACCAGGGGGCTTGGATTTTTTACACCTCAGGTGATTCTGAAGGCCTTTGTTTTCAGCTCAGATGCTTTGGCTTCTGGCGTGCGATAGGTGTCTGCGTCAGGGGGAGGAAAGCTGAGAATCCCTTCGGGGATTGAGGGCTGGGCCAGCTTCCTTCCCCCGGCCACCTACCGTCGCTCCTTTTTTCCTACCCCTCTGATATCGAACGACGGTGGGGTCTATTCACTCCTTTTCTTTTCGCTTCTTCGCAAGGTATTCGCTTCCAAGTTTTATCCGCTTTGAATTTCCGTACTGGGACTATGCGTGAGCGCGGCTCCTAATGTGGATTAGGGTGGCTCGAAGTAGTATTCTCGCTTCTCTGCAGGGTGAAGCTGCCCGGCCCACGTTTGAGATCTCACGTTTCATGCCCGATACAACAGGCCACATGCGCATTTTGAAGGTCGTCCAGTCCTATTTCCCGTTTCAGGAGCGGGGCGGACCGGTGTTCAAGGTGCGGGCGCTTGCCACGGGGCTCGCGAAACGAGGCCATCAGGTTACGGTGCTGACGGCGGACCTCGGTTTTGGAAAAGGCAATGGCTTTTGCTAGGCTGGGGCGGAGCGCTGCCGCTGGGGTTGGACCGTTCGCAGCGACGATGTGGAGGCGATTTACCTCAGTACGATCGGGCAATATCGCGCGGTGACGCTGAATCCGGGTGTGCTTGCGTTTTGCCGCGGTTCCATTTGCTATTACGACGTGGTGCATTTTTACGGGCTGTACGATTTGCTGGGACCGGCGGCGAGCCATTACTGCAGAGCGGCAATCCGTTCCGTATGTGATTGAGCCGATGGGAATGTATCCGCCGATTGTGCGCAGCCTGCGACTGAAACGGATGTACCTGGATTTGCTGGGCGACCGGTTTATTCGAGGGGGGCGGTGTCTGGTTGCGACGTCGGAGCAGGAGAAGCAGGAGTTGATTGGCGGAGGCATTGATGCGGCGCGTGTTGAGGTGCGTCGAAATGGAATTGAACTGCCTTCGAGGGAGCCTGAGGCGGGGAAATTCCGACTGGCGCGGGGAATTTCGAGTGATGCGAAGGTGATTTTGTTTTTGGGGCGGCTGGTTTCAAAGAAAAGCCCCGACATGCTGCTCGAGGCATTCGCGAACTGGCGGGCGAATTCCGGGCGCGGGCAGGATGCGGTGCTTGTGCTGGCCGGTCCTGAAGAAGCACGATGGATTTCTAGTGAAGCTTCGATCCATGGCCGATCACCTTGAAATTCGAGAGCAGGTTCTCTTTGCAGGGCCGATCTATGATGATGCGAAGTGGTCGGCCTATCGCGATGCCGATGTGTTCGTGCTGCCATCACAGAACGAAAATTTTGGGAATACGGCGGGGGAAGCGGCGGCTTGCGGAACGCCTGTGATTGTGACGGACCGTTGCGGCATTGCGCCCTTTGTGGGAGCGGCGGGGGAGGTGATTCCGCACGACCTCGCGGCACTCGAGAATGCGTTGGGGAAAATGCTGCGGGACCCGATGCTGCGCGAAAATCGACGGGCGGGATGCCGCGCGTTTGTGGAGAGTCTTTCGTGGGAGGGGCCGCTGGATCAGACGGAGGAAATGTACCGGCGTTGCAGCGGGCGGTGAGGTCAGGCTGCGAGATTCCGCCGGTAGGTGTGCGGCTGCTTGCGTTTACAGATTGCGATTAGGCTTACGATCAGTGACTCGCGCCGGAGACGAATCGGAAAGCGTCCTCGATTGTTTTGACGCCCGCTTTCGACCCCAGCGAGCCAGTTTCCATTTTTGAATATTGATAATGCCGCTGTGCTGAGAAGCTCGCCGGATCGAAGGTTCCCTTCTCAAACTGGAAAATCCAGACGTACTCGCGACGGGCGCTGTCCGCCTGCGATTGCGGGATCAAGGCTGTGTCCATAGACGTCATGGGTGTGAAATCAGAGAAGCCGCCGCTTTTATGAATTGGGTCGGGCATCGTGCCGCTGAAGAAATCCACGTCATGAGTGAAGATCATCACGAAATCGACCCTGGAAGGATCAGGGGCGGGACAAATTTGCGAGAAAGCTTTTTCGCGATTCTTGGCGATCCACTTCGTCTGGCTGGGCGTAAGGCCGTAGGCTGAGAAGTAGGTCTGGCACGACGTGTTCGATTGCTCGACGGGAGCTGTGGAGTCGGCAGTTGAATCGTAATTCATAGCGGATGGCGAAGGCGTTTTTGCTGGCCGCGATGCGGCGATGGCGGACGATTCGGCGGCGGGTTTCGGTGGTGGTGGCGTTGAAACCGCGGGCGAAATTGGTGGAGTTGGTGTTGCCGAGGGTGCAGGTGAAACTGCGGGCTTCACTGCTGATGTGGCCGAGACCGGTTGCAAGGCGCCGAGCGCGGGCAGAGGGGCCATCGAAATACTGGCGAGGGTTTTCTGTCCTGCTACCGCGGTAGCTGAGTTTGAAGATCCAGAAGCCGAGGCTGGCGAGACTCTTGCGTAGTTCACATCGGCGGGTGCTAGAGAGGCGGCGTGCGCTGCCGCTTTCGCAACCTCAACAGCTTGCAATTGTTTTGCAGCCAAACCGACATCGTGAGCGGAATCGCGATAAGGCTGAAAGGCGGGGAGGCCGGCGACGGCGGCGTCTGGCACGTAACCTTCGACGCCATTTTGCGCGCGGATTTTCACATAATTTGGAAGGCGCTCGATAATCTCGACACCTTGGCCGCATTTCAACTTCGCGTCGACATTGAAGCTATTCAGTGAATCGTAGACCCAGACCTGATCGCGGTTTGAATTGCACTTCAGCGTTGCGGGACTGGCCCATGCGGAAGTGGAGAGAAACGAAAGGCCGAGCGTGCTGAAAATCAGAATAAATAATTGCGACTTGCGGACCATGGTTACCCCCTAACCCTGGCACGACAATACCTTAAGCAGTGTAGAACTTTGGGACAGGCGAACAACTGGACGATAGTACAGAGAAAGGACAGGTGAAGGACAGTACGTACCTTACGGATGTATGACTCTGTGTACTACCATACCTGTACCATGGGGCTTGAAGTTCCGGTTGGGAGACCGAAGGTCTACGGCGCAGAAGCCCACGGATAATGGGGTGCGGAGGGTAAAATGGCGACGATGAAACACGACAAACAGGACGGCGCTTCAAATTATTTGCTGAAGACGGAGCCTTCGGAATACTCGTTTGCGGATCTTCAGAAGGATAAGGAAACCGTTTGGGATGGCGTTTCGAATCCGGTGGCTCTGAGGAATCTTCGAGAGATGAAGCCAGGGACGCGGCTTGTGATTTACGAGACGGGAGATCAGAAGACGGCGGTGGGGACGGCCTCTGTGTTGTCAGTGGATGCATCGAATCCGAAGAATCCGCAGGTAGAAATCAAGGCTGGGAAAGCGCTGGCGAAGCCGGTGACTCTGGCACAAATTAAATCCGATCCGCTGTTCGCTACGTCACCGCTTGTTCGGCAGGGGCGGCTTTCGGTGGTGCCTTTGAGTGACGCGCAGTATAAGAAACTGATTGGGGAGTGACCTGCCCGCTGTACAGCTTTCACGAAAACCAGGGAACGGCTTGAATTTAGTCGGATCAGGCGGAGCCCTTCTTGCTGCTGGAATATGGCATAGCAGGACTGGCGAGGGTATTCTGTTGGTGCGTTAAATTCGGGGCGTTAAATCAGGAGCGCTGGCCGGCATGTGTGGGATTTGCGGCATCGTTGGGGTGGGGTCGCGAGAGCGCGGCGAGGCGCTCGTGCGCCGGATGATGGCTGCGATCGTTCATCGCGGGCCTGACGCGGAAGGCATTTTGATCGCTCCGCCTGTGGTCACGGGAAGCCGCCGGTTGAGCATCATTGACCTTCCGGGTGGGAGCCAGCCGGCGTGGAACGAAACGAACACGTTGGCGGTCGTTTATAACGGCGAGATTTATAATTTTCGCTCACTGCGCGAGGAACTCGAGGCTGCCGGACATACCTTCCGGACGAATTCCGATACTGAAGTGATCGTGCATGCGTTTGAAACGTGGGGCTCGAAGTGCGTCGAGCGGCTGCACGGAATGTTTACGTTTGCGATTGTGGAGATGCCGCAAGGGCCCGGCGGACGGGCGGCGCGGGTTTTTATCGCTCGCGACCGGATGGGGATCAAGCCGCTCTATTACACGATTGTGGAAGGCGCTTTATTTTTCGCGTCGGAGGTGCGGGCGCTTTTAGCCAGTGGCGCGGTACCGGCGCGGCTTTCGGCGGATGCGCTTTCGTCGTACCTCTTATTTGGGTCTGTGAGCGAACCGGTCACTTTGGTTGATGGAATTTTTTCGCTTCTTCCCGGGCCACTATCTCGATGTTCAAGCTGACAGCGGGCCGGTTCATGCGGTTACTCCGAAACCTTATTGGAATGGGGCGAAAGAGAGCTCGCGAGAGACAGCGGTAGGGACGGCGGCAGGCGCCGCGGCGACACCGGCTTCGCGCGTTCGTTCGCTGCTTGAACAGGCCGTAGCGAGCCACTTGATCGCGGACGTGCCGGTTGGCGTGTTTCTCAGCAGCGGGCTCGACTCGACGGCGATCGCTGCGCTTGCGAGCCGGGCGCAGCGCGGCATTCACACGTTTACCGTGGCGTTTCCGGATGTGGAATTCAGCGAGGCTGAGAAGGCGCGGCGCACGGCGGAGCGGCTGGGCACGGAACATTCGGAGTACACGCTGTCGGGCGAGGAAATGCTGGCGCGGCTGGATGAAGCGGTAGCGTCATTCGATCAGCCGAGCATGGACGGCATCAACACGTACTTTGTTTCGTGGGCGGCGCGGCAGGCGGGATTGAAGGTGGCACTTTCGGGCTTGGGCAGCGACGAGCTGTTCGGGGGTTACACATCTTTTCAGGCGACATCGAAAATCAGGCGCTTGGCGTCAGCGGCTGATTGGACGCCGAAGCCTTTGCGGCAATTAGTGACTTCGAGCGGCGCCGCCAAGCTTTCCGGGGGGTCTCCGGACGCGGTTCGAAAAGCATCTGCAGCTTGGCTCGATCCTTCTGCACTGCCACATCCTTATTACTTCACGCGCTCATTATTTACACCGCAGGTGGTTGCGGGGTGGCTACGTCAGGACGCGAGTTCTTGGACGGCGACTCCGTGGGGAAAATGGCTTGGCGAGGCGGCTGACGAAGCGCGGTCGATGGACGAATTCACGGGAGTTTCGTGGCTGGAGCTGCGGTCGTACCTTGTGAATACGCTTCTGCGCGATACGGACGCGATGAGCATGCACCATTCGCTGGAAGTGCGCGTGCCGTTTCTTGATTCTTCGCTCGTTGAATATTTGCTGTCGCTGCCCGAATCGCAGAAACGCAACGCCGCGCAGCCGAAGGCGCTGTTGATTGCGGCGCTAGGCGAACTTTTACCGCAGGAACTGATTGCGCAGCCGAAGCGCACTTTCACGTTTCCATGGGAAAATTGGATGCGGGGCGCGCTGCGCGAACGAATCGCGGCGGGGCTGGGCGAATGGTCGCCGGCTCTCGAGCCATTGCTCAGCGGCGAAAATGCGCGGCGGGTTTGGGACGATTTTCTGGCGAGCCGAACGACTTGGTCGCGGCCATGGAGCCTGTACGTGCTGAATGAATGGGTGAAACGGCATCTGGGCGGAAAGTCTGCCGGGGATTCCGCGCCTCGAAAGGATGCCGCCGTTTCCGTCGCCTGATCCACACGCAATGAGTGAGACAACCGACTTCTCGCAATGATCATTCTTGGAATCAATGCTTACCATGCGAATGCTTCGGCGGCTATCGTCGCTGACGGGCGCCTGCTTGCGGCGGTAGAAGAAGAACGCCTCAACCGGGTGAAATACGCGGCGGGATTGCCGGCACGCGCGATTCAATATTGTCTCGACCAAGCGGGCGTGAAGCTAGCGGAAGTGGACCACATCGCGATTCCTCGCGATCCGCGGGCGCGGCTTGCGACAAAGCTGCGATTCGCCATGCGCATGCCGCGCTTCGCGCTCGAGCGAGCTCGCGTGATGGCTCGTTTTGCGGGCATTCGTGAGGATCTGGCGTCAGCGTTCGAGATTGCTCCGGAAAGCATTCGCGCGCAGTTCCATCGAATCGAGCACCATACGGCGCATCTGGCGAGCGCTTACTTCGTTTCACCTTACGAGCGGGCAGCCGTTCTATCGGCGGACGGACTGGGCGATTTCGCGAGCTCGATGTGGGCCGTTGGCGAAGGCCCGCGCATGCGAATCCTGGGCGAGATTACTTTTCCGCATTCGCTCGGCATGTACTACACGGCACTGACGCAGTATCTCGGCTTCTGGAAATTTGGCGACGAGTACAAGGTGATGGGCCTGGCGGCCTACGGCCAGCCGGAGTTTCTCGAAGAATTTCGCCGCATCGTGCACGCTGACGGGCCGCTTTCGTTCCGGCTGGGCCTCGAATATTTCACACATCAGAATCAGGGCGCGGAGATGTCGTGGCGCGACGCCAGCCAGACTCCGGTGCTGGGACGGCTGTTCTCGACATATCTCGAGAAGCGGCTGGGGCCCACGCGCAAAGCAAAAGAGCCGCTCGAACAGCGTCATCACAATCTTGCGGCGAGCATGCAGGCTGCACTCGAAGAGGTGCTGGCCGCGCATTGGGCTGCGCTTGCGAAGAAGACCGGCGAGAAGTCGCTTTGTCTCGCAGGAGGCGTGGCGTTCAATTGTCTGGCGAACGGGAAAATTTTCGATCACTCGCCGTTCGAACGCGTCTATGTGCAACCGGCGGCTGGGGACGCGGGATTATCGGTGGGCGCGGCGTTCGCTGTGGAACATCAGATACTCGGCCGTCCGCGCGAATTTGTGATGGAGCACGCCGGATGGGGTCCGGAATTTTCGCAGCAGCAAATTCGCGCGGCGATTGTGGGCTCGTCCAACGGCGATATGCAGCTCAGCGAATTGGATGAAGATTCGCTGGTGCAGACCACAGCGCGACATATCGCCGCGGGAAAAATTGTTGGATGGTTTCAAGGGCGCGTGGAATGGGGGCCGCGAGCGCTGGGGCAGCGCAGCATTCTGGCCGATCCGCGGCGCGCGGAAATGAAAGATATCCTCAACCGGCGCATCAAGCACCGCGAGATTTTCCGCCCCTTTGCGCCTTCGATCATCGAGGAAGCCGTTCCCGAGTATTTCGAGCGGAGCGATCCTTCGCCTTTTATGACCTTTGCATACTCGGTTCGCCCTGAGAAGCGCGGGGTGATTCCGGCGCCGACTCATGTGGACGGCACGGCGCGGTTGCAAACGGTAAGCCGCGGCGCGAATCCTCTTTACTGGAAACTCCTCAGCGCGGTTGGCGACCTTACGGGCGTGCCGGTGGTGCTTAATACTTCCTTTAATGACAATGAGCCGATCGTCTGCCGCCCGGAGGAGGCGCTCGATTGTTTCCGGCGTACGCAGATGGACGTGCTGGTGATGGGAAACTTCACGCTCGAGAAAAAAGCTGCGCTCGCGGCGGGCGCGATGAGCACCGAGGGTTTTGCCGGGCCGTTGAAATGAGAAATTGAGGTAAGATTGTAAGTAGTAGGTAACGCACAATTTGGACGCGCAGTTCTCGTCGCTTCGAATCCCAGCCCGCGACGAACCTGAAGTGGCAGGCCGCTCATGCACATATTGCTTTTGAACGAATACTATCCGCCGGACACTTCTGCCACCGCGAAGATGGCTGTGCTCGTCGCGGAAACTCTCGCCAAGAAACACCAGGTTACTGTGCGTTGCGGGCCGGCCCTCCTACGATCCCGACGAGTATTATCCGTTCGCTTTTCTCCGCAGCGATAAACGCAACAATGTGATGGTTGAGCGCGTGGGCTCGACTGACTTTCCGCGGCACGAGATGAAGCGCCGCGTTTCGAATTATCTTTCGTATCTTGCGTTGGCTGTGCCGCGCGCGCTCGCGATCCGGCCTGATGTGGTTCTGGCGATGACGGACCCGCCGGTGGCAGGAATTGCCGGGGCTTTCGTTGCGCGCATGAGCGGCCGCCCGTTTGTGTACAACATACGGGACATGTATCCGGACATGGCGCTGGGAGGCGATATCGTGCGCGCGAATGCGCTCGTCGCGCGATGGGAGCAGATGCATCGCCGCGCTCTGCGCGAGGCGGCGCGGGTGATCGTCCTTGGCGATGACATGCGCGAACGAATTCTCGCGAAGGGCGTGGCGCCGGACCGAGTCGTGGTGGTTCGCGACGGCGCCCAACCTTCGGGGCCACTGCCGGACGGCACGCATCCCGCTGTGGAGGAAGTTCGCTGCGGATTCCCATTCGTCGTCCTGCACGCGGGCAATCTTGGGTTCTACGGCGCATGGCCGACACTTTTGAAGGCGGCGGAATTGCTGCGCAACGAAAACACCGGGCTCGTGTTTGTGGGTGACGGGGCCAACCGCGCCGCGATGCAAGCGTCGATCAACGGCTCAAAGAACGTGCGCTTCCTGCCGTTCCGCCCGGCGAGCGAAATACCGCACGTGATGATGGCGGGTGATCTGCACATCATCACCGTGAAGCGGGGGCTGGAAGGCGTCGTGGTGCCCAGCAAGCTCTATTCGACGCTGGCTGCGGGGCGTCCGATACTCGTGGTAGCGGCACCCGAGTGCGACGCAGCGCGCATTGTGCAGGAATCCGGCTGCGGGGTGTGGGCCGATCCGGACGATCCGGGTGCTGTGGCAGCGGCGATCCGGAAGGTTCGTGAGGACCCGAATCGGCTCGCGGAGATGGGTCGCAGAGCCCGGGAAACCGCTGGGAAGTATGCTAGAGTGAATGAGTTAGAGAAATTTGCAGCAATCTTAGAAGAATCCGCGCAAGAGAAACCTGGAGGGCGCCATCTGGAACAATAAGAAAGTTCTTGTCACCGGAGGTACATCTTTTATCGGTTCGCATCTTGTGGATGCGCTGGTGGAGCGCGGAGCGAAAGTCCGCGTGGTGGACGATCTTACGAGCGGGAGGCTGAGCAATATCGAGCACCACCTGAAGGGCGGACACGTGACGTTCCTGGAGGCCGATCTGCGCGAACCCGGCGTAACGCGCGCGGCAATGAATGGCATTGAAGTGGTGTTTCACCTGGCCGCCGATCACGGTGGCCGCGGTTATGTGGACCTGCACCAGGCCGGCCCGGCTTCGAATTTGTTTCTCGACGGCCTCGTCTTTTGGGAAGCGGTGAAAGCAGGCGTGGAGAAAGTGGTATATGCCTCTTCCGGCTGCGTGTATCCCAACTACATGCAGACTGACGTGAAGAAAGAAATCTATCTGCGCGAAGAGGATGTGAAGCCGCCACACGACGCGGATAATATGTACGGGTGGGCAAAGCTGATGGCCGAGCTTACGCTGCAGGCGTATCACCGGGAGCACAAGCTCGGGGCTGCATCGTGCCGTTATTTCACGGTGTATGGGCCGCGAGGCGTGGAAAATCACGCTGTGATAGCGATGATCGCACGCGCGTTCGTAGGGCAGAATCCGTTCGAAGTGTGGGGCGACGGAAATCAAATCCGAAACTGGACGTATGTGGACGACATCGTGAACGGGACCATCCTGGCCGCGGAAAAAATTAATGACGGCACCGCTGTGAATCTCGGCACGATGGAGCGCATTCGAGTGATTGACGCTGCGAAAATGGTGCTCGATTTTGCCGGGAAGAAAGCGGAAATTCGTTTGCTGCTTGATATGCCCACGGGGCCAGCCAACCGCGTGGCGGATAACGCGCTCGCCAAGAAGCTGCTGGGCTGGGAGCCGAAGACGAAGTTTCGCGACGGCTTGAAGAAAACGATGGATTGGTATTTCGAGAGCAAAAAGACAGATGAGGTACGCGGCGTGCTGGAGAAGATGCTGACCGCGCGGTGATCGCGTTAACCTGAACTGATTATGGCGATTCCGACCAGTCTGATTGCATTCGGCGTGGCGCTATTCGGCTCGCTCGGGCTGACGGCCCCTGTGCGCCAATTTGCGCTGCGGGTGGGACTCGTTGACAAACCCGGCCCACGCAAAGTTCATCTGAAGCCGATTCCTCTGCTTGGCGGTATCGCGATCTACCTGGGATTCGCGGCAGCCATACTGCTGACGCAGCATGGCGTGATGCAGCAGCAAACAATCGCAATTTTTACGGGCGCCACGCTTCTCGCAATCGTAGGACTTCTCGACGACGGCGGACTGCTACATCACCAGGTGAAGCTGTTCATCGGCATGCCTGTCGCGGCGCTGTTGCTGCTGGCTTCGGGAATTCGCGCGCAGCTTTTTTCTCAGTTTATTCCCGGGAATGCGGGGATCATTTTGGACGGCTGCCTGACGGTCGTCTGGGTGGTCGGCATCACCGCTTCGTTCAGCATCCTCGACCACATGGACGGGCTGTGCGCCGGCATCACGGCCGTTGCGGCCGCGTTCTTCACGATAGCTGCCTATATGAATGGTCAGACGGCGGTGCAAACTCTGGCGGCCGCTACTCTTGGCGCTGCCGTCGGATTTCTTGGCTGGAATTTCAATCCTGCAAAAATATTTATGGGTGACGGCGGGGCAATGTTTCTCGGCTTCCTGATGGCAACTCTGGGCCTGAAGATCCGCCCGGATGGCGCACCATTTCCGGCCGGATGGCTCGTTCCGGTTCTAATTCTCGGCGTCCCGATTTTTGACACCACGATGGTGATCGATCTCCCGTGCACGCCGCGGGCTTCTTCCTTTCACGTCTCCTGGGAAGGACCATACTGCGCACCGCTTGTCGAACCTGGGCCTGGGTCATCGTGGGGCGGTGCTCGTCATGTATTTGCTGGCGGGATTGCTGGGAGCAATGGCATTGTTTGTTGGCCGCTTTTCGACCGGCACCACTTATGCGCTCGTGGGCGCACTGGCGCTGTGTGCACTGATCGCCGTGGTTTTCCTCGAAACTGCTCCGTACGAGAAGCAGATCAAGCTGCAGAAATCCTCCTCCACTACCTAGGGGAAATCCCGTCTCGCGATACAGGCTTCGTCTTTGGCTGTCCTTCGGCAGTAGGATATACTTTCTCGCCTGTGTTTCAGGGTGCTAAGGCACCCCGGCAGGTGCTTGTGGCATCGAGAGATGCCTTGCAAGCACCGCGCCGCCTTCCCGAAATACGGCTTGCGAAACATGTTAAACGGCTGTACTGATTCCCGCTGAGGACGACTAGTGCTCGAATCGCGCGTCGCGAACAACGACTCCAACTCCGGTTCACGCTCAAACAACCAGAACGTCGCCGTGGTCGGCGGGTCCGCCGCCGGACTTTTTACAGCCTCTTTATTAGCCGGTAAAGGCGTACCCGTGCGCGTGTTTGAGCGCATTGAAACGCTCGAGCCTGCGGAGCGGACGCTCATCGTTACTCATCGGATGAGGAACCTGCTCGGCGCTGCCGCGGAGCGAAGCATCGTCAACGAAATCCGGCGGTTCGAGTTATTTACGGATGGGCGCAGCGCCAACGTTTCCCTGAAACATCCGGACCTGGTCATCGAGCGGCGCGCTTTGATCCAAGGGTTGGCGGAAGAGGCGCAGCGGGCTGGTGCTTCGCTTGCGCTGGGCCACCGGTTTCATGCGCTTCACGCGAATGGACGAGGTATCGTTCTGGAGGTGGAGCATTGCGCGAGCGGCCGGCGCGAAGAAGTCCGCTCGGATACGATTGTTGGCGGTGACGGGGCTTCGAGTCGCGTGGCGCGCGCGGCAGGCTGGTCGCCTCTTGAGACGGTCCCGCTGGTGCAGGCAATGGTGGCGCTGCCGAAGGATATGCAGGCCGATACGGCGCGAGTGTGGTTCGTTCCGCAAGACACGCCCTATTTCTACTGGCTGATTCCAGAATCGCCTACGCGAGGCGCGCTGGGATTGATCGGCGAAAATGGGCCGGATACACGGCGCCATCTCGAACGGTTCCTCGAAAAGCGAAAACTCGATCCGATTGAATTTCAGGGTGCGCGGATCCCCGTGTACAAGAAATGGGTGCCAGTGAGGCGGCAGGTTGGAAACGGGTCGGTGTATGTGGTGGGCGACGCTGCCGGGCAGGTGAAGGTGACGACGGTAGGCGGGATCGTAACCGGGTTTCGGGGGGCGCTTGGCGTGGCGGAGGCGATTCTATATGGTGGCGCGAGCGCGGAGCTTCGCTCGCTGCGGCGCGAATTGAATCTGCATCTGCTGTTGCGCCGATCACTGCATGATTTCCAGCAATCCGATTACAGCCTGCTGGTGGATTTATTGAATGCGCCTGCGATTCAATCGCTGGGCGACTACTCGCGGGACGAAGCCTGGAAAATCCTGTGGCGCGTTTGTCTGAAGCAGCCGCGTCTTCTGCTGATGGGCCTGCGCGGATTGCTGACGCGTGGACGGGCGCTTCATCCTTCTCGGGATTAATTTATTTCGTGCTTTCCTTCAGCTTATTCGACGTGCGGGCTGATTCCAGATTCTCCTCCTACTTTTGATGAATTCGGATTGCTGGCGGCGTGCGTACCAATAGAAATGAAAGAGCTCACGTAAATGCATATTCTTGGGCTTTCCTCTTTGGAGCATGGTCCGGCCGCCGCGATCATCGGCGAAACTGGACTGATCGCCGCGATTGAAGAGGGGAAGCTGGCGAGGACGCGCACCGCGGAGGGCATACCCCGCCGTGCCATTCAATTTTGCCTGGAGAGCGGCGGGATCAAATGGCCGGATGTCGATCGAATCGCAATCGCTTCCCGACCCGGACGCGCATGGTCACGAACGGTACTTTTTCGAACACGGCTCGCGCCGTTCGCGCCCAAGTCGAGCGTTTATTTCTTGAATAAAGCGTCCGGCGAGCTGGGCCGTGAGCTGAACAATTTTCGAATCATACGCGAGATGGCGGCAGGCGCTCGGGATCGCGTTCAAGGCTTCGATCACCATTTGAGCCATGCGGCAAGCGCTTATTTCGCGTCGCCGTTCGATCGAGCTCTGATCGTGACTCTCGACGAGCGGGGCGATGGACGCTGCGGTTTCGCAGGCGCGGGTGAGGGCAAGAACATCCGCGACCTCGTCGGCATTTCGTTTCCACACTCGCTCGCCTGGTTTTATACGCAGATTACGAAACTGATCGGATTTCAGCCCCACGGCGACGAGCATAAAACGCAGTGGCTGGGGACGACCGGTGAGCCGGTCTTTGCGGATTTCTTCACGGCGATGCTTCGACGGGCTCCGCAGTCTCCGCCGCATTTGCAGTTGAAATATTTTCAGCGCGATTTTGCGGCGGACCTTTCCTTCAGCGATGGATTCTACAAAGGACTCGGAATCAAGCGCGAGGCGGAACCGCATCTCGAACCCAAGCTTTGCGCAAACATCGCCGCCAGCCTTCAGCACGCGTGCAGTGAAGTCGTCGTCGAATGGATCGAAACCCTGCGCGAGCAAACCGGGCACCGGAATCTGTGCGTGGCCGGCGGGTTATTCTTGAATCCGCTTCTAGTGTCCGCCGTCGAGGAGAAAACGGGCTTCGAGAATATATTCGTCCAACCTGCCGCCGGTAACGAGGGCACAGCTGTGGGGGCCGCATTGCTCGCCTGGCACGAATCGCCCGAACGTTCGCGTGTCGCGCCCCTCGCGAGCCTGTATCTTGGCCCGCAATTTTCCAACGAACAAATCAAACAGGTGCTCGACAACTGCAAAGCCACCTATCGCTGGTGCAATTCCGAGGATCAGAAGGTCGACGAAGCATTGAATTTACTGCAGGCGGGAAGAATCGTCGCGTGGTTTCAAGGTGCCGCCGAGTTCGGACCGCGCGCGCTCGGTAATCGCAGCTTGCTGGCATCACCCTGGGCGCCGTACGTGGTCGATAATCTGAATGATTTTGTGAAGCATCGCGAGCTGTATCGTCCTTTCGCACTTTCGATACCGGAAGAGGATTGCCGTGAATATTTTGAGTGCACAGCGAACGGGCGATTTATGACGACGATGGCAACGCCCACGCCCAGGATGCGCAAGTTGCTGGAGCCCGTCTCAGCCGGGTTTATCGTTCGGGATCGCGTGCGTCTCCACATTGTGGTAAGGGAAGATAATCCGTTGATCTGGAAGCTCTTGAGACGCTCCGGGGAGAAAGGCCCGGCGCCCATTCTCGTCAATGCTTCGTTCAATTTGTTTGGCGAACCGCTCGTGATAACGCCTAGGGATGCGGTTCGAAGCTATTTTTGCTCGGGCGTGGACGCGCTGATGGCGGGAAATTTTCTGCTGTCAAAACGATAGGCAGGCGCAGCGACGGGTCGCGACCTACGTATTGGGATGCAAGTCCTTAGCATCGTAATATTCGCACACTCCGGTGGCCTGCTATTCGAAAACCTGTAAAAGCTCAGGTAACATGAGAAGGCCTGGTTCGCTGAATATCGCGGCAGCACTCTTTCGGGGGAACCGTTGAAGATATCGGTAATTGGCGCGGGCTACGTTGGACTCGTGACAGGTGGCTGCTTAGCGGAGATTGGCCACGAGGTGCTCTGTACTGACAACGACGCCGAGAAGATCGCGACGCTCGAAGCTGGACGACTGCCTATCTACGAACCGGGGCTCGATAGCGTCATCGCGAAGACCCGCAAGGAGGGCAGGCTAAAGTTCAGTGCCAACCCGTTGGATGCGGTAGCGGCTGGCGATGCGATTTTTATCTGTGTGGGGACTCCTCCGCTGCCGAATGGCGGTGCCGACCTGAGCGCAATTGACCACGTCGCGCGGCTTATCGCAAGCGAAGCGCGTTCGCCAAAGCTGGTGGTTGAGAAGAGCACCGTTCCCGCGCAGACGGGGCAGGAATTGAAGCGAGCCCTTTCGGTCTACGGCCGCAAAAGCAAAATAGAATTTCGCGTGGCCTCGAATCCGGAATTTCTTCGCGAAGGTACGGCCGTCGAGGATTTTCTGCATCCCGACCGAATCGTTGTAGGTGTGGATGACGAGGTTGCGGAGAAGCAGCTGCACGAGATCTATCGTCCGGTGCTGGAGCGCAAATTCAATTGTCCGTTTCACGCTCCTTCCCCTTGCCCGGATGTAGCGCTGCCCGCTTGGCTGGTGACGACGATCAACAGCGCCGAATTGATCAAGCACGCTTCGAATTCTTTTCTCGCGCTAAAGATTTCCTACGCCAACATGGTGGCCGATTTGGCGGAGCGTTTGGGAGCCGACATCCAGCAAGTGACGACCGCGGTGGGGATGGATTCGCGGATCGGCGGCAGTTTCTTGAACGCCGGTCTCGGATTTGGCGGATTTTGCTTGCCGAAAGATTTGCAGGCTTTCGTGCACCTTGCCGAAAAGTCGGGCGTCGATTTCTCACTTCTCAAAGAAGTCGAAAAGATCAATCGAGGGCGCATTCGCCATGTTATCGAGAAAGTCCGGCGAGGGCTCTGGGTAATGAAGGGGAAACCGATCGCCGTGCTGGGGCTCGCATTCAAGGCGAATACGGACGACATTCGCTTCTCGCCGGCCATCGACCTGATACATGACTTGGTGGCGGAGGGAGCGAACGTTCGCGCTTTTGACCCGGAAGCTATGGAGAAGGCACGGGCTGTATTGCCTCAGGTGAAAATATCGGAATCGCCCTACGAAGCTGCAAAAGACGCTGAGGCTTTGATCATCGCAACCGAATGGAAACAATTCCGAGAACTGGATTGGCGGCGCATTCATGATGCGATGATGCATCCGTTGATCGTGGACGCTCGGAATTTGCTTTCTGGGCCTGAAATGAAGGCGCTTGGCTTCGAATATTTTTCGATTGGCCGTCCGGACTGAACCTTAGCTAGCTTGGCCGGCTCCACTTAGCGCGCAGGTTCGGCCACTTTCTTGTGGAAGTAATCGTACGTGCGCTTCAGTCCCTCCTCGAGATTCACCTTCGGTTCCCACTTCAACACTCGTCGGGCTTTCGTGATATCAGGGCAGCGCTGTTTGGGATCGTCCTGAGGCAGCGGGCGAAATACGATTGGTTCCTTCGAACCGACTAGCGTACGTATTCGTTCGGCAAATTCCAGAATCGTGATTTCGTGGGGGTTGCCGATATTGGTGGGATCATGCTCGTCGGATTCGAGCAGGCGGTAAATGCCGTCGAGCAAATCGGAAACGTAGCAGAAACTGCGAGTCTGCTTGCCGTCGCCATATACCGTGAGCGGTTCGCCGGTTAGAGCTTGATAGAGAAAATTGGGAAGCGCACGGCCATCGTTGAGGCGCATGCGTGGCCCGTAGGTATTGAAGATGCGCACGATTCGCGTGTTCACGCCATGGTAACGGTGATAAGCCATCGTGAGAGCTTCAGCGAACCGTTTCGATTCGTCGTAGACCCCGCGCGGGCCGATCGGATTCACCCGGCCCCAGTAGCTTTCCGGCTGCGGGCTCACTTCTGGGTCGCCGTAGGATTCCGACGTCGAGGCCAGCAGAAATTTTGCTTTCTTAGCGAGCGCGAGGCCGAGGGCGTTGTGAGTGCCGAGCGCGCCCACTTTCATGGTCTGAATCGGCATCTTTAAATAATCGGGTGGACTAGCCGGCGAAGCGAAATGCAACACCGCATCCACGGGACCCGGCACGTCAATGTACCGGCTCACGTCCTGGCGGGCGAAACGAAACTTGGGATGAGCGAGAAGGTGCCCCACGTTGGAATCGCTGCCGGTGACGAGATTATCCAGGCAGAGGATCTCCCAGCCCTTATCGAGCATCAAGTCGCAGAGATGTGAGCCTAGAAAACCTGCACCGCCTGTTATTACAGCGCGCAAATTGTTCTCTCCTTGGTAATTCCGAACCAGCGAGTGTTTTCGCTCGAACTCATTATCGCCCGAATTTCTTCGCGACGCTTCTTCAATCGGCCTTTGCGTTATTCCGATTTGCGTTATTTGGGCGCGGTAACTGGCTTCGCGAAAGCCGTCGTGTGGTCCACGACAATTCGCCAGCCGTCGGTAAATTTTCTGAAATTAAGAGTGAACACTCCGGAGGGATTATCGTTTTCGCGCTGCAAATGATATTCGCCGAGGGCGTAGGCAGCGGTAGAACATTCCACACGGATTTCGAGGTCGGAGAACGTCAGGTGGCCCATCGCTTTTCGGTCGGGATAGCTGCGCCGGTAGCGTTCGAGGAGCGCTTGCCAGCCGCGCGATACTCCATCGGAGCTCACGAATTCGGTCTGGTTCGAATTCCAATAGCCGCTCATGAAGCCTTCGATATCACCGCGATTCCAGGCGGCGGTTTGATCGTTGAGCAGAGTGAGAATGGCAGCCGCATCATCCGATTGCGGCGGCGCGGAGGCTGAGCGCAAAGAAAAAGCGGCCAGGAATATGAACGCAATCAGCGCGAGCACCGGCACCCGATAGCCAAAATACGGTTTCGTGAAAGCACCGCGAGTTTTATTTTCATTCACGTCTGACTACTCCTGTAAAAGGAAACGAGCAAGCTACGTTGCGAAAGCGCGTGACCGCGCACCACAGATGACATCGCCTTCGGTAAAGAGTATTCTAGAGCTTCGCCGGTAGCAATTAACTTCAGTCTACTCACGGCGGCAGCACCGAGTTCTCTTCCATGAATCCTGCACTAACAGAATCCGCGGCTGCGGCATTGGCGTCTCTCGATTGGGCTCACCCGCTCGTTCGCGAGTGGTTTCTCCGTCGTCTCGGCACGCCCACCGAGCCGCAAGAGCAGGGCTGGCCTCATATTCTCGCAGGGAAAACAACGCTCATTTCTGCGCCGACCGGTTCCGGCAAAACACTCGCCGCGTTTCTCGCTTGTATTGACCGCCTCGTTCGCAAAGCGCTTGCTGGTGAGCTGACCGACCGGCTCGAAGTTCTTTACGTTTCTCCGCTCAAAGCTCTCGGTAACGACATTCAGAAGAACCTCGAGATCCCGCTTGGCGAAATCTTGCAGCTTGCCGCCGAACGCGGTTTTCTAATGCCCGAAATTCGCACCGCGGTGCGCACCGGCGACACGCTGATGCATGAGCGCCGCAAGATGCTCACGCGGCCGCCGCACATTCTGGTCACCACACCCGAATCGCTTTACATTCTGCTCACCGCCGCGAAAAGCCGCGAAATTCTCAAATCTGTCGAAACGGTTATCGTCGACGAAATTCACGCCGTCGCCGACGACAAACGCGGCTCGCATCTCGCGTTGTCACTCGAACGCCTCGAATCGCTCGCGGATCGTCCGCCTGTGCGCATCGGCCTCTCTGCCACGCAAAAGCCAATCGAGCTGATCGCACATTTTCTCACAGGCGGCGGCCGTCCCGATCCTGTGATCGTGCAGATCGGGCATCAACGCACGCTCGATCTGGCTGTCGAAGTGCCGGCGAGCGAACTTGGCCCGGTTGCCTCGCATGAAATGTGGGACGAGATTTACAACCGCGTAGCCGAGCTGGTTCGGCAGCATCGCTCGACGCTCGTTTTTGTAAACACGCGCCGCCTCGCGGAACGAGTGGCCCATCATCTCGAAGAACGCCTGGGCAAAGATGCGGTCGCCACGCACCACGGCAGCCTCTCGCGCAAGCTTCGTCTCGCCGCGGAAAATAAGCTGAAGGCAGGAGAAATTCAGGCTCTCGTCGCCACCGCGTCCCTCGAGCTCGGTATCGATATCGGCGCAGTCGATCTGGTTTGCCAGATCGGTTCCACGCGTTCGATCGCAACCGCTTTGCAGCGCATCGGACGCGCCGGCCACTGGCACGGCGCGATCCCGAAAGGGCGAATCTTCGCCGCCACGCGAGATGAACTTCTTGAATGCGCCGCTCTGGTTCGCGCGATTCGACAGGGCGATCTCGACCGTATCGAAATTCCCGACGCGCCGCAGGACGTGCTTGCCCAGCAAATCGTCGCCATGTGTTCTGCAGAAGATTGGCAGGAAGACGATCTTTTCGCGCGCGTTCGTCGTGCCTATCCCTATCGCAATCTCGAGCGCGCGCAATTCGACACAATCGTCGAAATGCTTTCGGAAGGAATCGCCGCGCGCCGTGGCCGCTACGGCACCTACCTGCACCGCGATCGTGTGAATGGCCGGGTATGCGGCCGTCGCGGAAGCCGCCTCGCAGCCATCACGAGCGGCGGCGCGATTCCCGACAATGCCCTCTACACCGTAGTCGCGGAGCCGGAAGGCACCGTCGTCGGCACTATCGATGAAGATTTTGCCGTCGAAAGCCTGCGCGGCGACATCATGCTGCTCGGCAACACTTCGTGGCGGATTCGCCGCGTGCAAATGGGGCGCGTGTTGGTCGAAGACGCGCACGGCGCCGCCCCCACCGTCCCTTTCTGGCGCGGAGAAGCCCCGGCTCGCACCGCTGAACTTTCCGCGCAAGTCGCCGACCTGCGAGCGCAAATTGACGAACGCACGCGCGATGTTCCGGCCGGCGTCCAGGTGAAGACTCTTCCCGCCGCACAGCCCGCGCTGGCATGGCTAAAAGAAGAGTGCAGCCTCGACGACGCCGGCGCTGAACAGATCGTTGAATACGTGGTTGCCGGCCGCGCAGTTCTCGGGACAGTTCCAACCCAACAAACGATTGTCGCCGAGCGCTTCTTCGACGAGAGCGGCGGCATGCAGCTCGTGATCCATGCTCCCTTCGGCGGTCGCATCAATAAAGCCTGGGGGCTCGCGCTGAGGAAACGCTTCTGCCGCTCGTTCAATCTCGAACTTCAAGCTGCGGCCACTGATGACGGCCTCAATATCTCGCTAGCCGAGCAGCACAGCTTCCCGCTGGCCGACGTATTTCGATTCCTCCATCCGGCATCGCTCGACCACGTGATCGAGCAAGCCGTCCTGGCATCTCCGATTTTCACGGCGCGCTGGCGCTGGGACGCAAACCGCGCATTGTTACTTCTCCGTTTTCAGGGTGGCAAGAAAGTACCGCCGCAAATCCAGCGCATGCGCGCCGATGACCTGCTCGCGGCCGTTTTTCCGGATGCGGCTGCGTGCCCAGAAAATCTCGATGGCGAGGTGCGCATCCCTGACCATCCTCTGGTGCGGGAAGTGATGAAGGATGCTCTCACCGAAGCGATGGATATCGATGGCTTGAAGCAGGTCCTTGCAAAAATTCTCGATGGGACAATTACGCTGCGTGGCTGTCGATACGCCGGTGCCGTCGCAGTTCTCACACGAGATATTGAATGCGAATCCTTTTGCCTATCTCGACGATGCGCCTCTCGAAGAGCGCCGCGCCCGCGCCGTCGAAATGCGTCGCATGCTGCCCGAAGCGGTTCTCTCCGAAGTCGGCCGTCTCGATCCGGCTGCAATCGCTGAAGTGCGCGAGGAAGCTAAGCTCGACGCGCGCGACGCCGACGAACTGCATGATGGCTTGCTCACCTTGATTGCTTTGCCGGAGCCGCTCCAAAGCGACTCCAAAATATTCCAGCTCACGCCTGAAGAATCGGTCGCGTGGCAAATGTTATTCGACCAACTCGTCTCGCAAGGCCGCGCCGCGCGCGCCACAACTCAAAGCCACGCCTACTGGGTGGCGGCCGAGCGCGCAAAATCCTTCGCTGCGATTTTTCCTGATGCCCAATTCGAAACGGCCGTCGCAGACGTCGAAGCGGCGACTCCCTCGAAAGACGACGCGATCTTCAATCTCGTCACCGGCTGGATGCAGCTTTCCGGTCCAGTTACTTCAAAGCAGCTCGACAATGCACTCGGCATTCCGCCAAGCGAAATCGATAAGTCGCTCTTGCGACTCGAAGCCGGCGGCGCAGTATTACGCGGAAAATTCACCGATCCTTCGACGCCAGAAACCGAATGGTGCGATCGCCGCCTGCTCGCGCGAATTCATCGCCTCACCCTCGGCAAACTGCGCAACGAAATTCAACCCGTCAACGCGGCCCAATTCATGCGCTGGCTACTTCGCTGGCAGCACGTCGCCCCATCCACGCAGCTGCTTGGCGAACGCGGCACGCTCGAAGCTCTGCGCCAGCTTCAGGGCTACGAAGCTCCGGCCAATGCCTGGGAGCGGCAAATTCTCGCGCGCCGCGTCGCGAACTACGACCCGAAGATCCTCGATCAGCTTTGCCTCACGGGCGCCGTCGGTTGGGGACGCCTTTCGCCGCACCCTGCGTTGCTCGACGATTCGCGCGAAGGCACGCGCCGCGTGATTCCAACCAGCGTTGCTCCGATCACGTTCTTCATCCGCGAGGAATCCGAGTGGATGATGCCGCGTCGCATGGAAGATGGAGCGGACGCCACGAAAGGCCTGAGCCCAGGCGCAACAGAAGTTCTGCAATTTCTGAAGCAACGCGGCGCATCGTTCTTTCCCGATATCGTGCGCGGCACTGGAAAACTGAAATCCGAAGTCGAATCCGCGCTCTGGGAACTTGTCGCGGCCGGAATCATCACCGCCGACGGCTTCGACAATCTTCGCGCCCTGATCGACCCCAAGCGCCGCAGCGGCCAAGGCCATGGCCGCACCACTCGCCCGCGTCACAGTGCCGGCCGCTGGTCGCTTCTCTATCCAGTCGAATCCGACGACCGCACCGCCGCGCTCGAAGCCACTTGCAAGATGTTGCTCAATCGCTATGGCGTGGTGTTCCGCGAAGTGCTCACGCGCGAAGCCATCCTTCCTCGCTGGCGCGAAGTTTTGCTGGCCCTTCGCCGTCTCGAAGATCGAGGAGAGATTCGCGGCGGCAGATTCGTGAGCGGTTTTCTCGGCGAACAATTCGCGCTGCCCGTTGCCGTGGAATCGTTGCGCGCCACGCGCGACCAACAATCATCGGGCGACACGATAACAATCTCGGCCGCCGACCCGCTCAATCTCGTCGGAATTATCGTCCCCGGCGAACGCATGCCGGCGATTTCCGGCCGTTTCGTTGCTTTCCGCGACGGCGTCGCAGTGGAAGCGCCAAGCCAGCGCTCAATCGAAATTGATTCCATTGCCCAAGCCGGCTAGCGCGCCTGGCCCAATGAAACACCCGCAAGAAAAATCAACCTCAGATAGCGCAGCCGTCATAGAATGCAGGCATGGCCAGAGGATGGGAAAGCAAGTCCGTCGAGGAACAAGTCCAGGAACATCAGCAAAAGAAAGGAAGAAAACACGAAGAAAGCAACTGACCGCCGAACAATTGGAATCACGCCGCAAACGGGAGGTGCTGTTGCTCTCCCGCTCGCGAGTCCAAAAAGATCTGCAGTTAAGCCAGAATCCCCGCCATCGAGATCAACTCAATAGCGCATTAGCCGATCTGGATTCGCAGATTGCCGCTTTGACGGAAAAGTCCTGAACGGTACGCGCGGGCAACAGGGATTCTAGTCGTTCGTATGAGCCGATTCGGGCTCTTCGATGAAGACCACACCCACTCCGTTGCTGCCTTTCTCGCGTCCCGCATCGAAATGAATCACAGTGCCGCGCAGCGATAGCACGCTCGACCGTTTGTCGTCACCCGCCGCTTCGATCACCACCCGCAATTCCGATTGCAGCTTCGGGCGGCTCTTCAGAGTCAAATAAGCGCCCTGCAAACTGATGTCGCGCACGGTGGCCTTCTCTTCGAAATTCGAGCCATCCTCTCCCTGGCCGCTTACCGTCGCCGCGAAACGAATCCGGCGCCGCTGTCCCACGCGCGATTTCGGCAGCGCCACATGAATTCCGCGCTCGCTAAGCGACACCGTCATTCCCTCCGTAGCCGCCCAGGTAGCGGGGAACTCGTGCCGCGCGGCGGAAAGAAAACCGTCGATCACTTTGTCCGTCGAGTCCGGATCGTGATGGAAGAGAATCAGATTCCGGACTTTGCCCTCCCGCGCGATTTTCACGCCTTCGAGCCAGCTCGAATGCCCCCAGCCGCGCCTTTCCGTGGCCAGTTGTTCCGGGGAATACTGCGCGTCGTAAACGAAAACGTCCGCGCCATGCACCAGCTCCCTCAGATTCTTGTCGAATTCAGCGACGCCAGGTTCATTGTCAGTGGCATACACCACTGAGCCGCCGGAAGTCTCCAGCCGGTAGCCCAAGCATCCCTGCGGATGGTTCAGCCACGCGGCGGTAATCTTCGTTCCGCCAATTTCCCATTTTTGTCCCGAAGTTACTTCGTGAAACGTCCGCCCCGCCGTCATCGTGCTCACGTCCACCGGAAAATAAGGGCTCGCAAGTTGCGCTTCCAGCACCTTCCGAAGGCTGTCCGGCCCCAGATATTCCGATTGGAAGCTGTAGAAGTTGAATTTGTTCTGCGATTCAAAAAGAGGTCGAAAGAAAGGAAGGCCCTGAATGTGATCCCAGTGGTAATGCGTCACAAGGACGTGCGCATGCACGCCGCGCTCCCCATGCGTCTCCGTCCAGAGATTCCCCAGCATCCTCATGCCGGTGCCGCAATCGAGGATGAACCGGGTGCCTTCCGGTGACGTCAGCTCCAGGCAGGGCGTGTTTCCGCCGTAGCGCCAGGTATCGCGCTCAAGCGTAGGCGTCGAGCCGCGCACTCCCCAGAAAACCAGCTTGGCTGCGTTGTGCGTCATCGCTGGGCGAAGCTTCCCGCGCACCGCCCGCGCCCCCTGAGAGTCCCAAAGCCTTGAGGATGATGCTCATGGTAGGCGGTGGCAGCGCGCCAAGTCAATTGGGTTTCCCACCGCTGGTTCGTTCCCAGGACTTTGCCCCCGAATCGCAACAGCCGCGGACGATTTCATGCCAGCGGAACTTTCGCGACATCCCGGACACCGAAAGGTGGTTCCCATCGCTGCTGAGCGAGTAGAATTCAGGAGATGCACGTCCATTCACACGGCGCTGCTCATAACCACTCGCACCCGCCTATTGATCCGAGCCAGGGGATGACCCTCATTCTCGGCACCGCCGTTGTCGCCACATTCGCCCTTGTTGCCGTCGAATTAATCGCCGGATACGCGGCGCATTCAATCGCTCTCATCAGCGATGCCCTTCACAACCTGACGGACGTGCCCACGATGGTGATTTCGTGGCTGGCCGCGCGCTGGGCGATGCGTCCTCCCACCCCCGAAAAAACCTACGGCTATCACCGCGCCGGCATACTCGCGGCCTTCATCAATTCGATGCTGCTGGCGATCGTTGCTCTCTTCCTGATTTACGAATCGATCCAGCGACTTCGCGTTCCCGTCGAAGTCGAGTCCGGCGTGATGCTCTGGGTTTCGATTCTCGCGCTGGTGGTGAATAGCGGCATTACGTTTTCCCTCCATAGCGGCCGCCGCGACCTGAACATCCGTGCCGTCTGGATTCACAATCTTGGCGACGCGCTCTCCAACATCGCCATCATCGCCGGCGCGCTCGTAATTCGCCGCACCGGCGCGAACTGGATCGATCCCCTCATCGGCATCGCAATCGGCGCGATGGTTCTCTGGACGGGTGCCGGGATACTTCGCGAGAGCACTCACATTCTGCTCGAAGGATTGCCGCGCGATATTGATTTGAAAAATGTTGCCGGCGCGATATTGAAGGTCGAAGGCGTGCAGGAAGTTCACGATATCCACATCTGGACGCTGGGCACCGATCTGAACGCACTCTCCTGCCACGCGCGCATCCCGGATATGCACATGGAAGACAGCGAGAAAATTCTCACCCGGATCTGCGAGGTTCTAGCCCGCGATTTCAAAATCGCGCACACCACGGTGCAACTGGAACGCGCCGGCCTCCCAGCCGAAGCCGGCCCGTTAATGCCCGAGCCCGCCCCAGCCCGCCGGCCGATTAGCTTGCCTTCAAGTAGCGTAGGCTTCAGCCTGCGCCAGCGACGGCTAGATGCTCCGAAATCCGTTGCTTGGCGAGGGCGCGCTTACGTTCTTTTCAGGCACCGGAAACAGCGCATGCGCTCTTCAACCGCAAGGGCCGCCTAGCATGGCGCGCACTCGAACGATGCAATATCGTTTCCGGAGAACCTGCTATCTCGAAATCAAAGCGGAATCTGCAGCGGCGTCCCACGCTCCTGATTCAAACGCACAGTCGCATCCACGTCCAATTCGCGCAGAGTAACCGTCCGCCGCCCGCCTCCAATAGTGATGTACACAATCCTATCGTCCACGCGCGTAAACGCCACCGCTTCAATCTCCTGCCCGCTTCGCAAGATCAGCGTGAACTCGCCCTCATCCGGCAAGGATTCAGATTGTTCCAGCGCAATTCGCTCGTTGTTCGCTTCCAGCTGCTCCACCTGTTGCGACTCTCGCGGCGCACGTTCCTGCGAGGAGGCCTGCCCGTTTTGACCTTGGCTCTGGCCTTGGTCCTGTCCTTGCTGCTGAGCCGCCTGCGCATCCGCGTCCGCATTCAAGTCAGCCCCTGGCTCGACTGGCAACACATACGCCCCGCCGCCATCCAGAAAGATGAACCCGCTCGCGGTCTTCGGCTTCCTTCGCATGCGCCGCTCGGCCAGCGCCAGCTTCGCCTGCGTCGCAGGATCGATCAGCGCCTTGATATCGTCATCTTTGTGTAGCGCGGCCAGATGCGCGAAATCGAATCCGTCACTTGGGAACGGATTCAAAATCTGCTGCACCGTCAGTCCGTCACTCCCTGCAAAACCGGCGGTCGCATTCGCACCCGCACTCGCGTTCGCTCCTACCGGCGACGCGGCTTTCACACTTCGACCGCTGCCGGCACGATTTCCAGTGTGCGCCCGCACCGCTGTGCTATGCGCTGCTGGAGCGCTCGCAGGCGCACTCGGCGCCGCTCGAAAAGTTCCTGTCGCACGTTGGGCCTGAGAAAAGGTAGGTAGAACCAGCAGGACCGCGGCGGCCAGCCCGAATCTGCCTTGCATTTTCATGGCTGCCTTCCCTTCTTCCACTATATGAGACGCGAGCGCCACTGCCACGGTTGCACGATTCTGGTGCAACTCTATTGCAGCCCGCCTGGCGCGTCCAGGCACAAAATCCGTGCCTCCGGTGTCTACACCTAAGCCTAGCCTCGCGTCCAGCGAAAGCAATCGGTTCCCCAGATTGGCGATTTACGTTGCTTTTCCCGATACGCTGGATGTGCTATAAACGTCCGTCCGAAGGGTGTCCGGATATGGCTCAGAAACAAGCGGTTTTGCCGTTGCCAGGTGATCTGGCAACATTAGCGGGCCCACCGCCGCAAGCGGCAGGCACAACAAAGGCGAAGCCGATGGAAGACGCGTATCGCGAGGTTCAGCATTCGGAGCTTCCTTCCGCTTTCTGCCCGCGCTGCTCGGCCCGGCTTGAGCCACGGAGCTGCAAGCTAATCTGCTCTTGCGGGTACTACATGTCCTGTTCGGATTTTTACTGAGTTTTGCCGAGGAAGATTTAACGAGAACCCTCGCTGCCCTCAGCGGCGATTTCTCCGGGCACCAAATTCAAATACCAGCTGACAGATTCCAGGAGGCGCGAACGTGGCACTTAGAATGACGGATCGAGAAATGGATGGCGTTACCGTGCTTGAGATCGAAGGACGCATCGTGCTCGGCGAAGAAAGCAATGCGTTCCGCGAAAAAGTGAAAAGCCTTCTCGCAGCCGGCAAAAAGAAAATCGTGCTCAATCTTGCCAACGTCGGCTACATCGACAGCGCCGGACTCGGCACTCTGGTAGCCACCTTCCACAGTGCCCGCTCGCAGGGCGCCGTCCTGAAGCTCGCCAACCTGGGCACCAAGTTCAAGGAAGTGCTGCAGGTGACGAAGCTCATGACCGTCTTCGACACCTACGACAGCGAAGCCGCCGCCGTCGCCAGCTTCCCGAAGTAGCCCGCATCGTCGTCACGCGCCGCGGTCCAGCCGCTGTTTTTCTATTGCGCCGGACCGCGCGCTGCTTGCTTGGTGCCCCCAACGCTTCCAAGCGATGGCCTTGAGCATTCGCCCTGCCCCCAAGATGGTCTCCACGTTTTTCAAGCGTCCTGCGAGCGCCTCCGACGGTAGAATGAATATGTGACGAATCGGCGGCAATCCGCGGGAAGCTGGGTGATGATTTGCCGCATTCGACCGTCTTCTTCGAGGCATGCGCTCCGATATCCAATGAGGACTTCTTCTTGAATCAGTTGAGCGGTGTGAAGCCGCTTGCTTCGAGCATACGCCAGGACGGGATACAGGCTGCTCGCTGTCCCGCTTGCTCGCAGTCACCCATTCGTCCTGCGCTCGAGACCTACCACTCGGCGTCGCTATACGAATGCCCTGCATGTGATCTGCACTTCTGGCACCCGGCTGCTATGCCCGACGCAGCCTGGCACGAACAGACCTATCAAACCCGCGATCAAACCGCGCTGCCGCTCGAACCTGGCCACCGATTTTTCCTGTCGGACCCGAAAGCGCCTAAGAACGGAAGATTGCTCGATCTCGGTTGCGGTGTGGGGAATTTTCTCGCCGCCGCGCGTGATTCCGGGTTCGAAGTTACTGGCATCGAACTCAATCAAAGTGCGGTCCGCTTTGCGCGCGAAACCTACGGCCTGCGCGAAATTTTTGCCATGCGTCCCGAAGAGTTTCGCGCCGTCAATCCGGATAAAAGGTTCGATGTCGTCACGTTCTTTGAAGTGCTGGAACACCAGGATGATCCGCAGGCATTTCTCAAAGTTGCTCAGGAATCTCTCGCGAGTGGTGGGTATATCGCCCTGAGCGTGCCGAACCGTACTCGATGGCAAAAAGGCGTCGAGACGCTTGATTATCCCCCCAATCACCTCACGCGCTGGAGTCCGCTGGCGTTGCGAAACTTTCTCGAAAAGAATGGATTTGAGGTTCTATCAGTGAAACAAGAGCCTCTGAATATTGGCCGCGCCGCTCAAGTCTTAAGCATGGGCCTCCGAACGGGCCTCGTGACAAAAATTGCAGGCGAGAAGCCGCCATCTCCATCCGATCTGGCTGTGTTGCCGCCGGCTGAAATGGAAAAAGCGATGGACAGGATGAACGATGAACCGGGACACCGGCTGGCTGCTCGCCTGGCCGCGTGGAAAACTTTGGCGATGATTCCACCCGCCGCGGTGCTGCTTCCGTTTCTGCGAATGCGCGGATTCACTGGATTGTATTTATACTGTCTGGCACGCAAGCGAGATGGCGTCTCGAAGGCAACAATCTGATATGGGCACACCGGCAGTCACGGTCCTGATCGACACATACAACCACGAGCGCTACATCGAGGAAGCCATCGTGAGCGTCCTGGAACAGGATTTTCCGCGAGCAGAAATGGAAATTCTCGTCGTGGACGATGGCTCGACCGATCGCACGCCTGAAATCGTCCGCAAATTCGCCCCCGATGTGCGTTTGATCCAAAAAACAAACGGCGGCCAGGCTTCCGCTTTCAATACGGGCATTCCCGAGGCAAAGGGCGGCATCGTCGCATTTCTCGACGGAGACGACTGGTGGGCGAAAGAGAAGCTCACGGTTGTTACGAACTATTTAGGCTCCCGGCCACATATCGGGCTCGTCGGCCACGGCATCTACGAAATCGATTCCGATAACGGAAATATGAAGGCTACGATTCCGCAGCGCACTCAGGAAATCACTTTCGATAGCGTTGAAGGTGGCCGATTTTTCCGGCAGATGATGTGTTTTTTTGGCACGAGTCGAGTGACGGTACGCCGCAATATATTGTCGCGAGTACTTCCCGTTCCCGAGCGGATCGTGGTCGAAGCAGATGAGTTTGTATCCTTCATGAGCGCCGCTTATTCGGCGGCCGGTCTGATACAGGAACCACTCACATTTTACCGGCTGCATTCTGGAAACCTTTTCCAGATCAGAACGAAAGACGAAGTGAAGCAGCGGCGGATTCAGAAAGCCCTCGCAGCACTAGCCGACGAGCTTCGCATCCGGCTTGCTTCCGCAGGAATAGCGCCAGACGTGATCGACGCAATCGTTAAACCGCTCGATGTAGGCAGCAAACGTCTCCGCCTGATGCTCGACGGTGGCAAGCCTTGGGAAACATTCCAAACCGAGCGAGACGAATTTCAAATTGCTTACAAAAAAGGAAGCGCCGGCTACCGGCTTTTCAAAGGATTCGTGCTCGCCTGTACGCTCGTGATGCCTCCCAGGAATTTCTACAAGCTGAGGGATTGGTATAGTCACAGCGAGTGGCGCCGAGTTCCGAGGGCTGCTCGGCGAGCCGGTGCCCAACGCTGAAATCGGAAACGTCGCGGTGCACGAAACCGCTGAATTCGGAACGAAAAGCGGCCTCACTGAAAAGAGACCAACCGCTGCGCGATGCCATCGTATTTTCGACCTGGTCCTGGGATATGTTCAACGTCCCGGAACGAATCTCACTCGCCCTCGCATCTCGCGGCGCCCGCGTTCTGTATTGCGAGATTCCCGTCTCTCGTGTTCGCCGCAAAGGCCAGCCCCTCACCGAAATAAGCGAAGGAGTTTATCGTTTTGGCCCCGAGTATCTCGGCGCGAAGTTGAATTCTCTGCCCGTGCTCGGCCATCTCCAATGGAAAGCGGTCGCGAAACAAATCGTCGAGCGCGCCGAATCCTTAAAATTGAAAGATCCGGTGTTCCTCTACTCGCATTTCGAGAACATGACACCTCTTTGCGAAGAAATGCGAGCCGCTGGCTACCCGCTGGTCCACATCTGCATGGACTACCCGGAACCGTATCAGTACGAATTGATTGAGGTTTCTGATCAGACGGTCGTGATTCCAAAGCACGTTTTCAGCGAGCTTCGTCCCAGGTACGGTGAAAAGATTCAGTGGATTCCGCAATCGATTCATCTCCCGGCCGCGACGCTCGAAACTCACGAATCGCCCTCCGAACCCGCCGAGATCGCTCGCATTCCTCGGCCGCGACTCGGCTATCTCGGCCCAGTCTTCGCGCGCCTGAATCTGCCGCTTTTGCGCGACGTTCTCGCTAAGAATCCGGACACCCACTTCGTCTACTTCGGCGATCCCGATCACACCTTGCCTCCTAACGCCCACGCGATGGGTTGGCACCGCCCCGACGAATTGCCGCGCTACGTCCAGTCGCTCGACGCCGGGCTAATGCCGTATGATTGTTCAGGCAAGAAGAATCTGTACTGCTCGCCGTTGAAGCTATACGACTATTTTCTGAGGGGGACGCCGGTTGTTTCTACTCCGATCCTTGAGATTTCTGAATTCAAGGATCTCGTTTACGTAGGTTCGAGTGCGGAGGAGCTCTCCGCAGCCGTCGCGCGCGCGCTCGAAGAACCGCCAGACAGCCCGAAACGCGCACTTCGCATGGAAGTAGCGCGAGCGCACTCAACAGAAGTTCAAGGACAGCGCCTCGAAGAAGTTCTGGCGCTTCTAAAAACCGGTCAGAGGAAATCAGCTTGATCAGCTTGGGTATCAACTATTCGGAAATGCACGATTCCGCGGCCTGCATTGCTCGCGATGGACACATTCTTTTCGCCGTAGCGGAAGAACGCTTGAGCCGCTTGAAGCATGACGCGCGATTCCCGTCGCTCTCGATCGAAGCCTGCCTTGCTGCAGCCGGCATTCGCGCCGATCAACTCGATTTTGTCTGCTTCGGTTGGCCGCCCGCAATCGAAGCCATGAAGCATGATTTGAAATGCATGGCCACCGGCGCGCTTCCGTTGAACTACATCGATCTCGTAAGCACCGTCCGGCGAAATCTCAATCACACCCGCAAACAAAACGGCAAAAAACAATTCCTCGCGCGATTTCCTACAAAAGCGCAATTCAGATTTGTCGAGCATCACCTCGCCCACGCAATCAGCGCGTATTCGTTTTCAGGATTCGACGATGCCGCCGTGCTCGTCCTCGACGGACGCGGCGCGTGGGAAGCATCGTCGCTCTGGCATGGGCGCGACGGTCGCCTCGAACACGTGTGGACGATTCCGTGGCCGAATTCGTTGGGACTTTTCTATGCGCAGTTCACTCAATACCTCGGTTTTCAGCCCTACAGCGACGAGTGGAAAGTGATGGGACTCGCTCCCTACGGCGAGCCCGGCATCAATCTGCGCGATTTCATTATCCCCGACGATAATCCTTACAAGGTTTCCACTCGCCTCTTGCTCGACGATAAGCCGGCACCGCTTGCCGGCATCACCGCCCGCCTTGGGCCTCAGCGCGAAGCCGAATCCGAGATCGACCCGAAGCACAAAAACCTGGCATTCGCCGTGCAAGACGCCTGCGAAGAGGCAATGATGACGCTCGCGCGCGCGGCTGTTGCGAAGACCGGTTCGCGAAATATTTGCCTGGCCGGAGGCGTCGCGCTGAATTCGAAAGCGAATGGCAAGATTCTGTCTTCCGGAATCGTCGATCGAATTTTTGTGCAGCCTGCCGCAGGCGACGATGGCGTGTGCCTGGGCGCAGCTCTCGCTCCCTATCTCGACAACGGCGGCAAGCTGCCCATGCACAAGATGCGCCATGCGTATCTCGGCGCGGAAAACTCCGACGAAGAAATCGAAAAAGCTCTTACCACCTACAAGCTTCGCGCCACGCGCGTCGCAGATCCCGCCGCCGCAGCTGCGGAGATGCTGGCCAACGGAAAAATCCTCGGCTGGGTCCAGGGGCGGATGGAATTCGGCCCGCGAGCGCTCGGCGCCCGTTCCATCCTCGCAGATCCGCGCGATCCGGAAATGAACGCAAAAGTGAACAACGCGGTGAAGTTTCGCGAATGGTGGCGCCCGTTCGCGCCTTCGATGCTCGCGGAAGTAGCCGGCGAGTACATCGAATCCGCCACCGATTCGCCGTTTATGATTCTCACCGCGCAGGTAAAACCGGAAAAACGCAGCGTTATCCCCTCCGTCACGCATGTGGACGGAAGCGCGCGCCCGCAAACAGTCGAGCGCGATGTGAATCCTCTCTACTGGCGTTTGATTCGCGAGTTCGGCAACCGCACCGGCGTCCCGGTCGTGATGAACACGTCGTTCAATCTGCGCGGTGAGCCGATCGTTTCGACTCCCACCGACGCCGTAAGAACTTTCTTCAGCTCAGGAATGGACGCGCTGGTCATCGGCAGTTTTGTCGTCGAGAAATAAATGCTGCGGCTTCCAGCGGACCAGCGCGCTAAGGTTTGAATCCCACGCTGCGCCACAACTCCGCGCAGTTGTACATCACGCCATTCGTCACCACGAACTCCACGCGTGCGGATATTGCGAATCGATTCCAGCGGATTCGCGCCAAGGATCGCCACGTCAGCCCGTTTCCCCGCCTCGATCGTGCCCACTTCCTTGTCCACGCCCATCGCGCGCGCCGGAACAATCGTCGCCGACTGAATCGCTTCCATCGGCGTGAATCCCGCCTGCACGTAAAGTTCAATCTCGCGATGCAAGCTGTGCCCCGGAACTGCCTGGTCAGTTCCTGCCACAATCGGAACCCCCGCGCGATGCAGCACGCCCACCACCTCGATGCCCTTTTGTGAAGCCTTCTGGATCAGGCCGGTCACCGGCGTCGGCGGTGCATCGAACGAAAGCGTTTCCGCAAGTTCGGGAGCAACTTTCGCGATGCCCGGTTCGAAAGTCGCCACCGGCCTTTCCGAACTCGCCGCATAAAGTTCAAACAGTGCGAGCGTCGGATCGATCACGGTTCCATGTTCCACAAGGAACGAAACAGCTTTCTTGGCTTCAGGAGAATTCACATCGAAATCTCCTTGGGCCTTCAAATGATCGAGTCGCGTCGCATTCGCCGGAAGCGCCGGCCGCATGATGTCCGCCACATATTCAATATGATTGATCTGATCCATGCCCGCTTCAACGCCTTGATAAGCCGTCAATCCTTCCGGAATGTGCCCGGTCACTGTCATCCCCAGCCGATGAGCTTCAGCTGTTACGATTTTCAATTCTTCCAGCTGCACCGAACTGTAAATTTTCATCTGCTGAAATCCGGCGTCGTGATAGCGATCCGTCCACATTTTCGCTTGCTCGGGCGTATCCACTCGCTCGACTCCCAGCGCGAGCGGCCCCGTTCCGTCCACAACTCCCGCGAGCAGCAGTCGAGGGCCGAGCCCTCGCCCATTCGCAACCGCATCACGCACTGCGGTGATAAATTCAAATTCATTTCCGCAGTCGCGAACCGTGGTCACACCGGCCGCCAGATAAATCGGGCCCCATTCCACTTGCTCGAAATGTGCATGCATGTCCCACAGACCGGGAAGAATCGTCTTGCCGCGCGCGTCAATTTTCGTCGCGCCGTGCGGAATTTTCACCAGTGACCGCGGTCCCGCCGCAACGATGCGTCCCTTCTCAATGAGCACCACCGAATCCGCGACGGGCGCACTGCCGGTTCCATCAATCAGAGTGCCGCCCACAATTGCGAGCGTCTCTGCCCGGCTGCCGGAAATACTCTTCGAAATGTCCGCCAAGAGCCGCCATGCCGTCCGTTCCAGCGATCCCCACGAATTTCCCCAGCGCGCTCTCATAACCTTCACGAATCGCTTCGAAGTGGTCGAACTCAGCATCGATCGTCACGGCGGCGGCAAGATTCCGCTTCGAGTCAAACCACAGTGTCTCGCGGCCCCAGATGAGCCCCTCGACGGTGTAGCGGTCGAGCGTTTCGTCCTTGCCGCCGATTGTCACTGTGTCGTGGCCGCGCGGTTCGATCTTCACGCGGCCGGCGGGAAACGTCTCGAGCTCGGCGGGCGAACCGTGCGAAGCCCAATAGCGCACCATCAGCATCTGCATCGTGGCCGGCGCATAGCCTGCGATCGCAAAAAACTGTTTTGGACGCGCGTCTTCCGTCCATTTCTCGCGATTGCGCACCCGGATTTTATCGCCCTGAATTTCCACGGCTTCGTCGATTTGCGTTGGCCGCGCTGACTTGCCCTTGATTTCAAAAGCTTGCGGGGTGAGATCATCCGCGCTTCGAAAAGTGGTAGTGAGCGGAACTGCCGTACCCCGGTCCACAAACTTGAAGCTGACTTTCGTCACCAGGGATTGAGCTTCGCGGGTGGTATCAAAGGTTTCTTCGCCGATCGGCTGCTCAAATTTGTGCAGAACGAATTTGCCGTGCTCGATTACTTCCGGCTCCGCAGATGGCGTCGGTGATTGGGCGCATGCAGGAAAAGCCGAAAGGAAAGCGAAAGCAAAGCTCAGCGCAAAGCTAATCCGCCAACGGATCATTTCCCCTCCCGAAGCTGACAGCGGAGAATACGCGTCAATTGATTTCATCACAAGCCGTCCGCTCCGAGGTTGATATTCCGCGCCGCCTGCCTCAACATGTCCGCGCGGCGCGACGTGCCTAACCCGCGCGCAGCGTATGCGCCGGCCCTAAAGAAGACAACCGACCAAGGGCGGATGGGAGCAACCGTGAACTGGAAGCTGATTCGAGTGATCGCACTGCTGGTTGCAGTTGCGGCAATAAGTTTTTGCTCGAGTGCGCAAACTCAAACGGCGCGCAAGCCTGCGCCGCCAAAACCGGCGCACGACCGCGGCCGATGGAAGCGATGTTTGGCGTGCTCGATTTTCAGCAAGCCGAAATTTCGCCCGATGGCAAGCGCGTGGCCTGGGTCGAATCTCTGCCCGGCGCGGAGGCGCGCCATCATCCAATTCCGCAATCTACGTAGCCGAGCTCTCAGCACCCCGCCACAAAAAAGCGAATAACCGCCGGCGACGGCAAAGCGCCGCACGAAGAGCACGATATCGCATGGTCAGCCGACAGCAAGCAGCTCGCTTTCCTCTCCGACGCGCCAAAAACCGGCCAGCTGCAACTCTTCATTACTCCAGTATCAGGCGCTCAGGTGGCGAAGGCTCCGGCGACCCACAAGGCTGCCTCGAAACAGGAAGCCAGCGCCGCCAAACAGCTCACCCACATAAAGGGATTTCTCGCCGGCCCCGGCTGGTCACCCGATTCGAAAACGATCGCTCTGCTGTTCACGGAAAACGCCACCCGCGCCGCCGGTCCGCTCGTCGCCGAGACGCCCGATGAAGGCGTCGTTTCCGAGGATTTTCTCGAGCAGCGCCTCACGCTCGTCGATGTCGCCACCGCAAGCCTTCGCCAGCTTTCTCCGGCAGATACCTACGTCTACGAATTCGATTGGTCGCCCGACGGCAAGCAACTCGCCATCACGTCAGCAAAAGGCAATGGCGACGACAATTGGTACATCGCTTCCCTATCCGCGATCGACGCAACATCCGGCGAAATGCGCGACGTGCAGCCGAAGCCCGGCATGCAGATTGCCAACCCGCGCTGGTCGCCCGACGGCAAAACCATCATCTTCATCGGCGGCTTGATGAGCGACGAGCCGATTCCCGGCGGCGACGTCTACGCCACCGATGCGACGCGGCCAGCCCGACGAAAAACTCGATGAAAAATCTCACGCCCGATTCGAAGTCCACAGCCACCTCGCTCACATGGCTGCCCAATTCCGAGGGAATTCTCGTCACCGGAATCGACGCCGGCGAAACATTCGTCGCCCGCCTCACGCTCACCGGCACGATGACACCCGTGTGGAAGGGTCCGGAAACTCTCGCGCACGGAGAATTCGTCCCGTACGTGTCAGTTTCGAGCGATGGCACAACGACCGCGGTGGTGCGCGAGACCTTCTCCAACGCCCCCGAAGTATGGGCCGGCCCAGTGGGAGACTGGAAGCAGATCACGCACCTGAATGCCAACATCAAGCCCGAATGGGGCGAAGCCAAAAGCCTCCGATGGACCACCAGTATCGGCTCCGTGCAAGGCTGGCTCATCTATCCGAAGGATTTCGATCCCGCAAAAAAATATCCGCTCGTCGTCTACGTTCATGGCGGCCCTGCATGGGCGTACACGCCCAAGTTTCCCAGCCGTTGGAACTATCCCTTCGCTTTGCCCGAGCACGGCTTCTTTGTGTTCGAACCCAATCCACGCGGCAGCTACGGTATGGGCGAGAAATTCACGCAGGCGAACGTGAAGGATTTCGGCTACGGCGATTTTCTCGACATCATGGCCGGAGTCGACAAAACAATCGAGCAAGCTCCCGTCGATCCCGCGCGGCTGGGGATCACCGGCTGGAGCTATGGCGGATTCATGACCATGTGGGCCGTCACCCAGACGAACCGATTCGGCGCCGCCGTAGCCGGAGCAGGCCTTTCAAACTATCTGAGTTACTACGGCGAAAATAAAATCGATCAATGGATGATTCCCTATTTCGGCGCCACCGCCTACGACGACCCGGTCGTCTACGCCAAAAGTTCGCCCATCAATTTCATCAAGAAGGCGAAGACGCCCACGCTCGTCGTCGTGGGCGATCGCGACGGCGAATGCCCCGCCCCGCAATCCTACGAATTCTGGCACGCCCTCAAGACGTTGAAAGTGCCCACCGAATTCGTCATCTATCCCAACGAAGGTCACCTCTTTGCAAACCCCGAGCACAGCCGGGACGTAATCGACCGCACCGCGGCATGGTTCGGCCAATACCTCGGCGGCGCGAAGTAGCACAGGCAACTCCGTCCACGGGCGCTAAATCCGCGAACTCAATAGCGGCTTTCGTGCTTCTGCCTGAAGAATTAGGCTCCCGGGCCGATTCTTAAGGTGGGAAGCTTTCGCCTGTCATTCCGTACAGGAAATCGGACTAGCACGAAATCTGGCCGCACGTTCTATATCCTCCGGCTGGGCGGGACGCTAGGCTTTCCTTAACGTCCTCGTAGATATGCCCGGCGAGGAAAGGAAGGAGCCTATGTCCCATTGGATTGGAACTACATCGCCCACCGATGCAGGAATGACCGACTTTAAGGAATGCCTGAAGCATCTTCGCGACGGACAAGCAGAAGAGGCCCTACAACATGCCCGGCGCGCCCTGGGAGTTGCTCCTAAGAACCCGTTTTATCTCTCTTATACAGGCTTGCTGGCTGCCGTCTCCGAGAAGCGCTTCGGCGACGCTGAATCGCTCTGCCGCGAAGCCCTGGGAATGAGAGTGAACCACGCCCAGCTCTACCTGAACCTGGCGGAAGTCTATCACCAGGCCGGACGCACCTCGGAAGCGATCGACACCCTTGAAAAGGGCATGGTCTCTGCGGGACGCGACTTCCGCATCCGCCGAGCCCTCGAGAGAATCGGCGTGCGCCGTCCGCCGGTACTGACGTTCCTTCACCGCAGTCATCCGGTGAACCGCGCGCTGGGAAAATGGCGGCATCAATTCTCAGGGCCCTACAAGGCTGCCTGACTCATAGCATCTTCGAATTAGTTTCGCCTTCTCGAAAGCTGACTGGAACGGGTGATCTGGCGGGGTTGCCCGTTCCGGAACGCTTCCTTCGCCTCTCCTTCAGCTGGATCTCGACCCTGCCCTATTGCGACACGCGCGCATCCCTTTCCCGCGCGACAACCCCCGCATCAGCCTGTCATTCTGAGCAAGCGAAGAATCCCAGCTTTCATCACGACGCACCGGTAGCCACATGCGTACCGAGGCAACCGCGCCCGCTCAGCTCTGGCCGAGCGGCAGGAAATACTGCGTACCCTTCACCGGTTGACGCAGACGGCGCAGCAACTCCTGCAAATCATGGTTGCGCTCGACGAAGTCGATGTCCGAAGTGTCGACCACCAGCAGATTCGAAGCGGAGTAGCGAAAGAAGAAGTGCTCGTAAGCATTCGAAACAGCTTCGAGATAATCGGGAGAGATTTCAGTTTCCGAAGGATCGCCCTTTTTCGTGACGCGCTTCTGCAGCACGTTGGGCTTGGCCTGAAGATAGATCACCAGGTCAGGCGCGGGAACCGACGGAGCGAGCATGTCGAAATAGCGCTCGTAAAGCTTCAGCTCTTCGTTGTCGAGATTGATGTACGCGAAGATTTTGTCCTTCTCGAAAAGGAAATCGGAGACGACCGGAACGGCGCTGTCCTCGAGGTGCGCTTCGAGGAGCCGGCGATGGCGCTCGTAGAGGAAATACATCTGCGCGCGGAAGGCGGCGCCGGGCTTTTCATTGTAAAACTCGGCAAGAAAAGGATTCTCCTCGCAATCGAAAATGCGCCGCGCGTGCATCTGTTCGGCGAGGACGCGTGCGAGTGTGGATTTGCCGACGCGAATCGGCCCTTCAATCACGATATACCGCGGGGACTTAAATTTGGGGCCGCTCACGGCGCGCGATTATAGCAAAGTCATGCGAAACGCCGGAGACGCACCGGCAAGAACGTTCGTCAACGAAACACTGCGCGCAAGAAAATCGCATTGCGCCCAGAATCCAGTTGTCATAGTTGCGGCCGGATCACCAGCTGCGTGCGATCGCGGCGACGATGCGGCCGAGCGCGTCTACGTCGCGCGTGTCGACCACCTCGGCGGGCGAATGCGAATAGCGCAGCGGCCAGCCGAGCGCAACGTCGATCGATCCGTAACGAACGAACGCCGAACCATCGTTGCCGCCGCCCGTGACGCCAAATTGCGCGGGAATCTGATTGTCGCGTGCGAGCTTCATGACTTTTTCGACGAATGCACGCGGGACGATATTGGAATTGTCCACAGCGCGCACGACGAAGCCTTTGCCGATTTGGGCGTCGCCAAATCGTTTCGATTCGAGCGGTGAATCCGCGCTGACGAAAGTATCGATGGCGAAGACGAAATCTGGCGCGCGGCCCTGAGATGCCAGGCTTTTGGCCAACGCGCCTGCGCCCACCAGACCGAGCTCTTCACCCGTGGAGAAAACGAACGTTATATCGCGGTCTTTCACTGGATTGCCCAGGGCCCAGAGCGCTGCGATCAATGCGGTATCGCCCACGCGGTCGTCGAAACTGCGGCCATTGGCGCGCGTGCCAAGCAGCGGCCGGTACGCTTTCGGAATCGTGATCGAATCGCCCACGCGAATGCCCAGCTTTTCCACTTCTTCCGGGGTTCGCGCGCCAACGTCCACGCGATAGGATTTAGGGCCGGAATCGGTGGGCCACTGAAATTTCGCCGTGTCCCAATTTTCAGGCAGCTCCATCACTGCTTCGCGATCCCCGCTGCCGGTATGGACAAGAGCCGGGTGCCCGGAGAAATAGCTTTGCACTCCGCCGCCTTTCCACACCACTTCAAGGCGGCCATCGGAGGCGATGGATTTCACTTCGAAGCCGATTTCGTCCATGTGCGCGACGACGAGCAGGCGAGGCGCTTTCGATCCTGGAGGTGCAATTCCAACGCGCACGATCAGATTTCCGGCAGCGTCAGTCTCAGCCGCTGCCCACGCGGGAAGCAGCGATCGAACCATGTCTCGAACTCGCTCTTCATGATTGCTCACGCCGTAGGCTTCGGTTAAATGTTGCAAGACTTCAGTGACGGAGGACGCATTGGCGCCGTCTTTTCTGGCGTTCGGCAGCATTGGCAGCGGCACCGTTATCGAGCTTGAAAGATGATTTGCCGGAAGCCTGCGTGTAGTCCGCGAGAAGCTTCACGAGATTATCGAAGTCGGCTGCACTTGATGGTTTCAGCGGGCGTATCGGCCCATGCTGTGGCGACGCCGATGTGAGCGGACTTCGGCGGCATTTGTGGCGCCGCGAGATAGCTCGCCGGAATAACGGGAGCCGAATAGTCCGCTGCGAATGGAATTTTGCTCGCGTCGGCAAGCTGTTTGAGTTCGGCTGCGAAGCCGTTGGGCGGCGCGTTGGCTTCGTCTCCCGCAAATAGCACGCCGCTGCCCGGTTCCTTTCGCGGCGCGCGGCGCAGATTTTCCGCGCCGGTAACCGGGCCGCCCGGCGAACAGGCGGCCCACGTAGATCATTTCGTCGAACTGCATCGTGGTGAGGATGCGCTGCAAACCGCGCGCGCCGGTGCGCTGCTGAACAACAAAGGCAATGGTGAGCGTGCCTTTCAGTTTTGCCGGATCGATGCGGCCAAGCAGTTCGAGAAGCGCTGCGGCGCCGAAGCGATCTCCCACGGCAGCGCCTCGCAAATTCGGCGCCGGCAAGATTGAAGAGGCTGCGGGTGATGGCAATCGGGCTCAAAACATCCACGCCCGCTTTGCGGACTTCGTCGGCGGAGAATGCGCCGATGTCGATGTACATTTCGTCGAGATCATTCGATTTCGGCGGGTTCACGCGTCCGGGCGCGAGATGCACGGACAAGCCCGCAACGACGCCATCGATCCATCCGCCCGTTGTCGTGCCGATCTTCACGGGCTGCGCGGAGTACAACTCATTGAACATCGGCGGCAGGCCGCCCTGCGGCAGCCGTTGAACGCGCAGGTAGCCATCGTCAGTGATCGCGCTGACGACGAAACCGGGCTCGTCAATTCCGGTGACGAGCAGCCTGTGCGGCGCACCGCTGCCCAAAGTGACGACGACGTCGCCGAGATTATCCACCTGCGGATGAAACAGCGCGAGTTGAGAACTCAGCTGCTCGACGAGCGGTTTTTCGTAGCCGGAAATCGCAGTCACATCGTCGAGCGATTTCAGGTTGTTGAAGCTAGCCTCGCGCGTAGTGACCTGATGCATCGACTGCGCCCGGGCAGGCAAAGCGCTCGCGAAAAGGTAAATGCACGCAAATAGGGCGACGCACCGATAAATCATCTTGCTCTCCCAGACAGCTAAAGTCGTTGGTGAAACGCTTACGGGCGACGCGAGCCTACATAACGATCTCAACGCCGGCTTGTTTTGCAGCCGCACGCAGAGGCTGGTCCAATGTCGCTAAGGGCAAATTACCACGTTGGGCAGTTTCGAGGTAAGCGGCATCATAGGATGAAAGCTGAAATTTTCGGGCGGTGATCAGGGATTGCCGGATCGAGACAAGGGCTACGTCGGACTGGATCATTTGTGCGAGGAGTTGTTCCAGATCAAGGAGAGACCGATCGACGTCCGAAGCGCTCAGGATGCCTCGGCGCTGTGCAACGACTAATCCATTGGCCATCTCAAGATGCCAGAGCGCCGGGACAATTGCCGATGATCCGGAGATCAATAGTTGTTTGATTCGGTTTGCATAAGGCGGAACCGAATGATCCAGAAACCAACGGAGGGACACGGAGGCGTCGAGCACGAACGCGTCACTCACGGCCTTCCTCAATCAAGTTCTTGACGTTCAGCTTCCTTGTCCGGCGGGCGCGCTTTCGGATACGCTCGATGTCATCAAAGATATCTTGTGGAGTAACGTCCGGGCGGGCGGATACGATGACCGCAGCCAGCTTACCGCGGCGCGTAATCCCGATCTTTTCCCCACTACTCGCTCGTTCAACGAGTTCCGAGAGCTTTTGTTTGGCTTCAAACAGCCCGACTTTGCGCATAGTCCCTCATCAACCTAGATGATTAGTCTAGATTATTTAGCTGCCACCCTGTCAAGATGCACCTCGGTATGTGTTCCAACTCGACTATTAAGAAGCGCGAGTTAGCTCGGCGATCAGGTCTTCGCGATGGCCGAAGGCCATCTGGTCGATGCCTTTGAGCACTACGGAATAGACTACCCAGGCGACTGCGGCGAATGCCAGGAAAACAATTGTTGCGAGCCAGATGCGGTCGAAGCTGCGGGCAGCCATGAGCGTGATCGCGGCGAGGCCGACGACGACGATTTGAACGCCGAAGCTGGCGAAAACGGTGGTGTTGGAGGCGCGCTGGCGGCCGAAAGTGCCGTAGTCGATTTTCTTGGGCGAGGAAATCGAGAGCAGGTTGCCGACGGTGAGATTCACGGGCAGCGCGAAGAGAATTCCAGCGACTGTGGCGAGAGTGGTTGCGAGAGCGGGCGGCTTGTAGATAAGGCTGGCGCCGATCCAAACGAGAACCATTTCGAGCGCAAGAATCGTGGAGTGGGCGAGATTTTTTGCCAGCATGACGGAGCGAATGGGCACGGGCGCGGTGAAGTACATCTGGACGCCGGCGCCTTCCGGCCCAAAGTTGTTGTACACCATGTTCGTAAGAATCAGCAGAGCGTAGGCCGCGCCGATGGGGAACGCCATGTCTGACGAACTGCCGAGAAAAGAGCCCGAACCTCGGTGAGAAGTGGAAGGCGTGAGCCGGAAAATAAAGAGAATGAACACCGGCATGATGAGCGTGAAGAGCATGGGGCCGCTGCGGGAAAGATATCGAATTTCCTTTTCGAAGATTGCGGCCACAGGACCCGAGATACCCGGAAGCGTCCAGCCCACGCGGACAATTCCGCGCTCTCCAGGCGATTCCGCAAGCGCGGGCGCTTCGCTCAGATTTTCTCCGCGAAACTGAGCATGCAGCCGGAGATGCAGGAACCAGAAAATCGCGGCGCCATAGATGCCAAGAATGCCGAGGGTACCGGCTGCGATCGCATAGTCGCCCTGAGCAGCGCTCGCGATCGCGGAAGCTGCCGTTCCGGGAGGTAAGAGGCGTTGAACGGGCCAGATCCGCTCCACGAATTGCCGGAGATCCGGATGCGCGCTGCGGCCGTAGCGACTCATCAGCGGACCAATCAGCTGAAAACTGATGATAAAGAGGAGGAACAGGACGCCGAGAATTTCGCGGGTTCGACGCTGGGCGAGCCATCGTTCCACCCAGGAGAAAATCATGCGGGCGAGCAAAATGTTTACCGCCGCAAACAGAAGCAATGCGACGGCGACCCACGGCAAAAGGCTCGGCGAGGCTATTGCGACTCCGGCCGCGACTCCCAAGAGCCAGAGCGAGCTGAGCATGGTGGCAGGCTCGAGCGAGCCGTAGACGATTCGGATCAGGGCGAAGGATGTGTAGCTAAGGGGAAAACGAAGGAGGTTCGACGTGTCGAAGTTATCGGTGAACGCGGTGGCGACGACGGGAAACAACTGCCAGAAAAGAAATATCGGCCAGAGGATCGCGGCGAGCCATTCCGTTCTGCCGCTCGAAACGACGTAATAAGCGCCCACGGTTGACGCCGCGAGCCCACCGATTCCGCCGGCGGCAAAGCCGAGCGTGATGAAAATGTGCGAGATGAGTTCGAGGCGGCCGCGAAGCGTGCGCAGAGAGTTGACGAAGAGCTGCCAGCGGACGCGAGCGATAGCCGCAAGTTGCTCGCGAACGCCGGGAGCGAGACTCAGCTCAGCCATGAGAGCTCCTGATCGACGGGACGAGCGCCGCCGACGATGCGGAGGAAGATCTGTTCGAGCGTGAGCTTTTCTCCCGGCGCAACGACGGCAGCGGGATGACCTCCATCGCTCGGAAGCGCGGCAGCGGACTGCGCTTCGACGCCGGCGCGAAGTTCTTCGAGCGAGCCCTGCGCGACGAGCCTGCCGCGATGGATGATGGCGAGGTGGCTGCAGAGGCGTTCGACGATCTCGAGAACATGCGAGGTGAGAAAAATCGTGGCGCCGCGCGAGATCATGCTCTGGAGCATCGCTTTGAGAGTGCCGGAAGCGATCGCGTCAACGCCTTCGAACGGCTCATCGAGAAAAAGAATTTTGGGGCCGTGGATGACGGCGGCGGCGAGGGCCAATTTTTTCTGCATGCCGTGCGAATAGTCGGTGACGAGCTTTTTGGGCTGGTCGGCGAGCTGCATGAAATCGAGAAGCTCGGCGGCTCGCTTCGCGGCGGTTTCGCGATCGAGTCCGTACATGCGGCCGACAAAATTCAGATACTCGGCGCCGGTGAGGCGTCCGAAGAGGGCCATGCCTTCGGGGACGACGCCGATCTGGCGTTTCACTTCAAGCGGGTGGGCGGCGAGATCGAGTCCGAGAATTTCGATGCGTCCGGCGGTAGGGGCGAGGAGGCCGGTAAGCATCTTGATGGTGGTGGATTTGCCGGCGCCGTTGGGCCCGAGGAAGCCGAAGAATTGGCCAGGGGCGACGCGCAGGTTTACGTCTTCTACGGCTGTGAGGGCGCCGAAGCGGCGCGTCAAATTTTCTGTGGAGATGGCGGGGGAGTTCATTTGATTTTTCGACTCTAGCATAGAGGTTGAAAGGCTCGGAAGGTGGTTGAGTGGACGAGGCCTGAGTGGTGGCGGCGCAAAGTGGCTGATTTGTCTCGATTAGGAATTTGGATTGGTTTTGTTTTGTGGAGGTTACGGGGATTTTTAATCGCGGTGTCTCGATTAGAAGTTTCACCTGTGCCGGTGGTGAAGGGTTGAATGATGGCTAAGTTGAGATCCTTCAGATCGGGCATCCTGGGCGGATGCCTTCAGGATGACCAAGTGCCGGGTTGGGGTCTTGAGGCTTGGAAAAATGAAATGAAAAATCGCCGAAAATTTGCGATTAGAAAATTTTAGATCGTTGATTCTTATGGGCCTTAGCGTGAATTCTAATTCCAGATTTGCGATTAGAAATTTGTGGCTAGTGACATCAGCTTCAGCTTCTTCTTGATGTTTCAGGGTTGCGATGCGGTGCGGAAGCCAAGGTCGGAGGGGTTGCCACGAAGAAACGGCGCACAGGCCCTTCGGAGGCTGTGGGCCTCCTCTGGGCAAACAAGAGTGCCTGTGCCACTTAAGGCGGGCGGCTGCGCAGGGATTTCCCCTTTTGGCCTTTGTGGCGGCGGATGGTGACGTTTGGGTCATCATATAAAAACGGGCAATGGTAGCATGGATTTTGGTGGTTGCATATCGGTAACTGCGGAGACTTACTGAAATTTCGGAAATGGCGGAGCGGTGCGAGTGGGGTCCATGCTTACTTCTAGTGGAACTGTGTGAGCGCATCTCTCTGAGCAAATTGGGATTTAGCCGTGACTTCCGGCTGGTTGGCAATTAGAATGGCGGCCGAATGGGGATTCTTTCATGGAGAAGAAAATGATGATGAGAGAAATTCGAACGAAGATGGCGATGCTGACGATGGCGCTTATTGTGGCGTTACTGGCAGGCAGCGCGGCGCTGGCGCAGGATGTGAGTACGAACTCAATGCCCGGTACGGACTTCACAAAATACCATACCTATAAGTGGGTGACGATTGAAGGGGCCACTTACCCGAATCAGATTGTGGACGCGCAAATCAAGAGCTCCATCGATTCGCAATTGGCAGCCAAAGGTTTGACGAAGACCACTGGTGACAAGGCTGATCTCTACGTCGGCTATCAGGCTTCCATCGGTCAGGAAAAGCAATGGAACGCTTACGGCACCGGCGGTTTTCGCTGGGGCGGGGGAATGGCGACCGCTACCGCTTCCACGATCAGCACTGGCACGCTTGTGCTGGATATGTATGACCCGACGAACAAGCAGCTTGTGTGGACGGGGCGGGTGACGAAGACGCTTGATGCGAATGCGAACCAAGAGAAGAAGCAGAAGAATCTGGATAAGGCTATGCAGAAGTTGCTGAAGAATTTTCCACCTAAGTAATGGCTCAGCTAGAACCGGGCGAGGCGAGCCTCGGCCTATGAAAGCGAGGGCAAGCTCCCGCACTCCAAATTTGCGCCTCGCCTACGGACGCCCCATGATGTGCATATGGGCGTAAGGGGAGCTTGGCCACATGATGTAGGCCCCGTCGGCTTGTGAGTGGTGGGTAGTCCTGTGGCCTTGGGATCGAACGGCCACATGATCATCCAGTGCGGCCCAACCGTAATCGCCGGACTTGTGGTGTCGTAAGGATTTGAATCGCTGCGCTGAGTGGCGCCCGCCAGCATGTAGGTGATGCCGGGTACTGTGTTAGTCGGCTTTGGCTTCCTGGCTTTGAAATCTGCGGCCCACTGCATCGATGGTCCATCCGCGCACATGGCCGGATCACCGATGACTTTCGGGTTTCCCGGCATGCAGGTGAAATCGTTGGTTCCCTTGCGCAGAACGATGGTGTTGCCTTGCGCGTCGGTATCAATAATTCTGGCTGACGCGGCAATGTCGGCGGGACCGGCGGACATCGCGAGGGCTAACTTGGCCTCTGTGGTATCTGCGGAGTTGATTGATGGATTGTGCGAAGGCATTTTCGGCTTTGCCGCGGTTCGAGAAATCAATCCCGCGGCGAAAAGCGTTGCGGCTGCGAATGCGAGGACGGCCGTGTTTCGCTTGGTAAGATTCATTTGCCCCTCCTTCCATCGTTTGTTTTGATGCTCAGGTGCATGTTGGCGATCCCTACCGTTTGGATCTGAGGTTCGCGGCTTGCGAGGCGAGCCTCGCGCTTATGAGAGCGAGCTCTCACCTGCGCATTTGCTAGACGTGGCGGAAGGGTTCTTCGATTTTCTCGCCTGAGACTTTTTGGGCGTCGCGCTCGAGGGATTTGGTGATTATGTCCTTGGAGCCGAGACCTACCGCTAGCGCCAACGCGAAGACGATTCCTCCGAAAAGAATGCCGAAGGCTAGCTCGACGATACCGGTGGCGATTCGCAAGTGTTCAAGGGCCATTGCCACGGTTAGCACGAGCACCAGCCATCGAACACCCACGCTGAGCAAGCGAGCGTAGTTCAGGTTGAGATTCACGGCGCCGATTAGGACGCTTCGGGAAAGGTAACGGGCGATGACGCTGCCGACGACGAGGACCAGCACAGCGCCGAGCATATTGGGAATGTAGGCGAAAATACTTCGGGCAAGCAGGGACGTCCATTCGGCGTCGAAAGCGGCGATTCCGATGAGGAAGCCGGCGACGATGATCAAGGCGGCAATCGCCCGCGATATCAGGAGGGTGGGACTCTTCAGCAGCGGCAACTCGGAGGAAGAGCGAAAACCCCACTGGGCGAGGCGCTGGTCAAACTGCATGCTGGTGAGCAAGCGGCGAACGATCGCGGCAAGAAGAAAACCCAATACGATCGAGATGAGCACCGCCACTAGAAGGGCTGCGGTACCTGGCAAGAGGTCTGCAAATCGAGTCAGGAATCGCTCGGTGGACTGAGCCAGCGCTTGCTTGATTTCTCCCCACATAGGTACCTCCGGTGCGACTTCTTCTCCGCCGACGTTCGCGGAGAACGCTAAGGGTTGAATCGATCGGGCCAGCGCCATCGCGAAACGAGATAAGGCTTGGCGGATTCGTACGCGACTGCGAGGCGCTCGAGAATGCGCTCGACGGCTGCGGCGTCGGCCGCTTCGGAATCACGGGCAAAAGCGGCGACCCAGGCGAGGTAGAGCGGCGTCATGGATTTGAGCAGATGGTCGCGATTGATGGTGCGAAGGCGATGAGCCAGCGCAAAATCGTAAACGATGCGGACCCATAGTTCGTCGGGCATGCGAAATTGTTCCAGCGGCAGGCGGGCGAGCTTTCTGAGTTCGAGAAGCGAGGAGGGAGGCAGCACCAGATCCCAGATCTCCTGCAGGTCTCGGATTCCGAGCTTGAATGATTCGACCATGCGGCTGATGTCCACGGTGCCGGTGTCTTGAGGTAAAAGAACAGGCTGGCCAAACGAGGGGAGCGGAACGGAAGAGCGCGTTCTTTGCCAGCAGGCTGCGCGCTTTTCCATGTCGAGAAAAATGGGGCTTAATACCTGCGAGACCAAGGAGCTGATGTTCGTCCAATCGGGAGGGCGGATAGGTGCGCGGGCCGACGTGGACCTGGCAAACTTTGAGATTGTCGCAGAGAGCGGCAGGAGCGATGGCTGCAAGTGGATGTGTACCGTTTCCGCTACCGGAACTCTTTTCCGATGCGAGCATTTTGGTGAAGAGACGACGAGAAATGCCGAGGTCGGGGCCCATGGGATTGCGGATTCTTTTTCCGTAGAGGCAACGGGCGAGCGGGGAGATGATGCTGCTATTCAGCAACCCTTCGAATTTGCGCAGGGCGTATTGCGGCGCGACCAGATCGAAATCTTCCTCGAGCAGGGGCTGAACCAACTGGCGAATCCAGTCCGGCTTAGCATTTTCGATGGTGGAGGCGACGATGCAGCAGGCGCTTGCATTGAGCTGTTCGCTGACGGCGAAGGCGGATTGGTATGCGGTGGCCATGTTGACGGCCGGGGTGCCGGGATTATCTGTTTTCGAAGACGGCCAGGGAATGAAATAGGGGGACGGAGTTTTTTCGGAGGCTGCTGAAGTGGCGCCAGCTGGACTCGCGGCATGGTCATTTCGCAAGGCTGCAACGATCGGGGAGCCGGGAAGAGTTCGCAGAGAATCGCACAGGGTGACGAGGCTTTCCTGGTCGATATCGGCGATGACGCCGAGCACCAAATCGGCGGCTTTTACCGGCTCGACTTTCTGCTCCGGTTGCTCTGCGATGGGTTCAACTGCCAACGTTTCGTTCCTTAGGTTTGTTTCCTAGCGGCAAACCAGCCGCGCGAAGCCGGGTGCTCCTGGCTATAGCGATTGTTACACCGTTGAATCTGATTCGGGTGACCTAACAGCGAAAACAATTATATCGAGAGCGACATGATGCCCAGCAACGGAATGCGCACCCAGTCAGGACGGGCGTTCAGCTCGTAAAGCACTTCGTAGAGCGCCTTATCCAACAAGAACAAATCGAGGAGCTTTTGAAATTCTGCGATATCGGACGGCAGAAATGCTGCGCCCTGGGCTGTTTCCCGGTAGGCGCGCAAAAATGCCGCGGATGCCGATCGCTCCCAGAGTTGAGCCCACGGTTCGAGGCGGGCTACATCTTCGGTGTGGCGCTCGGTGTAATTGATGAGGCTGGCGTAGGCGGCGTAGCTGAAAGAGCGCAGCATGCCGGCGACATCTTTTAGAGGGCATTGTTTGGCACGGCGATAGGCGAGCGGCCGGGCTGGTTCGCCTTCAAAATCGAGGATTACGAAATCGGTCTTCACGCGCAATACCTGGCCCAAGTGATAGTCACCATGAATTCGAATTCGCTGCGTTCGAAAGCTGGCTGATTTCAATATTGCGAAATGATCGAGGATGCGGCGGCGGCGGCTGAGCACTGTGGCAGCAATTTCGATCACTTCGTCGGGCAAGTAGGATACGCGCTCTTTCAGCACGTCCAAGACCTGCGAAGCGTGCTGCTGAAAATCCGAGAGGACGGCCTGGAGATCGTCGGGCGTCCAAGGCTCGGGCTTGAACGCCGGATCATCTGTTGGAGAAGCCAGCGCCAGGTGTAATTCGGCGGTTCGGCGGCCGAGCGTGGTGGCAGCGTCGAAATAGATGCCGAGATGATCGCGAGCCAGCTGAGAGACCGGATGCTCGGACATCTCGAGCGGATCGCCGATTTCCGCGCTCGCATTTTCGGGAAACTTCTGGGGCGCGGAGGTTTCGAAGTAGCGATCGAGTTCTTCGACTGTCCATTTCCAGCCGTCGCCCTCGTTCTCCACCAAGCCTTGCAGCATGGCAAGCGCGGTTACTTCGGAGCCGTTAGCGGGCGATTCCAGTTCAATGGAACCGGCGAAGGGAGGAATGTGATCAAACTTTGTTTTTTCGGTGAGGTATCGCCCGATTTCGACATCAGGATTGATCCCGGGCTCGAGACGGCGGAAGAGTTTCAGAATGAGGCGATCGCCGAAAATGATCGAAGTGTTGCTTTGCTCGGCTGAACCTCGCTTTACCGGCAGCGGCTCTGCCGGCGGATCCGAGAATTTGCGGGAAGGCGTTGCTTGGAAGTCCTCGAATGAGCCCTTCGCTTGCGTGTAGTTCGCGCCCGGTTTCAATCAACGAAAGAAATTCGCGGCACATGGAGTCGTCGAAGACTCCGTCGCAGAGAAGGCCGGAGAGCTTCGCCGATGCGATGGAGGTGACGACGGCGTTGGGCGCGGTGTGGCGCAATTCGTTCGCGGTATCGCCGAGGACCATCGCGAGCGGAACGAAATAGACATCGGGATTACCGGTGTCGAAGCGAGCCTCAACGAAAGCCAGGGCGAATCGCTCATCGCTTAACGAGCTCCAGTTGATGATTCGAGTGGATTTGAGATGGCGAGACTTTCCCGCGAACCAGCGCTGCTTTACAAGGAATTCCGGCAGGTTAAAGGTTTCCAGGCGCTGGCGGCTCGGGCCGTCGAAGATGCTTCCCCAGCCTGCAGCAACGTTCAACGGCGACTGTTCAACGACATCTTCGGCGGGCTCCGCGGATGCGGCGCGCTGTTGAAGTTCGAGCCACAAGAAACTGTAGGGAGCCAGCGTGAAGCGGTATGGCTGGCGCTCGATGGCGGGGAATTCCACATAGCCGAGCATCTCGACTGGAACTAGCCCTTCTAACTTTGAGAGATCGAGATCGACGGGCTGAGCGAAGCGCGAAAGATTCGCGAGGCACAGAACCTGCTCGTCTTCGTACGTCCTGAGATATGCCAGGATTTTGCGATTGGACGGGTTGAGGAACTCGATGCCGCCGCGCCCGAAGACGCTGAAAAGTTTTCGCAGCGCGATCATGTTGCGCATCCAGTTCAAGAGCGAAGAGGGATCGCCCTGCTGCGCTTCGACGTTGATCGCTTCGTAGCCCCAGACTGGATCCATGATCACCGGGCTATAAAGCCGGGCGGGCGACAGCCGTGGAAAATCCGGCGTTGCGGTCGCCATTCCATTGCATCGGAGTGCGAACGCCATTGCGATCGCCGAGGTAGATGTTGTCGCCCATTCCGATTTCGTCGCCGTAGTAGAGGATGGGCGTGCCGGGAAATGAGAGCAGCAAGCTATTCAGGAGCTCGATCCGCCGGCGATTGTTGTCGACGAGAGGAGCCAGGCGGCGGCGAATGCCGAGATTGATGCGCATCCTGGGATCGGCGCTGTAGGCGAGATACATGTAGTCGCGCTCGTCGTTGGTGACCATCTCGAGCGTGAGCTCGTCGTGATTTCGAAGGAAAAGGCCCCACTGGCATGTGTCCGGGAATTGCGGGCGTTTGCGCGATGATGTCGGTGATCGGCAGGCGATCTTCCTGGCGCAGGGCCATGTAGATGCGCGGCATCAGCGGGAAATGGAATGCCATGTGGCATTCGTCTCCGTCGCCGAAATAAGGGCGAACGTCGGTAGGCCACTGGTTGGCTTCGGCCAGGACCATGCGGTTGGAATAATCGGCGTCAATCTCGCGTCGGAGAGCTCTTGATCACGGCGTGAGTTTCCGGAAGATTTTCGCAGCTGGTTCCGTCGCGCTCGACCAGATAAGGAATGGCGTCGATGCGCAGGGCGTCGACTCCCATGTCCAGCCAGAAGCGCATTACCTTCAGAACCTCGTCGACGACTCTTGGATTGTCGTAGTTGAGATCCGGCTGATGCGAGAAAAAGCGGTGCCAGAAGAATTGCTTGGCGACGGGATCCCATGTCCAATTGGATCTTTCGGTATCGGAGAAAATAATTCGAGCGTCCTTGTACTTCTCTTCGGTGTCGCTCCAAACGTAAAAGTCGCGTTCGGGCGAACCAATCGGCGCCTGGCGCGCCGCCTGAAACCAGGGATGCTGGTCGGAGGTGTGATTCACGACCAGCTCGATCATCACCTGCAGACCGCGCTCGTGAGCTGCGCCCAGGAAGGCCTTGAAATCGTCGAGCGTGCCGTACATGGGATGGACGTTCATGTAGTCGGAGATGTCGTAGCCATCGTCTTTGAGCGGCGACGGAAAGAAAGGCAAGAAGCCAAATGCAGGTGACGCCGAGATCCTGCAGGTAGTCCATTTTCTGGATCAGGCCGGGAAAATCGCCGATGCCGTCGGCGTTGCTGTCTTTGAAGGCGCGCACGTGCAGCTCGTAGATGAGTGCGTCTTTGTACCAGAGCGGATCCGATGCGCTGCCGGGCAGCTTTGCCATATCGCTTTTCCCCGAGTGTCAGGTGGAGCTTGGAGATTCTGGCCGGAAAACCACGATTCCAAGCGGCGGAAGCGTCATATTCAGCGAAAAAGGGCGGCCGTGAATCGGGAGCGGGACCGTGGATAGGCCGCCGAAATTTCCCTGGCCGGTGCCGCCGTATAAAGGTGCGTCGCTATTCAGAATTTCTTTCCAGTAGCCTTCCAGTGGAACGCCGACACGATAATTCTGGCGGACGACCGGCGTGAAATTGCAGACGAAGAGAAGCTGATCGTTTGGATTCTGTCCGCGGCGCAGGAAGCTGATGATGCTTCGCTGAAAATCCTTGCAGTCAACCCATTCGAAGCCGGCTGAATTGAAGTCCATGGTATGCAGCAACGGCTCGCCGCGATATAGCGTGTTCAGATCGCGCACCCAACGCTTGCAGTCCGGCGTGCGAAGGATGTTCGAGCAGATTCCAATCGAGGCTGGCATCGTGGTTCCACTCCGACCACTGGCCGAATTCGTCGCCCATGAATAGAAGCTTCTTTCCCGGATGGCCGAACATGAAGCCGTAGAGCAGGCGTAGGTTCGCGAATTTCTGCCAGTCGTCGCCCGGCATTTTGCGAATCATGGAGCCTTTGCCGTAGACGACTTCGTCGTGCGAGAAGGGCAAGAACGAAATTTTCGGCGAAGGCGTAGACGAGGCTGAAGGTGATCTCGTTGTGATGGTAGCTGCGGAATACGGGATCCTGCGACATGTAGTTCAGCACGTCGTGCATCCAGCCCATGTTCCACTTCAGACCGAAGCCGAGCCCGCCGAGATAGATGGGGCGCGATACCTGCGGCCAGGCCGTGGATTCTTCGGCGATCATCATCGCGTCGGGGTAGGCGCCATAGACGTGTTCGTTCAGGGTGCGCAGAAAATCAATCGCGTCGAGATTTTCTTTCCCGCCGAAACGGTTGGGTATCCACTGGCCTTCGCGGCGGCCGTAATCGAGATACAGCATCGAGGCGACGGCATCCACTCGAAGGCCGTCCACGTGATATTTGTCCAGCCAAAATAGCGCGTTGCTGATCAGAAAATTCTGGACTTCGTTGCGGCCGTAGTTGAAGACGAAGGTGTTCCAGTCCGGATGCTCTCCCTGGCGTGGGATCTTCGTGCTCGTAGAGATGCGATCCGTCGAAATAGCCGAGGCCGGCTTCATCTTTCGGAAAATGCGCCGGGACCCAATCGAGAACTACGCCGATTCCTCGCTGATGGAGATAGTCGACGAGGTACATGAAGTCGTCGGGCGTTCCGAAGCGGCTGGTGGGAGCGAAATAGCCGAGGGTTTCGTAACCCCACGAACCGTCGAAGGGGTGCTCCATGACGGGAAGAAATTCGACGTGCGTGAACCCTGCGTCGTGGACGTAGTCGGCGAGGAGCGGTGCTAATTCGCGATAGGTGAGCCAGCGGTTGTCTTCTTCCAGTGCGCGTTTCCAGGAGCCGAGATGCACTTCGTAGAAAGATAGCGGAGAGTTGAGAGAATTGGTGTTTGTGCGATTCTTCATCCAGGCTTCGTCATGCCAGGAATAATTTTCGAGATCCCAGACGCGCGAAGCGGTCTGCGGGCGAATTTCCGAGGCGAAGCCGTAGGGATCGGCTTTGTCGACCTTGTAGTCGCGATAGCGCGATTCGATGTGATATTTGTAGAAGGCGCCTTGAGCGATATCCGGAACGAAACCTTCCCAGATTCCTGCCGTGGAAGGCCGCATGATCGCGGCATTCGGGTTCCAGTTGTTGAAGTCACCGATGATTGAGACACGTTTGGCGTTTGGCGCCCAGACGGCGAACTGCACGCCGCGCTTGCCGTCTTTCTCGGTGAGGTGAGCGCCGAGCTTTTCGTAGGCGCGGTAGTGCGTGCCTTCCGCGAGCAAGTAGAGGTCGAATTCGCTTATCGTCGATTGCAACTTCGCACTCCCTGGTGCTTATTCTTTATTCGCGTCTAAAAAGCGGACTTCATTGCATTGCCACTTTTCTGGCGCATTTATGCGCGCTAGAGGTAGTAGTCAAAATCGCGCTCCGTGCGAACCAAACGGCGAACGTGCAAGATGTGAGCCGGGAGGCTTTCCGGCGTCAGCTCCACATAATTTCGCGAACCGTGCCACATGTACTGACCTTCGCCGAGCAAATCATGAACTTGAAATTCGTGGTCGGCGTCCACGCCAATGGCCGCTAAATCGAGATTAACCCAGCCCGATTGCATGTGGAAGCAGTCGAGATTCACGATGACGACGATCACGTCAGAGAAATCCCTTGTCACCTTGCTGTAGCAGAGGAGCGAAGGATTGTCCGTTCCATGAAAGCGGAGAGTGCGATTGCTTTGCAGAGCTGGATTTTCTTTGCGGATCCGATTCACGCGGGCGATAAGCTCGTTCAGGCTGCCGGGAGCGTGCAGGTCCCAGTGCTTGAGCTCATATTTCTCTGAATTCAGATATTCCTCGCTGCCTGGTTGGATCGGGACGTTCTCACAGAGCTCGAATGCGGGGCCATAGATGCCATAGCTTGATCCCAGCGTGGCCGCCAGAATCAAGCGAATCATGAATGCAGGGCGCCCGCCGGCCTGAAGAATTTGCGAAAGGATGTCCGGCGTGTTGGGCCAGAGATTGGGGCGAAAGAACTCTCGTCACTTCTGTTTGCGTGAGCTCGGTGAAGTAGTCGGTGAGTTCCTCTTTTGTGTTGCGCCAAGTGAAGTACGTGTAGGACTGGGAGAAACCCAACTTGGCGAGCCGGTACATCACATGAGGCCTTGTGAATGCTTCCGCAAGGAACAGAACGTCGGGATGCCGAGCTTTAATTTCGCCGATTACCCATTCCCAGAAGGCGAAAGGCTTTGTGTGGGGGTTGTCCACACGGAAGATGCGGACACCCTGGTCAATCCAGAAATCGAAGACACTCTTTAACTCGTCCCACAACGTTTGCCACTGCGAGCTTTCAAAATCGAGCGGGAAGATATCCTGATATTTCTTGGGCGGATTTTCGGCGTACTGTATGGTGCCGTCGGGACGCTTGCGGAACCATTCCGGATGTTCGCGGACGTACGGGTGATCTGGCGAACATTGAAACGCGATATCGAGCGCGACTTCGAGTCCTTGCTTTTCTGCGGCCGAGCGAAAGTGCTTGAAATCTTCGAGCGTGCCGAGTTGGGGAAGAATGGATTTGTGGCCGCCCTCGGCGGATCCGATTGCCCAGGGGCTGCCGGTGTCTGTGGGCTGCGGCTCCGTGGAATTGTTTTTACCTTTTCGAAATGAGTTTCCGATCGGATGGACGGGCGGAAGATATACGACGTCGAAACCCATCGAAGCGATGTACGGAAGAACTTGCTTCGCAATCGCGAAATGTTCCGTGACGCCCCGGCTGAGGCGAGCACGACCGGGGGAATACTTCGTACCAGGTGGAGAAACGCGCCTTTTCGCGATCGACGGTGACGCTCAGATCTTTTTCGTAGCGGGTCGAGAAGTTGCGGACCGGGTATTGTTGGAGGACACCGAGCAGCTCTTCTTCGAGGCCGATACCTGCGCCTTCCGGTTTATCTTTCGCCTCTCGCAACCGTTTCGCCCATTGGCGGAGAAGTTCGCCGTTCTTGGCGGGCGCCTGCGCGGCGGCTTCCTCAATCAGGTCGGCGCCGATCAGGAGTTCGACGCTTACATTCTGCTGCGCGGCCACCCGCTTCGTGAGCGCGATGCGCCAGGTCTGGAAATGGTCGATCCATCCTTCAATCGTGTATTGATACCGGCCTAGCTTCGCCACGAAGAACTCGCCACGCCAGCGATCGTTGGGCAACGCCACCATCGGGGATGTGAGCAAATTCTTTGGGTCCTGCCAATAGAGCAGGCGGCAGGCGACCTGATCGTGGCCGTCTGCAAAAACATTGGCTTCCACCCGCACCACGTCACCCACAACGCGCTTGATGGGAAATCGGCCGCAATCGATTTCCGGAGCTACGCCCTCGATAACGACACGACGCCTGCCTTCTGTTTGCTGGTCTACTGGCCGATCTGGCACTAGCTTTTTGGCTCCTGATTGCAGGACATCTGGCCTGTGTTCTCCATCTTTAATATAAACATCCCAGCGGGCTTGCTATCCACCTAAGATTGTTTTTGAAATGGCCCGGTCAGCACTGCATCATCACTAAAATTTTCTCCTGCGCGGAGGAACCACGCAATCAGGTTATTTCCCCTTCTTTCTTAGGGGCGCTAGACCTGATTGTGGCTGGTAACATGTTGTTAGAAATTCTCGGTGAGGCCCAACTGGACGTGACTGTTCGCGATCGAACCCTGGGCGCAGCGCTTGTTGGCGAGAACGCATGCAGCTTTCTCGTGTGGGCGCCGCGCGCTCGAAGTGTGGAGGTGTGCATTGTCGAACCGAGGAAGCTCGCGGTTGCCATGCAGGGCGCCGGATGCGGGTATTTTCACGCTGTGGTGGAAGGCATTTCGGCCGGAGCGCTTTACCGGTATCGTCTCGATGGGGAAAAGGAAAGGCCTGATCCCGCGTCGCGATATCAGCCGCAAGGCGTTCACGGGCCTTCGCAAATCATAGATTGCCGCTTTCACTGGAACGATTCTCGCTGGAGAGGCATTCCTCTCGAAAAGTATGTTCTGTACGAACTTCACGTGGGCACATTCACGCAAGAGGGAACTTTCGACGCGATCATTCCGCGGCTCGCAGCGTTGAAAGATCTCGGAGTGACTGCGATCGAATTGATGCCGGTGGCGCAATTTCCGGGGGATCGCAACTGGGGCTACGACGGAGTTTATCCTTACGCAGTGCAGGCATCGTACGGCGGTCCTTGGGGGCTAAAGCGACTTGTGGATGCCTGTCATCAGCATGGAATCGCAGTGGCGCTCGATGTGGTTTACAACCATCTGGGCCCGGAAGGAAATTACCTGGCGGATTTCGCGCCTTATTTCACGGACCTTTATAAAACGCCCTGGGGAGAGGCGATTAATTTTGCGGATGCAGACAGCGACGATGTGCGGCGCTATTTCATTGATAACGCGCTGCAATGGGTGACGGATTACCACATCGACGCGCTTCGGCTGGATGCCATCCACGCGATTGTTGATCCTTCCGCGCGAACATTTCTCGAGGAGTTGAGCGCAACCGTTCATGCGAAAGCGAAGGAGCTGGGGCGGGACGTCTGCCTGATCCCTGAGGACAATCGCAACGATGCGCGAGTGGTGAAGTCTCCTGAAGCAGGTGGATGGGGATTCGACTCGGTTTGGGACGACGATTTCCACCATTCCCTGCATGTGCTCTTGACGGGAGAGCGGGATGGCTACTATCAGGATTTTTGTGGTGTGGAGGATCTAGCGGGAGCTTATCGAGATGGGTTTTTATACTCCGGCCGGTATTCAAAGTATCGGCGAAAGCGTTATGGAAGTTCGTCGAAGGGGATTCCGGCTAAACGATTCGTGGTCTTTTCGCAGAATCACGATCAGGTTGGGAATCGGGGAGATGGTGACCGGCTGTCGCAATCGCTTTCGCTCGAACAATTGAAGCTTGCCGCCGGGACTGCGCTTCTCTCGCCGTACATTCCTATGTTGTTTATGGGTGAAGAATACGCTGAATCAGCGCCCTTCCAATACTTTGTGAGCCACGGAGACGCGGCTCTGATTGAGGCGGTGCGCAAAGGGCGGCAGAAGGAATTTGCGGAATTTGGCTGGACCGGAGACATTCCCGACCCTCAGAGTGAAACAACATTCCTCGGATGCAAACTGCACTGGGATTTACAGGCGGATGGGCGGCATCGCGTTCTTTGGAACTTCTATCAGGAGCTTCTTCGGTTGCGACGCGATGTACCGCCTCTGGCGAACCTTGATAAGGACGGCATGGAGATTACGTCATTCGCCGATCAGAAAGTGCTGCTGGTCAGACGGTGGGATGCTGATCTTCAAATTCTTATTGTCCATCACTTCGATCGGACTCCAAGAAACGTCAATGTGCGAATTCCCGCGGGCAGCTGGCGTCCGGTTCTCGATTCGAACGAGGAGCGCTGGGGCGGCAGCGGCGGTTCTGGGGCTGCGGTACTTAAGTCAAACGACGAAGTGGCGCTCTCACTAAACCCCTGGGCGTTTCTCGTACTCATGCAGTACACGAAGGTCAGCGACTAAGGGAAACCCGCCTCCCGGCATCGAAGTCTCCTCTGCAACGTATCGAATATAAACCACACCAATGGCCGTTTGCCTTTCCCCTTGCTTACCGAGAGGAGTAGTCGTATGCTTCCTCGGTAACCGAGAGGGGAGCGCATTGAGCAAACCGTCCGATTTAGTTCAGGGCACGCTGGACATGCTGCTGCTGAAGATTCTTGCACTGGAGCCGCTGAACGGCTTTGCGGTGAGCGAGCGGTTGCGTCAAATTTCGGGAGATGTGTTGCAGGTTAGCGACGGCTCGCTCTACCCCGCCCTGCACAAGCTCGAGCAGGAAGGCTGGATTTCGGCCGAGTGGAAGACAACCGTGAACGGCCGGCGAGCGAAATACTACTCGCTTACTCGGTTAGGGCGCAGGCAACTCGAAAAGGAAACCGACAACTGGGGGCGGCTGTCGAGTGCAATTTCGCGAGTGGTGAAGCTAAAGGAAGCTTGAACCCGCGAGGCGCGAGGAGGCACATATGCGGCCACAACATTGGATCTACACGGTTCCGATCAGGTTGCGTTCGCTATTTCGCCGGCGCGCGACGGACCAGGAACTTGATGAGGAATTGCGGTATCACGTGGAATGCAGGACTGAGGAAAACGTCGCAAAAGGAATGAGTCCGCAGGAGGCGCGGCGCGTGGCGCTACTCGCGATGGGTGGAGTGGAGAGGCGCAAAGAAGAATGTCGCGAGACGCGCAAGGTAAATTGGCTCCAGAACGTGGCGCAGGACGTTCGCTATGGTCTTCGCATGCTGCGAAAGTCTCCCGGCTTCACGATCACGGCTGTCTTGACGATTGCGCTGGGCATCGGAGCCACGACGGCGATTTTCAGTGTTGTCGATGCCACGCTTTTGCATCCACTTCCTTATCCGCACCCGGAGCAACTCGTGAGCGTCGAGGATGACCTTCCTGGCGTGGGCGCGCAGGACGTAGGAATATCTGTTCCCGAGTGGCAGGATTTCGAGCGGTCCGGAATTTTTCAACACGTCTCACCGATCGGTGGCGGGTCTGTGAACCTGACGGGATCATCCCAGCCCATGAGGATCTTCTTTGCCGCGGTGCCGCCGAATTATTTTGCGCTGATGGGAGTAAACCCGCAACTGGGCCGCTCATTCAATCCTGAAGATCACACGCCCGGATTTACTCTGGAATGCCTCATCAGCGACGGGTTGTGGAAACGAGCGTTCGGGGCAGACCCGCAGGTTTTGGGAAGAAGCGTTCGGCTCGACAATGATTTGTATCAGATCATCGGCGTGATGCCGGCTGGTTATCACGACCCGGGCCGAACAAACGAAGAAAGAAACACCGAAATGTGGCTGGCAACGGGTTTTGCCGGCGCGCCTGCCCCGCAGCCGCAACGCAATTTGAGGATTCTTCCCAACACGATCGCGCGAATCGCTCCGGGGCTGACGGTGAAGACAGCCCAGAGCCGGCTGGATGCATTAGTCGCATCGTTGCAAAAGCAATTCCCTGTCGATTATCCGGAGCAGAGCGCATGGAGGGTGCGGCTTGTGCCGCTCCATGAGACTGTGGTGGGAAATGCTCGCCAGTCGCTAATTCTGCTGCTCGGCGCTGTTGGATTGGTGTTGCTGATCGGGTGCGTGAACGTTGCAAATCTGCTTCTTGCTCGCGCCAGCGCGAGAGCGCGCGAAATGGCTGTGCGGCAAGCGTTGGGAGCCGCGCGAAAACGGCTCATGTGGCAACTGCTGACCGAGGGATTGCTTCTTTCACTGGCGGGTGGGATCGCAGGGCTGGCGATCCTCATCTGCACTAAAGGATTCCTGGTGCGACTCGTGCCGGACAGCCTGCCACGCCTCAACAGCATATCGATCAATTGGCCGGTTTTACTTTTTGCGCTCGCGGCCACGATCGCTGCCGGCGTGATTTTCGGCCTGGCTCCCGCGCTGCATATCGGGCGGACGGATTTGACCGCCGTGTTCAAACAGGAAGGGCGCGGCTCGACGGGCTCCGGAGAACAGGTGCGAACGCGGCGCGTGCTGGTGATAACGGAATTTGCCTTGTCTCTAGTGCTGATGATCGCCGCGGGTCTTTTGCTCCGCAGTTTTGCGGATTTGCTGAATGTGCGGCCGGGCTTCGACCCGCAGAATGTGATGGCCGTTCGCACGTGGCTGCCTGTGCCCAACGATCCGGAGACCGACATCTACGGGACGACCGCTCAGGAGGCGCCGTTCATACGCGAACTGATTCGCCGGAGCAAGACGATGCCCGGGGTGAAAGAAGTAGCCGTCGGTGACCTCGCGGCCATTCCATTGGGTCATAGCCGAAACGATTTGAACCCGAACCGGATGACCATCGAAGGTCAAGGGGTTCAAACCGAGCAGGCGCCTCTAGTCGAAGTTTCAGAAGCTACTCCAGAATATTTTCATTTGCTGGGAATGCCACTGCAGCGAGGCCGTTTGTTCGTCGAAATGGACAACGAAAAAGCGCCTCCCGTCGCGGTGATTAACGAGTCGTTCGCGCGGGCATACTGGCCAGCCGGGGATCCTATTGGCAAACACGTGCAGTTGAACAGGATGCGTGGCTCTCGGGGGAATCCTCCGTGGACGACGGTCATCGGAGTGATAGCGGATGCTCGAACAGAATCGCTGGCAGAAGCGAGTGCACCACAGATTTATCTGAGCTTGTATCAGATGCATCCCAAAGACCTGGCAATATTTTTGCGAGGACGGCTAGATCCAGCTACCACACCCGCCGAATTGCGGCGGGAGGTGCAGTCCGTGAATCCCGAGCTTCCGGTTTTTGGCGCACAAACCCTTAAGGAAATGGTGTCCGTATCACTCTCCGAGAGGCGCTTCTCGATGGAAATGGTTGGCCTGTTCGCGCTGACGGCATTGTTTCTGGCGGGGCTGGGAATATACGGAGTGATTTCATACATCGTAAGCGAGCGGCGGCACGAGATCGGTATTCGCCTCGCACTCGGGGCGCAAAATCGGAACATCCTGCGGATGGTTCTGCGCCAAGGATTGGGGCTTGCGATTGCTGGCGCGGCGGTTGGGCTTACTTGCGCGTTGATCGTGTCGCACTTTATGGCAGGACTGCTTTACGGCGTGCGGCCGACTGACCCTTTGACGTTTATAGGTGTGGCTCTTCTTCTGATTGGTGTTGCTTTACTTGCCTGCTACATTCCAGCGCGACGAGCGATGAAGGTCGATCCTATCGTGGCGTTACGCTACGAGTGACGTTAAGCGCGGTGTGCTTCCGGTGTGTCAGGACGGGGGAAAACGCGCTTCGCTCACAAATTTGGAAAACGAGGCGCTTGTTGAATCAGGTTCTAGTCCGAGCCTGAGACCGCCGATCTGCGCCGCGCCGCTTCCGAGACAAGACAGCCAAGCCCTTCGCTGCCTTGAGAGGCGCGCTTTCGTGGGTTAGAAATCGGAGTTGGCTGTCGATTGCATCCGGTTCTGCACTCTTGCTGCTCCTGATGTAATGTCCGTCGCTTTGCAGGTAATGTGATTTCCTTTCGTCGGCCAACTGAACGTTAAGAATGTCTTTCAAGCGGCGGACCAACTTGGGATTGCCGACCGGAAACAGAATTTCGACGCGATGACTCAAGTTACGTCGCATGAGATCCGCGCTGCCGAGATAAATCTCCTCGGCTCCTCCGTTCCGGAAGTAGTAGACACGACTATGCTCCAGAAACCGGCCCACGATGCTTATGACGCGGATATTGTCACTGAATCCGCCGATCAAAGGCCGTAAGCAACAAAGTCCGCGCACGAGCAAGTCAACCTTTACGCCCGTTTGCGACGCGCGATAGAGCAGCCTGATCATTTGCGGATCTTCCAGGGCGTTCATTTTGAAGATCAGATGGCCACGCTCGCCCTTTCTCCTGAAGCGCAATTTCCCTGAGGATCAATTTTTCGAGCCGCTGTCTCAAATTGACGGGCGCCACCAGGAGCTCGTGTGGCTCGTTTTTACGGGAATATCCTGTTAACGCGTTGAAAAAATAAGTGACATCATCTGCGATTTGTTCATGGCACGTCAAAAAACCGAAGTCTGTGTAAATCCGCGCAGTCACCGGATTGTAATTACCGGTTCCCAAGTGCACGTAGCGGCAAATGTCCTCGCCTTCGCGGCGGACCACCAAGGCGACCTTGGAGTGGACCTTCATGCCGACCACCCCGTAGACAACGTGCACGCCGGCATCTTCCAGGGTTCGCGCCCACTCGATATTGCTTTCCTCGTCGAACCGCGCCTTGAGCTCGACCAGCACAGATACCTGCTTTCCCTGTTCGATGGCCTCGAGGAGGGCGGCCACAATCGGCGAGTTGCGGCCGACACGATATAAGGTCACTTTGATTGCGAGTACGTTAGGGTCGCGTGCCGCGGCCTGCAAGAATTCCACAACCGGTTGAAAAGACTCGTAGGGGTGATGCAACAGCAGATCCTCGCGGCGAATGGCGGAAAATACATCCTCGTCAGCATCAGCGCCAAGACTCGGAGGAATGAAGGGCAAAAAGGGCTTGTCCTTCAAATCTGGGCGGTCCAATGCATACAGTTCCATCAGCCGCGCGAGGCCAATAGATCCCTTTATCCGGTAAACGTCCTGTTTGTCGATTGGGAGATTACTGGCCAAGATCTCCAGAATCTTCTCGGACACGTTTGTGTCTACCTGCAAACGGACAACGGAGGTAAAGCGCCGCTGTCTCATGGCCTCTTCGACGCTTTCCAGGAGGTCGTCACTCTCCAGCTCTTGAATCGCGACTTCTGCATCGCGAGTAACCCGGAAGGGGTAGGCCTCCACGATTTCCATTCCCGGAAACAACAAATGTAGATTGGCAGCGATCAACTGCTCCAACCACACGAACTTCCGTTCGTACTTTGATGATTTGGTACTCTTCGCTTGACGCGAACCGGAGATTACCGGAACCAGACGCGGTAGAGAGTCTGGTACTTTTACACGAGCGAAGTTTTCTGTGCCCTGGTCATCTCCTACGACCACGGCCAGATTCAAACTTCCGCTTGAGATATGGGGAAATGGGCGGCCGGGATCGAAGGCCAACGGCGTGAGCACCGGGAACACGTTCTGGTGGAAATACGAATCCATCGCAGATCGTTCTTCCTGTGACAACGAGGAAATATCTGAGATTCGGATGCCCTCGCGCTCAAGTGCCGGCAAGAGTGTGTCCCGCAAGAGATCCTGGATCTGTTCAACGAGTCGGCGAACTTCCTGGCGAATGAGTTGTAATTGAATCGCTGCGGGCAGGCCATCGACACTCGCTTCTTGAGCCCCGCTCGCCGCCTGCTCTTGCAGACCAGCGACTCTGACCATGAAGAATTCATCCAAATTGGAGCTGACGATCGAAAGAAACTTTACTCTCTCGAGTAGCGGGTTCTCGGCGTCCTGTGCCTGCTCCAGAACCCTTTTCTGGAATTCCAATAAGCTAAGTTCGCGGTTGATGTATAGCTCGGGAGACTCCAGGGTCAGAGTTGGCGGACGAGGTGAACCCTCAGAGGGTGGGATCGTGACGGGCGTTCCGACACCAGTAACCTCCGTCGACTCATCCGAAGCCGATTCGCCGGGAAAAGAAGTCCGCATGGAAGTGTTTATTTTACCTCAGATACATGTCGAGAACATCTCTAACGAAGTCGGCTCGGTTAAGAACGTTTCACCGACTCTGAGCACCTGGATGTCCTCAAGGAGTTCGGCATCGTCGGCTTCCTGGCATACATGCCGTTTTATCTTCTTCCACTGTTTCTGATGTGGAAGGGGCTGCGAAGCGGACGGCTTTCCGGCCCGCTCCTTGAAGCGCATATCCCGGCAACATTTTTATTTTTACGAGTGGGCATCGTGATGATAGTCACAGCGCTGCTCATGAAACGTCGCGCTGACCACCTTCTACAATCAATTGTTGCAGGCTTTCCTGTGGATGTGGATGGGGCTGGGAGTACGCTCAGCACAAACGATCTCGGATTCTGGAACTGCCACCGATGAACTGACGCAAGCTCAAGCTGGCTTACGAGACAACGTCACTACTCGAGTCAATGAGTCTCGGCTCTGACGTGTAAGTATCGAGGAGCATCCAAGGCATGGCGGAGGGGGTGGGATTCGAACCCACGAGACCCTTTCGGGCCTAACGGTTTTCAAGACCGCCGGAGTCAACCACTTTCCTACCCCTCCGTAGTAGATTCTAACATTGGGAAGCTAAACCGGTGGTACCGATGGCCGGTCGTTGCTTAGCCGCTACCGAGGATCGCCTCAAATTTCGCGTGGCACATCGAAAATGACTGAAGCGTGAAGCTACGGGGCTACGTCGTAGATCTCTCTCACTGACCGCAGGGAATTGCACTCGATGCCTTTATCGCCCAACAAGTCGGAGGCATCGCCCCCGGCAACTGACCGCGTGTAGCCGAGCGCAACGTGGACGATGCCGTCCTTTGCTGGCCAGATTCTCGCCGCGATTGTCTCGCCGGTGGATTGCGACATTTGCCGGATCATTGTCTGACCCTTCAGCTCGATAGTGCACATGCTCGGCGCCTCTTGAAATTCGCCCGCCGATATAATTTTCTTGCCCGCAAGGTACGTACGCGCGCGGGAAACCAGGTCCTTGGCGTGAGTCGCGTCCCACATCGTCTTTGGGTAATAAAAATCGAAGAGGAAAATCCCGCGCGTGGGATGGTCTTTATCGTCGACATATCCGCCGGCGATGACCGGTTCATCGAAACCGGGCCGCCATCGGCTCCACCCAATTGGGCGGCAGAGAGCGAGATTCAAATCCTTAAAAGGCGAGGCTCTCATGGCCGACGGCACGTCCAGAGGTTCCGACGTCACGTAAAAAGGAACGCCATTCAAATAAAAGTCAGCGCGGTAATCCCCGGCGGGGAGGCAAGCATCTGTCCCTGTAGCTTCGAGGTAAGATTGGAGCTGATGGATTTTGCCATTTTCGTCTTGCGTGACTTCTTTGACCTCCACTTTTCCTGAAAGTTTTGACAGCACTCTCCACACACTGCTGCCGGGCTCCCTCGTGTACCAGAGAACAGAAAGTGTCGTAGTTCCATCGTCCAGCCTGAAATTCACCGGCTCGGCTTCCCATCGAAGGCCGCTGGGGTCTACCTGGAGTGCGACATTTCGCAACGCGGCTTTGCCAACTGACTGATTCGCACCCTTGGGAGGAGGCCATGCCGCTGCAGCCAACTCAAGAGTGATCGCGGGTTCTTTCGACTGAATTTCTTTGCAGTAATCCTTGGAATTCACCCCTTGGCAATAATGATAGAGCGTTTCAAGATCGCCCACGGCTCCTGCAACCAAGTCTCCAGCATCCGTCATTCCCGGTCTCATCGCTGTTTCTAAATACATCGCCAAACCTTTAGCAATATTTCCCAGCGCGAGCTCTGCCACAGCGCGGTTGTAGCGCAAATACAAGAATTGCTCATCGTGATCGTGCTTAATTGCTTCCTCGGTACTGCTCAATCCTTTTTTCAGCAGCGCGCGATCCTTCTTCACAAGGCCGTACAGATATGTATCGAACCCGTAGTTGCCAAGCAAAACGGGCGATTCCTCCAGTCCATTCTTCGCAAACCCGTCGAGCGCCGTTTTCTCGTGGTTCACCGCCTCCGCAATTTGCTTTTCCGGAATCATGTTCATGAAACCTTCTTCGCTCTGTGGGTTTCCCAGGTTTTTAGCTGCCTGGGAAAGGTAGAGATTGGCGAACAAGAACCGCGGACGCGAAGCGACGGCACTTTCCAATTCCTTCACCGAACTTTCATAGTCGTAGATTTGGAGGTCACTGACGCCCCAGGCGTATTGCACGGCAGCGCGGAGAGCTGCATCCTCCGATTTCGAGTTGGCACTATTGCACGCGTCCGCATCGTATGCGACCGCCGGAATTTTTCGTAAACCCTCGAATCCTGCTAGTCCGACACCAACTGCGACCACGATCAGCCCAAAGAAGACGAGCGTCCAAGCCTCCTCGTTGCGCCCCATACTGAGCGACTGGCCGAAGAGGTAGAGTGCGATCGCAAACATTGTAATCCCGGCGAGATACCAGTGGGCCTTGTTATGCCAGCGCAAGCTCTGTTCATTGATGGCGTCGGACAAAGCAAAACCACATTCGGGACCGAACATTGTTCTTCCCAGTATCAACTCTTTGGGATAGTGACGGGCGTGCTCGGGGCCGTCTCCGCCGTCGAGCATTTCGATGTCGTCCTTGTCGCTGTCGCCCTTTGGAGCTACGTCTTGTGCGGCGTTGTCGAGAATTTCTACTGCAACCCGCTTGTCGATTCCGAATGCTGGGTTCTGGGAGAGTTCGCGCTCTTGAAGAGCAGCCTGATACCGTGCGCGCCGCTCTTGCACCGCCGCGAGCATACCCAACTCGAAGTATGCCGAGGTCGTGTGGCTATTCTTGAGGCCATTGGTAATGTTTTCGACCGCATTTTCCGCGCTTTTGTCCGCGTAAATACTGACCACTGTATAGCGAAAGCTGACCCACGCGCTGAGGAGAACGGCCAGCACAATCAACAGCACGACAAAGCACGTGAACGGACTCTTCGGAAATTCTGAATGTATCCTGGCTCCGGCGAAGAGTCGCGGCTCGGGTTCCGGAGGATGCACGCTCTCGCTTTCCTCCGTTTCCTCCACGGACATGAATCCCATTCTTGTTGCCAACACTTGCGAGAGCTGCTGTAGCGGTCCGTGCGCCAGCTTGCTAAAAGGCCAAATAGCGGCAAACACGGCGGCGCAGCCAAGGAGATACAGGAATCCCACGTGGTCAAGAATTGACACGCAAATAGCGGCAGCGAGAGCGACGATCATTCCCGACGCCATCATTCCTCGTCTCAAACCGCGGCGCCGGCACCATAGCTCCCCCAACGACAAGCAACCCAGCGCGATCACAAACACAACGACTGCAAATGAAAGCAACTTCAATTTTTTCCGCGAGGTCTCGATCTGCTGTTGGAGGCTTTGCCAGATGCTGTCGTTTGTCTTTTGCCATTTGCTTCCCAGACCCGATTCCGCCAATTGCGCAGCGACCTGCCGGTCAACAATCTGGTTGATGGTGAGACTCTTATTGCTCACCCCTGGCACTTCTGTGAAATCGAGATACGGCTGCTGGATTCGGGCTAGCGAAACTTCCTCTTGAGCTTGCAACTCCAGCACAGAGGCTTTGCCGCGATCTGACGATCGGATCTTTTCAGCGCGCTCCTGTAAGTCTCTGGCTCTTTTTAGGTGTGCGTCCTTGGCTACCTCAAAACGCGCGCTATCGCTGAATCGCACGAGCAACTCTTCGCGTTTGGTGAGCTCCAGAAATCGCGATTGTGTCAGCTTACTTTCCTTCAGGGAAACATCTTCCTCCGCTGTGGCAGTGCGATACGCCGCCACCATACCGAGCATGGCGACGAGCGCCATCAAAACGGCAATGATGGTCTCTTTTTCGGCCACAGCCTGAAGCGCCTGAAGCGGTTGCGGGGCCTTACTGTTTGGTTGCGAAGCGTCCACGGAAATTTTCTCGGCTGCGGATTATAGCCTTCGCGTGAGGGGTGAACAAGGTCGGGTCGAACCACTAGCCCCAAGGTGAATCTCTGTTCGAATTTCTGCCGTAAGATTGTTACGCTTGTTGCAGTTCCGGACGCCGAGGCTCGTGAAATTGTCAAACCTCTGGACATTTTTCGCAATCGGGGTGCAAAGTTCTAACGCTCACCGGTCGGCAGCACTCATTTTCGGATCGGGTGCGGAATAATGATTTGTCACCCATGAGAATCGCGCTGTTCATCCCCTGTTTTGTCGACCAACTTTTACCGGAAGTTGGGCTGGACATGGTGCGGGTGCTGCGCCGGCTTCACTACGATGTCGATTTTCCGCAAGAGCAAACGTGTTGTGGCCAGCCTGCCTTCAATAGCGGCTACTGGAACGATGCAAAGCCGCTCGCGGAGCGATTTGTCAGCATCTTCAGCTCGGCGGAAGTCGTTGTATGCCCCTCCGGCTCCTGTACGACGATGGTGCGGAACTTCTATCCTCAACTTCTCGCAGATTCGCCCCTGCGAGAGAAAGCGATCGAAGTCGGGCGCAGAGTATTTGAATTTTCCGAGTTCCTGATTCGAGTGGCCAAGGTTGCAGACGTCGGAGCGTCGTTCCCGCATCGTGTGACCTATCACGACGCGTGCCATGCTCTTCGCGAATTGGGAATCAAGCAGGGACCCCGCGATTTACTTAGGCACGTGCGAGGACTCGAGCTAGTCGAAATGCCCTACAGCGAGGACTGTTGCGGTTTTGGCGGCACGTTCGCCACGAAATTTGCGATGATCTCGGGCGCGATGGGGGACACGAAAGCTGGCAATGCGGAAACATCAGGCGCCGAGTACGTCACTTCCACCGATCCGAGCTGCCTCCTGCACCTCGACGGCATTTTGCGGAAGAAGAACTCGAAGGTTCGCACGATCTATCTTGCAAGTATCCTGGCGCAAACAAGCGGTGCCGCGACAGTCGTCGGCCGCGACGCGAAAAAGGCCCTAACGCCAGCCGAGCAGTAGGCTATGCGTTAATCTTCGAGGTCTTGTCGGAAAACAGGCTGCGACGGGTCGAGGCTGCCATCGATGACGCCCACAACCATGTCTCCATATGCGTTCGTCGCCTCTGGCAGCGACGCATACCCGCGTTCCCGTTGTAGCGCTCCCGTATCCGAATAGATGAGGGTAAAAAAGCGTCCCGAGGAATATTGAATTTCAAGCAACTTGTTTGGCATGTCGGGATCGCCTTCCTGTCCCAATACGTCCATCAGCGCCACCGTCCACCGCCGGCCCTTTGGGTCAGTGACGACCTCGCGTTCGAGGTATTGCCATTCGTCCATGCTCCACAGTGGCATATTTGATCCAGAGGGTATCCAGCTTCTACTCGAGCAATTGACCCAGCGCTCTTGCGACTTGCGATCCAGTGAAGGGTTTGGGAATCAGCAAAACTCTTTGGGCTTTTCGCGCACGAAGGCTCGCATCGGCAAGCTCGGGCGTGTCGCTGATGATCGCTACCGGAAATTCGGCATGATCCGAACTGTGGCGCACCGCGTCAAAAAGCGCTTCGCTCATATCGAAGGAGGTGCAATCGAGGACAAGCGCGTCCGCTTGATGCTCCCGAATCAATTCGTTGACGGTGACCGTGTAGCCCGACGGGAACACTTCATAGCCCGCGTCGCGCAGAGAAAAACTAAGAAGCTCGGCGATCTCCGGCGTGTCGTCAATGAGCAGGATGCGGCGCAAGCGTATGCTACTTCTTGCTGGGTCCGGTTCCCGGCAGCCGTTTTTTCTTGCCTTCGCATGGCTCCAGGTCCATCACCCATATCCGTCCGCCAGCCGTGTAATAAGCGCGGTGATCGTTCTCGATCATCGCTCCCCACGCTTCGAGCGTGCGCATCGCAAATGTGACTCCTTCAAAATTGTTGCGCGCGTGGTTCAGCACTTCGTTTGTGTGCCAGTTGTCAGTCAGAATGGCGTCACCCGGGTGGACGCGCATCACGGTGTAGTAGCGGTCAAATGCCGCTTCCGGCCGCACCTCGCGTGTTGACCCGCGCTTTTTGCCTTCGCTGACGATATAACTTTCCTGCGCTTCGGGAGCGGCAGGGGGATCTTGAGGAGTTGCTGTCGCTTTGGTGTTCATAGAGTTTGCGCCACCTGTTCGGCCTGAACAGCAGAGGCCATATTAACCAGATTTTTTGCATCCGCGGCGTGGATCAAAGCTTCAGGCAACTGGACGCCCATCATCCGCCACTGCTCGTTGGCAAACTTCTGCAACTTGGCGATGTGTTCGGCATGAAGATGGCCGAACCTTCCTTGCAATTTCAAATACTCCGACACGGGCCGCATGTTCTGCGGGCGGAAGCTGTAATCGTACGAGCGCTTCTCGGGGTTCCATTCCCAGATCGGATAGAGCCCGCATTCGACAACGAGCCGACCAAGATCGATCGAGCGCGGCGTCTCATAGACAAAGCCCTTCTGGCATGGTGTGTAAATCATCAGATAGGCCGCGCCCTTGTGGTTGAGGCCCTTACGAACCTTGTTCATCAAGTCGATCGGATAGCCCACGCTCGCGGTCGCCACATAGCAGTGCGGATGGCCGGCCGCCATCATGCGCGCGAGATCCTTGGGGAACAGCGTTTTGGCCTCCGGAACCAGCGGGCCAGGAGGTGAGAAAGTTGTCATGCCTCCGTACGGCGTGCGCGACGACGCCTGGATGCCGGTGTTCGCGTACTGCTCATTGTCATAGCAGATGATCAGGCAATCGTGATTGCGATAGAGCGCGCCCGAAATGGACGCGAGCCCGATGTCCGAGGCGCTGCCGTCGCCCGCTTCGCAAATAATATTCGGGAAGGCGCCCTTCCATTTGCCCTTTCGAATCATGGCCTCATAGGCCGCAGCGACACCCGCGGTGAAGCTGCCCGCGCTGCCAATCTGGGTGTGCGCCCACGGCACATTGTATGGCGTGCACAGATACGAACTGTTCGCCACATACATGCACCCGGTCGGCCCCACCAGGATCGTATTGTCGCCGGCCGCCTTGCTCGTCATGCGGTATTGAATAGAAGGACCGCAGCCGGCGCACGTGCGGTGCCCGGGGACGAATGGCTCGCTGGATGGTAATTCGGGGTTGAAGAAGCGCGCCCCTTGATTCGGGCTCCCGAGAATCGGCAGCACTTGCCTTTGAACTTCGATCGTTGGCATAACCACTCCTCCCAATCGCAGAGCTCGGCTCTGCAGAAATTCTATTAGAGCTCGTTCTATCCTCTACTCTTCGAAACCAACCCAATGCGTCCGCTTTTCGATCTTTCCGCTTTTCTGGGCCTCCGTCATCTTCTTCGCCATCCAGTAGAATTCCTTCAGGACGATGGCCTCGCCGCCCATTCCGGCCATGAACGAAAGAACCAGCGGGCGCTTGGCGCTTTCGTAGAGTGCCGCGCAAACCTCTGCATAGAGCACACCGCCGCTGCTTACGCTGCCGAGCCCCATATTCGTTTCAATCACACCGACCACCTTGAATTTGCTGAGAACGTCCTTTATGCGATCGGTCGGATACGGCCGGATGGTGCGCAGCCGAACCATGCCGACTTTCAGGCCCTGATCGCGCATATGCTGAATCGCAAAACGCGCCGTCACTCCGTGACCGCCTTGCAGGAAAAATACGATGTCGGCGCCGTCGGTCATGAACTCTTCGACCCACGGATCGTAGCGACGCCCAAAAATCTTCGCGAATTCGTCGTGAACCTCTTCAATTACTGCCATCGATTCTTCCATCGCGCGAGCACGCTCCAATTGGAGCGGTGGTCCCTGCTCCGGCATGATTTGAGGCCCATGCGACACCGGATGCCGCGGATCGAGCGGATAAGGATGCTTGTAGGGTGGCAGGAATTCCTTTACTTGACCTGGGTCCGGCAGTTCAACATCCGTTGTGATGTGCGATACAAAGAACCCGTCCTGGCATACCATCTGCGGCAACAACACCCGCCGGTCTTCGCCGATGCGATAACCCATCAAGTGATTGTCGAACGCTTCTTGGGCGTCACACGACCAGCCCATGAGCCAACCCATGTCGCGAGTCGAAAGCGCATCGGTATGCTCGGAGCCGAAATCGCCCGGCGGATCGAGTGTGCGGTCGGCAATCATCATCTGCACCGGCATACGGCTGCCCGAAATCGGAGAATAAAGTTCGTACGCGAATTGCACGCCTACTCCCGAGCTACCGGTGAACACGCGTGCTCCGCTTGATGCCGCGCCGTGCGCGATGCTCAATTGCGAGTGCTCGCTATCAGCAACGATGTACTCGGCGTCGAGTTCTCCATTGGCTACCATCTGTGCCAGCGCCATCATCGTCGCGGTGTAAGGCCGGATCGGATAAGCAGTAATCACATCGACGTCGGCGTATTTAGCAGCTTGCGCCGCCGCAACGCAGCCATTTATCCGGACCGTCTTCTTCTTTGTTTCCGTAACCGTTGGCATAGTTCACTCCGCTCGATGTTTTGTTCTACCTTGAGTTGATTCGCAAATCCTAAATACTTTTCGCGGCTCGGTCTCCGAGGTGCTTCAACTCTTCCGCCTGCCGTCCATGCAATCCCGGCGAAATCGCGAATGCCGTATCCATTCGTACCACGCCCGTATCGAAGTCGAGCTCCGGCACGCCCTCTAGGCAGCCCGTCGGACACTCCTCGATACACACGCGGCAACCTTTGCAGTAATCCACCAGAATCTTATACAAGCCGTTCGAACGAACATCGCGCACGATGCACGGCTCGGGACAAACGAGGTAGCAATTGTCGCAAGCATTGCAGGTGCCGCAACTGAAGCAACGGCTCGCCTCTTCGACGGCCTGCTCTTCCGTATATGCCTGAATCACCTCATCCTGTGTTTTTTTACGAGTCTTCGGCGGCAGCAATTCCTGCTGGACGCGCGGGAAGTGCGGGAAGTAGGTCATGTTCATGCGATTGAGATCGAAGATCACGTCGACCGGAATCGTCCGTGGTTCGAGCGCTACTCCGCGCAACACCTTATCCAAATTGAAGGCCACGCGCTTTCCGTCGCCTACCGCATTCACCACCATCAACGGCTGCCCCGAACCTACTTGCGCGATATCGCCCGCCGCAAAAAAATTCGTATCGCCGAGCCGCCCAAAGCGGTCCATCTTGATCGTTCCGCGCTCGTTCTTAAACTCAGCCGGGAGCCAAGCGAGCGACGCGCGCTGACCCACTGCGATGATCACATTATCCACCGCAAACCGCTCACCAGCGACGTCGCGATCGATGTTGATCGGGGAAGCATTGATAGCGCCTGAAAAGCGTGCAGGATGCAATTGAAGCGCTTCCACCTTGCCGTTGCCATGCACCACGGTTACTGCCCGCCCGTGCATCAGCTCGACGCCTTCTTCAAGCATGTCGTGCAGATCTTCCGGCACGGCCGGCATTTCCCCGGGGTGACCTTCCACCGTAATCATGGTCACTTCCATGGCGCCTTGCCGCAGCGCTTCGCGAGCGCAGTCGATTGCGGTATTTCCGCCTCCGATTACGGCCACTCGAGCGCCGAGCTTCACCTTCGAAGTACCCATACCGATGTCGCGCAAGAACGGAAGTCCATACAGCACGCCTTCCTTATTCTCGCCCTCAGCACGCACGCTGTTCGGATCGATCAGGCCTACGGCCAGCACGCAGGCGTCGTAATTCTTTTTCAAATCGTCCCAGCTGATATCTTTACCAACTTCGGTGTTCGTCCTGATCGTGATTCCGAGTTCAAGTAGCCGCTCGATTTCGCGGTCCAGCACGTCCTGCGGCAAAACCCAATCAGGAATCCCGCCTCGATTTAGTCCGCCCGCCTTTGGCGATTTTTCGAAAATCGTTACCTTGTATCCGAGCCGCGCCAGTTGGTACGCAGCGCTGTGCCCAGCCGGGCCCGAGCCGACGACGGCAACTTTCTTGCCGTTGGGCGTTCCAGGCTTCACCACGTCGTGCTTCAGCGCCTGCCCGAGATCGCCAAGAAACCGCTCGACCGCGCGAATAGAGATAGCCTCGTCATATTTCCCGCGGTTACACGCTTGCTCGCACGGGTGGTAACACACGCGGCCCGTCACCGATGGAAACGGCATGTCTTCCTTGATGAGCGCATACGCATCGAGATACTTGCCGCGCTTCACCAGGTCCAGATAGCCCTGGATCTTCTCGTTGGTTCCGCAAGCATTGTTGCAGGGCGGCAATTTGTCTCGATACACGGGCCGTATTGCGCGCCAGTTGCCCGTGGGAAATAGATCCTGCCCCTTCTCCTGCAAGGGCGCAGGCGTGATACCTGCGAATGGTATTTGGAGCCGCTCGGGGATTCTTGTGCCTTTAGTCGACATGTGTCCTGTCCTATGCCGCCACTGGATTCAGCGGCATGATATGAAGTTCTTGGAGTGCCAAATTAAACGCGTGCTTGTTCGCAATCATTGGCTCGATCGTAGCCATCTTGACGATACCTGTGGTTTTGACCACGGCTGCAATCAGCGGGGCCGCGATATCCGGTGCCACCGACTTGTTGCGCTCGGCGGCTCCTTCCGTTGAAAGCCGATCGAGGCCCAGCTCACCGAGCCGGTAATAGAGCCACTTGTGATCGGCTAGTTTAGCGGCGTCCACACATACGAGTTGAGCGAGCCGCTCTGGGCCGGGGACGAAACGGATCATGTATTCCGGCGAGTAGTGCGTGTTGATCACCAGGGTTCCGCCGGGAGGCATACCGCGCATGTAATCCCATCCCTTCACCATCGTCCCTTCGACCAACACGATGATATTGGGCTGTTCGTTTTCGTAGGTGAGCTCGTTTTCGATCACGTTGTCGCTCACGCGGCAATATTTGCGGGTCGGCGCGTTGGTGCGATCGGGATTGTCGACGTAGTTTTCCATCGCCTGCGCATACTTGCCCTCTAGCCGGGCTGAAGCGGCGATGGAGTTGACGATATCGCGTCCCTCTTTATCCATGATGATGCCGCGCGTCCAAACGGTGAGTTCGGTGTAGCCCATGTTTCAATCCTCGGTCTAATTTAGTAACTGCTTCACTTCAGCGAAATTTCCGAACGCGAATGGCCGCCGCTGCTTCCCGCTTTGTCGCCAGTAAAAACCTTCGGACCACCGCGGTCGGATTCAAGAACCGCCAGAAAATCATTTCGCAGTACAACGAACGGAGCCACGCGGGTGCGATTCTGAAATTCCGCAATTGCGAGCAGCGTCGCCTTTTTGCAGACGCTCTCGATGTCGGCGCCTGTAAGGCCCTCCATCCGGCCTGCGAACTCTTCGTAGTCAACGTCGGGCGCGACCGGAACGCGCGTGCAACAGATCCTCATAATGTCTGCGCGTTCCGCGGCGTCAGGCTTCGTAAACGAAACGATGTAATCGAAGCGCCCGCTTCGCAAGAGGGCCGGCTCGACACGCTCAGGACGATTGGTAGCGGCCACCAGAATCACGCCCTTCACATCACGTAAGTTATCGATTTCCCGCAGAAGCTGGCTGAGAATTCGTTGATACACGTCGCTGCCAAACTGCTCGGCTCCAAATTTCGGCGCCACCGCGTCAATCGTGTCGAAGAACAGAATGCACGGCGCCGCCCGCCTCGCCTTCTTGAAAACTTCACGTAGCGCCCTCTCCGATTCGCCCAGCCATTTGGAATACAACTGCGGCCCATCGATTGCGATGAGCGGAATCTGCTTTTCACCTGAAAGCGCCCGCGCCATAGCGGTCTTTCCGGTGCCGGAAGGCCCCGCCAGCAGGATGCCTCGCGGCGGCGCAAGTCCAACCTGCTCATAGATTTCGTCGCGCATGTGAGAATGCTCGATCACGGCATCGAGCAACTTCTTCACATCCCGCAGCCCACCCAATGACGCAAAGTTAGATCTGCTTTTCTCAATAAAAAATTCGCGGGTGGCGCTGGGTTCTACCTCTTTCAAACCGGCAAGAAAATCGTCACGCGTGACTAACAACGTTCCCAGCTCAGCGGATGCGGCGCCGTCGATATCCAGCGAGCAAGCTGAGAGGAAGCGGCGCAAAGCAATCATTCCCACTTCCTGCCCGAGCGCTTCCAGGTCAGCGCCGACGAACCCGTGAGAATGTTCTGCGATTTCCTGCAGGTTGACATCAGCCGCGAGCGGCATGGCGCGCGTGTGGATCCTCAGAATTTGCAATCGGCCCTGAGTATTGGGAACGCCGATTTCAATTTCGCGGTCAAAGCGGCCGGGACGTCGCAATGCTGGATCAAGCACCTCGGGAATGTTCGTTGCGCCGATGACAATTACCTGCCCGCGCGCGACGAATCCGTCCATGAGGCTGAGGAGTTGAGCGACAACGCGCTTTTCCACTTCGCCGACTACTTCCGTACGCTTGGGCGCTACGGCGTCGATCTCGTCAATGAACAGGATGGCCGGCGCGTGGCGCGCCGCTTCTTCAAAAACCTCGCGGAGCTTCGCCTCGCTCTCGCCGTAAAACTTCCGCATGATTTCGGGGCCATTGAGATGAATGAAATGCACGCGGCTTTCGGCGGCTACAGCGCGCGCGAGTAAAGTCTTTCCCGTACCTGGCGGACCATATAGCAGCACGCCCTTGGGCGCCAAAATACCCAGCCGCTCGAAGATGCGCGAATGCTTGAGAGGCAGTTCGACGATTTCGCGCACTCGCTCCACTTCGCGCTCGAGCCCGCCGATATCTTCGTAGGAGACAGCCGGCGCCCGCGCCGCCGTTTGCTCTCCTTCTACGACGCGAATATCGGTGCGCTTCCCGATTACCACTGGTCCCGAAGGAATCGTACGCACCACTTGGAAGTTCACGGCCTTGGCAAATGTGGGAACTCTAACAACGCAGCCGGCGATAACCGGAACATCCAGCAGATCCTCGAGCATCCGCTCGGGCGCGATGATCGCAGGTGCGGCACCCACCCACAATGGCGACAGGCGAACAGCCACCGCCTGCTGGTGCTCAATCGGAGCTACAGTCACTCGCTCCTGCAACCCCACGCCACAATTGCTACGGCATGTTCCATCAATCTGAATCATGCCTTCGAAACCGTTGTCGGAAATCTCGGCGCGTCCCACACCAGTCATTCCGCCGGTAATCTTCAGCACATCGCCGGCTCGTCCACCCATGCGCTCCAAATCAGAAGGCGCCAGTCGCGCGATCGCGTGGCCCACGTCTTCGACGCGCGCCTCCGCGACTCTCAACGTGAGAGTTGCTCCGGAAGATGGTTGGGTGATTTCCGCCATGGCGGTGACTTTCAGCCTGTCTTCGACCCAAACTTCTCGGCCTAAAACTTGTTCAGTACAATCTCTTCCACATCCTCGATGTGCCGCCGCATGGCTGCCTTTGCCGCTTCCGCATCACGGCGCTTAATCGCAGCCAAAATCCGCCGGTGGCCGGCGAGCGACTTCTGCGAGCGCCCCTTCACCTGCAAGGAACGTTCCCGCGTGTCGCGCAAGAGTTCCATCAAAATGTCGATCACCTTCAATACCACGCCATTCCCGGACGCGAGCGCGACGCTGTAGTGAAACTCCGCGTCTTCGGCGATCGTCACCTCTCCCTGCTCCTGCTTGTCTTCTTGTCGCTGAAGAATTTCTTCCATCTCCGAAATCTCTTCAGCAGTGGCGTGCATGGCGGCGCGTGCGGCCAGGGGCGGCTCCAGCATCTTGCGAAAATCCAGGAGTTCGCCCACCGATTTCTGCCGGCGCTCGAGCGCATCGGCAAATGGATTGGTGATTGATTCGGTCGCGAGTTCGCGAACAATCGTGCCGGCGCCTTGCCGCGGCTCGACCATGCCCACGAGTTCCAGGCCGCGAATCGCGTCTCGAATCGAACTGCGGCTTACTTGCAGCATTTCGGCCAGTTCGCGTTCGGAAGGCAGCTTGTCGCCGGGTTTTAGTTTCTTTAGAATCAGGCGTTCGATTTGTTTGGCGACTTCTTCGTAGACCTTACCCTTGCGAATGACTTCGAAGTCGAATTTGGCGGGAGTTGGCACTCGTCAACTGGTCCGGTAACCAGACCAGTTTATAAGACGGGGTTCGCCCCTTGTCAAGGGCCTATCCGAAATATTTGTGAGCTCCATCCTCTACGTGAGGCGAAGGCTCAGCGAAGGCAAGGAAATATCTTCGGTAACCACCGTCCATTCGTCGCCCTTACCTGTAGCATGCCCGGCTGTGAGAGTCCCGGAGCTGACGATTTCATCGGCCCTCAAAGGCTGATCCGGAAAACGTCGCGCAATGGCTGTGCTCAGTTCCGCCAGGCAGGACGCAGGATTCTTCAAAACATTTCGCCCGGAACCTTCCTCCACGAAAGACCCATTTCTCAACATCCGTACTTTGAAACGCGAAAGTTCGTCCACAAGCGTGGGAATAGAATCCTGCCACACCGGCATCTTCTGGCCGACCACTAGAGCTGCATGTAGTCCAAATGACGCAACAAAATCGCCGGGCTGAAACTTCCAATCGGGAAAAGGACAGTCAATGATTTCGAATCCGATCGCCAGCCAATCGGTGTGAGCTAGCGCGGCCGCGGCGTCCGGCGGGTTTTCCGTTATGAGTGGTGCTTTCAAGCCAAAAACAATTTCGGGTTCGATCTTCAGCGAGCGAGGATGCGGAACCGAGAGAGTAGCGTTCGCGTCACTGTAATGGACGGTATCGTCATACATGTGCGCCCACACCAGTGTTTCAAGCTTGAGAATGCGCCACATCGCCTTATTCGCATATCCAACTTTCCGGCCCACGGATCTGTGCCCCGCAGCTTCGCGGAATTTCTTGAGCATTCCTTCAACCTGGTACGCCGCATCGAGGTCGAAACCAGGGCGCTCGGACGGCGGGACACTCACCATCTGGCCCGTCTCTCGCGCAGACATAAGTTCTCGCGCTAAGCTTTCGATTTCATTTGGTGACATGGGCATGACGTCCCGTGGTTTGGGCCTCCTGACGGCGGTCTATCGTCGGCCAAGGCCCGTGAGTGTACACCGCAATTTTCCCGTGCGCGGCAAGAAATGGACGCTGAGGCCGAGGGTAGAGGGAAAAGGCGGAGAGGATCCCGCCGTAAGGATGCCAGACTCACATGGGAAGAACTGAAGCAAGGCGGTGATTCGTGGAGCGATCCGCGCGAAGGCGAAGCGGGGGCGGAAGAGTTAACTCTGAAATCTGATCGAGAGGGCGCGCGAGCGAATCAGGCTAAGCCGTCGTGTTGACGGACCCGACGCTCGAACCGGCGCCGCTCGCGAACTGCTGAAAATCTTGCTGCAGAGTGCTATAGGCCTGCTGCGCGCTCGACAAATTTCCGCTTTGCAGCGCTTGCCCGAGCTGCGAGAAGAGCTGGGCCAAAGGTGACGTCGAGCTTTGCCCAGAGAACGCGTGATGGTGATGATGCCCTCCGTCCTGTGTGGGCGCTTGACTCTGCGAATTCTGAAAATCCTGCTGAATGGTAGAAAAATCCTGCTGGGCTGCGCTTACATTTCCGGCCTTCAGGTCTTGCGCAAGCTGATTGAATGCCTGAGCGATTGGATTATTGCTAGCGCTTGCGCTGCTGCCGGTCGAACTGGTCGCAGTTGCCCCAGCGTGCAGAAACGGCGAATTCTGCTCCAGCGTCACTAGATCCGTCTGCGCCTGCGCCAAATTCCCCGCCTGCAAATCTTTTCCCAGCTGCTGGAATTCCTGCTGAAATTGTTTGAATTTTGATGGCGTATTCGTCGCCGTCAACGCGCTCTGCAGAACGCTTCCCAATATCGCTCCAACGGACATCTTTGCTCCTCTTAAGATTAAGATCGCGGATGAATCATCTTCCGGTTCTTAATCCGCCGCTGATCATCAACTAACCGTTAATATCGGTGCGCTTTCGCGAAGACTTTAAGATGTCCATCATCGGACGTTTCAAAGAGCAACAGTCTCCACTTGCGCTCTCCGACCCTTTCATCGACTCGCTGAACAGATAGCGACTCTCGACTTGCATGCCACCTTCCACTCACGCGCCCGGTCCGATTTGTATCGGCGGCAGCGAAACCTATTTGGATTGATGAACTTGCGGGTCGCGACTTCTATTTAGTCGCGTTGGCGCAGCGATTCCATGCGGCATGGTGTATCTAACACTGCAGATTTTGCAGGGTCGGTCTACCCGCCGACTTCATCGTCATGTGAGGGAATGCGGAGTAGGCTACGACGAGCGAGCTAAGTAAATGCCACAAGGATGCATCCTCGTCGTGGGCTTTTTCTAACCTAAAAGGACGAGAGTTCCGCGGCCGCAATCTGATTCCGTTCCATCCGCCGCGCCAAAGTCACAGTTGCATACCTTGTGCAAAGTGCTATCTCACGCTGCGCCCATCCAGCAGCCGGGGGGAGAATTGCATCGCCGATCGACCTAGCCAACTGCAGCAAGGAGTGATACGCGCTCACTGAGCTGAGTTTCCCGCCGTGCTGAACCGTAAGCTCAGGGCATAGCTTTTCGTAGGCCGAAGCCTCCTCGAAATCACTAAGAACAATGTACTTAGCTCGATCTTCGGGCAGCTCGGCCGTTGCCACGCTTAAGAAAGCAGCCCGCCATGTGAACGCTGCGAACTGAATCAGCGCCGCCAACGAGACTACGAGAATGAGTATCGCGACTAGCATCTTTTTTAACCATTCTAATTTTCGCCTACACGCATGTGGCATGCAATGGAACGGGAGTACCAGCCGTTCCTGATCTCTCGTTGTCCTCAATCCAAATCCAACAAACACTTTCCGGGGCACAACAGGAGGGGTGTCCTTGGGCTTGAACGTCGGGGGCTGCAGATACAGCCAATTATGAATCCACTGTAGAGAAAGTACTATTTACCAAGTTGAAGCGCTGTCGCCTCAGGTCGATTGACTCTATTTTGCCCTCTGCCAAACTGGCTCAAACGGACCTTACTCGATCGAAATAAGGAGTCTCGTATGAGCTTGTTCAAGCGCTCTGTGGCGATGGTGCTGTGTTCTCTGCTGACCGGGCTGCCGGCGATGGCCCAGCCGGGGGGCAGCAATCAGGTGGCCGGTCAGATTAATGCGTTGATTCCTGCGGCGACGCGCAATTCCCAGACAGCAAAAGTGAAAGAGGAGCTGAACTGGAACGATTTGCTGAAGACTGAGAAGACGGGCCGCGTTCGCGCCGGTCTTAAAGACGGCTCGATCCTGAGCGTGGGTTCTGATAGCGAACTCCGAATCGTGCAGCACGACACTGTGTCGCAGCAGACCGAACTGGAGATGGATTTTGGCAAAGTTCGTAGCCAAGTGACGAAAGTGACGAAGTCCGGCGGAAAATTCGAGATGAAGACGCCGAATGCCGTGATCGGCGTGATCGGCACTGACTTCTACACGTCGTTTGAGGGGAACAAGACGACGGTTATTTGTTACAAGGGCCAGGTCACGGTGACGCCTGTGGGCAACGCCGTGGCTGCAGGCGTCTCCGGCTCGGCCATCACGGTTTCGGCCGGTCAGATGGTGGTGGTCACGTCCGATGTGCCTCCCGCTGCGCCGTCCCAGACCCCTTCGGACGTATTGGAAGCGAGTTTGTCGGCGACTGCAGTAGTAGCCGAAGCTCCGCCTCACCGCGGACATGTGGTGCGCAATGTGCTGATCGGTTCGGGACTAGCGGTGGGATTGGGCCTGGGCCTTTATTTCGGGACTCGCGGCGGCAATGGAACATGCAAGCCGGGCAGTCCTAACTGCGGCTAGATTTGGCAGACATAGTTTCAACCGTAACATCCACGTCGAGTACGTCGGACGCATCAGGAGTATCGAGAAAATCGAGCGGGACGAAATACTCCCAGTGAACTGTCTGCGGCTGCGGAGGCTTTGACTTGCAGACGAAGCAAAAGCCGCGCTGGACCGAGTGGGCCGGGAAATTCGCGCTTCGTCACATTGACCTTGGGCTCGCCATCGCAATCACGCTGGCGGGCCTGACGCTTTTTGCTCTCTCAGGATTTCAAGGCAACTCCCAGGCCGGCCTGGCTTTCCTTCAGAGCGTCGAACAAAGTTCTCTCGATTTGCGGTTCGAAATGCGCGGCCGGCGTCCGCATGATGAGCGCATCGTCATCGTAGGGATCGACGAAAAAACGCTCCAGGCGATCGGGTCGTTCCCGCTTCCCAGAAACAACTACGCGCGGCTGGTGAATCAATTGAGTTCTGGGGGAGCGCGCGTGATCGCATTTGACGTGACCTTTCCCGACCCCGAAAGCAATTCCGCGCAACAAGCCCTTGAGAGATTGAAAAAGGAAATGGGATCGGACGCGACACCCTCGCTGGTGCAGCAGGTGAATGAGCTCGAGGTCGCGAGCGACCAGGACGCAAAATTTGCTTCGGCTTTGAAAGGCGCCGGAAACGTGCTGCTGGCGCACATTTTTCTCGATTCACAGCCCAATCCGAAACTGGAGGAAGAATATTTCAACATCGTGTGGGCGCACGTGTTTCCGCAGGTGCTGAAAGTGAATAAACATGGCGCAGCGGATTTCGATATGGGCAGCGCGTGGAGTAAAAATGGCGGAAGGGTGATGGTGGGGGCGGAAGCGAACATTACAAAGCTTGCCGAAGCGGCTGCGTCTTTCGGCTTCATTAATATCAAGCCCGACCAAGACGGCACTCTGCGACATGCGTTGCTGATGGTACGTTATCAGGATCAGGATTTTTTTCCGTCGCTCGATCTAGAGGTAGTACGCGAGTACGAAAAGATTCGCGACCAGGATATCGCGGCCTATATTGCGCCAAACGGCCTCGAGCACATTCAGTTTGGACGGCACACCCTGCGGCACGCGAGCGACGGCAGCGCCCTGATCAATTACAACGGCCCTTATCACACATATCAGCACTATTCCATGTCGGATGTGATTTCCGGCGCAGTGCCTCCTGAAACGTTTCGCGACAAGATCGTGCTGATTGGTCCAACCGCACTCGGAATTGGCGATATGCGGAACACTCCCTTTGCGAATCAGGACCCGGTGTATATGGGAGTGGAGGTGCATGCGAACATCATCGACAATGTGCTTCACAATGAAGAAAAGGGGCGAGGTTTTCTGCAGCGCACGAGCTATCAGGAAATGGCTGATTTGGGATTTATTGTGCTGTTTGGGCTCGGATTCGGTTTGTTGTTTAGCCGGGTGACGCCGCTCTATTCGACGATTCTGGTTCTCCTCACGCTGGCTGGTTATGGTTGGTTTGTATATTTCGGGTTCGCGGAGAAAGGCCAATGGTTCAGCTTTGTGATTCCTGCGGGCACGCTTGCAGCCAGCTACGTGGCGATCACGAGCGTGCGCATGATTCGCGAAGAGCGCGAAAAGCGAAAAATCCGGAAAACTTTCTCACAGTACCTTTCGCCGGGTGTGATCGAGCTGATCGAAAAGGACCCGGAGAAGTACATCCGACCGGGGGGTGAAGAGAAGGAACTAAGCGTGCTCTTCAGCGACATCCGCGGGTTTACGACGATTTCCGAAGGGCTCACGCCGGACGAGCTTGTGCAGCTGCTCAACGAATACTTCGGAAAAATGACGGACATTGTGTTCGCCACCGACGGAACGCTCGACAAGTACATCGGCGACGCGATCATGGCTTTCTGGGGCTCGCCCTATCCGCAGGCGGATCACGCGTTTCGGAGTTGCTCGTGCGCGTTGCAAATGGTGCGTGGGCTCGCGGAGTTGAACGCGAAGTGGAAGGCTTCCGGGCACCCGCCGATCGCGATTGGAATTGGCCTGAACACAGGGCTGGTGAATGTGGGGAATATGGGCTCAGCGCGCAGGCTTTCGTGGACGGTGATGGGCGACAACGTGAATCTTGCGTCGCGCCTGGAGGGAATCACGAAAGAATATCACGTGCCACTGGTAATCAGCGAAGCGACATATCGCCATGTAGCGAGCCAATTCGTCTGCCGCGAACTCGACAAGATACGAGTGAAAGGCAAAAACTTGCCGGTGACGATTTACGAATTGATGGACGTCGCCGCGGAAAAATCGACATACGAGCCGCTGCTGGCGCGGTTTGACGAAGCGATGGCGGAGTATCGCGATCAAAAATGGAGCGAAGCGGCAGCGAAGTTTGTCGACATTCTCGCGGAGTTTCCGGAGGATGGCCCTTCGAAAGTGTTCCTGGAACGCGCGATGGAATTCTCAGAAAATGCGCCGAAGGGAGAATGGGACGGCGTGTACGTGATGAAGACGAAGTAATGACCCGTATCCTCGTTTGATTTTTGGCAGCCGGTCTACTGGGCGGTGGCGTTGCCAGTTGCCGTTGCCCCTGCCCGGAATGTGAAACTTCCCTTGACTGATTTCTCCTTGGTCCAATCGTGATAGGTGTGGCACTCGAAACAACGTGATTCGGCCGACTCCGCGCCACGATGATGACATTTCTCACAGGTCTGGATTCCGGGCAGCAACACATCTGCAGTAGCCTGGCTGGTAGTTGCGGCCGCGTGGCATTCGACGCACTTCAGGAACTTGTGTGAATCATGATCGAAAACCGCATGCGCGAACCATCGAGGTGGAATATTGGACTTTGCTATCGATGGCAGGGGCGCATTAGGAACGAACGTCACCGAGTGACACTGCGAGCAGGTCTTCCGCCAAAGAAGTTCTTCCGATTCGGCCACTCGCAACGTGATCCATTCCTGCGAAGTGAGTACTCGCGAGGTCGTGGTCACAGGCTGTTGCGGAAGATTTCGATTTGGCGCTCCCACGCGAAGCTCGGCGGGATGGCTCGGGATGTACTGCTGAAATTTCTGCAGCACGAACGCGTGAATCACGGCTGGAGTGTCGTGGGGGACTTCTGCTTGAAATCGCGGGTCAAACTGCAAGCCATGGCACGCGCTGCAATGTTTTGCGTATGCGATCGGGACCATGTTCGCGCGGTCTGTTTGCTTCGAAGGAGGAACATCCTTCGCGTTCACTTGCGGGCTGGCGGGTGTTGTCGAACCAAATTTCCAAGATTCTTTCGTGCCAGGAGTGCGATGGCAATCGCCGCAACCCAGCTGAACAGAGCCGCTGGGGCTTTTCAAATCATGGCGCAAATGAATTGCATGATTCAGCTTGATGGTTCCGGGGTCGGAGTTGCCGGAGCGCACGGCGGCGAACTCGGGATGCCCGCCGTCGAACCGGGTAATGTCATGCGCGAAGTGCGGCGAAGGGCCGTTGCTGTGCAAGTTTGCGTGACACTGCGTGCAACTGGTATCTGCCGTTGCCGCGAGGCGCAAATGGCCGCGATGCTCCTGATGGCACGAAGAGCAGCTCGGCTGGAAGGTCTGATTCGCGTGGTGAATCGGCCCGTCGTGGCATGACTCGCACGCGCGATCGCTTGCCTTCGCGCTGAACGAACCTGACTCCTTTAAATGGCACGCGCCGCACTGTTGCGTGAGTACAGCGTGCGAGCGGGACAACGTGCCGCTGCTGTAGACGCGATTGTTACGGACCAGCGCATACCAGCCCAGCCAAACCAGCGCGAGCAGAGGAAGGCCGATGGACAAAATCGAACGCAAGCGCCGGAACGGATGCGACCGCTTGAAGTAGTCCATGTCGATGCGCTGGGCCAGCTTTTTTGTTGAGAGCCTGGATCGGGGCACGATGTCTCGCTCTTGTTCTGATTTGTCAGTAATGCAGCGCCATAATCGCGTGCGCGCAGCCAAGCAAGAGAAGCGCGAGCGACAGTGGAACATGCAGCATCAGCCATCCATGCAGCCAATGATGAAATTTCACTTGGCGGCGTAGCTGCCGTTCTTCCTCGCAGATCTGCTCGAGATTATCGATGGTTTCGTGCAGGTTGCCGGGCAGAAGCGTTCTTAGCCCGTCAAACATTGCGGCGGCTTTTGTCTCATCTGAAAGTGGAGCCGACGCTTTGTTTTCACTTCGAAGAAATGGGCGCAATTCCCGGCTATAAAATTTGCGCAGAGGAAGTGTTCCGCCTGAGGCGTCGGGCACCGTGGTGGCACCGACCGGCATGATTTTTGCAACCGCCGCTAGCTCCAGGTCCGGAGGGCCGCACATCGCGTCGACCATTTCGTCCGCTTCGGCCACCAATTGCGCGCGAATATTGCCGATCTGCTCGAATATCGTTTCCATAGGCACTCGCTCGGTGACAATGCTAGGCATGTAATGCTGCAAGGCCGCACCGAATAGGCCGCTCACAACAACCACGATCAGCAGAATCATCAGCACGGACGTGAGCAACCCGCCGAATCGGAATCCAGCGTGAAAGCAAATCAGCGGAAGGCTCAGCAAGCCTAGCCACAAGTGACCTCGCATCCACGTTTGCGCGCGGCCAAGCCTCCACACCGGGACTTTTTTTCGCGCCGCCAACAAGCCTGCGAACACCATGCAAGCCGAGCCTGTAATTCCGAACGCGAGTCCAATCGGACTGCCGCCGCTCGGTCCCGAGGCGGAGCGAGTGGCGTAGATGATGTAAACGGCCGTCGCGGCGCCCAAACTCACGAGCGTTACGGCGAGCCAAGCTCGATGTGTGCTGTCAATGCGCAAGAGTGCTTGTACTTTCGAGCCGGCTCGAGACTCTTAATGCGGCAGAGTCTTGTCCGCAGCCTGTTGCAGCAAACCGGCAAAGAATTTTCGCGGTTCCACTCTGTGAGCCGCATCGTGCGGGCAAGCATAAACGCAGCTTGGCTCCGCAAAGTCGGAACAAAGGTCGCAAGAAGTCGCTTTCTGCTTGATCATGGCTCTCTTCTTGCCCTGTGCGTCGGGCAGATCCGCAGATACGTTGAACGGGTGCATATTGATATTGCCGTACGGGCAATTTTCCGCGCAGAGGCCGCAGCCGATGCACCAGTCTTCGATGATTACCTCCAGCGAATTCCTGCGACGAATCGATCCCACCGGGCAACCGACCATGCAAAGCGGATCGAGGCACTGGCGGCAGGAAGTTGCGACGAGGTAGTGGTCGAAACGAAGTCCTTCGCGCACGAGCCGCGTCACTCCGTCATGAGCGTCCGCGCAAGCGAGTACGCAGGCGTCACATCGCGTGCAGCTATTCAAGTCCAGCAGCAGCAAGCTCTGCGCTTCCATCAAACCCTGCGTGAGAAAACTCTCGAGCGGCGTGCTGCTGATCACCGAGAGCCGGGTGCGGTTCATTTGCATCCGGGCTTCATTCGCCACTTCGAATTTGTGACGCACATCGGGGAACAGCTTGGTCATGGTGTTGAAATCCTGCGCGCTGATCCGCACCACTTCCACGTGATCGAGGGCTGTGCACGATGCGGTTCGCACGTCTCCTCTCAGCAGACCCGTTTCCCCGAAATAATCGCCGCGCGAGAGATAGGCGAGCACCATTTCTCCGCCAGGATGCGCTTGCGACACCTTCACAAACCCCACTCGCACAAGATAGAAAGCGTCTGCGGGATCTCCCTGGCGGCAGATCACCTGGCCGGGAGCGAAACGCAACAGCTCGACGTTTTCTCGCAGGCTGTCGATAAACTCATCCGTCAAACCGGCAAACACCGGTACGGCGCGGAGGTGGCTATCGAGAGCGCGCTCGCGGTAGGAGCGATCGAGTTGCGCGCGGAAACTTTTGTTGCGTTGCATGATGTCGAGAACGTTGCGCAGCATTTCGAGCATCGTGCATTCGGTTTCAGCCTGAATCGTTGCCGAGCGAGGATACAAGCTCATGCACGTCATTTCTCCGCAGAGGTCGCCGGGACCGAGCGTTGCGACGGGGTTGTCGTAACTCAGATCAAGCGGCGCGTCGATATGAATCCAGTGCTGGTCTTTTTCTTCGTCGCGCACATCATTCTGCCGCTGCGTCAATCGGCTGGAAAGTTTCCCAAGGAACTTGCGGATCGTACCTCTAGTTTTGACATGAGCGATTGGGCTGGAGATGGAGACCTTGGCTGTTCCTTCCAGGATGTAAAACGCGGTAGAGCCGTACTCGCCTTCGCGGCAAATGATTTCGCCGGGTTTGAAATGCCGGCGTACGACGGCATTGCGGTTCAAGCTCAGAAATGTGCCCGAGACGCCTTGGAAAAACGGCAGTTCCTGCAACACCTCGAGCGGAACCGGTTCGGAGTCGGCTGTCTTTGCGATGTGAGTTTGGGCGACGAGTTTGTTCGTGAGAGCGCCAGTCGGGCACGACACCATGCACTCACCACACGAAACGCAGGAGGAATCGCCCATCGGGGCGTTGTTATCGAAAGCGATGCCGGCGGTGACGCCTTTGCCCATGCGTCCCAGAACAAAATTTTCACGGATGTCGCTGCAACCGCGGATGCAGCGGTCGCACAAGATGCAGGCGTCAAAGTCGACGGCGATGCTGATTGAGGAATCGTCGGTGCCGCGACGGTCCGTTCGCGGCGCGTAGCGTGAGGGCGGCACGCTTTCGTGCTTCGCAAGCGCCTCAAGTTCGCAATCGCCTGAGTGCCGCTCCCGAGCGCAAGGCGCGAGGTGATCGGACATTAACAGTTCGATCAGAGTTCGCCGAGCGCGTTTCACCTTGTCGGAGGCCGTATTCACCACCATTCCGGTTTCCACGGGCCGAATGCAAGAGGCGGTGAAAACACGCGCGCCCACGTCAACGACGCAGACACGGCAGACTCCGACTGGGCGTTCATTTTGCTGGTGACACAGAGTTGGTATGGCGATGTCGTTTACCCGCGCGGCGTCGAACACTGTCGTCCCTGCCGGAACGGAGACCTTCTTGCCATCAATCGTGAGTTCGACGAGCGGACTCGTGCTCATGAGCGCCCCAAGGTAGAGGCGGTGGATTTGGAACTTCTTGTAGCGCAGGCGCAAACGCCGGCTGGACATTGCCGGTGCGAGAGATGTGCATCTACTTCTTCGCTGAAATGCTTCAGGACGGACGCTATCGGTGCGGGCACCACTTGGCCAAGGCCACAGATGGAAGTAAGCCGCAGAGTGTCCGCTAGTTCGTCGAGCAGGGCAAGATCGGAAGATGAGCTCTTTCCGCGAGTCCATCCCTCGAGCATCTCCACCAACTTGCTCGAACCGACCCGGCAAGGTACGCACTTGCCGCAGGATTCGTTGCGATAAAATTCGGTCGCATTCAAAGCCATGTCCAGCATGCAGCGATCTTCCGAACACACCACGAGCGCACCTGAGCCGAGCATGGAGCCTGCATCGGCGAGCGCCTTGAAATCGAGGCGAACGTCCGCCATGGAAGCCGGCAAGTAACCCGAGGAAGGGCCGGAAGGGGCAAAGGCTTTCAGTTTCTTGTTACCGGGGATTCCGCCGCCGTGCTTGAAGATCAAGTCGGATACAGGCGTGCCCATCGGCACTTCGTATACTCCCGGCCGCACCACGTCGCCGCTGACTCCGATGAACTTCAGTCCCGCCGATCCGCCCAAGCCTTGTGCCTTGTACCAATCCGCACCTCGGACAAGAATCGGGGGAACGTTGGCGAAGGTCTCCACGTTATTGATAACGGTCGGCTTATTCCACAGTCCTTCCTGGACGGGAAAAGGTGGCTTGTTTCGCGGCTCCGCTCGCTTGCCTTCAATCGCTTCGAGAAGTGCAGATTCTTCTCCGCAAATGTATCCGCCGGGGCTGACAAATATTTCAAGGTCGAAAGCGAAATCGGTTCCTAGGATGCTCGAGCCCAGGAGTTTGTCTTTCTTACAACGCTCGATCTCGGCATGCAGAATCTGTTCCTGCTCTTCATACTCGTGACGAATGTAAAGGATACCCTTCTTCGCGCCGGTAAGAATGCTCGGCGAGAATCATCCCTTCGACCACGAGATAAGGAAGGTGCGTGAGGAGGAAGCGGTCCTTGAATGTTCCGGGTTCGCTTTCATCTGCGTTGCAGACGATGTATTTCTCGGTGCCTGGAGCCTGGCGAACGAGCTGCCATTTCGACTCGGTGGGAAATCCGGCGCCGCCTAATCCGCGGAGCCCGGCTGCTTTCAGAGTCGCGAATGTGCCAGTAAAATCGCGAGATTCCACCAGTCGTTTCAACGCTCCATAGCGCTGGCCTTCTGGATACGGATCGGAGGCGCAACTTACGCGATCGTGCGTGGGAGAATGTTTCGGCAACGCGACGCCGCGCGAGCGCGTTCGCAATCATGGCTTCGACTTGATTTTGCGAGACGTCGCTGTAGATATGCCCGTTGACCGCCACCGCAGGCGCTTCATTGCAACGTCCGAGGCAGGACACGCCCTTCACCTGCACTTCCGGGTTTGCGGATTTTCCGCACTTTGCATCGAGTCCGGCGCGAAGCTGGGCGGCGCCGCGAAGATGGCAGGACATATCCTGGCAAACACGCACGTCTACTTTTGGTGGCGGCGTGAGGTAAAAATGGGGATAAAAGCTTGCAACACCGTGCAGCCGGTAGAGAGGAAGGTCAATTTTGGTGGCGAGATTCTTCAGCTGGTCGGCGGGCAAGTAGCCGAACTGGCGCTGAATTTTCTTCAATTCGTCAAAGATCAACGGCTGGCTTCCTCCACGGGAGAGTATTCATTCGCGACCGTGAAAACAACTGGGAGTGCGAGTAGTGTTGCGTTTTCGACATAAGCGGAATGGGCGTGGAGTCGAGCTTCGATGCGGTTATTCTTCCGCCAAGAGCCGTTAACAAATCAGATCGGAGTTGCTTGAATTCGATAGTATCAAGCGGAAGAAATTTACAAATGGGTGCGCCTTTGCTTGTCGACGGATACGCCGGCGAATGGCTTACAACTAAATTGAGAATAAAAAGCGATCTCGAAACAAAACGCCGGCGCTCGTGCAGCTACTGATCTCCTTGAGCGGGGTGATAGCCGCGACGGTGCTTCTATCCTTCCCCGCGGGCGCCGAGCATAATTACGCTCGTCGGAGGATCGCGCTTGAGGGACAGGCGGGACAGCCTGCGCGCTACACCGGTCCGGGTTCTTGTGCGTCGAGTGCGTGCCACGGAAGCGTAACGCCGCGTTCGGAAAATCGTGTGCTACAGAACGAATACAGCACCTGGATCGTTAAAGACAAGCACTCGAAAGCATACGCGTCGCTGAAAGGCGCGGTCGGCGAGCGAATGGCGGCGATTTTGGGCGTGGGTAAAGCTGAGTCAGCGCCGAAATGCCTAGCCTGCCATGCGCTCGACGTGCCTGCGGCGGAGCGAGCTCGCACCTTTGATCTGAGCGAAGGCGTAAGCTGCGAAAATTGCCATGGGCCTGCCGCCGCGTGGCTCGGCCCGCATACCGAGCGCGACTGGACACATCAAAAATCGCTCGCCGCGGGGATGTACGACACACGCGATCTAACGAAACGCAGCGAGAAATGCCTCAGTTGCCATTTGGGCACCGAAGAAAAATCTGTCGACCACGAAATGATCGCAGCCGGGCATCCGGATCTCTATTTCGAGCTCGATTCTTTTTCGGCGGTGATGCCGCGTCACTGGAGAGAGACCGGTTGAACCGGGCGGCAGCCGGAAAATTCCGACCGGTGGTATGACGTCCGCGAACTGACGACAGGCCAAGGCGTGCAGTTAAGGCAATCGCTGCTTCGCCTCGCCTCTCGCACTCGAGGCAAAGCGTGGCCGGAGTATTCCGAACTGCAATGCTATGCGTGCCATCACAATCTGACGCAGCCCCAAGATAGCTGGCGGCAGGCGCGCGGTTATCCCGGACGGCGCCCTGGCGATCCGCCATGGAATCCGTCGCGCTACACAATTTTTCACGAGGTTGTTGTGCAGATGGATGCGGACAATGCTGCGAAACTGGATTCTGAGCTCTCGCGTCTCGGCCAATTGATGAGCCAGTTGAATCCGGATCGTGAGGCCGTTGCGACGTCGGCGAATAACTCTGCGAAACTCGTCGCCGATCTATCAGCGAAGGCCAATTCTGCTGGTGGCGACTCTGCTTCGACGCTTCGCCTGCTGCAGAAAATCTCGGGCGATGCCGACAATATTTCCGGTCAGGGCGAACACGCCGCAGCGCAGGCTGCGATGGCGATCCAGTCGCTGTTTGTTGCATACGAGCGAAACGAGAAAACCCCGCGTTCACCGGAGATCCGCGCAGCCATTACTGCGCTGTTTCAGGAGCTGCAAAATCCGTCGGCATACGATCCCGCGCGTTTCGCCAGCCGGCTACGCCAGGTGAATGCGCTGCTTCATGAGTAGTCCGCAGCTCACAATTGCGCAGGGGATTGCGAACGCGGCGCTAAGGAGAGTACTGGGTGGAAAAGTATGATCTCGTCGTAATCGGCTCCGGCCCAGCAGGTGAAAAAGGTGCCGCTCAAGCCGCTTATTTCGGCAAGCGCGTCGCACTCATAGAGTGCAGTGCAATCCTAGGAGGCGCTTGCGTTAACACCGGAACGATTCCAAGCAAGATTCTCCGCGAATCCGCGCTTTATTATTCGGGAGTTCAGCAGCGCGGTCTCTATGGCGTCGACTACTCCTTGAAAGACCGCCTGACGGTGAAGAACTTCATGCACCGCAAGGACGTGGTGGTCGAGACTCAGCGCGAAAAGCTTCGAGAGAATTTGGCGGCGCACAAAGTGGATCTCATCAATGGGTTCGCGTCGTTCGAAGGTCCGAATACTGTAGCCGTGCATACTCCGCAAAATGAAAAGCTGGCCCTGCACGGCGACGTGATCCTTATCGGGACGGGCTCGGCGCCTCACCGGGCGCCAGAAATTCCGTTTGATGACGAGGTCGTCTTCGACTCGGATTCGATTTTGAAGATGGGTACAATTCCCAAGAGCCTTGCCGTAATCGGTGGCGGCGTGATCGGATGCGAATACGCTTCGATTTTCACAGCTCTCGGAGTCGAAGTGGCGCTCGTTGACGGCCGCGACCGCGTTCTACCGTTTCTTGATGCCGAAATCTCAGAGTGTCTGCGCCAAAGCCTTGCCGACCTCGGCGTTCGATTCTATTTCGGCGAGCGAATGTCGCAAATCGAACGCACGCAGAATAGTGTTCGCATTATGCTTCAATCCGGAAAGACTCTCGAAATGGAAGCGGCGCTGTTCGCGGCTGGCCGCCGTGGAGTGGTTGAAAAGCTGCGTCTGGAAAGCGCCGGAGTCACCTTGAATAAGCGCGGTTACATCGAAGTGAACGAAAACTATCGAACGTCGGCGCCTTCGATCTACGCCGCCGGCGATGTGATTGGATTCCCGGCGCTCGCGTCCACCTCGATGGAGCAGGCGCGCGTCGCTGTGTGCCATGCGTTCGGATTTCAATATAAGCAGCGCCTGGCCTCGAATCTTCCGATGGGCATTTACACAATTCCGGAAATTTCGGCAGTAGGGGAAACGGAAGAGTCCTGCAAAGAAAAGAAAATCGATTACGAAGTGGGCCGGGCCCGCTATCCAAATAATGTTCGCGGCCAAATCGTCGGCGATCGTACTGGTCTTATGAAATTGATCTTCAAGAAGGCAGACCGCCGGCTGCTGGGCGTCCAGATCATCGGTGAGAACGCCACCGAACTGATTCATCTGGGCATGATGGCGCTCGAGTCCGGGATGGCGCTCGATGTTTTCATCGAATTCGCATTCAATTACCCGACGCTCTCGGAGATGTATAAGTACGCAGCCTACGATGGTCTGGGCAATCTCACCGGTCACAAGCTTCGGGAAGGATAGAGGTCGCGCGAGCGGCGTACTCTTCGGCCGTTTCACGAATTCAGTCGGTTGGATTCCTCGGAAATTTTAGATAGGGCAGCCGCACTCCATTAATCACGATTTGATCTGCGCGGATCGACGCCACCGGCTCGAATCCCGCCGCGCCTCCTGCCGTCACGAAGTCATCCTGATCCACGCCGTCGCCACTCACGCCCAATCCTCCCACAAGAATGCCATTCTTATAGAGCGGTTCCGAACCGGGGAAAAATACAATGCCGCTCTGGTTAGCCATCGGCCAAGCCGAGCTCGGCACCTGCAGTCCCTGCGTGCACGGATGTGCGACGTCCATCGTGTAGAGATTGAAAAATGGTCCGGGTGACGTGCCATCGATTCCAGATGGGAAAAACGGTTGCGCTCCAAAACCTATCGTCCGATTTGTCACCGCCGTTCCCATCGGAACGTCGTTCAAGTCCGCAGCCTGCCTTGTGGCTCCGCTGAAATAAATCACATTGCGCGCTTTCGTCGCCGCCACGTCGATACTGAATATGGTCGAGTCCGTCATCCGATGAAGACCGATCATCGTGCCATCGAGATCGCTCACCGCGATCACCATTTTTGCTCTCTCTCCAATTGGCAGCCTGATTTGCGCGCGCGTCTGATTCGCCGTCGCCACGGCATTGCTGATGATCTGGGCCACGTCCGCCGCCGTCAATCCTCCCAGCGGCCCATTCGTCGTGGGTATCAGATCGCCTTCGGGCGGAACGCCGGGGCTCGCCACAGGCCCCTTAGTAAAGAGGGCCGCGTTGAATGTGCCAGGCCGTAACGCCACTCGGCGCGGTCGTCTGATTTACGAAGGGCAACGTGATGCCAGCGATCGTAACGATTCCCGGCGCAGGAAATGCCGGGAATCCAACGCCATCGGTCGCCGTGCTGGGGCCGCCCGTCGCCACCATTCCGGCAGCGACGAACGCGACGTACTCAGCAAGATTGTTGTCCGCCAGTGCGACGCCAATTCCGCCAACTTCTTGCCCATTCTTGAAAATTGGCACCCCGCCCGGATTCACCGCGGTTGCAATGGTGTCGTTGATGTCCGCTTTGCCTGTTGTGATTCCGAAACCCGGGCTCGCGCCCGCGATTGTTGTTGCGGGGGGCACAGTCGCGCTCAAACTCGCCGCAAGATTACATCCGCGATTCGTATTCTCGATGCCGTAGAGGGCGGCGCTTCCCGTATTCATCACTCCCGGCGGGAAATGCACGCCACTAATAAATCGCACCGTCCGCGAAGACAGCGGCGCTTGGTCATTGCTGAAAAATGCCCCGGTTCGCGCAAGCGACACGGCGAGTTCATCAGGCGGAATGGCGGCGCCAAAATTTCCGGGGAGCGACGCGGGAACACCCGGCTGTTTATAAACCGCCAGTATGCGCCCGAGCCGGTCAACCACGGCGATTGCCATCGTGTTGGACTGGGCAGCAGTGGCAGCGGCTTGTACCAGCATTTGAACGTCAGCTTGCGTGAGGAATTCTGTGGCCGGCGGGGGATCCGGAGGAGGAGTGGCTCCGTCGCCGCCGCTCGTGCTTCCGCCGCAGGCGGCAAGTTCAACACACAATGCGATCGCAAGGCATGTGCGAAACGAAAGGCAAAACGCGGAGCCTGCCAGACGGGGCGCACCATCCTGAAAGATCGGGCTTCGGGCCTGATTCATACGAGTGATTTATTCGTATCATACCCGCACACCCTTCTCAATGATTCCGCAAATCAGTTGTTCAATCATGATTGAATGGTCCAGGAAACCAAATCCCCAATTGTGATCTGGGAGAGGGGTGGAAGCTCCATTGCGCGTACGGTTTTTGAAACGTGCGGTGCTTTGCCTGCTTATCGGTTTGTGGTGTCTGGCATGCCCCGTAAAAATCGCAGCGCAACAGCGTTTGCCCGGTCAGGCAGCGCCCAAGAACGCCGCGCTGGAAGGAATCGTGCGCCAAGAGAACGGGCGTGCTGTGATGGGCGCGCGAATTCTTTTGCGAAGCATGGCGAGCGAACCAGCAATCGATAAAAATCAGCGATGCACAGGGCGTGTTTCGTTTCCTCGACGTGCCGCCAGGAACTTACGAAGTAACGATCACAGCGGAAGGTTTTGAGGAATTCAGAAATCCTGCGATCAAGCTCAAAGCGGGCGATGATCTCATTCTCGAGGCCGCGCTCGTCTCCGTTCCTGCGACGAATTCAGCGCCGCCGCCGTTCCCTCAGATTCCCGGCGGAATTTCGAATGCTCCGCCCGCTTCAGCGCCAGCGCCCTCTTCCACGCCTCCCGTTGTGATCCAGGATGACGCCAATCAGGGGCAGCAGAAAACAGAGACTGCCGCGGAGACGCTGCCTTCGTCCGATCAGGTTTTCTATCCTCAGCCCGATCGCTGGTTGATTACGATGCCTGATTGGGATCGCTACGGAACCGGTGGCGAGCATCCGTACGTTCGAGGCAGCAAGTGGGATCCGTTCGACCGGAATAAATGGAAGGGTGACGTTCCCGATAATCGGCCAGCAAATCTTTTTGAACTTTACGGGCATAAGCGACACGTTTCTCGATTTCCGCCGATTGCCTACTCCCAGCAACATCAGCTCTGCGCGACCGGGAAGCAGCGATTTCTTCGGCAAAGGGCAGCAGTTTTTTCTCGATCAATTATTTCTTTTTTCATTCGACTTGTTTCATGGCGATACTTCGTTCCGTCCTGTCGATTGGCGCATCCGAATCACTCCAGCTGTCAGTTTGAATTATCTCAATGTCCAGGAACGCGGAATCGTCAACGCCGACGTGACCAAAGGCACCACGCGCTTCGACGCGCACATCGGCTTGCAGGAAGCCTTCGGCGAACTCAAGATCAAGGATATCGGGCCAAACTACGATTTTGTCTCTGTGCGCGCCGGCATTCAGGGATTCAATAGCGACTTTCGCGGTTTCCTGTTTGTAGAAGAACAGCCAGGCGTCCGCATCTTCGGCAATCTCGATTCGAATCGGTGGCAATATAACGTCGCGTATTTTAATTTCCTCGAAAAGAATACAAACAGCGGCTTGAATTCGATGGCACTGCGCAATCAGCAAGTGATCATCGCCAATGTGTTTCGCCAGGATTTCCTCTTCCAGGGTTACACCGCGCAGTTGAGCGTTCACTACGACAAAGACGATGCAACAATCCATTACGACGACAACGGTTTTCTCGTGCGTCCTTCGCCCATTGGCAAAGTGTTTTCGAGCGGCATGATCCAGCCTCACAGCGTTCATGCCGCCTACATCGGTTGGACCGGCGACGGCCACATTGGGCCGGTGAATCTGACCCATGCTTTTTACCAGGCGTTGGGAACCGACAGCTTCAATGCCATCGCAGGGAGGCCTGTGACGATCAACGCGCAGATGGCGGCGCTCGAACTCTCGGTGGATCGCGACTGGTTCCGGCTGAAGGGTTCGCTCTTTTACGCTTCCGGGTCTGCGAATCCATCCAGCGGCCACGCGCGCGGATTTGATTCCATCGATGATTTTCCAGAATTCGCGGGCGGAATCTTCAGCCTGTGGAATCGCGAGAGCATTCGCCTGACGGGCTCGGGCGTCGCGCTGAATTCTGGCAACAGCCTTCTTCCCGATTTGCGTTCGAGCAAAGATGAAGGCCAGGCCAATTTCGTGAATCCCGGTATTTTTCTCGCGAATGTCGGCGCCAATTTCGATATCACGCCGAAATTGCGCGGGTTTGTAAATGTCAACTACTTGCGCTTCGAACGTACCGAGGCGCTCGAGCAGATCCTGTTTCAGGCGCCGATTCGTCACAGCATCGGATTTGATTCGAGCATCGGCGTCCGATACAGGCCGCCGCTGACGGAAAACATCGCCATCACGGCCGGCGCTGCCACTTTGATTCCAGGTCAGGGCCTGAAAGACATTTACAGCGGCAAATTGATGTACACATTTTTCACCGATATCAGGTTTCAGTTTTGACGAATAATTTTATCGGCGCGCGAAATGAATAAGACAGCCAACATCGCGACAACTCGGCATCGAAATGGGAAACGAGTGGCGGCCACACTGCTTGTGACGCTCAGCGCGCTCGCCGTTTCGTTGTTGTTTGAAAGGCGCTCGCACGCCCAATCCGATCCGCACAACAGCATGACTTGCTCAGACAATCGCAAGCCGACGTGGATCGAAAGAATTCCGGATGCGTTTCCTGCCACACCAGCACCGACGAACCCTCGATGCATCCCACCGGCACCGTTCGTCTCGCATGTATCGATTGTCACGGCGGCGATTCCACCGCAACGCTAGCCGCCAGGAACAAACTCAAAGACGCCTGAATACGAGCAGATAAAAAATCGCGCGCATGTGCAGCCAAATGATTCCGCCCTCGCCGGCCGGTCAGGAAATCAGCAGCGCCTGTACACAAAATGGCTTCGCGAAAGTTACGAGTACGTCCGCTTCGTCAATCCTGGAGACCTGCGCGTTGCCGCGGAGACCTGCGGCACAGCCGGATGTCACGCGCCAGAAGTCATGAAAGTAAAAACCAGCATGATGACGCACGGAGCGATGCTTTGGGGAGCGGCGCTTTACAATAACGGCTCGTTCCCTCTGAAAAATGCGCGCTTCGGCGAAAGCTACTCGTCTTCCGGCGTGCCGCAAGGGATTCGCACAGTTCCGGCGCCAACTCCCGACGAAATCCGCCTGAAAGGAATTCTTCCCGAACTCACTCCGCTCGAGCGTTGGGAAATATCACAACCCGGAAACGTCCTGCGCGTTTTCGAACGCGGCGGCGAAAAGAAAGGCGAAATCGGCAATCCCGATCGCGAGGAAGAATCCGGACGCCCGGACGACAAGCTCGGCGAACGCGGCTTCGGTACTCTACTTCGCACCGATCCCGTTTTTCTCGGCCTTCAGAAGACCCGCTTGCTCGATCCGTTGCTCTCGCTCCCCGGCACCAACGACGAACCGGGCGACTATCGCGGCAGCGGCTGCACGGCCTGCCACGTCGTCTATGCAAACGATCGCTCTCCGGCGCATTCAGGCCCTTACGCCCGCTTCGGGCACATGGGAGAGAGCGCCTCTTCCGACCCAACCATCGCGAAGAATGAATCCGGTCATCCCATCCGCCACAGTTTCACCCGAGCCATTCCCTCCAGCCAATGCATGATCTGCCATGTTCATCCGGGAACGAACATGGAGACCACCTATTTCGGCTACACGTGGTGGGACAACGAATCCGACGGCGAAGCGATGTATCCGCGCGACCAGCACAATCCGACAAATGAAGAAAGATATCAGCTAGCGCTCAGGAATCCGGAAGGCGCGGCGGCGCGCGGACTATGGTCGAATCTCGATTTCCTCGAAAAACTCGGCTCGCCCGAATTCAATTCCCAACTGAAGCACACCCAATTCGCAGATTTTCACAGCCACGGCTGGGTTTTTCGCGCCGTCTACAAACGCGATCGCAAAGGGAATCTGCTAGACGCCGAAAACAAAGTCGTCGCTCCCGACGATCCCGCGAAATTCCAGAAAGCCGTTCACCTGGCGGACATTCATCTTGAAAAAGGAATGCACTGCGTCGATTGCCATTTCGAGCAGGATTCCCACGGCACCGGCAAACTCTATGCCGAGCCGCGCGCTGCCATCGAACTCGACTGCACCGATTGTCACGGAACGATCGAGAAACGCGCCTCGCTGATTTCTTCAGGTCCCGCGTCGCCCGCAGGCGGAACTCACTTCGATTCGCTGCGCACTCCCTGGAATGCCCGTCGCTTTGAATATCGCGACGGCAAACTCTTCCAGCGCTCGATGGTTGAGCCGGATAAAGAATGGGAAGTGGTGCAGGTGCTGGACACCATCACGCCCGGAAATATTCACTACAGCGAAAAATCGCGCTGGGCCAAAACGATTCAGCAAAGACGGAAAGACCTGGGGCGACCTTCCAGCCGATTCATCGCAACTCGCTCACGCCAATAGCCGCATGACTTGCTACGCCTGCCACACTTCCTGGACGCCGAATTGTTTCGGCTGCCATCTCGCGATGATGGCGAACCAACGCAAGCCGATGCTGCACAACGAAGGCCTGCTGACGCGCAACTGGACAGCTTACGATTTCCAAGTTCTTCGCGACGACGGCTTCATGCTCGGCGTCGACGGCACCGTCACCGGCCATCGTGTGGCGCCGGTTCGTTCGTCATGCGCGATTCTCGTCAGCTCTCAGAATCAAAATCGCGACTGGATCTACTACACGCAGCAAACGGTTTCCGCCGAAGGTCTGAGCGGCACCGCGTTCAGCACATTCGTGCCGCACACGGTTCGCGGAAAAGAAACGAAAGCCTGCGACGACTGCCACATCTCGAATCGCAACGACAATAACGCCTGGATGGCGCAAGTGCTGCTACAAGGCACGAATCTGCTGAATTTCATGGGCCGCTATATTTATGTGGCCGACGGCGCAAAAGGTTTCGACGCTGTCGCTGTCGCCGAGCACGACGAGCCGCCCGCCATCATCGGCAGCTATTTGCAACGCGTCGCTTATCCGCAGGATTATCAGCAGCACCTTACGCGAGATCGCGAGCTGAAAGAAGCCTATCACCACGATGGCGAGGTTCTCGACGTCCAGCTTCGCGGCGAGTATCTCTACGCCGCGCTCGGCAAGGGCGGATTCCGCGCTTACGACGTCGCAAACATCGACAACAAAAATTTCTCCGAGCGCACGGTTACCGCGCCCGTTTCGCCTCTCGGGCAGCGGCTCTACGTAAAAACGAAATATGCCACCGCCATCGCAAGTCCTTCGACGCTCGCCGTCGATCCAGCTCGCACGCACAATCCCGAAAACGAAGAGCAACCGATCCATCCCCTCTACGCTTTTCTCTACGTCGCGGACAAATACGAAGGCCTCGTCGTCATCGGCGATCCCGATCCAAAAAGCAAAACTCCGGGCGTCAGCACGCTACTCGACGGCGACCCGCGAAACAATTTTCTGAAACGTGCCCTGGCCTTCAACCCCGGCGGAATTTTGAATGGCGCCCGCCGCATCACGATCGCCGGCACCTACGCCTACATGCTCTGCGATCGCGGCTTGGTCGTCGTCGATCTCGATAATCCGCTCAAGCCCCGCGTCGCCGCTGAAATCGGCGCGCCTACGCTCGACTCGCCGCAAGGAATCGCGATTCAGTTCCGCTACGCATTCGTCGTCGATCGCGCCGGACTGAAAATCCTCGACGTTTCCGATCTCGGCAATCCCCGCCTCGTCTCGGGTGCGCTCGTGCCTCTCGAAGACGCGCGCAATATTTACGTCGCTCGCACCTACGCTTACGTCGCTGCCGGCAAACAGGGCATCGCCATCGTCGATGTGGAAAAACCAGAAGAACCGAAGCTCGATCAAATTTTTACCGCGGACGGCAAACTAACCGACGCCCGCGACATCAAAATCGGAATGGTTGACGCGAGCGCCTTCGCCTTCGTCGCGGACGGCCGCAATGGTCTTCGCGTCCTGCAAATCCTCTCGCCCGAGGATTCGCAAAATTCCTACGGCTTCAGCCCGCGCCCCACTCCCAAGCTCATCGCCACGTATCGCACCCGCGGCCCTGCCCTCTCAATCTCGAAAGGAACTGACCGCGATCGCGCCGTCGACGAAAGCGGCAATCAAATCGCCGTCTTCGGCCGCCGCGGCGCTAGACCTTTTACTCGCGACGAAGCCGCCCGCCTCTACCTGCATGACGGAAAGCCCTTTACCGTTCCCAATGACCCGCCGAAATAACAAGAATCGGTTGACTGAGTGCCCTCAAGCTTCCTAGAGGGTCGAGTGCGTAAGAGCGGAAACACGTCGGCCGAATCTTCCGAGGAGGACTGGGAGATCATTGCCGGGGCCAAGGACTTGGTTTGACCCGGTACTCAAGGATGCTAAGATTGGGAACTTTCACTGGCATGCGTTGGGCCCGTAGCTCAGCTGGTTAGAGCATCGGACTCATAATCCGTTGGTCCTAGGTTCGAATCCTAGCGGGCCCACCAACTAACCATTTCGATCCACTTGAGATAGAGTCGCTTCACATTTGTGCGCGCAAGCCTTGTTACACTTCGTGTTGCACTTTTGTAATTTCGCCCGGCGCCAAGGCGAATCGCCGCTGGCGCGCCCTCACTGTCACATCGCTGTGAAATCGTCGCAGACTGAGATAGCTAGTGATAATCCCTGTTCTGAGAGTGATCCACCCGAACAGTAGAGCTTGCTTGACGTACACTGCGTTATCAGTGCGCGTGTACGCTTCCAAGCTGGAAGACAATTCCCACCAAGCACGAAAGTTGTTCTGAGTAAATGTTGGCATCATGACCCCAGAAATAAGATTGAAGATCGCGTGGCGCGTGAATAGATAATCGGCCGTTCCGCGAACAGCCCAATGAGAGGCTACTTTCCACTCGATCCCGCCTCCAAAAGCTGCTGCGAAACTGTTTTGCGGGAACGCCCACGACGACCGACCCGGGAGTACTTGGGATAGTCAGTCTGCCATCTAGATGGTCGCCGCCGAAAAGAGCGGGGAGCAACACTGGTCAAAAGGTAAGGCGTGGACCGCCCAAGTAAGTAAAATCATGTACGTGGAGGTTGACTACTGGGGTGTTAAGCTGCGGGATAAGAACAGCACTGGGGACCGATTCAGTGTTGTAGTGCCCGCTGAAATCCCCCTCTAACCCGAACCATTTATTATAGTTCCAGGAAACAGATGCGTCCCAGCCGTTAGCGCTTTGCCGTGAGGGTGAAGCGAGATCGTTTGTGTCAGCGTTCTGATAAGAATAGCCCCCAAAGATTTCCACTCTCGAAAATCCTGGCCGCGAGCCGGGCTGCAAAAACAAAGGGCAATTCCGGCAACAAGCACTAGCTTAGACATTCGAACCTCTTTGAGCTAAGAATCGGCCCGTCGCTGAAACTTACAAGTAAACTAACGCAACCGATTATGTTCTGTATGTGTAGTCATAATCAAATACTTTATGGCATTACTCGCCTAGTGTGGAAATCGACCTGAGGTGACGGCTACCGCGTCCGCGCGAAACTACGCGTTGTACAGCCAACTTTTAGACAACATCAGAAGGAAATCGACGGTTTTAGGATAAGTGTTGAGAAATCCTGTGGCTGTTGAAAAAGGCGCCTACTGGTGGAGTGTTGAACTGAGGTAGCGGTTTCCTGCTGAGATATCGCGCTTTCTTTTTTTATCTCAGACCGGCACCGTGGCTGATTCAGGAGATCTTGATCTAAGGAAGCGGGCCAGTCGTTTCAGGTTCTGGGCTGTAGCCGCGAGAAAGAACTGTTCGCGAACATGCTTGATTCTCCGCAAGCGCACCCTGCGCAGTCCGATCTGGTTCTTCAATTCCGCAAACAGTGCTTCTACTTTCCGGCGTTGGCGTTGCGCGGCCGCGAAGGCCGGAGCAGTCGTTCGCTCTCGTGCCCTTTGTCGCGCCGCTTCGTGGATATGGATCGCAATTTGCCGATAGTGTCCGCTGGTGCACTGCGATTTGTGCACACACTCCCGACACCGTTTTCGCGTTGCCCTATAGATATGGTTTCGGTTGCGCGGGTTCACTCCCAGGTAGGTTAGTCGCTTTCCTGCGGGACACTGATAACTGTTCGTCTCGGCAACGTAGGTGAACTTCTCGATCCCGTACAAGTTGGTTTTGGGAGCAGGACTTTCTTTCACGCGAATATAAGGAGTGATGTTCCGTTCCTCCAACCAGGCCAAAAGCTCACCGTTCCCATAGGTCGTGTCGGCGGCAACCGACTGTGGGAAGCGCCCGCCTCTCTCCGCCGACCGCGTGATCATCTCCCGAGCCGCGGCACTTTCCTGGCTCAGTCGAGCGGACGTAGCCTGAACGCCAACAATGACGCAACTCTGGTTGTCGATCAGATAGTTGTTGAAGTACCCCAGCTCCGCCGGACGATCGCCCTTGGTCGAATAGGTCGAATCCGGATCCGTCGTCGATACCTGGTCTTGTTGATGGGCCGGTTCTTCAATCGGGTTTTCTTGCTCGAGGTCCGCCAAGTACTCACGCACCGTGCCCTTCACGTGGGCCACTTCCGTCAACTGCTCACGCGGGATGCGGCTCGACCGGCTGGCATTCGCGGCGATAAAGCTGCCATCGACCGACAGGTGTTCGCCCTCGACTAATCCAGCCTCCCTGCAACGGTCCACGATCTGTTCAAACAGCTGCTGAAAGAGGTTCGACTCCTGAAAGCGGCCATGACGGTTCTTGGAAAACGTAGAATGATGGGGAATCTCCTGATCGAAGCTGAGTCCGGTAAACCAGCGCCAGGCCAGATGCATCTGCAGCTCCTCGACCAGCTTGCGCTCGCTGGTGACGCCATAGAGATAGCCGATCAGCAGAATGCGCAACAGGAGTTCCGGATCGATCGAGGGTCTGCCCGTATCGCTGTAGGAGTCCTTCAGCTTCTCACGAACGAAATCGAAGCTGATGTGTCGGTCGATGAGACGGAGTAGGTGGTTTTCAGGAACCTGATCTTCAATGCGAAAGTAGTAGAACAGCGACTCGGAACGGGAGTGTTGTCCCATCATAATCCGCAAGCCTCCGTGAATAGCGATGAAGAAGAGCATCGGCAGAACGCTTGCTCAATAGACGTTGCTGCCAACACTTCAGTGCGCATTCACGAACACTTTTTCAACAGCCACTCCTCTTCCACCATCTATCTCAAAACTGAGATAGCTAGTGATAATGCCTATTTATCGACATCTCTAACGAAGTCGGCCTAGTCAAGACAGTTTAGTTTGTTTTTTATTTCTTTTGCACACACCCCTACAGTTGTGCAGTCCCGTTACTTTCTCTGACGGGCGATGCGCCACAACGATCCCCAGCTCTTCCATCAGTTCCAGGAACCACTGCATCGAACCGGTCGCTTCGATCCCCACCAGAATCGGACCACGCAGTGCGGAATAAAACTCCCGCACGGTCTCGCCTTGATGTTCGAGGGTCTTCTCTTCCAGCTCGCCTGTGTCGCTATCCAACATCGCGATCGTCTGTTGTCGAGCGTGTAGATCGCATCCTATAATTTTCATCTCGGCCTCCTTCGATCCGAGCTCTGTACGTTGGACACCGCACAGTTTACTCGGCTCGTCGTGAGGCCGACTTCGTTATGTCATCACCTATCTGAAAGCCAATGATGTAGATTTCTTCGGCCTTTCCAGCAATCCGACCACAATCAATGGCAAGTCCCAACAGACTCTTGCGTTCTCGTTCTCTCTTGGCAGAGAGTCCCAGCTTGGATAGTATCCGCCCTATTATGCGAATCGATCGCCGGGAATTCTTGAAACTGGCGGGATATGCGGCCGCTGGGCTGTATCTCTCGTCTGATCCGACTTGGGCGCTTCCGCAGAATGTCGCGCAGCGGCGAGGGAACGCCAAACGGGTCGCTATTCTTGGCGCTGGCCTGGCCGGATTGGCGGCGGGATGGGACCTGAAGAGCTCTGGGCACGACGTCACGATTCTCGAGGCGCAGCTTCATCCCGGCGGTCGCGCCCACACCATCCGCGAAGGGCTCTCAGATGATCTCTACGCCGAGGCCGGTGCAGCGCGCATCCCCGCCAGTCATAGCATCACTCTGGAGTGGGTGAAACATTTCGGGCTCGAGCTGGAACCGTTCCGCCCCACCCATTTGTCTGAAGTCGCGTTGCTGAAGGGCAAACGGGTGAAGATCCCCCCGGACAAACCCGTGGACATGTCGCAAGTTCCGCTCGATCTAACGCCGGAGGAGAGACGAGTTGGGCTCGATGATCTCGAAGAACTCTATTGTGGCGAGCTCATGAGGAAAATCGGTTCCGCGATCCGCCAAGACTGGTCCCCGGAGATGATGCGGCTGGCCGACATCAGTATCGAGGACTTCCTGCATCAGCGAGGAGCCTCGGCAGATGCGATGCACTACATGCTGGCCGGCTTTGAGAAACAATCCGCGCTCGACTATATCCGCGAAGACAACAACCACTACAAGCAGCCCAAGTCAAAGATCAAGGGAGGCACCGACCTACTACCGCGTTCTTTCGCAGCGAAGCTAAGCGACGTGATCCGCTATGGGTGTGTCGTAGAGCATATCGAGCGCGGAGAAACCCGCGTGGGAATCACCTGCCGCCATGCGGGAATGTTGGATCGCGTAGAAGCGGAGGCCGTCATCTGCACGATTCCCTTCAGCGTTCTGCGGTACATCCCTGTCACACCGGAGTGGACCGCCGAAAAACGCAAGGTGATCGACGGCCTCAACTATCTGGCAGTAGTGCGCACCACCTTCCAGGTCAGCCGCCGTTACTGGGAAGACGAGGGGTTGAACGGGTTCGGATGGTCCGATAAGGATTTCGAGGTGTGGCATCCGACTTACAACAAGCCGGGCTCCCGCGGCTTGCTGCAAGCATATTTTTATGGGGACTATGCTCGCCGGCTGGATGAAATGAGTCGAGGGTGACAGAAACGAGCGCATGATCGGCGATATGGACGAAGTGCATCCGGGCCTACGGCAGCACCTGGAGACGGTAGTCACAAAATCCTGGCAAAGCGATCCCTGGCAAAAAGGCGCGTACACCGTTCATCACCCCGGCCAATTGGAGTGGTATCCGGAGATTTGCAAACCTGAGGGCAGGGTGTGGTTCGCGGGCGAACATGCGTCTCCGTGGCCGCAATGGATGCAGGGCGCTATTGCGTTGGGAATTAAGGCAGCGCGCGAAATCAATGCAGCCTCGAGCCTGCCAACATGAAGTCAGCGGCTACTCGGAATTTGTCCATGGACCAGATTTGCTAGACGCCGCATTGCCTGCTTATGATGAGCCGAATGAACGGACAAGTGCCCGTTCATTTCTGCTGATAGCTGTTGATAAATCCGCTTACCACCAGCTATCTCAAAACGAGAAGGGTGGTGATCCCTGTTCTCGACAATTAGCT
>CAVYDF010000024.1:0-115995 GCA_963767205.1 uncultured Acidobacteriota bacterium
CCTGGCGTTTGTCGCGCGAAGAAGAGGCGTCGCCCTTGCATGTCTCCTGGCGCCGTTTTTTTGGGTCACGCTTGAATTTGCGCGCACCCACCTTCCCTATATTGGCTTCCCGTGGAACCTCACCGGTTATGCCGCGAGCAACAGTCTCGCGCTCCTTCAACTAACGCCCATCACAGGAATCTGGGGGCTTTCTTTTCTCATTGCAGCCTACGGCTCGCTTCTTGCCTATGCAGTTCTGGCGCGGAAGTCGCAGATCTGGAAGGCCGTTCTTGCTGTTACTGGGGCGTTTCTTGCAATTGTGGTAGGCGGACGATATTTAATTCCCCACGAGCAGCCGCGATTTGTCGCCCACCTCGTCCAAACCAACTTTCCCCAATCTGAACAGTATCCCTCCGACTGGATGGAGCAACACGCAGGCGATCTCGACCAGCTCGCGCAAATCAGCATCGACGCCGCCAAAAAGCAGCCCGGCTTGATCGTATGGCCTGAAGTTCCCGCGCCATTCAGCATGCAGGATCCGGCCTTCGCGGCGCGCATGGTGCGTATCGCAAAAGAATCGGGTAGTGATTTTCTCGTTGGCGTTGTTGATTGGCAGAAGAACGCATACGGCGGCGCGCAGAATCAATGGTCGGCGTATAACAGCGCCATCCTGCTCGATCCTGCTGGCCGTCGTATCTATGCTTACTACAAGATGCACCTTGTGCCATTTGGCGAATACGTGCCGTTGCGCCAATGGCTCTCGTTCGCCGGCCGTCTCACCGCCGATATTTCGGATTTCACGCAGGGCAAAACTACAGCGTGGAACATCCCGATGGTCCCCACCTACGTCCCCTCGGCTGGCGCGAAATTCGGCACATTTATCTGTTACGAAGCTATTTTTCCCGACGAAGTTCGCCACTTCGCTGCCAATGGCGCAGATCTTCTCATCAACCTCTCCAATGACGGCTGGTTCGGCCGCAGCGCCGCCCCTGCGCAACATCTGATGATGGCGCGCGTCCGCGCCATAGAGAATCGCCGCTGGATGCTGCGTGATACGAACAACGGTTTCACCGTCTCCGTCGATCCCTACGGCCGCATCATGGCTCGCCTCCCGACCGACATCCGCGGCGAACTCGAAGCTCCCTACGATTTCCGCTCCGACATAACGCCATATGTCCGCTTCGGCGATTGGCTCTGCTGGCTCTGCCTCCTCGTCTCCCTCGTCTTGCTCGTCACGGCATTCGCAACGTCAGCAAATAAAAAAATCTAGATTTCGGGCGTAAAATCTCACCAAGCATGTTGCAAAAATCTTTGACTCAAGCTATGTACGCTGCCGCATTGACCGCGTTTGTCTTGTCTTCAGTGACGAACTCAATGGCGAACACTGCGATGTGGTCGAAAAAAGGGGTGAGCTTCCGAGGCTGGTGCGACGCCGACGATCAAAAGGAGTGCAAGCCCTTACGTATTGCCTCTCCAGATGGCAAAAGCGCCGTCGTGCTCAGCTACCACCCGCTTCCTGATGATCCCGACATCGTTTCGGCTTCCCTGCGGGTAACAACGCTCGGACGAGATAGAGGGGATGTCCAGCCGGTGGCCACGGTGGACGATGAAATTACTTGGTCACCCGATTCGAAGGCCTTCTTCATCAACGGCAATGAAAACGCCAACGGCTGGGACCTCCTTGCCGTACATATGCTGGATAGTCCGGATCTCGGGCCGGGCTATATCGCCCGTGAAGTTAAGCAGGACACATTCCGAAGCCTTCCGCCCTGTCAGGCCGATCCACCCACCGCTGACGACTGCTCCGAACTTGGCACCGAGCCGTTCGATTACCTCGGCGTCGTGGGTTTGGACTGGATCGGCGATTCCTCGCGGATGGTCATAATGACCGAGATTCCTTGCTCTTCTCGCTTCGGCGGAATCACGTGCCAGATCCTAGGCTATGAAATTGAAATACCGAGCGGCAAAATTCTACGTCGCATGGAGCCAAGAGAATTCGCGAAGCGCTGGCGGCACAGCATGGCATGGAAATTCCAGATTCCTGACCCTCCCGAATTTAAAACTTCCAGCCGGCTGTTTTGATGTTGTAGCGGGCACCTTTAGGTGGGCGTTCTGCGTTTGACTCTTTATCGATGTCTGTCCGCATAAAGAAATCCGGCTATGGATCGGAGCTCTTGGCCGAGAGGAGAGGGAAAAACGGAAGTGAAGACACCCTTTGAAATATTTTCACTGGTGTTACCAGCTCGGATTCTTTCGGCGGCTGAATCGCCTGTTCATTCTTGGTGTCAAAGTAGCTGCTCGTACGTTCTTCCTCACTCCCCTTATTGTCGAACAAGATTGTTTCAGCAAACCCCCACCGCCACACGGTTCGGAATTGCCGCTCCACTCGAGTGAGGATCCCCTGGCGGTCGAAGCAATAATAGGAGTAGTCCGAAAAGTCTCGCCCTACACCGACAACCCGTACGAAGGCGGGTGAACCGGCGCGACTCCACACCGACGCCGTTTCTGTCCACTCGCTGGGCCATTCTGGGATCTCTTTGACAGATTGGTATTCGTGCCAGGACCCTTCGTCAGGCGACGCGAAAATGCGGGGGCTTTTCTGTATCGCACTTGGGACGCCACAGGCTCGAGCAAATCTCTCTAATGGATTGTTGGGCTTGGGAGGACTGCTCCATCCGGACATCGCGCCGGACATCGCGCAGAACGCGACCGCTACGGGCAAAGTCCATATTCTAGAGGCGATGCGGCGATGACCGCTGTATTGTCGAGATGCGAACATAGCCAGTGACGTCTCGCCACCAGTTATTTCAGCATACAGTTTCGGTCGTCCATTTTCCATTTTCACTTTTCCATTTTCCTCGGTACTCTATCCCCATGCCCGAACACATCGAAGACATCCAGCACCGCTACATCGATCTCAAGAAGCGCATGGAACTCGTGCGGAGCTATCTTTGACGCCCCAGCCGCCCGCCAGCAGCTAGCCGCCCTCGAAGAAAAAGTCAGCGACGCAAATTTCTGGCAGGATCAGGAAAAGGCCCAGGCCGTCCTGCAGCAGCGCAAAGTAATCGAAGACCGCGTCACCGCCGAGGACACGCTCAATCGCAAGATGAGCGACGTCGAAACTTATTTCCACCTCGCCGAAGAAGAAAAAGACGACGCACAGCGCGCCTCGCTCCTCGAAGATGTCGCCAAAGAAATCGCCGCAGCCGATGCCTACGTTTCCGGCCTCGAAACAAAAACGCTCCTCGCCGGCGAAAACGACCGCCTCAACGCAATCGTCACAATTAAACCCGGCGCCGGCGGCACCGAATCGCAAGACTGGGCCGAAATGCTGCTGCGCATGTACATGCGCTGGTCGGAGCAGAAAGGCTTTCGCGCTTCGCTCGTAGATTCGACACCCGGCGAGGAAGCGGGCATCAAATCCGCCACGGTGCTTATTGAAGGTGAGAACGCTTACGGCATGCTCGTAGGTGAAAGCGGCGTTCACCGCCTCGTCCGCATTTCTCCTTTCGACCAGGCCGCCCGCCGCCACACATCTTTCGCATCCGTTTTTGTCATTCCTGAAATTGACGACCAGATCGAAATCAACGTCCGCCCCGAAGATTTGCGCGTCGACACTTTTCGCGCCGGCGGCCACGGCGGCCAGAACGTCAACAAAGTCGAATCCGCTGTCCGCATCACGCATCTGCCGAGCGGCGTAGTCGTCCAATGCCAGAATGAGCGCAGCCAGCATAAAAACCGCGAAATCGCCATGAAGATGCTGCGCTCGCAACTCTACGAGCTCGAAATCGAAAAGCGCCGCGAAGATCTGCGCAAGCTCGATGCCTCCAAGCCTGAAATCAGTTTCGGCAGCCAGATCCGCTCCTACACGCTCCAGCCCTACCAGCTCATCAAAGACGTCCGCACCAAAGTCGAGCGCGGCGATGTAGACAAGGTCCTAAACGGCGACCTCGACGAATTTATCCGCGCCTATCTTCTGTACCGGCGCGATCTCGACGCCACCCCGGCCCGCAAATAGCTGCACCACGAAGGAATAACATGAATCGCGGCCGTTTGCAGGTGCCCCACTAAGCTGAGGAATTTCGTTGCTCCAAAAGTCCCCCAAACTTCTGCTCCCGGCGAGGTAGGCGTCCTTTTGGGTCGCATTTCAATCCCGTAAATCCCCATTCACCTTTGCTTTAACCCATTTCCCTGCATCGCGTTGACACCCCCCTACCTGCGTGCTACCGTCGATGTTCGTGGGTTTCGCGTTTACTAGCTAAATACGGCCCCGCACGTGCTTTCCACCGCTTGGGAGGATACTGTTTTGGCGCATGCCGATGAGAAGTTCCTATTTACCTCGGAGTCTGTAACCGAGGGTCACCCCGATAAAATTGCCGACCAGATTTCCGACGCCGTCCTCGACGCCGTCATGACAGACGACCCCATGGGTCGCGTTGCCTGTGAAACGCTTGTTACCACCGGCCTGGTGGTCGTCGCTGGCGAAATCACCACCAAGACCTATGTCGATTTTGCCGACCTCTCGCGCGAAGTCATCAAGGACGTCGGCTACACCCGCGCCAAATATGGCTTTGACTCCGAAACCTGCGGCGTCATCTGCGCCATCAAGAAGCAATCCGACGATATCGCCATGGGCGTCGATACCGGCGGCGCAGGCGACCAGGGCTTGATGTTCGGCTTCGCCTGCGACGAAACTCCCGAGCTGATGCCCATGCCCATCCAACTCGCGCATCAACTCACCAAGCGCCTCGCCGATGTTCGCAAGTCCGGCAAGATTGATTTCCTCCGGCCGGATGGCAAATCCCAAGTCACAGTCGAATACATTGAAGGCCGCCCCGCGCGCGTCGATACCGCCGTCATCTCCACGCAGCACAGCGAAAAAGTTTCCCAGCGCGATTTGACCGAAGCGATCATGAACGAAGTGATCAAGCCGGTGATTCCCGCCGAAATGCTCGACAGCAACACCAAATTCCACATCAATCCCACCGGCCGCTTCGTCATCGGCGGCCCCATGGGCGATGCAGGCCTCACCGGCCGCAAAATCATCGTCGACACCTACGGCGGCTACAGCCGTCACGGCGGCGGCGCGCTTTCCGGAAAAGATCCAACCAAGGTTGATCGCTCCGCCTGCTACATGGCGCGCTACGTCGCGAAGAATATCGTCGCCGCAGGACTCGCCACGAAAGTCGAAGTGCAGCTCGCCTACGCGATCGGCGTCGCGGAGCCAGTTTCCGTCATGACGGACACCTTCGGCACAGGCGTAATCCCGGATTCGCAAATCACCGAACTAATCCGCGCGAATTTCAAGCTAACGCCCAAGGGCATCATCGAAACGCTCGATCTTCGCCGCCCGATTTACCGTCCGACCGCCGCCTACGGCCACTTCGGCCGCACCGGCCCCGGCTTCACCTGGGAAAGAACGGACAAAGCCGACGCCATCCGCAAGGAAGCCGGCTCACGCGGCGCCGTAGCCGTCTCGCGCCCATAAAGTGCACGACGCTGCACAAATGCTCGACTTGTCATTCCGATCGCAGCGAGGAATCTGCAGTTTGTAGCGCCGGTCTTAAGACCGGCAGCCTTTGTTTTCAAATTTCGGCGTTTACTTCAAAAGGGGAATCTCCGTGGAAACAGTCACAAAACTGAACGGCGACGTAAAAGACATCGCTCTCGCAGACGACGGCAAGCGCAAAATCCAATGGGCCAATCAGCACATGCCCGTCCTGCAGCTCATCCGCAAGCAATTCATAAAAGACCAGCCCCTCAAGGGCATTCGCGTCTCCGCCTGCCTGCACGTCACCAGCGAGACCGCGAACCTCGCCATCACTCTTCGCGACGGCGGCGCCGACGTGGTTCTCTGCGCCTCGAATCCGCTCTCGACGCAAGACGAAGTCGCCTCATCCCTCGTTCGCGATTACAACATCCCCACCTACGCCATCAAGGGTGAAGACAACGCCACCTACTACTCGCACATCTCCGCCGCCCTCGACCACAAGCCGCAAATCACCATGGACGACGGCGCCGATCTAGTCACTCAGCTCCTCACCAAGCGCACCGATTTACTCAACGGCGTAATCGGCGGCACCGAAGAAACCACCACCGGCGTCATCCGCCTCCGCGCCATGGCCAAAGACGGCACCCTGAAATTCCCGATCATCGCCGTCAATGACGCGCTCACGAAGCACTTCTTCGACAATCGCTACGGCACCGGCCAGTCCACTCTCGACGGCATCATCCGCGCCACGAATCTCCTGCTCGCCGGCCTCAAAGTAGTCGTCGCAGGCTACGGCTGGTGCGGACGCGGCGTCGCGATGCGCGCCAAGGGTCACGGCGCAGACGTCATCATCACCGAAGTGAATCCCACCAAAGCCATCGAAGCCGTGATGGACGGTTTCCGCGTGATGCCCATGAACGAAGCCGCCAAAGTCGGCGACATCTTCGTCACCGTCACCGGCAATAAGAACGTTATCGCCCACGATCACTTCGAAAAAATGAAAGACGGCGCCGTGGTCAGCAACTCCGGCCACTTCAACGTCGAAATCGATATCCCCGCGCTCGAAAAACTTTCCAGCGGCAAGAAACCGGCCCGCCCCTTCGTCGACGAGTACACTATGAAAGACGGCCGCCGCATCTATCTCCTCGGCGATGGCCGCCTAATCAACCTCGCCTCCGCCGAAGGCCACCCCGCGTCCGTGATGGACATGAGCTTCGCCAATCAGGCCCTGGCCGCCGAATACATGGTCAAGAACGCCAAGGACCTCAAGCCTCAGGTCTACCCAGTCCCCGAGCACCTCGACCAGCAAATCGCCAAGCTAAAGCTCGAATCCATGGGCTTCCAGATCGATAAGCTAACCCCCGAGCAAGAGCACTACCTGGCCTCCTGGTCCGAAGGCACCTAGTCTAGTCCGCAAATAATCGACAGTAGGGGCACGGCCTGCCGTGCCCGCTGTCGCATTCACCTCGCTCGCCGCAACGGCCCGGCTCGGGTAGCCACGACGACGCCGTTCTCGTCGTGGGTCTCACCGCCTTCTGTAGCGCAGGTCTTCAGACCTGCAGGGTTCTGCCCTTCGCCGTAAGTGGGACAGGCACTCCTGCCTGTCCTCTGCCGCTCACTCCCGCCTGCAACATGCAAACAACAAAATCGTAAGAACCCGGAGAGTCCAGATCCACGAATCCCGCCCGCGTCTCTCCCATCAAGCCCCACCGTCTTCCATTTGAAATTTCCAATCCCAAATTTCAAATTGCCTTACACTACCCCCGCCGTCAACCGCAGGCAGGAGGTCATCATGAAACTCGCCACCATCTCTTCACTCCTCATCCTAATCGCAGCAATGTCACTCACCGCCCACTCCCACACCGCCCCAATGCTGCCCACAGCATCGCCGCCACCCAATTTCATCCTAGTCGCCCACAGCGGCGCCGGTGACATCAGCAAAGCCCCTCCCGAATTCGTCGAATCCCGCCGCGCCGCCATGGTCGTAGCCATCAAGAAAGGTTACGCAATCCTCGCCTCCGGCGGCACAAGCCTCGACGCCGTCGAATCCACAATCCGCTCCATGGAAGACGCCGGCCTATTCGACTCCGGCCGCGGCGCCTACTACACCCGCGACGGCATCCCCGAAATGGACGCCGCCATCATGGACGGCAAAACTCTCGCCGCCGGCTCCGTCGCCGCCCTGCAGCACATCGCCAATCCCATCCACCTCGCGCGCCTCGTAATGGAAAAGACTCCGCATGTCATGCTCGTAGGCACCGGCGCAGAGCGCTTCGCCGAATCGCAAGGCATCGAACTCGTCTCGCCCTATTATTTCTACAACGAACGCCTCTGGCAGCAGTACCAGCGCGCAAAAGAAAAAGCAGACGCAGACAAAAAGAAATCCTCCGCGATGCCCGACGATCCGATGCGCGAACACGGCACAGTCGGCGTCGTCGCTCTCGACCAACACGGCAACCTCGCAGCCGGCACGTCCACCGGCGGCACCACCTACAAAATGCCCGGCCGCGTCGGCGATTCGCCCATCATCGGCGCCGGCACCTACGCCAACAACGAAAGCTGTGCCGTCTCCGGCACTGGTGTAGGCGAATTTTTCATGCGCAATATCGTCGCCGCCGATATCTGCGAACGCGTCCGTTACCTCCACGTCCCGCTAGAGCAGGCAGCCAACGACGTCGTCATGAAAGAACTGGTCGATCAAAACGGCGAAGGCGGCGTAATCGCCCTCGACCACCAGGGCAACGTCGCCACCCCCTTCAACACCACGGGCATGATAACCGGCACCGCCCGCCCCGACGGCAAAATCGAAATGAAAGGCTGGAGCAAAACCGCCACCCCAATCTTCGTCCCAGCCACGGAGTAATCCGGCTCCGCCGTTCGCCTTAAGTGGGACAGGCACTCCTGCCTGTCCTCTGCCGATCACGAAAGCCACAATGTGCACACAACAAAATCGTCAGAACCTCCGTGAGTCAGAATCCACCTCGCTCGCCCGCGTCACTAGGTTACACGACTACCGTCATCCTGAGGAAAGCGAAGGACCCCAACGCAGCACTCTCCACACACCGACCAAGCCCTCCCACTCCAAATCCCCACTCTGCTATATTCCCTAACCGTGCCTCCAATCACCACAGCTCTCAGAATCGCCATCCTCATCGGCCTCGCCTCCGCTCCTCAACTTCACCACAAACCAAAATCCACCCAACCCGCCATCACCGAACCGGATTTGGTTTTCGACGGCGAAATCGAGCGAGGCAAATCCTACGTCCACGACATCGGCCACGATCTCCAATTTCGTCTCGAAATAGCCTCCGAGGGCGACTACGCCGGCTGGGAGATAAGCATCACTCCAAAAACTCAGCCCAGCGACGGCCCCATCGAATTCTCCGGAATCGCCACGCCGCCCTATCACAATTTCAATGAGCGTTATCTCGAAACCACCTACAATTTCTCAGCCCAGGAAATCCTCGCAATGTCTCCACGCCGCTTCAATTTCGTCCTCTCCGTGGACGACGAGCACCGCGCAGAAGAAGTCGTCAACGCCATGCTCTACCCCAATTCTCTTTCCGATGACGACAAGCAACGCGTCGCCATGAGCTCCACAGCCATCCAACTGGGCACAGGAGAATTCTCAATCCAGAAATCCCGCGTCACGTCAGTCAAAGACCCGCTCTATCCAGGCTCCATCGAATACATCAAGTTCGAAGTAAAACTGAAATTCCCCCCAGGATTAACAATGTCCCAGGTTCTCGCCCCGGTCGAACCGGCTTCGAAGTAATGAGTCTCGTTCTCTTTCGTGCTTGCGGCTCGAGCACAGCCCAATCGAAGTGCGGCTCGCCATGACGGAGGCGAAGGGCGGCTTGCCGCCGCTTCGGCCTAATCCGTCGTCCGGAACGAAGACGCCCCGCGTGCTTTTAATCGCGAGTCGCAAAATCGTTCGCCCGTCCGCCACATCGGGACGATCGCGTACCGCGGTCGATAGATTGGCTCTTGCTTCCATTTGAAATCTGAAATTTTCAATTTGAAATTCCGGTACGCACCACAAGCCGTGCAAAATCGGCCGAAAGCCACTTGACCGATGGTTACTTGTTTGGTAATGTAGAAGATATGATGAGTTATAAGGACTTACGGTCGACCACGTGACCGAGGACCAAGACGTCCCGCGATCCTCAGCCCACGCTCCACAGAGCGTGGGCGAACAAAGACCCTCTCCCACGCGCAAATTTCTAATCGCAAATCTGGAATTAGAATTTCCTCCAACTCATAGCAAACAAAGCTCACTAACTTTTTCTAATCGCAAATTTTTGACGGTTTTTGATTCCAAAAACTCGACTGGGCTGCCGGTTGTCGCCCATTTGACACATCAACGGCCCCGGACTAGTATCGTTCGCTCATCGCGCCGCCGATTCATCGCCAGAGGTCACTCGTAATGCAAGATTGGGCAACTCGCGCCATCGACACCGCCAAGCGCCGCGGCGCCTCCTATGCCGACGCGCGCGTGATGGACATTCGCCAGCGCGACATCTCGACGAAAAACGGCGAAGTGGGCACCCTCGTCGAATCCGAATCGCTCGGCATCGGCATCCGCGTGATCGCTTCTGGCGCGTGGGGATTCGCATCCACCGACCGCCTCACCCACGAAGGCATCGACTCCTGCGCCGCCGAAGCTGTCGCCATCGCCAAAGCATCCGCGCTTGCGAAACACGCGGACGTTGCACTCGCCCCGGAGAAAGCCTACGTCGATACCTGGCAAAATCCATTCGTGAAAGATCCGTTCCGGATTCCCGTCGAACGCCAGATCGATGTGCTGCTTGCCGCTGATAAAGAAATGCGCCGCGTGAAAGGCGTCACTCTCGCCGAAGGCTCGATGACGTTTCGCAAAATCGACCAGCTCTTCGTCTCCACCATCGGCTCCGTGATTCATCAGATCAAAATGCAATCAGGCGCTGGAATTGTCGCCACCAGTTTTGCTGGCAGCGAAATTCAGAAGCGCTCGTATCCCAATAGCTTCGGCGGCCAGCACGCCCTCGAAGGCTACGAGCTGATCGAAGCGCTCGACTTGGTCGGCAACGCTGGCCGCACCGGCGAAGAAGCCGTAGCCCTTCACTCCGCCGCGCAATGTCCCGAAATCACCGGCACGATCATCCTCGGCGGCTCGCAGCTCGGCCTTCAAATTCACGAATCGATTGGCCATCCCATCGAACTCGACCGCGTCCTCGGCCAGGAAGCCAATTTCGCCGGAATGAGCTTCCTCACCGTGGACAAACTGCGAAAACTGAAATACGGCTCGGACATCGTGAACGTCGTCGCCGACGCTCGCCTCGCGCACGGTCCTGGTCTTGGCACATTTGCCTATGACGACGAAGGCGTTCCCGCGCAATGCACGCCGATCATCACCGACGGCCTCTTCACCGGTTACCTGAGCAATCGCGAAACGGCTTCCGCCATCGGGGAAGATCGCTCCAACGGCACGATGCGGACGGAAAGCTGGAACCGCCTGCCGATCATTCGCATGACAAACATCAGCATCAATCCCGGCACATGGAAGTATGACGACCTGATCGCCGACACCGACGACGCAATCCTGATGGACACGAATCGCTCCTGGTCCATCGACGACCGCCGCTATCATTTTCAGTTTTCGACCGAAATTGGCTGGGAAATCAAAGGCGGCAAAAAAGGCCGCATGATCAAAAATCCCAGCTACAGCGGCATCACCACCGAATTCTGGAATAGCTGCGACGCAATCTGCTCCCGCGACGATTGGACGCTCTGGGGCACCCCGAACTGCGGAAAAGGCCAGCCCATGCAAACCATGGGCACAGGCCACGGCGCCTCCCCCGCCCGATTCCGCAACATAAAAATCGGAGTCGCCTTCGCCAAATGATCTGTGCGGAAAAATCAGTGGTCTCGACAAGCACGGCGCCCAGTAGGGGCACGGCATGCCGTGCCCGCTCGCGCCACCGGCTCAAGTGCGCCATCGATTCATCACACTTTGTGAGCGATGTCTTAGCATTTGTCATCCTGAGCGCAGCGAAGGATCTCAGCTGCCAATGAAGCGCACCGCGAAAAAATCGATCTCGCGCCGGATTCGCCGCGCCGAAGCCAGCGCTCCGTCCGCGCCGCTCCTCACCGCGTCGGAACTGAAAGCCATCGCCGAGCGCATCATGAAATTCAGCGAAGCTGACGAGACCGAAGTCGAAATTGAGGTCACCACCGACGCGCTCACCCGCTTCGCCAACAACATCATTCACCAGAACGTAGCCGAGCAGGTGCTTCACATCTCCGTCCGCGCCGTAATGGACGGCCGCACAGCGCGCGCCACCACCAACAAGACAGACGAAGAATCGCTTCGCCGCGTGATGGCCGCAGCGGAGAAGCTCGCGCTGCATCAGCCGAAAATCCCAGGCCTGCTTCCGATGCTGGGCCCGCAGAAAATCCCGAAAGTGCAGCGTTTTTTCACGGCGACTGCCGAAGCCACGCCACAAGATCGCGCCCGCGCCGTCACTCGCGTCTGCAAACTCGCAGAAAAGAACAAGCAGACCGCGGCCGGAATTTTCTCCAGCGGCGCGATGCAAACCATCCTCGCGAATTCAAAAGGTCTCTTCGCCCACCACGAGCAAACGCGCTCGGAATTCTCGGTCACGATCCTCGAACCGAACTCCTCAGGCTGGGCAAAAGCGAATTCGGCAGACATTCGCGAACTCGATCCCGACCGCCTCGCCGAACGCGCCAGCCGCAAAGCATCCGAGTCGCGGGAGCCGCGCGAGCTTGCACCCGGCCACTACACCACGATCCTCGAGCCTTCCGCCGTTCTCGATCTCGTCGGTTTCTTGTTTTATGACTTTGCCGGAACATCGGTGATGGACAAGCGTTCCTGCTTCAACGACCGCATGGGCAAAAAAGTGTTCGGCGACAACATCACGCTCTGGGACGACGTGTACCATCCATTCCAACTTGGCGCGCCCTACGATGGCGAAGGCGTTCCGCGGCAGAAGGTTCTGCTGGTCGATCGCGGCACTCCGAAAAATCTCGTCTATTCCCGCGCCACAGCAAAGAAAATGAAAACGAAGCCCACCGGCCACGGCTTCGGCCTGCCGAATGAATATGGCGAAGCGCCGATGAATCTGGTTTTCAGTGGCGGCGACAAATCTCTCGACGAAATGATCCGCACCACGGAGCGCGGAATTTTAGTCACGCGCCTCTGGTACATCCGCGAAGTGGATCCCTACGAAAAGGTTCTCACCGGCATGACGCGCGATGGAACGTTCGCCGTCGAAAACGGCCGCGTCGCCGGCGGCATCCGAAATTTCCGCTTCAATCAAAATATTCTCGAAATGCTTTCGAACGTCGAGATGCTCGGCCCCGCTGTGCGCGCCGCCGGAGAAGAATCTTTCGAGATGGTTGTGCCGGCGATGAAGGTCAATAACTTCCATTTCAGCGAAGTGACAAAATTCTGAGCCCGCAAATTGTTGCGCTCAAACGCTTTGTTAAAATTGTGAAAATTTCTGCAGTTTGACTTGACACGCGCTGTGCACGGCAGAAGACTTGTCACCTCCGGCCCGGTCCCCCTCATTCGAGGGGCCTCAGAAAAAACCTACAGGAGATAGCCGTGGCAAATTTGACCTACCGTGATAACAACGTATTTCAGAACCTCTTCGATTTTCGGCGCGACTTCGACCATATTTTCAACCGCTTCTTGAGTAGCGGTTTGCAAACAGGTCAAGAACAGCAGAGAGGCAGCATGTCGATGGCGTCGTTCGCTCCCGCCGTCGATGCGTTCATCGATAGAGACGGGAAAAGATTCGTCGCACATGTCGCTCTACCAGGCGTCGATCCCAAGGAAGTAGACATTTCGGCGCAGGGCAACATGCTCACGATCAGCGGAGAGCGCAGCGTATCCGACGAGCGGCGGGAAGCTGACACCGTTTACAACGAACTCATCTACGGAGCGTTCGAGCGCACTTTGTCGCTGCCGGAGGGCGTCGATACGCAGAAGCTCGCAGCAGACTACCGCAACGGCGTCCTCGAAATCACCGCGCCGATTTCGGCGTCGGCTCTGCCGCGGCGGATCGAAATCACGGGCGGCGGCCAGCAGAAGCAGATGGCCGCAGGGTCCAGAGGTTAACAGCAGAAAAACCCATGCAGTGAAAACAGCAAAGCCCGGAGCTTTTCGGCTCCGGGCTTTTGCATTTCTGGGCGGATTTTCAGTGCGGCGCTTCGGGCGCGCGGGTTTGACGCTCGAAGTATTTCCACTTGTCGAGATCTGCGCGCACCGCGACGTCAAAGAATCCGACCATCATTTCGTCGTAGGTCTGATCGCCCCAGCGCACGGCGGCCATGGGATCGGGATTGTGCGGATTGGAATTCGAGTTGTCGTACCACGCGACTGCTTGCAGCTCCGTTCCTGCCGCGAGCGGCAGCGGCTGAGCGAGTTGATAGCTCAATTGCCAGTAAAAATCCCAGTTGACGCGCAGCAGAGGCTCGATGGTTCCGTCCTTGTGCACGATGTTGTACTCGAAACGTTTTCCGCGCAGATGCATGTGGGGAAGGAAGCTGAGCAGAGTCGCGTCGTTCGGCAGCGTGCCGCGCGCTTCCACACGGAAATTATCAGCGCCGGGCGGAATCACGAAGTGATCGTTGGTCAGCTGCAGCGTTAGGACGCGTTGCTTCGGTGGCTGCTTTGCGAAGATCAAGCCGATCTCGGTCTGGTCCGTCGCTGCGTGGCCGCGCGCCATGTAGTGCATTTGGAATACGAGATCTGAGCCGGCCGGCACGAGCTTGGCCATGCCGTCGGGCCAACGGTCCGGCGAACTTCCCGGCGCATAGACGAGGAGAATGTCGGCGTCAGTCCAGAGCGCATCGCGCTTCGATTTGTCATCCGTCATGTCTGCGGCGGTGAAGGAAACTCCGACGGGTGCATGCTCGAGCCATTTTGATCCGGGCGGCCGGATGTAGACAACGGCGTGATGAACGCTTTCGCGGCTTGACGGGCGAATCTCTGAAAGCTGAATCCATTTTGCTTCAGTGAAATTCGCGTGCACGATTTCGTAGGTGTATTCGATGTCGCCTTTTGGGGGAAGCGCGACGGGCTTCGTCATCTTCACAATTGCGTCGGGCTGCGGAATGTTCCAGCCATTTGTCCACTCGCGCGGAGGCGGAGCATCATGAGGGTCGCCTGCGGGAGCTTTCGCTTTCGACCACGCGCCGAAGATTGCGATCTCCTGTGCGGTGAGCGACGGGTCGTTCGCAAAATGCCCGATGGCGCGATCGGCGAACCACGGCGGCATTTTCCGGCTCGCGGTGATGAACGCGATCGAGCGAGCTTCGGTCTGCGCTTGTTCGTAGGTCATCAATGGCAGCGGGCCGATTTCGCCCGGCCGGTGACAGCTTTGGCAGTGCTGCTGAAGAATCGGCAGCACATCGCGGTAGAAAGTGGGCGAGCTTTCGGATTGGTTCGCTGCGGAAACGCGCGGATTGTGGTGCCAAGTTGCGAACGCCGTAGCAGCGAGAACTGCGAGGATCAGGATTTGAAAGTAGCAGCGGCGCATAAGCACAGGAGAATTAGTTACACATTCGGGCGGCTTGGTTGCAAGGGCGACCGAATCTCGCTACCGCTTCGCGAATTGAAGGCTCAAGATGGCGCGGGAAATCACGTTCTCTTGAATCTGGACGAGATCGGACTCGGCGGCCGTCATTCCGAAGATCGTGTAGAGATGCGCATCGTGCTGGAAGAAGACAGCGACGCCGGACCAATCGTGCTGGTCCACGCTGACGCGAAAACGCTTTTCCACCGCAGGCTCACCGGAGACGACGATTTTCTTTTCGCCGAGCGCACGGAAATTGTCGAGAGTGCTTCGCAGGTGACGATCGGTGGCGTCTATATCGCTCGCAAAAGATTTCTCAATCGGCTGGCGGCCGATAAGCAGGTACGTGGTTTCGTCGGAGGTGCCGAGTGCCGTGATCGCGCCGGGCAGCACGGAACGCGCGCCCTCGACCAATTGCCATGTGGGAGGCTTGTACATTTGAAAGCCATAGGTTTCGTTGGCGTAGAGATTGCCGGTCACGCGCTCACGCATTGATTCGGGCGGAGCGAGCGCGGCAGGTGCGGCAGGAGGCTGAGCGGCCGCTGCGGTTGGTGTTGGAGCCTTAGCTGGCGCGGAATTTACGGGCGCGGTTGGCGCGACTGCTTTAGCGGTCGCCGTCGCGGCGGTGGCTGCAGACGGTGCATTGGATGAGGAAGCTTTAGGATCTGAAGTGTTGAGATCGGCGGCCGGCGCAGCGGATGGTGGTCGTCGACGGAGTCGTATTGTATTTCTTGTACGAATTCACGGCCGGCGCGGGCGGCGCCGGTTTCTCGGCGGATGGATCGGGCTTCTTTTCTGCGTCGAGCTTTTTAGCCGAGTCCGTGATGCTGATGGAGAGAACTTGATCCTTCTGGACGACTGCGAATCCGTAGTTCGTTTTTACTTTGAATGAATTTTCTTCGTAGCCGACGATGGTGCCGACGATCTTGGTTCCGTCTTTCAGCTTCAGTTCGTCGGCCTGCGTCGCGCGCGGTGACACCATGACGAGCGTTGCGAGCAGTATTGCGAATGGTGAACTTCTCTTCATCATCTGAGTATCGCGCCGCTAAGAGTGGGCGGCAAGCTGCGGCTGAGCGGAAGTGCTGCGTTAGTCAGGGTGTGGAGCGGCGGGAGCTACTTCTTGCGGCGTTTGGCGGAACCTGCCGGCTTGGGTTTTGTCTTGGTCGCATTCTTTGTTTTATTTTGAGACGCGATTTTGATCAGCTCGATCTGAAGCTGCTGCATTGCCGCTTCGAGGGCGCGAAATTGAGCATCGGCTCCGCTCAGGTTGCGGCTGCGGCCCATTGCTTCGAGGTTTTTCGCAGCGGTGACGGCGGTTTGGGCGCCGAAAATTGCAACGGAGCCTTTCAGGGCGTGCGCGGCGGTATCGAGTTTCGCGGCATTCTTCGCTGTGAGTGCGGCTCGAATGGCGGCAAGCCTTTTGGGCGCGTCAGCGAGGAAGGATTTCGTCAGCGATTTGACGAGCTTTTCATTTCCGCCGGTCGTGCGGAGAAGATGCGCCCCGACATCCTCGATCGGCATCGGCGCCGGCGATTGGGCTGGCGTCGCCTGTTCGGCAGAGCGTTCTTTGGCTGCTGAAGGCGGAGCGCGGCATTGGGGATGCGGGAATCACTTGAGTGCCGGCGGCAAGAAATTCAATCGTATCGAAGAGCGCGTGCATTTCGAAAGGCTTCGGAACGAAGCCATCCATGCCAGCTTCGACGCGCTGCTGTTTGTCTTCTTCAGTGACGTTTCCGGTGAGCGCGACGACCAACTGATGCCTTCCGGTGGACTTTTCTTTTTGGCGGATCGCGCGAGTGGCTTCGAGGCCGTCCATGCGCGGCATCTGTTCGTCCATCAGCACGATGTCATATTGATTCTTTTCCAGTTCATCGAGCGCCTGACGCCCGTCGGAGACGGCGACGACCGAGTGGCCGCGTTTCTTGAGGAGTTCGCTCACAAGCTCGCGGTTTTCGTCCGTATCTTCGGCGACGAGAACGCGCAAGCTCCTGGCAGGCTTATCGAGACGGGGGCGAGTCACGGCTGTGGAACTCTTTTGCGGCGCGGATGGCGCATCCTGGTCACGTGGCCGCGTGGGCCGCGTGGTGCTTCTTTCTTGATGGCGTCACGGGTAGTCTTCGCTGCACGTGGCAACCGGAACCAGAAGCGGGTTCCGCCTTTCGTCTTGGTTTCCGCGCCGATTGTACCTCCCCATCGTTCGACTGTAATCTTGCAAAAGTAGAGTCCCAGGCCGGCTTTGCCGGGTTTGTCTTTTCCTTTCGCGAAGAGCGCGAACATTTGATCGGGGGATTGATCTTTCGGGCAGCCCGGGGCCCTGGTCATCGACAAATGCGAGGACCTGTTTGCCTTTTTCTTCCAGGCCGATTGTGACGGTGGTATTTGGCGGGCTGTAGCGGAGCGCGTTCTCCAGAAGATTTCCGAACACGCGATCGAGCCGTGAATCGTCTCCGGCGACAATCCAATCGCGCGAGAGATCGACGGCCGGATCGACTTGCAGCTTTATCTGTTTCTCTGCGAATGCCGGCGAGAATTCCTGAACGGCGCGTTGTGCGGCAGCGCCGATATCCGTGGCGCTCGGCGCGCTTTCCGCAGATGTCTGCTGGCCGGCGAGATCGGCGGAGAACGCCTGAAGGATTCCGCGAATCATTTGTTCCTGGCGGTTTGATTCGCGCTCGCCCGTCTCGACCATTCGCCGTAAATCGGCGGAGAGGTCTTGGAGTGACATCAAGTTGAAGCAGCCGCGCATGGCGGTGAGCGGTTGCGAGAGATCATGGATGATGCAGTGGAGCAGGATTTCTTTTTTCTGAATTTCGCGGAGGAGGCGCTCGTGTTCGAGAAGGGAATCGCGGGCGGCTTGATACAGCTTTTGCCGTTCGGCATACGTGCTCGCTAGATTGCGGATAAGCAGCACGTTTTTGCCGTCGACATGGAGCGCGGCCGCTTCGAGCTGCACCTCGCGGCCGGAGGGATCGCGCTCGATCCAGACGGGCGAATTCGCGGAGCCTTCGCGGTTCGAATTCCAGAATCCTTCGGCGTCAATCAGGAAATTCTCGAGTAGCGGGGAAGCTTCGGCCAAGCGAATCGAGTTGTCGCGAGTGAGGGCGCCTTTCCAGAGATTCTGACACCACTTCGGATATTCGCCGATGGGATGAAAGACGCCGTTTCCCGTGTATTCGAAGAGGGCATAGCCCTGAGTGGAGAGAAAAGATTCGAGGATCGAGTTTGCAGCCATTATTTGCCGAGCATTTTCAGAGTAAGACGCGAGAACGCCGCGTCCACATTTTCGCCGGTCTTCGCGCTGGTGCGCATGATTTCCCAGCCGCTTTGGGTGAGCTGAGCCAAACGGTCGTCACCGATTTCCCATTGGTCGGCCAAATCGGCTTTGTTCACGAGAAGGATTGCCGGCACTTTGAGGCCGGTGTCGGTGACGCGCTGATTCAGCGCCAAGGCTTCATCGAGAGTGTTGCGGCGCGTTCCGTCGACTACCAACAAGTAGCCGAACATGCCACGCCAATAGGAGGCCTGCACTTTTTGGAAGCGATCTTCGCCAAAAATATCCCAAAGGACGAGCTTTACTTCCTGACCGGCCTCGCGGACGGATTTCTTATCAACCTTCACGCCGATAGAAGTTTGATAACCCTCGGAATAAATGCCTTCGATGAACCGGCGGACCAGGCTCGTCTTGCCGACCGCAAGCGTGCCGAGCATGCAGATTTTCTTTTCGAGCATCAGAATGCGGGCTAGTTTACAGGGGGAGCGGGAGAAAAAGCGACTTTGAAAGTGACGCTGCGATTGAAGCGACGGCCTTCTTCCGTGGACTCGTCGTGCAGCGGTTCGGAAGTGCCGACGCCCCGCGCATGCAGATTGGCGGGCTTGATGCCGGAGTGCGCGAGGAGATTGATGATGACGTCGGCGCGCTGTTTGCTGAGGACGAGATTGGTGCCTTCCACACCGGTGATATCGGTATGACCGATGACATCGATTGCTAGTTTGCCATTCAAGCGGCCGGCTTCGACCAACAGGGCGCGAATGTTGTTTTGGGCTGCAGCGATGTTGTTTTCCTGGCCGGGTTCGAGTTCGGCGCGCCCGATGGGGAAGAGAAGCACAGTGGATTCAAGGGATGAGCGCAGGCGATTGAGTTCGAGCTGTTCGCTATTCTGCAAGTGCGAATCGTCGACGGCGGTGACGCCGGGAATCCACGGAGCGCGCTCTTCGAGTCGCGCGATAAATGCGGGCGTGGCGATTCCTTCGGCATGAAGCTGGCCATCTTTTTCAGAGAGCGTGACGCCAGAGGGCGGGTGAAGGAATGCATTGGCGCGTTTCAGCACGATGGGATCATCGAAGGAATAGAAGGGCTTCAATTCAAGGTTGGCGGTTTTGGGGTCAATACCTGCGTTTGAGAGCAGATTTTCCGGGTTTGCGGCGAGCGGGTCGCGAAAACCTTCGACGTGATATCGGCCTCCTTCGCGCGCGTGAGAGATGACAACGATGCCCGGCTCCTGGCGGAGGACTTTCAAAAAGCGCGACCATTCCCAAAGCAGATAGGTTGAGTAGCCGACCGGTATCGCGATTAGGGCAAGGATAACTGCACCAGCAATCAGGGCGGCGCGCGGACGGCGGTGATCTTTGTCCGATTCGGAGCCGCTTTTGAACTGCGTTTCGAGCAGGTGCGTCAAGTCATCTTCGACAGGGCGAAATGGAGCGGCGTCGCCCTCGAAATGGGCGAGCGCAGAACTATAGTGACGCTGAATATTTTCGAGAGCTTCCTTCATGGCGACGCGGTAGGTCTCAGGCGCGTGACCACGAATGACGGCTGCCAGGACGGCGCCAGGGTCCCTGTTCGATCCAGACCTCGAGTTCGCCAACTTCCAAAAAGTCGAGCGTATTGTCGCCGCGCTGCGATTCGAACGAATCTTTTACGAATTGCTGGATGGCGGAGAGCATTCCTGAAACGAGCGACGGATCCTGCGTGGCGACACGTGGAGCAACGACGTGGCTGAGAACCAGGCCCGTCTCGCGGTGGATCAGGAACACCTGCTCTACGCTAAAGAGCAGGCTGTGCATCATGGCTACTTCGCTGAACGGTTTACCCGAGCGGAATGCCTCGATGCGCCATTTCAGGCCTTGCCAGGAAAGGCTGTGCTCGAGGGCGGTGTTGAAGGATTCGAGCATGCTGCGGAGAGTTTCGGTGATGGACTTGCGAATCGCGGGGCCCATCACCGGGAAGAGAGCGTCGGCGAGAACATGCGGGTCGCGGCGGACGGATTCGCGCAGGGTGTCCTGAATCGTGGGAGCGAGTGCTTCGGCTAGAGCTTGATTGTCGCCCTGCTCGCGGCGCTTTTTGATTGCTTCCGCTACAACGGAGCTTACGTCATCGATGCGGCGGCCGGTGTCGTCGAGGCGTTCTTGGATTTCTTTGAGGCCTTCCTGCTCGGGGCCGACGATGAGATGGCGCAGCTCTTCGTAGGCGTGGCTATCCGAAGAATTGCCGTCGCGGGCGGAGTTATCTACAGGCGGGTTCTCGGTTGCATTCTCCTGCGAGGCGCGGCGTTGGGCTTGCTCGGCCATGTTGGAAGGTTGCAGTTTTTGACCGGCTGACATCCGGCGCTACTTTTCTGGCAGCTCTAGATCGTCTTTCAGGCGCAGCGAGAACTCCGCGAAAATGTCGGCGAGAGCGGCGCGATCGGTCTTGTCGTTGCGCAGGGACTCGACCTCGCGATCGAGGGACGCTGAAGAGTCGCGGCGCAGCTTGTCAATTTCGTTCGAGAACGACTTGGAGTGCTCGAGCAGTTTGGCGCGGAGGTCGCTTTGCGCGTCGGAGGTCTGCTCTTCGAGTTGGCCGAGTTTTTTCTCGATCATTTTCGCGGCTTCTTTCAGCTCGCGGGCGAGTTCTTTGAGGCCTTCCGAGCGCTCGGACTTTTCGGTCTTCAGGCGCGTGCTGAGGGATTCGACTTCCTGCTGGGCGAAACTGCTGAGAGTTTCGAGGCGCTTCATGGTGTCTTCGCGGAGGGTCTCGACGGCTTTCGAGACGTTTTCTTCCAGGCGCGCGAAACGCTTCTCGTAATCGCGCATCTGCGAGCCGAATAATATGTCGCGAATCTTGTCTACATTTGCGCCTTCTTCTTTGCCGGATGAATTGTTAGGAAGTTTTGCTTCCGCCGGGGATGCCATTTTACGAGGTCTCCTTTTGCGAGTCTGTATGCCCGGACGACGGGACCTGCGCGAGGTGGTTCGGGGCATCGGGTGACACTACTATGAAAGTAGGTTTTGTCGCAACAAGCACGTGGGTTGGGGCGCAGGTACGAGTGGATTGGGAGTCATGGAACTGAGTTTTCGCCGGTGCGTGGCTGGTTAGCGATCGAGAAATTCGCGGAGGCGGGCGTAACCAGCGCGGCTGACGGGGAGTTGTGTTCCGTTGTGGAGCACGGCGACGTGGCTGTCTTTGCCGTAGGGCTCGATGCGGGCGACGCGTTCGAGGTTGACGATGTAGGAGCGGTGGATGCGAAGGAATCGCGAAGGGTCGAGGGCGGATTCGAGGCTGGAGATGGTTTGCTGCTTTAGGTGCTTTTTGCCTTCGGAGCAGAGGGCGATGTAGTCGTCCTGGGCCTCGGCGTAGTCGAGTTTGGCGATAGGGATGATGAAGACGCGGGTGCCGTCGCGGACTGGAATGCGATCGAGATATTGAGCGGGAGGACGCGCGGCGGCGGCGAGGTCTGAGGGTGAGGGCGCCGGGCGCGCTGGTTGCGCGATGGGCGAAATTGCGGTCGAGGATGCGCTGCTGAGACGCTCTTTGGCGCGGGTGAGTGCGGCTTCGAAGCGGTCGCAGCCGAACGGCTTCAGCAAGTAATCGACGGCGTGGACTTCGAAGGCGCGAATCGCGTAATTGTCGTGTGCGGTGACGAAGACGACGGCGGCGACTGTGCCAATCAACTCGAGGACTTCGAAGCCGTCGAGCTTGGGCATTTGAACGTCGAGGAAGACGAGGTCGGGCTTCAATTCGGTGACGGATTTCACGGCTTCGAAGCCATTGGCGCATTCGGCGGCGATTTCGATTTCCGGATGGGCGGTGAGAAATTCGCGCAAGACCTGGCGGGCGAGCTCCTCGTCGTCGACGATTACCGCGCGAAATTTCTTTTCGGTCGGTTGCGTCATGAGGCGCGCTCCGGGCGTTCTGCGGGCATCGTGATAGCGACGCGGTAGCGGTCGCCTTCGGTTTTTACGTCGAAGCTGGCGAGGTTCCCGTGGCGCGTGGCGAGGCGCTGGCGGACGTTGGCGAGGCCGACGCCTCCGCGGCGGCGGGGCGGCGAATCGGGATCGAAGCTGTTTTCCACGGCGATCGAAAGCGTGCCATTGCGAGAATGGATTTCAAGCTTGATGGAGCCGCCTTCGACGAGATTCGAGATTCCGTGGACGACGGCATTTTCAACCAGCGGCTGCAGTAGTAGCGGCGGGACGAAAACGTCGAGCGCGTCCTTGTCGATATTTTCTTCCATCTGGATGCGCGCGCCGAAGCGGACTTTTTCGACGGCGAGAAATGAGCGGATCAGCGACAGCTCCTCGTCGAGCGGAATCGCGGCTTTCTCACCGAGGCCCAGCGTGCGGCGCAGAAAATCGCCGAGAAGGACGCACATCTCGCGGGCCTTGGCGGGATCGGAGCTGGTGAGCGCGCTGATGGAGTTGAGGCTGTTGAAGAGGAAATGCGGATTCACCTGGGCTTTCAGCGCTCTCAGTTCCGCGTCGCGCGCGAGAACTCCTGCTTTCATTTCGCGTTCTTTCGCTTCCTGCGATTGCTGGACTGCCAGCAGGACGTAGAAAAATGCGACCGCAAGCAAATAGAGCAGGATTCCGGTGCCGAAGAGAAGCGGGAGATTCTTCGAAAGGTGAGGCTCCAGACCATTGAAGGCCGAGAAGCCGGAGAATTCGTGCGCCAGCGCTTTCGCGGCCAGAATCCAGAATCCGCTGACCACGATCGCGCCGAGCAAATGCGTGAGCGCTACCTGAAGGGCGCCGGCGCGGTCGAGCGGCGTCCAACGGCAGGAATACCATGCCGAGAGACACATGAACCCATAGAGAAGGCAGAGCGGAATGCCGAGGGCGAAGGCTTCCATCCACGTGAGTCCGCCGGGAACCGCAAGCAGATACACGAGCATTCCGGAGAGAGGAAGCCAGCCGAGCAGGTAAGGGACGAGCCGCCGGAGGTTGCCGAGAATGGGATGCATTGTTGAGGCTTAGTTTTTGATCTCGAGGCCGCCGAAGACGGCGACGCCGCGGATGATCAGCTTTTTTGCCGGCGTGTCGGGTGGGGGATGGCTGGTCTTATCGCTATAGCCGCCAAAAATTCCGACGCCATCGATGACTACGTTCCAAGTGCGCGGAACGCGAATCTCGCCGCCGCCGAAAATCATCGTGGCTTCGAGGACGGCTTGATCGCCGTCGATCTCGGCTTGGGTGAAATCAATCTCGCCGCCTCCGAAGATCGAGGTCATCTCGCCGGTCTGGAAATTGCGCGAGCTCACCTGATGTTCGCCGCCGCCAAAAATACTCGTGCAGGTAACATGCGAGCCAGCGTCGTTGAATTGATGTCCGGTTTCAACTGGTTTTGACTTCCACTTATTCGCCAGCGGCTCCCCTCCCTTGCCGAATGCCTGAATCACCAGCAACACGCCGACGCCGATGATGAAACACCGGCCAGAGCGTTTCCATTCTGACTCGCTGATATCCCAATTCTTGAAGTTGTAAGCGCGATTCCGGCAAGGATGAGGAAACCGCCCCAGAAACGCCGTCCGGAACCTTGGCACGTCAAGAGCGTCGAAACGCCCCAAAAAATCAGCGCCAACGGCCAGAACCGGAATACGCGGTTGGCATCGATCAGATTCATCTGGTCCAAAAGCAGCGTGACGCCCACGATGACGATGATGATTCCGAAGATGAGGCCTCGCGTGCCGCGAGTGAGCCTACTCATCAAGCTTGCCTCCGCTGCGGGCTCTTGTAGATCGTTCCTGTGTGATAAGCGCGCTTTTGGACGAGAAGGATCATCATGCCGATCGCGACCATGCAAAGCGGCGCTATTTTCACGAGCGCTCGCCAAGCCGGATCGTTCCACTGGAGAGCGAGCATATTCCATAATCCGGGCACAATCACGGAAAAGAGCCAGAGGCTGTGCGGGAGCAGGTGCGCCCAGCCGATCTCGACAGCTTCGAAGGCGAGTCCCAGCACAATGAGGAGAGCCGCTAAAAATAGGAGCATTCCCGTTGGATAGATCGCGCCGTTCTGGGGAATTCGCTGGTTCAGGCTCGTCATTTCAATGCCTCCTGCGCCGATTGTGTGGCTGTCCATGGCGCAAGAATAGGGGTGGGGGCGAAGAGTGTCGCGGAGTTTTCGGCGAATAGCGCCTAATTACCGGCGAATGACGGCTCCGGTCGCTCTAGAGCTTCTTGGCGTGCTTATTGGCAGACTTCGCCGGCCAGGGGTGTTGTGGTAGGCCTGCTGGCGTGGACTAGTGGGTGGCCTGCGCAGTCGTTGGAGTCACCGCTTTCAGGGCGGCTCGAGCCTGGGGAACCGCGACGGCCGATTCGACGCGCTCGTCGTTGATCGCGGCGAGAGTGACCAGAACTTGCTGGCCTGCCACCGGCTCACCGGCTTTCGTTTCGGCTTCAGCCAGAAGGCGCAGCGAAAGCGGGTTGCGCGGATCTTCCTGAAACTCCGCGACGGCCATGGCATAGCGACCATCGAGGAAAAGGACGGCGCCATTGGCGGAGTGATAGGACCTTTGTATTGGAGTGCTGCGGCTCGTTTTGGCCATACTACTGAGCGGTGCGAGCGCGCGTTCGGCCTCGGGCTTCATATTGGCTTGCGCGGCGACGAAGGTGCGGGTCTGAAGAATCGTGGCCAGCTCGGTATCGTGTTCGTCGCGCGAGATGGCGTGCTTTTCCGAGAGCACCAGCTCGGCGTCGCGAAGGTCACGCATAGCCGCTTTCGGATCAGGATTGAAAAGCGCCAGGGTGCGATGTATTTCGGCTTCGGCGACGGGGAAGCGGCCATCCTTGTGAACCGTGAGCGCGAGAGACAGATAGGCTTTGCGGCCGTCGGCGATGCGATTCTCACGGAAGTAGGTCATCGCTTTAAGCATCTGGTTCGTGAGCTTCGTGCCGGGATCCTCTTCGAGTTCGATAGCTTTGTCGTATTCGGAGCGGGCGCGGTCTTCGTCGCCCATCAAAGCATAGGTGGTGGCGATACCGATTTGCGAGAAGCCGGGAACCATTTTGTTAGAGGCTTCGTAATGCGCGAGGGCTCCCTTGAAATCGCCCATCATGCGAAGAATTTCGCCGTAGGAGTCAAGCGGGTTCGGCTGGCCGGGAAGAGCGGCGACGTAGCGCTCCATGTAAGGCGGTGCGAGCTGCGCGTGCCCGGCATAGGCATGGCAATAGGCGATGTTGTTGAGCGCCGGCGCATAGTTCGGATCGTTTTTCAGAGAGCGCTCGAGAATCGCTGCGCCCCGCTCGAATTCCTGGTTGTTTGAGCACATCCAGGTGCCGGCCATGGCGATGAAACGGTTGTCGCGGGGATAGCGCTCGAAAAGATCGTTCATTGCAGCGATGGCCGAGACGAGATGGCCGTCTTTGGTGCCGTTCAGGAATTGGATCAGCTTTTGCTCGTCGGGCGTTGCGGAACTCATGTAGAGCCTGGCCATGGCGCGGTGATGCTCGCCTTCGGCAGGATTTGTGGTGTTAAAAGCGAGCATGGCGTGGGCCTGAGCGAACTTTGGGTCGGCTTTCACGGCCTTGCGGATCGTTTCGACGCCGCGGGATACGTAGAGCAAATCGAATTCGTCATGGACGCCTTCTTCGTAGAGGCGGCGTGCTTCATCGGACTTTGTGGTGACGGGAATTGTATCAGACGTTGGAGCCGCCATGGCAGAGTTCGCGCTGGAAGCGGATGGAGCTGATGGTTTTGCGCTGTGCTTCGGCGCATCTTGCGCGCGAGTGGCCAGGCCCGTTGTCCCGGTGATTGCAACGGCGAAAGTTGCGATGATTGCCTGCTTGCTGAATGTTGAGAGCGTCATTTTTCCTCGCAATGGGATTTCGGGCATTGCATGAACTTTAGTGACCCTTCAAAACGTAACCAGGGTCGAATGGCTGTTTTTCGTCGATCTTGATCACCTTCACGCCGCCGGTGATGTTGTAGACATCCACGATTCCGATCGCAGTCGGATTGGTTTCAACTGTCTTCACGATTTCCTCGTCGCTGTTCAGGAAAACCACCTGAGCGCGCGGATTTGCGCGCGGGATCGGCCAAGATCGTTTTGCCCTGATCGGCGTCAACGCCCATCACCTTCTCGATAATGAATTTCATTGGAGCTGCCGAAGGTTCGCGCAGAACGATCGTCACGTTGCGGCCGTTGGCCCATGTGGATGTTTTGCCCTTAAACATTTTTCCGAGATCAACGAGCGTCATGGTCCTGGCGGGATTCGCCGGGTTGACGATGACGGCGAAGTCCGTGGCGAAAGCGGCGCCCACAGCCGCGAGCAGCAGCAAAATCGTGACACTCACAATCCGAGTCCGCATCGTGACACCTTGTTACGCAATCGAGGAGTGAGGCGATGCCTCTGAAGCTCGCCTGAGACGAGGTTAGCACTCGCGAGAGGAGCGCCTGGAGTGAATCAGACCGTGCGTGTCGCCAGCGGAAACTGTACGAAGGTACAGGAGGAAATTGGAGCGGGGCTGACAATTGCCCGAGTGCGGGTGGCAGTCTTGATTGTTTGGGACTTCAGAGAGGAATAGGCACTCCATCAATTCGTTTTGAAAACCATACGGCCGCCAGCGGACGGAGCGGCCGTCAGGAAGCCGGTGTAAAAAATGATTGCTGCGCGTTTTCAGCGCCCCATATGGGCACCGGCTGCAGTTTTGAAACACCCAGAGTCCAGCCCGATGCTTGAGGGACCATTCTTTCCACCTGGAACAGCACCGGACGCGAATCGAGTTCACAGCCATTTCGACGTTCGATGACACGCAAAGCCACGACTGAATCCTTCTCGACTTCGACGTGCAGCGAAAGCTGGCAGCCACCATCGCTGATGTTCGAGGTAAGCGTGCGTTCGGTGAAGAAACGCCCATGGCGATTGAAACCGCAGACTTCAACACGGAACGCGCTCGCGATGCGCTGTTCGCGGCGTGGCTGGCGGGTGGGTTCGGAGACTTGCAACTCTGATTCTGCAAAATGTGCCGCTACGTTGGCCATGCTTGAATTCTCCTTCGTCAGACGAGATCTATAGTGCGATTAAGGTGAGGCGCGAATGACCTCTGTGCCGCCCAAAGAGGCTTGCGCTCCACTAGGCGAACGCCGACCCGCTACTGCGCCGCGCTCTTGGCCTGCGCTTTCTTCGTTGTGCGCTTCAGGAAGCGGTACAGGCTCGTGCGGCCGATGCCGAGAACCTGCGAGGCACGAACGCGATTACCGTTGCACATTTCAAGGACGCGCTGGATATGGATTCCGCGGACCTCATCGAGAGGAAGCGGGCGCCAGTTCTCCTCGGCAGCGGATGCGACGGAGCGGCGCGGTTTCTGGAGATGAGCGGGAAGATCAGTGACATCGATGAAATCGGCACTGGCGGTAAGAGCTGCGCTGGAGATCACGTTTTCGAGCTCGCGGACATTTCCGGGCCAGTCGTGTTGCAACAGTGCGATTTGCGCACGGCGAGTGAGGCCCTGGAACGGCTTGGAATACGCCTGGCTGTATTTTTTAAGGAAGTGCTGGATCAGGATGGGAATGTCTTCCGTTCTCTCCTGCAAGCCAGGGACGCGAATCTCGACTGTATTGAGCCGGTAGAAGAGATCCTCGCGGAAGCGGCCTGCAAGGACTTCGGCGCGAAGGTCTCGATTGGTGGCGGCAATCAGGCGAACGTCCACATGCCTCACTTCGGGCGAGCCGACGCGCTGAATTTCGCGATTCTGAATCACGCGTAGCAGCTTGGCCTGCATTTGCAACGAGGTTTCGCCAACTTCGTCGAGAAATACAGCGCCGCCGTTGGCGTACTCGAAGAGGCCGGGGCGAGTATCCGTGGCGCCGGTGAATGCGCCGCGAACGTGACCAAAGAGCTGGCTTTCGAGAAGCGTGTCAACGAGCGCGGAACAGTTGCAGACGGCGAAACGCTCCTGCCCGACCGGGCTCATGTGGTGCAAGGCGCGAGCGATGAGCTCCTTGCCCGAGCCGGTGGGACCGGTGACGAGAACGTTCGAGTAGTGGCGCGCGACCTTTTTTGCCAGGTCAAAGACTTCAAACATTGCCGGACTTCGTCCGACGATGCCGTGGAATTGGAGATTCTCGAGGAGACGGTCCTCGAGATCGCGTACGTGAGATCGCTGCGTGAATAACTCAGCGAGATCGTCGAGAGTCTTCGTCAAGCGCGCGAAATCCAGAGGCTTGGCAAGGTAATCGTAGGCGCCGCGCTTGATGGCGTCGATGCGTATCCACGGAGTAGTAGCCAGTAACGAGGATGACGTAGATGCCCGGATCGTATTGGAGAACTTTTTCGAGAAATGCCAGTCCCTCCATGGCTGGCATCTTGAAGTCTGCGATGACGGCGCGGCAGCCGCCGAGGCGGATCTTCTGAAGCGCCGCTTGAGGGTCGATCGTGCCAACGGCGGGGAAGCCGAGTTTTGTGAGACGGTCTGTGGTGAGATCGACGAGATCGGCTTCGTCATCGAGAACGCAGACCGGAAGGTTTTTTCGAGCCATACTGACGATGGGTTTTTCTTCGAGTGTTAGCATGCGGCGTTATAGGCACGATGTATTCCAGAGTGCACAACGGCGGCCGCGAGGACAAGATTGAGAAGCAGAGAGCGAAATGAAACGGTCCAGCTGGCGGTAACTATCGGCTCACAATGGGTTTGCGAAGAGCAGGGAAGAAGGCCGCCTGTGCGGATGGGTACAAAACCGAGCGAGCTCCGTATTGCTGGTTCACGATGTCGCATTCCAATTCGGGACTTCGGAACCCGAACAGTGCCAAAACGGCCTCTGGCACGTCAGCCTGAGTAATTGATCACCATCACTCCTGCTGCTGGCTCGGACTATGTGTGGGAAAGCTACAAAGCGGTCTTCGTTAATGCAGCGGGCCAATTCGACTGCTGCCAAATTCAACTCCGCTGTGCGACCGGTTATGCCACGTGGACTGCCAGAAGGCCCTCGGCGAATGTCTCCTTGTAGCTTGCGCGGGGGCGCAGGCGCTCAAGCGAGACTCGCGCGGCGCCATTCGGATCTTTCTCGGCGCTGGTCAGAGCCTCGTAGGCGATCGGAAAACTGGCGGCCGTTGCCAGCGGTTGGAGCAGCCGCACAAACACGATGCAACCCGGGCGAATGTCGGAGCGCAACAACATTGATTTCTTGTCGTCGGGTTTCCATTCAAGAGTGGTTTTCTCTACGAAGAAATTCTCTTTGGCATCCCAGCCCGATACTTCCACGCGGTAGTTATCTTCCCCGTTCACGGTCAAATTCAAGTCCGAGTCCATGTTTACCTCTTATGATTATGTAGTCGCCGTGCAGGACGGGTAATGCAGGAAACGTGCCAAACAAAGTGGCTTCTGGCGTTCAGGGATAAGAGGTTAGGAGACGTGTTGCCGAACGAATCTGCGATCAGGTGTGCCAAAGACGCGAACTGTGCGGGATTGAACCCAATTCCGCCCGCTGGATCCGGTGATATCGAAGAGCTAAAGCGCTTCCAAGATTCAGATCAACCCCAATGTGAACCGGGATATAGGGCACCTAGAGCAAATCGGAAGACCACGCTAAAAATCCTGTCGAACAGATACCAGGCGAGAACGAGCCCGAGCATTCCGAAGCCCTGGGTGCGAAACCAATCGAGGAACCGGCGAGCGGTATCTTCAGGCATGACGAGCGTGATGGCCGTGTTGCCATCCAGCGGCGGCACGGGAAGAAGATTGAAGGTGCCGAGAAGCAGATTGAGAACGAAGACGATGCTGAGAAATGTGGCCGCGAAACCTGCGATGCCGGGCACCGTGGCAGTCACCACGCTAGTGAAGCCAGCAGAAGCCGGCCGCTCGAATATGCCCGCGAGAATTCCGGCGTGGATGGCGATTGCCGAAAGGATCACGAGTGTGAAATTTGCCGCCGGTCCAGCGAGTGCCATCCAGGCGGCGCGGTGAGGATGCCTCTCCTGCCATTGGGGATCGTAGGGAGCGCTGGCCCAACCGATCATCCAGTGTGCGACAAAGTAGGAAATGATGGGCACCACAACGAGTCCCACCGGCGAACGGCGAATGTGGGGAATGGGGTTGAGTGAAACCTGGCCGCCTTCGAAGGCCGTGGTATCGCCGCCGATCTTGGCTGCGAGGGCATGGGCGCCTTCGTGGCACGTGGTAGAAAACAGGAAAACGATATACCAGATGACGCTGAGAACGAGGAAGTCGGGAGTCATACTGGCGGTAGACTAAGCGTTCGCGAGGCGTTGTGCAAGCATCCTGCGATGCGGCAATAATCGCACCGCGATTGTAAGAATGGAGGAGGAAAAACAATGAAAGCTAAGACGATTGGCTTCGCGATTTTTGTGCTCCTTACAGCATATTGCATGGCTGCGGATGGTGACCGGAGGCACATCGTTCTTCCGCGGCCCTCCGAATTTAAGGGCCTGCCTTTCAGCGATGGGGTTCTGGTGGGCGAGACGCTTTACGTCAGCGGACACGTCGGAATAGATCCAAAGACGGGCAAAGCGGGGATCACCGCCGAGAAAGACGCGAAACTTGCTTTGGATGGGGTGAAGCAGACGCTCGAAGCAGCAGGGATGACGATGGACGATCTGGTTTCCGTTCAGGTGTACTGCACGTCAGTGAGTGATTACGCGACGTTCAACGGAGTGTACAAGACATATTTTCACGGCGACTACCCGGCCCGAGCGTTTGTGCAAATCGCCAAGCTTGTCGTGGATTCGCGGTTTGAAGTGCTCGGGGTCGCTGTAAAACGAAAAAACTAGCGATGGCCGAGGCGCTCGAATTCGGTCATGGCGCGTTCCATTTCCTCGCGAGCAGTATCGGCGGAGGAGCGGACGCCCTGGACGCGGAGGCGGAAATCGTCCGGGTTGGAAGCGCGCATGATGGCCTCTTCGAGAGTGATGAGGTTGCGCGAGTAGAGATCGAAGATGGATTGATCGAATGTTTGCATGCCGTACTGGCTGGTGCCGGCGGCGATGGCGTCGCGGATCATGCGGGTCTTATCCGGATTGATGATGCAATCGCGAATGTAGCCGGTTGAGACCATCACTTCGACGGCGGGGACTCGGCCCTGCCCGTCGCTCTTGCGCACCAGCCGCTGGCTGACGACGGCTTTCAGGGTAGAAGCGAGCTGCAAGCGAATCTGTTTCTGCTCGGGCGGTGGAAAGACGGCGATGATGCGTTGAATGGTTTCGGTCGCATCGAGAGTGTGCAAGGTCGAAAGGACGAGGTGGCCGGTTTCTGCGGCGAGCAGCGCTGTTGAAATCGTTTCGAGGTCGCGCATTTCGCCGACGAGCACCACGTCTGGATCTTGACGCAAAGCGGCGCGGAGCGCGGTGGAGAACGAAGAAGTGTCGACTTCGACCTCGCGCTGATTGATGAAGCCTTTTTTATCGCGGTGCAGATATTCGATCGGGTCTTCAATGGTGATGATGTGCTCGGCGCGGAGCGAATTGATGCGGTCAATCATCGCGGCGAGCGTTGTTGACTTACCAGAACCGGTGGTGCCGGTGGTGAGAATCAGGCCGCGCTGCTCTTCGCAAATCTGCGTGAGGATGCGCGGCAGCTCGAGCTCTTCGATAGTGCGAATCTTGGTTGGAATCACGCGGAGAACCATACCGACGTTGCCGCGTTGCTGAAACACGTTGACGCGAAAACGCCCGAGGCCTGCGACGCCATACGCCATGTCGAGTTCGGCGGTTTCCTTGAATTTCTGTTTCTGCCGGTTGGTCATCATGCTGAAGGCCATCGACAGCATTTCTTCCGGGGTGATGCGCGGGACGTCGGTCAAGCCACTGAGGATACCGTCGACGCGAAGGTAAGGGTGGTTGCCGACCTTGAGATGCAAGTCGGAAGCCCGGCTCTCCACTGCGCGGCGTAAGAGATCGTCAATGTTGATCGCCATGAATAAACTCCCCGCTTTCTGCTCCATGTGACGCTAGCACGCGGATTTATGGGCGGGCAAGAATGCGCGGTGCGGCAATTTCTAAGCGAACAACCTGTACGTTTGGACAGGTGCGATGGAATTTGCAGTTTTCTTCAGGCGGGGAGCTGATCCTGAATGAAAAAACGATCGTAAATTACGGCGGCGAGCACACCACCGAACAGCGGCCCAACCCAATAAACGCCGTGATTTGACCAGTGGCGAGCAACCAGGGCCGGGCCAAACGCGCGAGCGGGGTTCATAGCGGCGCCCGTGAAAGGATAACCGGCCAGCATTCCGGCTGTGACCGTGAGCCCGACGGCGAAGCCAGCGAGCCTGTTGCCGAGGCTCCTGGGGTCTACCATGGCGGCAAAGAAGACGAAAACAAGAATGAACGTGAGGACCGCTTCAAAGATCATTGCGTGCATCCGAGTGAAATCCGTGATGGGAACAAGGTCGGGAGTGCCGAGAGCCACCGGCCGCCAGACGGATTCAGGAATAATTGTGACGAGCAGGAAAGCAGCAGCGACCGAACCGAGAAGCTGGGCAAGCCAATAGAAGAGTGCTTTCATTGTGCCCAACCGGCGCGTGACCCAGAATCCCGCGGTGATAGCCGGATTGAAATGGCCGCCGGATATGTGCCCAATGGCGCTCACCATCACGGCCATTGCAAGCCCGCTGGCCAAGGCGATCGAGAGCAAGCCTATGCTTGCCTGGCCATTGGCGCGAAGGTATTGGTCGGCACAGATGCAGCCCGCACCGGCAAGAACCAGTGTGAACGTCCCGACGAATTCAACAAAGAGCTTTTGGCCCAGGCTGTACACGGATGCTCCACGATCGTGGCAAAGTGAGCGTAAGGGCGTGCGATCGCGCGCGAATTCTACTACGACCGCCTGGACGGACCGATACTTTTCGGATTTGAGAGAGAAACGGTGACGCGCGTTGCTCGGAGCGATTTGCTAGCGAACCGCCGCCGGTGCTGGAACGCCCACAGGGGTGAGCCAGCTGTAGCGATCTGGCTTTTTGCCGCTGGTGAGGGCGAAGAATTCGTCCTGGATTTTTTTGGTGATAGCTCCGCGGGTGCCGTTGCCCACTGTGACGCGATCGACTGAGCGAATCGGCGTGACTTCGACCGCCGTCCCGCAGAAGAAAAGTTCGTCGGCGATGTAGAGCATTTCGCGCGGAATGATTTGTTCGGCGACGGGAATGTTGAGGTCGCGGCAGATCTGCATGACGGTGTTGCGAGTGATTCCGGGAAGAGCGCCATTCGAGAGCGGTGGAGTGATCAGCGTACCGCCGAAAAGGAGAAAAATATTTTCGCCGGAGCCTTCGCTCACTTGCCCGTGCACGTCGAGTGCGATGCCTTCCGAATAGCCATTCGCATGCGCTTCAATGCGGATCAGCTGGGAATTCATGTAGTTTGCAGCGGCCTTCGCCATTTGAGGCAGCGTATTCGGAGCAGGACGATTCCATGAGCTGACGCAAACGTCCACGCCTGCGTGCAACGCTTCCTCTCCCAGATACTGTGCCCATTCCCAGCACGCGATGTAAACCTCAATCGGGCAGCCCACCGGATTCACGCCGGCTGTGCCGTAGCCGCGCATCACCATTGGCCGAATGTAGCAGGCGTTCATTTTGTTGGCGCGGACGACATCGAGATTTGCCTGAGCGAGTTCCTCGGCTGTGAACGGAATATCCATGCGGTAGATGCGAGCGGAATTCAGGAGGCGCTGCATGTGTTCGCGAAGACGGAAGATAGCCGGGCCTTGCTCGGTGTTATAGCAGCGAATCCCTTCGAAGACGGTGGAACCGTACGTGATGACATGCGACAGAACGTGAATCTTCGCGTCGTCCCATTCGATCATTTTGCCGTTGTGCCAGATCTGACCGGTCTTCGGAAAGCTCATTGAGTGTCTCCGCGGCGCGATTTTTCGCGCTGTTGTGCGCCCGCGAATCGAAAGTACAGGAGCGTAGTTGGGACGTCAATGGGAAGGAGGTAGTAGAACTAGCTCGGCGCGGAATCCATATTGGCTGGGCCGATTTCTCGCGCGAGAAAATCCTTCGTTTGGAATCAATCCTCGCGTAGCGCGACGAGAGGATCAACCTGCGTAGCGCGTTGTGCAGGAATGAAACAAGCAAATAGAGCGATGGCTGCCAGCAGCAAAGCGATCGAAGCGAATGTGAGCGGATCGGTCGCCGTCACCGAGAACAGCATCGATCGAAGGAATCGCGTGACGATTGCTGCACCAATGAGGCCGACCCCGAGGCCAATAGCGACAAGCACCATGCCTTCCCCGAGCGCCATTCGGAGGATGTCGTTGCGTTGAGCCCCCAGCGCGACGCGAACACCAATTTCATGCGTCCGCTGGCTGAACGTGTAGGCCATCACGCCATAGATGCCGATGGAAGCCAGAAGCAGCGCGACACCCGCAAAGACGGCGAGGATAGTCAATGCGAAACGGCGATCCGCGAGAGACTTGGCCACCACTTCGTTCAGCGTGCGAACAGCGAAAACGGGAATTCCCGGATCGATGGACTGAACCTCAACACGAATTGCGTCGCCCAACGTGCCCGGATCGGTGCCGGTGCGAAGGTAGATGGCGGCCGTCACGCCAGGATTCTGAAGTAGCGGAAAATAAACATGAGGCATGGCTGGCGCGTCGAAACCGTCGGACTTGATGGAGGAGACGACGCCAACGATGGTTGTCCATGGGGCGGTGGAATTGAGCGCTCCCGCTTTGATTTGCTTTCCGATTGGATCTTCGCCGGGCCAGTAGCGGTGTGCGAGCGTGTCGTCGATGAGGGCGACTTTTTGAGAATTGACGTCGTCGGAATCCGAAAAATTGCGACCGGAAACCTGTGCGATTTCGAGCGTGCGGAAATATTCAGGAGTGACGGTCGCGAATTCGGCGACGGGAACTCTTTCCGCATCGGCGGCCCGACCCTGAATCGTAAAGGGGAAACTGTTGCGGGCGCGGCTCATAGGAAGGCTGCCACCGCTCCCGATCGCTGCTCGCTGCACCCCGGGCATCGCTGAAACGCGGCGCAAGAGCTCGCGATAGAAAGCGCTCCGCTTCTCCGGCGGGCGGTAGGGATCGGCTTTCGGATCGTTCGGTACCGCCATCCAAATCTGCGCCGTAACGACCGAGCTCGGATTGAATCCCGGCTTCACTTGCAGCAATTGCCAAAAGCTGCGCAGGAGCAGACCAGCTCCGATCAGAAGTATCAAAGACAACGCAATTTCGGAGGTGACTAGAACGCGGGAGATTCGGGTGTGTTTTTTAGATGAGCCCGAGCCACGGCTGCCTTCTCGCAGACTAACGATTTGATTGGCACTCGCGGCCTGCAGCGCCGGGACGAGGCCAAAAATTATCCCGGTAAGGATAGAGACAAAGAACGCGAAAGCCAGCACGCCGATATTGATCGAGACTTCGTTGAGCCGAGGAAGATCGGCTGGAGCGAACCGCAGCAGGGAATTTTTCAGTACGACGACTGTGATAAGAGCGATAACGCCCGAGATCGCAGCCAGCAGTACGCTTTCGGTCAGCAGCTGACTGATGAGCCGACCACGACTAGCGCCGAGTGCCAGGCGGATCGCAACCTCGCGCTGGCGTCCGGCTCCGCGTGCCAGCAGCAAGTTCGCGATATTGACGCAGGCGATTAGAAGGACGCAGCCGACCGCGCCGAAAAGCACAAACAACTCGGTGCGAACGCCGCCGACGAGATCATCCTGAACCGACACGAGGCGAGTTCCCCACGAAGCAGCGGCGGGATAGTCGGTTGGATATTCGCGGCTCAGATTGACGGCAAACGTGTCCAGCTTCGCTTGTGCTTCAGATGCCGAAAGTCCAGGCTTCAGACGAGCAATAGCGCCAGGGAACATACGAGCGGCTCGCAGGGGCGGATGCGGGAACGGATCTGCAGCATATCCAGCAGCGATCCAGAGATCAACGTCGGTCTGGAGCGTGCGGCCGGGATGGCGAAAATCGGGAGGCATCACTCCCACGATGGTGTAGAGATCGCCATCGAGCCGAATTTTCTTTCCGATTGCGTGAGGGTCTGCGCCAAATTCGCGACGCCAGAAGCCGTCGCTGATAACTGCCGCTTCGATGAAGCCAGGTACGGTTTCTTGCTTCGTGTAAATGCGTCCCAACTGAGCGTTGGCGCCAAGCAGCGTGAAGTAGTTAGTGTTTGTGGCGACCACCTCAACGCGCTCGGGCCGATCGCCCCCCGTTAAATTCGCGCTTATCGGCCAAACGGCGGAAATGTCTTCGAAGACCTCCGAGCGATTTTGAAGATCCTCGAGTTCGGGTTGGGACATTCCTACATCGCGCACGTTGGACGCGCGTAGATCGTCAAACACTCGGACGAGTTGCCCGGGCTCCCGATAGGGAAGCGGCCGAAGCAGGACGGCTCGCACCACGCTGAAGGCGGCTACGTTCGCGCCGATCCCAAGTGCCAAGGTGAGAATTGCGACAGCAGTGAAGCCAGGAGTCTTGGCAAGCATCCGGGCGGCATAGCGGAGATCCTGCAGGAACGGATTCATGGCGCCTCCTCTCGGGGCTAAGTGCACGCGCCTTGCTGCGAACAGGGTAATCGCGCGACGTGCAATTTGACGAACGGGTTGGGGCGTTTGTTAGCGGCCAAATTGGCTTAGGCGACTGCCTACTGAGTGATGAGCGACGATCCATCGCGTTTTGTCTAACCGCGTTATCGAATTCGGACAGTCCGAGCTAGCGGCCACCGGCCTGATCGCCTCGTAGGACCAAGCAGGTAGAAGAGGAACGCGCCACGAGAGCGCCCTGCGAGTTCGTTACGTCGCATTCGACCATGCCGACGGACTTCCCGCGCTTTACGACCTTGCCCGCGGCGCGCAGCCTTTCCTTCCATACGGGGCGCAGGAAGTTGATTTTCAGTTCGAGGGTTGTAAACGATTCGCCCTCCTCGAGGGTCGACGCAAAGGCAATACCCATAGCGGCATCTGCGATATCGCATAGAATTCCGCCGTGAAGCGTGCCCATGGGGTTCGCGTGCATGTCGCCGGCTTCGAGCTCGATGACGGATTCGCCTTGGCGGATCGAGGTGAGTTCAAACCCGATCAGACGCGCGACAGGCGCTTGCGGCACTTCGCCGCGCGCCATTCGTTCGATTGCCTCGAGACGCTTTGACATTGGTTTTTCCTTCTGACGTTCAAACAGGTATTGCGTTCCGCCGGAGATAGGAGGTGATGATCATCTAGAGGTGATCATCCACGGCGACTTCCTCTTTCGGGGTTGCTGCAAATCCGCTTATGCGGCCCCAGGCGCTGGTCTTCCAATTGTCCGCGGCCTCTTTGGCCAGAATCCAAGGGGGCAGATCGACATACAAGTATGAAGCCAAGGCATTGATATAGGGTTCATACATGCCGCGAAGTTTGATCAGCTTTTCATCGGCTTCCGCACCCTCCAGAAGGCTATAGCCCGATTCCGTGAGCGAGGAGCGCAGACGCTTCAATTCCGAAGTAGGAAGCCGATCGGTGATCGTTTCGCGCGGAGTGGCGTAGAAGACTTGCGCCAAGTCGACAACCGTGTGGCGGCACATCGCAAACGTCAAGCGCGCCTGGCGTGAGCAAGCATTGTCCAAGCTGGCGATCAGAAATGCGCTGGTATCCAGGATCGCCGTGAGAGCGCCGAGCCAGGATTCGTTGCTGTGTTGGGACCTGAAGTAGCTGACCACCGGATACGAAATGTGGCTCTCGAGCAGTTCTGCGGACCACCTTTCCCAATCGCGAAGGAGGCGCTGGAGGGCATCGATGCCGCCCGGTCCGGTATGTCGCCGAAGAAGCTCCGCCGCCGTGGGCGGAGAACCGGCACGAGCATCGAGCAGGACGATGTTAACTTCACGGCGCGAAAACGCCTGATAGATCACCGGCAGATAGCTGATAACCAGCGCGAGAAAGCCGAATCCTAGTCCGCCTTCGAATACAGCGAGCCTGCGTTCACCAGCAGTGTGGGGAACTACATCTCCCAAGCCAAGGGTAAAGAATGTTGTTCCGCTCATGTAAAGAAGAGTGCTGAAGCTGGGCTGGGTGGTGTCAGTGTGAGCGGCCGCGCCGTAGTACATGAAAGCAAATCCAAAAATCAGCGCTGCGGCCCAGACTACGAACAGGCACAAAAGCGAAAGCGGGCCAAAGTAGCTGATAAAAGACTCGCGAATTCTCGGGGAATGAATCTTTCGAGCGAGACCCTTCCAGGGAATCCACGTAGACAAATAAAACATTCGCGTCAGGCGAAACCATCGGGCGACGCGCCGGGGCAGAATGATGGTTTCGAACGCGTCCCAAAGGACGACGGTGACGATGAAGAAAGCCGACGATGGCCGGAAGGATCAAGCAGCTTGCTCCAGGTGCGCGTCCATCGTGATTTCGGCTTTCAGGAGCCGCGATACCGGGCAATTTGCTTTTGCGCTAGCCGCGGCTGATTCGAATGCGCTGGCCGAGATGCCCGGGACGCGAGCCGAAACGTCGAGATGAATTTTCGAAATTGTCCAGCCGGCATCGAGCTTCTCAAGCGTGAGCTTGGCGGAAGTGCGCAGGGTTTGGGGCGTGAAATTCATGGTGCCGAGTTGGGCGGATAGGGCCATCGTGAAGCATCCCGCGTGTGCGGCAGCGATGAGCTCTTCGGGATTGGTCCCTTTGCCGTTTTCAAAGCGCGTGACGAACGAGTAGGGTGAGTCGGAAAGAACGCCACTCTGGGTGGTGATCGTCCCCTTGCCTTCCTTGAGTGAACCGTTCCAGCCGGCCGATGCGGTGCGTTCCATTGAACCTCCTCTTAGAAGTAGAAGCTGGATCTTTAACTGCGAGAAATCATAAGAAGCAGACGCGATGCTGAGGGAGCTTCCCGCGTCAGGGAACCAAGATAATTTTGCCATAGGCGCCCGGCTCCATGATGATTTCGTGCGCGCGAGGCGCTTCGGACAGCGGAATCTCATGACGAATCACGGGGCGAAGCGTTTCATTTTCAAGGCCCGCAACAAGCGCCGAGTGGATGCTGATGAGTTCCTTCTGTGATGCGTTCCAGAGCGACATGCAGAGGATCGAGGCGTCGCGACCCATCGCGTCGCGCGGATTAATTTCGATACTGCCTCGATTTCCGACGACGCTCACGCGGCCCCCCATCGCGAGAATCTGAAGATCCTTGGCGAGATTGACATTCGCCAGCATTTCGATAATGACGTCGTAGCCGCGCCCTTTGGTAAGAGCGAGAGCCTTTTCGAAATGGTCCGGCGCGCTGTGATCGAGCACCGCATGTGCGCCCTCATCCGCCACGAGCTTGCGGCCGCGTTCGGAGCTGGCAGTACCAACAACGTGCAGACCCGCCGCGCGTGCCAGTTGCACGGCTGCAATCCCAACACCGCCGCTCGCGCCTTGAATCAGCACAGTTTCTGCGGGAAGGGCCTTGGCCTTCTGGAACAGCGCGCGATAGGCAGTGGCATAGGGAACATGCATCGAAGCGCCTTGCGAGAACCACGCATTGGCGGGAAGCGGAAACACAGCCCAAGCTTCGCAGAGAGCTTGCTCCGCATAGGTGCCACTGAGACTGCCCGCTGTATACACTCGCGCTCCGGGCGCCAGTCCCTCGACACCTTCGCCGACTGAAAGAATCGTTCCCGCGCCATCGGTGCCTGGTGTGTAGGGAAGTGGCGGTTTACGCGCATAGGTGCCAGCGCGCATGTAGACATCCACAGGGTTGACGCCTGCCGCATCGATCTTTACGACGACCTGGCCGGGTCCGGGCTTAGGATTCGGAACCTCTTCGAGTTGCAGCTTTTCCGGGCCGCCAAATTCTTTCACGCGAATGGCCTTCATGAAGTTCTCCTTGTACGGATAGCCCGTCCGATTGGAATTGGATGTGAGCCAGAGGGTCCCGGATTTCAAAATTCCGGTGGACGGGAACGCTGTGACGCTCAATTGTCGGTTGGCGCGCCTTGATGCGATTCGAACTTCTTTAAGGTCTGGTAGTCCCTATGGATTCGTTCCAGGCGCGTGCCAGCCGCGTTTTCATAAATACCAAACACCAAGAAGGGAACCATCGCAGCCAAGACCCACAGTTTTGCGCGGGGTGATACTTTGGCCTCAGGTTCCCACCGAAAAAGCTGTCGCGAAATCTCAAACGCGACAAGCACACCGATCGTAAGGGCGACCACGTCAGTGAGAATTTCACCCGCGGTTGCCAGGTTCGTAGTCGCTGCCTCAAGGCCCGTCGCAAGGTATGTCGCGGGTAGAAACAGCGACACTCGCTGAATCCAAGCCGGGAAAATCGCTAGTGGGATCGTCGCGCCGGAGAGAAATAAGAATGCCGTCCAGATCAGCTGATTGATCACCTGCGTTTCCTGCATCGTGTTTGTCACGCTGGCCACGATTAAGCCAAACGACGAGAATGCGGCGGAGCCGAACGTCACCAGCAGGAAAACAGCCCAGAGGTTGCCCCACGAAATCATGTGAAAGGCAAAACGGCAAACCAGAATTTCGATCAGAACGGTCGGCATCGTCATCAGGTAGTTCGAGACGATACTGGAGGCCAGCATCGGGCCAGCCCCGATCGGCGCCAGGCGGAAGCGGCGCAAAATACCTTGCTCGCGAAACGTCACGAGCTGCACGCTCAGCCCCCAGAAGCTCCCCATCACCGTCATCGTAAGCACCGCGCCGAGAATATAGGCAATCCAGCCCGCCTGACCTTTGGCAAGAACCAGCACGAAAAAGAAAAGAAAACCGAGCGGCATGATCAGAGCTGAAAAACAAGAAGGTACGATTACGCATGGCGAGCCGCATGCGTATTTTCGTTAGCGTCCAGGTGTTTGTAAGCGAATTCGCGCCCATTATTCTCATTGTCATTCCCGCAGCCGGCGGCCGGTGAGTTCGATGAATGCGTCTTCGAGTGACGGCGAAAACATTTCGAGGCTTTGCAGTTCGTTGTTCTCGGCTTCGAGCTGCTTTACGAGCGCGACGATCGTCTGAGGCGGTCGCGAAGAGTGCATCACATAAGCGCCATCAAATTGCCGACAATCAGTGACGCCATCAAGCCGGGCGAGTGAGCCATCTGTGATCGGCTTCGCCAAGCGGACCTCGATGCGCGTCGTCCCCGCTGAGGCATGCTTCAAGTCGCGCGGCGTACCGAGTGCGATCACGCGTCCCTGATCCACGATTGCCACCCGATCGCACAGACGCTCGGCTTCTTCGATGTAGTGCGTGGTCAGCAGGACCGTCTTCTTGTTGCGCTTGAGTTCCTCGATGATGTCGTAGATTTCGCGGCGCACTTGCGGGTCAAGGCCAGCGGTGGGCTCGTCAAGAAACACGACGCTCGGGTCGTTCACGAGAGCCATGGCCAGGGCGAGACGCTGCTTTTGTCCTCCGGAGAGCTGGCTGTAGAACGCGGTGCGCTTTTCTTCGAGCTGAAAGCGTTTCAGCAGGTCGTCTGTATTCGCATGCCGGCGATAGAATTTCGCGAACAAATCAATTGCTTCCTTCACGCGAATTTTGTCCGGCAGGGAAGTGGATTGCAGCACGGCGCCGATTTGCTCTTTGAACTCAAAGCCGCTTTTTTCAGGATCAAGCCCGCATACGCGCGCGAGGCCACGATCAGGCGTACGCATCCCCTCGAGAATTTCGACCGTGGAAGTCTTTCCGGCCCCGTTGGGTCCGAGCAGCCCGAATACTTCGCCCTCTTCAACTTCAAAACTCACACCCCGAAGCGCTTCGACAGCGCCGTAGTTTTTGTACAGCCCTTCCACTTGGATGACGGGGGTGCTCACTCAGCTTGTCCTCAATTTCGGAAGCGTTCTTCTATACCACAGTCAGATGGGCCGCGCGAAGGCGGCCGACGATAGAAGCGGATCGGATCGGTTCAACGTCGCGCACGACGTTTCGCGGGACGCTTGGATTGCGGCTTTGATCTTGTTCGCGCCGTTGCGGGGATCCATCCGCATTGCTTCATGTTCACGCGCCTTTCGGTCAAAACGACTCCTTCGGTCTCAAGCAAGCGTCGCTGAAGGCTCGCGCGCGGCTCCGATATGAGCAACCTTCCGCCGGCGCCCACGACGCGATGCCAGGGAATTCCTTCTCCGCTGTAACATGCCGCCATCGCATGCCCGGCCGCCCGGGCGCCGCCTTTCAGGCGGATCGCTTTTGCGAGCGCTCCGTAGGTTGTTACGCGGCCGCGCGGAATTTTTTTCACCAAGTTGTAAACCGGATACCAGGACGACATTGTCCGCTGCCCCTTATTCCCCATCGCTGATTTTCCTGAAAAGCTGCTGTTTAAAGCTAGATCGAGCGAGTTCCGTTCAAGACTACTTTCACTACAGATCAGGCATCTAAGAGTATGTGAGGTGATGAGTGGCCGGTTGCTTAGTTCGAAAGCCTTCAGCGGTAGAGCCGCAACGTCTTTATTCGTGCCCCTGACGCCCTTCCGCGGGATGCTGCAAGACTAATAACCAATTCGAAGCAACCCTAGTAACTCTAGAGCATCGTACCATTGACGGGGTAGTGGACGCCTCATACACTACGCCACGAACCGTCGAAAAGGAGGCAGTTGTGGCTTTCGTTCGACGCAAAGGCAACACCTACTTCCTGGTGCACAATGTGCGCCGGCAGGGCAAGGTGCAGCAGCTTCACTTGGCGCGGCTCGGCGAGCGGCCGCGAATCACGGATGACGTGGTGCGTCGGGTTTCGCGGAACCATCCGTTCCTCGAACTCGATTGGCCTCGTTTGCGGGAGTCCGTGAATAGCCGAGTGGAGTTGTTCAACGTTCGCTCGCCGTACGTGCAGGGCCTCATGCACTCACTACGCAACTTAAACCTGGACCTGGCCGATCTGTCGCCACCGATGTTGTTGCTGACAGACCGTGCCAATTCAAGCCGTGAACTGGTCACGCAATTGCGAATGTTGCGATCCATTCTCGATATCAAGCTCGACCAATTCGAGAGGTCAGGACCGCAAATCGCACAGAGCGGAAGGAAGTTCCGGTAGGGGGAGTAATACCGTGGGCGCGCACGCATTAAAACTCGACCCGACCCAACGCAGCGTGGAGTCGCGTGATTTCGAGGGAGGGCTGCGGCGGAAGATTGTAGGGCAGGACGAAGCGGTGCAGGCCGTCGTAGACCTGTACCAGGTGTTTCGTGCCGGCCTGAACTCGCCGGGGCGGCCGGTGGGGAACCTGTTGTTCCTCGGGCCGACGGGAGCCGGCAAGACGCGCGTGGTGGAAGCCACGGCCGAAGTGCTGTTCGGCGATCCGCGAGCGGTGATCAAGGTGGATTGCGCCGAGTTTCAGCACTCGCACGAAATCGCGAAATTGATTGGGTCGCCTCCGGGGTATTTGGGGCACCGGGAGACGCATCCGCTGATCACGCAGGAAGCGCTCGCGCAATATCACACGGAGAAGCTGAAGATTTCGTTTCTTGCTGTTCGACGAAATCGAGAAGGCGTCGGATGCGCTGTGGCAACTGCTGCTGGGGATTTTGGACAAGGCCACGCTGACGCTGGGCGACAACCGGCGAGTGGATTTGTCGCAGACGATGATTTTCATGACGTCGAACCTGGGCGGCGGCGAAATCACGGAACTGATGACGGGCGGAATGGGATTCGCGCCGACGGTACCGGCGGACTCGAAGCCACGCCTGGACGAGAAGGTGGAGAAGACAGCGTCGGAAGCGGCGAAGCGGAAATTCGCGCCGGAGTTCATGAACCGGATCGACAAGACGATCGTGTTCCATCCGCTGCGCTCCGAGCAGCTGGAGCAGATTCTCGAGATCGAACTGGGAATGGTGCAACAGCGCGTGCTCGAAACCGCAAAAGGCCGTTTCTTGTTCCGCGTTACTCAGTCCGCGCGCGAGTTTTTGCTGAAAGAAGGCACCGACCTGAAATATGGGGCGCGCCACCTGAAGCGCGCCATCGAGCGCCACATCGTCTATCCGCTCGCGAGCTTGCTTGCGACCGAGCAAGTGACCCTGGGCGACGTGATTTCGATCGACTGGGATGGCGCTGAGCAAGCTTTGCGGTTTTCAAAGGAAGCGGAAGGCGCGCTTGTTCCGGTCCCGTCTCCGGTTCCGGAGACGATGGCTGAGGCCGCTGCCGCGCACTCCGACGGCCGCCCGGTTCCGATGTTCCCCGCGGCAACTGCGACGGCGGACGTTGGGGCTGCAAAAAAGCTGGCGTCCTCGAACAACCGAACGATTCCGGTGGAGAAGGCTAAGAACGACAAGAACAAGTCGTAGCGCGAGATACGACGGTCCGGAAACAATTCCGCGGCATGGCCTGTCACAGGGCATGCCGCGTTTCTGTTTGTACGGAGTTCACTTCACGATTCGAGAGGTAAGCGATGAGCAGCTGGTTCAGCCCTACTTCGGTGGCTCCATCGGTTCGTCGAAGCTGCCACCGTAGATGCTGGGCACCTTGCCTCCCATCGGCCGCAGATAAGTGCAAAGCTGCCCGCGATGGTGCGCCGTATGCAGCATCATGAAGTGCCAATATAAAACCGCAGGGTGATTGTAGATTCCGAAGAATGGCATAGGAGTGGCCCAGAAATCGGCAGGTAGCTTGGCGACTTGATCGAGCTTGGGGCCGAACTCATCGTCATACCAAGCGGCGATGTCGGCAGAATTAGAGAAATCTGCGGGCATGCTGTCGTCTTCCATCTCAAATTTGCCCGCAAGAAAACCGTCAAGGAACCAGATGTCACAGCTGGCAATGTGCCAGACAAGCTCAAGCGCGCTGCGGCTATGAGGGGCGGGCCGGTAGGATTCCTTGATGACGGGAACGGCTTTAATGACACGCGAGGTAATTTCCGATTCCTTTCGGATGATCGGAAGTTGGATGTCCAGCAGAAAGGCCGCTTGTTGCGGTGTCATGGTTAGGATCTCTTCGCGTGTTGGAGACGTGTCTTTCATGGCTTCCAGCGAAGAATCGGCTTCCGGGCTGCCGCGACTTCATCGAGCCGGCCAACGCGCGTGGAATGCGGCGCTGTTTTTACGAGATTGGGATCTTCCTCGGCTTCGGCAGCAATCGAGCGCATCGCGTCGATAAACAAATCGCATTCTTCCTTGGACTCGGATTCGGTCGGCTCGATCATCATCGCGCCCGGAACGATCAGCGGAAACGCCGTGGTGTAGGGATGAAAACCATAGTCGATGAGTCGTTTGGCGATATCCATCGTGTTGACGCCGTGTTTCTTCTGTCGCGCATCGCTGAAAACCACTTCATGCATCGAAGGTAAATTGTAAGGCAAATCGAAATAGTCTTCGAGATTCTTGCGAATATAGTTCGCATTCACAACGGCGTCTTCGGTGGCCTGTCGAATGCCGGGGCCGTAAGCCAGCGTATAAGCGAGGGCGCGAAGCAGAACGCCGAAGTTTCCGCAGTAGGCGCGGACGCGTCCAATCGATTGCGGACGATTCTGATCGAGCGCGAACTGTCCATTTTCCTTTTTCACGACGACGGGCACCGGCAGAAACGGTTCGAGGATTTTCTTGACCATCACAGGGCCTGAACCCGGGCCTCCGCCACCGTGGGGCGTCGAGAAAGTCTTGTGCAGGTTCAAGTGCATCACGTCCACGCCGAAATCTCCGGGCCGCGTGACGCCTGCGAGGGCGTTCATGTTGGCGCCGTCCATGTAAAGCAGCGCGCCTTTTTCGTGCAGGATTTCCGCAATTTCCGCGATGCGTTCCTCAAATACGCCGAGAGTGCTGGGGTTGGTTAACATCAACGCGGCGACGTCCTCGGTGACGAATTCGCGAAGATGGTCGGTGTCGATCTGCCCGCGTGCGTTGGACCGGATGTTCTGCACCTCGTAACCTGCAATCACCACGGATGCCGGGTTCGTTCCGTGAGCGGAGTCGGGTATCAGGACTTTCGTGCGCGGATTGCCTTTGCTCGCGAGGTAAGCGCGAATCATCAAAAGGCCGGCGAGTTCGCCCTGCGCTCCCGCGGCTGGCTGCAGCGTCGCGGCATCCATCCCCGTGATAGCCAGCAGACAATTTTGCAAATCCCAGAGGATGCGCAAGCAGCCTTGTGACACTTCTGCAGGCTGCTGAGGATGCTCGCTCGCAAGTCCATCGAGCCGCGCGACAAATTCGTTCACGCGCGGATTGTATTTCATGGTGCAGGAGCCGAGCGGATACATTCCGAGGTCAATCGCATAATTCCACGTGGAGAGCCGCGTGAAATGACGAATCACTTCGATCTCGCTGACTTCGGGAAACCCTTCGATCGAGTCGCGCGTGAATTCGGCGCCAAGCGCAGCGACAGGATCAACTGCCGGCACATCGAGCGGCGGAATTTCCATGCCCCGCTTGCCCGGAGCGGACTTCTCGAATATCAGGCCCTCGTTTTGATTAGGGTGCGGGCGCACCTTCTTGATCGAGGCGGCGGCCGTTTCCGTGTCTACAACTTTCGAACTCAATTCAAAAACTCCTTATACAGGTGTCTCGAGAATTTTCTTCAGCGCACCGGCGAAACGCTCGATTTCCGCTCGCGGCATCGTTTCGGTGACGCAGACCAGGGCGCGCTTGGTCAATTCCGGGTACTGCGTGCCGAGCGCAAATGGCCCGATGATTTTTTCGCGCAAGAGAGCCGAATTAATCATTTTTACCGAACGCGGAAATTCAAGCGTGAACTCATTAAACGTTGGCCCGGAGAAGACGCGCCGCACGCCGGGAATTTTCTCGAGCTCGGCCTGTGCGAAGCGCGCCTTGGCCAGATTTTGCGACGCCACCTCTCGCAATCCCTCTTTGCCCATCAGGCAAAGATGGATAGTTGCGACAAGCGCGTAGAGCGCCTCATTCGTGCAGATGTTCGAGGTAGCTTTCTCGCGGCGGATATGTTGCTCGCGCGTTGCCAGGGTCAGCACAAAGCCACGCCGGCCAGCCGCATCGGTTGTTTGTCCGGCAAGCCTGCCCGGCATTTGCCGAACGAATTTTTCACGCGTCGCAATTACTCCGACGTAAGGGCCGCCATAACTCGGCGAAACACCAAAGGCCTGCCCTTCCATCGCGACAATATCCGCCTCGGCGGGGGGACGCACGATGCCGAGCGAGACTGGTTCCGTAATAGCTCGCGACAAGCAAAGCGCCACCCGCATGCGCCGCAGTTGCGAGGGCCGGAATTTCTTCGAGAACGCCGAAGAAATTCGGCGTCTGAACGATCACAGCAGCGGCCTCAGCAAGTTTTGCGGGAGTCAACGCACCGCGATCGATTTGCCCGGACTGCGTGTATGGCAACTCTTCGATCTCGAGCCCCAGATTGTGCGCGTACGTGGCCAGCACCTGCCGATACTCCGGATGCACGCTGCGCGCGACGAGAACGCGGTTCCGGCCCGTGAGCCTCTCTGCCATCAGCGCAGCTTCGGTGAGCGCCGTCGAGCCGTCATACATCGAAGCATTCGCCACTTCCTGGCCGGTAAGCTGCGCCATCAGCGTCTGAAACTCGAAAATCGCAGTCAGCGTGCCCTGAGCAAATTCCGCCTGATAAGGAGTGTAGGAAGTGAGGAATTCGCCGCGCTGCACGAGCGCGTCAGTAACCACCGAGCGCAAATGAGGGTAAACGCCTGCTCCCAGGAATGAAGTGAAGCCTCTCCCGTTCTCACCTGCGCGCGCTTGAAAATATTGGATGATCTCCGCCTCGGAAAGCGGGCCAGGCAGAGGAAGGGGACTGCGCAGCCGGAACTTTTCCGGTATGGATTTGAAAAGTTCGTCGACAGATTGAACGCCGATCGCCGCAAGCATTTCCTTGCGTTCGGACGGGCTCTTGGGAAGATAACGCATCAGGCCTAGTGTTCCTTCGCTTTCTCGGCGATATACGCTTCGTACGCTGCGGCATCCATCAACGACGCTGGCTCTTTGGGATCAGCAAGTCGAATCTTGATCAGCCACGCCGATCCGTGCGGATCAGAATTGATTTTCTCAGGCGCATCGGCAAGCGCCGGGTTCGTCTCCGTAACTTCGCCGCTCACCGGCGTGAAAATCTCGCTCACAGCTTTCACGGATTCCACGGTGCCGAGCGATTGTCCCGCCTTCAGTTGAGTTCCCACCTTCGGCAGCTCAACAAACACCACATCCCCAAGCTCATGCTGTGCGTAATCGGTGATTCCGATTGTGCCGGTCGCGCCGTCTGCCTTGATCCACTCGTGCTCTTTCGTGTAGCGATAATCTTTCGGGTACATGCCGCCCCCTGGCCGCTGCGAGATTCGATGCTGTCCGTTCAGTGAGGTCGCTTATAAAAAGGCAGCGCAACAATTCGCGCCGGCACCGCCTGCCCGCGGATGCTGATTTCAAGGTTCGTTCCGGCTGAGCCTGTCGTAGATGGAACATAGGCCATGCCTATATTCTTTTTGAGAAACGGCGCCGGACCGCCGCTCGTTACGCGTCCCGCGTCGCGTCCTTCAATCAAAACGGGATAACCATCACGGCCGATTCGCTTGTCGAGCATTTCAAACCCGACAAGCCGCCGATCGATTCCGCACCGCTTTTGCTCGCTGAGCAGATTGCTGCCTAGAAATGGTCCTTTATCAAGCTTGCAGATCCATCCAAGACCGGCTTCGAGTGGCGTCGTGGTTTCATCAATCTCATGCCCGTAAAGGCACATCCCAGCTTCAAGGCGCAGCGTATTGCGCGCTCCAAGTCCGCAAGGCAATATGCCCGCCGACTTGCCCGATTCCATCAGGTCACTCCAAAGCTTTTCAGAGTGCTCGGGAGCGAAATAGATCTCGAATCCATCCTCACCCGTATAACCCGTGCGGGCAATCAGGCAATGAACCCCGTCAACCTCGCCAAAAGCAAAATGGTAGTAGCGAATCGAATCGAGCGGCACAGGCGTGAGGCGCTGAAGAATTTCCTTCGCTCGCGGGCCCTGAATTGCGAGCTGTGAGTAGCGTGGCCCGGCGTTCTCGACCTTCGCATCGAATTTGTTATTCGTTTGGATGTGCTCGAAGTCATGATCCTGATTGCCGGCGTTGACGCACAGCAAATAGTGCGTGTCCGAGATTTTATGGACGAGCAGGTCATCCACGAAAGTGCCGCGCTCGGTCATCAGACCCGAGTAGTGCGCCTGCCCAATGATCAGCTTCGCTGCATCGTTACAACTCACGTGCTGGACGAGATCGAGCGCCTGCTTGCCCCGGATTTCGATTTCGCCCATATGGCTAACGTCGAACAATCCAGCCCGCGTTCGCACCGCCTCGTGCTCGGACAGGATGCCGGAATATTCCAGCGGCATTTCCCATCCGCCAAAATTAACCATCTTTGCGCCCAGGCGGTGATGAAGCGAATTCAGGGCTGTTTTGCGCAATTCCGCGGTGGCCGGCGTTGTCACTGGGGATTTCTCATCGTAGAGACAAGAAAATCACCGTAGCATGCGTGTTTCGAAGTGTCAAGAAAGCGCGTCACTCTCCGCTTGCAAGCTCGCAGCAAAAATCCCGCGCGCCCGTCTCGTTCTCGGCAATCGCGCGAGCGAACCCGCTTGTCGCCCATTGGCGACTAGCCTAGTATTAATCGTCCAAAGTATATAGCCGCTGGAGATTGGAATTCTGTGACGGTCCTCTGCTCACAATGTGACAAGCCGGAGACGCAGTGCACCTGCGAAAAGTTCTGTTGCTTCTGCCAATCGCAATACAACATTCGACTTTGCGTGGATGGGTTGTATTATTGTCCGGATTGCCGCGAGGCATGCGATGTCCGCGTTGTGGAGACCAGCGACAGTGACCACTGACCCGGCACGAACTGAGCTTAAGGTGCACAACGACCCTCGGCTGCTCTCCGCCGTAGGGGCGATCGTGTCCCATTCCGCCCATCGCGCGGGTCTCCCGCGGGAAGCTCAGCATGGCTTCGCCGAAGCCGCGGTCGAAGCCGTTCGCGATACATTTCCTCTACTCGGAAACGACAGCACGGGAGATCGCGACCTCCGGATGATTATCGAAGATTTTCCAGATCGAGTGCAGGTGACGATCGAGCATTCGGGCGAATCGAAGCCGACGGCCGGGCTCGACACGTTTGTGGGCGGCTCGAAAGATCAAGCTGGCGGAAAAATAAGCGCTTCGCTGCAGGATACGAGAGTCGACCGCGTGCAATACGACACTCACGAAGGCCGCTCGCGAATGACGCTTATCAAGTATCGCGATCAGCGCAGGGCTAACGTCTAGTCTGCGGTCCGGCTCACGAACCGCCATTCACCCGCACTATCTACATCGGAACTGCGAAGATCCTTGTGTTAATCAGCGATCCGAGCTGCGCTTCGCTCACCGGAGCTTCCACTTTCAGGCGATCACCGGCCGGCACCACACTCACGCCGTCGAGCACCTTCGCGAAGTCTGGATTGGCCTGCGCCTCTTGATAGCGCTTGTACATCAAGCCTGCCTGGAAAGCCGCGCCGAGTAGATTGGCGTCATCGGTCGAGTTGCAGACCGCTTGAAACTTCGCATTCACGCCGCTGTCCGCGTCCACGCTGATGGTCATGGCCTTCAGCCGGTCAACGATGGCTGCCGCTTGAGCGAACTGGCTGGTCTCAGGAAACAACTGCTGCATCGCCAGGTGCGTGTAGTTCTTGTCCAGCACGCCCCAGATGAGCCCACTCCCGTTCACTTCGTTGATGAGCGGAAATAGCTGGTCGTTCGTCAACAGGCTTGGCGCGCCGCCCATTCGCACCTCAATCAGTTGTTCAAGCGCCGAGCGGTGGCCGAAGGCCGCGGTGTTGCTGTCAAGAAACGTAAAAAGTATGTCGCCTTCGCCGCTTCCGCTGCCATATGCCCAGAGGCGATAACCATGGTATTCGACGGACGGCAGCTTCTTCGCTTTGAATTGCGCCTCCGTGGAGGAGGGATCGAATGGTCCCAGCGCTACGCCAACCACATCTTCACCGCCGGCTTTCGAAACAGGCAGCCCGCCCCATGCGAGTTCTTCCACCTGCGAATTCGGATCTACTCCCGACGAGGTGAGAAACTGTTCGAACTGGCGGAACTTGCTGGGCAGAAGCTGCTCGCGCAACTTGGGAAACCAGGGATACTTCCGCGCTGTTTTCAGATCGGCATAAGCGAACTCCCCAACCTGTTTTGGGAAACAGGCCGATGACTCCGGTGCTCAGCGAACCTGCCGCGCTGGGAGACGGAATCGCAGCGAGCGATGCAAATATTGCTGCTAGTGCGAGAAATGCAAATGCGGTCAAGCGAATGCTAGGCTGTCTCACTTTTTTATCCTCAGTTTTCTTACCCATTCAGTGCTATCGACCAATTACAGCAACGCCTTCAGTTACCCGCGCTAGAAGAGTTGCCGATTCGGATCGCAGACGCTCCGCGAAATTGGCGTCTGTGATGGACTCAAGGTTGATGGCCACGTTTTCGAGAGCGCCTCGAACTGCGGAGGCAGCCATCAAACGCCCCACTCGCAGGTCTGACAACATAGACGCGCTGGACATCGATTCCAGTTGCCCTAGCCGTTCAAACACGTCAACAGCCTTGCGTGCGACCTCTAGCGGTACCTCTGCGGCTCCCTGCAAAGAACGCTGTATGGCCTCGTCACGCTTGCGTTGTTCTTCGGGTGTGCCCTGCGGCAGCTTATAAGCAGCCATCACGGACTCAAAAGAAGACGCATCGCGATCAATCGCTTTCGCCAACTCTTGCCCAGCCGCGTGAAATTCTGATACGGCCTCGCTGAGTTGCTCGACGAATGCGGCCTGAGACTTTTTTCTTACGCGAAAGCCCCGCGACCATCTGGCCCAGACTAGCGCCCAGCGCACCCGCAAGCGCTGATACCGAGCCTCCGCCCGGCGCTGCAGTTGGCTGCGCCACGGCATCAAGAAATGGCTGCGCCATCGCCGCAAGGCGGCCTGGGCCTTCCGAAGCCGCTCCGCCAAGCGAAGCTTCCAGTCGATTCTCTAACACCTGCGCGGGCGAAAAGTTCTCGAACTGCAGATAAAAGTCGGCCGTCAACTCGATTGCGCGCTTCGGTATCAGGCCGACAATTTCACTTCCAACGATCGACACGCCGTAGCGTTCTGCTTCGCGCTTCACCATTTCGAACACGCGATGAAGCGGCGTCTGCTCGAAATCGGTCATGTTGATCGAGACTTGCGCCAGGTTTCGCGCGCGCAGGTCCACGCCCATCGCCTTTACGTAGCGCAGTCCGCCATTCGAGAAGCGGATATTTTTGCCGATGCGTTTGGCGATTTCGATATCCGGCGTGTTCAGGTTGATGTTGTATGCAATCAGAAATTTTCTGGCTCCGACCACCGTTGCGCCTGCCGTCGCGTGTAATCGCGGTTCGCCAACGTCGGGAGCGCGGTCTGGATTGCGAAGCACTTCCTCGCGCAGCCCCTCGAACTGGCCTTTCCGGATATTTTCGAGGTTCGTGCGTTCGGGCCGTTGGGCTGCCGCTTCGTAAAAGTAGACCGGGATACGGTAGCGTTCCCAAATTTCGCGTCCAACTTTCTTCGCAAGCACTACACAATCTTCAATCGTCACGCCTTCGATAGGAATAAATGGAACCACATCCGTGGCGCCCATTCGCGGGTGTGCCCCCGAATGTTTCGTAAGATCGATCAGCTCCGCGGCTTTTCCCACGCCTCGAAGCGCCGCTTCCGCCACCGCTTCCGGTTCCCCGGCCAGCGTCACGACGCTGCGATTGTGGTCGGCATCACTTTCACGGTCGAGGAGAAACACACCCGGAACTTCGTGCATTGCAGCAATGATTGCGTCGATTTTCGCGGCATCACGGCCTTCGGAAAAATTCGGTACACACTCGACAAGTCGTTTCATGAATTCAGTTGTTTGAATAGATGACGGTTCCGCGCTTCATCGTCAGGCTGCAAAGGTTCACACCAAAATAATACGGAATTTCCCGGTAATCAGCCACGTCAAACGCCGCGAAGTCCGCATACTTGCCAACCTCCAGCGAGCCGATGCGATCTTGCTGGCGAAGAGAATAGGCTGGATTAATGGTCGCGGCTGATATGGCCTCGGCAGGAGTCATGCGCATCTGCGTGCACGCCAGCGAGAGGATCATCGGCATGCTCACCGTCGGACTGGTGCCGGGATTAAAATCGGTGGCTAATCCAACGATGGCCCCCGCTTCGATGAGTTTGCGTGCCGGCGCGTAATGCGCTAGCCCCAGATGAAAGCAACATCCGGGGAGCAAGGTGCAAACTACATTTGAAAGTGCGAGGGCGCGAATGTCCGCTTCGTCAATTTTCTCAAGATGGTCTGCGCTGGCCGCCTGCATCTCGATCGCCAGTCGCGCTGCGCCCGTGTGTGCAAGCTGTTCGGCGTGCAGGCGCGGGACCAGTCCACATGCGCGTCCAGCCGTCAAAATTTTGCGTGCCTGAGGCACCGTAAATGCGCCTCGATCGCAGAACACGTCGCAGAATTCAGCAAGACCCGCCATGGCGACATTCGGAATCCATTTTTTCGTCAGAAGACTTACATATGCGTCTGCCCGTCCTTTGTATTCGACAGGCACAGTGTGGGCGCCGAGAAAGGTCGCAGCGATATCAAGCGGCTGCTCCTGATGCAGCTCATAGAGAATATTCAGGATTTTCGATTCGCTCTTCCAGTCGAGGCCATATCCGCTTTTTGCTTCGATCGTGGTGGTTCCATAGGCCGCGAACTGCTGCAATGCCGCCATCGCGCGCGATTTGAGTTCCTTCGCCGAAGCGCGCCGGAGGTTGTGCACGCTCGAATGGATTCCACCCCCTTTCTTCGCAATCTCCTCGTAGGTGGCGCCTGAAATTCGTTGTTCATATTCTGGCGCGCGGCTCATGGGGAAAATCAGATGGGTATGCGAATCGACAAAACCCGGCAAGACAACGCGGCCTGCGAGATCGAGTTTTTCGGCGCGCGCGCGATTTCCGCGAGCTTTCGATGCGGCGGCGCGTTCCTATCGCCACGATGCGATCGTCATGTATCAGAAGAGCGCCGTCTCGAATAATTCCCAGCTCGCCAAGCGCGCGACCACGCCGGGGTACAGCGCCGCGAAGAGTTAGAAGCTGAGAGCAGCCGGTAATCAGCCAGTCAGGCACGGGCGGAGCTTCGATACTAGCGTGACATCAGCCAAAAGACTATCGGGGTCAGAAGTGAAGCCCAACAATACGGGAACGCGGACGCAATTCCGTCGTTGCGCGGCGCGCCGGGAATGGAATGCGCTAGGCGCCTGCGGTCTTGCTCAGAAACGCGGGCGCGAATACTTCCGTCGCGAACGATTCAAGCGTCGTCGGAGTGGTATTCTTTGCCGTCCGCTGCTCTTGTGGCGTGATGAGGCCTGCGTTCGCGCCTTTCCACATCTCAATCAACAGCGCCGCCGTGCTCTTCGGCAATCCCATCTGGACGAGCGCAGGTTCGAGCATCATGAATGGCACTTGCATATATGAGAGATCAGGCTTGCCGATCGACTTGCCTATCACCGACGACGCCTCCTTCATCGTGATGTCGCGCTGCCCGTGGAGCTCCTGTGTGGACTTGCCCGAAAAATCGCGCGCCACCAAGCGGCTAGCCGCGTACTTGCCGATATCCTTCGTAGCAATCCACGGCGTTGCCAGATCGCCCGTTATGCCGCCTGGAAGAATTCCCATCGAGCGCATCGGCGCAATACTCATCAAAAGATTCTCCATGAAATAGCCCGCGCGCAGGTAGAGCACGTTTAGGTCAGGCACTTTGTTGAGTTTCTGTTCCATATTGTGCAAGCCAACGATGGGGCCCGTGCCCTCCGCGTGCTGCGCCCCAATACTGCTCAAGGCCACCACATAAGGAACGCGCGCATACGCAACAGCCGCAGCGTAGGACTCAGAAACACGCTCCTGATGCGCTCGCAAATCCGGCTGCGGTGGCGTCCTCGGGCACCACGAGATAGACGGCGTCAGCGCCTTCGAACGCCTTCGGCCATCGCGTGCCGGTCTTCGACGTTGCCGACGAAAGCGTCCGCGCCCCGGGCCACAAACTGGTCAAGCTTCTTCGCGTCGCGGCTGACGACGCGCACATCGCGCCGCCCGCCAGCAGCGCTTCTGCCGCCGGTTTCCCGGTGTGCCCCGTCGCTCCCGTAATAACGATCATCCGCTATCTCCACAAGCCGTTTGGGATAATGCCCTCGGCTAACCCATCGGAATTTTCACGCCAGATTTCCTGCGCGAACTCGATCGCCTCCGGATACCCGGCATCCACATGTCTGGCGACGCCGATTCCCGGATCATTCGTCAGCACGCGCTCGATGCGTGAAGCCATCTCTTTCGTTCCATCCGCCACGGTCACTTGCCCCGCGTGCAGCGAATAGCCAATGCCGACGCCTCCGCCGTTGTGAATCGAAACCCAACTCGCTCCGCTCGCCGTATTCAGCATCGCATTCAAAAGCGCCCAATCGGCCACTGCGTCCGAGCCGTCGAGCATTTTTTCCGTCTCGCGGAATGGCGAAGCAACCGAGCCGCAATCCAAATGGTCGCGCCCAATCACGATCGGCGCCTTCAGTTCGCCTCGCGCGACCAAATCATTCAGCGCCAGCCCAAACTTGTCGCGCTCACCATACCCCAGCCAGCAGATTCGCGCCGGAAATCCCTGAAATCTCACCCGCTTCTGCGCCAGCTTGATCCAGCGCGAGAGAATTTCATCGTGCGGGAACATTTCCAGCACCAGCTGATCCGTGCGATGGATATCCGAAGCCTCTCCCGAAAGCGCCGCCCAGCGAAACGGCCCTCGTCCTTCGCAAAATAGCGGCCGAATATACGCCGGCACGAAACCCGGGAAAATCGTAAGCATTCTTAACGCCTTGCTCGAAAGCAAACGTCCGAATATTGTTTCCGTAATCGAACGTTACGGCGCCCAGTTTCTGCAACGCCAGCATTCCCTCCACATGCTTGGCCATCGACTCAAGCGAACGCTTGCGATACGCCTCCGGATCCCGCTTGCCGCAGCTCCGCCGCCTGCGCCACATCAAGCCCTGCGGAATATAGCCGCCGATCGGATCGTGCGCGCTCGTCTGATCAGTAAGCAAATCGGGAACCACTCCGCGTCGCGCCAGCTCCGGAATCACGTCGGCACAATTTCCCACCAATCCAACCGACGTCGCCTCGCGCGTACGCACCGCATTCTTCAGAATGCGCAGCGCCTCATCGAGATCGTTCACCATCACATCGCAGTAACCGCTCTTCACCCGCCGCTTGATGCGCTCCGGATCCACATCAATTCCCAGAAACGCCGCTCCATTCAGCGTCGCCGCCAGAGGCTGCGCGCCTCCCATCCCGCCCATCCCACCGCTCGCCACAAGTTTTCCGGCAAGGTCCGCAGTATGGAAATGTTTCCGCCCCGCCGCCGCAAAAGTTTCGTACGTGCCCTGAAGAATTCCCTGCGACCCAATGTAAATCCAGCTGCCCGCGGTCATTTGCCCGTACATCATCAGTCCCGCTCGATCGAGCTCGTCGAAATGTTTCCAATCGCTCCAATGTCCCACCAAATTCGAATTGGCGATCAGCACGCGCGGCGCATAGGAGTGCGTGCGAAAAATTCCCACGGGCTTGCCAGACTGCACCAGCAGCGTTTCGTCCCCCTCCAGCGACTTCAGCGACTCGACAATGGCGTGAAAGCAGTTCCAATTGCGCGCCGCTTTTCCGCGCCCGCCGTAAACAATCAGATCTTCCGGTTTCTCAGCCACTTCCGGATCAAGGTTGTTCATCAGCATCCGCAAGGCCGCTTCCTGCTGCCATCCCTTGCACGAAATTTGTGTACCGCGCGCGGCGCGCACCGGTTGATAGCCGATCGATTCTTCGGTTGAAAGCTTCGCCATAAAATTTCCCTCTGCGGGCATCTTATCTCACCACGGCACGCCTGAGTAGCGCCGCGTTGCGCTCCTCGAGCCCATACGCTAGAGTTTAAGAAATGGCGAGCGAGTATCCGGCCCTCACAAAATTCTTCCTCGATGCCATCGACCGTTTCGCCAACCCACGCGCCCAGATGTACCGCACCCCCGCCGGCTGGCAATCTATATCCGGCGCAGGAAATGCTTCGCAGAGTCGCCGGCCTGTCGAAAGCGCTGGCTGCACTCGGCATCGTATCAGGTGATCGCGTGGGGCTTTTTGCGCCCAACTGCCCGGAATGGCACACCGCGGATTTCGCGATTCAAGGCATCGGCGCCGTCAACGTGCCGATCTATTTCAATGAGTCGCACGACCGTCTCGTCTACATCCTCAACGATTCAGGCGCCCGCGTTGTATTCACCGCCGGAGCAGCGCAAGCAAAAAAGATCTCCGAGTGCCGCAGCCGAATTCCAGCCCTCGAACATGTAATCTCAGCCGCGCCCGATACCGACCTGCACAGCGACATCCTCCGATACGAAACCTTGATTGCATCAACCACCGATGCCGACGTTGCCGAATATCGCCGCCGGGCAGCCGAAATCACGGGCGACAATCTCGCGACCATCATCTACACGTCAGGCACAACGGGCGAACCCAAGGGCGTAATGCTCTCGCATTCGAATCTCAGCTCGAATTCCATCGACAGCGCATCCAACCACCAGCTTCTGCCGTCTGACCTCGCGCTCGAATTTTTGCCGCTCGCCCATGTGTACGAACGCACCGCCGCATACAGCTACATTTGCAACGGCGTGGCCATCGCCTATCTCGAAAGAATTGAAGACGTCCCACAAGCTTTGCTCGAAGTGCATCCAACCGTTACGCTGCGCCGTCCCGAGATTCTTCGAAAAGATTTACGCCAATATTCTCGAGAAAGGCCGCCGCGAATCGGGTATCAAGCGGAATATTTTCGATTGGTCGCTTCGCGTCGCCGAAGAATCCGTTCCGTGGCGCGCCTATGGAAAAAGTGCATCGCCAGGTCTGAAACTGCGCTGGCGAGTGGCAGACGCTCTCGTTTACTCAAAAATTCGCGAAGGGCTCGGCGGCGGCACCCAAAGATTCTCCGCTGGCGGCGCGCCGCTGGCGCCGGAGCTCGCCGAATTTTTCTGGTCCGTCGGCGTGACGATTCATCAGGGCTACGGACTCACCGAGACTTCGCCCGTCGTCACCGCCAATACTCCGACGGCGAACAAAATCGGCACCGTCGGCCGCCCGATTCCGAACGTTCAGGTGAAAATCGCAGAGGACGGAGAAATTCTAGTCAAAGGTCCGAACGTCATGCAGGGCTATTACCACAAGCCCGAAGCCACGCGCGAGGTCTTCACTTCCGATGGATGGTTTCGCACCGGCGATATCGGCCGCCTCGACGAAGACGGCTACCTGATCATCACCGATCGCAAAAAGGAACTGCTGAAAACCGCCGCAGGAAAGTTTGTCGCGCCAGCTCCGATCGAAAACACGCTAAAAACCTCGCCCTACATCACGAACGCAATCGTCGTCGGCGACACGCGAAAATTCGTCTCGGTGCTCATCGTTCCGAATTTCGCGAATATCGAAGCCGCCGCGCGAAAAGCCGGCCACGATTTTGCCACGCCCACTCAAATGACCGGCGATCCGTGGGTGCGCGATCTTCTATCGAGCGAAATAGAACGCCTCACCGCGCCCCTCGCACAGTACGAAAAGCCCAAGCGCTTCGCTCTGCTCGAGCAGGATTTCACCTACGCCGGCGGCGAACTCACTTACACAATGAAAATGAAACGCCGCGTCATCGAACAGCGTTACCAGGATGTGATTGCCCGTCTCTACGCCGACGTCGAAGAGCCGCGCCCGCATCACCTGGCCTGACGAAATCGGCCGCCTGCACCATCGACGCCGCCTTGCGATGCCCAGCGCGTGCGTGAATCGCTATCGTCGGAGTACAATAAGCGCCGGGAAGGGAAGAGAAATGACCGAACAACTCACAATCGCTGGGCGCCAGTTTCATTCGCGCCTTATCGTCGGCACAGGGAAATACCGCAGCTTTCAGGAAATGGCGCGAGCCCACCAGGCTTCTGGCGCGGACATGGTCACCGTCGCCGTGCGCCGGGTGAATCTCAGCGATCGCTCGAAAGAATCGCTGCTCGACTACATCGATCGCAAGAATTTTTTCATCCTCCCCAATACCGCCGGCTGTTACACCGCGGACGAAGCCGTTCGCACCGCGCGCCTCGGCCGCGAAGTCGGACTCTCCGAATGGGTAAAGCTCGAAGTGATCGGTGACGAGCAAACACTCTTCCCCGATACCGAAGCGCTCATCAGCGCCACCAAGACCCTCGTGAAAGAAGGTTTCGTAGTTCTGCCCTACACGAATGATGATCTCATCGTCGCTCGCAAATTAATCGACGCAGGTGCCGCGGCCGTCATGCCGCTCGGCGCGCCCATCGGCTCAGGGATGGGCATTCAGAACACCACGAATCTGCGAATCCTGCGCGAGCGCATCACCGAAGTGCCTCTGATACTTGACGCAGGCGTCGGCACAGCTTCCGACGCCGCACTCGCGATGGAATTGGGCGCAGATGGCGTCCTGATGAACACCGCAATCGCCGGCGCGCAGGACTCGATCCTGATGGCGGAGGCGATGGGTGCCGCAGTCGAAGCCGGCCGCAAAGCGTTTCTCGCCGGCCGCATCGAGAAAAAGCTCTACGCGAACGCGTCAAGCCCGCTCGCAGGCGTCGTTCGTTAGCGGCTTTCGGTAAGCGTTACGGAAGCGGTTACCTGAGAACGTTCGGCAACCTCAACGAAACAACACATGCCAGGAAATATCCACCAGCGCATGCACGAGTGCCCCCGGTAGCAGCGAGCCGGTTTTCATCCATGCGTGTCCGTAAAATACTCCCGCGATCGTCGCAAGAATCACATACTTCCAATTCGGAAATGGCGCATGAAGGATATGCGATAAGCCAAAAACAAGAGATGCCACGGCCAATCCGATCCACTGGCTCTTCAGCGTGCGAGAGAAAAGATTCTGCAAGATCCCCCGAAATAAAAATTCTTCCGGCCAGGCCGTAAAAAACGCGATTCCGACCACAGCCACGGGCAGTGATCGCAGCCTCACAACGGACGGGTCATACGCAATAAAGCCAATACCAATTCCGAGTGGAACTGCAATCGCCGCAAACAGCAGAAAATGCGAAAGCACAATCCATCCCGAGCCGCGCACCCACTCGATTGCGTAGCCAACGCCTTCGAGCCTCCGCACCACAACAAACGCAGCTACACCTGTGCTCAGAGCCAAGAGAATTGTTAAGGAGTGCGTGAGGTGCGGTGGAAAAGGAAATAGCCGGTACATCCAGCGAAACTCAACGGGTATCCAGACAATCGCCGCAGCAGCGTAATCCGCCCACGTAGCGCCCGAACGGCCTGCGCTCGCGGCGAGCAACAAACTCGGCAGCACCGCGTACGCTGCACCGATCAGTGTGTACTTCCAGTTGCCGCCGACTCCGATGGAATAAATCAGCACCGCAAAAAGCGGCACCAGCGCCGTCACAACCGCGCCTCTTCGCCCCAGCACACTTTGAATGGCGCCCAACACTTTCGGCGCGGCTAGGAAAAATTCAAAAGCAAAAAGCGCCGCCGCCACTCCCAGCGCAATCGCGAATCGCGACCCGGAATATCCGAGGCGGATTCCAGTAAATGCCGCCAGCAAAACGACTACAGCCCAGATCGCCACGGCGACCGGCAGACTCATCTGCCACGAACTCGATTTAGCCGTCACGCCGAGGATTTTACTGGACCGTGCACGCGTTCCGGGAAAAACTTGCTTTGCGCTTCAGCCTCGGCGATTCTGTGGCGCGATTCAACTGATGGCAGCCCCCGGAAAACAACAACGCCTCGCTTATATCGACTGGATGCGCGGCCTCGCCTGCCTCTTGATGTTCCAAACGCATTGCTACGATTCGTGGCTCGGCGGCGCCGCGCGCGAAGGCTCCTTCATCAAATGGTCTCAACTCGGTGGAACGCTCCCCGCGCCGCTCTTTCTCTTCCTTGCCGGAGTTTCGTTCGCGCTCGTCACCGATCGCATGCGCAGCAAGGGCATCTCCGCCAACGAAATCGCCCTCACCACGATCCGTCGCGGCGCGGAAATCTATGCGCTCGGCTTGCTGTTCCGCGTCCAGGAATTCGTTCTCGGACAGCCTTGGGCGCCCTGGACCGATCTCCTGCGAGTGGACATCCTCAACACAATCGGTCTCTCCATGATGATCATGGGAATCGTTTCGCGCCTGACGAAAACCCGAGCTGCAAGCGCAATTGTCGCCGCGCTCGTGGCATTGGGCATCGCGCTCGCCACTCCGCCCCTTTGGACTACCTGGCGAATCCTTTGGCTGCCTTGGTATTTCGAGTCATACATCAACGGCGTTCACACCTACGACAAGCCGCAGCCTTGGCTCTTCCCAATTTTTCCTTGGACGGCATTTGCGTTCGCCGGTCTCGCGCTTGGGTTTTTGCTCTTCAGCGATTGGGCGAAAGAGAACTTGGCGAAGCTCACGGCGTTGGTGGGCGCGGCGGGCCTGGGGCTTTTCTATTTCTCAAATGGCTCGATGCGCGCCCCGGCCAGTTCTACGCCGTGTACGATTACTGGCACACGAGCCCCAACTTTTTCCTGGCGCGAGTTGGAATTCTGATGATGATTGTTTTTCTGGCGTACGCGTGGTGCCGCTGGGGAGCAGGGCAGTGGGGCTTCAGCCCGCTGATCCAAATCGGCCAGACTTCCTTGCTCGTCTATTGGGTGCACATCGAATTTGTTTACGGGCGATTTTCGATTCTACCGAAGCGCGCCGAAACCATTCCGATGGCGACGTTTGGCTTGGCGATTATTTTTACCGCGATGGTTCTGCTATCGATTGCGCGCACGCGATATAAAGGGCGTGGCGCTGAAATTCTTGACCGGATCCGCCATTCTCGCGCCGCAAAACCGGCGACAGAGAGCTAAGGCTTCTTCGGGGCGTCTGCAGGTTGCGGATTTGTCGAAGGACTCGCTTTCGGCTGTATCGGGAACACGTATTCACCGGGGCGTTTCAAATGCATCTCGTCCCGCGCGATGCCTTCCAGCGTCGCCGGATCGGACTTGAGATGCTGAACGCGGCTCTGCAATTTGCGATTTTCCTCGTTGAGCCGCTCGATCTCTTGCTGTACTTCCTTTGCTTGTAATTGCGTGCGGCGCATCGCCAGCACTCCGTGCGTGCCAAAAATATCCTGAAGAAGCAGCAAGGCAAAGCCAGCCACAAGAAACCAATTCATATTCCGGTGCAAAAATTCGCGCATCTGTGCGCCAAACCGCATCGGTGCCTTCACCTCCGGGGCCAGCGCCGCTCTTCGCGCGCTCTTCCTGCGAACTACTTTCCGATCCATGCGCGAGCCTCCTCAGCAAGTTTTTCAGCAGCAGCTATGGAAGAAGCTTCCGCATAAATTCGCACCACCGGCTCAGTGCCCGACGGCCGCATCAGCACCCACGAGCCATCGTCAAAAATCAGTTTCATCCCATCGAGACGATTCTCTTTGGCCACATGACGCCCCGCAAATTCCGTGAACGTCTCCTTCAACCGCCCGACAAGCCGCGCTTGCACATCCGGCGCCAGATGCAAATTCACCCGAATCGGCCAGAATTCCTGGCCCACGCGACGAAACAGATCCTGAAGCTGCTCCCTGCAACGACTTCTGCCGCGCTCCAATCATTTCTGCTACCAGCAGGCAAGCCAGAATCCCATCCTTCTCAGGAAGGTGCCCGCGTATCGTCATCCCCGCACTCTCTTCTCCACCGAGAGCAATCTTGTCATCGCGCAGAAGCGGACCCACATACTTGAAGCCAACGGGCGTTTCGTACAGTTGAACGCCATGCAGTTTCGCAACCGCATCCAGCAGATGCGTCGTCGCCACGCTTCGCGACGCTCCCAGCTTGTATCCGCGCGTCTCGAGCAGGTAATCAAATACCAAGCCGAGAATGTGATTGGGCGAAACGAACCACCCATCTCGATCGAGAATCCCAAACCGGTCCGCATCGCCATCCGTCGCCAAGCCAGCCAGCGCCTTCTTTTCGATCACCTCTTTCTTCAGCGGCGCAAGATGGTCTTCCGAAGGATCGGGCCCGCTGCCATCAAACAGCACGTCGCGCGATTTGCGAATCGCGGTGAGTTCAACTCCATGGCTCCCAAGTATCCCGTCGAGCCATCCCGCCCCGCATCCGTGCAGCGCATCGCAAACAAAGCTGCCTTTCGCTTTCTTGATCACCTCGAAACGAACCAGCTTCTCGAGTTGCGCAAAATACGGCGCGCGCGGATTGATCCGCGGAAAGTCATCCTCAACCTCGAGCATCGACCCGGGCTGCTCGCCAAGAGCCGCCGCACGCTTCTCGATATCTCTTGTAATCTCGGGCAGCGCCGGACCGCCATCAGGTCCCGAAAATTTCAATCCGTTGTACTCAAAGGGGTTGTGGCTCGCTGTAATATTCACGCCGCCGTCGAGTTTTCCGTAGAGGATCGCATGCGCAATCGTGGGTGTCGGCGTAAATTCATTGCAGAAAAGAATTTTGCAACCGTGTTTCTCCAGCACGCTCGCGGCCGTCCGGGCAAACTCCTCGGAAAAGAATCGCGTATCGTAACCGACGATCAGCGTCGGAGATTTTTTCAGCGAAAGCACGTGCCCAGCAATCGCCGCAGTCGCCCGGCGCACGCCGCCAAACGTAAAGTCCTCGGCCATCACGCCGCGCCAGCCCGAAGTTCCGAAATGGATCGCTTCACTCGCCATAAAAACGTATTGTATCTTGGCCTGCAAGCAAGCTGAACGCAATACGCGATTCCCAAGAGTAAATTTGCGACCCGCCGCGCGCAAAGCATCAGAAATGGCGCTCGAATGACGGACAAACTCGTCGTGATCGTTACATGCAGTTCAGCAAAAGAAGCCGGACGCATCGCCCGCAGCCTCGTCGAAAAGCGCCTCGCGGCCTGCGGCAATATTCTGCGCAGTCCGGTCCATTCGATTTACCGCTGGAAGGAAAAAATCGAATCAGCAAGAGAAGTTTTGCTGATAATAAAAACTTCGCGCCGCAGGTTCCCGGCGCTCCAGGTCGCAATCAAGCGCCTGCACAGCTACGAAGTCCCCGAAATCATCGCGTTACCCATCGCCGCCGGATCCCAGAGCTATCTTTCCTGGCTGGCGGAATCCGTTGCCCCGCAAAAAAAGCGTTAGCAGATCCCGCCAACGCACTCGCCCTCTTCAAGCCTGCGCGCTCTTCGCGCGCCGCTCTCCAATCACCCGCATCAATTTCCGGCTGCGTCGCACCAGAAACTCCCAATACTTGATCGGCATCAAACGCTGCATACGATCCAATCGCACCGCATCGCCACCCACCAGAATCCGCGGCTCATTCGCCAGAACCCCGTCCACAATCCGATCGGCCGCCTTCTCCGGCGGCATCTGCGCTAACACATCAAACATCTCGAGCGTCACTTCGCGAGCCTTCGGATCCGATTTCCCGCTTACACGCGCCCGCTTCGCAATCGGCGTCCGAATCCCTCCCGGATGCACGCACGATATGCTCACCGAACTTCCATCCAGCTCATGCATCAGCGCCTCAGTAAATCCCCGCACCGCAAATTTGCTGGCGCTGTACGCCGTCTGTCCCGCCGGCGCGATAATCCCGTAAATGCTCGACATGTTCACAATGTGCGCCCGCGGTTGCTTCCGCAAAATCGGAAGAAAATTTGCCACGCCATACAGCACGCCATAAAAATTAATCTTCATCAGCCAATCAAACTCTTCCAGCGTCAGCTGCTCAAACGTTCCATGCATCGCCACGCCAGCAATATTCATTAGCAGCGTCACGCGCCCGTGCCGCTCCACCACCTCCGCGGCAAACCGCTCCATGCGCCCGCGATCCGCAACGTCCACCAGATGGCACGAAAGCGAAGCGCTCGCCCCGCCCAGCTGTTCCACCGTCTCCGTCAATCCGGCAGAGTCCACGTCCGCCAGCGCCAACGACATTTTCTCCCGCGCCAATCGGTGCGCCAGTCCTCTCCCAATTCCCGAACCCGCTCCGGTAATCACGGCCACTCCGCCCTGCAGCTTCAACGGTTCTTGACGTTCGCTCATTCCGGCCTCGCTCACAAACTCGCTCAGAAAAATGAACACGCGTGCCGCGCACGAAAGCAGTCGCTTCGGCAAACAACCGAAGCTACCCTATCGCGCCGCCGCCCCGCGTGCAATATTCGTCTTTTCAGGAATCCGCTTAGACTTTCGCCAGCGCCTGATCCAAATCCGCAATCAAATCTTCCACATCCTCAATTCCCACCGACAGCCTCACCAGTCCCTGCGTAATCCCGATCTCCTTCTGAATCTCCGGCGGCACCGAAGCATGCGTCATCAGCGCAGGATGCGAAATCAAAGTTTCCACTCCTCCCAAACTCTCCGCCAGCGAGCAAATCCGCACATGATTCAATAATTTCTTCGCCGCCTCAAGCGACCCAAGATCGAACGACAACATCCCGCCAAATCCGCGCTGCTGCCGCTTCGCGATCTCATGCTGAGCATGTGAAGCAAGCCCCGGATAAATCACCCGCTTCACTTTCGGATGCGACTCCAGAAATTTCGCCACCGCCATCCCGTTCGAGTCATGCCGATCCATCCGCACCGCAAGCGTCTTGACTCCTCGCGACACAAGAAAACAATCCATCGGCGCCAGCCCCGCCCCCGCCGACCGCTGGATAAAATAAATTTTCTCCGCGTCTCCCGGACGCGTCAGGATCGCCGCGCCCCCCGTGCAATCGCTGTGCCCATTCAAATATTTCGTCATCGAATGGACCACAATGTCCGCCCCAAACTCGATCGGCCGCTGCAGATACGGGCTCAAGAAAGTATTGTCCACTACGAACGTAAGATTCCGCGCCTTGCAGATTCGCCCCACCGCCGCAAGATCCGTCACGATCATCGTCGGATTCGTCGGCGTCTCCACATAAATCATCCGCGTGTTCGGTTTGATTGCTTCTTCAATCTTCTTCAGACAAGAAGTGTCTACATAGCTGAACTCAAGGCCGAAATCCACCAGCAGCTTCGTCGTCAGCCGAAAAACTCCTCCATACACCGCCTGCGAAAGAATCATGTGCTCGCCCGGCCGCAGCAGCCGGAAAACCGCATCGATCGCCGCCATCCCGGAAGTGAACACATACGCCGCGTGGCCGCCTTCCAGCTTCGCCACCGTTCGCTCGAGCGCTTTCCGATTGGGATGATTCGTCCGCGCGTAGTCGTAACCCTTGTCTTTGCCCATCTCCTCGAGCACATACGTCGACGTCTGATAAATCGGCGCGACGATCGATCCAGTCAGCGGATCAGGCTCTTGTCCCACGTGGATGGCGTCGGTCGAAAACCCCATGCTTCCTCCTGAATGAAAATGCAGCGGATGTATTCGCTCGCTATCATACCTTGCGCGTCTGAACTCGCGGCATCAATGGCTCGCAACGATACACCGCCAAAATGGCTCTGTCGCTGCGTCAGGCGCTGAGCGCTCCCAAAAAAGTCCCGAACGCACAGAACTGTTGAGGCAATCGCCCGAATGGAGTAGAAGTGAAGTGCTATGCGATTCGCTTTCAGTCCCAGAATATTTCGTCCCTCACGCGGATTCGGAATGATCGTGGCACTGTTCTTGCTGTACACGACCGTCTCCAGCGGTCAGCCACACGGTCTATGCCCGCGATCTTTCAGGAATCTCAACAAAATCAAACCACTTCCCAAGACAAGCCCACTCAAGACAAACTCGCCGACAGCAAGAAAGATTCCAAACCCTCCGATCCCACCACCACCAAACTCCGAATTCGCGTCGTCACTGCTGACGACAAGCCCGTCAGCAACGCCAGCGTCTACGTGCGCTTTCCAATCGCGGGCGGATTGTTTCACAAGGACAAGCTCGCTGAACTCAATTTGAAAACGAACGAAGACGGTTCCGTGAAGGTCCCCGATATTCCTCGCGGCAAAATCCTAATTCAAGTCGTCGCAAAGGGTTGGAAGACGTACGGCAAGTGGCACGAAATAGACACCGAAGCAATGACGGTCGAAATAAAACTCGAACTGCCCGCTCATTGGTATTAAGTGCCGGTATTAAACGCCAATATCAAACGCTCGTGTCAGAATTTTCTGACTACAGTGAAAACTGCACACAACTTGTGCAAACAGCATCAGCCCCACGTTTTCTGCGGTTTTTGATTCGCAATAATCCTTTTCCACACGGTTTTCAACAGAACTGTTGAAAACTTTCACCACCCATTCATCATTCGCGCCTCTTCTTCGCGAACGTATGGCTCGCAAATTGCCTACACAAAAAAATCGCGCCACTCGCTCCCAAATTCCGCAACATCTTCCCCTGCCAGAACGCCTCCAGTGGCACAGGCACTCCTGCCTGTGCGCCGTTATCTACGGCAAGGCCACAACAATTCCTCAAGGTATCAATCGCATCTAGCCTCCCCAAAGATTCTTCACAAGCCTCGCGTGATATCATTTCCTCTCCACGGAGAAATCCCGCTCGCAGATGAAGCAACTCATCCTCAACGCCGACGACTTCGGCCTCACCCGCGGAGTAAATGAAGGAATTATCCGAGCCCATCGCGAAGGAATTCTCACCAGCGCCACCCTGATGGCCTGCGGCCCCGCCTTCGATCACGCCGTCGAACTCGCGAAACTGAATCCGCGCTTGGGAATTGGCTGCCACTTGGTTCTCGTAGGCGGAAAAGCAGTTGCTCCGCTCGAAGAAATTTCGTCGCTCGTCTCCAAAGACGGCCGTCTCCCCGATTCGCTAGCCATCTTTGTCACGCGGCTCTCCACAGGAATGATCCACCCCAAAGAAATCGAAAGGGAATTGCGCGCTCAAATCTTGAAAATGCGCGCAGCCGGCATCGAGCCCACGCACCTCGACACCCACAAGCACACCCACGCTCATCCAGTTGTAATGGGAGCTTTAAGCCGTGTAGCGCGTGAACTTGGGAATTCCGCGCGTGCGTAAGCCGATGGAGAACCTGCGAGACTCGTGGGAATCCTCGCGCGGCGAACGCCCCGCCATGTTGCCGGAACTTTTCTCTGCCGCCGCTGCTCGAATGGTAGCGCCCATCTTCGAATCCACTTCGCGGCGGTATGACTTGCGGTCACCAGATTACTTCTTGGGTCTCGCCAGGACCGGCCGCCTCCATCCCGAAGCCCTCCGTCGCATGATTGGCGCCGTTCAAGAGGGCAGCACCGAAATCATGCTTCATCCCGGAATCTCCGACTCCGAACTTCAAACCATCGAGACGCGCCTTTCCTGGCAGCGAAATTCCGAAATGGACGCGCTCATCGACCCTGCCGTCAAGAGTGCCATCGAAGAACATGGCATTCGCTTAATCACCTACGCAGAGCTAAACTAAAACGTGCTGGGCGCGCCATCGGCGTCTAAGTCCGCGTTGATGCTGTAATCAGCCCGGCTTATACTGCTTGTAGCAGCTCTGATACAGGAGGAAGCTTGGGAACTCGCGACTTGCGTCCGAAATATTCGATCGTCGTCCCGTTTCATGACGAACAGGAAAGCGTCCGCGAGCTCCACGCCCGCCTCGCCGGTGTAATGACCGGCCGCTTCGAACCAGTCGAGTTCGTTTACGTGGACGACCAGAGCAGCGACGCGACTCCCCAAATCCTCAGTGAGATTGCTCTCGACGATCCTCGCGTCACCGTCGTCCGCCTCAAGCGCAATTACGGCCAGACCACCGCCCTCGCCGCCGGTTTCGACTACGCTTCCGGCGAAATCATCATCTCCATGGACGGTGACCTGCAACACGACCCGGACGACATCCCGGTAATGCTGGAAACCTTTGAATCCACCGGCAGCGACATCGTCAGCGGTTGGCGCCAGAAGCGCGTCGACAATTTCATCATGCGCCGTCTGCCTTCGCGCGTTGCCAATTGGATGATGGCCAAGCTTTCCGGAGTCGATATCCACGATTTCGGCACCACCTTCAAAGTCTATCGCCGCGAAATCATCAAGGACATTCGCCTGTACGGCGAAATGCACCGCTTCATTCCCGCGCTCGCTGCTCTCAACGGCGCGAAAATCGTCGAAGTGCCCATCAAGAATATCGTTCGTCCCGGCGGAAAATCTCACTACGGAATTTCGCGCACTCTCCGGGTCTTCTTCGATTTGCTCACGATACGATTCCTCCTCCGCTATATGACGCGCCCGTTGCATTTCTTCGGTCCAGCCGGACTGCTCGGCATGATCACCGGTGGCGGAATCCTCTCGATCCTGTTTGCAAAAAAGGTCTTGTTCGGTACTTCGATTTTCGTGCAGCACGGCCCCTTGCTGATCCTTGGCATGATGCTTTCTCTGTTCGGCGTGCAATTGCTCGCGATGGGTCTCGTCGGCGAACTTCTGATGCGCACTCATTTTGAATCCCGCGTCGAGCCCATGTACCGCGTCGAACGCGTCACGGGCGCGTCTGTGCCTTCGGGCTCGCTTCGAAATTCACCAAATAGCGCCCTCGCCGCTCGCCGAGCCGGCCAGTAAGCAGAAATACAGCATTTCCTCGACTTCCTTGTGCCCTCCATTCGGCATCAAAATTAGGAGGCTGTGTGCGCCTTGCCTCGCCTCAATTGGGTTCGAGAATCAGAAAGCCCGCCCAAAGAACGGAGGAAAAAATATGGTTCGCAAAATAATCTGTAGCGCCGCAACGATTCTCGTTGCCGCGTCTTTAATTTGGGCCGCGAACGACCCCTGGAAATCAAAGCCTTACGATCAGTGGGACGACAAAGACATCCAAAGAATTTTCAACGATTCGCCCTGGGCCAAAATCGTTCAGATCGCAAACTCTCTACCGTCCGATTCCGGCATGCCGCCTGAGCCCAGCAGTGCCTCTTCTGGTCAGCAAAGTCGTGGCATGGGGGGAAGTGCAGGACAATCTCCTCAATCTTCCGGCGGCTACCAGACCCCGCAAGCATCTCCCACCGCGGCAACCCCCTTTGTGGTTCGCTGGGTTTCATCCAGAACGATTCGCGAAGCTGCCATACGCAACGCAGTCCTCAAAGGCCAGCTGAAACCAGAAGACGCGGCGAAAGACCTCGCACAACCCATCGACATGTATCAGGTGCTCGTCGCTGGCCCCAACATGAAGGCTTTCCAATCCGCGGATGAAAGCGCCATCAAGAAGAGCGCCATTCTTGAACTGAAACGCACCAAAGAGAAGCTCGCTCCGAGTGATGTAAAGATCGAGCACAAGGCCGATGGTTCGATTGAAAGCATTGTCTTCCTGTTTCCGAAGAAAGCCGCCAACGGTGAGTCCGCAATACCGACGACTGAAAAAGGCGCGGAATTTTCCGCCTCGCTGAGCGGCACGAAGATTAACGCTTCGTTCGATTTCTCCAAAATGGAAGACTCACAAGGCCGCGATTTGTAGTTCAATAGGGGCCATATTGGGGTGCCTAACCCAGAAACTCGAAGGAGTGTGTCCATGAAGAAGTCCCTATCCGGTCTCGCAGCGATAGTTCTTTGCAGCCTTGGTTTGGCCTCAGCTTCATTTGCACAGATGATGCGCGGCGGGGGCCCGCCGCAATTTGCCGGCGTCTTCAATCCCAAGGTCGGAGTCGGGGCGGCTTATGAAGTCGAGACCAAGGACGGCAAAAAGACAATGGAGATGGCTATCGTTGGTAAGGACACAGTCGACGGAAAGGATGCCTATTGGTGGGAAATGGCAATGCCTGACGAAAGAATGGGCGGCGAAACTCGTTTTCAAGACCCTTCTCGTAATGGACGGCGAGAACACCCATTCCTCTAAGATGATCATGCAGTTTCCGGGCAAGCCTCCGATGGAGATGCCTGCCGGAATGGGACGAGGAGATCATTCTCGCGTCCCGACCGATGCTCGAACCGGTGCCGAAGACCTTGGCAGCGAATCGATCACCGTCCCAGCCGGAACTTTCACAACCGAACACTATCGCGCAAAAGACGGTTCCGGTGACACCTGGGTGGCCAAGAACGCGGGCCCCTACGGTCTTGTAAAGCATCAAGGCAAGGACACCACCATGGTGCTGACCAAAGTGTATTCAGATTACAAAGACAAAATCACCGGCACGCCACAGCCTTTCAATCCCATGATGATGGGCGGTAGACAACAGCAGTAAGATTCGAGTAGGATTCCTTTCAACGAATTGCGCGAGACGCCCCGGTGCTGCCGGGGCGTCTTTTTTTTATTGGTTCCGAGCCTCAGGAATTTCATCTAACTTCGGAGGCAATCTTGGGGGACACTCCACGCATGGCGCTCAGCGGGGACAAGTTTTACCGCGCCCGCATCACGGAGCGCGCCGAGATCTCCCATGACCTCTGGAAGATCAAGCTTGATCCCGGCGGCAAGTTCGACTTTGTTGCGGGCCAATACGCCACGCTGGGCGTGCCGGACGGCGACCGCTTGATCGAGCGCGCTTATTCGATCGTCTCTTCGCCGTACGAACCGCAACTCGAGATTTTCTTCGAGCTCGTCCCCCACGGCGCGTTGACTCCCCAGCTCTATCAGTTGCACGTGGGCGATGAAGTGAGCATGCGCAAGATTCCGAAGGGCCGCTTCACGCTGGATCTGAAGAGCGGCCACAAGAATCATCTGCTGCTCTCCACCGTCACCGGCGTCGCTCCCTACGTTTCCTACATTCGAACTCTCTACAAAGATTGGAAAGAGAACAGCATGCCGGCGGATTTGCATCTCTACATGATCAATGCTGCCAGCCGGTCCGTTGAATTTGGATATCGCGAGGAAATCGAACGAGTCGCCGCCGAAGTTCCCTGGCTCACCTATGTTCCGTCGATCAGCCGTCCGTGGGAGGATCCGGAGTGGCGCGGCGAGACAGGCCGCGTCGAAGATTTGATTCGTAAGTATGGCGACCAATGGGGACTGACTGGCGATACGACAACTGGATATCTTTGCGGTCATCCGCAGATGATTGAATTGGGAATGGGAATTTTGAAGCGCCGCGGATTTCCAAACCAGTCGCTGAAGCAGGAAGTTTACTGGATTCCGCCGAAAGCCGGCGCCTGACGCAATCTCAATCCGGGCGAGCGCCTGCAAGGGGCTTGCGACGCCCGCCGGAAAGGAATCCGCTGCAAGCCTAACGCGTGGGCGCAGGACTCGCCGCGGCAAGTTCTTCGATGGCGCTGGACATCGCGCGAATCGGCGTCGAGACGTGCACGGTTTCGTCGTGCCCGTTCACATCCACCACGATGGACCCGCCGCTCTTCGCCACTCGCACGTTTTGCCCCGGCTCCTTCACCTCTACAAATGTGATGTCCTCCGATTCCCGGAGCGCATCAAGGCTCGCTCGAATCGTCGGCAACCACGGCTGAATCTCGTGCGCATGCTCCGCGAGGTGCTCCTTCGGAATGAACTGCATCGCAATCGGCACAAGCATCGCCGGAGCGACAACATAGACATGATGCTTCTCCGGCTGCCTCGTCTCCACGTTCACCGAAATCATCCCCTCGCTGCAAATGATCCCAGCCCCAGCAAGCGCGGTTCCCACAATTCCAATTCCAATTTTACCCAGCAGAATCATGCATCACCTCGAAACGTCTCTTAGTCGCGCCGCGTGCTACAGAGCTGTCATCCTGAGCGCAGCGAAGGATCTCAGCGTAGAATCCCGCCTAGCACCCGCCACAAGCAACGCTTACTCCGCCCCACTCTTCGAATCGATCCAAATCTTCACGTTCTGCTCGGCATCCTGCACCGTCACCAGCACTGTCTCGCCCGCTTCACCAAGCGCGCGGATCGCCGCTGCCACGTCGAGCTCATTCTGCTTCGCGGTGGAAAACAGCGCGTCGACCACCTTCATCGGAACGGTAACGTCAACCTTCTGCCCGCTCTTGCCGTTCTCTTTTCCGGAGTCGCGCACATGGATGATCAGATTTCCGTTGGACTTGGCCACGCGCACATCTTGTTCTTTGCTCTTCACGGTCACAAATTCGTTGTCAGGCGCGGTGCGAACAGCGTCGAGTATCGCGTGCAGATCAACATCGTTGATGTCCGCGCCCGAAATCGTCACGCGGCCGTTGTGCAAGTCTCCATGATTGATGGTCGGCAGAATCTTCACCGCCATTGAAAGCGGCACATTCACGTTGACGCTTTCACCCTTCGTTCCGCCGTCGACCTTCACGTGCAGATAGCGCTCGGCAGCGGGCTTTGCTGCCGTCGTTGCGCCTCTCGCAATGCCAATCGCCACTGCGATCGTCGCAACGAGCAACAAGCACGAAACCGCAATCGCTGATCTCTCTCTTCGCATGATCGTGAAACCTCCTGTTGTTTCCTTGTCGCTATGTACGGAGGCGGCCGCGAGAATGTTCCCTGGAATTTTTGAAAAACGTGCTCTAGAAATGAGGACGTCAGTTCGTCAATCGGAGGGGCACTTAAAATAACTCGCGGCGAGCGGCGGCAGGCGCAGGCTGATTGACCACGGTTTTCCGTTCCACGGTATAGGGCTCGGCGTTCACTCCGCCGCCGTTTCCTGCGCCGCTGCCCCAGTAGTAGGCGGAGTCCGTGTTCAGAATTTCGCGGTAGTAGCCGGGGCGGGGAACACCCACTCGATAGTCATCGCGTACGACGGGCGTGAAGTTGCATACCACGATGATGGCATTGTCCTGATTTCTCGCGCGGCGCTGGAATGCGATCACGCTGTTTGCGGCGTCGTTGGCTTCGATCCACTCGAAGCCAGCCCACTCGAAATCGAGCTCGTGCAAGCGCAGGTTCTTGTACGTGCAGGCGGTTCAGGTCGGCCATCAGTTGCTGGATGCCGCGATGCGGCGGAGAATCTTCAAGTCTCCAATCAACGCTGTCTTCGTCCCAAAATTCCTCTCGCTTCGCAAGCTCGCTGCCCATGAAGAGCAGCTTCTTGCCCGGATGCGCCCACATGTAGCCGAACAGCAGGCGGAGATTCGCGAATTTTTGCCAGTCGTCGCCCGGCATTTTCTCGAGCAGGGAACGCTTCCCGTGGACCACTTCATCGTGCGAGAGCGGCAAAACGAAATTCTCGGTGAACGCGTAGATCATGGAGAACGTGAGTTCGTTGTGGTGGTACTTGCGGTGAATCGGATCGTAGTCCATGAATCGCAGCGTGTCGTTCATCCAGCCCATGTTCCATTTCAGATCGAAGCCGAGGCCACCGAGGTAGACAGGCCGCGAAACCGCCGGCCACGACGTGGATTCCTCGGCAATCGTCAGCGCGCCGGGATGCTGCGTGTGCAGCACTTCATTCAAATGCTTGAGGAAGCCAATCGCTTCGAGATTTTCGCGTCCGCCGAAGCGGTTTGGAATCCATTCGCCCGGCTTGCCGCGAGTAATCGAGATAGAGCATGGACGCGACCGCGTCCACGCGCAGACCGTCAAGTGATACTTGTCGATCCAGAAGAGCGCATTCGAAATCAAGAAAGTTCTGCACTTCGTTGCGGCCGTAGTTGAAAACCAGCGTGCCCCAGTCGGGATGCGCGCCCTTGCGCGGATCGGCGTGCTCGTAAAGATGCGTGCCATCGAAGAATGCCAGGCCGTGGGCGTCGCGCGGAAAATGCGCGGGCGTCCAATCGAGAATCACTCCGATGCCTTCCTGATGGCAGCGATCGACGAAGTACATGAAATCTTCGGGCGTGCCGAAGCGGCTGGTCACGGCGAAATATCCGACGGTCTGATATCCCCAGGATTTGTCGAGGGGATGCTCCATGATGGGCATCATCTCGATGTGCGTGTAGCCCATTCGCTTGACGTAAGGAATCAGCTCATCGGCGAGTTCGCGATAAGTGAGCCAGCGGTTGCCTTCATCGCGTCGTCGCCGCCACGAGCCGATATGCACTTCGTAAATTGACATCGGCGAATGCAGCCAGTCGCGCGACGCGCGCTGCGTGAGCCATGCGGCGTCGTTCCACTGATGCTTGTCGATATCGGCGACGACGGAAGCATTGTTGGGACGCTTCTCGGCAGCGAATCCGTACGGATCGGATTTCAGTCCCCAGATAGCCGCAGCGCGAGATTTGATTTCAAACTTGTACAGCGTGCCCTCATCGAGGCCAGGGATGAAAAGCTCCCAGATTCCCGTCTCGCCGCGCAAGCGCATCGGATGCACGCGGCCGTCCCAGAAATTGAAGTTTCCGACAACGCTGACGCGCAGCGCATTCGGCGCCCACACGCCGAAATGAACGCCGCGAACGCCAGCAACTTCGCGCACGTGCGCGCCAAGCTTTTCGTATTTCTGGTAGTGCGTGCCTTCGCCGGAAAGGTAGAGATCGTAGTCGGTGAGCAGCGGCGGAAAAGCGTAAGGGTCCAACGTGTCGAGCGAATTGCCATCCGGGAATCTGAAATACAGGCGATAAGAAGTCGGCTCGATTTCCTGGTTGTCACGTAGCTGGCTGACGTCACTCGGAACAATCGCTTCAAACACACCGCCCGGATGAATTTTCTCTGCCGCAATCGCGGAGTGCCGTTTTGGAGAATTGCGCAGCCATTCGACGGCCATCTCGCTCGCTGCGGGATGATAGGCGCGGATCGCCAAGACTCGCTTTCCGTCGCGGTCGAGCCAATGCGGCCCGAGGAAATGGAACGGGTCGGACGACTCGGCGCGGACGATGCGCTCGATCTCGCTCTGGCTCGCGTCGAGAGGCTTAACGGCTGCTTCGGATTTGGAATCTCGTGTTGACATGGGCGAACTCACTTGGTTCTTTGGCTGGGCGAAGTTCTTGATGAAGAAAAGGCGAACAGTTTTGGGTTCGGATTGTGCGCGGCTTGGGGGGCCATTTGCCGCCTATTAGAAAATTGCAAGTGGTTGTAAAGAGGTGCGTTACGGAGAGTTTTAATCGCGCTACCGTGTATTAAAACACCCGTCGCGACCGCGAGCGCGTCGCGGATTCCACGGCCGAGTTGGCGCTGAATGTTCACAACTCTGAGATGACGGTAGCAGATGGGCACCCGTGTTTCAACCGGAACTTGACTCTAGGTTCTCATTATGAGAACCTGAATCGATGCGCATTATCAAGCGCGGAGCATTGGAGCGCTTTTGGCGCATACATCCTGACTCGAAGCCGAGTCTGGAATCGTGGTATTCGGTGGTACGCGCGGCTACGTGGAAGACGCCGGCGGAGATGAAGCAGATATATCACAATGCCGATATAGTCGGGCGCCGGACAGTTTTTAACATTGCCGGAAACAAGTACCGACTCATCGCGCGGGTGAACTATCGAAGTCAAAGAGTGTTTGTTCTGTTCCTGCTTACGCATGCGGAGTACGAGAGAGGGCTTTGGAAATCATGAGCAGCAGACCGGTTGAACTGGACGAGAAAAACTACGGGAGGCTTCTGCAGCAGGCGCTTCCGCATGTGATTCGCACAGAGGCGGAATACGAGAGGTTCACGAACGAACTACTGCGTTTGGACGAATTGGAGGAGCCGACGCGAGAACAGGACGAACTCGCTGAGCTGTTGACGGTGCTGATTGATGAGTATGAGGAACGGCGTTATCCGATTCAGAAGGCGAGTCCACAACATACGTTGCAGCATTTGATGGAGGCACGGGGGCTAACGCAGAAAGATCTTCAAAAGGTCTTCGGATCGAAGGGGATTACCTCCGAGGTTTTTCACGGCAAGCGATCCATCAGCAAAGCGCAGGCAAAAAAACTCGCAGAATTCTTCCACGTAGGCGTCGAAGTCTTCATTTAACCGCAGCGACCGGTTTTTCCCTACATATTCCCGCCCTGGTGATTGGCCTCCCTGATGACGTGTTGGACTTGAGTGGGAAAGTCAGGTAGGTTAGCGGCGTCCTGGGGCAAGCGGCGGGGCAATTCAGATCAAGGAGAAATTTGATGATACGACTCGTTCGCCCGATTTTTGTGCTTGCTGCATTGTGTGTGGCGCTTTTTGGCGGGGTGGCGCGCGCGCAGGATAGTGCGCAACCGAAGAAACAGCCTACGGCGACGGAGGCTATCGTCGCGAACTGGAATGATGTTGGCAACCGGCTCGTGGCGATGGCGGAGGACTGGCCGGAGGATAAATACGACTACAAGCTTGCGCCCACTACTCGCACTTTCCAGGAAGTGATTCTGCATGTGGCGGGGTCGAATTACGACATGTTGAATAAGATGACGAAATCGAAGGTTGGTGACGGACGGAATGATCCGGCTGTGGCTGACTACAAGACGAAGGCGGCTACTGTGGCGTTTTTGAAGAAGTCGATTGAGGATGGGGCGGCGCAGGCGAAAAAGCAGGGGGATGCTGGGGTGGTGAAGCTGCTTGAGTATTGGGATGGGTATACGGAGCATATGGGGGAGCATTACGGGTTGTTGGTGGCTTATTACAGGGGGAGTGGTGGGGTGCCTCCGGAGTCGAGGCCGAAGAAATAGAGGTTTAAGTGTAGCGAGATGGTGTTGGTGGCAAGATCTTTTGCGGTAGCTGCGAGAGAGGCGCACAGGCCCTTCGTTCCTCAGGGCAAGCAGGAATGCCTGTGCCACTGGGGGCCGAAGAAGTAGGTGAGGGTTCAGGGTAGCGAGATGGTGTGGGTGGCAAGATTTGTTGTGGTAGCTGCGAGAGAGGCGCACAGGCAGGAGTGCCTGTGCCACTGTACGGCGTGCCGAGGCTTGTTGGGCGATGAGGGTTATGCAGGGTCGGGGAGGGGTAGTGCGTGATGGGGCGATGTGGAAGATGTGCGGCTGGCGTTGGCTTGGTTGGTGGTGGCGATGACTGTGTTGCCGATCGTTGTGGTGCCGGCGCGGGGGCAGGATCGGACGCAGGGGCGTTCGATGGTTTTGACACGGGAGGGGATTGTGGCGGCGGAGAGTCCGCTGGCGGCGCAAGCTGGCGCTACGATCCTTGCTCGCGGCGGGAATGCGGTGGATGCGGCTGTGGCGACGAATGCGGTGATGGGCGTCGTTGAACCGATGATGAATGGGATTGGCGGCGATCTCTTTGCGATTGTTTACGAGGCGAAGAGCGGGAAGCTTTACGGATTGAATGCGAGCGGGTGGGCGCCTGCGAAGCTTTCGATCGAATTTCTCAAAGCAAAAGGAATCAGCGGAAAGATGCCGGCTGATGGCATTCAGTCTGTGACTGTGCCGGGAGCGGTGGATGGATGGTCGCAGCTGCTTTCGCGACTGGGGACGAAGAAATTTTCGGAAGTGCTCGAGCCGGCGATTCGATATGCGAACGAAGGATTTCCCGTGCCGGAGTGGGACGCGGCTTACTGGAATCTCAACGAAGGCGTGGTGAAAACTGATGCCAATGCTGCTGCAACTTTTTTGATCAATGGAAAAGCACCGCGAGCTTGGCGAGGTGTTTCGCAATCCTGACCTCGGCGCGCTCTCTCGAATTGATTGCGAAAGATGGGCGCGATGGATTCTATAAAGGCGGGATTGCGCAGCGCATTGTGGCGACTGAATCGAAGCTGGGCGGCGTGATGTCGGCAGAGGATTTGGCGGAGTTCTCGAGCGAATGGGTGGAACCTATCTCGACGACTTATCGCGGGTGGACGGTTTACGAAATTCCGCCGAATGGGCAGGGAATCGCGGCGCTGATGATGTTGAATATGATGGAGACATTTCCGATTGCGAAGTACGGGCACAATTCGGCGGATGCATTGCACGCGATGATTGAGGCGAAAGAAATTGGCGTATGCGGATATGTATCGCTATGTGGCCGATCAAAAATTCAGCCGCGTGCCGGTTTCGGGGATGCTGTCGAAGGAATATGCTGCTCGGCGCGCGAAGCTGATTGATATGGCGAAGGCGAATTGCAACGTGTCAGCGGGAGAACCTGAATTTCCGACGAAGGGCGATACTACGTATCTGACGGTGGTGGACCGGGACGGGAATATGGTGTCGCTGATTCAGAGCAATTTTTCGGAGTTTGGATCGGGGATCGTTCCTGAGGGGACTGGTTTTGTGCTGCAGAATCGGGGGGCGCTGTTCAGTCTCGATCCAGCGTCACCGAATGCGCTGGCTGGGCACAAGCGGCCTTTGCATACGATTATTCCGGGATTCATGACGCGGGGGGACGAGCGGATTGCGTTTGGAATCATGGGCGGATTCAATCAGGCGCAGGCGCACGCGCAGTTTGTGGCGAATGTGGTGGATTTTGGGATGAATATTCAGGCGGCGCTGGAGGCGGCGCGATTTTCGAAACATACTTTTGCCGGATGCGACGTGGAGATGGAGGATCGCATTGATGCCGGGGTGCGAAAGGCGCTTGCCGAGCGCGGGCATGAGATTCAAGTAATCGGCAGCTTTTCGACCGACATGGGTGGCGGGCAGGCTGTGCGGCGCGATTTTTCGAGCGGCGTGAATTTTGGCGGGTCCGATCCGCGCAAAGATGGAGCGGCAATTCCTCAGGCGATGGCTGCGAAATAAGTTCAATGCGCAGACATCGAAGTCAAAGGCCTCAGGTCATCCCGATCTAACAGCGATCGGGAGGGACCTGAGCTACGGTGTTGCAGGGCTTCGCCGAGCGTTCGCAGGGAGCGGAGCTGAGCTACGGTGCTTTGCGGGTGCAGGGGAGCATCCGAAGTGCTACGCAGTGTGTCGTAAGTGCCTCTAAATGCTTCACTTTGGTACGAAGGTACCATTGTGACCCATGTTACTCGCCGATATACCTAGAGCGTGGGGTGTTCCCGCGGAGCTGCGTGCCGGCTCCGAAACCTGTCCTATGCCATCACGAACTGAGGAACTCGGCGTCGAGCGACCGAAAGCGCAACGCGGGGCCGAGAAACGAAAAGAGAGAAGTGTGGCGGCGGAGGGGAAGAGTCCGTCTTCCGCAGCGCACTCGGCCTACCTGCAGGCGTTAACTGAAAACAATCCTCTGGGAATCGTCGTGCTCGATCTGCAGCATCGAGTGCTGATGTGCAATCCTGCGTTTGAGACGCTATTCGGCTATCGGCAATCGGAAATTTTAGGCGCGGATCTCGATTCGCTGCTGGCGCCCGGCGATTTGATGAAAGAGGCGGCGGCATTGACGCGTCGGTCGACCGCGGGAAACGTGGTGCGGGAGAAAGCGAAGCGGCGGCGACGCAACGGATCGCTGGTGGACGTGCAGATTCTGGGAGTGCCGATTTCGGCTGACGGAAAACTGGTGGGCAGCTTCGGGATGTATGAGGACATCACGGAGCGCAGGCGCGCCGAGCAGGCGCAGAGGGAAGCGGAGGAGCGATTCCGCAGTCTTTTCGAGAACGCCACGGAAGGAATTTTTCAGAGCACCACGGATGGCCGGTATCTGAGCGTAAATCCGGCGCTGGCGCGGATGTGCGGGTTTGCGTCGCCTTCGGAAATGATTTCGAGGGTGGAGGATTTGGGTAGAGAGGTATACGCGGACCCGAATGTTCGAAATGTGTTCAAGCACCTGATTGAAAAGTATGGGTCGGTGAAGGATTTCGAATACGAGGTGCGACGGAGAGACGGGGCGAAAATCTGGATTTCCGAGAACGCGCACGTGGTGCGGAATCCGGACGGCGAAATTTTGTCGTATGAAGGAACGATCGAAGATATTACGGCGCGGAAGCGGGCGGAGCTGGAGCGCCAGGTGACTTTCGAAATCATCCATGCGGTGAACGTGACGGACAACCTGGATGATTTGATGCGCCTGATTCACATTGCACTGAAAAAGGTGCTGTACGCGGAGAATTGTTTTATTGCGCTGTATGAGCCGTCGACGGGGATGTTTCATTTTCCGTTTTTTGTGGATCAGTTTGACCAGGCGCCGCCGCCGCAACGCGTGGGGAAGAGTTGCACCGCGCACGTGTATCGAACCGGGCAGGCGATGCTGATTCCGCAGCGGACTTTCGATTTGCTGGCGGAGGAAGGGAAGGTGGAATTGGTCGGGACGCCGTCGCCTTCCTGGCTGGGCGTGCCGCTGAGGACGCCGGCGGCGACGATCGGCGTGCTCGTGGTGCAGCATTATGAGGACGAGAACGCGTACACGGAGCGCGATCAGGAATTCTTGGGGTCGGTGGGCGGGCAGATTGCGCTGGCGATTGAGCGCAAGCGTTCGGAAGAGAAGGTGCGGGAGAGCGAAGCGCGGCTGCGGGTGCTGGTGGAGCAATTGCCTGCGGTGCTGTGGACGGTGGATCGAGGCTTGCGGTTTACGTCAGCGCTGGGAGCTGGATTTGCGCGGCTGAAGATAAAGCCGGACGAGCTGGTGGGTATGTCGCTGCTGGATTATTTCGAAACGGCGGACCAGACGTTCTTGCCGATCGCGGCGCATCGCCGTGCCGTGGCGGGCGAGCCGATGACATTTCACGTGGAGTGGAAGAGCGGCTCGTATGCATGCCACGTGGAGCCGCTGCGAGATTCGGACGGGCAAGTGTCGGGCGCGATCTGCATGTCGCTGGATATCACCGACCGGAAACAGCTGGAGGAACAGCTGCGGCAGGCGCAGAAGATGGAGGCCGTGGGACGGCTTGCGGGCGGCATCGCGCATGACTTCAATAATTTGCTGATGGTGATTCAGGGCTATAGCGATCTGTTGGTGGAGCGGCTTCCGGATGGCGATCCATTGCGCCGAAATGCGGAGCAGATTCAGATGGCGTCGCAGCGAGCGTCGTCATTGACGAGGCAGTTGCTGGCGTTCAGCCGGAAACAGATGCTGGCGCCGAAGATTTTGAATGTGCAGAGCGTGGTGGCGGAGATGGAGAAGATTCTGCGGCGGCTGATTGGCGAAGATGTGCAGCTGGAAACGTCGTCAGCGCCCGACCTCGGATTGATCAAGGCGGATCGAAGCCAGATCGAGCAGGTGATTTTGAATTTGGCGGTGAATGCGCGCGACGCGATGCCGCAGGGCGGCCGGCTGACGATTGAGACTGCGAACGTGGAGCTCGACGCGTCATATTCGCATCCGCCGGCGGTGCTGTCGCCGGGCAGGTATGTGATGCTGGCGGTAACGGATAACGGCTGCGGCATGGATGCTGAGACGCAGGCGCACGTTTTCGAGCCTTTCTTTACGACGAAAGAAAAGGGCAAGGGGACGGGTCTTGGACTGGCGACCGTATACGGCGTGGTGAAGCAGAGCGGAGGGTATGTTTGGGTGTATAGCGAGCCTGGCCGCGGGACGAGTTTCAAGATTTATTTGCCGCGGATCGAAGAGACTGCTGTGCCTGTCGTGCGAGATAGCAAGAGCGAGATGCAGGTTCCGGAGCGCGGTTCTGAAACAATTCTCCTTGTGGAAGACGAGAAGGGCGTGCGGGAGCTGGCGCGCGAGTATCTTGCGTCGAGCGGGTACACCGTGATTGAGGCGGAGGACGGTCATACGGCGCTGGAGCTGGCCGCCATGCACGTGGGGCCGATTCACTTGCTGCTGACCGATGTGGTGATGCCGGGAATCAGCGGCAGGGAATTGGCGGAACGAGTGAGCCAGATCCGGCCTGGAATCAAGATTATTTACATGTCGGGGTACACGGATCAGGCCGTGGTGCATCATGGGATTCTCCGGAATGACGCAGTGCTGCTGCAAAAGCCTTTCACGCTTATGACGCTGGCCGGAAAGTTGCGTGAGATGCTCGCGGTTCCCGCCGTTCAATAACAATTAACCAGAAGCCAATGGCAGCCAATCGCAGCAAATCAAACCAAATCTGAAAGAGCGCGTTATGTTCGCCTGTGAAACAGGTGTGCGGGTGTGGTCCCTCGCCAGCGTGTCGAGCGCGGCTGTGGTCTGCTGCCTCGGCATTTTTGTGGCGTGCTGTAACCCGCTGTATACACGGCGATTGCGCGGCCTGCGTGGTTTTGTCGTAGTTGCTGTCGGCGCTAGTGCGATTGGTCCATCAGGTGCATTTGTCAGGAGTGAGCGGCGAGAACAAAGCAAAAAAAAGCCGCCGGGGACAAGGGGACAAGCGATGGACTCAAACGGAACGAATGGCGGCGCAAGGATGATGGAGCAGGAAAACGTGACGGAAGATTGCATTTCAGAGCGCCGGTTGTGGACAGCGGTCGTGGTGATGGCGGTGGAAGATTGGCGCAATGGATCTTTGCGGGCACGCCGGGAGGCACAATCGTTCTTGTTTGAGGACAATGGGGATTTTCAGGCTGTGTGCGCCAGCGCGGGTCTTGATCCTTCCACTCTGCGCGCGCGGCTTCTCAAGATTGGGCAGCGCGTTCACATGCACGGGCCGTATTTTCAAGGGATGGCGGCGTAATCAGTTTATTCGGGCTTCGATTGTTCGGGTTTTTGGCAGTACTTCATAACTTATAGAAATCAATTCATATGAGTTTCCTGCGCTGCCGCACGATAGGGCGGCGCAGGAGCTTCCCTCCTCGAGCAGAATCCAACAGTGGCACAACTTCAAATAGCGTAGTATTTCGCGAGGGGAGCGCTGCGCGATAGCGAGATGGTGCGTTTAGAAGGAACAGACGGCGTTTGTGCGGAACGGCAGCTGCTGGTGAGCTGTGCGCGCACACGCATGGTTCCGGAAATCGCAGCAGCAGATTCGCGAGATCACCGCTGGGCCGCTCGATTGGGATTTTGTCCTCAGCGAAGCCACGGAAAATTCAGTTGGGCCATTGCTGGATGTGAATCTACGGGCCGTGGCACCGGAGCCCGTGCCTGCTAGTGCGATGGAACGACTGAAGATCACATGCCGTGCTAACACGGTTCGCTGCTTATTTTTAGCAGCTGAGCTGCACAAAATTCTCAACTGTTCCGAACCGCCGGGATCGTGGCGATTCCTTATAAAGGGCCCGTGCTTGCTGAGCAAGCCTACGGGAACTTGACGCTGCGCGACTTCGACGACCTCGACATCATCGTGCCGCAACGCGATTTGATGAAAGCGCACGAGGTGATGCTGGGGCTCGGGTATCAGGCGCGATTTCCGTGGATTATGTCGAAAAATTCGAAAACGGCGCTGGTGCCGGGGGAGTACAACTATCGCGACGAAAAGCGCCGAGCGGTTGTCGAACTCCATACGGAATTGACACTGCGGCATTTTCCGGTTGCTCCGGATATCGACCGGTTCGCGCAGCGGCTGGTGAAGTGTAATTGTGGCCGGTCAGGAAGTGCCGACGTTTGCGCCGGAGGATTTGTTGTCCGCGCTTTGTGTCCACGGCTCGAAGGATTTTTGGGAACGAATATCGTGGATTGCGGACGTCGCGGAGCTTATCCAGAGCCATGCCGATCTCGATTGGGATCTGGCGTTTCGAACAGCGGAGAGTTTGCGAGCGGAGCGAATGGTTCATCTGGGACTCGCGCTGGCGGAAGACTTGTTACAGGCACCGATGCCTGCGGAGATTCGCAAACGAGTGCGTGAAGATGGGGAAGCGGTTTCTGTGGCGCGAGAAGTGGAGCAGCGAACCCTGAGCCGAGACTTTCCCGGCGCAGGCACTCGAGGCCGGTTGCGGTTTCGCCGACGGATGGTGCCGGGAATGCTGGCCGGGTGGCGATATTCGTTGCGTCTTGCGATGGTTCCGGCGGAGGAGGACTGGGAGATGGTGCAATTGCCTGGTCCGCTGGCGCCGCTTTACCTTGCGCTTCGCCCGCTGCGGTTGTTGCACAAGTATGGATGGGCACGACGGCGCCAGAGTGCGCCGTTGTAGGTTGGACTCCTGTCTCTGAAATTCCACCATTTTCGATAAGGAAGGGTTAAAGCGCCGGCCTTGCTATAGTCGCCAAGTTGAAGCCACAGGACTGTTTAGCCCCAAGCACGTCTTCAGAAAATTAGTCACAAGTACGACACGCGAAGGCAATTCTTTGTTGACCCCTTGAGCACCCCCGGCAAGACTAGTAACGGCTTCCTCTCAACAATTACTGGGAATTTGGCGCATCGCTCTGAGCGGGAAGCGTTTCGGGACGCGACCCGAACGTTGCGTTGCAACGCTTAGCAAAGGGGTTATCGCACTTGGGACCGCAAGCCAGCGCGCAGGGAAGCCTGCGTCCACTGAATATTTCGATCGGGCGAGTGCCGCTCTCGCTCTTGATTCCCGGTCCTCATCTGCGCGAAAAGGCGATCTCCCGATATCACGAATTTACGGCCCATAGTGAGGGTGGACTGCCTGTCGTATTACGGAGCGACGCGCAAAGCGACACCGGGCCTGCGCGCAACGATCCAAATTTCTCCTACGTTCTCGATGATGCCTCGATGCTGCTGGACTCGTTTGGCGCGGAATTCCACGGAGTTCGGCACGAATATGCGCTCGATTCATTGCTGCGCATTCTTCTGACGATGGTGTTGCTGCCGCAGCGCGGATTCTTGCTGCACGCGGCGACGGTTGTTCGCGATGGCCGCGCCTACGTGTTTACGGGCCGATCCGGCGCGGGGAAGAGCACTGTGGCATCGCTATCGCCGGCAGGAACTGTGCTGACCGACGAGATTTCGCTTCTGAGGTTTACTGACGGCTGCTGGCAAGCCTACGGCACGCCGTTCTGGGGAGAATTCCGGGCGGCGGGGCAGAACGAACATTACCCAATCGCGGGGATCTACACGCTGGTGCAAGCCGCTGAAGACCGCGTGGCGAGTTTAAGCATGAAAGAAAAGATCAGGGCCCTCCTGCCTTGCGTGCTGTTTTTTACTTCGAGTGTCGAGGCAAACGAGGATTTGCTGCGTTTATTGCTCGGGTTCGTGGGGCAAGTTTCCTGCGAGCGGCTTCATTTTCGCCGCGATGATGCGTTCTGGAAGGTGATCGCAGCATGAATCTCTTTCCGGAGCGGAATCCCAAGCTGGCCTGGCGCGAAATTGATGGCGAAGCGGTAATCATTTCGCCAGAAGACAGCCACGTGCACGAGCTAAACGAGACGGCCAGTCTTATTTGGACAAGCGCCGACGGGCGACACAGCGTGGATGATATTGCGGGCGTGATGGCGGCGAAGTACGACGTTCCTTTACCGGTGGCGAAGGCCGACGCCAGCGAATTGATCGAGATGCTTTCAGCAAAGGGCCTCTTGGTATCGCAGAAGCAGCGAGAGGTGCAAGCCGGTGCCTAACACACCCGTGATGGACCGGCTCGTTCGTAAAACGGTGGAGCGGCATCTGCCGTGGAACGTGCATATCGACCTCACGTATCGGTGCAACGAGCGCTGCGTTCATTGCTATCTCGACCATCACGATTACGGCGAGATGACGACGCGCGAGGTGAAGAACGTTCTCGACCAGCTCGCCGAAGCGGGAGCGCTATTCCTGACGTTCAGTGGCGGCGAGATTTTTCTTCGCTCGGACCTGTTCGAGTTGATCGCTTACGGCCGCGGGTTGAATTTTGACGTGAGTTTGAAGACGAATGCTTTGTTAATTGATGAAAGCCGGGCGCGGAAGCTTCGCGAACTGGGCATTCGCAAAATCCAGATCAGCATCTACAGCGCCGACGCGGCCATTCACGATGCGATTACGAAAGTGCCGGGATCTCTCGATCGTTCGCTGCGAGCGGTTCAGTTTCTACTCGCGGAGGGTCTGCAAGTAAAGCTGGCTTGCCCGCTGATGAAACAGAACTTGGCAGGATTTCGCGAAGTTCAGGCTCTGGCGGAAGAGCTGGGTGTGCCGTACATGCTCGATTTGACGATCACGCCGATGATGGACGGCGGTGAGGGTGTACTGGCGCTGCGCAGTTCGGCGACAGAGCTTTTGCAGGTGCTGCAGGATCAGAATCTGAATTCGCGGGCATGCACGCCGCCTGAAACCGAGCCGAAGCCTGCGTTCATCACAGGAAGCTCCACATCGAGCGGAATCGAAAGCAGCGCGTATGACGACATCCCCTGCAGCGCGGGGCACAACAGCTGCTACATCTCGCCGTATGGAGATGTTTCTCCCTGCGTGCAGATGCCGAAGCCGGCGGGGAATCTCCGGAAACAGCGATTCGACGAAATATGGTACGGCTCGAAAGAAATGAAACGTGTCCGAGCGGTGCGCGAGTCGCAGTTGCCGCTGTGTTCATCATGCTCGATCCGGAATTACTGCGAACGTTGTCCGGGGCTGGCGCAGATGGAAGGTGGTGACTTGCTTGGTGCATACGAGCGAGCCTGCGAACTGGCGGAAATGAATGCTCGCCTGGCGGGAATTGAAAATCCGATCAGCGCCATGCATCTCGAGAGCCGAGTAGCGGGCGTTCAAAGCGGAATGACGCAGCGAAAGGATTTGGTCCAAGTTTCACTGTAGTCCTGCGGGCTGGGATTGGGAGAAGCAATGGAACAATCGAAGAAGAATGCGGAACGCAACGGCGGAGCGGCGGCGGGAAAGAAGCCCTACGTGAAGCCTTCCTGCGTCTCCGAGCCAATTTACGAAACGCTCGCGCTGGCCTGCGGGAAAATGCCCGGGCAGCAGGGAATTTGTCACGCCGCGCCGAGGCGTTCGTAACAGATTGTGGGCGAGAGTTGGAAGTTTTGAGACGGAGGCAACACGCTTCATGAATAACCGACTTTTACACAAAGCTCAGCGCTACGCCGTATGGCAGAAAACGCTCTGCCTCGGATTGTCGCTCTTCCTGGCCGCGCCAATCTTGGCGCGAGAGGTAATTGCGATTCAATCGACAGCTGCGCAAGTACGCGCCGCGGACGCGACGATTAATCAGGCGTTACCGACCACTAATTCCGGCGGCGCCGCCACTTTGACGGTTGAATCCAACAATGGAGCTTCAAACCAGCGCGCCATCGTCCAGTTTGACCTTTCCGTGCTGCCCAACGTGGCTATCAAGCAGGCATTGCTTGTCGTGCACGCCACTGCCAGCACGACGAATGGATTTCCACGAACGTATGGGGCATATGGCCTCACGTCATTTTTCCGTGAGTCGGATGTGACCTGGAACACTCGCGTCGCCAACCAAGCGTGGAATGCCACCGGTGGTGATATCGGAGGAACCGCTACGTCGACGGCGACGGTGGCGGGGGGAATCGGAACTTCCACGCCCATTCAATTCGACATTACCGCAGATGTCCAAAATTGGTACAACGGCACGCCGAACTACGGAACTCTGATTAGAGATCAAAGCGAAAGTTCGAATAGAGATCGCCAAAACAACTTTCGGCTCTCGTAATGGAACTGCCGCGAACGCGCCGGTACTTGATGTCACGTTTGTCCAGAATGTAACGAACCCAGCTGCGGTTCCGGGCAACGGCACGGTGACTGTAAGCTGGGGTTATCCAACACCGATCGGCAGGGTGAACTTTGCGGAAGACTATACCGGCGTTCTAATTCTCAGGCGCGCGAACTTTCCGGTCGACAAGGGTTCTGTTCCAACGGACACCCAAGATCCCGCGATGTGCTCGGTGATAGGAAGCGGAACGGTTGTATTTGACAACACGTCGCTTGCGACGAGTTTCACAGATGATAGTTCCGACCCGTGCGGAGCGCCGACAAACGATACGACGTGGTTCTATAAAGTCTTTCTGCGGGATCAGAAAAACTATTACGCCACGCAGCCGATTTCACAGGGCTCCGTATTCACTGAGGAAATCTCCGGGAACTCCGAGCGCAACAGCCGCGAATCGACAGAATTCGGTTTGGATCGCAGCAACGTTTTCGACCACGCTGGCAGCGCCGTCGCTTTTCCCAGGTTCCATCGTGATGGCGGGCTCGCAGACGAATTTGTCGTTTGGCATTGATGCGGTTACGGGCTTGAGAAAATATCCGCCTGTGTCGCTTGGCGGGCCGGTGACCGGCCGTTCGCCGGTGATCGATGCGGGGGATTCGTCGCTGGCAGCTAATGTGATGTATGTGGCGGATAACGATGGACTCGTGTACGCAATCGCGACGGATACGGGGCAAATTCTGTGGGTGGTGAATCCAACCAGTCTAACGACGAACGGATTTACAGGCGCGCCTTCGGTGCAAGTGAAATCATTCAGCGACTCCACGTTTACCCCCGCTCACGACTTACTTGTGGTCGGCACGCGAAATGGCGCCTCAACCACTACGAATCGAATCGTGGGGATAGATGGCAACACGGGTGCAACTGTGTGGCAAACGATTGGTAACTCCGGCGGCGTGGCTAAGATGGATATCATCAGCTCCTCGCCGGCCATCGATTTCGTGAATCACGCAGTCTGGGTGACCAGCCGAAGCGGCGGTGGTACTGCGCAGCCGAGTCTTTGGAAGCTCAACCCGAATAGTGGCGCAGTCCTTGCTACAGCGGCACTGGGCGATACGGACACCGATCCGACGCTTTCGATTCCAAGCGATGTCCTTTTCGTGGGCAACAATGCGGGCACGATTTTTGCGATCAATCCGGCCACGGCGGCTACGCTCAAGTCAGTGGCTGGCGGCGACGGCGCGATTATTTCGTTTCCAATCGCGCTGGGATTAACCTCGCCCTACACCGTGATTTTTTCGGGGCAGACGGCTGTCCACGCGATGAAATATGACAAGACGGCGAACACGTTCACGAGTCTGTGGTCGACAACGATCAGCGGACCCTCGGCGCCCATCGGATTTACCGGAGGAGCGAAGGTGTACGTGGGTTCGGCTGACGGAAAAATTCATGAACTCGACGCTGTGACCGGCGTGGATGGCAAACAGCGCACGGCCAATACGGGACAGCCCGGCATAGTGGGTGATCCTGCCCTGGACTTTGTGCTATCTCGAATTTATATATCGACCAACGACCAGCGTGCGTACGGCTTTACGTTTCCGTTCTAAGCGGGGATGAGCGAGGAATTGATGTACACCGAAAAAAGAGGGCGAGTGAAGCGCGCTTGGAGCACGGGTCTGCTGGGCAGCGCTGTTTTATGCCTGGTGGCAGGCTTCGCAGCTTGTCAGACGGGCATGACTTCGGGCAGCGGTGGAGGCGGAAATCCGCCACCCACGGATGCGACTATTTCGTTCTGCGACGATGGTGAGGGACTTGCACGCCAGCAACTTCGTTTAGCGTCGCATCGCTGCGCGATCTTGTGATCAACGTGAATTGGGAGAATCTTTCTGCGGGTAACCACACTCAAATGCTTGAGGTCCTTCAACCGGGCGGCGGCCTTTATCAGGCCAGCCAAAGCTCTTTTTTGGTAGGCGACGCGTCGCAAAGTTCGTTGACGATGACGCGATCGGTGCCAGTGGCGGGAGCTTGGATTTCGCAGCGGCGGATGACCGGAGAATGGAGCGTTCGAGTGTCTTTGGACGGCAAGGCAATTACCTCTCAAACGGTGCAGATCAATCCCTGATGAGCCCCTCGACTGCTTACGCTCGAGCGCGGTGCGTTGAAGAGCGCTTCGTAGCGCCCAAGGAAAGAGAATCGAATCCGATTGCTGCGAAGCTGCGAGCCGATGGATCGGTTTGCTTTCGGGTGTTGGGCGCAAGCATGTTTCCATGGATTCGCTCTGGCGATCTGGTGTTTGTTAGAAGCTTTGCTTACGAACAAGCTTTGCGAGGCGATGTGGTTCTCTTCGAGCGTGCGGACAGGTTGTTTGTTCACCGCGTGATCCGAGCGGCGACGGCTGGCGCGGGCGGCAGTGAGCGCGGCGCGTTGATAACTAAAGGCGATGCGCTTGATGCTGAGGATGATCCGGTTACGCGCGCGGAATTTTTAGGCCGGGTGATTCGTGTGCATCGCGGCGACCGGCATATAGACATGGGTCCTATCGGTCGCGTGATGTTGGGACGTTTGATTGCTCGTTTTTCGCGTGCGAGCTTCGCGCTGTACGCACCCGCTCGCTTCGTGAAGCACCTTGTCTTCGGCTAGATCGGCGCTGACCGGTCGTGAGTTGTCAGCGCGCTGGTTAGAGCGTCTTAACTTCCAGCTGGAATGAAACCGTACTTCTGAAAAACCGTTCGCGCCTTCTCGCCCGCTAGAAATTCTAGAAACACCTTCGCACCGGCCGGGTTCTTGGAGTTCTTGATCACAGTGGCCGGATAGACCACAGGCGAATGCGAGTCCTCCGGAGCTGTCGCTACTACGGTCACCTTCTTCGATATCTTCGCGTCGGTGGCGTACACGATTCCGGCATCGGCGTTTCCCGTCTCGACGTAGGTGAGCACCTGGCGGACATCCTTCGCGAGCACGAGTTTCGGTTTTAGTTGGTCGTATATGCCGAGATGTGTGAGCACTTCCTGCGCGTACTTTCCCGCCGGCACGGTTTGTGGTTCGCCGACCGCTACCGTTTTGACTGCTGCTTTCGTCAAGTCCTGAAAACTAGAAATGCTCGTGCTTCCCACAGGGACGATGAGCACGACGCTATTCCGCACCAGATCTTTGCGCGTGTCACTCAGCAGCAACCCCTGCGACTGAAGCGAATCCATCTCCTTGGGCGAAGCGGAGATGAAGATATCGACCGGTGCGCCTTGTTCGATCTGGCGCTGCAATGTGCCTGAACCGCCGAGATTGAAATGCACTTCCGCGCTCGGGTGCTCGGAGCTGTAAAGATGCGAGATCTCGTCGAGCGCGTCCTTGAGGCTGATCGCTGCTGAGACGGTGATTTCGTCAGATGGAGCTGGTGAGATGCCCGGCGACGATCCCGTGTTTGCGCTATGTACGTCCTGGCATAGTGCTCCTATCGCAATGATTCCGAGCACTAGCGCCCACAGACTTCGTCGCAACATCATCAGTTGTTTCCTCCTGAAGAAGATCGCTCCGTCACTGTTTCCGCGGCTAACGCGAAAGCCAAATTGACTAACACTAAAGCGTGCGAACCCGCAGCTGCGCGTCGGCAGATTTTACATTGGATTCACGTCCAGCCGCGTCCCTAGTGGGGTAGAATCGAGGCTCGGACCTGACTAAGGGCTTAACGCATAGACTGCACTTTTGAGATGCGGTGAAAAGAGGACGATCATGAGCACTGGCGTAACGGCAACCCCGAAAGGATTTGATTCGAAGAAATCACAAAATCCACTAAAGGCACTGAATGCATTCGGGCAATCGGTCTGGCTCGACTATATCCGCCGCAACCTGATCTCAACGGGAGAACTCGCCCGCTTGATCGAGCAGGACGGTCTGCGCGGCGTCACGTCCAATCCCTCCATATTCGAGAAGGCCATCACTGGCAGCACCGATTACACCAAAGCGCTCGAGGAATTGAGCGCGCAGAAAAATCTCGATGCCAAGCAGGTGTACGAAGCGCTCGCGATTCGCGATATTCAGGATGCCGCCGACGTGCTGCGGCCCGTCTACGATCAGACTCATCGGCGCGATGGGTATGTGAGCCTCGAAGTCGCTCCGTATCTCGCGCACAAGACGCAGGAGACGATCGACGAGGCGCGCAGGCTCTGGAAAGCGGTGGGCCGCGAAAATCTGATGGTGAAAGTTCCGGGAACTCCGGAAGGCCTCCCGGCGATTCAGCAGCTCATCAGCGAAGGAATCAACATCAACGTGACTCTGCTTTTCGCGCAGGACGTCTACGAGCGGGTGGCCGAGGCATATATCGCGGGGCTTGAGGCGTTCGCGAAGGCAGGCGGCAAGGTGGGCCACATCGGAAGCGTCGCGAGCTTTTTCGTCAGCCGCATCGATACTTTGATCGACAGCCAGATCGCAGATCGAATCAAGAAATCGCAGAACCCGTCCGAACAAGCTGCGCTTCGGGAATTGGTGGGTAAAGTAGCGATCGCCAACGCGAAGCTGACCTACCAGCGCTACAAGAAAATTTTCAGCGGGCCGCGATGGGCAGCCCTTGCCTCCCAGGGCGCGCAAACGCAACGCGTACTCTGGGCCAGCACAAGCACGAAGAATCCCAAGTTCTCGGATGTTTTGTACGTCGAGGAACTGATCGGGCCGGACACGGTGGACACGATTCCTCCGGCCACCTACGACGCATTCCGCGACCACGGAAAGCCGCGCGCGAGCCTCGAAGAAAATATTCCGGCGGCGCAGCAAACCATGGATTCGCTCGAGCGCGCCGGGATCTCGATGAAAGCGGCTACCGACCAACTGACCGAAGAAGGAGTAAAACTTTTCTCCGAGGCTTTCGACAAGCTTCTCGCGGCCGTGGGAACTCACGCCGCGAAGCCCACAGCGTCGGCCGTGAACAACCTCACCTACAAGCTGCCGCAGAATCTCGCGACTGCCGTGAAAGCGACCCTCGACGACTGGAAGACGAATCAAAAAATGAAGCGCCTGTGGGCTCGCGACGCCTCGCTCTGGACAAATGAGGACGAAGCGAGCTGGCTCGGCTGGCTCACGGTTGCCGACGACGACGTTGCGCACAGCCGCGATTTCAAGCAGATCGCAGACGAGATTCGCCAAGCCGGTTTCACCCATGCGGTGCTGCTGGGCATGGGCGGTTCGAGTCTGTGCGTGGAAGTGATGGAACTCACCTACGGAAAAATCGACGGCTATCCGCAGATTCTCGTTCTCGATTCCACCGATCCCGCGCAAATCCGCACTCTGGCGAAGAAGCTCGACATGACGAAAACGATCTTCATCGTCTCGAGCAAATCGGGCAGCACGCTTGAGCCGAATATTTTCAAGCAATATTTCTACGAGCAGGTGAAGCAAGCCGTCACCTCGGAACCGGCAGGGAAGCGCTTCATCGCAATCACCGATCCTGGCTCGCATTTGCAAAAAGTTGCGGAAGGCGATGGTTTCCGCCACGTCTATTTCGGCGTGCCGAGCATCGGCGGCCGCTATTCTGCGCTTTCAGATTTCGGGATGGTTCCCGGGGCCATTCAAGGCATGGATCTTCCGAAGTTTCTGGATCGTGCTCGAAGAGATGGTGCACGCGTGCGCGTCGGTCGTGCCCGCAGACGAAAATCCCGGCGCGATTCTTGGCGCAATCCTCGGCACACTGCAGAAAAACGGGCGCGACAAGGTCACGATCTTCGCTTCGCCCGGAATTTCCGATCTTGGCGCGTGGCTCGAACAGCTGATAGCCGAATCCACAGGCAAAAAGGGCACCGGCTTGATTCCGATCGACCGCGAACAGATCGGGCCGCCCGAAGTCTATGGCAACGATCGAATCTTTGCCTACGTGCGCCTGCAATCAGCGCCGGATGCGAAGCAGGACGAAGCCGTGGCCGCGCTCGAAAAAGCGGGACAACCCGTAGTGCGCATCGCCGTTCCCGATGTTTACGATCTCGGCCAGGAATTTTTCCGCTGGGAGATTGCCACGGCGGTGGCGGGCTCGATCATCGGCATCAATCCGTTCAATCAGCCGGATGTGGAAGCGGCAAAAATCGCAACCAAGAACCTGACGTCCGAGTACGAAAAGCAGGGGTCGCTTCCGGCGGAGCATCCATTCTTTGAAGGCGGCGGAGTGAAGTTGTATTCGGATGAGAAAAACACCGAAGCCCTGAAGAAAGGCGCCGGCGGTGACCTGACTCTCACCGGGTACTTGCGCGCTCACTTGAACCGCCTTAAGGCCGGAGATTACTTTGCGATTCTCGCCTACATTGAAATGAACGATGCGCATCAATCGGCGCTGCAGTCGATCCGTCACACGATTCGCGACAAGAAGCGCGTGGCCACCTGCGCGGAATTTGGCCCGCGTTTTCAGCATTCCACCGGGCAGGCCTACAAGGGCGGACCCAACACCGGCGTCTTTCTCCAAATCACTTGCGATGACGCGGTAGATATTCCCGTGCCTGAACAAAAATACACATTCGGAGTCGTAAAAGCTGCCCAGGCTCGCGGTGATTTTCAGGTTCTCGCAGAACGGGATCGCCGTGCGCTGCGCATCCATCTGGGGCCGGATGTAGCGGCAGGCTTGAGATCTCTTAACAGCGCAGTGAAGCAAGCGCTCCTGTAATCCAAAAAAATCAGGCGGAGGCCGGTTCGATGAGTTCATCCGTTCCAGCAGGATTGGTGCATGAAGATCGGGGCCAGCCCGCCGACGCCTGCGCCATGGTGATTTTCGGTGCCGGTGGCGATCTCACCAAACGCAAGCTCTTCCCGGCGCTCTACAATCTGGCCCAGAGTAAGCTTCTCCCTCAGCAGTTCGCAATCATCGGCGCGTCGCGCGAGGAATATTCCACCGAGCAATTTCGCCAGAAAACCACCGAGGAAATGAAGGAATTTCTCACGGGTTCTGCCGGTGACGCGTGGGAGTGGTTCGCCAACCGCCTTTATTACATTTCCGGCGATTTTAAGGATCCGGCTCTCTACAAGAAAATTCAGGATCAACTCGCGCAAGTGGATCGAGACCATGCCACCTGCGGAAACCGTCTTTTTTATCTGGCGACGAGTCCCAGTTTTTTTCCGATTGTGGTGAAGCAATTAGGCGGCGGCCGGACTCACGAATATTGACTCCGCCGGTTGGAAGCGCGTGGTGATCGAAAAGCCCTTCGGCCACGATTTGGCCTCAGCCGTCGCCTTGAATCGCGATATCGGCGAAGTTCTTCACGAGAACCAGATCTATCGCATCGATCATTACCTCGGTAAGGAAACGGTTCAGAATATTCTCGCGTTTCGATTTGCGAATGGAATTTTCGAGCCGGTGTGGAACCGCCGCTATGTGGATCACGTGCAGGTGACGGTTGCTGAAGAACTGGGAGTCGAGCTGCGCGGCGATTATTACGATCGCGCCGGCGCGCTTCGCGACATGGTTCCCAATCACATCTTTCAACTCATCACCCTGATGGCGATGGAGCCGCCGATTTCGTTCGATGCGGACTCCGTGCACGACGAGCAGACGAAAATTCTGCGCGCCATTCAGCCGCTGAATCCCGAGCAGGTGCTCACTCATGCGGTGCGCGGGCAATACGGCGACGGAATGATTGACGGCAAGCCCGTGCCCGCATATCGATCCGAGCCAAACGTGCCGAAAGACTCCCATACGGAGACCTTCGTCGCCGTCGCGCTGCACATCGACAACTGGCGCTGGGCGAGCGTTCCGTTCTACCTGCGCACCGGCAAACGGATGGCAACGCGCGTCACGGAAATCGTTGTGCGTTTCCGGCGGCCGCCGTTCGTTCTATTTCGCAAGACGCCGGTGGAGAACATTCCATCGAACGAATTGGTGATCAGCATTCAGCCGAATGAAGGAATCTCGCTGAGCTTCGAGGCCAAGGTTCCCGGGCCTGTGGTCCGGCTCGGCGCCGTGGACATGAATTTCGAATATGCCGATTATTTCGGCACGGAACCTTCCACCGGCTATGAAACTCTTCTCTACGATTGCATGATGGGCGACCCCACGCTTTTCCAGCGCGCCGATATGGTGGAAGCGGGCTGGAGCGTGGTGCAGCCGATTCTCGATGTGTGGACGGCATTGCCTCCGCGCGATTTTCCGAACTACGCCGCCGGGTCGTGGGGGCCTGAGGCTGCCGCTGAATTGCTTCGACGCGATGGGCGCGAGTGGCGCGATCCCCTCCACAAGCGCGGAGCAATGTACGGGAAGAATGCAGCGAGCCCGGTTGCCACGAAGGGCGCGACCGCTAATCCCTGAGCATCTCCTCGCACGCGAGCGACTCCAGAATGAAGAGCCGCGCGGAAGCGCTCAAAGACATCCAGAGTAAATCCTTCGATGTTTGTGTGATCGGTGGCGGTGCCACCGGTTCCGGCTGTGCGCTCGATTCGCAGTTGCGCGGCCTAAGCACAGCGCTTGTCGAGGCCGGTGATTTTGCCTCGGCTACCTCCAGCGCTTCCACGAAAATGGTGCACGGCGGTGTGCGTTATCTCGAGGAAGCCTTTCGCCGTTTCGATCCTGCTGAATACAAAGTGGTGAATCGCGCTCTGCATGAGCGGATTCACATGATAAAAAATGCCCCGTTTCTTGCGGGCGCCAGGGAATTTATCACTCCTTGTTACAGCCGGTTCGACCTCGCCTATTACGAAACTGGTTTGAAGCTCTATGACTGGATCTCGGGCAGGGCGAGCCTGGCTCCGAGCCATTTTCTTTCCCGCGGAGAGGCGTTGCGTCGCCTTCCAAACCTAAATCCGGAAGGGCTAACGGGCGCGGTGGCATATACCGACGGGCAGTTCGACGATGCGCGGTACAACATAACGCTCGTGCAATCATTTGCTGAAATAGGAGGAGTGGCGCTGAACTATGCGCGCGTCGTCTCGTGCGAAAAGGACGCGGATGGGAAACTGGCGGCCGTGACTGTTCAAGATCAGGTCGGCGGCCAGAGTTTCGTGGTTCGCGCACGCGCATTTGTGAATGCCACGGGCCCTTTGCGGATTCAATTCGAGCGATGGCGAGTCCGACTGCGAAACCGCGCATGCGGCTGAGCAAGGGCGTTCATATCCTCCTGCCGGCAGAGGTGCTTTCAAGCGGCGACGCGATGTTGATTCCCAAAACGGAAGATGGCCGCGTATTATTCGCGATTCCGTGGAGGGGACGTGTGCTGGTTGGGACCACCGAGCAGGAAGTTGCGGCTGGCGAAGAACTCTTCTTGACGCGTGAAGAAGTAGAATATTTATTGCGGCATCTCAACCGTTATCTTAGTGAGCCGGTGAAGGCCAGCCAAGTGGTGGGCGGTTTCGCCGGCGCTCGCCCGCTTTTGAGTGCCGGCGATTCTCGTGACACAAAGAAATTGGCGCGAGATCATCAGGTTGAGCTGGATTCACTGAGCGGCTTGGTCAGCATCCTGGGCGGGAAGTGGACCACGTATCGCGCGATGGCTCAGGATACGATTGACGTTGTTCAGAAATCTCTAGGCGGGAATCCCACACCGTGCTCGACGTTGAACCATCCGCTGGTCGGTTCAGACGGATACTCGCCAGATTACTGGAAGACGCTGATAACCAACTTTCGCGCACCGGAACCTAGTGCGCGAGATTTGGCGGAAAAATACGGCACACGCACCGCGCAGCTTTTGACACTCATCGAAGAAGATGCTGACCTCGGCGAGCCTCTCGTGAAAGGACTCGCTCCGCTGCGAGCAGAGGTCGCATTCGCGGCGCGGTTCGAAATGGCAATGACGATTGAAGACGTTCTCGCGCGGCGCATCGGATTGCAATTCTACGGGTGGAGCGAAGCGATCGCCGCCGCTCCGGCGACCGCCGATATATTGACGCGCGAGTTGGGATGGTCAAAAGCGGATCGCGACAATGCTTTAACCGAATACATCGAAAAGATTCGAGACCTCCAGCAAAAAGCGGGCCTGACTGTGGCACCACGAGCTGGAGCACAAGACCACCGGTAGTGCGGAAGAAGGGAATCGTGCCGAATTATATCGGAGCGCTCGACCAGGGAACCACGAGCACGCGTTTCATCGTGTTCGATCGTGCCGGCCGAATTGTTTCCACCGCACAGAAGGAACACAGCCAGATTTATCCGCGGCCGGGGTGGGTGGAACATGATCCCGAGGAGATCTGGCTGCGAACGCAAGAGGTAATTTCGGATGCGATGAGGCAGCGCAGCCTCGGCCCAAACGATCTAGCCGCGATTGGAATTACGAATCAGCGCGAAACCGCTGTCCTCTGGGACCGAAGAACCGGCAAGGCGGTGGCAAACGCAATTGTCTGGCAGGACACGCGAACGGACGATCTCGTCCGTGAATTCTCGGCGGCGGGCGGGCAGGATCGTTACCGAGCAAAGACCGGGCTGCCGCTTTCGACCTACTTCAGCGCCTTGAAAATTCGCTGGCTGCTGCAAAATGTGGCAGGCCTGCGTGAGAAAGCAAAGGCCGGCGAAATTATCTTCGGAAACGTCGACACGTTTTTGGTTTGGAAGCTTACCGGGGGCGCCGCTGGCGGAATTCACGTCACGGATGTATCAAACGCCAGCCGCACGCAGCTGATGAACCTCGAATCGCTGACGTGGGATGAAGAGATTCTTTCAGATTTCGGGATTCCTGCGGCGATGCTTCCGCAAATTCGCTCGAGTAGCGAAATTTACGGCAACGCTCAACTCGATTCGATAAAAAATGTCCCTATCTCCGGAATTCTCGGCGATCAACAGGCGGCGCTAGTCGGCCAGGCCTGCTTCAAGCCGGGAGAAGCGAAGAACACATACGGCACCGGCTGCTTCCTGTTGCTCAACACAGGCGAAAAGCCGATTCCTTCGAAGCACGGCTTGCTGACGACGGTCGCCTACAAATTCGGCGCGCAACCTGTCTGCTACGCGCTCGAAGGCAGCATCGCAATCACAGGCGCGCTTGTGCAGTGGCTTCGCGACAATCTGAAGCTCATCGAAAAAGCTCGGACATCGACGCACTCGCGCGAACGGTGGAAGACAACGGAGGCGTTTATTTCGTTCCCGCTTTCTCGGGCCTCTACGCTCCATACTGGAAATCGAATGCCCGCGGTGTGATTGCCGGACTCACACGCTTCGCGAATCGGGGGCATATCGCCCGCGCGGCGCTCGAGGCCACAGCTTTCCAGGTTCGCGAAGTTGTCGAAGCAATGGAAAGCGACTCGGGAATTCATCTCGACGTGCTCCGCACCGACGGCGGCATGGTAACAAATGATCTTCTGATGCAATTCCAAGCGGATATCTTGAATCGCCCGGTCGTGCGCCCTGCGGTTCAGGAGACCACAGCTCTCGGCGCTGCTTATGCGGCAGGACTTGCCGTCGGCTTCTACGAAAGCACCGATGAGCTTTGCACGCACTGGCGAGTGGATCGCACCTGGCATCCTGCGATGGATAGCGCCACTCGGGATACACTCTTTCGCGCGTGGAAAAAAGCCGTCACTCGAACATTCGATTGGATCGAGTGATTTGCAGGAGAGGAGCGATCCATGAGCACGAATTCGATTCCAGGTTTCATCAGCAAACCCAGCCCTCATTCGGTACCGGAAACCATTCAGCGCCTTTGCGCACTCCTGAAATCAAAGGGTGTCGCGATTTTCGCGCTCATCGATCACAGCGGCGAAGCCGAAAAAGCTGGCCTAAAGATGCGCCCTACACAATTGCTGATTTTTGGCAATCCGAAAGGCGGCACGCCACTGATGATCGCCGCTCCCAGCACCGCCATTGACCTCCCGCTCAAGGCGCTCGTCTGGGAAGACGCGGATGGCAAAGTCTGGCTCAGCTACAATTCGCCCGATTACCTCCAGCAGCGCCACGGTTTTCCCGCCGATCTCGAAAAGAATATTGCTGCCATCGAGCCTCTCCTGGCTCAAGCTGTTGCCAGCTAACTCTCGCGCTAGCGAGAGCACGCGGAAGGAAACGCGGGCATCCAATCTGTTGCTTTTGCAATCGTATTGGCATTAGGATGGATAGAAGCTTGAGACGCGGAGCGATCGATGCTCATGCGCGGAATTCTGGCAGCCAAACGGGTACAGTGCAGATTAAGCCCTTCAAGATTGTCCCGATTCGGGTCGTAGTCGTCGCGCTACTCGTGTTCCTCGCCGGCTTTTCAACTTTAGCAAAGAACGTTCAGTATCTCCCCAAGTCGAATCCCGCTCATTATCTGTCTATCGCCAGCAAGATGAAGGCGGATTCAGACTGCACTGTAACCCAGCTCAAACTCCAACCTACCCAGCCAAGCTCGCGGCTGGTGATTCCTGAAGCCGTCCTTCCAGTCTTCACTTTCGATCCGAGGGAAGCGCCCTTCGTCCAGCGAATCTCTTTAATAGTCTGTCTGCAATACCGCGCTCCTCCAATCACGCTCTCCTAGCATCATCGCGTCCCAAAGCCATTTTTAGTAGTCAGAAGCTGTGCCTAGGCCCCTTAATCTAGTGGCGGGTTGCACCGTAACCGGAGGCCCCGATGACTGCATCTTCGCTGACGCCTGTTCGCTTGGAACAGTTGCGCCGATTCAGCACCTGTCTGATCGCCAGTGCGATCGAGAGATTCCAGGTGCGCCTGCCCAACACTGGATTCTCCGATTCCAGCATTCGTTGCATGTTCGACGATCTGCCTCCAATCGTCGGCTACGCGGTCACAGCTCGCATTCGCACGGCCGACCCGCCCATGGAAGGGGGCGGCTATATTTACGATCGCGTGGAATGGTGGAAGGACATCCTTACCGTTCCCGCGCCTCGCATCGTCGTCATACAGGATGTCGATCCGAATCCCGGGATGGGCGCCCTTGTCGGTGAGGTTCACGCAAACATTTTGAAGGCGCTCGGGTGCGTGGGAGTTGTAACCAACGGTGCAGTCCGGGACCTCAACGCCGTTCGAGCCTCAGGGTTTCAGATGTTCGCCGGCAATATTTCTGTTTCGCACGCCTACGCCCACGTATTTGATTTTGGCGGCGCTGTCGACGTGGCTCGCATGAATATTAATCCCGGCGACTTGCTGCATGCCGATCGTCACGGCGTTCTTTCGATACCGACCGAGATTGCCGATAAAATTCCGCCAGTGGCCGCCGAACTCGCAGATCGCCGGCATCAGATCGTCGATCTATGCCGCTCGTCGGATTTTTCGATTGAAAAGCTGCGCGAGTTTTTTCAAAAGGATGTTCATGAACATCGTCCGAATCGTTTCACGTAGCGCAGTAGAGGGAGAAAAGGACTCAAAGATGAAGATCGCAGAAGCACGCTACCCTGCGCCGCTCGCGTTTCCGCGGATTTGGCTCGCATTTCTGCCATTGTTGGCGGCGGCGCTTCTCACGGGCTGTGGCTCTGCCGGCAAGACAAAAGCCGACGAAGCCGATGCCCCCAGCGTCGCTGTCGTCAAAGTCACGCGCCAGAATCTTTCCAACGAACTCGAAATCGCCTCCGAATTCCTCCCCTTCCAGGAAATCGACGTCTACGCCAAAGTCTCCGGCTATATCCAGAAGCTCTACGTTGATTGGGGCACGCACGTCAAGCAGGGCCAACTCCTCGCCGTCCTCGAAATCCCCGAGCTCCAACAGCAACTCACGCAAGACGAAGCCGCCCTTCGCCGCAGCCAGCAGGATCAGGAGCGTGCGCGTGAAGAGCTCGGCCGCGCCCAGTCCGCCTACGACGTCGCGCACGTTACCTACAAACGCCTCGCCGACGTCCAGAAAACTCGCCCCGAGCTCGTCGCCCAGCAGGATATTGACGTCGCCCAGGGCAAGGACCTCGAAGCCGGCTGCGAGCGTTTCCGCCGCGAAAGCCGTCGCTATCTGCCGCCGAACAAGCTTCGATCGCTTCGAAGGCCGCGCTCGACAAGGACAAAGCGATGTTCGCATACGCGCGCATGACGGCGCCCTTCGACGGTGTGGTCACGAAGATTTACGCCTACACCGGAGCGCTGCTTCCCGCGGGCACTTCCTCGGCGAAAGCAGAGTCCGCTCTCTGCCAGCTCTCGCAGAATAATTTGCTCCGACTGGTGATTCCGGTCCCGGAAAGAGCCGTCTCAGAAATTCGCGACGGCCAAACGCTCGAAGTAGACGTCTCGGGCCTGAAGAAAACCTTCCCAGGAAAAATCGCACGCTTTTCCGATCAAATCGATCCAGCCACTCGCACCATGCACACCGAAGTAACCGTCCCAAATCCCAGCTTCGAATTAGTGCCGGGAATGTATGCCAGCGTACGCATCCCGCTGCATTCCGCGACGAATGTTCTCACTATTCCGGTGCAGGCGATCCAGTTCACGGGAGCAGGGCAGGGCGTTGCTCTCATCGTGAATTCCCAGAAACGCCTCGAGAAACGCGAAGTGAAGCTCGGTCTCCAGACCGCCGCAGAAGTGGAAGTTCTCTCCGGATTGAGCGAAGGCGACACGGTCGTTTTCGGCGAGCAGAATCAATTCAAGGAAGGCCAGCTCGTCTCACCGAAGCTCGTCGAAGCTCCGAGGATGGAGTAAACGTGCCGACTTTCGCGATACGCCATCCCTACTTCACCATCGTCGTCTGCCTTTTCATTTGCGTGCTGGGAATCACCAGCCTCGCGCAAATGCCCGTGGACATGTTTCCGCCCATCAATATTCCTGTTGTCCTCGTCGCCACCTTTTACAACGGGATGCCCCCGCAACAGATCGAAGCCGACATCACCGATACCTTCGAACGATTCTTCACCCTTGGCAGCGGCATCGATCACATGGAATCCCGCTCGATGACCGGCGTGAGCCTGATCAAAATTTATTTTCAGCCGGGCACCGACGCCAACGCCGACGTCACCAACATTTCCAATCTCGCCATGGCGGACTTGCGCCGCCTCCCCGAAGGCACGCTCCCGCCCGTCGTCATGAAGGTCGATGCTTCGAGCCTTCCCGTTTGCCTGCTAACGGTGGATGGCCAGGGACTCAACGAAACTCAGCTTCACGATTACCTCCAATTTCAAATTCGCAACCAGATCGCAGGCGTCCCCGGCGCCACGGTGCCTCCGCCCTACGGCGGGAAATATCGGCAGATCATGGTTTACGTGGATCCGCTGAAGCTCCAGGCGCACGCACTCAGCCCCATGGACGTAGTTCGCGCGATGAACGAATCAAACTTGATTCTTCCCGCCGGTGACGTGCGGCTTGGCCCGCTCGATTACAACATCTACACCAATGCACAGGTTGCCGACGCCGATGCCCTGAACCGCGTGCCTCTCAAGACCGAAGGCCAGAAGTCAGTCTTTCTGTCCGACGTTGGCAAAGCCGTTGACGGTTCCTACCAGCAATACAACATCGTTCGCGTCAACGGCCAGAAATCCGTCTACGCCCCAATCCTGAAACAGGGCGGCGACACAAATACGATCGCGGTCGTCAATGGCATCAAGAAGGCCATCCTCACTCTTCGCGATATTCCGGCGCAGCTCCACACACACGTCGTCTTTGATCAATCGGTCTTTGTGAAGCAGGCCATTTCAACTGTGCTCCGCGAAGGCGGCATCGGCCTGTTCCTCACCGCCGTCATGATTCTTCTGTTTCTAGGCAGTATGCGAGCCACGTCCGCAGTCTTCCTCTCCATTCCGCTTTCAGTGATGATGGCGTTTTTCATCCTGCATCTCGCCGATAAAACCATCAACGCCATGGTTCTCAGCGGTCTCGCGCTGGCTTTCTCGCGTTTGATCGACGACTCCGTGGTCGTAATCGAAAATATCTACCGCCACATCGAACTGGGCGAAGATCCCAAAGTGGCCGCCGTAAAAGGCGCGAATGAAGTGGCGCTCGCCGTCCTGGCCATCATGCTCGTCGCCGTTGTGGTTTTCTTCCCGGTCACCCTGCTCTTCGGCGTCAGCAAGTATCTGTTCTCGGCTTTGGCCTTGGCTGTCGTTCTAGCGCTGGCTGCCTCTTACTTTGACGCCGTCACAGTGGTTCCACTTTTCTGCGCCTACTTCTTGAAAGCCGCCCATGCCCACGGCGAAGAGACCAGGAAATCCTGGGGCGCAAGATTCCACGCAGGCTTCAACGCTAAATTTGAAAAGATGCTGAATGTTTACGAGAGATACGTGGATAAGACGCTCGACCGTCCTCGCGAAGCCCTGCTCATTTTTACGGGGATGTTCCTGCTCAGCTTCCTTCTCATTCCATTCATCGGAGTTTCGTTTTTCCCGCGCTCAGATGCCGGCCAGTTCGTCATCAACGTAAAGGCGCCCACCGGAACGCGCATCGAAGTCACGAACGACTACATCAAGCAGGTGGAAGACATCGTGCGCCAGGTGGTGAAGCCCGAGGATCTCAACACAGTTGTTTCCAACATCGGCGTTATGCCGGACCTGTCTGCGCTGTTCACTCCGAACGCCGGAATGCACTCCGCATTCGTTCAGGTGGGCCTTAAGGAAGATCACAGCACCAGCAGTTTCGTCTACATGAACGAAGTGCGCCGGCGCATCGCGGCCCAGCTTCCGCAACTCCGCACCTATTTCCAATCGGGAGGCTTGGTCGACGCGGTTTTGAATCAAGGCATGCCCGCTCCGATTGACGTTCAAGTAAGCGGCATGGATCTGAAAACCAATGACAAGATCGCGCAGGATTTGGCGCGCCAAATTAGGGCTGCGAAAGGCGTATCGGATGTCTACATCCCGCAGGACATGGACTACCCCGCACTTCAGGTGAACGTGAATCGCGATCGTGCCGCCGAGCTGGGTCTCACTCCCAAAGAAGTGATCGACAACCTGATCACCGCACTCACTTCCGACGTGATGATCGCTCCCAGCTATTGGGTCGATCCGAAGAACGGAAACAATTACTTCGTCACCGTGCAGTACCCGGAAAATCAGGTCAAGTCCATCCAGGATCTAAAAGCCATGCCACTGCGCGCGCCTAATTTGAAGCTTCCCACCTACCTGAATCAGGTTGCGGATGTGGTTCCGATTCTCACTCCCACCGAAGTAGATCACTATCAATTGCAGCGAACGATTGACGTCTACGTGGCGCCTACCGGAGAAGATATCGGCGGCCCTCAGCGAGAAATCTCGCAGATCATCGCTCGCACTCAGCTCCCGCCCAACACTCGAGTGAATATCCGGGGCCTGGTCCTCACGATGCAATCTTCCTTCAAGAGTTTTGGCCTCGGCCTTTTCCTCGCTGTCTTGCTCGTCTATCTCATCCTGGTCGCGCAGTTTTCGTCTTTCCTGGATCCGTTCCTGATCGTTCTGGCCGTTCCCACAGGACTCATCGGCGTTGTTCTCACCCTGGCTCTCACCGGAACCACTCTCAACATCCAGTCGCTCATGGGCATCGTGATGCTGCAAGGCATGGTCGTATCGAATAGCATTTTGATCGTCGATTTCGCGAACGTTCTGCGCAGCGAAGGGCACAATCTGCGAGACGCGGTGGTTCACGCCTGCCGCATCCGGCTTCGCCCGATCCTGATGACCTCGCTTGCCACGGTCGTAGGGCTTCTGCCCATGGCTTTCAAACTCGAAACCGGCAGCGAAGCCTACGCTCCGCTCGCGCGAGTGATTATCGGCGGCCTGCTCACTTCGATCGTTCTCACGATCTTTATCGTCCCCGCCGCTTACTTGATCATGTATCGGCGGCGCGAACGCGCAACCGCCGCGGCGATGCCGCAGGAGGCGTAATGAACAGATCCCCGCTCCTCCTCGCTATTCTTATGCTTGTATTCGCCGCCGCGGCCGCCCGTACAGCTTCCGCACAGTCCGAGGCGATGCACATCCCTCCGGGCCAGCCGGCCTCGCAGACCTCCGCTCAGCCGCAGGCCTCAGATTCGCTCACGCTGCAAGACGCCGAAAAAATCGCGCTTCAAAATCATCCTCGAGTACAAGCCGCCGGCTATCTCGCGACGGCAGCGCAAGCGCGCGTTGGAGAAGTGAAGTCCGCTTATTACCCGCTGGCCTTCGGAAGCGTCACGGGCGCATACGCCGAAAACACCAGCCGCATCGCCGCTGGCGCTCTGAACAATCCCACGGTTTTCGATCGCTTCGCCTACGGCGTTACAATCAGCCAACTCGTCACGGATTTCGGCCGCACGCACGAGCTCGTCAAAAGCTCGAAATATGCCGCACAGTCGGCCGCAGGCGAATGTCACACTTTCTCGAGCTGACGTGCTTCTCGCCGTTGACCAGGCGTTCTACGGTGTTTTAAGAGCGCAGGCCGTCCTACAGGTCGCGCAGGAAACCGTCAAAGCCCGCCAGCTCGTTTCCGACCAGATCACAACCCTCGAGAAAAATAAGCTCAAGTCCGGGCTCGACGTCAGCTTTGCCAATGTCGATCTATCGCAAGCTCAGCTTTTGCAGATTCAGGCGCAAAACGATCTCGACGCATCGCTCGCCGACCTCTCGGCAGCGCTCGGATACTCCGAGCAACATGCGTTTACGCTCGCCGATCCGCTGCCAAGCAATCCGCAGCCGCCCCCAGCTGATTTTCCAGGCATCCTCCAGACGGCCATTCAAAATCGCCCCGAACTCATCGGCCAGCGCTTCGAACTTCAGTCCGAACAAAGCTATGCAAAGGCGGAACGCGATCTTTGGTTTCCAACTCTCAGTGCGATTGGCACCGCAGGTCTAGTTCCGTTCCGCCAAGACGATCTAATCTCCCCGCGCTACGCCGCCGGCGGCTTCAATCTCAACATCCCCATCTTCAACGGCCATCTCTTCGGCTCGTTGCGTTCCGAAGCCGAGGCGCGCGCCAGCGCCCAGCAGCAATACGTTCGCGACCTTCAAAATCGCATCGTTCGCGATGTGCGCACCGCTTGGCTCAACGCCAACTCCGCGTTCCAACGTCTCTCCGTCACCGAGCAGTTCCTCGCGCAAGCCCGCCAGGCGTACGACTTGGCCCAGGCCCGTTATAAACTCGGCCTAAGCTCCATCATCGAACTCAGCCAAGCCCAACTCAACCAAACTCAGGCCGAAATCGTCGAGGCCAGCGCGAAATACGATTACCAGGTTCAAACCTCAGTGCTGAACTACCAGATGGGCGTCTTGCACTGACGGCTTAGAGAAGGCTGCTAACGTTGAAGGATCCCCGCAAACGCCGACCGCACGCTCCAAATCGTAAGAAACCATAAAATCGTAACGACGACAGCCATCGGCAAACCCGCGGGCGCCATGAAAATGTGGAAGCAAAGGATGTTTGCAATCACGGCCCCCAGAATCGTCAGTGCGAGAGGCACGTACTGATTTGCAAGCAACAGGACCGCGGGTACGATCTGCAACAGAAAAATCACCACGTAAAACCCGGACACAAAGAGGGCCCCGAAGAACTGAGCTGCAACGCCCGTAGGCGGCGGCATGGGAATAAAGTGAAGGAACCCGTTTAGCCCGAACGTCAAAAAGACCAAACCGAGTAAGTACCGTGCGATTGTAGAAGCGATCTTCATGCTCATCTCCCTGTGACCGGTGCCGTATCGGGCCCGGTCTCTCTAGTCCAATGACTTCCTTCCACGCCGAGTTGCGGTCGAACCGGGCTGTGGCTTACGCTGCAGCCCACTCCTTTGCAAGTTCTTCAGCGAAGCTGCTGTACGTTCTCGGCGCGTGCCCAAGCAACGCCGCGAAGAGTGCCGTCTGATTTTCGGTGTTGCTCAAACCACGCTCCACGTGGCCCTGAAACATCACCCGAAGATCGTAGGCGATCCAACTCGGTGCCCCTGCTTTCCGCAGTTGCGCCTCAAAGCCATCGAAGTCCCCGTGTCCGCCGTAAGTGATTTTTTTGTTCAGGAGCTTCGACCATGTAGCTGCCGCGCCGGGACCAGTCAACATCTCCGCCGACACCAGGTCGTACGTTTTTCCAGCATGGCCCGCTTCTGTCAGCGATGTCGAGGCCGCTTCCGCAATGTCGCGAACATCCACCGCAGCCAGGCCCTGGTTCCCTGCGGGAATCGGATATACCCCGGGCCCAGTTAACACAGACTTGAGCCGACGCTCATTCTGAACGAAGTAGCCTGGCCGCAGAATCGTATAAGGCGTCCCGCCTGCGCGGATCGCTTCCTCGACGGCAGCCTTCGCCGCGAAGTGCGGCACTTCGGGAAACTGATCCGCTTTAAAGACTAACAGGTACGTCACGTGCTTCAGACCGGCCTTCTTCGCCAAACCATAAGCGGTAAGAGCTTGCGTGAACTCATCAGCGACATTGCCAATCAGCAGGAATAGCGCGTCGACACCCTTCATAGCTTCCGCAACTGAGACCGGATCGGTCAGGTCCCCGAGAGCGATCTCGACCGCGGCTGGAAACCTACCCGGCTTGGGCTGCGTGCGCGTGAAAGCCCGCACTTCAGCTCCGCGCTGAAGAAGCGCCTTGACTAACTCGCTTCCTACCGTGCCAGTCGCACCTGTAACAAGAACCTTCATTGTGTTCTCCTTTCGCAGCCACCTGCCGGTTCAGAATTTGATACAAAGTAAGTTCGTCATCGATTGCCTCTGCCGGGAAATGTTACATCGAAGTCGTTTCTATCGACATCGATATATCTGATGTCGAGTATACTGGGGAGGGATTCATTTTTTATGCGACGCGGAAAAAGACCGGAAGCGACCCATACCTGGCTGGTGATGTTAAAGACTTTACAGGCGGTCCGTCACTTTGCTCTCCCTCCCATTCTCAAGGAGGGCTTGGGGGATTCGGATTTCCGGGTCCTTGAGGTTTTACTGCACAAAGGCCCGATGCCCGTTAACGCGATCGGCCCGAAGGTAAATCTCAACCCCGGATCTGTCAGCGTAGCGGTCGATCGACTGTACAGGAAGGGATTGGTCAGCCGTGCGGAGAGCGAGAACGATCGCCGCGTTCGCACTGTTTCGCTTACGGAGAAAGGGCGCCGCGTATTTGTCCCGATCTTCCGCCAACACGCCGCTCTCATCGAGCGCGCATTTCAGGATGTCTCGCCCGAGGAGCAGCGCCAAATGGAAGAAGTGCTCAAGAAAATCGGAAGACGCGCCGAAGAATTGGAAAAACAAGAGAGCCACCGCTAGGATCACGGATATTCACCCGGAGTCCCGCCGCCGCGCCTGAAGGCTTTGTTAGAGAAATCCTGAACTGCTTTTACAATTTAGCTTTGGCGTCTGGAACCTTAGGCTGCCACAATTCGATGGGATTTCCCTCAGGATCATGCAGGCGGCCGAATCGGCCGTAGGGATAAGACTCCGGGTCAATCTTCACCGCGATTCCCGCGGCTTGTAGCTGGGCCGCCATTTTGTCGAGATCCCGGACTCGAAAGTTCAGCATCCAAAGTTTGCTTTCATCCCCGAAATATTTGCTCGTCTCAGGGAAGGGAGTGAAAGCAGTTGCCCCTGCCTCTTGCTGCCACGAGGTTTCCCCGTCGCTGGTTGGTATCGTCAAAATCCCCAGGTGCTGCTGATACCAAAGCGCCAACGCTTTCGGATCCTTGGCTCGAAAAAAGAATCCGCCGATTCCAGTCACTTTTTCCATTTCCGTTCCTCCAACAATCCCATCACGAACAGCGGCCCCCGCAGGGGGCGAGGAGATCTTTGGCTGTGTGGCTGTCTGCGCAGCGATGCCGAGTTGGTTCCGTCCCAAGATGAAGCTCGACCCGAATGCGACCGACAGAGTTTGAAGCAGTTCGCGTCTTTGAAAACGCATCCCAATCTCCTTTCGAGAGGAGCGCGACTCGGCCTACTTTAGCCGCGCAAACGGGGCTCTGGTCAAGTCTCATGCGTCCGAGCGATCGGCGTTTCTAGCAGCCTGCGTGCCGGCCTGGCATACCCTGTTTACGGTATTAATCAATGTTAACAAGCGACCGTATATTTGCACTGTTGGGTTCTGCCAATGTCCGTGAAGCGTGTGATCGAAGGCGTTCACCTCATCCCGATGGGGATGGCCAACGCGTACTTGATCGAGGGCTACGACGGGTTGACGCTGATTGACGCTGGTTACCCACGCAAGGAAACAGCTGTCTTCGAAACGATCCGCGGGCTTGGCCGTTCGCCGGATCAACTCAAGCATCTGATTTTCACTCACGGCCACCCTGATCATATCGGCAGCGCGGCTGCGATCGTACAGCAAACCGGCGCGAGGACCTACATGCACCCGCTGGATATCCGCATCGCGGAGACTGGCGGTCCATTTCGACCTCTGCGAGCGGCACCTGGCCTGTCGCGGCAAGTACTGTGCAACCTGCTCTACCATCCCGACGAGCGAGCAGACCCGGTAGCTATTAACCAGCCTCTAAGCGTTGGGGAAATACTGCCCATCGCTGGCGGTTTTGAAGTGATTCACACTCCTGGGCATTGCGCGGGGCATGTGGCGCTACTTTGGCGTCCGGGACGAATGCTGTTTGCGGGCGATGTGTGCATGAACATCATGGGCCTCGGTGATCCCTCGGGTTCGAGAGCTTGCAGGAAGGTCGCGCGAGCCAGAGCAAACTTGCCAGTCTCTCTTTCGATGCTGCCGGGTTCGGTCACGGCGAGCCTATCGCCCACGATGCCTCGACGCGTTTCTACAATAAGTGGGGCAACAAAAACCAGGTGGACCACCGGGCGGCGGCTTGAGGGCGGTTTCCACCATATCTATGACGGTCATCATATTTGATGGCGGTCCTGCAAAAAGGAGGGATTATGAAGCTCACGGGGAAGAAGGCGCTTATTACCGGCGGCAACAGCGGGATCGGTCTTGCCACAGCCCGACTTTTCATTGCGGAGGGCGCGCAGGTCGCCATTACCGGTCGTGACCAGAACACGCTCGATGAAGCGATCGCCGAACTTGGATCGAGCGCGCGTGGCTACCGCGTTGACGTCACCATCGCGGAAGATCGCAAGCGACTCTTCGCAGCCCTGGCCAAGGATTTCGGGAAGCTCGACATTGTGTTCGCCAATGCCGGCATCTCCGGCCGGACCCCCACCGGCTCGACCGACGAGGCCATTTTTGAGAACGTGATCCACACTAACCTTAATGCTGCTTTCTTTACTGTGAATTCAGCAGCCCCCCTGCTGAACGACAACGGCAACATCATATTTTGTGGGTCGGTACACAACTATCTCGGCCAACCTGGCGTCGCCGCATATGCAGCCACCAAGGGTGCTCTCGTCTCGCTGGCGCGTTCCATCGCCGCCGACCTTGCACCGCGCAACATTCGCGTGAACGTCGTCGCACCAGGCGCGATCAAGACTCCCATTTGGAGGCGCGGGCCCCGCGCCTCTGCTTCCGCAGAAGATTCCGCTAAGTTGGCGACGTTCTTCTCTTCTGCAATTCCGCAGGGCCGTTGGGGCGAGCCGGAAGAAGTTGCCAAAGCCGTGCTCTTCCTCGCATCGGACGATTCCTCGTACGTCAATGCGGTTGAGCTGATGGTGGATGGCGGCTTCACAGGTGCCCCGCTTGGAGCTCCCATTTTTCAGGACGCACTTAGGCCGCAAGGTAGCGAGACGAAGTTGGCAAAAGCTCACGCGGACGGAATTTGAACCGCTATTTTGGAACGTCTTGCAGAGTGGATGACGGGCGGTCCGGAGTCGATCAGTGTTTCTGTGGGATTAGTACCGCTAAACGCCTACTCACCATAAGCCGACTTCTCGGACTAATCTCATAGGGACGCCTAGAATTGTCTCTGGAGAATACCTTTTCTCCGAGGAACATCTCGGTGCCGAGAGCACCCCTTTGTCCCCCTTTGACTCGAAAAAGATAGATTGTCATAATGCCAAAGCTTGTTCGTTGTAATGGGAGATTTCTATACCAGACAATCCCCAATCAGAATCGCCGAAGCCGTCCCGCAGATCCTTTCTATTGACCACTGGAAGCACCGCCGCGGCAGGTGTGGTAGGAGCTTACCTGCCAGTGGGCGCGAACGTCCCTATTGAGACGAACGACAGCAGCGCGGCACCCGCTAGGGAAGCGAATGTCGAGGGAACGGTCCCGATCGTCCTGCGCATCAATGGCAAGGACCACCAGCTTAGCGTCGATCCTCGAACGACGCTGCTCGATTGCCTCCGTGAGACCGTGGTCCTGACCGGAACGAAGAAGGGCTGTGACCACGGTCAATGCGGCGCATGTACGGTGCACGTGAATGGCCGGCGCGTGCTTTCATGCCTCAACTTCGCGGTGATGCACGATGGGGAAGAGATCACGACCATCGAGGGCCTGGGTACACCGGAGGCGATGCATCCCATGCAGGAGGCGTTCTTCACCCACGATGCCTATCAGTGCGGTTACTGCACCTCGGGGCAGATCATGTCCGCGGTCGCGTTGCTGAAGGAGCCATGCGGTCCCGATGACGCTGCGGTGAAGGAATTGATGAGCGGCAATATCTGCCGCTGCGGCGCCTACGCCAACATCCTTGCCGCGATCCAGCAGGTCCGCAAACACGCTTAGCGCAGGAGTCTGCCGATGCATACTTTCGAGTTCATTCGTCCAGCAGATCAAGCGGGGGCGATCGCTACCGCCGCCCAATCGAAAACAGCGCAGCAGGGCGCCGACGTGCGCTTCCTTGGAGGCGGCACCACGCTAATCGACCTGATGAAGCTGAACGTCGAGACCCCCGCGCGCCTGGTCGATATCAATCGCCTGCCACTCGGCAAGATTGAAGAGATGCGCGATGGCGGTCTGCAGATCGGCGCTACAGTTCGCAACTCGGACTTGGCGCATTACGCGCAAGTCCAGCGCGATTATTCGGTGCTATCGCAAGCCATCCTTCAAGGCGCCTCCGCACAGATCCGAAACATGGCCACTACCGCAGGAAACTTGCTCCAGCGAACGCGCTGCGTGTACTTCCGCGACACCGCGATGGCCTGCAACAAGCGCGAGCCCGGCAGCGGATGCCCAGCGATCACCGGCCACAATCGCACGCTTGCCATCCTCGGCGCGAGCGAGCATTGCATCGCCACGAATCCATCCGACATGTGCGTGGCCCTGGCGGCACTGGAAGCAATCGTCCACATTCAGGGACCGAAGGGCTCACGTGTGGTCGCGTTCGGCGATTTCCACCTTCTGCCCGGCGACACACCGCATCGCGAAACCGTGCTGGAACCCGGCGATCTGATCACGGACGTCACACTGCCGCCACCAATCGCCGGAAGCAAGCAGGTTTACCTGAAACTGCGCGATCGCGCGTCGTACGAGTTCGCGCTGGCATCGGCGGCAGTGGTGCTCACGATTGCAAGCGGGAAAATTACGCGCGCCCGCATTGCGCTTGGTGGCGTAGGCACCAAACCGTGGCGCTCGCCCGAGGCCGAAGCTGCGCTGACCGGCAATCCAGCAAACGAAGGGACGTTCCGTCAAGCCGCCGATGCGGCGTTGCGACATGCGAAGCCGCAGACGGAGAACAAGTTCAAAATCGAACTGGCCAAACGCTGCGTGATGCACTCACTGCGAATGGCCACCACAAGTTGATTTCCGAGGAGCTACCGTGGCGACATCACAGCAATCTCCGGCAAGTTCTTCTCCCATCGCACGCGACACCCTCCGCATAGACGGTCCGCGCAAAGTCACCGGAGTGGCAAAGTACGCCTCTGATTTCCAGTTCCCCGGGATGCTTTACGCCGTGCCCGTAGAAGCGACGATCGCGAATGGGAAATTGCTCACGTTGGATACCGCCGCGGCTGAAAAGATGCCGGGCGTACGCGCCGTGCTTCATCGCGGGAACATTGGGAGTATCTTCCGCTCCACTCCCGCGCCTGCATTCGATCGCATTTGCCTCGAGCGGCGGCCGCCGTTCGAGGATGACACGATCCGTTACTGGGGACAGTACATCGCGGTGGCCGTTGCGGACACTTTCGAAGCCGCCAAAGCTGCCGCCGATGCCGTGCGAGCGACGTACTCCAAAGAAACACCCAACGTCGACCCCCACCTGGAAGCCGGCAATGATCCTGACGTGGTTTTGACCGCTTACGGCCCGATGGAGCGATTGCAAAGCCACCGCGGCGACGCCGCAGCTGCATTCGATGGTGCGGACGTCAAGCTGGACGAAACGTACGTCACTCCCGCCGAGACTCACAATCCTCTCGAGCTGCACTCGACCGTGGCGGTGTGGAACGGGCCCATGCTGACGTTGTATGACTCGACGCAAGGTGTTGTGAATCTGCGCAGCGTGCTGGCCCAGATGTTTGGTTTGCCTCAAGAGAACGTTCGCGTGATTTCGAAATTCCTGGGTTCGGGATTCGGCGGCAAACTCTATCCTTGGTCGCATGTCTCGCTTGCTGCCGCTGCGGCACGCCAGTTAGACAAACCGGTGAAGTTGGTCGTTAGCCGCAAAATGATGTTCCAGTCCGTCGGGCATCGGGCGCGCACTCAGCAGCGGGTTCGCCTGGGCACCACGCGTGACGGCAAGCTCGTGTCGCTGCAGCACGATTACGTCTATGACATGTCGATGACCGACCCCTATCACGAAAACTGCGGCGAAGCCACGGACTACCATTACAGCGTTCCCAATTTGCGCGTGAGCTTCGGCCGCGCGAGGCGAAATATCGGCGCAACCTCCGACATGCGCGGGCCCGGTGCAGTCCCCGGACTCTATGCCACCGAATCAGCCATGAATGAGATGGCCGAGCGGCTCAAGATGGATCCCGTCCAGCTCCGCATTCTCAACGAACCAAAGCTCGACGAGGCGCTGAACATACCGTTCTCGTCCCGGCACTACTTGGAGTGCCTGAACCTCGGCGTCGAGAAATTCGGCTGGTCGAAGCGCGATCCGGCGGTTGGCGCAATGAAACGCGATGGCTTGATCTTAGGTTGGGGAATGGCCGGGGCGGCATGGATCGCCGGCGCATTTGCCGCCGAAGCCAGTCTCGAACTCCGAGATGATGGAACGGTTCGCGTTGCCTGCGCAACGCAGGACATTGGCACCGGCACGTATACGATCCTGGCACAGCTTGCCTCGCAGAAAACCGGAGTCCCGCTAGACAAGATCGATGTGGAGTTGGGCGACAGTTCACTACCCGATGGTCCGATCTCAGGCGGCTCCTTAGCCACGAGTTCCGTGATCCCAGCTGTGTTCGGGGCCGCGAACCAAGCCATCACGTCGTTGCTGCTCATCGCCGTCACAACTCCCGGCTCGCCGTTCTTGGGGCGTAAGCCCAACGATCTCTCGCTGGAAGGCGGGCGCGTGTTCTTGAACGCTCAAGGTCCTGCATCAGGTGTTCCGTTCGGGGACGTGCTCCGGCGCGCGAATGCAAGGCTGGTGAGTGGCAGGGGCAGGGGCGAACAGACGACTTTTGTCCCCAACCCGAAATTCTCAATGCACTCGTTCGGCTGCCATTTTGTGGAAGTCACGTGGCAACCGGAGACTGTACGCCTGCGCGTAAACCGTGTCGTGACGGTGATGGACGCAGGCCGAATCTTGAATCCTCTTACCGGCCGTAACCAGATCCAGGGAGCTGTGGTGATGGGCATCGGAATGGCGCTGTTCGAAGAAACCGCCTACGATCCGCAGAATGGTGCGCCCATCAACAGTAATCTGGCGGATTACGTGATGACAGTAAACGCCGACGCACCTCCGATCGAAGTGCATTTCCTCGACTACCCGGACAAAGAAATCAATGAGCTGGGGGCCCGCGGTATTGGAGAGATCGGCTTGGCCGGAATCGCCGCGGCTATCACAGAAGCGGTGCACCACGCCACCGGTGTTCGTGTGCGGGAACTGCCCGTGAAGATTGAGAATTTGTTGGCTTGAATTTCCCCTCGATCGGCATGGCGTTCCCGCTCAGGCGACAACGGTAGATCCTGACACCTAGTGTCTGGAGAATGCTGTAGATGGGGTTGCGCCCGAGCTCTTTTCGCTTTCCTTGATGTCCATGCGTTCAATGAGGCCGTTCGCGATTGTATAAACGTGCCACACCTCGCTATCAGAAAGGACGTCGCCATAATGCCCGTGGTCGAGGCGACGGTGATTACGTTTTGGCTGGGAATGATCTTAGCTGCTAGCGTAGTTTGTGTGAGTGTGTTTTGAGCCACTTTTATTCTCCTTTACCCGCACAACACGCGAACGCCGCACGAATCCGGATAGAGAGTCCCAAAACCCATTAGGACGTCGAACCGGTTGACCATGCGG
>CAVYDF010000025.1:0-15195 GCA_963767205.1 uncultured Acidobacteriota bacterium
CTCTTCGTGTGGGGCACTTAAATTGGATGCCCAAAAACTCTGTAAGTTGCACTGCCTGCATTATAGCGATGTGGTGGAAAGCGCGTCCATCGCTAAGATGCGCGCTAGAAGTTGAAACGATACCCGAGTATGACTTTGGCGATGAGGTGGTCGGTTGAGCCGGTTACGCCTACGCCCAAGCCGAAGTTAATTTCCCATGGCTTTTTGATGTTGAGGTCGATTGCGGAAAAAACTGTTGTGCTGCTGGGATAACGGCATAAAAGCCCGTCACCGGGCCGAGCGAACCGTAGTATTCGAGACCGCTGGCAATCTTGGGAGTGAAGTTATAGCTGAATTTGAAATTCGGTGAGAAAGACTCAGCCCTGGTGAACGGTCTCGCCGTGCAACAAACGGTCGAATGTGGGGTTGAAGGACCAATACCGTGGTCCGATTTGTTGATCGACAATCGGGCGCATCTCCCATGTCCACGTGTCGACGGAAAATTCGCGGCGCTGGTAGCCGATTTAGTCGAGAGATTCACTCCTACGGGCCAGTGCCACTCCGGAATGCGTACGCGCGGCCGAATATGGTAGCCAACCAATCCCATCCCTGGCGGACACGCAAGTAAAATATAAAATCCGGTTTCGAACCAGTCGTTCCAGCCGTGAGTGATTTCGATGGTTTCGTGAAGCGCGTGATTCGTGGGATACAGGCCGTTAACCATCTGCTTCGAGCCATCAATCGTAAAATTGCTGTGCAGTTCGACCATGGTGTGGCCGGGCTCGACGGCTCAGAGCCGTAGACCTGAATTTCGTAGTTATCCTGAGCGGCGGCAGTGCGCGAGAAGAGGAACAAGCCAAGAGCCGCAAGTAGAATCAGGAGAGGGCGGAAACTTGGCATCGATAAATTTAAGCATGGGGATGCGCTTTGTCATACACATTCATGAGCTGCTGAATGCTGGCTTGCGTGTAGCGTTGCGTGGTGGAGAGCGAGACTGTCCGAGCAGTTCCTGAATCGCGCGCAGGTCTCCGCCATCCGCGAGCAAGTGTGTGGCGAAGGCGTGGCGGAGGGAGTGAGGATGAAGGTCCCAATTAACGTCGGCGAGGCGCGAATATTTTTTCACAATCGCGCGAACGGAGCGTGCGCCCAGGCGGTCAGCATAGGGATTTAGAAATACGGCCTGGAATTCGGGTTCAGCTCCGGGGCGGTTGAGAATTTCGTCGCGAACGGGCCAATAAGCTTCAAGGGCAGTTTGTGCGCTCGACCCAAATGGCACAATGCGTTCTTTGCGTCCCTTCCCGAGGACTCGGAGCATTTGTCCGCCACGGTCGATATCCCAAGATCCAGTCCGACCAATTCGCTGACGCGCAGGCCGGATGCGTATAGAAGCTCGAGAATCGCACGATCGCGTTTCAACATAATCTTCGCGTTATCTTGCTTTTTGCGCGGGCTCGCGGAACGCTTGTGCTTTGCAGCTGCGGGGCTGCCACCCAGAATGTTATCGAGGAAGCCGTTCATTTCCTCCGCGGTGATGACGCGCGGCACGCGCTTAGGGAGTTTGGGCGTGCTGACGAGCCGCGCCGGATTCTGCTTCACAACTCCTTCGCGAACGCAGAATTTGAAGAAGGTGCGGAGGGCGGCGAGCTTTCTGGCTACAGAAGATTTCTCGAGTTTCTGATCGTAACTCCAGCCGACAAACTCGCGGATCACGCGGTGATCGACGTGGCCGAGCGGCATCGTTTTCTCGCCGGGCGGCGTGAGGAACTGCATGAACTGGCTAACGTCGCGGCGATATTCTCGGATGGTGTTGGGAGAAGCGTTGCGCTCGTAGCGCAGGTAATCGATGAACCTATCGATGTGCTGCTTCATCGATTTTCGGCCAGCGGCAAATAACTCGCCAAATCACAAAGGTAGTAGCTCGCTTCACGCCTGCCCATTCAGGACGCAACGCCGGACGGCACGGCCGGCGGGACCGCGGGCGGAGCGGTTGACGGCGGCGTGCCCAGCGATTCGAGCGGCGGAAGCGGAGCTTCGATTTCCCAGTCGCAGCCTTCTTTGATGCACGAGCGGAAATTGCCCTGCTTCGTGCGTTTCTCGACGATGAACGGTGCACCGCATTTCGGGCATGGCTCGTTGATCGGCTCGTGAGGCGTTGTGAAGTCGCAATCGGGGTAGCGGCTGCAGCCATAGAAAATGCGGCCGCGTCCTCGTCCCTTGGCGGTGCCGCGGCGCACGAATTCGCCTTCGTTGCATTTCGGGCATTTGATGCCGAGGGTGATGGGCCGCGTGTATTTGCACTTCGGATATTTTTCGCAGCCGATGAATTCGCCAAAGCGTCCATGGCGGCGCAGCAATTGATTGCTGCACGTGGGGCATTTTTCGTCGAGCGGCACGTCGGGCTGCCGTGCTTTTTGAGTGCCCTGCACGAGGCGGCGCGTCGTCTTGCAATCTGGATATCCGGTGCAGGCGAGGAAGGTGCCAAAGCGGCCGCGCTTGATGATCATTTCCTTGCCGCAATTGTCGCAATACTGCGTGGTGGTCTCGGGGTCGGGCTGGTCGCTCGCGACGTCCGCGAGATCGCGAATGAAATCGCATTCGGGATAACGAGAGCAGCCGAGAAAGAATCCGTGGCGGCTGATGCGTTCGAGCAGTTCGCCCTGCCCGCACTTCTCGCATTTTTCTCCGGTGGGGATGCCGGCCTTATAGGAATCCATTTGATCGGCGGCTTTATCGAGATCCACTTCGAAGCGGTCCCAGAATTCTTTTACGGCCGTGCGCCAGGGCAGTTTGCCGTCTTCGATTTCATCGAGTTCTTCTTCGAGGCGCGCGGTGAAGCCCACGTCGAAGATGTCTTCGAAAGCTTTCACAAGCAGCCCGCTAACGCGCTCGCCAAGCAATGTGGGCGTAAAGCGTCCCTGATCTTTGTTCACGTATTCGCGTTCGACGATCGTGGAAATAATCGCGGCGTACGTGGACGGGCGGCCGATGCCTTTTTCCTCGAGCTCTTTCACGATCGTGGCTTCGGTATATCGCGGCGGAGGCTCAGTGAAGTGCTGCTCGGGACGTATGGATTCGAGGCGGAGTTGATCACCCTGGCTGACTTGCGGCAAAGAGTTGCCGGCGGCGTCGCCCTCGTCTTCCTTTTCTTCTTCGTCTTTCACGGCTTGATAGGCGGCGAGGTAGCCGTCAAATTTCTGCACCGAACCCGTGGCGCGGAAAGTGTAGCCGCTGGCGTCAACGTCAATCGTGGTCTGGTCGAAAACGGCGGGAACCATTTGCGAAGCGACGAAGCGCTGCCAGATCATCTGGTAGAGCTTGAACATGGACTCGTCGAGATAGGGCTTCACGCTTTCGGGCGTGCGGGCGACATCTGTCGGGCGAATTGCTTCGTGCGCTTCCTGCGCGTCTTTTTTGGATTTGAAGAAATTCGGCTTCTCGGGGAGATATTTTTCGCCGTAGGCTGAGCCGATGTGGTCGCGGACCTGGGTGATTGCGTCAGCCGAAACTCTGACCGAATCGGTGCGCATGTAGGTGATGAGAGCGACGGAGCCTTCATTGCCGAGCTCGACACCTTCATAGAGGCGCTGGGCGAGCATCATGGTGCGCTTGGCGGTGAAGCGCAGGCGATTGTAGCCGGCCTGCTGGAGTTTCGACGTGGTGAAGGGAGGCGGAGCAAAGCGGCGCTTTTCTTTTTGGGCGACGCTCGCAACCTGCCAGACGGCGTGCTCGACGGCTGCGAGAACGCGTTGCGCCTCGGCTTCGTTGGGAATTTCGATGTCTTCGCCGTTGTGCTTGGTGAGCTTGGCTTCGAAGGCCGGCGGCTCGCCCGCGGCGAGGAGGGCGTGCATCGTCCAATATTCTTTGGGAACGAAGGCGCGGATTTCCTGCTCGCGCTCGACGATGAGGCGGAGGGCGACGGTCTGGACGCGTCCGGCGGAAAGGCCGCGGCGAACTTTGTCCCAGAGCAAGGGCGAGACTTTGTAGCCGACGAGGCGGTCGAGGACGCGACGGGCTTGCTGGGCGTCGACGAGATTTTCATTTACCTGCGACGGATGTTCGAAGGCGGCGCGAATTGCTTTCGGCGTGATTTCGTTGAACATCACGCGGAAGATTTTGGAGGCGGAGGTGGCGGCGGGTTCCGTCTTTGGCGGCTTCACGACTAACTTTGCGACTTCCTTGGCCGTGACCTTGGCATTTCCGTTGCCGTCTTCTGGGGCGGTCTTCTTTTTCTTGGAGTTTTTGCCGTTGGTCTCGACTTCGACCGGTGGCCTGAATGGCTTGCTGAGCACATGCGCGAGATGGGCGCAGATGGCTTCGCCTTCGCGGTCCGGGTCACCGGCGAGGTAGACGGCGTCGGCGGTCTGAGCTGCTTTGCGAAGCTCGTTGATTACTTTTATCTTGCCGGGAATCACCTGGTAGGTGGGCTCGAAGATATTTTCGGACGTGACCGGGATTGGCTTCGGCGTCGGTTTCTCGGGTTTGGCCTTTGCACCGGCCTTGGCTTTCGATTTGCGTTTCTTTTTGCGTTTGCCGTTTTGCTCGCCGGGCAGAAGGATACCGATCGTCTTCGTGGGAAGATCCATCACGTGGCCGTAGGAGGCTTTCACCGTGTAGCCCCGGCCTAAATACTTGTTGATCGTTTTCGCCTTGGCGGGCGATTCGACGATTACGAGTGATCGTGCCATCTGTCTCTATGTTCCTCGTTCCTAGGTTCCTGGCGAAATCCAATTTCCACTAGAAAGCTGCGTCTCCGCCTGAACGGAGCGACGTACCATCCTACCTGCTGTCCCGGAGAAGACTACAAGAGGACTTTCAGGAATTGCTTCCCAGGTAACTGACGTACCACGCCTTTGAGCTCCAGGTCAAATAGTGTCGCCAGCACTTCGGACGACGTGAGCCCGGAAACCTCCATAATTTCGTCGATATGGCGGGCCTCATCGACGTTGAGCAACCCGTACAAAGTGCGCTCGGCCGGGACGAAAGTTTCGTCGAGCAGGGCGGCTCGTTCTTCAGTGGAGGTTGACTCCACCGGCAGGAGCTCGGCGCGAACGGGCGTGGGCAGCTCTTCAATCACGTCCTCCCAGCTGGTGACTAGCTTGGCGCCTTGTTTGATCAGCTGGTTTGGTCCAAAGCTGGTGGGCTGGGTAGCGTTGCCTGGAACGCCGAAGACTTCGCGGCCAAACTCCATGGCCAGCCGGGCGGTGATTAAGGATCCAGAATACTGCGCGCCTTCGACGACTACAACTCCCAGCGCGATTCCGGCGATGATCCGGTTGCGGATGGGGAAATTCTGAGGCGCTGGAAACGTGCCCATCGGAAACTCGCTGATGATTGCGCCGCGCGTTTGCATATCGGCAAAGATTTTCTTGTTCTCCTTGGGGTAAATCACGTCGATTCCGGAGCCCAGGATGCCAATCGTGGCGCCTCCTGCTGAACTCAACGCACCTTTGTGAGCGCAGGAGTCGATTCCTCGCGCCATGCCGCTGGTGACGACGATTCCTCGATCGGTGAGGTCGCGGCCCAGGCGCTCGGCCATTTGATTCCCGTAAGGGGTCGGACGACGCGAGCCTACGATGGAGATTAGGTGCCTGGTGAGAAGCTCTATGTTTCAAGTACATACAGGAGGGGCGGGGGATCGTAGATTTCGCGCAGGCGGGTGGGGTACTCGGGTTCGTCCCAGGTGAGGAGCTTGCAGCCAGCTGCCTGGGCCGCGGCTAGTTCCTTTGCTGCGTCGCTGAGGGGGCGGTGGGAGTGGATGGCTTGCGCTACTGCTGCCGGGAGATGGTGGCTTTCGAGCTCTGTGAGCGAGGCGTTGAAAATCTGCTGCGGGCTGCCCATCTCGCGCAGGAGTTTGCCGGCCATGCGTGCGCCGAGGCCTGGCGTGAGTGCCAGCGCCAACCACCCCAAGTAATGGTCGGAATCCATCTATAAGGAAGGCTCTGCGGCGAGGGTACGCAGTGGCGCGGGTTGATGTCAAGCAAGGCAATGTCAGTATATGTACTTAGATGGGGAAGGATTAGTGCGCAGAGGCGGAGTAGAGGATGCGGCCGCCTCGAATTGTGTAGCGGACCTTTGCGAAATTCGTGGCGTCGGTGGCGGGATCGGCGCTGAGGACTACGAGATCGGCCGGCATGCCTGCGGTGAGGCGTCCGCGTGAAGCAGACTCGCTGAAACGATCGGCCGGAGCAGTGGTGAGCGAAGCAAGGATTTGCATCGGCGTGAGCCCGGCGCGCGACATCAAGCTGTACTCGTTCGATGGATCGTAATCGGGAAGGTAACCGACGTCTGTGCCAAAAAGAATTTGACCGCCCATTCGCTGGTAGCTTCCGACTTCATCGAGAATCCCGGAGAGATCATCATCGGAGCCGAATAATTTCAGTGTGGGAATTAAAGTCATGTTGGCGGCTTTCATTTGCGTGAGATAGGAGTTATTCCAGCCGCGCATGTCTTCGATGGAGTGCGCAAGTACATCGACGTGCGCTGCGAGGGCCACTTCCAATCCAGCGACATTCGAAGGATGGGTGAAAACGAGCTTTCCGTGCTTGTGAGCCTCTTCCACGGCGGCGGTGGCGACGTCCACGGGCATGGGCTTCACCTCTCCCCGCGCAATCCAGGAGCCGGTGAAGAGCTTGATGATGTCCGCACCACCGGCGAGATCGTCGTCCACGAAGCCAATGGCTGCGGCGGGTGTGGTTGGTTGGGGAATAATTTTTCGGATCTCGGGCGGCAGATCGCTCAGGTAGTAAGGGATTCCGTCGGGCGGATAGAGAGGGGTACCAGCGGTCAGAATGCGAGGACCTGCGACTTCACCCGAGGCGATGCGCTTGCGAATTGCGACGGTGTTGAGAAGAAGCGAGCCGGTATCCACGACTGTGGTGAAGCCGTAGCGCACAAACATATTGGAGAGCTGGCTGGTCAGTTTTTCGGCTGGTTGCTCCTCGGCGTCGGTCCATTTCGGCTCGGTGAAATGTACGTGGCTATTCTGAAAAGCGGCGGTGATCACTGTGCCCTTGCAATCTATTTGCTTTGCATTAGGAGGAATTGTTAGCGTGCCGGTATTGCCCACGGCCTCAATTTTTTTGCCGCGGATTATAACCGTGCCCTTGGAGATCGCCGGATCGGTGGGGGACGTGTAGATTTTCGCTCCCACGAAAGCAACGACTTCGGCGTCAGGCGAAGCGGAAGTGGAATGTGTGCGCGCGATTGGAAGCACGAGGATTAGGGCGATGAAGCTTATTGCGAGCGCCGATATTCGCCGATTCATGGCTTCTCCTGATGGATGTTTGCTTGCCGAGCTTTCTTCAAGATACGCTTTCGAGCGAGAAAAGTTGCACATCGAGTTCCGCTCTGCAACTTTGTATTGATACTATCCGACTGCTTCGAACTTACTGACGGGTGGAGCGAAGTATGAACGCGAATTCGAAGATTTGTGCAGTCTGGCTGCTCACGATTCTCGCGTTTGGATTTACGCCCAAGAATTCAGGCGCGCAGCCTGCTTCCGCCGACACAGCACGGAGCAACGTTACGGAGGACCAGGCCGCTAAAAACTCCGAGGTTCACACGCCGAAACCTGTGGGCCCGCCGCTCGACGTCCTTTCGCCAATCGCTCCCTGGGCATTCAAGGCTGATGGCAAATGGCATCTTGTGTATGAGCTGCATGTGACGAACCTTGGAAAATGGGATTGCCTGCTCACCCGGCTTGATGCTGTGACTGGCGATTCCGGTGCGAAGCCAATTGCGAGTTACTCTGGCACCGAATTGGAAGGAATGATCGACCGGCCCGGGCAAACTGTTTCAGAGAAAGCGAAGATAGCGCCAGGGGCGTTTGCGATTGTTTACATGTGGCTCAATATCGACAAGCGTGAAGATGTACCCGCGAAGGTCAGCCATCGGATTGCCATGAAGATTGGCGATTACCCGGAGGCGATCACGCTCGATGGAGTTGCCGTTTCGACGGAACGGAAACCGGTTGTGGTAATCAGCTCGCCGCTGCAGGGAGAAGATTGGGTAGCAGGGAACGGGCCTTCGAACAGGTCGCAGCATCGGCGGTCCTTCATTCCTGTGAATGGCCGCGCATACATCTCACAACGATTCGCGATCGATTGGGTGCAACTGAATCCTGACGGCAAAACGTACCAGGGCGACTCAGAGGACAACAAAAACTATCGCGCCTACGGGGTGGAAATTCATGCGGTGGCGGACGGTGTGGTGACGCAGACCAAAGATGGCATCCCGCAAAATATTCCGAACAAGCCGCCGGTGGTTCCGATTACGTTCGAAACAATCGGCGGAAATCACGTGATCATGGAGATTGGCGATGGGCTGTACGCGTTCTACGCGCACCTGCAGCCCGGTTCGCTGCGCGTGAAAGTCGGCGACAAAGTGCACCGCGGTCAAGTGCTCGGACTGCTCGGCAATTCCGGAAATTCCTCGGAGCCGCATTTGCATTTTCATATCTGCAACGCCAATTCAGAACTTGGCTGTGAGGGGTTGCCATACGCTTTCGCAACATACGACCTTCAGGGCAAGGGCGAGGGCTGGAAACGGTCCGATTCGCACGGAGCGCCGGTGAAACAAGAGATGGAAGTTCCCACCGAGGATGAGGTCATCCGGTTTCCGCAGCAGCCTTGATTGCCAGCGTCCTTTTTTAGCACCAATCGCGATTGATTCTGCGGCGCGTTCTTGAGAGTGTTGTCGTGCCTCGCACCCAAGTTGGCGTAGGGCGTTGTGTTATATTGGATTTAACGGAACGAGGAAAACGTGAGCAAGCTTCGCATTTCAATTGTTGAATATCTGAACACAGCGCCGCTGGTGTGGGGATTCGCGGAAGGTCCGCTCGAGGGCAAGTACGAGCTGTCGTTCACGGTGCCCTCGCAATGCGCGGAAGCTCTGCGCCGGGGCGATGTGGACGTGGCCATCATTCCCGCGATCGAATATCAGCGCATGGAAAATGTGGTGGTGCTGCCGGATATGGCGGTGGCGGCGAAGGGCGAGGTTCGCAGCATTCTGGTTGTGTCGAAGCGGCCGATCGATATGGCGAAACGCATTGCGCTCGATTCGAGTTCGCGTAGTTCGGCGGCGCTGGTGAAATTGCTGGCAGCAGGCTACTGGGGAATCAAGCCTGAGTACGTGGAGGCCGCGCCCGATCCTTCCGAAATGCTCAAGGAAGCGGATGCCGCGCTCGTTATCGGCGATCCAGCGTTGCGCGTGGCGCTGAAAATGGAAGCGCTTTCAGCCAAGTTGCCGGGCGGTGGAGCATGTTGCCAGGGCGACCCGGAAGATATGCCGGTGCCGGGATTCGAGACAGTGTTCGTCTACGACGTGGCCTACCAGTGGCACGAGATGACGGGGAAGCCGTGCGTGCTGGCCATCTGGGCTGGACGACGCGATGCGATAACGCCGGAAGTGGTGGCAGATTTTCAGGCGTCTAAGCGATACGGGATGGAGCGCATCCGCGAAATTTCCGAAGCAGCGTCGGTAAAGCTTGATCTGCCTGCCAAGGCGCTCGAGCGATACTTGATCGACAACATTGACTTCAATCTCGATGAAGAAAATCTCGAAGGGCTGCGTCTGTACTATGAGAAAGCCGCTTCGGCTGGATTAATTCCCCGCAATCGTCCCCTTGAATTTGCGAGTGTGCCCGCTCAATCCACCACCGCCCGTCGCGGAGCGTGACGCCGTGGAGTGCATCGGCAAACTCAGCAGATTGCGCCGGTATCCTGTGAAAGGAATGGCGGGCGAGGACCTTGACGCTGCTCATGTGACATATGCGGGCCTGCTGGGCGATCGCGTTTACGCTTTCATTGACGCTGAAGGCCCGGCGACATTTCCCTGGATGACGGCGCGCAAAGGGCGCGATATGATTTTGTTCCGGCCGCGTTTTCTCAATGCGTTGCCTATCGAATCAGAGATCCTTTCGGCGAATTACGCTGCGGAGGTGACGACGCCGGAGGGCGACACCCTGCGCGCGGACGATCCTGCGCTAAAACAATTGCTCGAGAGACGCTACCAGAAGACATTGGAATTCCGCCATTCCGAGCGCAGCATGATGGACCTGGCTCCGATTTCTTTGTTTGGTCTTGCGACGGTGCAGGCGCTTTCCGAGGAAACCGGAATCGAATTGAATCCGCTGAGATTCCGCGGGAATTTTTATGTCGAGTGGGCGACCGGCGGGCCCTTTTTTGAGGACAGCCTTGTAGGCCGCGAGCTGCGGATCGGCGAGTCGGTTGCGATTCGGATTGTGAAAAAGGATGGCCGCTGTGTCATGATAAATCTCGACCCGGACACAGCGGAGGCTTCTCCGGCGGTGCTGGAAAGAGTGGCCCGCCATCACGAGGGATGTTCGGGAGTGTACGGCGCGGTGCTGAGAGAAGGTGTGGTGCGCACGAACGATCCGGTTTATCTGGCGTAAGATCAAAGTCGAGGTCGAGGCTGAGGAACACAATCGCCGATGAGAATCACACAAGAAGAAGCGCTCGAGCTTTTTAATTCCGACGACTTGATTGGCATCGGAATGGCGGCGAACGAAGTACGCCGCAAGAAAACCGATCCGCGCGTGGCCACCTACCAGATTGACCGCAACATCAACTACACAAATTTCTGCACGGAATACTGCTCGTTCTGCGCATTCTATCGGCCGTTGGGTGCGAAGGATGGCTACATTCTTTCGCTCGAAACCATTTATGAAAAGATCCGCGAGATGATCGAGATTGGCGGCACAGGTGTGCTGATGCAAGGTGGCTTGCATCCGGACCTGCGAGTTGAGTTTTACGAAAACATGCTGAGCTCGATCAAGCAGAAATTTCCCCAGGTGCATCTGCACTGTTTTTCGGCGCCGGAAATCCTGTGCATCGCCGAGGTTTCCGGGCTTTCGGTGCGCGATACGATCGCGCGCTTACGCGATGCCGGCCTCGATTCGATTCCGGGCGGCGGCGCGGAAATTCTTGACGATGAAATTCGCGCGCGCATTTCGCGGCTGAAGTGCCGGTCGGACGAATGGGAAGATATGCACCGGATCGCGCACTCGCTCGGGATGCGCACGACGGCGACGATGATGTTCGGCTGCGGCGAGGATTATCGCCACCGCGTGAACCATCTGGAACGCCTGCGCCGGATTCAGGAGGATACGGGCGGGTTTACGGCGTTCATTCCCTGGATTTTTGCGCCGGAGAATACTCCGCTGGGGAAGAAGATTCCGGAGGCGACCGCTTTTGATTATTTAAAGACGCTGGCCATCAGCCGGCTGTATCTCGACAACATCGACCATATTCAGTCGAGCTGGCTCACGCCGGGAATCAAGATTTGCCAGGTAGGGCTGCAATTTGGCGCTGATGACGTGGGCAGTATTTTGATCGAAGAGAACGTGGTTTATGCGGCCGGTGTGCGCAACCGGACGAACGAGGCGGAACTGAGGCGGATTATTTCCGATGCCGGCTACATTCCCGCGCAACGCGACACGCTCTATCGTTCGTACGTTCTGAAAAACGCTGCTTAGAATTTCTGCTGGAAACTAAGGCTTATCTCTGTGGACACTTCAGAATTCGATTACGATTTCCGCGCCTTCCGGTAAATCGAGCGGTTCGATTGGAACCAGCACACCGTTCGCGAATCGGGCTCGAATCCTTCGTAGCTCAACTTTCGGATTGACCCCAGCGATCGACGGCGCTGGAGTTTGAGGGGGAAGCAAGTTTGCGCGCGATTCTGAAGTCGTGCTATCCGTGCCGGCGAATTTCGGCACGCCTGCTTTATCGAGCGCCACATTGGCCAGCGCGTCGGCGTCACGATTTAATTCGCGGCGAACGTGCTCGATCGCAAAGTATCCGAGCTGCTTTGCCATTTTCGATGCGCGCTCGTGTAGCGGCTTCAAATCGGCGCTTTTCACTTTGTAGCGGCCCTGCATCTGGCGAACGAGCAATTCGGAATCGCTGCGGATACGCAGCGAGGGAATGTTGTGGCTCGTCGCGTAGTCGAGAGCCGCGAGGAGTGCATAGTATTCGGCGACATTGTTCGTTTCACGGCCGATATCTTTTGCGAGTTCGAGGATTGTTTTTCCGCTCGGATCGCGGATGACGACGGCGTAAGAAGCCGGGCCCGGATTGCCGCGCGAGGCTCCGTCAATATTCGCAACATGAACTCCCGCGGGTGGCGCGGCGGCGGCATGCGATTCGGAAAAAAGGCGCGCGCTCGAGGGCGGCGGAGTTTTTGAAGAACGCTTCATCGGCGGCAGGCGCTCCCGAGGGTGTGGCGGGCAATCAAGGTTCCGGCGCTAATTTTCACCGGTGGAAGAGGCGGACGCAGACGCGCCGGAAGTTTGCGGCTTGTGATCGTCGAGCGGCGGCACAGCTGTGGGCTCGATGTAGTAGAGAATTCGGGTGCACGTCTCGCAGTGAAATAAATCCTCGTTGTTCGCGTTGCGCATCTTTTGAAACACGTGCGGGCGGATTTGCATGCCGCAGAGTGAGCACTTTTCGTTGTCCACTTCGGCGAGGGCGACGCCGCCATGCCTTTTCGCGATGCGTTCATAGTGATCGAGCAGATCTTCAGGAACTTCGGATGTGACGCGCTTGCGATCGGCCTCGATCAGCGCCAAATCCTTTTCGGCGGCAGCTTTTTCTGATTCGATCGCGGCGCGCTGCGTGCGAACGGATCCTTCAACTTCCTTCAATCTCAGCTCGGCGGCCTTGATGCGGCGGTCGTATTCCTCGCTGGCCACCATCTGTTCGAGCAGGCGATCTTCTGCTTTCGCGATTTCCTCTTCGGCCATTTGCACTTCGTGCTGAAGAGCTTTATAGGCTTCGTTGGTTTTGATCTGGGCGCTCTGGTCGCGGTATTTTCGGACGCGCTCCTTGTGCTGCTCGACGTCCAGTTCATATTTCTTGCGGTCTTTTATCGTGGCGAGCTGTGCGCCCTTGCTCTGCTCGAGTTCGGTTTTCGCGGCCGCGATGCGGGCATCGAGATCAGTGATTTTCTTTGGGAAAGCGGCCATGCGGGTGCGAACGTCGTTGAGCCGCACGTCTACGCTTTGCAATTCGAGGAGGTTCTGGAGAACCTTGAGCACAGAAAGCCATTCTAGCATATGCGTAGGGATGCTCGCAGAGGCGCCAAGACGCTGGGCGGCAGCTCTATGCGAGGCTTGATTTGAGGAATGCGATCGCGCGGCGCCAGGAGTCGGCTTGCGCTTCGGCGTCGGCCGGGGCTGTGCCGCCGAACGAATAGCGCGCGTTGCGGAGATGAGGATTTCGCGAGGCGCGAGCGGTGGTTGGAAGGTAAGGATATCGCAGCATGTGGCCGGCGTTCGGATAGTGGAGGTGCTCGACGCGGTGAGTAAAACTGTGCTGTTTCAGGCGCGCGACGATTGCTTCGCTCATTTCCTCTGCCGGCCAGAGGTGATCGTCGCCGCTCAAAATGAGCATGATGGGACCGTGAATCCGTTCGACTGGAATTGCGGCTGCCGCCACGGCTTTTGAATTTCGCAGCCCAGTATGGAAGAGATCGCGGAACATGACCGGTCGTTTCAGCAGGGCCACGGGGATGGCGGAGCGAAAAATAAATTGGCGAAGAGGAAGCGGTACGAAAGGAATCGCCTTACTGCCGTGCGTCCACGACGGAGGCAACTCACCGTTTTGCTTGTCGCGTCCGCCAGCTGCCCAGACCACGCTGCTCGGTGCGTAGGCGACAACCGCGTGAATTTGCGGGAATCTCGAACCAAGGAGGAGAGCAAGCTCAGCGCCGCGCGAAACGGCAAGCAGACCGATGCGCTGCGCATCAACTTCTGGCTGCGCGCTAAGCCATCCGAACGCGGCCTCGAAGTATTCGAGTGGAATGTGATGAAGCCACGTGGGCAGGGGCGGCGTGCCGAAATAAGCGAGTGCGAACGCAGCGAAACCGTGGCGAGCGATTAACGCAGCCTTGTCGAGATCGAAGCCGCCGCCCGAGCCGCTGAGAACGATGACAACGGGGAGGCGGTCGCCGGCCTTCGCGCCGGGTGGCAGAAACAATCGTCCGACGGTTTGCGCACCGTTCGTCGCTGGTTCGCCTGGCACCTGCAATTCGCGCGTTTGAGTGCCGGGCGCGAGGTAACCCCTTTCGAAGTGCGTGGCGGCTATCACGAGCTCGGCTGATCGAATCTCCAGTGTCACTTTGTTCGCGGTGACATTCTTTTTCGCGAACGTCGCGCGGCCGCCCTCTTCCGCGCCTTCAAGATTCATCGACCAGAACAAGCCCATCGGCGATACACCGCGATAGGTGCCGCTAAGCGGTTCCTGCGATGAAACGTCAACGGTGCCGGACGAATTTGCAAAGAAGGTTGCGTGCGAACTCCATACGCGCTTGTCATCGTCTTCGGTTGAGGCGCGGAGGGTCACAGTTTCGCGCGGCTTCAGACCGAGAATTCGGATGTTCAATTCGTCGTCGACAAACGACGAGGCGGGTGAGATTTCGAGGCGTAAGCCACTCGGCGCAGCCACGCTCGCGATGGAAGGTGTCGTCAAAGCATTGATTTATAACATACCTACGAAGCGAGCGTCCCACCCAGACGGCTGAGTCTTTTTCAGGTCCTCTCCCGTATTACAGATATGATGGGCACCGCTGCATTGCAATGGGAGGGAGGCGTGGGGCTCGAGGCCGATGTTGCTCAGCTTCGGCGTGGGGACCTGGATGCGCTTTCGACTCTGGTATCGCGCTATCAGAATCGGCTATTCCGCTTTCTGCTGCGGCTGGTACGGGACCGGAGCGAAGCGGAGGATCTTTTTCAACAAACCTGGATTCACGTGGCGGAAAAGATCCGGCGCTCCGATCCCAACCGAAATTTCGACGCCTGGCTGTTCACGGTGGCGCGCAATCTGGCGATTGACCATCTTCGGCGGATTCGGCCGTCGAGTTTGGATCAGCCCATTGCGGAAGATGAATCGCAGGAGACTCCGCTCGATAGGTTGGCCGCGCACGGGCCGGCGCCGCTCGATCGTATTCTCGAAAACGAGCGCGCGAGCCGCGTGGGAACGGCGCTCGATGAATTGCCGTTCGCTTACAGGGAAGTGATGACGCTACGATTCGAAGAAGAAATGAAGATCGAGGAGATTGCCCGGGTGCTCGGCATTCCGCTTTCCACCGTGAAATCCAGGCTGCGCCGTTCGCTCGAACAGATGCGCAACAGCCTGGAAACGCGCTATGCCGGGGAGAATTGGCGATGAGCGCATCGAGAGATATGTCGAAGAACCT
>CAVYDF010000026.1:0-29828 GCA_963767205.1 uncultured Acidobacteriota bacterium
TGGGCGTAGGGCTTGGTATCCGAGAAATGGAGCGGATCGCTCGAGGCCAGATCGGCGTCGAATTCATCGTAGCGTTCGTCATCGAGCAGAAGCTCGAGGCGGCGGCGCGACCCCAACCGGAAATGATGGTCACACTTCGGGCACACGTTCCAGTTCGATTCCAGATCTTTCTTCCAGATAATCGCGCGGCACGAGCTGCATTTTGTCCACATGCCTTCGGTGCGGACGCGGCGCTCCTCCACCGGCGTGGGATTTTCGATCGACTTTTTTTCGCGCTTGAACCAGGCCATGTCTAGTAGTCGATTCCCCTCTGCGCCAGGATGCCTTTCGTGTACGGATGCTTTATTTCCCGCATTTCAGTAACGAGGTCGGCGGCTTCGACAAGCTTCGGATGCGCGTTGCGGCCGGTGCAGATCACATGAACGCGCTCCGGGCGTTTCGCCAGAGCATCCACCACCTGATCCGCATCGAGCATTTTATAGCTGATCACATAGTTGATTTCGTCGAGCACCACCAAATCGTATTTCTCTCCATAAATCTGCTCGCGCGCGAATTCCCAGGCCTGCTCGCTCATCCGGATGTCTTCGGGATCGGTGTCCGCCCCGCCCACTTTAACGAATCCGCGACCCATCGGACGGATCTCAAACTTATCATCACCCAGCATTTTCGCCGCGTCGAGTTCCCCATAGTGCCACGAGCCTTTGATGAATTGGACCATCAGCACGCGAAGCCCTTGCCCTACCGCACGAAAAGCGGTGCCCAGGGCGCAGGTGGTTTTGCCTTTGCCTGGCCCTGTGTAGACAATCAGAAGCCCTTTGCCTTCCGGCATTCGCTCGTGCTCCGCGTAGGTTCACAATAGTGGCCGTAAGCTGCATCAAAGGTCAAGCAGCCGCGTCTAATAACCGATTTGCCGCTCCAGCCTTTCATGTTTTACTAAGGTCCAATTCAATATCGAACGGGAGAAATCTATGTCATCGCTTGCGCCTGCAGTTCCCACCTCGAAAGGAATGCTTTGGACGGGACGGATACTCAGCGGCCTAATCGTAGCCTTAATGCTGTTTGGCCTCAGCTTCGGCTTTCTCAAGCCGGAGGATTCTCGGAAGGAGATGAGGAGAGTGGGCTACCCGGACTCTGTCTCGGTGCCGATCACGATCGCGCTACTCGTCTCCACCGTGTTGTACGCAATACCGCGCACCAGTGTGTTCGGGGCAATTCTCCTGACCGGCTACTTGGGTGGCGCGGTTGCAACCCACGTACGAATGGGGGAGACGGCCTTTGCGATTCCGTTGGTCGTTGCCATTCTGGCGTGGTTGGGACTTTATTTGCGCGATGTGCGGCTGCGCGCGCTGCTGCCGTTACGGACTTAATGCGAGAGGTAGCTGCGGCAACTTGCGCGATATTGAAGACGCTGCTATCGAAAGCTGCGAGCAGTCGTCTATATCGGCATCGTCGTTTGCCGGACTCCACTCCAACGTGCTCAAAGGAGGCTGCCATGGAGCGTCCCGCTGTCCTTTCCACTCTTCTGATTAGTGTGCCGTTCGTCATGGCTGTTTGGGCCGGTATCGCTCTGAACGCAGCTGCAGCAACCGACAACGAATACGCGAAACACTTCGGCGCACTCAGCAAGCTTTCGGTAGCAGTTGCGGAGGCGATGCCTGCGAGCGATTACGGTTTCCGGCCGCATCCTGAGTCGATGACGTTTGGAGAATTAATTTCGCACATCGCGACGACTAATTATGCATTCTGCGCCGGGCTACAGGATGCAAACGCGCCTCAGACGCCGTCACCAAATGACAAGGGCGGCATCGTAAAACTTCTAAGCGGCTCTTTCGAATATTGCACGGGAGTGGTTGAGAGCATGACCGACGAACAACTCGCCAAAGCGCATGATTCGCCGGACGGACGGCTGCCCGGGCGGGAAGTACTTCTTGCGATGTATGTCCATGTGGCTCACCATCGCGGCCAGGCAGAGATTTATCTGCGAGATAAAGGAATTAAGCCGCCGCCGTATCGAATCTGATTTCGAGCAGCGACGCTTACGCGCTGCGCGCCAAATTCGCCAGCCCTTTCAAAGTAGCGTCGTCAACCTTCACAGCGGCTGCTGCCACATTTTCTTCGAGATGCTCCACGCGCGAAGTGCCGGGAATCGGCAGCATCACGGGCGAACGATGCAAAAGCCACGCAAGGGCAAGCTGCGATGGGGTGATCTTCAGCTTGGCTGCCGCGTCCTCGATTGAACTCCCCGACTTGGATACACCGCCTGACGCCAGAGGAAACCACGGAATGAATCCGATTTGTGTACGGTCGCAGTAGTCGACGACTTCCTCTGCCGCACGATCGACCACACTGTAGCGATTCTGCACGCTGACGATGGGAACGATGCTGCGCGCGTGCTCGATCTCTTTCACGCTGACTTCCGACAAACCTATGTGATTGATCTTTCCCTCCGATTGCAGAAGCTCGAGCGCGCCGAGCTGGTCGTCAACGGGAACTTTCGAATCAATGCGATGAAGCTGGAAAAGTTCAATCCGGTCGAGGCGCAGGCGTTTGAGGCTGCCTTCGCAAGACGCGCGCAAATGTTCCGGCTTGCCATTCGTCACCCATTTGTCCGGACCGGGCCGCTCGAAGCCCGCCTTCGTCGCAATCACGAGCCCTGCTGGATAAGGATAGAGCGCTTCCGCGATGAGTTCTTCGGCAACTGCAGGGCCATAGGAATCGGCCGTATCGATGAAATTGATTCCGAGTTCAACGGCACGGCGCAGAACTCGAATTGATTCATCCCGGTCCTTCGGCGGACCCCAGATTCCTTTTCCCGTGAGGCGCATGCTGCCAAAGCCGAGTCGGTTGACGACGAGATCGCCGCCGATGCGGAATTGCCCGGATTTGGCTGCCGGTAGCGATTGCCAGTCTGTCTTTACCGGTGTCGTGGCCATTTATTTTTCCCTCCATATTGGCTGGTGGCTTTTCGATTTATGTTGATGTGATGTCGCGCGGCGCCTTTGGACTCTCGGTAAGAATCTGGGCGGCAAGGCGCTCGCGGTTTGACTCGCGGCACGCGGGCGGGGCAGAATCCAGAGTAGATTGATTGCCGCGTGTCTGGCAATTTATTTCCCGCTCCAATTTATTTCCCGGTCGATTATTTCTCGGTCAAGGAGATGAGACATCATGAAGAGAATTTTCGCGCTGTGTGCGATGGCAGTGATGGCACTGACGGTTTTTGTGGCATCGAGCTGTGCGCAGGAAAAGGGCCCGCGGCCGAGCCCCCCCGCAAAGGCGGAGTGCAAGGTGGCCGATGGCAAGACGATCACGATTGATTATTCGAGTCCGCGCATGAAGGGGCGGAAGATTTTCGGCGAATTGGTTCCCTACGGAAAGGTCTGGCGAGCTGGTGCGAACGAGGCGACCACATTCGTGACGACGGGCGACACGAGCGTTGGCGGCACGACGGTGCCAGCAGGCAGCTATACAATCTTCGTGATTCCAACCGCGGACAAGTGGACGCTGGTGATCAGCAAGAAGACCGGCGAGTGGGGCACGGCATATCCGGGCGAAGCGAACGACTTGGCGCGCGTTGATATGGCCGTATCAAAGACGTCTGCGCCAGTGGAGAATTTCACGATTGACTTCGATCAAGTCGGCGGCGGATGCACGTTGCAAATGAAGTGGGAGAACACGCAGGCGTCGGTGAAGGTCGCAGCGAAATAGCGATGATGTGGCCGACGAAAGGTTTGTAGGGCGGGTCTGGCCGCCCGCGTCGCGCGCAAAAATCGCCATCCATTCTCGATTACAAACTTTCAAGTGTTGCAGTGGAAGGGGTTAGGCTTAATGTTAATCGGGCGTTCGCGATTAGAAATTCAGGCCTAATCGCGACAATTGGCCTGTCGATACCGACCATTGAATCAGTTGCAGCCGCAACCGCCGCCACAGCATGCGCCGCCTGAGCCGGATGCGGGGCCTGAGGAAGATCCGCCGCTCGCTTTGCTGCCGTTGGCGGGCGCAGCGAACACTGAGAGCTGAATCGTGTGCTTCGCGCTCTCGCACTTCGGGCATGTGATCGATTGCTTCTGGCTCATGACGATGCGTTCGTAGTGGGCGCCGCAGTCGTCGCAAACATATTCGTAGATTGGCATTTCCTCGACTCCTCATTCTATCAAAACAATAAGCTGGCAGAAAAAAGAACAGCCCCGGTTTTTGGCCGGGGCTGTTGGTGAAACCTTTGATTGCGATGCTTAGTCGCCGGCGACGGCGGCTTCTGCTTCGGTGTTGGCTTCTTTCGCTGCGTCGTTGCCGTTCGCGTGACCATTGCCATTGCCGTTGGCTGGGGCGATTTGGACTGGCTTTACCGTTGCGCCGGGGACCGCCATTTGAATCTGCTGAATTGAGCCGATCTGAACGACAGCTTCCGTGGGCTTCTTCAGCACGAGCTCTTCGTAGATTCGGCGAACCTTGGCCGCTTCTTCGTTAGCTTTTCGGCGACGGGCGCGGTCTTCTTCGGCTGCCGTCAGCGGAATGTCGTGCTCGAGGTGACGAACGCGCGCGGCGTCTTCCTTATCAATTCGCAGCGAGTGTTCGTAGCTCTGGAGATCGACGCTCTTGCCCTTGGCGAAGATGTCGTGCTTGCCGTGCGTCTTGTACCACTGCGCGACGGTCGCGTTCTTGTACATGTTCTCGATGATCTTCCGCCAGCCCACGCCGGTGTTGTACGCGCAGAAGGAAATTTCACCTTGCTGCGTGGCGTAGGGGATGATGCACATTTCGGTGCGGCGGAAATCATAGTTGAAGAGATCCTGGAACCACATGCCGGCGATGAAGAGGAAATTCCAGGGATCTTCCTTGCGGCGCTTCATGGCGTCTTCGAAGGTGCGATCCGGGCTGGTGCGGCCATACTTCTTGTCGGCATTCTTTGAGAGAGCCCAGGTCTTGTCGAACTTGATCCACAAATCCTTCAACCTCAGGCTCGGCGGCGCCTGGAACGGGCTGTAATTCTTGAGGATGGCTAGCGCCATCATGAAGTTTGAGAATTTCTTGCTGCGGGCTGCGTCGGTGATGGCCGTAACGTCCTTCGTAAGCGAAGGCGCGTTGAGGAAGCGCGGCACGGGCGCCCATTCTTTCGTTTCCTTGTTGATCATGAGCGCTGTTCCCACACCGCAATTCGGGTGGCAGCCGCAGGAAAGCGAACCCCACTGCGAATCGGGGCCATGAGAAAGGTCCGAGAAGCCCGCGAAAGTGGCGATGTAAGAAATCGGGAACCAGTCGCGCGTGGGCTCTACTTTGCCGACTTGCGCGCTGACGTCCTGCGCGAGGTGTGAAAGCGTATAGCGCTGGCGGATGCGGCGCTCCGGCGTGATTTCCTCGTCGCGCCCGGTGAACGAAACGGGCTGGAAGGACACGAAGGAAATTTTCTTAGGGTTTTCCATCGCGAACTTGACGATCGGACCGACCTGATCGTTGTTCACGTTGTTGACGATCGTGGTGACGAGCACGATTTCGATTCCGGCTTCGTGCATGTTCTCGATGGCGCGCAGTTTCACGTCAAAGAGATTGCCCACCTGGCGGTGGCTGTTCGCATCGTTGCCGATACCGTCGAATTGCAGGTACGCATAGCGCATGCCCGCTTCGAAGGCTTTCTTGCAGAAGTCCTTGCTCTTGGCGAATTCGATTCCGTTTGTGGCGGCCTGCACGCTGTTGTAGCCCACTTTGCGCGCGTAGCGAACCGCATCGAGGAAGTAAGGATGCATCGTCGGCTCGCCGCCCGAGAATTGCACGGACATCTGCCGGCGTGGCTTGATCTTGGTGGCGTTCTCGAGAATTTCCTGAATTTCTTCCCAGCTGAGCTCGTGAACGTAGCCCACCTGGTTGGCGTCCATGAAGCAGGGATCGCACATCATGTTGCAGCGGTTCGTCAGGTCAACGGTGAGAACCGAGCCGCGTCCGTGGCGGACGGTGCTTGAGCCGTGGCGGTGCAAATCCTCGTCGTTGTGCGCCGGAATGTCGCGGCCCGGGAAATTGCCTTCGATCCATTCAAGGAACTTTGCGTCGATGGCCATCAGGTCTTCATACTTGCCGTGGATGGGGCACTCTTTCACCATCCAGACCTGGCCGTCGCGCTCGATAATCTGTGCTTTGATTTCGCCGACTTTCTCGTGAACGAGGTCGGTCCAGTCCTTCTTGCCGTTGAGGATCAGATCGCGCGCTTCCCGCACACAGTCCGGACAAAGTGAGTCCGTGGTGCGCGGCCAGCCAAGCGTGGGCTTGGACTTCTCCCACGACTTCAGCAGCGGCTTCTCTGACCATTTCGGAGTGAATGAAGGGTTGGGATTGAACTTGTTGAAGTATTGAATCGTGTCGAAGGTTATCCCCGCCGTCTTGCACAGCGCCCAATCGAACGATTTCCAGAGCTTGTTAGAAACTGCGCTCGCCATGTCTCCTCCACCTTTTCTTAACGTGCCTGTAATGCAGCGGCCTCTTACTTCCCCCGGAGGCCTGACCCCGAGCCCAACTACGACGGGTGAACTACACCCGTAACTAGTTACAGTACTAAAGTTTGCGCCTATCCGAACCACCCGTCTAGCATTGTGCGTCCAATCGCGCACCTAGGGGGTCAAACGGCGGCCAGATGCAGTTAACGGGAGGCCCAATTTGGGACCCAGGCGCCAGTTACCGTGCACAATCTTCGGGCTTTGCGAGTATTCTTCCTACGGGGACAATGTTAAATCAGATTAAGCCGTGTGTATTCAATCGATTAGACTGGATTTGAATGGCAGACGCCATGCACCCCCAAAGTGAAGGATTCAGGGTATCGCCTTTCGTGAATGTCTGGAGTAAAAAGCGAGAGTAGAGATGAAAACGAAGAGAGCAATCACTTTAACCGTGGCTGCCTTAGGGCTTTCCTTTCTGACCGGGGCAACTGCTTACAGTGCAACGACAACCGAAACAGGCAAGACTAACAAGCTTCTCGTAGCGAGCCAGAAACGCGATTCGAAGTTCGAGACGTTTACCGGAACGATTGCCAAGAAAGGCGATCAATTCGTTCTGACGGACAATTCCAGCAAATTTTCCTACTCGCTCGATGACCAGCAGACGGCGGAAAAGTTTGCGGGGAAGAAGGTGCGGGTGAAGGGCATCCTCGACGCCGTCAATAACACAATCAGGATAGAAACCATCGAAATCGCCGCGGGCTAATTCCGGGCGATTTTCGAAAATTTCGTAGCGAAGGGAACGCCGTGAGGCTCAGTCTACGGCTGATCGTATTTCTTGTAGCCGGCATTAGCTTAGTCACATTCATTGTCGCCAGGAACCAGGTGCGCTCGGAAAAGCGCGCATTGCGCGCCGATCTGGTGAGGCGCGCCGAAACTCTTGGCGAGAGCCTGCAGGAACTGGTCGAACCGGCGCTCGATAGCGGCTCGCGCGACCAACTGCGCCATATCGTCGAACGGTTCGGAAACAGGGAGCGGCTTGCGGGCGTCGTGGTGTATGACGGGCGCGGCGGAGTGCTCGCCGAAAGTTCGAATCTCGTTTCGCGCCTGGACCCGGTTGAAATACCACTGGATCAAGTGAAGGCGCACGAAGAGGGATACGGCGAATTTGTAAAGTTGGGTGGCAAGGAAATGCAGGTCTACTTCTTGCCGCTTCATCGAAAAGGAGCTGTAGCCGGCTTTCTCGCGATCTACCACGATGCCAGTAATGTGGAAGCGCAAAGTTCGCGCATCTGGCGCGAAACGCTTTGGCACGTAATCGCGCAGGTGCTTCTGATCGTTCTGATCACGGTGCTGATCGTGCAGTGGACGATCATCGGACCCATTTCGCGAACCGCCGAATGGATGCGGCAAGTGCGAGTGGGAAAGATTTCTCCCCGTCCCGACCTTCCCAAGGAAGATTTTCTCGCGCCTTTCTCCGAAGAGGTGATGAACCTGACGCAAAGCCTCGCGGAAGCGCGCGCGGCCGCTGAGGAAGAGGCTCGGCTTCGCGAGACGGGGCAGGCGATGTGGACGCCGGAGCGCCTGCGAGTGAGCATGCAGAGCAAGACGTTGCAAAGTCCGCTCGTGGTGGTATCGAACCGGGAACCCTACATGCACGTGCACCGAAACAAAGGAATCGAGGCGCTCGTTCCAGCCAGCGGCTTGGTGACGGCGCTCGAGCCGATTTTGCGCGCGTGCGACGGAACGTGGATCGCGTCGGGCTCGGGCGATGCGGACCGCGAAACGGTGGACGAGCACGATCGCTTGCGCGTTCCGCCTGACAAGCCTGAGTACACGTTGCGGCGCGTCTGGCTGAGCAAGGACGAAGAGGAAGGCTACTACTACGGATTCTCGAACGAGGGGCTCTGGCCGCTGTGCCACATCGCTTACACGCGGCCCATTTTTCGGGCGTCGGACTGGAAAAGCTATCAGGAAGCGAATCGGAAGTTTGCCGACGCGGTGCTGCAAGAAATCGAGACGGCCAAGCATCCGCTCGTCCTGGTGCAGGATTATCACTTTGCGCTGCTGCCACGCATGATCAAAGAAGCGCGCCCTGACGCGCGGGTAGCGATTTTCTGGCATATCCCGTGGCCCAATCCAGAGGCGTTTGGAATTTGCCCTTGGCAGCGTGAAGTGCTCGATGGGCTGCTTGGCGCGGATCTGATCGGCTTTCACATCCAGGCCCACTGCAACAATTTCCTCGAGACCGTCAATCGCGCGCTTGAATCCCGGATCGAGTGGGAGCGCTTTGCTGTGAAGCGGCATGGGCAGACGACGCTGGTTCGTCCGTTCCCCATCAGCGTGGATTTCCGCGAAAGCCAGGTGGAAGGTGGCGAGCCGGTTTCTCCTTATGTCCAGCGTACGACACTTTTGAAAAATCTCGGGATTGAAGCGAGTTTCATGGGCGTCGGAGTCGACCGCATCGACTACACCAAAGGAATTATCGAACGGTTTCGCGGCGTCGAGCGGTTTTTGGAACGATGGCCCGCTTATGTGGGGCAATTCACATTCGTTCAAATCGGCGCGCCCAGCCGCACGCACATTCCGCGCTATCATGATTTTGTGATGGAAGTGGAAGCGGAAGCCGTGCGCATCAATACAAGATTCCAGACGTCGAAATGGAAGCCGATCGTCCTGCTCGCGCGCCATCACGAGCACACTGAAATCCTGCCGTACTATCAGGCGGCGGATCTTTGCATGGTGACTTCGCTGCACGACGGTATGAACCTGGTGGCCAAAGAATTCGTTGCCGCTCGCGAAGACGAGCAAGGGGCGCTGATCTTGAGCCGGTTTACGGGAGCAAGCCGCGAATTGCGCGATGCGATCATCGTGAATCCATACGACATCGAACAGCTGAGCGACGCAATCCGGATGGCTCTCGAGATGGACGCCACGGAACGCCATCGTCGTATGCAGCGAATGCGGCGCAACGTGAAAGAGCACAATGTGTATCGCTGGGCTGGAAATTTGATTACGGACTTGTCCGAAATTCGAATCGACGAGCCGCGGCCCGAAGACGGCCATGACCGCGAAGAGAAAGAACCGAGCAATCCCGCGTCGCGATTGGCCATCGTTTCGAGAAAGGCTGGCGCGGCCAGTGGCGACTAGCGCGCAGGAGAAACGTGCCGATCCTTCCTCTCCCGCGGTGGGTTCAGCGCCACGCAAGCGGCGGGCAATAAGCGATGTGCGCAATTTGGCGAGTGCGTGGCCGGAGGTGATCGCGCGGATTCGCGATGCAGAACACCGGCTTCTGCTGCTCGATTTTGACGGGACGCTGGTGCGTTTGCGGCGGCATCCTGACGATGTGCGGTTCTCAGCGCGCGGCAGAAAAATTCTTGCAGCGGCTCGCTGGCCACGAAAAACTTACAATCGCAGTTGTAAGTGGCCGCGAGTTGGAAAAAATTCAGAATCTCGTGGGCGTAGACGGCATACGGTACGTCGGCTTGCACGGCGCTGAGCGTGCTGGAGAAACCACGGTTCCGAGCATCGCGGCACGGCAGATGGTGGAGGCTGCGTTGAAAGCCGCTCAAACGGGACTCGCCGGCCTGCGCGGCATCGAGATTGAAGACAAGCGGCTCAGTTTTGCCGTCCATTATCGCGGAGCGCGCCCGCCGGCTATCGAAGCAGCTAGCCGTGTGGTAGCCGATATAGTCGCCACGTCTAACGACAAGCTGCGGATTCTGTGCGGCAAGAAAGTGTGGGAGTTGCTGCCGCGCGAATTTCCGGGCAAGGGTATTGCGGTTCTTGAGCTTTTCGCGCGGTTGCCCGAGAAGAAAATCGCAATCTATTTTGGCGACGATGAAACGGATGAAGAAGCCTTTTCCGTGCTGCCGGGGCAGATCACGGTGAACGTGGGCGGCGCGGGCAACACGCACGCCTCGTTTTACGTGCGAAGCCCCTCCGACGTATTGAATTTCTTGTCGAGGCTGGAAAAGGAACTGTAGTCGCCGGATAAGTTGCGGACGCGCTTGCTCCTCGCCGAAAAATGAGCCAGTTGCTTCCGTTCCGGCTACAATCCTGAGCCGATGGATTGGTCTCCGCTTTGGATATCGCTTGCGACGAGCGTGACGGCAACCGTCATCACGCTTTTCCTGGGCCTCGCGGCTGCAGCCTGGCGCGAAGGCCGCAAGGGCCCGGCGATGGCGCTTGTGGACGGCGTTTTTCTTCTGCCTCTTGTGTTGCCGCCCACAGTGGTTGGTTTTCTTCTGCTGCTGCTCTTCGGGCGAAACGGACCGCTCGGAAAATTGTTTCTCGAATTTGGCGCGACAATCGTGTTTTCCTGGCCGGCCACTGTGATTGCCGCCACGGTGGTGGCTTTTCCGCTGATGTACATGACGGCTCGCGCGGCGCTCGAACAAGTGGATCCCAGTTTGCTGCAAGCGGCGCGCACGCTCGGCGCTTCGGAATGGCGCGTGTTTCGCGAAGTGGCGCTGCCGCTCGCGTGGCCGGGCGTGCTCGCGGGGACGATTCTTTCTTTCGCGCGGGCGCTGGGCGAATTCGGCGCCACGCTGATGCTCGCTGGAAATATCCCGGGAAGAACCGAAACGATTCCGATCGCGATTTATTTCGCAGTGGAAGCAAACGAGATGCCGCGCGCCGCCACGTGGTGCATGATAGACATCGGAATTTCGCTCGTTCTGCTCGCCGGGCTCTACTACTGGACGCACCTGCAAGCGCCGGAGCGGTTGCGGTGGGCTCGGCGCTGATGGCGCTCGAAATCCAAATCGAGAAAAAGCTTCCCGATTTCACGCTGGAGGTTTCGTTTCGCGCCGAGGCTGAGCCGCTGAGCATTCTGGGCGCGTCCGGTGCGGGCAAGACAATGCTCCTTCGATGTATCGCGGGACTCGAGCGGCCCGATCGCGGACGAATCAAGCTGAACGATCGCGTGTTCTTCGATTCCGAATCGCATCTGAATATTCCGGCAAGGCAGCGCCGCGTCGGCATGTTGTTTCAGAACTACGCGCTCTTTCCGCATCGCACCGTGGCGGAAAATATCGCGTTCGGCTGGAGGGATTGCCACGAGACGAGCGATCGAGGCGGGTTGCGGCATTAATTGAGCGAACGCATCTCCCCGGCCTCGAAGACCGATATTCGCGCACACTATCCGGCGGCGAACAGCAACGAGTGGCGCTGGCGCGCGCGCTCGCAATTGAGCCTGAGGCGCTGTTTCTCGATGAACCGTTATCAGCGCTCGACACACATTTGCGAAGCCAGATGGAAATGCAGCTTCAGGAAACATTTGCGGCATATCGCCGGCCAACGCTGCTCGTCACGCACAACATGGAAGAAGCGTACCGCCTCGGCGCAAGGCTGCTGGTTTTATCGCGAGGAAGCGTGGTGGCGTCGGGCGCCAAAGAAAGAATATTCCAACGGCCACCGTCGGTTGAGGTTGCGCGGCTGACGGGATGCAAAAATATTTCCCGCGCCCGCGCGATTTCAGACCACAGCGTGGAAGCCCTCGATTGGGGCTGCACGCTGCGCTTAGCGCAACCCGCTGGTCAGTCCACCGGTCATTCCATCGCGCAGGCTGCGGCTCAATCCACCGCTCAGGCCACAGGCTTCGTGGGAATTCGCGCCCATCACATCGAATTCGTGGAAGCGAACGGTGCTTCCAGCGAAGAAAACGTTTTTCCCTGCTGGCTGGTGCGATCGTCCGAGACGCCTTTCCGCGTCACATTGTTTTTGACTCTGCAGCAACATTCCTCACAATCGCCGCAGCCAGAAACAACCCAATTACAAGCGGAGGTCTACAAGGAAAAGTGGCAGCGGTTTCGCGACAAGCCGTTTCCCTGGCACGTTCGCCTTCGGTCCGATTCGCTGTTCTGGATGAAGGAATAATCGCCGCGGAATAAAAGCTATTTGAAATGCCGCACGAAGCGCACTTCAAATGCATAAGTGCCGTTGATATCGCGCAAGAAAATCACCGAAATGTCTCGCCGGATCGCATATTCCACCTGAATCAACTGATACTGGTTGGTAGTCGCCGCGTTCGTCGAGTAAGTCACCGTCAAATTGCGCGAAAACTGCTGCTGAATCGTCACGCGCGCCGCCGCATTTGATTCCGTCGCCGTGCCAGCAAGAAATGGATCGACGCGGAAATGGCTGATGCCAAAAAGCCGCTCGATTCGCCCGCCAAGCCCGCTCGAAATTGCTTCCGACAACAATGCCGTGGCGCCATAGTTTTGGGAGCTTGAAGTAGACGATCGCAACCCGCTTTCTTGGCCCGTACTGCCAATGGCCAGCAGCGCGATGATGTCCGAATCCGGTAACGGCGGGTCCGAACGATAACTCAGCGAAAGATGGCTGGCCTCGCCGGAAAAGTTAATCGTCACCTGATACTGTCCGATCGTAGAAGTGGCTTCGACGTTCAGCACCGGATCGAGCCGGAACGGATTCGCAAAATTGACGTCGCCTCGCGTCAGCGTGTAATTGTTCCCGCGGAACGCCATCTCCCCGCCCAGCAGGTGAATATGGCCAAGCAGCACAGGACGATCCCACGTACCGCGCAGCCGGATGTTGCCGTCCACTTCGAGTTGCGCGCCGCCCCACTCGATGCGCGCTCCCGGCGTTGTTTGCCCTTCGATGTCAAACGTAAGATTTCTCATCAGCGTGGAACTCGACGCCGGGCTCGCGCTCGTTTCCGCCGCAGTAGTGAAAAGAGAACCCACGTCCACGCCCTCCGCCAGCAGCAGCCGCTGAATCTGGATTTTCCCGGAAAGAATCGCAGCGGTGCTCGAACCGGAAAGCTGCAGCCCTCCACTTGCAAGCCAGCTCATGCCCGCCGGATAGCGGATTCGAACCACCGTGGTAGACACGTTCAATTCATAGCGCAGAGGTCCTTCGCCGTAGTTCACGGCGCCGTTGAGTTGCAATTGGCCGCCGCCCGCTTGCGCCGAAATGCGATCGAACAGCATCCGGCTGCGATCGAACACCAGATCGCCGCTCACATGGCTCAACCCCATCGGAAAATCCGAATACGTCGCCGACGCATCTTTCAGGCTCGCCCGTCCCGTGATTCGCGGGCGCGACATCGTTCCTTCCACCGACACGTTCACATCCGCGCGCCCCAGCGCGAAAAGTTCCGGAATCATGCGATCGAGGAATCGAAGATTCAAGCTGCCCGCCAGCGATAAATGCAGCGGACGGTCGCGATCGAAGCGCGCCGACCCGCTGAATTGCAAATCAGTATTAGGGCCATGAAGCCGCGCCTGATCGATCCGCACCTCATTGCGGCGATAGGTAAGCCGAATCGGCCCGTCATTCTTCAATTCCACCAGATCGTAGTTGAACGAAATCTCCTCGATGTTCGCGCTCATCTCGATTGTTTCAGGATGCCGAAGGCTCCCCGAAAGGGTGAACTGGCCGTCAACGCTGCTGTGTCCCGTCAATTGTTTCAAATGCAGGCCCGTCATGATGAACGCATCCATCTGGAACTGCTTCACCGTCAGGTCTCCCGCCACTTGATTATCACCGCGCAGGCCAACGGAAAATTCACCCTGCAGCCGGCCCGCATTGATTTCCGACACAAGCGATATTTTCGCGGTTTCGCCATCTGATTTGAGCCGGCCTCGAAAGTTTCCCTGCACGTCCGCGCCAACCTGCAGAGCCACAAGCCGCACGTTGCCTTCCGCAACAGGCGACCGAATCGGCCCGCGGCCGCGAATATCGAAATCGAGCCGGCCCGAAACCGGAATGGACGGCGTCTGCAGCGCGCTGATTTTGTTGAGAGGAATATTCGTGCCCCTGAGATTGAATTCGGTGGCTTGTTCCACAGGCCGGTACAAAACATTTCCGGTCACCAGGCCTTGTCCGCTGCGCACCTCGCCATTCGTTATCTGGTATACGTCGTGGGTCACATGCAGCAGGCCGGCAAACCGGTCCAGATGAATCCCCTTGGCATCCACATCATCGAGCGCAAAATTTGCGTCGAACAAAGGCGCGATGCGCGTTCCCGCACCATGAAAAGTTCCGCTCAGAATTCCTTTCACGGGATAGTTCAGGCCAAACATCTCTTGCACGTCGCTCGTCGGTGTGTGCGCCAGCTTCGCGTCAAACGTCCATTTGCTCTCCGGAGGAAATCCCCAGTCTGCCGTTCAGTTCCAGGAGGACGTCCACATCGGCGCTCGCCTGCCCGCGGCGCACGGTGGTTTTTGTGAGGCGAAAATCGTCGGGCGAATATTCCAGGTCGCCTCCTAGATAGTCGAAATAGAAATTATCAAACCGCGCGTCCGTGGCCTGCAGATGCCCGCTAAAAGTGGGCCCGCCGAGTGGCCCTTCGATCTTTCCGCGAAACGTCAACGCGCCCGCAATCCGGCTCGGCGTAGAATCCGCTCCGCGGATCACGTTGATGAAATCGTCCCATCCGTACACATCGTCCGTGCGCAGATTCAGATTGAGCGCCGAAGCTTTTGCCGCCAGGTAGCCGTCCATTTGAATATCGGTCTTCGGTGTCGAGATTTCGCTGGGCCCAAACGAAACTCCCCGGCTGTCTTCCGACGTGTCGTACTCGATCCGCGCCGTTAGCGGAATCAATCCGGCCTCGAGTGTTTCGGGCGGCGACCAGCGGCACTCGCCCTTCGAACGGAAATGCAGGAAATTTGCGGTCCACGTGTTCACCGAGTCGGCGTCTATTTTCGCGTCCCAGTGCAGCGGCACCACAGGAAAGCTCGGATTTTGCACCGCGGCAAATGCAGTCCGCAGGTTCACGCCGCGAACCTGCGTCTCCGTCTTAAACGCCAGCGTGTCGGTGTCCATCTGCAAGCGGCCCGTGATGCTGCCGCCGAGCGCGCGAATATTCAGCTTTTGCACCACAAGCCGATTCTTCGCCATCTCGTAATCGCCCCACGTCTCCATTCCGCCCGCATGAAACCACTTGTACGTCATCAGAAAATCGTGCCCTTGATAGTGCCCGTTCGCGGTCCACTCGCCTGACGCATAGCGCGCCTGCCCGGAAAAATCCGCAATCCCATCCGGCGTCAGCGGCGAACGAAAAATCGTGCGCACATCCGCCAGCGTCAGCCGGCCGCGATAATGCAGATTCCAATCCGATTGCGCGAAGCTCGGAAGCTCCGCGCGAAGATTCAAATCCGAATGCGGCAGCTTCAAGGCCAGGTCGTCCAGCTCGAACGCATTGGGATGCAAAGTGAATTTCGCGGAAATGTCGAAACGAAACGGCAAGTCGCGTTTGGCCGCCAGCTCAATCTGCTGCCATTGCAGATTGCCAACGTAGGATTCGGTTCCCGTCGATGACGCGCCGTTCAAGCGCAGCTGGAACTGGAGGTCTTTACCAACCATGGCAAGTGGAGCGCTTCGGTCGTTGAAAGTAGCGCTGCCGTCGCGGAATTCGAGATGGCCAATGCGCAAGCTGAAAAGAGTCTCGCGCCACGGCCGTTTGCTTGCCGCTACCCGCGGCGTGGGCAGATTACTCTTGCCGTTCTTGTCTATGCGCACCGCCAGTTGCGGCTGGTCGAACACCAGCTCATCAATGGCAATTTCCTTGTCGATGAACGACAAAATATGAATCGCCACATTCACATGCGCCGCGTGAAAGAGCGGAGGAGTTCCCGCCGCTTCAAGCCCATGCAGCGTCAGGTCGTCGAGTTCTGCGCGAAGTTGCCAGATGTGAAGATGGAAGCCGCCGAGTTCCACGCGCGCCCCGGTGTGCTGTTCGATCTGGCTCACCACAATCTGGCGCACCCATCTCTGCACGATTCCCGTTTCGATCAGAAGGAAAACGGCTACGCACACCGCCGCCACCGAAAGCGCCACGAGCGCCAGCCTATGCCGCCAGCGCGCGCTCACTGACTGCCCACCTTGAGCGACGATATCAATCTTGAGCTGTTCGCGAGTGTCGTCGAGCCATTTCGCCGCTCGCTCGCTGATAGCCCGCTGAATCAGCACTTCGCGAATCGTGTCTTCCACCTCGTCAAGCGGCGGAACGGGCTGTTTCTTCGCCTCGAGTTGAGTCGCCAACTCATCGTGGTAATACTTTTCGATTTCCGCTTCATCCACTTGCGCCGCAGGACGGAAGCGATAGTCAATGAATCGCGAAAGAAACAATTGCTGCGCGAGAATACGCCGCACCGCGGCTTCCGTCAGTCCCAGTGCGGCACAGCGGTCCTGAAATTCCTTCTCAGAAGGGAACTGCTTCACGAACTGCTGATAAGCCCGATCCACATCCGCGCTCGACGGCGACGGAAACGCCGCCAGCGCCGCTTCGCCTCGCACGATCCATTGATCGGCAAGTTCTTTGATGATTTCGGTGCGCGGCTTTTGCTTGCCGTCCACCAGCTCCTGAAACGCGCTGAGCTCGCGAACTTCGCTCTCGGTAATGATGTCGTCTTCGATCCGGGCTGCGATGCCATCCACCGTCTGCTCCCCGGAAGCATTACCGGCGTGCGAAACCGCAGAGTCGCCAGTCGACGGTGGCGAAGATTCCGATGCGGAATGAGTTTGCGCAAAGGTGCAATTCGGTGCCAGGCCGGCCATCGCTGCAGCCAATACGAAGAAGAGAAGTAGTCGCCGCATCAGAAAACAGGTCCAATGTTGAAAAAGAATTGGAAGTGCGGCAGTGCGAACTCCTTCGGAATCGGCATCGCCGGCGGTGGCGGGAAATCTTCGCCCGCATAATGCGGAGGATTTAGCTGGTATCCGAAGTCGACGCGAACCGGCCCTATCGGCGTCGGGTAGCGCACGCCGAACCCGATCGTATGCGAGAAGTAGGGCAGGTTATTGTCGTTGGCCGGCGGTTTCCATGCGAACGAGATGTGATTGATGTCGGTGTATACGTTTCCAGCGTCATAAAAAATGGTGCCGCCCAGCCGGTTTCCGACAAATGGCAGCCTCATCGGAAAGCGCAACTCCTGGTTGAATGCGAGCAGCGCAAGCCCTCCAACTGGAAATCCGGTCACGGGGTCGCGAGGTCCGGCTTGGTTGAGCGAGAAGCCTCGAATGGATGTTCCGCCTCCGGCGAAGAACCGCTCCGGCAGCGGTATATCCACCTCTGCTGTGCCGCGGAACGTTTGCTCCACGCCGAAGCGCACCGAGCGCGCAAAGACGAATGCGCGTCCAAAAGTCGTGAATGTGGAGTTCTGAAACGAGCCGCGGAAAAAGCTCGCCGCTGAACCGAGTGACTTCAACGCGATGCTGGCGTCGATGGTGTTGAAGCTGCCGTGCTTCGCGTCAGCCGCGTTATCTCGATGATCGCGCGCCCAGGTCACTCCAAAACCGGAGACCAGAGTCGGTTGGCTGAGTAGCGGGATTTCCTCTTCTTCGATTTTCAGGTTCGAAGCGTCTACTCGGCGGAAAAAATACCGGTATGCGATGCTAGTCCGCGGTGAAACCGTTTCCACCACGTTCACCGCTCCTTCATAACGCACCGATGTAAACGTATTGATGTCCTGCGTCTTGTCCGCGAACCCGGTGAGCTGCAGGCTTAGCTTTCGATTGGAAAGAAAATTGTCGGCGGTATAGCTGACCACCGCGCGGTATTGCAGTGTGCTGACGCGTACCTTGAACGAGAGTGTCTCTGCCCTGCCGAACATATTGGCGCGCGAAAGCTCCAGGATTCCGCGTGGACTCGCGCCGACGATCGTTCCGTTGGGGCTCGAAGTGCTGGCAAGCCGCTGCACTTCGAATCCGCCGCCATACGCAAACGTGTACCGTTTTCCTTCCTCGGCATCTACCACCACCACCTTCTCCGGGTCCGTGCCGTTCGGATTCTGCGGCGCAATCGTCACCCGGTTAAACACTCCCAGGTTGTAAAGCCGCCGCTGCGTTTCCACCACCTCGCCTTCGCGCAGCGGTCCCGGCACGATCTTCACCTGGCGCGCCACGATTCCCGGACGCGTGTACTGATAACCGGTGAGCAGAACCTTCGATACTTCGATCTGCGTTCCTTCGCTGATGTGGTAAACAAGCTGCACGCGCTGTGGATCATTCCCCGGCAATACCTGATCCTCGAAATGCGCCTCCGGATATCCCTCGTTGTAATACATCACGAGAATATTATTGCGGTCGCTCGCCACGCCGGCTTCTGAAAACGGCTGCCCCGGAGTGGAGCCGGTAACTGCGAGGATTTTCTCAGTGCTCAGCGCGTGATTACCCACCACCTCGAGGCCGCTCACCAGCGTCTGCGGCCCTTCCTCGATGTGAAATGCGACGAAGAGGTTCCCCTTTTTGCCGTGATAATTGTCGTCCACGGAGCTGGTCACTTGCGCGTCGCGAAATCCGTTCGAAATATAAAGACCTTTGATCGAATCGATGTCCACGCGCATCAGCGATTGGCTGAAACGCCCGCTCGATGCAAACGACGCGGTCTGCAGCTGCAGGCGCCCGGAAAGCAGGTCCCTGCCGAAGTACTTGTTCCCGTCGAAGGAGACGGCTGCGAGGCGAAACCTGTCTCCCCGCGTAATCTCATAGCTGATCACGCGATCACCTGTTTTTGCCTCTTCGCGCGAAGTCACTTTCACGTCCGCGTCAAAATACCCTTCCCGTTGAAAGAAGTCGCGGATGTTGCGGCGGCCCTCTTGCAGCAAATCCTCATCCACCGCTCCTTCGGCATAGATAGGGAGCAGCTTCTGAAGGCGCCCTTTGCTCAGGCGCGCTCCCGTCAATTCCACTCGCACGTGCGGGCCTGCGGTCACATCCAGATTCAACGGCACGCGATTCGTCGCCGCATCGTAAGCTCCCGGGGTCATAACCACTCCCGCGCCCAGATACCCCTGGTTTACAAGGTACTTTTTGATTTTCTGCGAGCCGCGAGTGAGCCGCGCGGACGTGAGCGCGTTTTTGTTCGTGATCTTGGATCGCTTGATGAGTTCCGCATTCGCGTAATGCGTTCCATTCTTGACGGTGATATCGCCCACCAGCGCGCGAATGCCCGGATCGACGTGCACCGCGATGTCCATCTGCCGGGTGTCGTCATGCGGGCCCAGATCCCAGGTGATTTTTGCGAGGTAGAGTCCTTCCGTCCGCAGCAGGTCCTGTAGGCGGCTGATTGCTTCGCGCAATGCGCTCTCGCGGAATGGCTCCCCGAGATTCAGGCGCAAGGCGGCGAGAGCTGCTGGATCAGTGGGAGGCTCCTTCAGTCCGTCGATGCGTACCACGTTGTTGTAGAAGTTGCGGCGAACGATGAAATCCACCCGCACTCCATCGCCTTCGGATGCAGCAGTTACCCGAATATCGGCAAAATCCCCGGTGCGATAAAGAGTGCGAAGACTCTCGCGCTCCTCTCCGAAGTCGAATGGCTTCCCGACGGCAACCTTTAGAGCCAGCGATTTTACGGTGACGTTCGTGCCGTGCTCGTCAACGATATGAATCTCCTTGACGGGCCGGCCTTCAAACGTAGTTTCTTCGAAGCTCGCTGCAAGGCTGTTTTCTGCGCACGGAAACACCATTAGCAGGCACGCGACAACGAACCAGATTCGCGCCCCCACCCCTGAATTCGCCCTTTTCCATGGGAATCTCATGCGCCGGAGAGTAAGAAGTCAGGTTAGCACAGCCCCGTTGCCTGCCGGACGCGAAAAGGCGCTATCATCACGCTTTAGGCACCAAAGGAAGCGATGAATCGCGAAGAGCGCGAACGATATTCCCGGCAGATTCTTTTCAGCGGAATCGGCGAAGAAGGCCAGGAAAAACTGCTGGCTTCCAGCGCCGTTCTGGTTGGCTGCGGCGCTTTGGGCACCGTGACAGCGAACCTGATGGTGCGCGCCGGGCTTGGGCGCCTGGCAATTATCGATCGCGATTTCGTGGAAGCCTCCAACTTGCAGCGTCAAACGCTTTTCGAAGAAGCGGACGCGCGCGACGCCATTCCGAAAGCGATTGCCGCCGAGCGTCACCTGCGCTCCATCAATTCCGGCGTGCGAGTGGAAGGGATCGTCGCTGACCTGACGCCTGAGAATGCCCTCGATCTGCTCGGCGGATTTCCGCTCATCCTTGATGGAACCGACAATTTCGAGACGCGCCTGCTCCTGAACGACGCCGCGATCTCGCTCGGCGTTCCGTGGATTTATGCCGCTGCTGTGGGTAGCTACGGCGTCACGATGACGATCCGGCCGGGCGAAACCGCATGTCTCGCGTGTCTGCTCGAAAGTGGGGGCAATCATTCGGCGCTTGGCCCCGAAGATACATGCGATACAGTCGGAGTTCTCAACGCAGCCGCGGGCGTGATCGCTTCGATGGAATCCGCCGAAGCGACGAAGTTTCTTGCCGGTCAACTCAAAGCGCTGAACGACAAGCTGGTTTCCTGCGACGTCTGGAGCGGCAGGTTTCAGTCCATTCGCGTGGCGCGCAATCCGGATTGCCGCGCCTGCGTGCGGCGCGAATTCGTTCACCTCGAAGGGCGCGCCCGCCCGCACGTGAGCATGTGCGGCCGCGATTCGGTGCAGATTCACGAGCGCAGGCGCGCGCTCGATCTTGCCGAACTGGGCCGCCGCGTCGCCGGCGCTTCCGCTTCCGAAGTTCGCAACAATCAATTCCTTCTGCGTTTCCGCGTGGCGCCTTATGAAATGACCGTGTTCCCCGACGGGCGCGCCATCATCAAAGGAACGCAAGATCCCGCCATTGCGCGTTCGCTTTATGCGCGCTACATCGGTTCGTAGTTTCACAATAGAAATTTCCAGGCGGCAACGTCGACTGAACTTTGCAAAGAGAATTTCGTATGGAGAAAACTTCGTGAGAGGAGTTTCGTAAGAAGTGCTTCAGCCGACGAAACGCCGCTGCGCCGATTGCCGCATCACCGCGCGATCGAGATTCTCGCGCGTATTCATAAGCGTCAGAAGCGTGCTCAAGATTCGCGCCTTCAGTTCGTCGGACATCGGGAAGCCGCTCGTCGCCACGCGCACGAGCGCTTCGCCTCGGTCCGCAATTTTGCCCATGAGCTCGTTCTGCCGCTCGTGACTATTTTTGCCCAGCGCCGATTCGCGCCGCATCTCCGCGCATTCCTGCTCGACGAAAAGCGTGTAATGAAGGACGCACAGACGGTCACCGGCAAACCCGCCGGGGACAGTCATTTTGCATCCTTTTGACGTGCAGATTTCAGCCACAGCACACCCAGATAAAGCTCATACTTTTTGTAGCATCTCCGGAGGCCGATTTCCACAGGGTGGAAGCGGATTGATACCAATCAGATAGCGGGACGGACGCCGACTTGCTAGGCAGCTTGCCAGGCCGATTTGCTAAGCAGGAGTGGTTTCCGAGGATTCGACGCCGACTGGCGCCGACGCAACTCCCAGCACGAGATCCTTGGCGCGAATCGCCGCAAGAAGTACGAGAACATTGGTCAGCAAGATAATGGCAAACGCCAGCGGCGTGAGGAAATCGAGCTGAGGCTTCATCGCGCGGACCGCATCAAGAGCCAGCACAGCCGTGATTAATCCGCGCGGAATCAACAACATAGCGACTTCCCGTTCGCGAGGTGTGGTGCCTCGCCAGGCCACCCGGCTGACCTGAACTGCGATCAAGCGGGCGACGAACAGCACAGCCACAATTCCGAGCGACGCCAGAAACTCCCTCTGCAAGCCGCTGAAATCCACCAGCACGCCGAGCAGCACGAAGAAGAAGCTGCGCACCAGAAATGCCAGTTCGGCGTGAAAGGAATGGATCGCCCTGCTCGGGTCGGGCGGAAGAATCCGGAAGACGAACGAGTCCGCGGAATGGCGCGGGTCGGGCAGGTTCGCGAGCGCCGCGCCGAATGCCATCACCGCAAAAAGAGCGGTGCCGCCAATGGCGTGCGTGAACGCATACAGCAGCAGCACGGCGGCGAACGTGAGCACCTGCCAGAATTGCTTGTCGGAGACGAGCGGCAACAGGCGCAGCCAAAGATAACCGGCGACGACAGCGATGGCGAGCGCGAGTAAAAACTTGAAGAGCAGGATCGCCGTAATGGCGCTTGCCATCGAACCATGGCTTCCGGGTGCGAGTCCCGCGCGGGCCAGTAAATCCGGGAGCGGGCCGCTTTTGATTTCACTGCCGCCGAGCGCGAGATCGATCAGCACGCCAACGCCGAGCGCGCCAAGCCCATCGCCAAACGAAGCCTCAATCACGAGCGTGGTTTTCACCGTGTCGCGCATCTCGAGCTGCTCGAGCACGGGCAGAATCACCGATCCGCTCATGCAAGCGAGCGTCGCGCCAACGAGAAGCGACGGCATCAGAGCCAGATGCAACGCGTAGATGCAGAAGTAAGCGACGCCGACGAAGGAGAGCGAATAGCTGAGAAGCGCGAGAACCGTTCCTGCGCCAAACTGTTTCAACGCAGTCCGCAGGTCGAGCTCGAGCCCCGCTGCGAAGAGAATCAAGATCAGTGCCAACGTTCCAAATCCGCGGGTCACCTCGCTGAACTTCGAGCCGTCTACCCAGTGCAGCACCGGCCCGAGAGCAATTCCTGTGATCAGCAGAACGATCACGTCTGGCACGCGCGTCCACTTCGAAAGCCGGTTGGCGACAAACGCGAGAACCAGCAGCGCGCCCAGCAGGCCGAAGAAAGTTGTGAGGCTGGCGGTCACAATTAGCTCGAGTTTTTAATTTGCGGTGCTTATGGATTTCGGATCGGTTTCACCGATGCGGAATTGCGTCCAGGGGCCAGCTTCCATGTCGCGCATCACCGGCGCCTGCCAATTGAATTCCGGATGCTCGCGAAGGAATTGCGCGGCATCAAATTTCGCGCCACAGGGATGCCCAATGCGCGCGACGAAGCTCATGTTCGCAGCCATTTTGCTGTCCATCACTTTGCCTTGTACGGCGCCCATGGGCTCGTAGGGCGGCATGTCCCATGTCTTGTCGCCGTCTACGGAAGAGTCGCCGTGTCCGCAGAGCGTGCGATGATCCGGCATGGCCTTCTTTGTGTATGTGTCGTAGTGATCAGAGAGAAAAGCCTGGGCCATGGCGATGTCGATTTTGCCTTTGTTTTCGTTCATCAGCTCGTCCCAGCGAGCGTGCCGCGCGTTGGGTGAGCTGGCCATATTTTTCGGATCGAACGTAGTATCGTCGCGCATCACGGCGGGATCACTCGCAAAATTCGAGCCGACGAAGACTCCGTCCATGGTGCGATAGAGTTTTGTGTGTTGCAGACCCTGCTCGAACTGGGCGATTTCGCCGGTTTTGCGATCGCCGAGCAGCCAGTCGTTCGCGTAGCCGCCGTTGTTGCCGTCCATGATGATTTTCACGTATTCGTCAATCGACCCGGCATACTGCATCGCTTTCCGGGCTCGCGCGAATTCCGGTTTGCCGTTGTAATCCCATCCGTGAAAATTCGAGATGGTGGTTTCGGTGATCATCATGCCGTCGGAATTGATGCCGAAATCGTCGTCGCTTGCGATCACGCCGGGAAAGCCGTCCATCAGCATGCGGTAACCCTGCTGCGGAACGATGTCGAAAATAATGCGCCAGCGCTCGCCGTTGAGATAGCTGGTCCAGTTGTTGTGCGCCATCACGATCTGGTGATCTTTCGTCCAGCTGCCATTGGCGACGAACGCACTGCAATTTTCCGGGCTGTTGATTTTTGGGGCGTTCTGCGCGTGAGTCTGCTCGTTGACCCAGGGAACGTAGTAGCCAGGCAGTTCCTCGAATGCATTCAGGGCGACGATGTCGTAAAGATCGAGGTTCACTTTGCGTGCCTGCGAGTCCATCCACGATGCCTTTGAGCTCGGCTTGATACTCGGGATCGATTTTCGGCCACAGCATCGTGCGCGCGGCGGCGCGGAAAAATTCCCAGTCGCGCTGCGTGACGTGAGTCATCTGCAGGCTGACGGCAGCGAACGCGTCGCCAATTTCCGGCGCGAGAAGATAGCCGTGCTGGTAGCCGATATCGTGGGGCGAGCCTTCGAGGTGGACGTAAATCCAGCCCCCGCTTTCGAAGCGGTAAGATTTCGCGAGGGGGGCGTCGTCAGCAGGCGCGGGCTTCGAATTTTTCTGGGGAGTTGTGGCGCTAGCGAGCGGTTGCGCCGCTGCTTCGACGATTGCTCGCCGGCTCACAACCAGAAGCTGTGCCGCGAGAACCGTAAGTCCCAGCAGCATCAGGATGAATGGCAAACGATTGCGATTGGATCGCATCGGCAGAACTCCTTAATGGAAGGGTTGCGAGACGCCATGTTAGGCGTGGAGGGGGCGCGATGCAAGAGGCGGGAGAGGCGTGACTCGTGCCTGGTGACTCGTAACTCGTGATTCGTGGAAGAGCTAGCTTTACCTGGTCGCAGGAGCGGACGGCGAAGGCCGTTGGCGCGGGAAGGAATCTGGGATGCAAACTGCCCGTTTTGTCTCGATTAGAAAATGACATCTGGCTTTGTTTTGTGCGGGTTGCGAGGAATTCTAATCGCGGTGTCTCGATTAGCCGCTGCGGCGGCCAACGCTTTAGAGGCTAGTGTCTCGAAAAGGGCACGCAGGGCTCGTCATCGGTACAGAATTTCGCTGCAAAAACCGCGAAAATTTGCGATTAGAAAAATTTAGATTGCTGATTCTTATAGGGCTTAGGTGGAATTCTAATTCCAGATTTGCGATTAGAAATTCGAGGGCGTGGGTGGTTCCGCGTCCTGCTTCCCTCTGTCCGCTTTGGCCGTGTTTCTCATAACTCAAGCGTCACGGTATCATATTCTAACGACGCGTTGGACTGTTTGCCCGCGGGTGTCTTCAGCATCGAACCCTGGGGTTGCGTCGGACGCGTTTGTTGAGGTAAGATGGTCTTACCATGCAGACGAAGGTTTCGACCAAAGGTCAGGTTGTGTTACCCGCTCCTGTTCGCCGCAAGCTTGGGCTTCGGCCTGGAGATCCTCTAGACATTACTGCCGAAGAGGGGCGAATTGTGCTAACTCCTCGGAGAACGCGCCGTCGGAAAGCGAGGATTCTCACAGACCCGATCACCGGTCTGCCCGTCCTCAGTGCAGGCCCCGATGCTCCGCCATTGAGCAGCAAGGAAGTCGATGAGATTCTGTCGAACTTTCCATGATTTATCTTTTAGATGTGAACACTCTCGTTGCGCTGGGTGTTCTTGAGCACGAATTTCACAATCGGGCTGCCAAGTGGGTGCAGTCTCTCGCCTCCCATGGAGTTCCGGAACTAGCAACCTGTTCGATCACGGAGCTTGGCTATATCCGAGTCTTGCTACAAGCGCCGCAATTTAATTTCACCATTTCCGAGGCGCGTGCCTTATTGCATCGCATCAAGACGGCGAATGGTTTGAAATTTACCTTTCTCTGCGACGACCATGATCTCTCTCACATGCCCGCGTGGGTGAAGAGCGCAAAGCAAACTACAGACGGCCACCTCGTGCAACTCGCGAAAGCGAAAGGCGGAGTGCTTGCGACAATGGACCGGAATATACCGGGTGCGTTTCAGATTCCGGCGGACTCATAGAACGATGCCGCAGTAGAGAGGCCAGCGGTCCGGACAACGAAATGGGGCTGAAATTCACGAAGAAGCAATGGAAACTGATCGGGTGGTGGGTGGCCGTAGGTATCATCGGAGCTGTAGCTGAACACGATGACTATTGACTCGACATACCGTGAGCGGCTTCGCCAGATTCCAGGATACTCATCATATGCACGGCAGCGGGCCATTATGCTGAATCCGCTGATCCTCGTGCCGTGGATTCTCGTCGTTGGGCTGATACTCGTGTGGTCGCTTCGCCCGTTTTCGTCTCAAGAGAAGGAATCACAGAAGCTGTGAGGACTTGCGCTCGCGTTATTTTCATTACTTGGATTGGCTTTTACGTTGATCTTCAGATTTTGAGCGTGAGGGTGTCACATCTCTGACGCGCGTAAGGATTCGTTGACAGGGTTTCGCCCTGTCGTATAGATTGGAATTGCGTGCCTGTCCCTGCGGGGAAACGTAGCATGATCAATCGTTTAGAGATGGGTATGCGTTAGGATTCGAGCGGGCTTCAGGGGCTGAAGCCCCTTTCGCTATTTGCTCGCGGTGGCGTCGCGGTTGAAACCGCGACCTACAAAGCAGCTCAGACCAACAAAGCGGTTCAGATTAACAAGCACTAGATTAATCACCCCTTCGGAGTAGGTGCAGCTTGATGTCGTTGTACACGATGGCGAGTTGGTTCGCTCCTGTCGCGAATCCTGTGTCGGATTATTGGCGGCGGAATACTCGATCCGCTGACGAACCCATTCAGCGGACTCTATCAGGTGAATTCGTTTGACCTGGTGGTGATGACGCCGTACTTCGTGGTGATGATTATTCTGGCGATGTACGGGATCCATCGCTACGTGCTGGTGTACAACTTTTTCAAGAACCGCAAGCGAATCGCGCCGCCTCCGCCGGAAATCAGCGAGTGGCCGCGCGTCACAGTGCAGCTGCCGATTTACAACGAGCGCTACGTGATCGAGCGGCTGGTGGATACGGTGGCGCAGTTCGATTACCCGCGCGAGCTGCTGGATATCCAGGTGCTCGACGATTCAACCGACGAGACGCAGGACGTGGCGCGGAATTGCGTGGAGCGGTATCAGCAGCTGGGCCTGTCGATTTCCTACATTCATCGCGACAACCGCGAGGGATTCAAAGCCGGCGCGCTGCAGGAAGGGTTGAAGGTGGCGCGCGGCGAGCATATCGCCATCTTCGATGCCGATTTTATTCCGCCAGCGGATTTTCTGCGCAATACGGTGCCGTATTTTGCCGATGCGAAGCTGGCGATGGTGCAGACGCGTTGGAGCTACATCAACCGGAATTATTCGAAGCTGACGGAAGTGGAAGCGGTGCTGCTTGACGGGCATTTTGTGATCGAGCATTCGGCGCGATTTCGCAGCGGGCTTTTCTTCAATTTCAACGGCACGGCGGGCATCTGGCGGCGGGCGGCGATTGAAGATGCGGGCGGCTGGCAGCACGACACGTTGACCGAGGATACCGACCTTTCTTATCGCGCGCAGCTTCGCGGCTGGCAGTTTATTTATTTGCCGGACATCGAGTGCCCATCGGAATTGCCGGTGGAGATGAATGCGTTCAAGTCGCAGCAAGCGCGCTGGGCGAAGGGCTTGATGCAGACGGCGAAGAAAATCATGCCGCGCGTGCTGCGATCGGATATGCCGGGAGTGGTGAAGGCGGAGGCGTTCTTTCATCTGACTGCGAATATCAGCTATCCGCTGATGGTGCTGCTCTCGATGATTCTGCTGCCGGCGATGATTGTGCGTTTTTATCAGGGGTGGTTTCAGGTGCTGGTGATCGACCTGCCGCTGTTTATCGCGTCCACGTGCTCGATTTCCTCGTTTTACCTGGCGGCGGAGCGAGCGATTTTCCCGAAAACGTGGAAGCGGACGTTTCTTTATTTGCCCTTCATCATGGCGGTGGGGATCGGGCTTTCGGTGCGCAATGCGGTGGCTGTGCTGGAAGCGATTTTCGGAGTGAAATCGGAATTCGTGCGCACGCCGAAGTATCGCGTGGAAGCGGGCGCGCACGGGTCGAGCGGCGCGGGCGGCTGGGCCACGAAAAAATATCGGAAGAAGGCGGGATGGATGCCGTGGGCCGAAGTGGGTCTTGGGATTTATTTTGCGGCGGCAGTGGTGTACGCGATCGAGATGGAAAATTACGCCACGGTTCCGTTCCTGGTGCTGTTTGTGTGGGGGTATTTGTATACCGGGTTGATGTCGCTCGGGCAGACGTATATTGACCGGCTGCGGTTTGGCGTGGAGGCTGGCGAAGTGCGGCCGGCTTCGACAGGGGCGCCGGGGTTCTAACTTTGTAGTGTTATCCTACCTACCTTTTACCATCGCGGTTCGTCTACTAGCATCGGAGGAACTCGTATGAAATTTCGGACGCTCGTGCTTCGCGGCACCATCGCGGCGCTGGCATTGCTATTCGTGGCGGTGTTGGTGCAGGCGCGATTTCCGCAGCCGGCCGAGGAGTATCAGGGGCGGCGCGCAAAATTGCGCGCGGAAGTGGACGGGCCGGTGGTGCTTTTCGGTTATACGAGCCGGAATGATGCAGGCGAAGTGGCGGTGTTCTTCCAGGACGAGGATTTTTATTATCTGACCGGCTATAGCGAGCCGGACGCGGCGCTCGTTCTGATTCCGGATTCGGCGGCTGCGAAATCTGCCGGCGGGCCGACGGAAATTTTATATTTGCCGCCACGCGATCCGCGCGAAGCAATTTGGGGCGGGGCGCACCTGGGACCGAACGATCCGGCGTGGCGGAGAAGACGGGTTTTCAGGCGGTGCGGCCGTTTGCGGAATTGCGCGGCGATCTGGCAGCGTTGGCGAAGACGAATCCGAAATTTTACGCGCTGCTGCCGAGTGGGCCGGAGAACGGCTATCCGCAGCTGCAGACCTGGCACGATTGGCTGAAGGATGCGCTGCCACCGCAGTCGGCGATCGTGGATTTACAGCCCACCTTGACCCAAATGCGGATGGTGAAATCGCCGGGAGAAGTGGAATTGCTGCAGAAGGCGGTGGATGCTTCGGTGGACGCGCAATTCGCGGCGATGAAAATGATGAAGCCGGGGCTGATGGAATATCAGGTGGCTGCGAAGATGGAAGAAGTTCACAAATGGGAGGGCTGCTCGCGCGAAGCGTATTCGCCGATCGTGGGCACGGGATTTTTCTCCACGGTGATGCAAGCCGATGCGCTCGATAATCAGATCAAGGATGGAGACGTGGTGGTGCTGGACGTGGCCGGTGAATATGGCGGCTACGACGCGGACATCACGCGAACTCTTCCCGCGAACGGGAAATTCCGCGCGAGGCAACGCGAAATTTTCAACATCATTCTGGGGGCGCAAATACAGCAATTGCGGCATGAAGCCGGGCGTGTATATGTATGGCGAACCGGCAGATTTGCACTACGATCGCGGCTGATTACATCAATACGCACGGCAAGGATAAGGATGGCAAGCCGCTCGGGAAATATTTGGTGCATTCGCTGGGCGCGGGTTGGATTGAACGTTCACGACCCGACGGAGTATCGCGAGCCGCTGAAGGCGGGAATGACCGTTACGATTGAGCCGGGGATTTATCTGCGCAATGAAAATCTTGGCGTGCGGATTGAGGATGATGTGCTGGTGACGGCCGACGGGCACCGGTTGATGACGGAAAAGCTGCCGCGCAATGCGGATGAAGTGGAAAAGGTGATGGCGGAGGGCCGGGCGCACCCGAGCCAGTAGTCATCGCTCCCTCAGCGGTTAAAGCCGTTGTGTCGGCGCCGTATCGGCACGGCTGAAGGCGTGCCATGACGAAAATCGGCATGGCCAGACGGCCAGCCCAGTCGAGCCTTTTTCAAGTTGCCCGCTCCGGAGGACTACTTCCATGAATCGTTTTGTCTGCGCGTTACTCTGCGTTGTTTCGTCTGCCGTAGGCGCTCGAGCGCAGACGGGTGCTTCGGGGGCCTCGTCGCCGCGCCCGTTGCGGCCGGTTCACACGTTTTCGATTGTGGCGCGCGACCCGGTGA
>CAVYDF010000027.1:0-25924 GCA_963767205.1 uncultured Acidobacteriota bacterium
GGTGCCCGGACCGATCGGGATCTAGCTCATGGCTGACTAACCGTCGTCCGAGCACAGGCAAGAGTGCCTGTGCCACTAAAACCGGCGCGATGTTTTACTCGCCGATGTTGTCGATGTCGGCTACGGCTTTCCACTTGCCATCGGCTTGCTTCTTCCAGACCACCACGTACTTGCCTTTTTCGTCTTTTACTTTTCCTTTTTTCTCTTCGGTTTTCAGGTCGTAGGTGCCGTATTCGTAGGCGAGATCGCCGGAGCGCGCGACTTCGACGTAGGTGGTCCCGAAAGTCAGGCCGGGACCGGGCTGTCGAGCATCGGTTTCCAGGCCATTTTAATCGCGTCTTTGCCTTTTACGTTCGCGCCATTGTTGGTGAAAAAAATAGCTTCATCGGCGTAGTACGACGTGGCTTTATCGAGATCTTTTGCTTGCGAAGCTTTACTCCAATCGGCGGAAGCGGCGCGGATGGCAGCTTCGTCGGCTTTGCGTGTGTCGGGCGGCGGCGCGTGCTTTTGCGCGGTCTGTTCGGCGCACGCGATCGTAATGTTCATGGCGAAAAGCGCGGCAAGAAGAAGCAACAGGGAACGGAATCGGGACATCGAAAGCCTCCTGGAACGCTGAAAGTTAACCGAGAAGATGCCTGGCGCGCGCACGTGTCAAGGAATCATCCCCGCTATGGCACGCCTGGGTCGATTTTGAGGCTCGACGAACTGTGCTAATTTCCTGCGGTGACGAAGAAACGCATCGGCGTGCTGCTTTCGGGGCGCGGCTCGAATTTCGAGGCGCTGGCGGATAGCATTGCCGAGGACGCATTCCCAACGCGGAAATCGCGATCGTGATCAGCAACCGCGAGAACGCGCTGGGGATCGAGAAGGCGCGGGCGCGGGGAATTCCGGCGCAGGTGATTCCGTCGAGGGGACTCGAGCGCGAGGCGTACGACAAGCTGGTGGTGGCGGCGCTCGAGGAAAAGAAAGTCGATCTCGTCTGCCTCGCGGGTTACATGCGGCTGCTCGTCCCGCATTTGTCGCGGCCTTTCGCGATCGCATCCTGAATATTCATCCTTCGCTGCTGCCGGCGTTTCCGGGACTGGAATCGCAGCGGCAGGCGCTCGAACACGGCGCGAAATTTTCCGGATGCACGGTGCATTTCGTGGACGAAAATCTCGATGCCGGGCCGATTATATTGCAGGCCGCTGTGCCGATTCGGGATGACGACACGCCGGAGACGCTTTCCGAGCGCATGCTGCGCGAAGAGCATCGAATTTATACGGAGGCGGTGCGGATCGTACTCGAAGGGCGCTATCGGATCGAAGGGCGGCGCGTGCTGCTGACAAATCTAGCGGCGAGTGCGGAGAAAAAATAGTGGCTGCAGCGAAGTTCAAGCCGGTGGAAGAGCAGCTCGCGTACCTGAAAAAGGGCGCGGCGGAAATTATTCGCGAGGACGAGCTGAAGGCGAAGCTCGAAAAATCGGCGAAAGACGACAAACCGTTGCGCGTGTATCTGGGCGTGGACCCGACCGCGCCGGATATTCACCTTGGCCACACGGTGGTGCTGCGCAAGCTGAAGCATTTTCAGGACATGGGCCACACGGCGATTTTCCTGATCGGCGATTTTTCGGCGATGATCGGCGACCCGACCGGACAATCGGAAACGCGGCCGCCGCTGTCGCGCGAGCAGGTGGACGCAAACGCGAAGACGTATCTCGCGCAGGTATACAAGATCCTCGACCGCGAGAAAACCGAGGTGCGTTACAACAGCGAATGGCTGGGCAAAATCTCGCCATTCGAGATCGTGCGGCTCTGCGGACAATACCGGCTGGCGCGGATGCTGGAGCGCGAGGATTTTCGTTCGCGGCTGGAAAAAAATCTGCCGATTTCCGTGCACGAGCTGCTGTATCCGCTGCTGACAGCTTATGACGCGGTGGCGCTGAAATCGGACGTCGAGCTCGGGCGCCACCGAGCAGAAATTCAATTTGCTGGTGCATCGCGACATCCAGCGCGAATACGGCCAGGCGTCTGAAGTGGTGCTGACGATGCCGATTCTCGTGGGGCTCGACGGCGAGCGCAAGATGTCGAAGAGCCTGGGGAATTACGTGGGCATCACGGAGGCGCCGGGCGAGATGTTCGGCAAGCTGATGTCGATTTCTGACGAGCAGATGTGGACTTACTACGAGTTGCTGACGGATTTCGGTTCGCCGGTGATCGTGCGGCTGAAGGAAGAAGTGCGGACGGGCGTGCTGCATCCGAAAAAGGCGAAGATGCAGCTCGCGCATACGATCGTCGCGGGTTTTCACGGCGAGGATGCCGCACGGAAAGCGAAGGATGAATTTCAGCGGGTGTTCAGCGAGCGGAAGCTGCCTTCGGAAATCCGCGAACATCAGGTAGCTGCGGAAGGCAGAATTAAGTTGGCAAAGATTCTTCAGCGCGGCGGCGGCGTGGCGTCGCGAGCAGAAGCTGACCGCTTGATCAAGCAAGGCGCTGTGGAAATTGACGGGAAGCCGATCAGCGATGTGGCCCATGAGCTCGATCTTTCGCCCGCCAGTAAGTTTCTCGTCCGCATCGGAAAGAAACCACCGTTTTATGTGGTTGTGAAGTAGTGTTTGAGGCTCGCCCTTAAGCTTCAGCGCCGTCAACGTCAAAATAAAAAGTCAAAAGAGCCGGCGGGACGCCGGCGGTACGGAATGTCGCTGCCGACCCTTGCGAATGCTATGTCTGGGACGATGCTGCTGATCGGGCGAGTCGATTTAGCGGCGCTCAGCCAGGCGCTGGAGGCGGTCGAGCCATCCGCGATCACGTTGCGCGACTGCGAAACGCGTGAAGGCAGCGTCGATCAGGCGGCCGGATAGGCCGGGCATTTGATACGAGTCGCGCATGTGTAGGCGCGTGCCAGTCGACGCGCTTTCCAGTTCCCAGCGCTGCAATCCTCGCACGCCGTAAGAATCCTGAAACTGCCACTCGAGCAGCTTTTCCCAGCGGTAGGCTGTGATTACCGCCGTGAGCGAGACTTCGCGTTTGCCGAGTTTGCCGGTGATTTGTACTTTCTGGCCCACATCGAAATCGGAAGCGCCGCCCTGCACCTCGAAATGAGAATTCATTTCCGTGGCGTACCAGAGCGGCATGCGCTGCGGAACGAAAAACACGAAGACTTCGTTCGCCGCGACGGAAAAATCCCGGGAGAATTCGAGGTGTGCCATCAGCGAATGGAAGCAATTTCCTGAACGCGGCGATTCAAGAGCTGCACGTCAGTGCACATCAACTAACACGAGCGAAACATCATCCGATGCCGGGCCTTCGCGCCACGCCGCCACGCGGTCGAGAATCCCCTGCTTCATGTGCTTGAAAGGCAGCAGGGCCGCCTCGCGGACGAATTTCTGCACGCCTTCGACGCCCAGCATTTCGCCATTCGAATCAAAAACGTCGGTGATGCCATCGGTATACAGCACGATGCGATCGCCGGGCAGCAGGTCCACATCGAGAGTGGCTTCGCCATCCACGGCATTTGGCAACGCCCCCAGCACCATGCTGCGCGATTCAAGCAGGCGAGGTTCTTCGCCCGGCTGCACGATCATCGCAGGCGGATGACCGGCGCCCGCAAATACCATTCGTCGCGCGTTGCGTTCCACTCGCGCGGCAGCCACCGTGAAAAAGAAAACCGAGCTGCCCAGATTGTTCATCACGAAACGGTTCAACTGCGTCAGCATGTCGCCAAGCGGGATGTTCTTGCGCAAGTGCGAAATCGTTTCGGAATAGATGCGGTTCGCGACGAGCGCGGAGCCGATGCCGTGGCCGGATACATCGCAGACGAGAAGATTCAAGTGATCCGTATCGAGCGTGCTGACGAGGCCGAAGTCGCCGCCAATCGTGCGTACCGGATGATAGAAAGCTTCTACTTCGAGGCTGCCCCACGTGAGCGATTTCGGCGCGAGGCTCTGCTGCACGCGGGCAGCGAGCGTTAGATCCTCTTCGATTTCTCTTTGACGCTCTTCGAGAAGTTTATTCGCTGCGCGCAGCTGTTCTTCGGCGCTCTTTTGCTCGGAAATATCCGTGAAGCTGATGATGGTGAAAGTGCGCCCATCGGGATCTTCCATGGTTCGCGCGCTGGAAACCACGGGAAGCTTCGAGCCATCCTTCGTGGGAAGGAAGAACTCGTGGCGTATCCGGCCGAGCGTTTGCACTTCCCGGCGTCGCTCGCGAATGTACGCTATTTCGTCCGGCCCGTAATATACGAGGAGGGGGTCTTTGCCCAGAACCTCCTCGCGAGCTACTCCCGTCATTTCCTCGAACACCGAATTGACGAAGATCACATGCTCGCAGTCGTCGACGATGAGCACACCCTCGTTCAATGTTTCGAGAATGCCGGCCATTTGTTCGAGCCAGTCGGGCTGTTCGTATTCCAAGGACAAGGACAACCCCCCGCACACCCGCGCGCAGCGTGGACGTTTCATCTTACCCAATCTGGCGGAAACCCACAAAGCAGCCTGCCGACCTGCATCTTACGGGTGAGAAACGGCTACCTGACGTAAACTAGTCGTTCGCCGGGCATGAAGTGGTGATGTAGGCCAACGTGCGTTCTAGCGTTTGGCCGCATCTAATCAGCGCGGACCATCATCATGAGCGCAAACGGATCAACGCAAACGCAAGAACTCAAACGCATGAACGCCAATGGAAACCGCCTGCCGCCCGGACCGAAAGGCCTGCCCGTGGTCGGCGTGTCGTTCAATCTGCTGCAAGACCCGCTGGAATTGATGCGCCGCGTGACGCGCGAGTACGGCGACATCGTCCGCATCCCGGTGATTTTGCAAAGCCGCATCCTGCTGAATCATCCGGATTACATCCAACAACTGCTGCTTTTCCAGCAGAGCAAATTTCACAAGAGCACGCTGACGAAAGAAACCACCGAGCGCCTGCTGGGGCAAGGTCTGCTGATCAGCGAAGGAGATTTCTGGCGGCGCCAGCGGCGGCTCGCGCAGCCCGCGTTTCATCGCCACCGAATCAACGAATACGCGCCCACCATGCTCGAGTGCGCGGAGATGAAAGCGCGCGACTGGCGCGACGGCGATACGCGCAACATGGCGGAAGAAATGATGGAACTGACGCTCGAGGCCGCCGTGCGAACTCTTTTCGGCACCACGCTTCCGGGCGAGGCGCAGCAAGTGGGCCGCGCGATGACTTTTTTGATGCGCTATTCGCTGCGCCGCGCGCGTTCGCCGCTTCGAATTCCGGCTGGCTGGCCTACGCCAAAAAATCGGCGCGCCACGAAGGAATTTGGTTTTCTCGATTCGCTCGTGTATCGAATCATCGAGGAACGCAAAGCGCAGGGAAACGGGCATCGCCACAGCGATCTGCTCTCCATGTTGATGGGTGCGATGGACGAAGACGGCACGCAGATGACGCCGCGGCAATTGCGCGACGAGACGATGACGCTCTTTCTTGCCGGCCACGAGACCACGGCGCTCACACTTTCCTGGACATGGTATTTGTTGAGCCAGAATCCCGCCGCCGAAGCGCGGCTGCATGAAGAGCTCAGAGGCGTTCTCGGAGAACGCGCTCCGGGCGTGGCCGATCTCGAACGACTCCCGTATTTAAACGCGGTGATCAGCGAAGTTCTGCGAATGTATCCGCCTGCGTACATCATGGCGCGCACGTCGATCGCGCCCTCGAGCTTCGGCGGCTACGATTTTCCGGTGGGCTCCACGATGATGGTTTCGCAGTGGGTGATGCACCGTGATGCGCGTTATTTCGACGATCCGGATTCATTCCGCCCGGAGCGCTGGCTCGATGGACTGGCCGGCCGGCTGCCTGCGGGAGCTTATTTTCCATTTGGCGATGGGCCTCGGCGCTGCATCGGGCAGGGATTCGCGCTGCTTGAATCGGCGCTGGTGATTGGCGCACTGGCGCAGCGGTTTCGTTTTCAATTAGTGCCCGGCACGATAGTGGCGCCGGAGCCGCTCGTCACGCTGCGGCCCAAGAACGGGATTCGGATGACGATTCACGCGCGGTAGTTCGTTTTGGTCACTTCACAAACTGCGGCTGCTCGCCCTTCGACCACGGATCGTATGTGAGGCACAGCCTTACGCGGTCGGAAATCGGCGGGTGGTCGTAGAACAAAAACACGTCCACTGGATTCGGGTCAGGATCCGCGAGAAAAGATTCGCCTTCCACTTGAAACGAATCGGCCGCGGCTTGGCCCGCGTCGGGAATCACGCCGTGCGTCACCTCCAAGCCATATACATCGGCCTGGTTCTCAACGTAGCGGCTGAAAGCATTCGAGATGGGATCCGCCGCAAAATTGAAAATCGAGAGCAGTAACAGCAACGCCAGCAGCGACGCCAAATCGTCCGGCCCGCGAATGCCCCAGCCGCTTCCCCAGCGTTTCAGCATCCAGCTGAGACACCGGAAGCCGAGATAAAAGAGCACGAACAGCAAGCCCGCCGTAAAAGCCAAGCCCTTCCAGATATGGCCCAGGACGTAATGGCCCATCTCGTGTCCGAAATCCGAAAGGATTTCCGGAATGGATTCCTTGGCGATGTTTGTGTCCCAGACCACCACTCGCTTCGAAGCGCCGAGGCCGCTGACGTAGGCGTTCATCGCATTCGTTTTTTCGCTGGCCTTCATCCAGAACATGCGTTCCGGTGGAATCGTCAGGCCTGCGCGCTGTACCACTCGTTCGATCTGAGCCACGAGCTCAGGATCTTTCTGGCTGAGCGGGGCGAACGTAAAAAACATCGGCTCAATCACAAACGGCTCGATAAAAGTGAGGAACACCACAATCGGCAGCGAGATCAGCCAAAAATAAAACCACCAGCGCCGCGGACTGCGCCGGATCACGACGTAGAGTATCCACACAGCGAAAATTCCGCCCACGATCAAAAGGAGCTGCGCCTTGGCATAATCCAGAGACCAGGCGCCCCAACGCTCTACCGAGATGCCATATGACCGCGATACCCAATGCTCGTATGCGTCGGCTGGCAATTGCAGGATCGCGATCGTCAAGACTAAGAGCGGCGCGAAAACGAGAGCCTGGATGAAGCGATTGGACGACGCTTTCTCAGCCGTGTCTCGGAATTTCGGGCCGAGCTTCCAGTGCAGGATGATCCAGAGAATGAGGAGGCCGTAGAAAAAGCTGATGATGTTGAAGCGGAACTGTGTGCGGCTGAGAGCTTTTGCCTTTTGGTAAAGATCGGGAGGAAGCGTGTAGGCGGTTATTTTCTTTTCCACCGGCCGTGCCGCGACGCCAGCTGATTGCGCGCCCGGGGATTCCAAGCCGGGAGTTGACTGCGCGTGGCCAAGATGCGCAGCCTTTCCGAATGCGCTGAGAGAGAGCGCGAGCACGGTTAGAATGAGTGCGAACCGACCAAGTTTCATTGAGCCTCGGTGCAAATTCGAGCAATCAATCGAGACGTCCAACGTCCAACACCCGCGCGGCCGCCATTCCGTTGCAGGCCGGTCGAGCGGCCTCTCATGGCCCCGGCTTTATTTTGGTGACCTGTCACCCCGAACAGGTTGCCTCTTTGGGTGCGTCTCTGAATCGCCTTTTACCGCATTCGCGGCAGCGCGATTATCATAGACGAGCGAAACTTGCTTTCGGGAGAACTGCGATGAAGAGCGCATGGCCAGGACTCGCGATTCTGCTTCTGCTGCCGGTGAACTCGGTGTTTGCGCGTCCGCCGCAGCCGCAACAGTATCACGAGGAAGACCCTTCCAATGTTGCTGATGCCGCTCGCCGCGCACGCGACCAAAAGAAAGAACAATCCAAGTCAGCCAAGGTGTGGGACAACGATTCGATTCCGAAGACGCCGGGCGCTGTAAGCGTCGTCGGGCAGGCTCCGGCAGCGGCTGAGGGCGATGATTCCGCTGCAGCTGCGGGCGCGAAAGATGCTGGCACTAAAGACGCCGCGAAGGATGCCACCCCGGGAGCTGAGGGTGCTGACAGCGCGGCAAAACCTGCGAATGAGTCCGGGTCTGCTACGCCTGCTCCGGGCGCTGCATCCGAAGCGGGCGGCGGCGCTGCGTCTGCTGCTGCCGATGAAAAGGCTAAAGGCGGCGAAGCCAGTGCGGAAGTTGCGGCGATCCAATCGGATCTCGCTGCGGCCAAGGCACAATTGCAAACCGTGAAGGCCGATCTCGATATCATGCAGCGCAAATTCAATCTCGATTCGCAGACCTACTACGGCAAGCCCGACTACGCCGCTGACAGAGAAGGCGCCGCCACAATCGACGCAGAAAAAGGTCAGGTCGACGCCAAGCAGCATGAAGTGGCCGACGCGCAAATGAAGGTGGACCAGCTCGAGGCGAAGCTTTCCAACGCCCGCTAGGGCCGTCTGCTGGCCTCTTACGCCGGCCAGTTGAATTGTATTCTCCGTAGATGCCCTGTCGCAGCCGAGCTGCTATTCCGCTCTACGTATTTTCCACAGCTTCGCAACAGCACCACTACTAATTGTATAGATTTGCCTTGACTCACTAGAGCCTCCGGCGCACAATCCCGCCAGTTCTTGGCGTTTTTGCAGTACGGGGCGCTTCGGCGGCACCGCTTTTCCTTCCGTCGCCGGGGCCGTGGGTTTGCGAGGCAAACGAATGCAATATCTGCCCGGTTGGACCGTGCAGTGTTTGAATCCGGGTTGTCCGGCGCGTGGCCACTGGCTGCGCGTGGAAAGCGCGCCTCAGGATCATTGCAGCAATTGCGGCGGACCGCTTCACAACGTACCGCCGCCCCTGATGCCGCGCTTCCGGATGCGGCCGCGTGCGCTGGCCAGTCGTCGGCCAGTCGGACGCCCGCGCTAGATTCGGCAGCCGCTGCGGCGAAGCAATGGCCGGAGACGGCGTCGTCCCCGCATCGTCTCCACACTGTCAAATAATGCGCAGCTTTTCTTGTCTTGTGTCTTTTGGGGTGCGTACTTGCGCGGTGAGTCGGCCCAGCCTGGATTTGCCAGCCGACGCTCCGCGCACGAAAAAAGCCCGAGTCCGCCTTTCGCGGCGTCGGGCTTTTCCTTCCGAAGGACTGGGCTTCCCCTCTAGTAATAGAATTTCAAACCGAATTGAATATTTCGTTGACCTCGATCCGAGCTGATCTGCCCAAATGTAGAATCGAATCCCTGGTTGTCAGGGTTTAAGAATTGAGCGTGATTGAACGCATTAAAGAACTCCGCGCGAAACTCAAAGTATTTGCTCTCCGTCACTTTGATGTGTTTCATCAGCGAGAGATCGAAGTTATTGATTCCCGGACCGCGCAACGCGTTCCGCCCGAGCGTTCCGTAGGTAAATAGAGGAACACCGGTCTCTCCGCCCGAGCACGTCGGGTCATCGTTCGGGCAGGGATTGCAGACCAGGTTCGTCGGATCAAACCAGAAGTTGCCAGACACCGGCGAGCCTATGCCGTTCGCGCAGTCGCTATCAAACGATAGATTCGTGTTCCGCGGGTTCACTTTTCGAACCGGCCCCACCACGTCCGGACGATCCAGGAAACTGTTCTGTCCGCTCGCATTGCCATTCGAAAAAAGAGTGAACGGCTGTCCTTTCTGGAAGGTTGCGATGCCACTCAGTTGCCATCCTTCCGCGATCTTTTTCAAGATGCCGTCACTATGGATGCCATACGCCAAAGGCAGTTCCCAAATCCCGCTGATCACGAGTCGCTGTGGCACATCGAAATCGGCAAGCGCGCGGTCGAGGCGAGGATCGAGAGGATCGGTATATTGAAAGGAGCGTGCACGAAAACCCGAGGTCAAGTCGATCGTCTTCGCTACGGTGTAGGCAGCTCGCAGCGCGAAATGATGGCTAAAACGTTTATCCACAGTCAGCTGAAACTGATCGCTGTCAGAGAGTCCATTGCCGGCGTTAGTGAATAGCTGAGTTGCTCCAGTCGCCGTTCCATTTGGATCGATGGGCGAAACTCCTCCTGTGCATTGCGCAATGTCCGCTCCCGTTACGATCTGCCGCCGGGCGCAGTCTGGATTCACGAAGCCAAACTGGTTGAGTTGTTGCTGCAGGATCGCTGGGTCGGGAAAATTCGTTTCGACCTGGGAGATCAGCTTCCTCCCCAGGCTCCCGACGTACACAGCCTCCACCATCGTGTCTCGCGTGGCCTGCCACTGAAAGCCATAGTTGAAGTTTTCTGAATAAGGCGTTCGGAAGTGCGGAAAGGTGGTGTAGGCAAACGGCAGTTTCGGAATTTCGAACGTGCCTACCTTCCCGGCCGAGGCGAACGGAAACGGATTTTCCAGCCCGAAGGGCGTATATGGGTCGCTTACAAAGTCCCCCGTGATGCCTGTGTAGTCCGACGGGAAAAAGTTGGAAACGGCGCCGAAGGGAGGCTGGCCGCCGAACTGCAGATTCAACGCGCCGTCCTCGATGTCGTAGAAAATTCCGAATCCACCGCGCATCACGAGCTTGGCATTGCCGAATATGTCCCAGGCAAAACCGAATCGCGGCGCGAAGTTATTGTAGTCGGGATAGACCAGCGCTTTATTCGGAGCTCCGGAGTCACCAGGATAGAGAATTCCGGAAGGCGCATCAGGAAAGCGTGTGGATTGCTGGCCGGGAAAGAAACCCAAAATGTTGTTGTGCACGTCGCTTTGCGGCAGGTAGTACTCGTAACGGAGACCGTAACTCAGCGTAAGGCGCGGACGCACTTTCCACGTATCCTGTGCATAGCCGCCGAAAGATCCGGTGCGAATGCCGTAAACGGCGTTGGAAAATTGGAAGTAGTTGTCCCAGAATCCGCCGACAAAGTCCGCCAGTTCATCGCCAGTGAAATCGCCGTTGGTAAAATCGAAACTGCCATTGTTGAAGAAATCGAAATTGTAATTCTGGCGTATCCGAGTGATATCCACGCCAAACTTCAATTCGTGGCGGCCTCGTGTCCACGTGTAATTATCGGCCCATTCGAACGTGGCGCTGTGCTCTTTCGTAGGTCCTCCCGGCGATGGCCCAAGATTAAACGAATTCGTGAGTATCACCGGCGGCGCGGTGCCTTTTGGATCATCCGGACTCACATTGGTAAATCCCAGCGCTGCCGGCGACGTGGTATCCGCGGGAATCGCCGTAAGAGTCGCGAAGCGATTTGCCGCAAAGCGAAATTCATTCACTTTGCTGCCCCCTGGGAACGTGTGTACCCAGCTGAAAGTGCCGATTTGCGAACGAAAGTTATCAGAAAAACCAGAGCCAACCGGAACGTTTCCGCCGGTGGACGCACCCTTGATGATCTGGAACGGGTACGCATCGCGCGTATCGTCGATTATGTAAACGAACGACAGAGTGTCCCGGCTCGTCAGATTGTGATCGATGTGCAAGACTCCCTGGTCGTTATCGATAGCCGCCGTGGGGAACGATATGAATTGATTCGTGCCCACGTTTGCATGAGGCAGATATTTGTTGATGTAGTTCTGAATCACCGGATTCACCAGGCCGGCGGTTGCCAAATTATTGAAGGGCACATTGTTGCCGGTGATGGGATTTGTCAGCTGAGTTCCATTTGGGTCTATGCAGTCTCCGCCCCCACTGTAGGCGCCGCAAAGCTCCCCAAAATCGCCGGTGCGTTCAGGATCGCTCAGCACGTCCAACAGCCCGGAGTTCTGGCCTTCGCGCCGGCGTGTCCCCTGATAGGCCGCAAAAAAGAATGTCTTGTCTTTTTTGATCGGTCCGCCGACCGTGCCGCCGAATACATTTCGTTTGAAATTTTGTTGCGGTTGATCCGGGGGCAGGAACCAGTCTCTGGCGTTCAAAACGTCGTTGCGCAGGAACTCAAAGAGATCGCCGTGATAGCTGTTCGTCCCGGACTTTGTAATCTGGTTGACGATGCCGCCGGAAGTACGGCCATATTGCGCGTCGTAGTTGTTCGTCAGAATCTTGAATTCCTCAACCGCATCGGGATTAGGACTCGCAATGATGTTGTTATTGAGGAAATTCGTGTTGTTCGCGCCATCGAGCAGGAAGGTGAGCGATTCGGACCGCTGGCCGCTTACCGAGAACGGGTTGCCGGAACCATCGTCAGGATCGGGCGAAAAAACTCCCGCTTGCAGCAATCCCAGTTGCAAAGTGTCGCGATCGAGCAGCGGCAGATCCTGAATCATTCGCTGACTTTCCACTTTGCCGAGCACCGCGCCCGTCGTATCCACCTGCACCACGTTGCCTTTCACCTCGACGGTCTCGGACCCTGAACCTACCTTCAAATCCACATCGAGGCGGCCGTTTTGATTCAATTCGAGGACGATGCCGGACCGCACGTACCTGGTGAAGCCGGGTTTTTCCACAGTCACCGAGTAGGTTCCCACCGCGACCGGATCGAATACATAAGCGCCATCGCTCGCCGAATTCACGGTTCGCGAGATACCGGTGCCGGTATTCGTGAGCGTGATTTTTGCTCCGCTCACCACGCCTCCAGATTGGTCGGTTACCGTGCCACGCAGGGAAGTGGCCGTCTGCCCGTGAAGCGAAGCGGCGGAAATAGCAAACGCGAATAGCGTTACGGCGCAGGAAAATAGCGTGCGAAGCCTGGACACAGCATACCCCCGATGAACACTGTGGTTTCGTGACACATGCGCGCGGCTGGCGCGTTCGGCGGCAATGAAATGGAAAAGCTGCGGATGAACTACGTCCCGCGAACGTTTGCTGCCACCCCGAATCGCCCGACCCACGCAACCCCGATGCGCTTTCTATAGAACTACGAGCGAGCGAAGTCAAGTCACTTTGGCCTTATCGTTCGCATCACAATTTTTTCTGACTGACTTCAGGTCAGCTTGAGTTCAATCTGACGCCAAAAAGAAGAAGCGGCCGGTGGGGGAGCCGGCCGCTCGGGGCATTGGGGTGTTGGAGGAGCAGAAACTCGAGGTTGCCATCCAGCGGCCAGCGCTCATGGGGGGTGAGCGTTTGCCGGTCGCCGTACAGTCCCCGAATCCACAGTGATTGTGCCTTCGGACCCCAACCGCGTCGATAGACCCTCGGTTCAGCCTTGCCGGTACGAAAGTACTTACCCTTTCGCTTTCGCACAATTTTCGCCGCACGGAGAGTGGCGATCGGATGTTCGCTTTTACCGATACCGCGTCCCACAAGCGAACGGCTACCCTGCATCTACGAGTAACGCCATCGCGCTAAATGGCGCTCCAGCATTCGCTTAGACGATACCCTGCGGTGGGCGAGGACATGCTTTGAATCATTCCAAACCGTCCTAGGAGGTGCGCGGATGGGCTCGTTCTGGCAGGACGTTCGTTACAGCCTGCGCATGATCGCGAAGGCACCCGGCTATGCCGCAATCGCCATCCTCACGCTCGCGCTGGGCATCGGCGCGAACACCACGATTTTCAGTTGGATCAACTCGACGCTGCTGAACCCGATTCCCGGGCTCGGCAGCCCGAGCGAGGTAGTGGCGCTGAGCCTAGGGCGAGGCACGGACAATCCTTTCCCGTTTACCTATCCGGATTTCGAAGCTATGCGCGACGGCCAGCAGAGTTTCGTGGGCCTCACCGCCACCAACATCGCTCCAATGAGCCTCACGGGAAAAGGTAAGCCGGAGCGAGTGTGGGGCATGGTGGCGTCTGCGAATTATTTCGATCTGCTGGGCGTCCGGCCGATCCTGGGGCGCGGTTTTCTTCCCGACGAAGACAACAAGCCGGGCGGCGCGCCCGTGGCCGTGATCAGCTATCGGCTGTGGCAGACGCACTTCGGCGCGAATCCGGACGTCGTAGGTCAAACGCTCGAAATCAATCAGCATCCCTACACAATTGTCGGCGTCGCGCCCGCAGTCTTTCAAGGAAGCCAGACCGGCCTGCGCTCTGAAATCTGGATCCCGATCATGATGGAAGAGCAGTTGTTGCCGCAGGGCGACCTGATTCATGACCATCACTACTTCTTCTTGGGCGTCCTTGGGCGATTAAAGCCCGGAGTCCGGCTAGAACAGGCGCAGGAGGAAATGACGCTGCGGCTGAAGCGGGAGGCAAAGAATTATCCGGAAGAGCACAAGGGGCACGACACCGTGACTGTGTACCCGTTGTGGCGCAATCCGCTGGGCGCGAATCAGTTATTTTCGACGCTGCTCCCGATGTTGATGACCATCGCGGGACTGGTGCTGCTGCTGGCGTGCGCGAACGTGGCGAACCTGATGCTTGTGCGCTCAGTCGCGCGGCGGCGCGAAATCGCGATTCGATTGTCACTGGGCGCGAACCGCTGGCGGCTGGTGCGGCAACTGCTCGTGGAGAGCTTAATCTCTGGCGCTGGGGGGCGGCTTGGTCGCGTTCGTGATCACCTTCTGGACTGCGGGATCGTTCATGAAGTTCATACCGAAGACCGACTTCCCGATCTCGCTCGGAATGCGAGTGGACCACACCGTGCTGCTAGCGACGATGGTGATCTCGGTGCTCACCGGAGTGATCTTCGGCATTCTTCCTGCGTTGCGGGCGTCGGGCGAAGCGCCAGTCGCGGTGTTGAAAGAAGATACGGGGAGCGCGTCGGGAGGAATGCGCAAGGCGCGCCTCGCGAGCGCGCTCGTGGTGGCGCAGATTTCTCTGTCGCTGCTGCTCTTGATTTGCGCGGGACTATTCATTCGCAGTTTCATGAGCGCGCAGCAGATCAATCCCGGATTTAACGCAAACAATGTGCTGATTGCCACCTACGATCTCTTTACTGGCGGATATTCCGAGGCGACCGGCGTTGAATTCGATCGCCAACTCGTCACGAAACTCGAAGCGCAGCCCGGCATTCAGTCGGTGGCTCTTTCGAGCCGCGTGCCGCTGGGATTTGGCGGCGGCTCGACGGCGGTGAATCCCGAAGGCTACGTTTCGCAGGCGAATGAATCGATGGAAACGCAGGTAGCCATCGTCACTCCGAATTATTTCCAGACTTTGCAGATTCCGCTTGTGAAGGGACGCGATTTCACGCCGCAGGATACGAAGCGTTCGCAGCGCGTGGTGATTGTCAGCGAGACATTCGTGAATCGCTACTGGCCAAATCAGGAAGCGTTGGGCAAGCAGCTCAATTCGGATTTAACGCACGAGTGGTTCACGGTGATCGGCGTGGCGCGCGATAGCAAAGTGAACGGCCTGAACGAAAAGCCCACGCCGTTCCTTTATCTGCCGCAGTATCAGGTCTACCGCGCGACCATGATCGTCCTCGCCCGCACGAATGGCGATCCTCTGGCCGCCGGCAAAACTGTAGAGAAGACCATCCACGAATTGAATGCGGACCTTGCGGTGTTTGACATCACATCGCTGGAATTGCGCGAGCAAATTGCCAGCTTCGGCCAGCGCGTTGCCGGAACTTTCGTCGGCGCCTTTGGACTGCTCGCGCTGGTTCTCGCGGCGGTGGGAATTTACGGCGTAACGTCCTACACCACGCGGCAGCGCACCCATGAAATCGGCATCCGCATGACGCTCGGCGCGAGCAAGCGAGACGTGCTGCGGCTGGTGCTCGGCCACGGATTGCGATTGACGCTCATTGGCGTCGCCCTGGGTCTCGTCGCGTCATTCGCATTGACGCGCTTTTTGACCAGCTTGCTGCTCGGCGTGACGAGCACAGACGCGCTCACGTTTTCGAGTGTCGCGCTCTTGCTCTGCGCGGTGGCGCTTTTCGCCTGTTTCATACCCGCACGACGCGCGATACGCGTGGACCCGATGGTAGCGCTACGCTACGAGTGACGTCCGGTTCTAGATTGCGAGGAGCCGCGAGAAAAACGAACGGTATCTTCGCAATGCCACGCGCAGATCTTCGGTGGAAACGTTGTCGTTGCGGCCCCACTGCTGTTCGAGGTTCTGGCGTTCATTCGCGAATACTTCGCTTAGCCGCTTGATGGTGTCTGAAACCAGCGCGTCGGCCTCCTGCACAGCTTTGCGCGGCTCGTCGACGAAGCCCACCTGAATGCTGTCCCATCGCCCGCGCAGCTCATTTGCTTCATTGCCCGCGAATAGGGCGGCTCGCTCTTCCTCCGGTGCGCGTGCTACTGCGGCTCCGGTAGTCGGGCCGCTCGCTACGCTCGAGGCACGGATATCTCCGGGAGGCGGAGTGACCAGAGGACGCGAGTCTGGATCATTTATTACCTGCCTTTCAGGAACCGGTAAATTTGGATCGGCAGTGGCGGATAGATCAGGATTGAGGCTTGGATCCCTGCGGAGATGCTCTGTCATTGGTGACTCCCTTTTACCGATTTGTGCGAAATTCAATTTCTTGAAAACTGCCCTGCTGGCGATCCTGCGCTAACTATGTCCCGCTGCGCGTGCCCGTAGCGGCACCGCCTCCTCCCGCATCAATTCGTCGAATAGCGCCCGGTAATGAACCATGCCTTTTCGCAGATCTTCCGTGCTGGCCTGCCTTTGCGAATGGCGAATCGCAATGTCGTGCCCTGCGCGGTACTCCTCGACAACCCTACCGTGATCCACGGAAATTTCCGTGGCGCGGTTCGCGAAATCGGTCGGCGGATAACCGCGAGCCACCATCACGGCTCCTAGAAGCTGATCGGCTTCCACAAAGGCGCCCGCCGGGTCGTCCACGAACTTGGCCTGAATCGCGCGCCACAATTGCTGGAACCGGTCACGATCCGCCGCGGTAAGCGGCCGCAGGGGATATTGGCTGACGCGCTTTTCAACCTTCTCCAATTGCGCCTCGGCTTTGAATTTGTTTCCGGTCTCCGCGAGGGCCCGGTCGTATTCCGGGCCAAATCGCGCGCGGAGCTTCTTGAGTGCGATTCTGTAACAGGAGCACAGCAGCCACTGCGACTACAGCAATCACCACGATCACGAGCAATGCAATTTGTGTTGAAGTCATTCCGATAGCCTCGTGCGTTAAGGATTATCAATTTTCGGCGCGACGGGAATCGGGCATGGGCTGTAAACCGGGAGTGATAAAGCTTGTAGGAGCGGAATAAGAGGATTTAGATGTCGAACGGCATGCGGCTAAGAATTCGTTTCAGCTAAACCGCTTTGAAGAACCAAGTCGCGCCAACAAAAATGCAGATAATGGCGGACCACATCAGCACGAATCGCACCCACAGCATCGCCCGGTACCAGCGAACGTCTCGGTCTCGAATCTCTTTCAGAGGAAGAATTCCAATCACGGTGGGGAATATCGCTCCAATCCACCATCGCAAAGCGCCATGAATCGCTCCTTTGGCGGCTGGGCCGGGATTCACTGTCAGGAACGTTACCCCGGCGACGATCGCAAAGCTAAGGAAAATGAGAACTTGCGAGGCGGTGTTGTTGAGTTCCCCAAGGCGGGTCGCGAGAAAACTGAGCCGTTCTTTTTCGGTCCCTTCGCCTGAATCGCCGGTCACGCTCGCGATTCTACCTCAGCTGCGGTTCGAGGCCGGGCGCCATTCCACATCAGGAGATTGTGTCCGTTCTGCGAGTTCGCGCCGCTGGAGATGAATCGCTTTTAAGCAGAGGCATCGCCGTAGCTACGCGTGATGCAGGCTCAGCGTGCGGCGGCCAGATGATCTGTGTTCCAACCGAAGCCGCGGCCTTTGGCTGGCGTTCCTGCTTGGCTTCGCTCTTCGAGAAAAGCTTTGCCGTGGCCAGCATCGCAGCGAATGTTGCAGCCAAGAGCCCGAACTGCCTCCAGCCATTCAGCATGGACGCGTTGCCCATGAGCGTGAGCCCGGCAAAACAAAACAGCAGGTGCACGCAAAACACCTGCAGCGAAGATTGCCCCATCAGCACCAGCGGCCGCACGGCCAGTGGTTTTAACCACCGTTGCGCAACGATCAGCACCGCCGCCACCGCCGCGAAATCGAGAAGCCGCAGCGGCCCCAAGTGCCATTTGTCGAAGAGCCACTCCGTCCCGTCAAGCTGAAACCCGTGCGCAATCAGCCGTCGCATTATAAAGAACACCACAGCGATCGCCGCCGCAGGGATCACCACCTTCCGCGCGCTCGCCTCGATCGGCAAATTGTCCTGGCCCCAACGCACACCGAGCCATAGGCCCACGATCCAAAGAAATTGCCAGGCCCACAAATCGAATGCTCCCATTTCGTGGATCGGAATTCTGGTCGGAATGTAGTGCATCATGAAAGTATGCTCGGCAGCGCGAAAGCCGAATTGCGCCAGCACCCAAAATACGAACGACCCGCACAGGATCGGCTTCCACCCGAAGCGGCGCGCCAGCAGAATCAAAACGGACGACATCGCCAGAAAAATAATGTACAGCGGCAGAATATCGAGCAGCGGCGGGCGGTAAATCAGCAGCGCCGCTTCCGTGATGGCCTGCTTGGGACCCGCCATGAAATAGAAATCGAGCAAATTGTGGAGTCCCGGGCGGTTGCCGCTCGACGCAATCGGCACAGCCACGAGAAACGCAAAAGCCAGCAGAAGGGCGTGGTAGCCGTACAACCGCAGTGTGCGGCCCCAAATTTTTCGCGTCATAGCCCGATAGCCGTCGTGCTCAGCGAGGCGGAAGTAGATGCGTCCGGTAAACAGCGCCGAAAGGAAAATAAACCCTTCCGCCGCGGAGATGAAGCCAAACGGCTGGTTTACGTATTTACTCGCGGAAGTGGGCAGGTGCGTGAGCGCGATCCACACCAGCATCAGCCCGCGCATGGCGTCCAACTCCAGCCGTCTTCCCGTCGTCCCACTCACACTTAAATAGACGCGATTTTATTGCCAAGGGTTTCTAGACAAAGCCCCGCAAAAGGCGCTTTGCAATTAAATTTCGGAAACTACAGGATTACACCTACGCCAGAGGGCCCGAATAGTCATGCTAGAGTAAAGAAAGGGAGGAATTTGAGTGCACGTTTCGCCGCGTAGGCTGCTTCCGTTTCTGATTCTGATGTTATCGCCACTGGTTGCCGCTCCCGCTTACGCAAGAAAACACGACACAGGCTTTCTCGATCGCACCATCACCGTGAAGGGCACCACTTACAAGTATCAGGTTTTCGTGCCGGATGACTGGAACTCCCATCAAAAGTGGCCGGTGATACTTTTCCTTCACGGCGCCGGCGAGCGTGGCGACGACGGCTTGCTCGAAACGGACGTGGGCATCGGCCCGGCGATTCGCAACGGTCAAAGCAGGATCCCCGCCATCGTGGTGATGCCGCAATGCCCCAAGAATCTTTGGTGGCTCCATCCGCCGATGCAGGATCTCGCGATAGCCACGCTCGATGCCGCAATCAAGGAATTCGACGGCGACGCGCAGCGCACCTATCTCACGGGGCTTTCTATGGGAGGCTACGGGTGCTGGCGCCTGGCTGAAAACAATCCCGGGCGATTTGCGGCGCTGATTGTGATTTGCGGCGGCATCCGTCCGCCAGCCGGCGCGCTCAAAGCGTATCCAGACCTCGCAAAATTGACGCCGCCCGACGATCCGAAAAGCTATTCAGACGCAGCCACCAAAATCGGCAATGTGCCGGTGTGGATTTTTCACGGCGCCGCCGACGATATTGTGCCGGTCACAGAATCGCAGCGAATGTTCGCAGCAATGAAGAAGGTGAGCAGTGACCCGCACTACACCGAGTATCCCGGCGTCGGCCATCAATCTTGGGTGAAAGCCTACGACGAGCCGAAATTATTCCCGTGGCTCTTCTCGAAATCCTTGGCCACCAATCCAAAATAATAATTCTCGCCCTGAAATTGCGCTCGCGGCCGGCTTACGAAGCCTCGCGATTTTTGGTCAGCCATATCTCCAGCCCTATCAGATCGTCGTGAATCTCGATGCCATGAAATTTTGTCTCGGCAATTAAATCTTCGAATTCGCGCCTTGTGTATGCCCGTTTCAGCAGCATGAAACGGAACGTCATTTTGGTGATGACCCGGTTCACCGCGCCGACGTTCATGGCATCTACAGCCTGCGTGATCGATTCCTTCGACGCATCTCTTCGCAGGTCGATGATCAAAGCTTGCCCGCCCGGTTTTAGCACCCGATACATTTCCCCCAGCGCATGCTTCGGTTCAGTGAAATTCTTGAACGCAGCCCGGCAGAAAACAAAATCAAAAGTCTCGTCGCCAAAGGGCATGTCGGAGACGTTCCCTTGGCGAAAGTCCACTCGCATCCCTGCTTTCGCAGTGTTCGCGCAGGCGATCTCCACAAATGTCTTGCTGATATCGAGGCCTACGATCTCGTAATTGCCGAGTTTGGCCAACTCAATCGCGCAATATCCCGGCCCTGGAGCCACTTCGAGGACATTACTATTCGGCGGAATCTGTGCGGCAATTCGGAGGGCCAGCGCCTTAAAATCTTCCAGCGATTTTTTTGTAAGGGACGCGTACCACTTTGCAACAGCGCCTTCCATTCCCAGACCCTTGTAGGGCTTTGTCTTTGCAGACGATTCAGAAACGAACACGGGCTCTCTCCTTGCCTTTGTTAAGCTCTTAAGCAATCTTTAATTGCTTCGAGTGGAATCCCAAAGATCGATTCGGCGAACGCATGAACAACACCGGCGAACGCACTATTCCGACCGGCCAAAAGTCGGGCGTAAGAATCACGTGGCGGTAACTTGAATCAGATTTCAGTTAAAGGACAGGAGGGTCACCGGCCGTCACCATAAAAACAAGAACGACAGACGGTAAGGACATAACCAGCGTAGGTGTACGACCAGCTGTAACTACCCGGCGTCAGGGGCAGCGCGATGTAAGGCGGGATGTTCGTCTCCGCCGCAGCTGCCCCTCTCGGCTTGCGGAAACACGGGGGCAAGGAACTTCCGCACTATTACACTTGGTCAATGCTTTTCGTGATCGAGGTATTCCGCCGCCTCTTTCAGTTCGCGGTTCGCGTCGGCGAGAAACTGTTTAGCTTTTTCGCCGTGACCGCCGAGTTCACCGTGATGGGCTTGCTGTGCGGTGGCAATTTTCTCATAGGCCCCCTGAATGTGGCGTTGCGCTTCTTGAAGACTAGGGTATTTGTCGCTGATGTTCGGTGAAGGCGCTTGCGCTAATACAACTCCTCCACAAATCAGCGCTCCGCCGAATACGCTGCTTAATACGATTCTTCTCAAGGTCATCAAATCTTCTCCTTTTCAATTTTAAAAGCGCGGGTTGGCGGCTGGCGTTATTTGCCACATTATCACAAACAGTGTTTCGTCAAACACACTTTGGGAGTGATGGAGTCCGGGTGGATGCGGCATTACGAACTTGAAGCACCCAGATTCGGGTGGTAGGCTCGGCTCATCGGGGGTATTTGTGATTCGCATGCCGGGCGATGCTTCGCCCTGACCATTCCTATGGGCGCTGCCAAAATACAATTCGATCGCAAGGCCGTCGTCGAGGCGGAAGCCCTTGGTACGGTGCGGCAGCTTCTCGTCGAACTTGGCGGATTGCGCGGGCTGGAAGAACTTGGCGCGCGCGGCGCGCGAGCGCATCTCGAACGCGAGCTGGGGCTTGGCAGCCTCGAACGCGTCGAACTCATGCTGCGGCTCGGCAACACTTGTGGCGTGCGGCTACCGGATCAAGTGGTGGCTGAAGCCGACACGGTGCAGGATCTGATCGACGCGATCCTGCGCGAGGATACTTCAGCGAATGGCACCAACACCGCGAGCACTGCCAGCACCGCCGCATCCGTCGCCGCGCAGCCTGTCCCTCGTGATGTAACTCATCGCCATGTAACTCCACCCGACCTCGAAGAGCAAATCCGCAAAGCGGAAACCCTCACCGAAGTAATCCGCCTGCGCGGCCGCGCCGACCCGAATCGCGCTCACATTTTTCTCTACGAAGAAGATGAAAAGCTCCGCACGATCACCTTCGGCGAATTCTACGAGCGATCATCTGCCGTCGCGGACGAACTGCGCGCCGCGGCCTCGAATCCGGCCAGACCGTCGCGATCATGCTGCCCACCTGCGCCGAATTTTTCTCCACTTTCGCCGGCATTTTGCTCGCGGGCGGGATTCCCGTCCCAATTTATCCGCCGTTCCGCGCCGACCGCATCGCCGAATACGCCGCGCGGCAATCCAACATCTTGCGCAACGCCGAAGCGCAATTTCTCGTCACCTTGCGTCAGGCCGAAGGCGTCGCCCGAACGCTTCAACCGCGCGTGCCATCGCTTGCGCGAAGTCCTGAACGCGCAACGCCTCGCGAGCGGCCCACCGGCCGAAGCAACTGCAACGCCCTCCACCGAATGGCGTCCCGTGGAACATCTCTCGCATCGCGCCAGCAGCGAAGATATCGCGTTTCTGCAATACACATCGGGCTCCACAGGCGATCCCAAAGGCGTGATTCTCACGCACGCGAATTTTCTCGCAAATATTCAGGCAATCATCGACGGCATTCACATGCGACTGACGATGTAGCCGTCAGTTGGCTGCCGCTCTATCACGACATGGGGCTGATCGGCGCCTGGTTCGTTCCCATCGTTACCGGCATTCCGCTGGTCGTGATGTCGCCGCTCGCGTTCCTCAGCCGCCCCGACCGCTGGCTATGGGCGATTCACAATCACCGCGGAACGATCAGCCCCGCTCCGAATTTCGCCTACGAGCTGTGCGTGCGAAAAGTGGCGGACAAGGATATCGAAGGCCTCGACCTCAGTTCCTGGCGCGCAGCGACGAACGGCGCGGAGCCGGTCGCCCGCAGCCACGCTCGAGCGATTTGCCGCCCGATTCACTCGTTACGGCTTTCACCGCGAAGCGTTGATGCCCGTCTACGGATTCGCCGAAGCGTCGCCTCGGCGTCTCCGCGCCGCCGCTGGGCTCGGGCTTCAAAGTGGATCGCATCGAGCGCGCCGCTCTCGAATCGAACGGCCGTGCAATTCCAGCAAAGCCGGAAGACAAGGCGCCGCTCGAATTCGTCGGCGCCGGAAAACCGATGCCCGGCGTCGAAGTTCGCGTCGTCGACAAAGAAAAAAACGAACGCGCACTCGGCGAGCGCTCGGAAGGTCAGCTTCAGTTCCGCGGCGCATCGGCGACCAGCGGTTACTACCGAAATCCCGCCGCCACGCGCGAATTGATCCACGAAGGCGGCTGGCTCGATTCCGGCGATCTCGCTTATTTCGCAGACGGCGAAATCTACATCACGGGCCGCGCCAAGGACGTGATCATCAAAGCCGGCCGCAACATCTACCCGCATGAGGTAGAGGAAATCGCGGGACGCGTCTCCGGAGTCCGCACCGGCTGCGTAGTTGCCTTCGGCGCTCCTGACGAACGCACCGGCACCGAAAAACTAATCGTCGCCGCGGAAGTGCGCGATATCTCCGCCGCGAAACGCATCTCCGGCGAAATTGCGCAATCGGTGAGCGAGGCGATGGGCGTGCCGCCGGACATCGTCGAGCTGCTTCGGCCGCAATCGATTCCCAAAACCTCCAGCGGCAAGCTTCGCCGCAGCGAAACGCGGCGTCTGTACCTCGAAGGCAATCTCGGCAAAAAACAGCAGGCAGTGTGGATGCAGGTGGCGCGCCTCGCGGCCCGCAGCGCCACTCCTCGTGCGTGGGCTTGGATGAAAGCTGGAACGAAACGAGCCTTCGAAGCGGCCTACGGCGTCTACGCACTCTCGACTTTTGGAATCATCCTCACAGGGCTGTGGATTGCGGTCTCGCTCACATCAGATCGCGAGCGAGCGGCGCGAATCGCGCACTCGGGCTCGCGGCTGATTCTGCGCGCCGCCAGGATCCCTCTCGAAGTCGAGCACGGCGAACTATTAAACGACCTCGCGACGTCCGGCCCCTGGATTTTCGCGCCCAACCATTCAAGCTACGTGGATATTTTTGTAGCGCTCGCGTCGCTTCCGCTCGGTGTACGCTTCGTCGCCAAAGGCGAAGCGCTCGACATGCCGCTCATCGGCAAAATCATCCGCCGCTCCGGCCAGCTCGCCTTCGATCGTAGCGATCCGCAGGCTCGCGTGCGCCAGACGGAAGACGTGGAAGAGGCGCTCGGCCGCCGCGAGTCGGTAGCCATCTACCCCGAAGGAACCTTCACTTCGATGGCCGGCATTCGCCCGTTTCAGCTAGGCGCCTTCAAAGCCGCCGTGGACATGCAGCGGCCGATTTGTCCCGTCGCGGTTCGCGGCGCCCGTCAGATTCTCCGTGATAAGACGCGCCTGCCTCGCCCCGGCCGCGTCACCGTTTCCTTCGGCCCGCTGGTTGTCCCCAACCCATCCGCCGGAAACGACTGGCACGAAATCGTTCGCCTCCGCGACGCCACCAGGGAAATCATTGCCAACGGTACTGGGGAACCCCTACTATAGATGGTGTAGAAGAAGTCTTTTATCCGTAACCCTTTAGGGCCTGATTGCATCCAATTTTGGACTCCAGCGGAAGCTAGTTGCCCGGCTCTCTCTCCCGGGGAGGGGAAGGGCGAAAGTCAGCTGGATACGTCAAAAAAGGCATCGCCGAGCTGGGCGCGCGGCGGGTCTCAATCCCAAGACTCCTGAGGAGGACGTTCTATGGTTCGAAAGCTTTCGTTATTGCTGGGCCTGCTATTTTTCGTGTCGTTTGCGGCGCACGCGCAGGGCATTCTTTCAGACAAAGTGGAAGTGTTCGGCGGTTATTCGTTCATGCACAACGATAACCGGCCAGACTCCAACCTGAACGGATTCGAATTTGCGGGACAATACAAATTTACGAGTTGGCTCGGAGGCGTCGCGGACATTGACGGTCACTACGGCGGCGGCACGAGCGTGAATAACTATCTATTCGGTCCACAGATTTCCTTTCCAGCGCGCGTATCGCCGTTCGCCCAGTTTCTGGTGGGCGTAGCCCATATTCACCAGAATGGCGTTGGCAGTGACACATCTTTCGCCTCGGCACTGGGCGTGGGAATCGATACAAAAATCGCCGGACCGTTTCACTGGCGCATCATTCAGGGCGACTGGATTCACACGAGTCTTTTCGGAGGAAGCCAGAACAATGGCCGCCTTTCAACGGGCATTGTGATCAAGTTCTAGCGGTCTCGGATACGGCTACGGCTGCGGCTTGAAGGGCGCTGCAAGATTTCGCGGCGCCCTTTTTTTCCCGCCGGATTTACTTCAAAACGAAGTTCACCGTTACGTAGGTTTCCACTTCCACCGGCTCACCGTTCAACCGAGTTGGCTGATAACGCCAATTCTGCACGGCGACCAGTGCTGCTTGCGCCAGCAGCGGATTTCCGTCCACCACTTCGAGTTCACGCACCGTGCCGTCTTTCGCGATGATGGCGCGCAAATGCACCGTGCCGGAAATGCGCGCCACTATGGCCATGGTCGGATATTTCGGCTCTACTCGATTTACGAGCATCGCCGCCATCACTTCCCCGCTTCGTAGCATCGGCCGAACGCGAGGTGGCTCGGCGTGCGGCGGTTCCGGGACGATGGCGCGATCGCCCGTTCCTCCGTCAATCCCTAGTGCGCCGAGCCCGCCGACAGTTAAGCCGGCAAATTCGGGCCCGCTTCCCTAGGCCGCAGTCGAAGTCCTCCTCGTTCCGCGTTTCCGTCCTTTGGGGTTCTCGGAATCTCATGCGGCTGCCAAATCGGGCGGCTGTGATTCTCGGTAAATTTGGTCGGGCCCGGATGCGCGCTACCTCTTGATTCGCCGGGATTGTTGTACTTGCCGCCTCCATCGTAGGGAGCTATGGGGGTTATAAGAATTTGCGGAAGCGCGGCAGGCGAGATAAGCGGCCAAAGAAACATCGAGGTTAGAAGCATGAGCTTCAAGTATGGCGGAAAGCGCGACAGCTTTGCTGCGAAGCAGGCGCGCCCGCACCCGCGCGGCAGGATCGTTATCAACCAGGCATTCAGACAAACTTCCGAGATCGCTCATGGGCACACCTCCACGCACAACGGCTCGCAGCCGTTTCGCAAATCAGCTTTCTTGGGTCCTTTTTACGATTTTGTAGCGCCGGTCTTCAGACCGGCAGGTTTCTAGTCGAGCAACCTAGACGATGAAACTAACAACGCGCGGTTTTCTTCGAAATCGAAGCCGAAGCGATCGACTAAGAAACGAGCGCCGTAGGCGCGGCCCATACCTAGCCCAGGGCGGAAGCCCTGGGTACACATTGCCCTGAATTATCCGAGCGCCGTAGGTGCGACACACGCTTCAACGAATAACGGTCGCCTAACCTCGTTCGGTCG
>CAVYDF010000028.1:0-15444 GCA_963767205.1 uncultured Acidobacteriota bacterium
TATCCGAAGAGCGCGGCGAATGGCCGGATATCGATCTCGATTTGCCGAGTGGAGATCAGCGCGAGCGCGCGATTCAATATGTTTACGAGCGATACGGGAAATTGGGCGCGGCGATGACGGCGAACGTCATTACTTATCGCGGGCGCTCGGCGGCGCGCGAAATCGGAAGGCGCTTTCATTCGATCCGGAGACGCTCGACCGCCTGGCTGGTCTGGTAGGCGCGTGGGAATACAAGGACGCAAACGATACGCTCGAGCGGCAGTTTCATGACGCCGGCCTCGATCCGACGCACCCGCGCATTCGCAAATTTTTCGAACTGTGCCAGATGGTGCAGGATTTGCCGCGTCATCTCGGGCAACACTCGGGTGGCATGGTGGTTTGCCAGGGGCAACTTGATTCCGTGGTGCCGCTTGAGCCGGCGACGATGCCGGGGCGCGTGGTGGTGCAATGGGACAAGGAAGATTGCGCGGACATGGGGATCGTGAAAATCGATCTGCTCGGGCTGGGCATGATGGCTGTGCTCGAAGACTCGTTGAAAATTATTCGCGAGGATTATGGCGAGGAAGTGGATCTGGCGCGTTTGCCGGCGTATGACCGGACTGTTTACGAGACGCTGTGCAAGGCCGATACGGTTGGGATGTTTCAAATCGAGAGTCGCGCGCAGATGTCGTGCTTGCCGCGGCTGAGGCCGAATTGTTTTTACGACATTGTGGTGCAGGTGGCGATCATACGGCCGGGGCCGATCGTGGGGCAGATGGTGAATCCGTATTTGAAGCGGCGGCAGGGGCGCGAGCCGGCTGAATGTCTGCATCCGTCGCTCGAGCCGGTGCTCTCGCGCACATTGGGAGTGCCGCTGTTTCAGGAACAGCTGCTGCGCATGGCCATGATTGCAGCAGGATTTACGGGAGGCGAAGCGGAAGAGTTGCGGCGAGCGTTCGGGTTCAAGCGTTCGGAAAAGCGCATGAAAGAGGTGGAAGTAAAACTTCGCCGCGGCATGGAGCAGAACGGAATTCTCGGCGCGACGCAGGACAAAATCGTTCAGTCCATCACGTCATTCGCGCTCTATGGATTTCCCGAATCGCACGCGGCCAGTTTTGCGCTGCTTGCGTATGCCAGCGCGTATTTGAAATGCCATTATCTGGCGGCGTTTACGGCAGCGATGCTGAATAACCAGCCAATGGGATTTTATAACGCCGCCACATTGGTGAAGGACGCGCAGCGGCACGGGCTGAAAGTGCGGCCGATCGATGTGACTTGCTCGGACTGGCTGTGCACGCTCGAAAAAGATGGCGAACGGCGTGGTGATGAGGCTCGGTTTGCGCTATGTGAAAGGATTGCGGCAGGAGATTGCGCTCGAACTTTTGGAGCAGCGCGCTATGCGGCCATTCGCTTCGATCGAGGATCTAAAATTGCGCGTGCCTGCGATGCAGAAGAGCGAAATGGCGACGCTCGCGTCGATTGGCGCACTGAATTTTATTTCTGCGGAAAATGGGAGCCGGCGACGCGGAATTCACCGGCGCGATGCGTTGTGGCAGATCGAGCGAGCTTCGCGGCGTGCGGGACCTTTGCTCGAGCGAGCTGCGTTAGAGGATGCGGCGCTGGAAAATTCTGGGGCAGATGGCGTTCGAAGCGATTCACATGAGGATCAGGAACTTCACGTTCGCGCAAGCGCTGCTGTGCCGAGAGCAATTTCTTCTTCGCGCGCGAGCGAGTCTCCTTTGCAGCCGATGACGGCGGAAGAAAGGCTGATCGCGGATTTTCACGGCACGGGAATGACGGTGGGACCACATCCAATGGCTTACCATCGAGCGGAATTAAGGAAGCAAGGAATACGGTCTGCGAATGAGCTTGGCACGATTCCCGATGGTACCTGGGTGCGTATTGCGGGATCGGTGATCGCGAGGCAACGCCCTGGGACGGCGAAGGGATTCGTGTTTCTCAGCATTGAAGATGAGACGGGGATTTCAAACGCCATCATCACGCCGAAACTTTTCGAGCAGGATCACGTGGTGGTAGTGCATCAGCAATTTTTGCTGATCGAAGGACCGCTGCAAAATCAGGACAACGTGATTTCCGTGAAAGCTGCAACGTATTCGGCCACTATCCATCACGCGAGCTGAAACTGTTTCTCACGATTTTCACTAGGCGGCGTCACAAGCTTTGCAGTGCCCTTCGCGTGTTTACCCCGGTGGTCGCAATTCGTCTGGTTGAACTTCGCGGCGGCGTGTCGTAATCTATCTTCACCGCATTTGCACTTCTGCGCGCCCGTAGCTCAGCTGGATAGAGCGTCTGGCTACGAACCAGAAGGTCGGGAGTTCGACTCTCTCCGGGCGCGCCACCGTTCTCCTCTTCGAAGTCGTTCTGAAACTGCATTTCTATCCCTGCTGCGCGATACTCTAGGTTCTTCAATGTGCAAAAGCTATGGCCTTTCCAAAATATCGGAGGATTTAACAATTCACAGCCGCGGCAAGCCCTTCTAAAAACTTTGGTTTTTCGATTCGGAAGACGGAAAATGCGCACTCTCACCTGTTATATGACTAAGCGCGATTATATGACTGAGGCGCGATTTCAAAGACCATATGACTGGTGACTCCGTACCAATCACATTGCCCCTTTCGCGCCTTGCTTCTGCTGACGGTGAGGCTGCAACGCTGTATCGCGAACTGCGCAAACCTTTGCTTCGCTATCTTGTTTGCCTCGGGCTCTCGAGCGACGAAGCGCAGGATGTGGTACAGGATGCTTTTCTTAACCTTCATCGCCATTTGGCTGCCGGCGGCTCGCAAGAGAACATTCGAAGCTGGCTGTTTCGCGTTGCCCACAATCGAGCCAGAAATCGCCAGAACCGTTACGATCGTCGGTTCTGCACACCGCTAGACGAGAAAAAGGAATTGGTCCTGAACGCAAAGACACCGGAACGTGCGGTGCTCGATAAGGAAAAGTTCCAGCAGGTCGCAAAGGCGATTCGTCTGTTGAGTGCCTCGGAGCAAGAGTGCCTGCTCCTACGCGCCGAGGGACTCCGTTATCGCGAAATCGCTGAGGTTCTTGGGATTTCAATATCGACGGTCAGTGACACCGTAAGCCGTGCAATCAAGAAACTAGCGGAGAAATGCAATGTGTGACTTTTCAGACAAACTAGTGGCTTGGCTCGATCGCGAGCTTTCAATGGACGAAGCATCGAATATGGAGCGACATCTTGGGGTCTGTTCCGAGTGCCGCTCCCGTATGGACGCGTACCAAAAAATCAGCGTCGCGTTGGGCGCATATTACGAGGCGGTCAGCACGCCGATCAGGCGCCGAGTCGCACCTCTTCGGGCGTTGGCGGGCGTCGGCGCAGCAGCGGCGCTCGCCCTTTTCTTGCTGCGCCCGCATACGCGAGTGGAGAAGCCTCTCGTTGTGCCGCCGATGGTAAGTTCTCAAGCTATCGTACGCGAAGCAGCACCTTCGCCGATCAAGCTGGTTCGTCGGCGCCATTCCCCGACGCGGGCGCACAACGCACCGATCCAGTGGTTGCCACCGGAGCAGGGCGTTCTAATCGCTATTCCCGCCGAAGCTCTTTTCCCGCCAGGAGCGGCACCGGAGGGCGTCAATTTTGTGGCAGATCTCGGCATTGCGCCGGATGGCTCGGCGCAGAGGCTGCGTTTCGAACCGCAACTCATCGGATTGGAAAGGAGTCGCTAATGTTGCGTTCAATGATTCTCGTTCTGGCTCTCTCATCGGCTGCATTCGCACAGGAAGCTTCTAACACGGTTGTCGTTAGGGGCCAGGGCATGGTTTCTGTCTCCGCTCAGACTGCACCGATTCAGGGCGCTCCATATTCAGCCACCATCGCCAACGAATCGATCCAAACGCTCGCCGACGGCAATCGCATCGTTCAAACGAGCACCGGAACCACAGCCCGCGATGCGCAGGGCCGTTCCCGACAAGACACCGCGTTGCCGGCCATCGGCAATCTCTCCGCAGCCAACGCGCCTCACCTGGTCTTTATTCAGGATCCCGTGGCTCAGGTCTCCTACGTTTTGAACCTCACTGAGAAAACGGCGCAGAGGCTTCCGATGCCTCCGGCGCTCCCGGCAGGCGCCCCCGCGCCGACTGTTGCGAATGCGTTCTTCATACAATCGGGCACAGGTCCATCCACGGCTGCCGCGGCGATGCCAATGGCGCCACCGATGGCGTTACAAAGGACGATTGTGGCAAGCGATCAGGACCAGGTGGCAACCGAGGATCTCGGTTCCCAGACGATGGAGGGCATTGTCGTGAATGGAATCCGCACCACTCGCACCATTCCGGCCGGCCAGATCGGAAATGATAAACCCATCAGCATTGTCACCGAGGTTTGGACGTCGCCGGATCTGAAGACCGTCATCTCCAGCAAGCGGAATGATCCGCGCATGGGCGAGCAGACTTTTCAGCTTACGAACATTGTTCGCGCTGAACCGGATCCCTCGCTGTTTGCGGTGCCCTCCGACTTTAAAATCATCGACGGGCCCCAGAAAATCGTCTATCGGTCGAATCAGTAAGGGACTAGTCTAGGGACCGGTCACTTCTTCTATTTCTACAGTGAAGTAACACCTGTCACCGGCTTACCGACCGGCAGTTGCGCTTTTTGCGGCTGGGCGCGTGGGCGTGTGTTGGACTACTGCGGGTGGAGCTTCGGAGCGCTTTGGGGCAGGTTTCTCGACAGAACGGAAGAAAAGTCTTTCTGCGAAACCGCTGGCGAACGCGACGATGTACTGCGCGCTGGAGGTAAGAAAGGCTCCGTCATCCGCTCCGACGTGCAGAACCGGAAAATCCACGATTCGAAGCTGCAAGAACAGAGTGACGATGCCGGCTGCAAACGCGCCTAGCACCGAACGGAAAAACAACTGCACAGGTTCGATGCGGAGTTCGCCGGGCGAAATGCGCTGACGCCGGTACTGCATCGTCGCGCTCAGCATCCCTCCGCACGCGCCAAACAGCAGCACGGGAAGTTTTCGCCACTGCGAATGGACATCAATCTTCAGAATTACAAACAAGCCAAGCACGCAGAGCAATACCGGAAACAGAATCAGATTTGACCGGAATGCAAAGACGAGGAAATCGCGCCGCAAGTCTTCATCCCGCCGCATACCGGAATCTGCCTTCGTCGATCGCTTTGGCCAGCGCTTCTACTTCCACCCGAAGATGACCGTTGCCATCATGCGCTCGAATCGAGTGCTCGATCGCTTCCAGCTTTCGCGGGCTCCAGATTTCATCGCCATTTCTATCGAGATGATCGAGATGAGACTTCAATTCCAGGATAACGCTCAGGAGTTCGTCGTCCGGGCAGATCAATATGTAGCGCCGATACGCCAGCTGATAGATGCCGCGTTTCGTGCGAATGTCCCCTGCCTTGATGGGATTCAGGCTGTTCTGAATTTCCTTGATCTCCAACTGAGAACCGTAATTCGCTCTCGCAAGCGCTTCGAGTTTGTTGCGCAAATCGCTCACCTTCATCTCCAAGTATTCTTCGTCATACTCGGCGACGAGGTCGCGTTTTAGGGTGAATGCTTTAATGGGTTCCATCTAACGCCTCCGCGTCAGAATCAAGCGTGCGGCTTCTCGCCGGGCACGGCTCGTCCGGTGGTTACCGCGCGCCCCCCAGGCTGATTCGAAATGCAAAAACCGAAAATACAACTGCCCGTGCTCCCCTACTATGAGATGCAGTTCACTTCGATGGCGGCGGGATGTCTACTCGCGCATCGCATCTCATAAAACCTTGGCCGCGACATTTGAGGGTCACGGTGCCTGCGCCAGTCAAATTTGCCGACTTCCCTTTGTTCAAGACTCCGGTGAATCCCGGGCCGCTCACAGAACAGGAGACCTGCGTATTGGGAGTCTCCGAAACGCCGTTCAGGCAAGTAACGGTCGCAGGGCCTGAAATTTCCGTGCTTGCCGGATGCTCGCCGCCTTTGTCAGAGGTCGCCTGAAGAGAATGCACTTTCCCCCGCGGTGCGCGCTGAGCGCTGCTTCGAGACGAGACGCCTAAAAACGCCAGCAGGCACAACATCAGAATGGAAGATAGCGGCCTCATCGCCCACCTCCGGTAGGGTGTGAAAATGTACACCCGTGAGGGTTTTCCAGCAACACTTCCTGCACAAGGCTAGGGCATTGCTGAAGGCGATGGATTACTTCGTTAGTGGCGCAATGTTTTGATTCAGGCGAAAGAAGTTCGAAGGGTCGTATTGCGTTTTGACCTTCAGCAGGCGCTGCCAGCGATCTTGATACGCTTCGGGCACGCGTTCCTGTTCGTCGCCGCTCATGAAATTCACATACACGCCGGGCTTCATGTGCGGCCGCAAGCTGTTAAAGAGGCTCCGAACCCACGATACGTTCGCAGCGTCGTCTGCAGGATCCTTCCAATCTGCCAGCAGATTCAAAATAAAAGGCGCGCTACGATCGCCAAATGCTGTTTCCGATGCGTTCACGCGTCCAGCTGCGCCACCCAGGTACGCCAATTCAATTTGTGTGTTCTGCGACGGAATGCCGGCAAGGGCCTGAACCATGATTTCGATCACGGAGTCAGTGAACTCTGCGAAGTATCCGGATTTCGTATAGTAGCGGCGGCCGTGGGGGAAATCAGAATCCGCCATTGTTTGCAGCGTGAGATATGAAATCGTTTTCATACTGCGCCCGACGTGCTGGCCGATTGAAAATATGCGATCGATCTGGCGATGTCCGCTGGCCTCGTCGCCAAACCACACCATGCTCGAACTCAGCGCAGGCTTTCCGCGAAGTTCTTCTGGCGCGCGATCGTCATTCGGCGCGCGGACGAGCGAGATATTCCATTTCAATTCGTCCGGCGCTGCGGGCATGAACTCCCGCCATCCCTGCAATACGCGAACGATATCGTCCTGCGGGCAGTACGAGGTTGCGAGCAGCACAGAGGTCAACGGATGCAGTCGCACTTCGAATTCAGCGACGACGCCAAAGTTTCCACCGCCTCCGCGCAACGCCCAGTAGAGTTCGGAATTTTCGGCGTCACTCGCGCGAACCAACGATCCATCTGCCGTGACCAGTGTGAAACCGGCAACGTTGTCGCACGACAGTCCAAGCAATCGAGTGAGCCAACCGGTCCCGCCGCCCAGTACCAAGCCGCCAGCGCCAGTGTGAGAAACCACTCCAGCAGGAAATACCAGCCCATGTTGCTGCGTCGCCGGCGTCGACATTGCCCAGAAGACATCCGCCACCGAATCTCGCGCGCCGCGAGTCAGCATCCACCTCAACGGTGCGAAGCTGCGACAAGTCGATCACCAGGCCGCCATCGCAGCTGCCGAAACCCGCGAGACTATGCCCGCCGCAGCGCACAGCCGTTAAGATGCCGGCTTCTCTCGCGTGTCGGATTACGAGCCTGACGTCAGCCACATCTGCGCAGCGGGCAATCGCTCCGGGCGTGCGCGCAACCATCGCGTTCCAGATTTTGCCGGCCTCAGCAAATTCCGGATTGTCTTGGCGAATCAAGTCGCCTTTAAACTCGCCGCGAATCGCGCCGCAGAAATCTTCGAGAAGTGTCGCCATGATCAGAAGAGGTTAACGCGAAAGTGCGCCGGCACGATTGGTAATCCAGTACGCGATGGTAACCACCAGCAGAAAAAGGGCAAACGCCGGAACCGTGTGTTCGAGGCCGGGAACGAAGAAGGTAGCCGCCGCAATTCCGATTAAAGCCACAATTCCAAGAATGGCTGAATATGGATACAGCCGCAAATGCATAGGAAGCCGCGCGATTCGGTCTTCACCCACGGAACGGCGGAAAGCGATATGCGTGATGAGAATGACGATCCACACGAAAAACATTCCCGCGACTGCAATTCCGTACAGTGCGAGAAACGCGCGCCCCGGAGCATAAATCGCAAGCAGGATGGCCGCGGCCATTCCCGTTGACGCGACGGCCAGCGCACGCAGCGGCACGCCGTTCTTGCTCAGCTTTCCAACCCATTCCGGCAAATAACGCGATCGAGAAAGCGAGAAGAGCATTCGCGTGGTGAGATAAAGATCCGTGTTTCCGCTGGAGAACGCCGCCGTGATCACCACAACATTCATGATGCCGGCCGCGTATGGCACGCCGATGATTGCGAATGCCCGCACAAAAGGACTGGCGGTGAGTCCATTTCCGGCACCGGCTTGATCCCAGGGCGTCATCGCCAGCATCACCGTAATCGCGAGCACGTAAAATATGATCAGCCGAACCACAATCGTTCGCATCGCTTTGGGAATCGTTTGCTCAGGGTTTTCCGCTTCACCGGCCGTAACGGCAATTGCTTCGACCCCCATATAACTCGTCGAAACGAGCGTGAGCGCAAGCCAGACACCCACCAGCCCATGCGGCAAAAATCCTCCGTGCGCGATGAGATTCGATAAGCCGATCGCTTGTCTCGAACCGATTCCGAATATCAATGCCGCGCCGATCGCAATGAATACGAGAATCGCAACGACCTTGATCAGCGCGAACCAATATTCAAATTCACCGAATCTGCCTACTTGGAGGGTGTTGATTATGATGAGCGCCAGCGAGACACCAACAACCCACACCCATTGCGGCACTCCGGGAAACCAGAACGCGAAGTAGATCGCGACCGCTGTCACCTCTGCTCCAATCGCAATCGTCTCGACGAATCCGTAGGTGGCGCGCACCGCGAATCCCGCCCAGTGGCTCAGGTATGTTTCTGCATAGACGCCGAAAGAACCCGCTTCAGGATGCACCACCGCCATTTCGACAAGAGCGCACGCAACGATGAGCGCAACTATCGCACCGATGAGGTAGCTCAAAATAACGCCGGGGCCGGCCAGCTGAACCGTCACTCCGCTGCCGAGAAAGAGGCCAACGCCAATCGCGCCGCCGATCGCCAGCATCGTCAGCTGGCGTTGATTGAGTTTTCGACGAAGTTCCTGGGGAGCGTCGAGCGCAGCGGGTTGATGCGACTTCGCGCTTACTTCGGTTGCGTCAGTCTGCTGAGAATTTAGCGGAACGAGCGGGTTAGGCATGCTTGCTCAAATCGAGCAGGACATTGCCGAAGCGGTGGATCTCCTCAATCGTGTTGTAGTGGACCAGCGATGCCCTCACGGCTCCTGTTTCGAGGCTCAGTCCCAGTCGCTTCATGAGCCGGGGTGAATATAAATGACCATCCCGAATGCCAATGTTGGCGCGCGACATCATTTCGGTCACCTCTGCGGGCGCCACCCGGGGAAGATTGAAACACAGAGTAGGTACGCGCTCTCCGATCCTCTCTTTTGTGCTAACGCCGTAGACAATCGCGCCGCTTTCGCGGAGCACGCGTAACATCTCGAGCGAGAGCGTCTCTTCGTACTCCCGAATCGCTCTCATGGCTCTGGTGATATTTCCACGGCGTGAAGACGACGATGACGCACTTCCCTCTCGCGCTTCGCCGAGCGAGGCCAAATATTGGATCGCGGCATCCATGCCGGCAACATTTTCATATACAAACGTTCCCGCTTCGATCTTCAGCGGCGGTTCATTGGGAATGAAGTCCTCGCGGAAGGTCGGAAGTTTTCGCAGCAGACTCTTCCTTTCCCCACAAGAATCCCATATGCGGCGCGAAGATTTTGTATCCCGAGCAAACCAGGTAATCACAATCCCACGCCTGCACGTCGATCACGCCGTGCGGACCGAAATGCACGCAATCGAGAAAAAGTTCGGCGCCGGCAGCGTGGGCCACCTTCGCTGCAGCCGCAACATCCACCACCGAACCCAGGGCATTCGAGGTCACCGTGCCGGCGACCAGCCGCGTGCGAGCCGACACGACCTCGCGCAGGTCATCGGCGTACAGATTCCCGTCGTCCCGCATCTTCCACCAGCGGAACTTCGCGCCGTCACACTCGAGCGCAAGCCACGTGGCAATATTTGCCTCGTGGTCCATATCGGTGACGACGATTTCGTTTCGCTCACCGAGAGTCTGCCCAATCGCGAGGCTCACGATTCGGATGAACGACGTCGCGTTCATCCCAAAAGCGATTTCATTCGGAGTTCGCGCGTTCACAAAATCGGCCACGCTCTGCCGCCCGCGCGCAATCGTTTCATCCACTTGTTGGCTCTTGGGATAGCGACCACCCCGCTGCACGTTGTGGTCGAGGAGGTGATGATTCACCGCGTCAAACACGGCCTGCGGAATCTGGGCGCCGGCAGCATTGTCGAGAAAGATAAAGGGCGCAGCATGCTTCAGAGCAGGAAACTTTGCTCGAATCGTCTCGATGGAAAAGCCGCCGATTGTTTGTGGCGTTGAAGTTTCACCGACTGCTGAATTCATGAATTAGTCCTTGGAAATGGATCGCGCGGCTTGCGTCTATCCACCGCGAGACTGAGCCTGAAATTATCTTGCTATTATGACGAAGCCGCGCTTTAGAAGTATCACGAATTTAGGAAAAATCCCTCATCGCCGCCCCCAACGGGTAGACCGAACGCGTTGACACCCCATAAAAACGGTTATATATACAGCTCTCGAATCCCGCTAACTGACAGGACTTTGCGCTCGAGGATCGAGGATTCGGGTGATGTGACGGTTTTTCCCGCACATTTGCGCAATGCTCAGTAGGCACCGGCAGCTTGCCGTCTAGTAACAGCGTGAGATTTGTCTCGCTAGCTCGATCGTGATGCGGTTGTCCTACAGGTCTGGTACGGAGTTGCTCCAATCGAAATGTCGCTGAATAGCGCTGTTCGCAAATCATTTCAGCCCTCGCGGAAATCTTGGAGGTGGGTGGTGAAGAAGCTTGCCTGTTTAATTGCGTTGGTAACTTTTCTTTCGGTTTCGTCGCTGGGCGGGACCCAGCTCACGCCGGAGGAAAAGCGCACGCTGGAGCTCAAGCCGGCGGTTGTGCTGGTTTTGGTGTCTGTGAAAGTCGAGGCGGAGTTTCGAGGACAACCCGTCCAGCTCAGAAATCCGTACCTCACCACCGCGGGCAGCGGCTTCCTGTTCCGCCACGACGGCTATCTCATCACCAACGGGCACGTGGTTCAGAACGCGAAAATCAACGACCCTCAGGCAAAGGAAGCGCTGGAAGAAAAGCTGCGCGCAAAAGTTTACGCCGAGGTGTTCCAGGCATTCGATCAGTTTCTCGCCAGCAAAGGGCACCCGCCGCTCACCAACGCGCAAAAACTCGAGCTATATCAATCGCGCGCCGTCCAGATTCACTACCACAATCCCACGCTGACGGTTTATCTCGCCAACGGCACACACGTACCGGGCGAATTGACTCCCAATTACAGTCCTGAAATTGGAGTCGGCAAGGACGTCGCCATCGTCAAGATCAATGGCACGAATCTTCCGTCCGTTCCGCTCGGCGATTCAAATAAAGTTCGCGAACAAGATCGCATCATGGTCATCGGTTATCCGGGCGTGGCTTCCGACTGGGGCGGGAATGAACTCATCAGCAGCGAATCAGCGCTGGTTCCCTCGGTGACGAGTGGCAGCATTTCCGCGATCAAGACGTTGGCTGCAACGAGCACGCCGGTCCTTCAGTCTGACGCTGCCATCACGCACGGCAATAGCGGCGGCCCTGCCTTCAACGCGCAAGGCGAGGTAATCGGAATCGCTACGGCTGGTTCTGAAGCAACGCAGGGCTTCAACTTTTTCGTGCCAATCAATACGGCGTGGGAATTTGTGCGCCGCGAAGGAGTGGCGCCGGATGTCGGCCCGTTCACTCAACACTGGCGCAAGGCGCTCGATTTCTTCGACGAAAAAAAGTGCCGCTCCTCGATTCCGGAATTTGATGACGTGCTTCAGTTCATGCCCGGCCTCCCCGACGCAACGCGCCTCCGATCGTCTGCTGTCGAATGCGTCGATAGCGAGGGCTTCGTTGACAAGGTTTCAGACAGCCCAGCAGGTCCGTGGCTACTGTATGGCTTGGTCGGAATTGCGATTTTGGGCATCGCAGCGATGGTGATGCGTTCGCGGACCGCGCAGGCACCCGTCAACGTCGCGAGGCCAGCGGGCGGAATGCCGGGTGGCACACGGATCGAGTCTCCGCAGGCGCCGGCAGCTCTGCCTGCGGGACAAACCTATGGCAACATTCAAGCGACGGCAGGAGCGCTCTCGGGTAAGACGTTTAAGGTCCCGAAGGAAGGTCTGCTCATAGGCCGCTCGCCAAAGTGCCAGGTCGTTTTGCAAGACGACACCGTTTCGAGCGAACACGCGTGGATCGTCCCTTCGGGCAACGAAGTGGTGGTAATCGATAAAGGCTCTTCGAACGGGACCTATGTAAACTCGGTGGAATCGCCGAAGGTGAGCAAGATCGGGCTCCGCAATGGAGATCGAATCTTCCTTGGCAAGAAGGGTGCTAACGTTTTCACATATTTCAATTCGTAGAGCGAGCTCGCGAAGAGGAGATTCGGATGTCAAAATTCTGCGCCAAGGGTCATCAGATGGAAGATTCCTGGGAGACTTGCCCCACATGCCAGACGACCGGCTATCAAATGCCGGGCGGGACGGGCACCGGCGGAGCGGCGGCCAAGACTCGCCTGGAAAGCGACGCTCCAAAAGAAGCCGCAGGCAGTCCCGCTGGCGGCGCCGGACGCAGAACCGTGCTCATCTCCGAGAAGCGCAAGCCTCCCGTCGTTGGCTGGTTCGTGGCGATGAGCGGCGATCAAAAGGGAGAAGACTTCCGGCTGCATGACGGAAAAAATTCCGTCGGCTCCGGCACCGATTCGCAGATCGCATTAAAAGATTCCACCGTCTCCAGCCAGCACGCCAGCGTTCGCTACGAAGACGGCAAGTTTTTCGTCACCGACCTCGATTCTTCGAATGGCACCTATCTGAACGATCGAAAAATCGTTCGCGAGGAATTGAAAGACAACGACATGATTCGATTCGGCGAAATTATTGTTAAATTTAAGCGACTTATAAGGGACCCCGCACCTCATGAAGATTCGCCCCGGGATTGAGCTGGCCAACCTCACCGATGTCGGTTGCGAGCGAAGCCAGAACGAAGACAATTACTGTTACGCCGAGCCGGAAAACGACGACGAGATGCAGCGGCGCGGCCGGCTCGCAGTAGTCGCCGATGGAATGGGCGGCCAGGAAGGTGGCCAGGTCGCGAGCACCATCGCAGTCGACACCGTGCGCGACGTCTTCCTCAACGGCTCCGCCGACGATCCCACCACAGCGCTCGAAACCGCATATCAGTCGGCCCATAAAGCCATTCAAGAATATGCTCGCGAGCATCCGGAATTAGCCGGGATGGGAACCACCTGCACAGCCGCGGTGCTGAAAGATGGCTACGTCACCTACGGCCACGTCGGCGACTCGCGGCTCTATTTGTTGCGGCAAGGTATCATCATCCAGCTCACGCGCGATCAAAGTTACGTGCAGCAAATGGTGGACAACGGCGTGATCAGCGCGGAACAAGCCAAAACGCACCCGTCGAGAAATATTCTCACCTCCGCGCTCGGTTCGGACTCCGCCGTCGAAGCCGATTTTGCCGAAGCTCCTGTACCATTGCTGGCCGGGGATATGCTATTGCTCTGTACCGACGGCTTGCACGGCTTGGTGGATGACGAGGAAATGCTCGCCGCTACCACCGAGAACTCCCTCCGCGATGCATGCCGGAAATTGATTGACCTTGCGAAACAACGCGGAGGGCCCGACAACATCACGATTCAAGTTGTGAAGATCGAAGCGGCCCCGGCCACAGCAAAGAACGATTCGACATCTGTAGGGAGTTGAGCAACACAACATGATCGGAACAGAGATCGCCAGCTACCGGATTCTGGAGAAGCTCGGCCAGGGCGGCATGGGTGTCGTCTACAAAGCTGTCGACACGGGCCTCGACCGCATGGTGGCGATGAAGGTCCTGAACCCGGATCTGTCCAAGAACCCCGAGTTGGTCGAGCGCTTCCGTGCGGAAGCAAGAGCGCAGGCCAATCTGAACCATACCAACCTCGCAACTCTCTACGCCTTTATGGTTCATCAGGGCACCGCAATCATGGTGATGGAATTTGTGGAAGGCGAGACCTTCGCGCAAATCATCCGGCGCCGCGGGCCCATCCCAGAAGTCGAAGCGATTCCGCTTTTCAGGCAAGCGCTGCTGGGCATCGGCTATGCGCACCGCGCAGGAATTCTCCATCGCGACATCAAGCCCAGCAACTTGATGCTCAATAAAAATGGCCTCGTGAAGGTGATGGATTTCGGCATCGCGAAAGTGATCGGCGCCCGCGGCATGACGCGCACCGGCACCCAACTCGGCACCCTCGCCTACATGTCGCCCGAGCAGATCCAGAATCGCAACGTCGACATCCGCTCAGACGTCTACGAACTCGGCATCACGCTGTATGAGATGTTGACCGGCCATTTGCCCTTCGAAAGCGATAGCGAATTTCAAATCATGCAGGACCACGTTTACACGCCACCCCCGCCGCCTTCCAAATATTATCCGTACATCAACAAGGGCGTCGAAAACGTCATCCTCAAATCCATCGAAAAGAATTCCGACGCGCGGTTCCAAACCGTCGAGCAATTCGGCGCGGCGCTCGAGCATCCCGATTCGCTGGCCTATACTCCGTCGGTCGCGCCCGCCGACGCGCCAACCATGTCACTCGGAGGCGGCAGCACACTCTCGCATCCGCATTTGTCAGTGTCCGCGGTGCCGCCTGTAGCCCCATCCGCTGCAGCCACACCCGCCCCGTCTTCCGGGGCTTCTGGTGCTGCGGCTTCTCTCGCCACTCCAGTTCCCCTCCCCACCGCGGTCCCCACTTTTCCAAGTAACCCGGCGATCGGCGCCACGCGCGTTCCAGCGCCCACCATTCTTCAATCCTCTGCGCCAACGTCGGCTCATCTGCCAACGCAAGCACCAATCGCGGCACCAAAATCGAAAAAGCCGCTGATGATCGCGCTGGCTGCCGTCGCGCTCCTTCTCGTCGTCGGCGTTGCAGCCTATCAAGTCTTAAACCCAACTCCGCACAGCGGCTCCGGCTCTTCACCCGTCGCACCCCCCGCGCAATCCGTATCGCCCGAAGCCGGCACACCTTCCGAAGCCACTCACGCGATCGACGAACTTCCACCCACAACTACCACCGCGCCTCCAGCAGCGGCTCCTAAACCAAAGCCCGAACGCGCCTCACGCCAGCCCGCTCAACATCCCAAGCCCACCGAGCCCGCCCCGGATCAAGGCCAGCAGATGTATCAAAAGGCGCAAGCCGCATTCAGCCAGCAGCACTACTTCGAACCCACCAACGATTCGGCCCTTCACTGGGCGATCCTCGCGCGACAGGCCGGCAATCCGGCTGGCAAAGCCCTGGAAGAGCAAATCATCTCGGTCTATAAAACGCGCGTCACTCAATATTACAACTCAGGAAACTACCAAGCCGCACTTGCTCTCGTGAACGAAATGTTGAAGTTTTATCCCGGCAACCCCGCGCTGCTGAAAGAACAGCAGAGATTCCAAACCGCTCTTTCCTCATCCAATTCCAAGCGTTAGCCTCCC